>NZ_JBQFYB010000001.1:0-1479451 GCF_056541275.1 Ruegeria sp. AI2
CGCCCTATGAATACGTCTGCAAGATCTGGACTTTAGAGCCAGATCGATTCATCCTAAATCCGATCCACCAAATGCCGGGACTGAACACCTAACAGAAGCCAACGAGCAACGCAGTTAGGCGAGGTTATTGGATCAATCCCTATTCAAGTAGCATTCGAATAGCTGTTGCTTTTGTTCGGCGAGCAATGTCCGCTTACCGCAGTTTGCGCCAGTTCGCTCGTGACGCAGAAAACGTCAATTTGGGCTCGATACGGTCCTTCGCCGTT
The DNA here is from genome assembly GCF_056541275.1 of Ruegeria sp. AI2. NCBI lineage: Bacteria > Pseudomonadati > Pseudomonadota > Alphaproteobacteria > Rhodobacterales > Roseobacteraceae > Ruegeria > Ruegeria sp. AI2. The sequence continues at coordinate 267 of NZ_JBQFYB010000001.1, forward strand.
GTCCGCTCGAACGTCCGCTTCTGCGCCAACGGTCAGCCACTTCATCAATGTCAACAAACGGTCGTCAGCCGGTCGGCCTACCCGCGCTCGAATTCAATAGTAGCGGTTCACTTGGCGTTGCATCTGGGTGCAATGACGCAAGATACGCACAACTGGGTGCATCATGGTTACTGCGTGTTCGGTGCGAGTGTGCCAGGTATTTGAAGTCTTACGAAGCATTGCGACCTCCCATTGATGACCTTACGTTAACCTGGATGAATGAGAGGTTCTGTGAACTGGGACACAGAGCGCCAGTACAAGTTTCCGCGCTCCACTACACCCCCCCCCCACACACCACCACCCGTCAGCCCCCGGAACGCCTCGTCAGCGGTCCTGTCCTGCGCCAGTTAGCGGTTCTCAAGCGGTGTAGTAAGCTCTGTCCCGCCAGCGGCAGTGCACGGTCGATCTAGCGGTCAAAATGCCCGTCGCTTCGCTCAGCAGAATGCCCCCGAAACCGCCCCAGTTCTGGTTACCGTTGGGAAAAGCTCTTAGGTTTCATCGGAGGGCAAGGATTCCTACCACCCCAGCCATGATTTTCCCTAATATCACACACTATGAATCTGGGTCCGGATTTTGGCGCGTTCTCAGCGGCTTTTCTGATATCAGCGCCATGTTGAGACGCGCAGGTCCATGCTCTTGCGAGAAAATGGGAAAGACCCCGGAGTTTTTTCTTGCCGCAGGGTAAGTGTTAAGGTACCCGCGTTTTACCGGTCCCGATGTGGCTAAGAGGGAATCCGAGGTGCCTTTTGGTGCCAACCGGAACTGCCCCCGCAACTGTAGGCGGCGAGCGCTGTCCATTTCCGTCACTGGGCCATTTTGGTCTGGGAAGACAGGACAGACAAAGACCCGTCAGTCAGGAGACCTGCCGGTATGAAACCGAAACACACCGGGCGGGGTTGTCCGGGGAGGTTGCCGAAGAAACGCGCCGGGCGGTCTATTTTCTACCCTGCGCTCACGGCAGGCAGTAAAGCGCCTGTTGCTTCGGTAAATGCCCATTCACCCGTTCTCTGGTCATTGACACATGGAGATCGATTGTCATGTTTCTACGCACTGGCCTGATTGGCCTTTCCTTGTTGGCTACCAGCGCTGCCGCCGAAGGAAACTTTCCCCTAACTATCGAAAACTGCGGTCACTCGGTCACGTTTGACGCGCCAGTGACGTCGTCAGTCACGGTCGGCCAGGCCGCGACCGAGGTGCTTTTTGCGCTGGGTCTGGGCGAGCAGGTTCTTGGAACCTCGGTCTGGTTCAACGAGGTGCTGCCTGAATATGCCGAGGTGAATGCCAAGGTAGAGCGTCTGGCAGACAATGATCCCAGCTTTGAAAGCGTTGTTGCCAAGCGGCCGGGACTGGTCGCAGCGCAATATGAATGGCATGTCGGACCCGAGGGCATCGTCGCCACGCGTGAGCAATTTCACGAACTGGGCATTCCAACGTATGTAATGCCTGCAGATTGCATCGGCAAAGACAATACGGTCGGCGGCGATGGCACCCGTCTGCAGGCGTTCTCGACCGATACGCTGTATCAGGGTATCGAAGAACTGGCGGCAGCCTTTGATGTGTCCGAGCGCGGCACGGACCTGGTTGCCGAGTACAAGGCCCGCGAAGCCGCAGCCGTTGCCAAGGCGCAAACCGTGAAGCTGGACGATGTGTCAGCCGTATTCTGGTTCTCCTCTCCCGAAATGGAAAGCGACCCGTTTGTGGCCGGACAGAAAGGCGCACCGGGATACATGATGAGTAAATTGGGTATCCGCAACGTCATCGAGACGGATGAAGAATGGCCAACAGTGGGCTGGGAAACCATTGCCAAGGCCAATCCGACGGTGATTGTTATCGCCAAGATGGACCGCCGTCGCTTTGCTGCGGACGACTACCTGAAAAAGCTGGAGTTCCTGCGCGCTGATCCGGTGACCAGCCAGATGGATGCGGTCAAAAATGACCGGATCGTCATTATGGATGCGCAGGCCATGGACGCCACCATCCGCGCAATCCCGGCACTGGAGGATCTGGCCGAGAAGCTGGATACCATCGGAAACAACCTGTGAACGAGGTCGCCGCAATTTTACGGCAGGGTTTCAAGGCTGCGTGCCTTACCGTGCCATTGTTGATTGCGGCGGTTCTTGCGGGCGCGATGATCGGGGAAACCTCTCTGTCGCCCGATTTGGTTCTCTCCGTTCTTGCCAACAAGCTGGCCGGAGCGGACTTTCCTGTCGACCCAATTGATCAGGGTATTATCTGGAGCTACCGGCTTCCTCGCGCTCTGGTCGCTGCGTCCTGCGGTGCCGGTCTGGCTGTCGCAGGGGTCGTGTTGCAGGCTTTGCTGCGAAACCCGTTGGCCGACCCCTACATTTTGGGCATTTCTGCCGGGGCCTCGACGGGTGCCGTGGCTGTAACCATCGCTGGTTTGGGTGGGGGGGCTTTGTCGCTGTCTTTTGGCGCGTTCAATGGCGCGCTTTTGGCTTTTGGTTTTGTCGCGTTACTGGCCCGAGCCGCTGGCGCAGGGGGCGGGCGGGCTGCGACGGCACAGATCGTCTTGGCGGGAATTGCCGGGTCTCAGTTGTTCAATGCGCTGACGGCCTTCATCATCGCCAAATCCGCCAATGCCGATCAGGCGCGCGGGATCATGTTCTGGCTGATGGGAAACCTCAGCGGCGTGCGCTGGCCGGATGTGTATCTGGCCATTCCGGTGGCCCTTGTCGGCTGGCTCATTTGCCGCTTTCACGCCAGAGCACTGGACGCCTTTATTTTCGGCTCTGATTCAGCGGCCTCGCTGGGCATATCGGTACGTCGGGTGCAGGCAACCCTGATCTTTGCGACCGCGCTCACGACAGCTGTCATGGTTTCTATCGTCGGATCCATTGGCTTTGTCGGGCTGGTCATCCCTCATGCTGCCCGGTTCCTTGTGGGACCGGGGCATCGCAGGCTTATCCCAACCGCCGCCTTGATCGGAGCGGTCTTCCTGATCGGCGCAGATATCGTGTCGCGCATCATCATCCCGGGTCAGGTTCTGCCGATTGGGGTGGTCACCGCCCTGATCGGTGCGCCTGCCTTTGCCGTAATTCTGGTGCGCGGCCAGAGGAGCGCCCGATGAAGATCGAGGCGCAAAACCTGACATATTCCGTTCGCGGCAAGACTTTGCTGTCAGACGTATCCTTTGTCGTGGAACCCGGCGAAACACTTGCTTTGGTCGGACCTAACGGTTCGGGAAAATCAACGCTGATGCGCCTGCTGGCGGGGTTGGCACGTCCGGTTTCAGGAAAAGTCGTCATAGCGGGTCATCCCGTTTCGTATTTGTCGCGCAGACAAATTGCCCAACGGATTGCCATCGTTGAACAACAGGCTGATACGGCCGAACGCGTGACTGCACGATCCGTGGTCGAACTGGGCCGCACGCCCTGGCTGTCGGCCTTACGGCCGTGGCGCGCCGAGGACACCTGGCAAGTCGACAAAGCCCTGCAAACCGTGGAAATGGCCGATATGGCACACAGAGAATGGGCGACATTGTCGGGAGGAGAGCGCCAGCGACTGCACATCGCACGCGCTTTGGCTCAGCAACCGGGACTCTTGCTTTTGGACGAACCGACCAACCATCTGGACATTCATCACCAACTGTCGATCCTGAACTGTGTTCGAATTCTAAAAGTGACGACAGTGATGGCACTCCACGATCTGAATCAGGCGATGGCCTGTGACCGGGTTGCTGTTTTGTCAAAAGGGCGGCTGGTCTCTCTTGGCCCGCCCGAACATGCCCTGTCTTTGGAAACCGTTTCAGAAGTTTTCGGTGTCAAAGCACAGTGGGGGTATAGTGCCGGCGGGACAGAACGGTTTCTGTCCTATCATCTGGACTGACGGAATCCGATCGCTTCTGGTCTTACAGGATATCAGTGTCGTCAGCGCAGCATGCCAGATACGTACAATCTACGGCCTCAAAGCCATATTCCAACGGCGCGCAATCTTGACCTGGGTTTCCTCACAACCCGTCAAGTTGCCCTTCGAATGCTGTCTTGATTCTGACCTGGACTGGATTCGTTCGTTTTTTTGCCTTCAAAGATGATCGGCAGGCGCGTTGTCCGAGCGTGGGTCGACCAAACCTCAGTGATATGTTCACTACTTGTTTTGAACCGTGAAACAGATTCCTTTTAGAAACCTCTGAGGCCTGACCCAAGTCACGAAACGCCATCAGGTTGAACAGATTGCGGCGACCGCATGTCGATATTGCAGATTACCCACAATCAAAGCCTCAATCTGAGCCTTAAATTAACAGTAGATTAACGAAACAGGGCACAACAAATCTCTGGATGACAAGTTCTTGATATACTTATGCCTATATCGAGATTTATTGGTGGGTAATCCTGCCGGTCTGTTGACTAGTCCAGTTTTTAACGAGGGGGTATCCCGGCAGGATCAGGGGGTGCCAGATCAGGCCAGTTCGAGGCCAACAGATCGCGGCACCCCCGCCGGTAAGCGCGAACCAGCAACCCATCTTTTTCAGTTGATCTTGTTGCGTTGCGCGTGCGGCGTGATGCCGAAACTGGATCTGTATACCCTAGAGAAATGACCCGGATTTTCGAAGCCGCAGGCCACGGCGACTTCGGTAACCGACGCCTCGGTTTGCAAAAGCAGCTTCCGGGCCCGTTCCAGCCGCATTTCCATAAAGTACCTTTTAGGGGAAGTGTTTAGGTATTTGCCAAACAACCGTTCAAGTTGACGGGTGGAAATACCCAATTTGTCTGCAATGAAGGATGGGGAAACTGGGGTTTCCAGGCTGTCCTGCATAATGTCTATCGCCTTTGCCAGATGGGCATTGCGCATTCCATTGCGCGATTGCAGCGAAACGCGCTGCTTGGCGGTCGCATTACGCACAGTGTTATAGACCATTTGATCCGCAACATCGGTGGCCAGCTCTTCGCCATGGTCGCGTTCAATCAGATGCAGCATCAGGTCTGCGGTCGCGGTCCCACCTGATGCGGTAATGTGTTTTTCGTCGGCGACAAAGACGCTGCGCACCAGATTGATATCCGGAAAGGCTTCCATGAACGCGTCGTGGTATTCCCAATGGATCGCCGCCTGCATACCGTTGAGGAACCCGGCCTCGGCCAGCAGCCACGCGCCGGAACACAATGCCCCGATCCGCGTTCCACGCGCTCGTTCGCGCCGCAGTGTGGCCAGAAGGGAACGGGTCACGTGGTCACGCATGTGAATGCCCGACAAAACAAAGAGCTGATCGCACTTGGACAGTTCCTCAAGTCCGGAATGCACAAGGGTGACAGACCCATTGGAAGACACGGCCTGCTCGCCCTGTTCGGATACAAATGACCAGCGATACAGCTCTTCGCCACTTACAAGGTTGGCGATTCTCAGCGGCTCGACCGCGCAGGAAAAAGCGAGGTGCGAAAACTCCTCGACCAGGATGAAGGCGAAGTGCTGCGTCTGAGGCATGAGCAGGACCATTTCCAAACTGGGCCGACGCCCGAACGTGAGTCTATTTTGCGGACATCCATGCTGCACGAGATTTTTTTGTATACAAGTTGTATTTTTTAGAAATACAAAACTGTGACCTCCGCGATTCGAACGCAGCTGCCACAGGACATAGTGAGGCCAAAGGATGAAAGACGAAGCCAAGTCGCGCAAAAATGCGCTCAGAGAACACCTGAAGATGTCCATCCTGACGCTGCGCCTTCGTCCAGGTGACGATCTGGATGAGGCGCATCTGTCCGATGAATTCGGCCTGTCGCGCACGCCTCTGCGCGAAGTGTTTCGTCAACTGGCTGGCGAAGGCTATCTGGATCTGCGAAAAAACCGCAGTGCCCGTGTTTCGGAAATGTCCTACACCACACTGCGCGATTTCTTCCTTGCCGCGCCGATGGTTTACGGGGCCATCCTGCGTCTGGCGGCAGTGAACGCGACTAACGCGCAAATCGAAGAACTGAAAGCGGCTCAGCAAGCATTCAAAGCTGCCCTTCGTTCAGGGTCGGCCGAAGATCGCGCACTTGCCAACAACAGTTTTCATGACGTGACCGGAGAGATGTCCGGCAATATCTACCTGCTGCCGTCATTCAACCGGCTGCTGATCGATCATGCACGGATTGGCATGACATTCTACCGGCCACAGACAGTTGAAATGTCCGAAAACCTGTCGCTGGCCAGCCAACAGCATGACGCGATCATCGCAGCCATCGAGGCACGCGATGAAGCCGCGGCGGCGAAACTGGCCGAGGATCACTGGAACCTGTCCCGGGATCAGATCGGGATGTTCGTGATGCCTGACGCGCTGGATGTGCCGATGGGTATCCCACCATTTTCGAAACCCGCATGAGGACGGAATGAACCCGATTTTCAAGTTTGAAGGGATATATACCCCTGTGATCACCCCCTATCACGACGATGGCAGCGTGAACTGGGACGCCCTGTCCGACGTGATCGAATACCTGATCGAAAATAGTGTGCACGGCCTGATTTCCGGCGGATCCACAGGTGAGAATTATGCCCAGACCGTGGCGGAGCGGCTGGAACTGGCCAAATTCACGCATCAGCGCCTGAAAGGGCGGTTGCCCTTGGTGGTTGGCACGGGCGCGATGCTGACTTCGGACTCGATTGCGTTGGCCGCGGGCGCGCGCGACATCGGCGCGGACGCCATCCTGTTGGCCAGCCCGCCCTATTCGGTACCGACGGATCGCGAAAACGCGCTGAACGCGCTGGCCATCGACAAGGCCGCCGACCTGCCGGTGATGCTTTACAACTATCCGCACCGTACCGGCACAATGATGGGGGAAGAGTTCCTTGACCGCGTAGGTCGGAGCCGAAATTTCTGCGGCATCAAGGAAAGCTCGGGCGATATCAACCGGGTGCATCTGTTGGCGCGGGATTATCCGCATATCCAGCTGGGCTGTGGCATGGACGATCAGGCACTGGAGTTTTTCGCCTGGGGCGCACCATTCTGGGTCTGCGGCGGTTCGAACTTCCTGCCAGCAGAACATGTGGCATTGTATCAGGCCTGCGTGATCGAAGGCAACTTTGCCAAAGGGCGCCGGATCATGTCTGCGATGATGCCGCTGATGCGGGTGCTGGAACAGGGTGGCAAGTTCATCCAGACCATCAAGCATGGCGTCACCATGAACGGGATCGACGCGGGTATCATGCGGCCTCCACTGAAGGGCCTGAACAAAGATGACAAGCGCGCGCTGGAACAGGTGACGCGCGTGCTGAGGAAGACAATCGCTGACATCGTGGCTGAGGGGTGACAAACATGGATCTGCTGACACAGGACGAATACAAATCCATCGCCGCAGGTCTGAACCTGCCGACAGGCGCCTTTATCGACGGTGCATTCCGTCCGTCGTTCTCGGGCCAGACCTTTGCGACAGAAAACCCTGCAACCGGTGAAAAACTGACCGATATCGCATCCTGCGATGGGGCGGATGTGGATTTTGCGGTCGCGAAAGCTCGTGAGGCGTTTGACGATGGCCGCTGGAGCAAGCTGCATCCGTCTGATCGCAAAGATATATTGATCAGGTTGTGCAAGCTGATAACCCGCAACGCCCGTGAACTGGCCGTGATGGAGAGCATCGACAGCGGCAAGACGATCTTTGACTGCGAAACTGTTGATGTGCCCGAGACGATCCACTGCCTGAAGTGGCACGCCGAGGCGATTGACAAAATTTACGATCAGGTTTCACCCGCCAGCGACGATCACATCGCTATGGTGGTGCGCGAGCCAATCGGCGTCGTCGGTCTGGTGCTGCCCTGGAACTTTCCGCTGCTGATGCTGGCATGGAAGATAGGGCCAGCACTGGCGGCAGGCTGTTCGGTTGTTGTGAAACCGGCGATTGAAACCACTTTGACGGCCCTGCGCCTTGCCGAATTGGCGATGGAGGCAGGTTTGCCACGCGGTGTATTGAACATCGTTCCCGGCGGCGGAGCCGAAGTGGGCGAACCCATTGGGCGGCACATGGATATCGACATGGTATCCTTCACAGGCTCAACCGTGACCGGCAAACGCTTTCTGACCTATTCGGCGGAAAGCAACGCCAAAGAGGTGGTCTTGGAGATGGGTGGCAAGAACCCAGCCATCGTGATGGACGATGCCGAAAACCTGGACAGGGTGGCGGCGCATATCGTCAATGGCGCATTCTGGAACATGGGTGAAAACTGCTCGGCCTCGTCACGCCTGATCGTGCATAAGAAAGTGAAGGCCGAGCTGCTGGAGCGCATCGCGCATCACGCCAAACAATGGAACATCGGCGACCCGCTCGACCCCGAAACCCGCATGGGCGCACTGGTGAGCGAAGATCACTACACCAAGGTTTGTGGCTATCTGGATCAGGCCGAGAACGTGGTGATCGGTGGCAAGGCAGACAACGGGTTTGTCGAGGCCACCGTGGTCGAAGTGCCCGGCAACGACGCTGCATTAGCGCGCGAGGAAATCTTTGGCCCTGTCTTGTCGGTAATTGAAGTCTCGGGCTTCGATGAAGCGATCCAGATCGCGAACGACACCGACTATGGCTTATGTGCCTCGATCTTCACGGCCAATGTCAAACGCGCCATTCGAGGTGCGCGGATGATCCGCGCAGGCACCGTGACAGTGAACAGCTTCGGCGAAGGTGACATCACGACACCCTTCGGTGGTTACAAGCAATCGGGCTTTGGGGGTCGTGATAACTCGATACACGCGCATGATCAGTACACCCAGTTGAAAACCATCTGGATCGATCTGGCCGATGACGCGGATGAGGCCGTCGGTTGAGCCGACATGACGCCAAAAGGCTACCCCGGCAGACAGGTCCGTCGGGATGGAACGCGATTCTGCCGCCCCAAACACCTCTGGCGGTGCTGGAACGGAACCTTACCGCGGATATCACAATAGTTGGCGGCGGGTTTGCCGGGCTCAGCGCGGCACGGCGGCTGCATCAATTGGATTCTTCGCTGAAAATCGTTCTGCTGGAAGCCGATCGCTTCGCGGAGAGCTCGGCAGGCCGGAATTCGGGGTTCATGATCGACCTGCCCCATGATTTGGCCTCGGATAACTACGCGGGCAAGGGATCAGAGACAGATCGTGCCACCATTGCGCTGAACCGCAAGGCCATTGCCTTTGCGACCGAAGTGGCCTCCGATTGCGGGCTGCCACAGGAAATGTTCGACCCTTGCGGCAAATACAATGCCGCCGCCACCAAAGCGGGCGACGCGCATAACCGCGCCTTTGCCGCGCACCTGACCAAACTGGGCGAGCCGCATACGCTTTATGATCAGCAGCAGATGCAAGAGATCACAGGCAGCCCACACTATACCTCGGGGCTCTATGCGCCGGGAACAGTGATGATCCAGCCTGCGGCATATGTGCGGGCGCTGTCTGCCCGTCTGGCCGGGCAGATCAATGTATTCGAGCATTCACCCGTCATCCGAATTGAACAACAAGGCGCAGGCTGGGTGGTCAGCACCAACAAGGCCAAGGTCAGCACCGGGCGGATCATTCTGGCCAACAATGGCCATCTGGAGAGCTTTGGGTTCTATCAGCGGCAATTGATGCATATTTGCCTCTATGCCTCGCTCACAGCGCCGCTGACCGACGCGCAGATCAAGACAATGGGCGGGCAGTCGCGTTGGTCGGTGACGCCTGCGAACCCAATGGGGACGTCGGTACGGCGTATCTCGGGAAGCTATGGGGATCGCATCCTGATTCGCACCTGCTCAAGCTTTCATCCAACGATCGAAACCAGTCCAATGCGACTGCGCAATTCAGGCTGGGTGCATGACAGAAAGTTCAGGGAACGCTTTCCGCATCTGTCAGATGTGCAGATGGAGCATCGCTGGGCCGGAATGCTGTGCCTCAGCCGCAACGGATCTGCGGCGTTTGGCGAATTGGAGGATGATGTGTTCTCGGCCTGTTGTCAGAACGGTCTGGGTATCGCTCGAGGCACCTTGCAGGGAATAGGGGTGGCAGAACTGGTACTGCAAGGCGGATCAGAGATTGCAGATCATTTTCTGGCGCAACCGGACCTGCCGCGATTGCCACCCGAGCCGTTTGCCTCGTTTGGAGTAAACAGCTATCTGATCTGGAAAGAATGGCGGTCAGGCAAGGAATGAGGTCAAGGCAAGCTGAGCTTCGCCATGCGCCCTCCATCCACCGTATAGACCTGCCCGGTGATGAAACCCGCATCCCCGGACGCCAGAAACGCGACGAGCGCGGCAACTTCTTCAGACCGCCCTGTTCGGGCCACCGGGTGGATCTTGGCGATGTCGCGACGGAATGCGGACGGGTCGGGCATGGATTTGATGAAATCCTCGTTCAACTCGGTGTCGATCCAACCGGGCGCGACGGCGTTGCAGCGGATACCTTCACCCCCGTGATCCACGGCAACGGCGCGGGTCAGGCCGTGCAACCCTGCCTTTGATGCGCAATAGGCAGCGTGACCAGGATTGCTGCCTAAGCCTTCGATGGATCCGGTGTTGACGATGGCGCCCTTGGTCTGGCGCAGATGCGGCAGCGCGGCCTTGATCATCAGGAACGGGGCGGTCAGGTTCACCGTCAGGTTGCGGTGCCAGTCCTCAAGGCTCATTCCTTCGACCGAGGCTTCCTGCATCATGCCGGCGTTGTTGACCAACACGTCCAGACGCCCGGCTTTCGCGATCACTTCGTTGACCACCTGTGCCGGGCTGTCGGGAAGGGTGAAATCTGCAGCAATGCCTTGGAATTCGGTGTCCTGACCACGTTGGGCGGTGAAGACAAGTGCGCCTTCGTCGTGCAAACGCCGGGCAATGGCCTTGCCGATGCCGCTGCTCGCGCCGGTGACCAGTGCCACCTTTCCGTCGAGCCGCTTCATGATACCGGTTTCCCTCCATTGACCTCGACGAGCGTGCCGCAAACATAACGCGACGCGTCCGAGACCAGGAACATGATGACGTCGGCGATGTCCTCGGGCTCGGCGATCCGGCCCAGCGGCACGGTTTGGCCCAGCGAAGCCACCGCGGAATCGGGATCAAAACCCCGCTTTTCAAAGCCCGAGCGCAGCATCGGAGTATTCACTTCGTTCGGGCATACCGCGTTGATGCGGATGCCCTGATGGGCGTGGTCCATGCCCATGCACTGGGTCAAGGACGCAATGGCCGCTTTGGTCATGCAATACACGGCGTGGTTAGGGCCCGGACGCAACCCCCAGCAGGACGCGGTGTTGACGATGGCCCCACTCCCTGCTTCGGCCATGATTGGAATCGCGGCACGGCAGATACGAAAGGGCGCTTCAACGTTGACCCCCAGTGACAGAGACCAATCCGCATCAGACGTTTCCGTGACCGACCCGCGCGTGATGACGCCTGCATTGTTGATCACGATATCGAGCCCACCCAGCGCCGAAGCCGCAGCCTGAGGTAAGCAATCAGAATAGGCGGGATCAAGTAAATCGCCGGGCAGATGTGCCTCAGCCTCGATGCCACCGACCGACCGGTCTGCGACGGCGACCCGCGCCCCCGCGGTGCGCAAGCGTTGAACGATTGACGCCCCGATGCCACCGGCTGCGCCAGTGACCAGAGCCGATTTTCCATTCAGGTTCATAAAGTCATCCATTGTTAGAACGATGCAACCGGAGCACCGAATTGGCCTTCATCAGGAACCACGCCCAACCCCGGCCCGGTTGGCAGTTCAATATGCCCACCTTTGATCCGGATGCCGTTTTCAGGGTCGTAGTTTCCCTCGATATAAGGCGCAGCCAGCCAGACACCTTCCAGCAGGTCGGGCCGAACGGTGGCACCGATATGAGTACTGGCGGCAGCGATGATGTCTCCTCCCCAGCTGTCATCGCAGGTGTGTGGCAGGTTGCGCGCCTCGCAGATGTCGCGGAAAGCGCGCATCGGATGCAGACCGCCGATGCGGGTGACCTTCATGCCGAACCCATCGACCAAACCGGTGCCCGCTGCCGAAATCACGATGTTCAAGCTGGTGCTGTTTTCATCCATGTATATACCGTGTGCGACCTGAGGCCGGATCTTCTGCAAGTCTTCGATGGTGTTGCAGGGCTGTTCCATGATGAACGGGATTTCGGGGCATTCGCGGCTGACGCGCAGGGCGTCGCGCGTGGTCCAGCCCCGGTTGCCGTCGATGGCAAGTCGCATGCCTGATCCTTTGACCACATCCCAGACTTTTCGGATGGTTTCGATGTCGATCTCGACCGGACGACCCCCAACTTTGATCTGCAGACGGGGGTAGCCTTCTGCCAGCTTTTCGCCTGCCAGCCGGGCAATGTCATCGGGCGCGCCGACGCCAGTGGCGTAGTAGGATGGTACCTTGTTCGTGGTCGCACCGCCCAGCAGGTCACAGACCGGAACGCCCAGATGCTTGCCCAGCAGGTCATGCACCGCGATATCGATGGCCGCCTTAGCATAGGCATGCCCGTTCAGCAGCCTATCCATCCGGCGATGCAGGGACAGGGGCAGTACCTCGGCCCCGATCAAGCCAGGGGCAATTTCGGCAAGCGCTGCGCGGGCACCTGCTGCGTGCGCCTCGGCATATGTTGGCCCAACTGGGCAGGTTTCCCCCCAGCCAACCAGACCGTTGTCCGCCACAACTTTCACCAGCGTGGTATCCAAGGACCAGACCTGTGCATTGGCCATGGTGTAGGGTCCGTTTTTGACCGACAGGTCGTGGCTGTAGATGAGCAGTTCAGCGATCTTCATTTTGGTCTCTTGGTCTTGAACGTAAAAGAACCCGCCCCGTGTTTCGGGCAGGCCAGCACGGGGAGTTTGCATCAGTATGTCTGGTTTAGCTCATCTGCTGCCGGAATTTCCCTCTCACGGCGGGCGATATAGTCCAGAAGGGCGTCGTTCTTGGCCTCGTCCAGCTTTGGTTTCTGATACTCAGCCAAAAGCTTCCTCGCGTATTTCAGAGCGCGTTCGGTGATTTCAACTTCACCTTCCGCCACCCACTGTTCGATCGAGTTGTTGTCGAACAGTTCCGGCATGAAGAACGCAGTCTGGAAATTGTCTTGCGTGTGCGGATGACCCAGATAGTGTCCGCCGGGACCCACATCAGAAACCGCCGCCAGCGCCTGATCGAAATCGTGCCATTTAGGACCTTCCGCCATCCGATAGGCCATCGCGCATTGTTCCGCGTCCACAACAAACTTGGCGACCGAACAATGCATCCCCGCCTCGTTCCAGCCTGCCGAATGCCAGATGTAATGTGCCCCTGCATGAAGAACAGCGCCCAGAGTTGTCGCGGATTCGTACCCGGCCTGTGCGTCAAACGTCTTGGCCCCGCCCAGCGTGTTCGAGGTGCGCCATGGCACATCGTAAAAGCGTGCCATCTGACCAATCATGAAATTCATCAGACTGATTTCAGGCGTCCCTGCCATCGGTGCACCGGATTTCATCGAAACGGTTGACAGGTAGTGCCCCCAGATCGCTGGACAGCCCTTGCGGATCACCTGCGTATAGGCCAGCGCAGAAAGCGCCTCGGCGGTCAGCTGTGCCACGGTTGCGGGTACCGATGCGGGCGTATTGGCACCGCCCAGAACGAAGGGCGAGCACAAAACCGGCTGATTGCGACGGCAGAAGGCCCGCAGCGCTCCCAGCATGGTTTCGTCCCAGACCAGAGGGCTGTTGCCGTTGCAGTTGCCGGTGGTAACAGGATGGTCGTCAATGAAACCTTCGCCGAACAGGATATCGCACATGTCCATCACATCCTCGGCATTCCTGGGCGAGGTGGTCATGCCCATGAAGGTCTTGTCCGAGTATTTCATCGACGAATAAGTGATGCGCAAGTGCCGCTGGCTGATCGGGTGATCGTAAGGTTCGACGATATGATGGGCCGAACTGTGCAGTGCGGGCATCATGTGCGACAGTTTGTGAAACATCGCCAGATCGTCCAGCGTCGGGTTCCGGCGCACGTCGTCAAGATCACGAAGAAACGGCGCGCCGGTCATCGGCACGAAGATCGAGTGCTTGCCGCCGAGAGCGAGGTTCTTTTGCGGATCGCGCGCGTGATAGGTGAATTGCGTCGGAATGGTCGCGATCAGCTCGCGCACCATGTTGCGGTCCAGAAAGACCAGCTCTCCGTCAACCTTCGCGCCCGCTTTCTTCCAGTCTTCCACTGCGGTCGGGTCGCGGAACTGGACACCGACATTCTCCAGAATATCCATGGCGGCCTTGTCGATAAGCTCAACCTGACGTCCGTCCATAACTTCGCAATGCGGGATGCCGCGTGTCAGCCCCGGCAGCATGTCAAAATTCGGCGCGGTGCGAAGAGCGCGGCGCGCGGAACGCCCACCAGCGCGTGCAAGAGTACGGGTCGACAAGGGGCAATCCTCCTGTTTTGAATCAGACTGACGGAATTACGCGCCGTTCACCTCTCTGATTGCGATATGTGTTTGCAGGAAGCGACACCGCCCTGATGACGGTTTTTCGCCATGTCTGTTCACGTAAGGTCGTTCAGTCATTTTACCTTGTGTGACCTACTTCACTGCCAATCACGTGCAGACATCTGCAACAGATATCCATAAAGTTGTTTCAGGAGGGGCGCTTCAATGCACCACACGACAGAGATGCTGATCATCGGTGCCGGGTTCTCGGGTCTGACGATGGCGCTTGAGGCGCGCAAACGTGGCATCAAAGATATCGCCATTCTGGAAAAGGCCGAAGATATCGGTGGCACGTGGCGCGAGAACACCTATCCTGGCGTCGCCTGCGATGTACCTTCGCATCTGTATTCCATGGCGACCCACCCTAATCCGCACTGGAGCCGCGCCTATGCCGGTGGCGCAGAGATACAGAAATATCTGCAAGATGTCGCGCATCAGGAAGGGTTGTATGATCTTTGCCACTTTGGGCAGGCGCTGAAATCGGCGAAATGGGATGGCACGCTTTGGCAGGTCGAAACCATGGATGGCCAGTTCTGGTCGGCCCGGTTTCTGGTCTCGGCCATCGGCGCACTGCATCATCCCAGCATTCCGGATATTCCCGGCGCGGGCAGTTTTCCCGGCCCCTGTTTTCATTCGGCCGAATGGGATCACACCGTCGATCTGACCGGAAAGCATGTGGCTGTTGTGGGCACCGGGGCGTCAGCCGTTCAGTTCGTGCCCGAGATTGCCACGGTTGCGCGCCACGTCACCGTTTTTCAGCGCAGCGCGCCGTACGTCATGCCGCGCCCTGACGGCCCGATCGCGCCTTGGGTGCGCAAACTGTATGCCTACCTTCCCCTGCTTCCGCGCATCCGGCGCAAACTGATTTTCATGTTCTTCGAGTTTCGTCACCGCGTGTTCAGGGGCGAGGAACGCGCGATGAACTTTGCTCTGAAGATGTGGCGAAAATCGCTGGAAGGCGCGATTGCCGACCCAGAAGAACGGCGCATTCTGACCCCAGACTATCGAATTGGGTGCAAACGCATTCTCAGTTCAAATGACTGGTACCCGGCGCTGGCCCGCGACAATGTCAGCGTCATTCCGCACGGCGTGGCCAGTATCGATGGCAACAGCATCCTCGCGTCAGATGGCACCAGGGCAGAGGCAGACGTGCTGATCTGGGGCACCGGGTTTCAGGTCACCAATGTCGTAGAGAGGTTGGATATTACCGGCACAGATGGGCTAACGCTGCGGTCGGCCTGGACAAACGGGATGTCTGCTCATCTGGGCACGGCGATAGCCGGTTTTCCCAACTTTTTTATCCTTCTGGGGCCTCATACCGGGCTTGGGCATAATTCGGTCGTGTTGATGATCGAAGCTCAGGTCGGGCATATCGGCCGGGTTCTGAGCGAGATGCAACGCAAGGAACTGTCGGTGATCACCCCCGATGCAGCGAAACAGGCGGCCTTTACACAGGAAATGCAGGACCGCCACGCGGACAGTGTCTGGCAAACCGGAGGCTGCACATCCTGGTACATTGATGCGGACGGGCAAAACACGACGCTTTGGCCCGGAACAGTTGCCGAGTTTCAGAAACGCATGTCACAATCGGGATTGGAGCAATACATCCCTATTAGGACCGGAGACAGCTAGATGACAATTTTTCTTAGCCTGGTTGCGGCCTTTGCCGTCTTTCTTCTGGCCATGGCCCTGTGGACCCGGCGTATAACCCGTCAGGGGCTAAAAACCGTGCCGCAGATGGGCCAGATCGTGTCCGTGCAGGGCGGCAGCATCCACTATGTGGAAAAGGGCAATCCGGACGCGCAGACGGTTATCCTGATTCATGGTCTGGCTGGGCAGTTACAGCATTTTACCTACGCGTTGGCAGATCAACTGGCCGAGGATTTCCACGTCATCGCGCTGGATCGCCCCGGTTGCGGATATTCAACCCGGGATACGCCAGAACTCGCACAATTGCCGCAGCAGGCCGCGATGATAGCTGAGTTTCTTGAAACCAAAGGCGTGGATCAGGCCGTGCTGGTCGGGCATTCACTGGGCGGTGCGGTGTCGCTGGCACTGGCTTTGGATTACCCCGAGCGGGTATCCAGCCTCGCTCTGTTGGCACCGCTGACGCACAGGCTGCCTGAAACACCGGTGATCTTCAAACCGCTCGAGATTCGGACCAAATGGCTGCGCAGTCTGATTGCCAACACGATTGCAGTGCCCATGGCCTCAAAAACAGCGCCGCACAGTCTGGGCGTGGCATTTGATCCTGAAACCCCTCCAAATGACTTTCTGGACCGGGCGGGTGGTGCGCTCGGGCTGCGCCCTTCGGCCTTTGTCACGGCCTCGCAGGACGTTATCGGGTTGGATGCCAGCTGCGATGCGCTGGTGGCCAGATATCCCGAGCTATCGGTCCCCGGTGGGATATTGTATGGTCGTCAGGACGCACTTCTGTCCTCTGCCCTTCACGGACCGCCGATGGCCAAATATGGTCTGAGCTATGAAGAGCTTGACGGTCTGGGTCATATGATCCTGATCACAGAACCGGAGATATGCGCCGCGTTTATCCGCAGAACGGTGGATACCACGATATTCCGTCAGACGCCCTTCCAGGACACGGCGACAGAGCCCGTGAAAGAATTCCCCGGTTAGGGCGATTTCCCTCTTGACCCTCCCCGGCCCCTCGCTTACATCGCCTCTCACTCACGGCGGAGTAGCTCAGTTGGTTAGAGCAGCGGAATCATAATCCGCGTGTCGGGGGTTCAAGTCCCTCCTCCGCTACCAATTCCCCCTTAAGAACACAGTCTTGGAAGATGCCGTAGGTTCGCACGCACCTCAGTGGCGCCAATTGTACCATTTCCGTACCATTTAATCCCACTTTCACATGTGTATCGGAAACCTTTTTGTGCGCAAAGGTTACCCTAGCGGTTGTTGAGTGTCCCGTTGTTCTATGAATCCAACAACGCCACTCCTAATTTTCTCCTCTTCCCCCCGAAGTACAGCCTTCCAAGAAATCCACATCGGGTTAGAAATTCGAGTACTAGTTGTTCGATCAGGTTCATACTTATTGCCTGCCCGAACCATGTGTCTTTTCGGCCAACCGATGTTAGGTGTTTGATCCCATGGTTTGATGGTGCGATCCTTTCTCAGGAATGGAAGGAAGCATTATGGGACAAGTTCGTCACCGCTGCCATAACGCGCGCTGCGTCCGCCCTGAGCACCTGATTGAGGGGTCGGTGGCGGATAACAAGCGCGACGACTGGGACTACTGGGCGAACGGGGTCGATTACGACTTGCTATAACCTGTGGCATGGGCCTCCAGCGGCTTCTGGGGGTCCACCCTCAACACCCACAACACCCCAAACTGCTGGGGCATAAACGGGGGCATTCCTCGGGTATCGGTGACCCAAGGTCCTGTCGTCGTTCTATGTTCTGATGATCTGGCTGGGGTGGTAGGATTCGAACCTACGATACACGGTACCAAAAACCGCTGCCTTACCACTTGGCTACACCCCAACGGTGAGCGGCTATCTACGATTGTTGATGGCAGGGTTCAAGAGCGTTTTGCAAAAAAAGCGAGCGCCGTAAAATTTTTTTGAAGGCCCCTCATTTGGTGTCGATCAACACCGCTCCGATACGGTTGCCTTCCTGTACCATCGCATGGGCGGCAGCGCATTCTTCCAGTGTAAAGACCTTATGTACGGGGCAGGTCAATGCGCCATCAGTCAGTGCCTTGTGGAGTGTCTTTATTGCGGCGGTGCGCAAATCTGCGGGCAGCAGGTAGATCAGGACCGCCTCGAGTGTCACGGCCTTGAACATCATGGGTCCAAAGGGAAAGACAGGTGTCATATTCCGGGCAGATCCATATGCGTTGATACGGCCGTTCTCGGCGATGACGGCAATGTTGGTGTTAAGGTTCTGTCCAAATTCGACATCGACGATTCGACCAATTGCACGTCCATCATTTGCGTCGAGAATCTGATCCGAAAGGTGTTCACCGGAGTAGTCGAGAACGACATCTGCACCGGCTGCTTTGACCCGGTCAAAGCTGCGAGTGCTGGCCGTTGCGATCACTTTGGCTCCGGCCCATTTGGCAAGCTGGACAGCCAGATACCCGACAGTACCCGCCCCACCATGGATCAAAATGGTTTGCCCGCGCGGCGTGCCGCCCGAGAACACTGCGTGGCTTGCGGTGAGGCCCGGAATTCCAAGAATCGCTCCGGTTTCAAGTGACACCGTCTCGGGCAGTTCCACAGCCTGAGATTCAGGCAGGGTGATGTGGCTGGCAGCTGTACCGAACGCGCGTTGCCATTGCCCGTTCCAAATCCACACGCGCTGACCAATCCGCGTTGCGGGTACGCCATCGCCAACCGCTGTGATGACTCCAGCCCCGTCGCTGTGCGGAACGATCAGCGGAAACGGAGGTTCTGTGACACCCGGTCGGGTTCCCGCGCGGGCCTTGACGTCCGAGGGATTTACGCCGGAAAAAGACAACTCGACCGTGACTTCACCCGGTCCAGGCGGAACCGGGGGAATATCCTGAACACGCAAGACATCGACAGCGTCTCCGAAGGCTGAATAGGTGACTGCGCGCATAGGGTCCTCCGTTTAGGTCGAGTTAAGCGGCGATTGGGCCGGTAACTCAAACAGCTTGTCGCGCTTTTTCGGGGCGATGCGCAACCGCGGATACCGGAATTTGTCTTTCGCCTATTCCCGAATTTCGGAAGGATCGACGCCCCAAAGGTTCGATTTCAGTGTCCAGCCACGGTATCCGCCGGCGGTGATCCTGCACCAGTCCAGCGAACAGGCTCCAAGTCGCGCCACTACTCCGGTCTCGAAATGGGCATTCACGGGCGAGGTCGGGTCGGGGCGGGCATAAACAGGCAGCATCTCGGATTCGATCAGCACCGTTCGGACGCCAGACAACAAGGCATAGTGAACCCAGCCACCCGCGCCGTCGCGGTCTTGGACCTTGCGCCAGTTGCCATATTCGGCAGTGACCTGCAGCGGCATGCCACGCCTTTTGAATACCCAATCGATTCGGTGGGTTAGGGATGGTCCGCGCCGCACGTTCCCTTCGGCTGCCTTCATCGACACATATCGGGGCAGGGGCAGGTTGGTGACCGATCCGCGTTTGGCTTCGGCATGTGCGGCGCACGCACCGAACATGACCAGAAATGCGGAAACTACCGCCAAAGATCGGCGTTTTACCGGTCGAATACCACTCACTGACTGCCCGCTCTTATGCCTGTTGATCCGGTTTTGAAAAAAGGTCGACTCAATGCCATTGGGGTTCTTGTGCCCCGCCTTATCCTGCGCCACGATGCCATGGCGCGCGTCCGTTTGCAAAGCAGTGGGAGAGCCGAGGTGCCAAGAGAACGTTTAAGTGTTGTCGTTACGCGACGGTTGCCTGAGGCAGTAGAAACCCGGTTAAGCGAATTGTTTGACGTGCGCCTGCGCGACGACGACACCCCAATGACGCGTGAAGAATTAGTAGCAGCGGTGCAGGATGCCGATGTTCTGGTGCCTACGGTGACCGATACCATTGATGGCGGGCTATTGGGTCAGGCAGGTGAAAAACTGCGGCTGATCGCCAATTACGGGGCCGGTGTCGACAATATCGATGTGGCGACGGCGCGGCAGCGCGGCATATTGGTGTCCAACACGCCCGGTGTGCTGACCGACGACACGGCAGATATGACCATGGCCCTGATTCTCGCTGTCACACGGCGCATTCCCGAAGGGTTGAGCGTCATGCAGCAAGGCGACTGGACCGGGTGGGCCCCCACCGCGTTTCTGGGTGGTCGCATTGGCGGGCGGCGTTTGGGTATTCTGGGCATGGGCCGGATCGGACAGGCTGTGGCCCGCCGCGCCAAGGCGTTTGGTATGCAGATCCATTATCACAACCGCCGCAGATTGCGCCCAGAGATTGAGCAAGAACTAGAGGCGACCTATTGGGAAAGCCTGGATCAGATGGTGGCGCGTATGGACGTGATATCAATCAACTGCCCATCGACGCCGTCGACCTTCCACCTGATGAACGCGCGCCGCCTAAAGCTGATGAAACCCTCGGCAGTGATCGTGAATACTTCGCGGGGTGAGGTTATTGACGAGAACGCTTTGACCCGGATGATCCGCGCGGGTGAAATTGCGGGCGCGGGGCTGGATGTCTACGAACAGGGAACCGGTGTGAACCCGCGCTTACGGCAGTTGCCGAACGTGGTTCTACTGCCGCATATGGGGTCGGCCACGCTGGAGGGCCGGGTTGAGATGGGTGAAAAAGTCATCATCAACATCAAAACCTTCGAAGATGGCCACCGCCCACCGGATCAGGTTGTGCCTGCGATGCTCTGACGCGTCGGAAAGGATCATGGATGGACGTGTTTGAAGGGGGATGCCGTTGTGGAAAACTGCGCGTCACGGCTTCGGGTTGTCCTCTTCGCGTCGGGATTTGCCATTGTCTGGACTGCCGCAAACACCATGGCGCGTTGTTTTATGCGGCGGCTATTTTTCCGGCGGATGCGGTTAAGATCACCGGAAATGTGAAAGGTTATTCTGACCGGTACTTTTGCCCTGATTGCGGATCTCCGGTATTTGCCCGAAGCGGTGCCGAAGTCGAAGTGCATCTGGGCTGTCTTGACGCGCCTGACCAATTCATACCGACATATGAATGCTGGACCAAACGGCGCGAGGCGTGGCTACCCGAATTTGCCGAGACAACCCGCTATGATCAGGATCGTCGCGCCGAAGAAACCGAACCATAGGGGAAATGGCGAAACTTCGCTGTGATAACACGCTGCCATGCCTGATCGTTGCAGAGGGGGCAAAATCCTTACAGGATTGAAAATAAATATTGTATTGGAGGGTTAGAACAGATGAGACATGTTTCAGCACTGCTGCTTACTACCGCACTTGCTATTTCGACACCGGGGTTCGCGCAGGAAACAGCCGATGCCGTTGCACCCGAAGCCGCGACAGAAGGGCAGGTTCAGGCGATGACCGACGAGGTTATTGCGGCCCTCGAAGCCAAGCTTGAGGGAGTTCCTGTCACATCCGAAAACTGGATGATAGCTGCGGCCAATCCGCTGGCGGTCGAGGCCGGGGCCAAAGTGCTGCGCGCGGGCGGGTCTGCCGCGGATGCGATGGTTGCCGTGCAGGTCGTGCTGGGGCTGGTCGAGCCGCAATCTTCTGGTCTGGGCGGGGGTGCGTTTCTGGTTTGGTACGACGCGGCCAGCGGGCAGATGACAACGCTGGACGGGCGCGAAACGGCACCCCTTGCCACTACCCCGACGCTGTTTCAGAATGAAAACGGCGAGCCGCTGAAATTCTTCGATGCGGTGGTGGGCGGATTGTCGGTGGGTACACCGGGTACGCCTGCCCTGCTGGAAGAGGCGCACCGAAGATGGGGGCGCGCGTCTTGGCCCGGACTGTTTGCCGACGGTATCCGATTGGCGGATGAAGGGTTTCTTGTTTCCCCGCGTCTGGCCAGCCTTGTCGAAAACGATGCTGACCGCCTGTCGCGCTTTCCCGAAACAGCCGCATATTTCCTGCCTGATGGTCAGCCGTTGCAGCAGGGACAGCGGTTGATGAACCCGGATTATGCCGAAACATTGCGCGTGCTGGCCAGCGATGGCGCTGCCGGTTTTTACGGAGGTGAAATCGCTTCGGATATCGTGCGAACTGTTCGCAATGCCCCAGGAAATCCCGGCGTTCTTGCAGGGGTGGATTTGGCGCTCTACCAGGTGATCGAACGTGAACCGGTCTGTGCCAAATACCGCGCCTACGAGGTTTGCGGCATGGGCCCGCCGTCGTCGGGTGCGCTGACCGTCGGGCAGATTCTGGGGATGTTGAACAGCTATGATCTTGCAGCAATGGGCGCTGAGAGCGCCGAGGCATGGCGCCTGATCGGCGATGCTTCGCGCCTCGCCTTTGCGGATCGTGGGCGGTACATGGCCGATAGCGATTTCATACCCATGCCCACCAAGGGGCTGGTTGATCCGGGTTATTTGACCCAGCGGGCAGCCTTGCTGGAAAGCGAGGTGGCCTTGTCCGAGGTCGCACCGGGTAAACCGGAATTTGACCATGCTTTGATTTGGGCAGACGACGTGTCGCTGGAACTGCCGTCAACCTCGCATATCTCGATCGTGGACAGCTATGGCAATGTGCTGTCGATGACGACGACGATCGAGAATGGTTTTGGGTCACGCCTGATGACAAACGGGTTTCTGCTGAACAACGAGCTTACAGATTTCTCGTTCAAGACACACAGCGACGGCGTGCCGATTGCCAACCGGCTGGAGCCTGGCAAGCGTCCGCGCTCATCCATGAGCCCGACTATCGTGTTGCAGGATGGTGAGCCGGTTCTGGCTATCGGGTCTCCGGGCGGCAGCCGGATTATCGGCTATGTCGCCAATTCCATCATCGCCTGGGCCGATTGGGGATTGGACGTGCAGCAGGCGGTTTCCCTGCCTCATCTGGTCAACCGGTTCGGAACATATGATGTCGAGGCAGCGACTTCTGCGGAAGGATTTACAGACGCGCTTGCTCAGCTGGGTTTTGAAGTCAACGCACGCGACCTGACTTCGGGGCTGCACGCCATCGAAATCGGTGACGGGCTGAGCGGTGGTGCCGACCCGCGCCGCGAAGGGATTGCGCTGGGCGAATAGACCCTCGGTATTAGTGGGGATTGCCTGCTTTCAACGGGCCTTTTAGTCATAGGTTGAAAGGCCCGAAATGCTTTGGGGCAGGGGAGGATGACAATGGTGCAGGCAACCGCATTGCCAAGGAATGAAGCTGGTATTGAAACCGTCATAAGCATTCTCAAGCAGCGCTTTGGCGACAGGTTGCAAACGGGTGCCGCTGTCCGTGAACAACATGGGCACACCACGACCTGGATCGAAAACCAAAGCCCCGATGCCGTGGTTTTCCCGCATTCGACGCAGGATGTTTCGGACATCGTCAAAACCTGCGCGGCGCATCGGGTGCCAGTGATCCCGTTCGGAACAGGAACATCTCTGGAAGGGCATGTAAATGCGCCAGCGGGGGGCATCTCGGTCGATCTGACGCAAATGGATAGTGTGCTTGCAGTTCATGCTGAGGATCTGGATTGTGTCGTGCAGCCCGGTGTCACGCGCGAAGCGTTGAATACCCATCTGCGCGATCTGGGCCTGTTCTTTCCGATTGATCCCGGGGCGAATGCGTCGCTGGGTGGAATGGCTGCCACTCGCGCGTCGGGCACCAATGCGGTGCGCTATGGGACGATGAAGGACAACGTTCTCAGCCTTGAAGCCGTGATGCCAGACGGTCAGATCATCCGTACCGGGCACCGGGCCAAGAAATCTTCGGCCGGCTATGATCTGGCCCGTCTTCTGATCGGGGCGGAAGGCACGCTGGGAATCATCACCGAGCTGACATTGCGGTTGCAGGGTATCCCCGAAGCGATCAGTTCGGCCCGGTGTTCCTTTCCGACTGTCGATGCCGCGTGCCGTGCGGTGATGATGACGATTCAGTATGGCATCCCGGTTGCCCGGATCGAGTTGCTGGACGAGTTGTCGGTTCAGGCCGCCAACGCCTATTCCGGGCTGAGTCTGCCGGATACACCGTTGTTGTTGCTGGAGTTTCACGGCTCGGAAAGCGGTGCCACAGAGCAGGCTGAAACCTTTGGTCAGATCGCCGAAGAGTTTGGCGGCACGGATTTTGCAGCGACTTCGACCACCGAAGAACGGAACAAACTTTGGCAGGCACGGCACGATATGTATTGGGCGTGTCTGCAACTGCGCCCCGGTGCGCGGGGCATCTCGACCGATGTCTGTGTACCGATCTCGCGCCTGGCCGAATGTGTGACCGAAACGCAGAAGAAAGCTGCTGGCCTCGGCTTGCTGGCCCCCATCGTGGGCCATGTGGGGGACGGCAATTTCCATACGCTGCTGCTGATCGACATGGAAAACGTTGAAGAAGTTGCCAAGGCCGAGGCGTTTGTCGGCTGGCTGAACGACATGGCGATATCCATGGAAGGCACATGTACCGGTGAACATGGCATCGGGCAGGGAAAGCGACCGTATCTGAACAGGGAACTGGGTGCTGCCACGCGGTACATGGCTGCGATCAAGGCCGCGCTGGACCCAGACAACATCATGAATCCCGGCAAGATCTTGTCGGACGACACGTAGCCGTATTCGCCCTCTAGTCCGTATTTGCGCCCTCAAAACGTCCACATGTTCTGGTTTCACAGGGTTGATGACAGAGGATGGTCGACATGAGCGTAAAATATCTGGCGGGGTTTGTAGCCATCTGCGGGTTGGCCGTTGCAGGGCTGGACAATGTTCAGCAAGCCAAAGCATCGGAAAGTGGTTTGGGCGTGAAAGAATATCTTGCCTCGGTATCCTTGCGTGTCGGTCTTTCTGACGGCTGGTTCACGGCAGAGGCGCAGCCTTCGCCATCACAGGAACCGGCGGTGAAGAATCCCTCGGAAGAAAGTGGCAAATTAGTTTGCGTCTCGGTCGGAACAAGCAAACGTTGCCGTTCCGGTGGTTGAGGGCAGCGGTCCAACGAATGAATTGCGACCCGCTTTCGATATTCGGGTCGTTTTTTTCATATCACTGGTCGGATGAATGTCGCGCTTTCCCCCTTAAGTGCGCCATATGGTGTCAACTGATTTCAAGGGGAGACGCCCGGTTATGAAAACCCAAGTCAAAGCATTGGTCGTAGGCGGCGGCGCCGTCGGGACCTCGATTGCCTATCATCTGGCCAAAGCGGGCTGGGACGATGTGATGTTGATCGAACGGGACGAACTGACGTCCGGGTCCACCTGGCACGCCGCGGGCCTGTTGCCGCTGTTCAACATGTCCTATGCGACGACCCATATCCACAAGTATTCGGTGGATTTCTACAAGACGCTTGAGGAAGAAACCGGCCTGAATGCAGGCTTCGCGGTTGTGGGCAACCTGCGCATGGCACAGACGCAAGAGCGTATGGACGAATACATGCTCTATGCCTCGACCGCCGAAACCTGTGATGTGAAATACGAATGGCTGACCCCGGACCAGATCAAGGAACGCTGGCCGCTGATCGAGACATCGGATCTGAAGGGCGCGATCTATCACACCGAGGACGGTTATATTAACCCTGCCGACGTGACTCAGGCGATGGCCAAGGGGGCCCGTCAGCGTGGCGTCGAAATCGTGCGCAAGATGCAGGCTGACGCCTTCCACTGGAACGGCACTCGCTGGGAAGTGACCTGCACCAAGATGGTCGAAAAGGGCGGCAACCTGGTGCCTTCCGACGAGCAGGTCGTAATCACCGCCGAACATGTTGTGACCGCGTCGGGCAACCACGCGCAGCGCACTGCCAAGATGCTGGGCATCAAAATGCCTGCAATCCCGGTCGAACACACCTTTATCGTCATGGACAAAGACCCCGAGTTGGTCAAATGGCGCGAAGCAGGCAACCCAGAGCACCCCGTTGTCCGCGATGCCGACAACGAATCCTATGCACGTGAAGAACGCGGTGGCTGGATTCTTGGTATCTACGAACACGGCGCCCCTGCGCAGTTCGAATTTGGCGTTCCGGACAGCTTCCGCGCCGACCTGTTCCCGCTGGATCTGGACCGGATCGCCGAGCAGTATATGGCAATGGCCGAGCGCGTGCCGTCCTGTGCCGAATCCGGCCTGAAGGATGATTTCAACGGCCCGATCTGCTATACACCGGATGGCAACCCGCTGGTTGGTCCGGCTCCGGGTTTGCGCAACATGTGGCTGGCTGAGGGTTTCAGCTTTGGCATCACCGCTGCGGGCGGCACCGGCTATTATCTGGCACAGATGATGGTCGATGGCGAAGCCGAGATCGACATGGCATCGCTGGACCCTAAGCGTTACAGCAGCAACTGGATGACCACCGAGTTCGCGGCGCGTAAGAATGAAGAATGCTACGAGCATGTCTACATCCTGCACCACCCGGATGAAGAGCGTGAAGCCTGCCGTCCGCTGCGCACCGTTCCGGCCTATGATCGCCAGAAAACCCGCGGTGCTCAATTCGGCTGGGTCAATGGCTGGGAACGCCCGAACTATTTCGGCCCGCTGGACGCGCCCGAGAATTTCGACAAGGAAGCGCGCTCGTTCCGCCGTGGCGGCTGGTGGCAATATGCCGTCGAAGAGGCCAAAGCGATCCGCGAAGGCGTTGGCCTGATCGACGCATCGGCCTTCACCAAGCATGTTGTCAAAGGCCCCGGTGCCACGCAGTTCCTGGATTGGTTCACCTGCAACAAGCTGCCCAAGGTCGGTCGTATCAACCTGACGTACGCGCTGACCTCGAATGGCACCACCCGCACCGAATACACCATCGTCCGCAATGGCGAGAACAACTACTACATCGTCTCTGCCGGTGCATGGACTGAGTACGACGCCGACTACCTGCGTAAAGCGGCCGAGGACAAGATGGCGGAGTTCGGTTACATCGAAATCCAGGACGTGACCACGCAATGGGGCGTCTTCGCCATCGCCGGACCCAAGTCGCGTGACGTTTTGAAAGAAGTCATCAAGGACGCCGATCCGGAAACCGCACTGTCCAACAAGCGCTTCCCGTGGTTGTCGGCCCGTCAGATCGAACTGGGCATGTGCCCCGTGAACGCGATCCGCGTGGCCTATACCGGTGAGCTGGGCTGGGAACTGCACCATCCGATCGAGATGCAGAACTACCTGTTCGACCTGCTGGAAAAAGCCGGTGAAAAGCACGGCATGAAACTGGTCGGTGCCCGTGCCCAGAACTGGCTGCGTCAGGAGAAATCCTATCGCGCCTTTGGCACCGAACTGGGCCGCGATGCGACCCCGCTGGAAGCCGACCTGCCGCGCTTTGTCGACCTGTCCAAGGACTTCCACGGCAAGGCCAAGCTGGAAGAGACCGGTGTGCGCGTCAAGTGCTGCACCTTGCTGATCGACGGTCCAGCCGATGCTGACCCGTGGGGCCGCGAGGCGCTGTATACGCCGGAAGGCGAGCGTGTAGGTCGACTGACCTCGGGCGGCTATTCTGTCGCGTTCGAGAAGTCGATCGGCATGGGCTATGTGAGGCCTGATCTGGCGGTCGAAGGCACCAAGCTGAAGGTCAAGATGCTGGACAAGTTGTGGGATGCTGTCGTGACATGCGACAGCCCCTATGATCCGAAAAACGAAACCATCCGCAAGGACGGCTGATCAATCTAAGGCCCCGGAATTTCCGGGGCCTTTTCTGTTGGTTACGCGGATAGTTCGTCGAAACATTCCAACGCCTTGGCAGCATACATCATGGCTGGTCCACCACCCATCTGAATGGCCATACCCAAAACGTCGGACACCTCCTCGCGTGTTGCGCCCGCTTTGACCAACGCATCGGTGTGCAGAGTAATGCAGGGCTCGCAGCGGAGCGACACCGACATACCCAGCGCAATAAATTCCTTGGTTTTATAGTCGAGCGTTCCGCCTTCCTTCACAGCCTTCCCAAGCGCGCCGAATGCGCGCGAAGTGTCGGGAATGGCCCCGTTGAGGTTTCGCAAACTGGTGCGCGTCGCCGAGAGCTTTTCTTGCCAAGCCATTTTGAGTGCCTTTTTCATATAAGATAACGGGAATATGTGCGGGCAGTGGTAAGTTGACTTTGATCTCGATCAGTTGACCGGGCGCTCGGAAACAAATGCAAGGTTATTTGCGGGCATGTCGATGGTTTTCAGCACGCGCAACCCTACGTCCTGAAACAGGCCAAGCATATCTTCGTCGTTCTTGTAGCCAATGTCGGGATCTTGCCCGATCAGAGCCTCGTGAAACCTTTTGTCCCCGTCGCTTGTCAATTGGCCCGAGCGTTTGAATGGGCCGTACAAAACGAACCTCCCATTTTCAGTCAGGGACTGAGCGATTTCGGCGAAAATGGTTCTGGTGTCCTGCCAACTGATCAAATGTATCAGGTTGATCAAGACGATCAGGTCCTGCGAAGGAAAGCGGGTATGCCAGCCCGAATTCGTTGCGTCCAGATGTTCGGCGCCTGCCACGTTGGGTAAGGCGCTGGCATAGGCGTCGATGCTATTGCGGCGCTCAGGGTCAGGTTCGGTGGGATGCCACGTCAGATCGGGCAGCAAATCAGCAAATCCACAGACATGCTGACCGGTTCCGCTTGCAATCTCCAGCGCGTGCCCGCGGCGCGGTGCCCAGTCTTGTAGCAACGCACAAAGCGCATCCAAGTTTCGCGTCGCTGCCGGGGCCACCAGTTTTCCATCCTCACCCGCGTTGGCGACACTCGCAGAGGGCGGTAGATTGCGTTTTATCATCTGTCCAACCTGTTTGGGGTCAGCGATTTGACGCTGTCTGGATCCAGCACCGGCGTGTTTCCAACGACCAGATCACACAACAACTGCGAAGCTGCTGGTGCTGTTTGAAAACCATACCCGCCTTGACCCGCAGACCAGATGAACGATGGATCAATCGGGTCAGGCCCAAGCACCAAGGTTCCATCTGGTGCGAAACTGCGCAATCCTGCCCAGTTTGTTTCGACGCGTGTTACTGGTTCGGTCATCAATTCTTCATAGCGCGCCAGACCTTCGGCCAGCACCATATCGTCGGCATAGGCGTCCTGAGGTGGTACCGGGTCGGCTTCGGCAGGCGAAACAAGCAGCTTGCCCGCGTCCGGTTTGGCGTACCATGTTTCACCCGTGCCCAGCATCATGGGCCATCCGGATACATCATGGCCCCCGGGGGCGGGCAGCCGCGCCATTGATCGGCGGCGAGGAGAGATGCCGATAGGCGGTATCCCGGCAAGCTTGGCGATCTCGTCCACCCATGCACCGGTCGCATTCACCAAATTGCGGGCTTCGAAGATTTGCCCGGCCTCGACCAGCCAATGCCGCTCTTTTCGAATACCGGTTACTTTGCTTTTCGTTGCAACGGTTCCTCCGTTCTGGCGAATGGCCCGCGCGAAATCCTGCAACAGGCGATCGGTATCGATGTCAAACGCAGCTTCACTGATAGCCGCGAAACCCACCTTGGCCGGGTTCAGGATCGGAACGCTCGAAACCGCCTGATCGATGGGAATTCTTTCCATGTTCAGATCTTTGCGGTCGGCTTCGAAAACTTCGATTTGGTCAAACGAACCGATCAACATCAGTCCGCGCCGTGTCAGGTACCCACTGTTCTGTGTGTGCAGGAACGCGGCCCCAGCCCTGTTCAGCGCCACCACGGATGGCGGGCCATAGCTTTGCTCAAACAGGGCTGCCGAGCGACCCGACGCGTGATACCCCAAGGCGTCTTCGGCTTCCAAAACCATCACGGTTCCATGTTCCGATAAGCGCGCGCCCGCACTCAACCCGGCAATTCCGCCCCCGATGACGAAGAAATCGATCATTATTTGTGTTCCTTCCGCAGCAGGTTCGCCACAAGTTTTCTGGGTTTCATTTAACTCTCTGGGTCAAGCACTTGGCATTTCGAAGAATCTCCAAACTATAAGCAGCCTTGAATTTGGGCTTCAACCCGTTCAAAGAAGTACCAAAACGAACAGGAGGGCAAGGTGACCGCAGCAGATCTTCATCCAATGGCCACTGGGCACATTCCCCGATATATCGTCGCAGCTGACGGAAGCGATTACCTTTTTTCGGCTATGGTCGTCTTCTTTGTCATTCTCGTGGTGCTGATCGGTGTTGGGTACCTGACGCTTCATTCGGTTCCGGAAAAAATGGCGCACGAGAACAACCATCCGCAATTTCAGTTGGTGGGCATTCTGGCACTGCTGGCCCTGTTTACACATAACGGGATATTCTGGATTGCCGCTGTACTGGTCGCAGGATTCCAGTTTCCGGATTTCGCCTCCCCACTTAGAAACATCGCCGATGCCATTCGTTCTCTTGGAGGTGCAATTGCTCCGGAACCGGTGCCCGAGGCACCTGCTCCAACCCCTGGCGTTTCAGAAGTCACCGACGTGCAGGAGCAAAACACATGATTGAGACCCTGCTGTGCGCCTTGATCACGGTACTGCCCGATTATCTGTTCCGCCGGTTTGTTCAGGGCAAACGTATCGGTCACGAGATCACCCTTTTCACTATGTGGTACGAATTGCGCTGGGGTCTTACGACCTGTGCCATTCTGGCGCTGACGGTAATCACCACGCTGTTCTATTTTCACCCAGCCAGTAAAACCGCAGCGTCCTATTTTCGAACCGTGACGATCCTGCCGCAACTTGGCGGTCGCGTTTCGGAAATATTCGTCAAGAATAACGAGTTGGTAACCGCTGGTCAGCCGATTTTCAGGATCGAAGATTTCAGCCAGGCAGCGCAGGTTCAGGCGGCAAATGCACAGATCGCACAGGTTCAGGCCTCGCTGCGTGTCGCTGAAACTGATCTGGCCGAGGCTGATGCCGGTATTGCCGGTGCCAAGGCAGCTTTGGCGCAGTCCTTGGACGATCTTGAAAGAAATACGACCCTGCGCGACCAAGGTTCAAGCGCTGTCCGACTGACCGAGATTGAGCGGTTGGAAAACCTTGTTGCCGAGCGTGAGGCGCAGGTTGTTGCGGCCGAATCTAGACGTGCGGCAGTTGAACAGCAGATCGAGGAGCTGATCCCCGCGCAACTGGCCAGTGCCATAGCACAGCTGGACGCCGCGCAGACCGAGTTGGACAAAACACTGATTGTCGCCGGTGTTACCGGACGGGTCGAGCAGTTTAGCCTGCAAGTCGGTGATTACGTGAGCCCCTTGTTGCGCCCTGCTGGCATCCTCGTTCCATCGCATACCGGACATGACCGTTTTCAGGCGGCTTTCAACCAGCTGTCTGCTCAGGTGATCAAACCAGGTATGATCGGTGAGTTGGGCTGCATGACCAAGCCTTTCACCGTTATCCCCACTGTGGTGGTCGAGGTGCAGGATGTCATACCGTCCGGCCAGATCCGTCCATCAGATGAATTGCGGGATGTACAGAACAATACTAATCCCGGATCAATTCTGGTCTTTATGGAGCCGCTGTATAAAGGTATGGCCGATGACATTCCTCCAGGCAGCAACTGTCTGGCCAATGTCTACACCGACAACCATGACCGTCTGGAACACGAGGATTTGGGCTTTTGGCAAGCTGCTTTCCTGCATGTGGTTGACACAATTGGCGTGGTCCATGCGGCAGGTTTGCGTTTGCGCCTGATCCTGATGCCGGTCAACACTCTGGTACTGACCGGGCATTGATCCGGCACCAGTAGAACAGTTCTTAAAGCGCCCGGCAGGTTCCTTGCCGGGCGCTTGTTTTTTTACAGTGCTGCTTTGAACAGCTGTGTCAGGTTTCCTTTGGTCAACTCAATCGGGTTCCCGCCGCATGAAGGGTCGATGATTGCGCCTTCGACGAGGGTTGGGATTGAGGTTTCGGTCACGCCGAGGTCTGCCAGCTTTCGCGGGATACCAAGGCTGTCGTTGAATTCCTGCACAAAGGCGCGGAAGCCATCGAACCCGCCTTTGATGCCCAGATAGGCGGCAGCGTTCTGGAACCGGTCGGCGATGGCGAGGGCGTTAAAGTTCAGCACGGCAGGCATACAGACCGCGTTTGTGGTGCCGTGATGGGTGTTAAAGTGCGCGCCAACCGGGTGGCTCATGGCGTGGATCGCGCCCAGTCCCTTCTGGAACGCGGTCGCGCCCATGGCCGCCGCGCTCATCATCTGGGCGCGGGCCTCAATGTCGCTGCCATCTGCGTAGGCGCGCGGCAGATAGTCTTTCACCAAACGCATGCCTTCCAGTGCGATGCCCTGGCTCATCGGGTGATAATGCGGGCTCGAATAGGCTTCGACGCAATGCGCGAAGGCGTCCAGACCGGTGCCTGCGGTGATGAATTTGGGCATCCCAACCGTCAGTTCAGGATCGCAGATCACCACCGTCGGCAGGACCTTGGGGTGGAAGATGATCTTTTTGGCGTGGGTCTCGGAATTGGTGATGACACTGGCACGACCAACCTCGGACCCGGTCCCCGCAGTCGTTGGAACCGCAATGATCGGCGCGATTGCATCCGCGTCGGCGCGGGTCCACCAGTCGCCGATATCCTCAAAGTCCCATACCGGGAGCGTTTGGCCGCACATGAAGGCGACCATCTTGCCCAGATCCAGCCCCGAGCCGCCGCCAAAGGCAATCACACCATCGTGCCCACCGGCCTTGTATGCCGCAACGCCTGCGTCGAGGTTTTTCTCATTTGGGTTTGGGTCCACATCACTGAATACACCGCGGCCCAGACCGGCCGCCTCCATGATATCCAGCGTCGCCGCTGTGATCGGCAGATCGGCCAACCCTTTGTCCGTGACCAGCAGGGGTTTCTTCATCCCGGCTGCGGCACAGGCTGCGGGCAGTTCCTTGATGCGCCCGGCACCAAATTTGATTGCGGTCGGATAGGACCAGTTTCCAACAAGTGACATGTCAGGTTTCCTTTGTGATTTGAGACCTGTTCAGGCGAGGGGGTCAGACCCGAGCAGGCCGTCGTCCTTAGCCCGTGACCTTCTTCAGGTGGTAGGATTTTGGACGGGTGAGATTGTGATAGCCGATGACCGAAAGACCACCGCCGCGTCCGGTATTCTTGCAACCGGTCCAGCACAGCCCAGGATCCAGATAATCGGCCCGGTTCATGAAGACGGTGCCGGTCTCGATCTGGTCGCCCACACGCGCCGCGCGATCCACATCGCGGGTCCAAAGGCTGGCAGTCAGGCCAAATTCGCTGTCATTCATCAGCGCGATGGCCTCGGCATCCGAGGACACTTTCATGATGCCCACAACTGGGCCAAAGCTTTCGTCCCGCATCACCCGCATATCATGGGTGACATTGGTCAGGATCTGCGGCGTCAGATACGCGCCGCCATCATCCTCGGGGAAGGGGTCGATATGCGCGACCGCGCCGGCCTCAACCGCTTCGGCAATTTGTGCGCGCACCTCGTCAGCGAAACGCACATTTGCCATTGGGCCTATCGTGGTTTCGGTGTCCAGCGGATTGCCCAGCTTGTATCCCTTCACGATGTCTACGGCCTTGGCGACAAAGTCGTCATAAAGGCTTTCGTGAACGTAAATACGCTCGATCCCACAGCAGCATTGGCCCGAATTGAACATTGCGCCGTCGATCAGCGTGTCAACCGCCGCGTCCAGATCGGCGTCGTCCATGACATAACCCGGATCCTTGCCGCCCAATTCGGTGCCGACGCCCGTAAAAGTCCCCGCCGCCGCACGCTCCAT
This sequence comes from Ruegeria sp. AI2, assembly GCF_056541275.1. Taxonomy (NCBI): domain Bacteria; kingdom Pseudomonadati; phylum Pseudomonadota; class Alphaproteobacteria; order Rhodobacterales; family Roseobacteraceae; genus Ruegeria; species Ruegeria sp. AI2. Next base: position 33,817 of record NZ_JBQFYB010000001.1, read on the forward strand.
GGCCTGACCGCCACCAACCGAACCGGTGAAGTTCACAAAGTCGAACGCGTTGCCCGCGATCAGATCATTGGTCACGTCGTGGCTGAGGAACACGTTCTGGAACACGTCTTCAGGCACACCCGCCGAATGGAACGCCTGCGCCATCCGCTCACCAACCAACAAGGTCTGGGTCGCGTGTTTCAGAACAACGGTGTTGCCCGCGATCAAAGCGGGGGCTACCGTGTTGATCGCCGTCATGTAGGGGTAGTTCCAGGGCGCAACTACAAAGACCACCCCATGCGGAATGCGCTTGATATAGCGTTTGAAGGTTTCATCCTCGCCCACGGCAATATCTGCCAGTGACGTCTCGGCGATCTTTGCCATATGGCTGGCGCGTTCGTTGAATCCCCCAAACTCGCCGCCATAGCGCACCGGGCGGCCCATCATATGGGCCAGTTCCGGAACAATCTCATCATTCATCGCGCCGACCGCCGCGACGCCCGCCATCACCAGATCAATCCGCTCCTGCAACGGACGCGCTGCCCATCCGGCCTGCGCCGCCCGCGCACGGTCAGCAATTTCAAACGCAGCATCCCGAGACAGTACTTCTCGTTCGGCAAATACCGATCCATCGATCGGCGAGACACATTGCAACATCTGCCCCATAGTCACTCCATCTCTAAAGAGAGCAGGATCCCTGCTTCATCTGGCCATAAATATCCCGGGGTGCGCGAGGGGCCGGCCCCTCGCTTCCTCCATCTCAAGCCCGCTCAAACCCGCGGGCAATTTCCCAATCGGTTACCACGCGTTCGAATTCCTCGATTTCGACCTCAGCCGCGCGGGTATAGTGATCGACAACGTCATCGCCCATGGCCGCGCGCAGCATCTGTGATCCGTGCAAAGCGTTGCGTGCATCCTTCAAAGTACCCGGGATCTTTCCCGTCTCGCCCTGATAGACATCGCCTTTGGTCGGCGGCTGCAACTCCAGCCCTTCTTCGATCCCCGCGATCCCGGCTGCCAGCATCCCAGCAATCGCCAAATAGGGGTTCATATCCGACCCCGGAATGCGGCACTCGACCCGTATCGCCTTGGTTCCATCTCCGCACAGGCGGTACCCTGCCGTACGGTTGTCTACCGACCAGATGATCCGCGTCGGCGCAAAGGTGCCCTTCATGAACCGCTTGTAGCTGTTGATGTACGGCGCCATGAAATACGTGTAATCAGCGGCATATTTCAGCAGACCGGCCATATAGCTTTTCATCAGCGCCGACATGCCCAGTTCATCCCCGGCATCATAGAAGGCAGGTTTGCCATCCGCCCAAAGCGACTGATGCACATGCGACGAGCTGCCAACCCTTTCATGATGCCATTTCGGCAGGAAGGTCGCCGCATGACCCTGCTGCCAGGCGATCTCTTTCACCGCGTTCTTGGCGATCGAGTGATACTCTGCCGTGTCCATCGCAGGCGCGTATTTGATATTCAGTTCTTCCTGTCCGGCCTCGGCTTCACCTTTGGTGTTCTCGACCGGAATACCCGCATCCCACAGGTGGTTCCGGATCGGGCGCATCACATGCTCTTCCTTGGTGGTCTGCAGAATGTGATAATCTTCGTTATACCCCGAGATCGGCTCCAGATCGCGGAACCCTTCCTTGCGGATCGCATCAAAGCTTTTCGCGAACAGGAAGAATTCCAGCTCGGTGGCGCACATCGCCTCATACCCCATCGCCTTCAGGCGGTTCACCTGCTTTTTCAGGATCGAGCGCGGCGCATGTGGCACTTCCTCATGGGTGTGGTGATCCAGCATATCGCACATCACCATCGCGGTGCCCTCCAGCCAGGGCACCGGGCGCAATGTGCTAAGGTCTGGCTTCATCACATAGTCGCCATAACCCCGCTCCCAGCTGGTCGAGGCATACCCATCCGGCGTCGCCATCTCGAGATCCGTGGCCAGCAGGTAATTACAGCAATGGGTCTCTTCCCACGCGCCAGCCACAAAATGACCTGCATGAAAACGCTTGCCCATCAACCGACCCTGCATGTCAACCATGCAAACCAATACAGTGTCGATCGCGCCGTCTGCGACAAGCGATTTCAGGGTTTCGAAAGTCAGAGTTGCGGTCATGAAACAAACCTCATGCGTTGAGTAGGGGCGCTGAATGACAGCGCCCCTGTTTTGATATCAATCGAAAGTGTAAGGAGCGCCGGCCTGGTTGATGACCGAGTTGTACTCACGGAAGATGCCAACGATCTTCTGGTGAATTTCGCCTTCCTGTGCGACCTCGTCCCAGAATTCGATAGCGGCATTTTCCACTTCTTTCCATTCTGCCGCCGGAACCTGTCGCAACTGCAGTTTGTCGCCATTCGCGCGCAAGGCCGCTTCGCCGCCCCAATACCACTGGTTACGATAGGTGTGGCCTGCTTCGACACCTGCCATCACAACCGATTTCAGGTGGTCAGGCAACTCGGCCCAGCGTTCCTGGTTTGCAAACCAGGACCCGATCCACGCGCCTGAGATGTTGTTGGTCAGGAAATAGTCGGTCACATTGGCCCAGCCAACAGTGTAATCTTCAGTGATGCCCGACCAGGCCATTCCGTCCAACTCACCGGTTTGTACCGCCACTTCCGCGTCTTCGTAAGGGATATTGACCGGCACAACACCAAACTTGGCCAGGAAACGCCCGGCCGTCGGGAAGGTATAGAGCTTCAGCCCATCCAGGTCGCCAAGGCTCTTGATTTCCTTTTTGGTGTTGAAGTTGCAGGGGTCCTGACCCGCTGCCGACAGCCACGTCACGCCAACCTTCTCATATTCCGAGCGCCAGATATCAGCCAGACCGTACTGGTTGAACAGCACCGGAACGTCCAGAATATGCTTGGTGGCGAAGGGGAAATAACCACCGAACTGACGCAGCGGAGTAGGCGAAGCCATGGAATCGTCGTCTGAATGCACACCGTCAATCGTACCGCGTTGCAGGGCCTGGAACAGTTCACCTGTCGGAACGATCTGGTCCGCATAGAACAGTTCGATCTCAAGTTCGCCATTGGCATTGGCGTTGATGTAATCGATGGCTGGCTTGGTCACATGTTCGCCCAATGCGCCACCGGCATAGGTCTGGAACCGCCACTTGATGGCGGATTGCGCTTTGACGATCGCAGGAGATGCCAGTGTGGCGGCCCCCGCCAGACCGGCGGAACTTAGAAATCTGCGTCTTGTAGTCATTGTCTTTCTCCTCTGTTTAGTCTTGCTGAACTTCGCCCCTTGCCGGGGTCTTGTGACTTAATTTCCATAGACATAATTCGGCAGCCAAAGCGCGATTTCAGGAAAGATGATGATTATGGCCAAGGCGCAGACCATCACCAGAACAAAAGGAACGATCGAACTGTAGATATCGCGCAGCGAAATCTCCGGGGGGGCCATCGCTCGCATCAGGAACAGGTTATAGCCGAATGGCGGCGTCATATATGCGATCTGCGTGGTGATCGTATAAAGCACGCCGTACCAGATAAGATCAAAACCAAGCGCACCCACCAACGGAACGTAAAGCGGCGCGACGATAACCAGCATGGCAGTATCGTCCAGAAACGTACCCATCAGGATAAAGCTGAGCTGCATGAGAACCAGGATCATCCACGGGGAAAGACCCAGTTTTTCGGTAAACAGGCTTTCGATTGCCTTGACCGCACCCAACCCGTCGAAGACAGCGCCAAAAGCCAGAGCCGCCAGAATGATCCACATGAACATACACGAGATGCCCAGGGTGTGCCGAATTGAATTCTCGAAAACCGTGCGTGTCAGCCGTCCTTTCAGAAAGGCAGCCAGCATGGCCGTGGTGGCGCCGATGGCGGAGGATTCCACCAACGAAGTCCAGCCGTTAACAAAAGGGACCATCATCACCATGAAAATGCCCAAGGGTAACAATCCGGCTTGCAACAGCAGCAGCTTTTCTCGCAGCGGAATGTCGCGGTCTTCCGCGGGCAGGACCGGGCCGAGCGACGGGTTGATGCGGCAACGGATGACAATGTAGATGATGAACATGGCCGCCATCATCAGCCCGGGTATCACTCCGGCAAGCCATAGCTGGCCAACGGGTTGCCGCGCGATCATGGCATAAAGAACCAGAACAACGGATGGTGGCACCAGAATCCCAAGGGATGATCCGGCCTGAATGACGCCGGTCACCATGCGCTTGTCATAGTTCCGGCGCAGCAATTCCGGCAAGGCGATCGTAGCGCCGATTGCCATTCCTGCAACGGACAGCCCGTTCATTGCCGAGATCAGAACCATCAGCCCGATGGTTCCGACAGCCAGACCACCGGACAAGCCGCCCATCCAGACATGGAACATCTTGTAAAGGTCATCTGCGATCCGACTTTCGGATAGGATGTATCCCATGAAGATGAACATGGGCAGTGTCAGCAGCGGGTACCACTTCATGACTTTGATCGCAGCGGCAAAACCTAAGTCGTAACCGCCCCTATCTCCCCATAGGAACAAGGCCGAAACCACAGCGACACAGCCGATTGCACCAAAGACGCGCTGGCCGGTCAGCATCATAAGCATCATTGATGCAAACATCAGCAAGGCAATCATCTCGTATGACATCAGATTACCTCACGCGGGATATCGTCGCCGCACAGGCGCAAGATATCCTTGAACAACTCGGAAACGGCCTGCAGCAGCATCAGGAAGATGCCGATAACCATGATCAGCTTGACCGGCCACAGGTAGGGCCGCCAGATCGTCGCGCTGCGCTCACCACCATATTGGAAGGAATACATCAGGCTGTCCCATCCCCCCCACATCAAGATGACCAGATAAATGATCAGGAATACGACCGTGAAGGCATCCGTCCAGGCCTTGCGGCGATGAGACCATTCGCCATAAAGCAGGTCCATTCGCACGTTCGACCCCATCTGGATCGAATAAGGGCCACCAAGCATGTAGTAGGCCACCATGGCGAACTGAGCCATCTCGAGCGTCCAGAGAGACGGCACGAAAAAGGTTTTAGAGACCGAAGACCAGAACAGAATACCCATCATGACGAATATGCCGTACATGACGACGCGCCCGATCCAGCGGTTCGTTCGGTCAATGACCGCCACGTAGCCCCGCAAGAACTTCATCTCGTTACCTCAACTCTCATTGTTTCGCCTCTGTGTGCGAATATGCATTAATGACCGTTTGCAGGATCGGCGCCAGTATCCCGGCAATACGGTCTACTCCCGTTGGAGTGTCGATAAGATCGTTTCGAACCTCGACCATGACATTCGGAAGCCCCCGACTGATCGCATGTTCCTGCAATGTATGCGTGACGCCATCCGTGGCAGAATAAGGTTCGTTCAACGCGGCTTTCAGACCCGAGCCCTTGGCGCAGCGCAGCATAAGTTGGGCCGCCCGGTCGTCTTCGTCATGAAGAATGCCCAGTTCGACTGATCGTGTTTTTCCGTTGTAGACGGGCGTGAAACTGTGCATCGTGACAACGACAGGCGGCCGGTCCCGTGCGTCCAGAGTAGACGACAACAGTTGTTTGAACGGCTCATAAACCTCGCGGATCCTTTGGGCACGTTGAGCGTCCGTCAGGTTTTTGTTGCCGGTGATGGAAAACACTTCGCTTACCTGCGGCATTGCATCTGAACGCTCAGGCGAGCGGTTGCAGTCGTAAACTAGACGGCTGATGCAGGAATGAACTAGAGGCGCGTCCAAAGACTTCATCAGTTCGACCGAAAGCGCTAATGCGCCAATATCCCATGCTGCATGAGACAATGCAGCGTCTTCAGTCAAGCCCAATCCGTTCAGTGACGCTGGGATGAATCGGCTAGCATGTTCGCATACCAAAACGCACTGTGCCCGGCCGTTGGCGTTCTGCACGCGGGCTGCCGGAGCTTCAGTTGGTAGTAGTATTGGTGTTTCGGATTCGTGGTGCATAAGTAGCATTTGTTACAGCAACCTCAGACCTGTCAAGAAAATTACTGTAGACAAAATTACAAACAAACATATCCTGTAAAAAATTTGAGAAACGAAGGTGCCTATGGCCACCGTTGCGAAACTTGTCAAACAACGGATACAGGAAGAGCTTGACGATCTGACACGGTCAGAACGGCAGCTGGCCTCAGTACTTTTGCAGGATTACCCGATGACTGGCTTGCAATCGATCACCAAGCTGGCCGCTGCGGCGCAGGTCTCGACCCCGACGGTCATACGTATGGCTCGCAAGCTGGGTTTCGACGGTTTTCCCGCCCTGCAGGAAGCCCTGCGAGAGGAGGTGGCGGCACAGATCAAAAAGCCGATCTCTAAACGGGATGCCTGGGTTGTGGATGACGAGGCGGAACATCCCACAACGCGGTTTGCGCAGGCCGTTTGGACAAATATGCGCCACACGCTGGAACGTCTGGACAAAGAGATGTTCGACACCGTTGCCCAGCTTCTGGCTAACACGGATCGCCATCTTTACGTCGTGGGCGGGCGTATCACACGTTCAAATGCGGACTATCTGTTCAATCACATGCAGATTATTCGACCCAATGTGACGATGCTGGGCAATTCGGCAAACGTTTGGCCGCAGTACCTGCTTGATATGGATGAAACCTCGGTTCTGGTGATTTTTGATATCCGCAGATACGAGGCCTATCTCGAGAAGCTGGCGCAGGTCGCGTCCAACCGCGGTGTGACGGTTATCCTGTTCACCGACCAGTGGGGATCACCGATAGGCAAGACCGCCAATTACACCTTTCACGCACTGGTCGAGGCACCATCCAGTTGGGATTCAACAATTGCATTGCAGTTGATATCGGAAACCCTGATCGCTGAAGTGCAAGAGGCGCGGTGGGAAAAAAGCAAGGAACGCATTGAGGAACTTGAGCGGTTTTTCTCCTCGACGCGGATATTCCGCAGTCACGATTGAAGGCCGTACATCCACCGGGAAATATCACGGTTTTGGTCGCGTGAATTTTCACACTTCCCGCTTGACGCGCCCCGGCGCATGACTTAACCAGCGCAAACCATTTGCGGGTATAGCTTAATGGTAAAGCCCCTGCCTTCCAAGCAGGCTATGTCGGTTCGATTCCGTCTACCCGCTCCAATCCCCACTGATTTCTGCGTCAAATGGCCCTTATGGCTGGCTGTTTTTGGCAGGAATGCTTGACCGGAACGACGGCTGAGGCCAAGAAAGCGTTCACTTTGTAGCGTTCAATTCACAAGGGCCGGACATGGCAAGACAGACCGCCAATAAACCAGCACAATCAGCGGCTCCTGGCGCTAGCGAAGAGCGGGCCCGCTCAAGGAAAATCGGGGTGCTGGGGTCGCTCTGGCCCTTTATGAAGCCTTACAGGTTATTGATGATCGGGGCGACACTGGCGCTGATCCTGACGGCCAGCATGACGTTGACCCTGCCATTGGCCGTGCGACGCGTGGTTGACAATTTCCGCATTCAGGACGGTGAATTGCTGGACTGGTACTTTTTGGCAGCGTTGGGCATTGCCGCTGTTCTGGCTGCGGGAACCGGTATCAGATATGCGTTGGTCACACGGTTGGGGGAACGTGTGGTTGCCGATATCCGCAAGGCTGTGTTCGATCGCGTGATCGGCATGAGCCCCGAATTCTACGAACGTATTATGACCGGTGAAGTGCTGAGCAGGATTACCACCGACACGACCCTCATCCAATCGGTTCTAGGCTCATCCGTGTCCATCGCGCTGCGCAATATGCTGATGTTTATTGGCGGGCTGGTTCTGATGCTGTTGACCTCGGCCAAGCTGACCGGGCTTGTCTTGCTGCTTATCCCCGTGGTGGTGGTGCCGATATTGATTCTGGGTCGGCGTCTGCGCGTGATCAGCCGTGAAAACCAGGATTGGATCGCTGCGTCATCCGGAAATGCGGGCGAGGCATTGGGGGCGGTACAGACGGTGCAGGCCTTTACCCACGAACAAGCCAGCCGCCAGCAATTCGATGAGATGACCGAGATGTCCTATACTGTTTCACTGCGTCGGATTCAGACCCGTGCAGTGCTGACGGTGATTGTGATCTTTCTGGTATTTTCAGGTATCGTCGGCGTTCTGTGGATGGGTGCAAATGACGTGCGCAACGGTGTGATGACCGAAGGCGTTCTGATTCAATTCGTGATCTACTCGATCATCATGGCGGGTTCTGTTGCGGCCCTGTCCGAGATTTGGAGCGAGCTTCAGCGCGCAGCCGGAGCCACCGAGCGTCTTGTCGAGTTGCTGCATGCCGAAGATACGGTTTCCGACCCCGTTAACCCCGCTCCTTTGCCAAAGGACGTCCGAGGCGAAATCCGGTTCGAAGATGTCAGTTTTCGCTATCCCGCGCGCCCTAATACAATCGCGCTGGATCACTTGTCGCTTCAGGTAAACCCGGGCGAGACCGTTGCCTTTGTCGGGCCGTCAGGGGCGGGCAAGACGACGATCATTCAATTGATTCAACGATTTTATGACCCGAACTCAGGCCGGGTGATGTTGGATGGCCATGATCTGCGGGAATTGGATCGCACAGATTTCCGGAAGTTTATGTCTTTGGTGCCGCAGGATCCGGTGATCTTTGCCGCCTCAGCCCGCGAAAACATTCGCTTCGGTCGTCTGGACGCAACGGATGCCGAAGTAGAAGCCGCAGCCCGTGCCGCCATCGCACACGATTTCATTGCCGCCTTGCCCGATGGGTATGACAGTTTTGTCGGCGAACGCGGTGTCATGCTGTCGGGTGGGCAAAAACAGCGTATCGCAATCGCCCGCGCCATTTTACGCGACGCACCTGTGCTGCTGCTGGACGAGGCGACCTCGGCTCTTGATGCGGAGAGTGAGCGAGCGGTGCAGGGCGCCGTGGATCAGATGCGTGCCGGTCGCACGACCCTGATCGTCGCGCACAGATTGGCGACTGTAAAGAAAGCCGACCGTATTGTCGTGCTGGAAGAAGGCCGTATCGTGGCGCAGGGCAGCCATGATGATCTGGTGTCCCAAGATGGGCTATATGCGCGCCTTGCACGACTGCAGTTCACAGATGGCGTTGCGGCAGAATAGGAGTGACGCGCGGGCATTTGTCAATTCGCCGTAGCGTCATTCTACATTTTACCCCCTTTGAAGGCTAAGGCCTCGCTTGCGCGAGGGTTGTTTTGCTTCCATCTTGGTTGCGAACAACAAGCTCGTGCAAAAACACGGGAGAAAAACGGGAGGAACCACATGGCCTTTGTGGGATTGGAAGACAAGACGCGCATGGAACAGGAAATGTCGTGGGAGGATCGGGATCTGCCTGTCACCTTCCATCAGCTCCTGTCGCGCACGGCGGGGAAGTTCCCGAACCACAATGCCATCAGTTTTCAGCTTTTTTCTGGCCCCAATGACAAAGCCGAAACCCTGACCTGGTCTGAACTTCTGGGCAAGGTCAATCAGGCGGCAAACCTGTTTCGTGCGCTGGGTGTGGGTGAAAAAGATGTGGTGGCCTATGTGCTGCCAAACTGTAACGAAACACTGATTACCATGATGGGCGGTGCAGTTGCGGGGATTGTGAACCCGATCAATCCGTTGCTGGAGCCCGAACAGATTGCGGCGATCCTGCGCGAGACAGGCGCCAAAGTGGTTGTTACATTGAAGTCTTTCCCGAAAACGGATGTTGCCCAGAAGGTGGAAGAGGCGGTGCGCCACGCGCCCAAGGTCAACACCATTCTGGAAATTGACCTGAATCGGTACCTGACGCCGCCCAAATCGTGGCTGGTTCCCTTCCTGCGCCCCAAGATGGGCGAAAAGGAAAAACTGGCACATGCGGACTACAAGAGTTTCAACAAGGAACTTGCCAAGCAACCAACGACGCTGACATTCGAGGACAGCAAGGACGATCGCGTTGCTTGTTTCTTCCACACCGGTGGGACCACCGGGATGCCCAAGGTGGCGCAGCATAAATACTCGGGCCTGATCTACAACGGCTGGCTGGGCAACACGCTGTTGTTTGACGAGAATGACGTCATCATGTGCCCGCTGCCGATGTTCCACGTCTTTGCAGTGCATGTGATCGTTATGGCCGCCGTGTCGTCGGGTGCGCATGTGATATTCCCGACACCTGCAGGTTATCGCGGTGACGGTGTATTCGACAATTTCTGGAAGCTGATAGAGCGCTGGAAGGTGAGCTTTATCATCACTGTTCCAACCGCGATATCAGCCAAGATGCAACGCCCGGTGGACGCAGATATCTCAAGTGTGAGAACCGCCTTTTCGGGTTCAGCGCCACTGCCGGTGGAGTTGTTCCGCCGCTTCGAAGAGGCGACGGGCGTCACCATCGTCGAAGGCTACGGCCTGACCGAGGCCACCTGTCTGGTCTCGTGCAACCCCGTGGATGGCGAGAAAAAGATCGGTTCGATCGGTATTCCGTTCCCCTATACGGATGTCAAAATCCTGCTGGATGGGCCGGATGGGCCGACAGAGTGCGGCACTGATCAGATTGGTGAGATCTGCATCTCGAACCCCGGTGTGTACGCAGGCAACACGTATTCTGAGGCCGACAAGAACATTGGTCTTTATCACTTTGACAAATACTTGCGTACGGGCGATCTGGGGCGGTTTGACGAAGACGGCTACCTTTGGATCACCGGTCGCGCCAAGGACCTGATCATTCGCGGTGGCCACAATATCGATCCTGCCGAAATCGAAGAGGCACTGCTGGGTCACAATGCGGTTGCCTTCGCGGGGGCGATCGGCCAGCCGGACGCGCATTCGGGCGAAGTGCCCTGCGCCTATGTCGAATTGGTCGATGGGGCGTCGGTCACTGAAAATGAGCTGCTGGAATATTGCAAGGTTCACGTGCATGAGCGTGCCGCGCAACCCAAGCACATTACCATTCTTGACGAGTTGCCGAAAACTGCGGTCGGCAAGGTATTCAAGCCGGACCTGCGTAAAAAGGCCATCACCCGCATCTACAACGGTGCTCTTGACGCTGCGGGTCTTGCTGCGCGGGTTGTTCTGGTGATCGACGATAAGAAGCGCGGCCTTGTCGCGCAGCTTGACGCGAACGGATCTTCGGAAGACGATGTCGCGAAAGTCCTAGGCGCATACACCCGGCCCTGGGAGTGGTCCAAATAAGTTGGAGGAACAATGGACTATGAACGCCTGATCGACGAAGAAACCTGGGCGTTCATACGCCGCACGGCTGAAAGCTATCCCGATGATGCGGTCGATTTGTCCATCGAGGACCAGCGTCGCGTCTATGACGCGATGTGCAAGAAATTTCGCCAACAGCGCCCTGCCGGTGTCGAAACTCAGGACCTGTACGCCGATGGGGTGCCGGTCCGCCATTATACATCCGGGCAACCGACCCGAACGATCGTCTATTTCCACGGCGGCGGGTTTGTTGTTGGCGGGCTGGACAGCCATGATGATGTCTGTGCCGAGTTCTGTGCCCAAACGGGATACCGCGTCGTTTCAGTTGACTACAGGCTGTGCCCTGAACATGTGCATCCGGCGCAATTCCAGGATTGCTGGACGGCTGTGAAGTGGGCGGCGGCAGAGTATGGCGACCCGCTTGTCCTGGCCGGGGATAGTGCAGGTGGAAATCTGGCTGCAGCTATCGCCCACCATGCGCGCGGGCGGCTGGACAATATACTGGGGCAGGTGCTGATCTACCCCGGTTTTGGCGGAGACCAATCGCGCGGCTCATATCTTGAGCACGCCCATGCCCCTTTACTGACACTGGACGATATTAAATTCTACGAAACCGTCCGATACGCAGGTACCCCGCCTCAGGGCGATCCGACTTACGCGCCCTTACAGGACAATGATTTCTCGAAACTGCCGCCTACTGTTGTGATTACCGCTGATTGTGATCCGCTCCGTGATGACGGGAAGGTCTATTGCGAGCGGATCAGCGCAGCTGGTGGTCTGGCCCATTGGATCAACGAACCTGGCCTTGTCCATGGGTACCTGCGCGCGCGAACCTCGGTAAAGCGCGCAGCAGACAGTTTCGAACGGATCTCGATCGCAATCGAAGCACTTGGGCAAGAAATCTGGCCCTACGACTGACGCCAGCCAGTTACTTCAGGAAAGGCTTAGCCTTCATCGTCTCTGCGAGGGGCGCACCCAAACGGTTCAGAATGGTCGGGGCCAATTGGATCTGGTCGATTACGGTTTCCGTGTCAGGCCCGTCGGCATCGCCGAAGTAATAAAGCGCGGTTTCCTGTTGCAGTGGGCTGCGCCCACCGTGGTGTCCGCGCTCGTCCTGACCGTGATCGGCGGTGACGATCACCTCATACCCTAGTTGGCGCCAGCGTGGGATGAACGGGGCCAGCATCTCGTCTGCAACAAAACAGGCATGATCCATTTCCTCGCAGTCGTGATAGAAACGGTGACCCATGCTGTCCAGTGTGCAGGTGTGCAGGATTCCATAGTCCAACCCAAAGCGCAGACACAGATTGGTCAGGGTCGCAAACAGATCGACGTCGGACGGGGTCATCTGATTGTCTTTGCCGTAACCGGTCATGCTGTGAAAGCGACCGTGATTGATGGTCTGGCTCTCTGGCTCGTCATATTCGACGTCGCGGACATAGTCGAACGGGTGGCGGTTGAAGAACTGCGACCAAAAACTGTGCGTTACTGCCCCAGTCACGCCGCCGGCCTCACGTACCTGGCTAAAGATATCCTTGTGGCTCAGGCGAAAAACGTTGCCGTTTCCGGTGCAGCCGTGTTCTTGCGGGGTTACGCCCGTATGGATCGATGCATAGCAACTGGCCGAAGTTGAAGGCAGCACCGCGCGGTGCTTCCACACCCGAGCTTCGCCGCTGTCGACCCAACCTTCCAGGTTGCCGAACAGGCGGCGGAAGTTCCGGTATGGTACTCCGTCTAGGATGATCAATAGTAGTTTACGGTCCATGGTTCGGCCTTTTGATCTGAGTATTTCATGCGGACGATACGCGAGTTGAAACCATGCGCCTGCCAAATCGCGTCCCAAATAATAAATTCCCGACGTCAGCCAAGATGCAAAACGCCGGGAATCCATTTCTTCAAAGTGATGTTACAGGCGCAGAGATCAGTTCCCCGCGCTTTCCATTTTGCGATGGGCAACGACCTCTTCCAGCCAGCCCAGATGCATCTCGGGCACCGAGCTCAGCAGCAGGTCTGTATAGTCGTCGAATGGCGGGCTGAGCACCTGGCTCTTTGGGCCATAGCGCGCCACGCGTCCCTGATACATCACCGCGATGCTGTCGCTGATCGCCCGAACCGTCGCCAAATCGTGGGTGATAAACAGGTAGGCCACATCCTCGATCTTCTGCAAATCCAGCAGCAGCTTGAGGATACCGTCCGCCACAAGCGGGTCGAGCGCCGATGTCACCTCGTCGCAGATGATCATCTTGGGCTTGGCCGCCAAAGACCGCGCGATACACACGCGTTGCTTCTGGCCACCGGACAACTCGGCTGGGTAACGGTCGATGAACTTCTCGCCCAACTCGATCTCGTCCAGCAACTCGACGACCCGTTTGCGTTTTTCGGCACCACGCATGTTGAAGTAGAACTCCAGCGGGCGCCCGATGATCGTGCCGACGGTCTGGCGCGGGTTCATTGCCACGTCAGCCATCTGATAGATCATCTGCAACTCGCGCAGGTCCTCGCGGGATCGTCCGGCAAGATCAGGCGAAAGCTTGCGTCCAGCAAACGTAATCTCGCCATCGCGCGGTGGCAACAGGCCGGTGATCACCCGAGCGAGAGTCGACTTACCAGAACCGGATTCGCCCACAACTGCCAGCGTCTGCCCCGGATGAAGCTCGACATTGACGTTGTGCAGCACGTCGAAATTCAATCCCTTGTAGCGCGCGGTGATACCGTCAACGCTCAACAGCGGTTCCGCTGTGGGCTGTTTTTCCTCGTGCTCGATCGAACGGACCGAGACCAGAGCTTGCGTGTACTCTTCCTGCGGGTTGTTGATGATCTGATCGGTTGACCCGTATTCAATCGTATTTCCCATCCGCAGAACCATGATTTCGTCGCTGACCTGCGCCACGACCGCAAGGTCGTGCGTGATGTAAAGAGCAGCAACACCGGTATCGCGAATGGCTTCTTTGATTGCCATCAGCACGTCGATCTGCGTGGTCACATCCAGCGCCGTGGTAGGTTCATCGAACACCACCAGGTCAGGTTCGGGGCACAGCGCCAGCGCAGTCATGCATCGCTGCAACTGTCCGCCTGAAACCTGGTGCGGGTAGCGGTCACCGATATTATCCGGGTCGGGTAGGCCTAGTTTGGCGAACAGTTCCCGCGCGCGGCCTTCGGCCTCTTTTCGCGAAAACTTCTTGTGCTCGACCGCAGCTTCGACAACCTGATCCATGATCTTCTTGGCCGGGTTGAACGACGCGGCAGCGGATTGCGACACATACGCAACCTCACCCCCGCGCAGATTGCGGATATCGCCATGTGACGATTTCAGGATATCGCGCCCATTTACCCAAACCTCGCCGCCAGTGATTTCAACACCACCCCGGCCATAGGCCATGGAAGCGAGGCCGATGGTGGACTTACCGGCCCCGGATTCTCCGATCAGCCCCAGAACCTTGCCGCGTTCGAGGTCAAAACTGACCCCGTGCACGATTTCGATGTCATGGGGTTTTTCACCCGGTGGATAGACCGTTGCACCGATCTTGAGGTCACGGACCTTGAGAAGGGTATCACTCATCCCCGACCTCCTTTCAGCGATGTGGTTCGGTTCAGGATCCAGTCAGCCACAAGGTTGACCGAGATCGCGAGCGTCGCGATGGCAACAGCCGGGTACAAAGCTGCGCCAATGCCATACACGATGCCATCCTTGTTCTCTTTCACGATGCCGCCCCAGTCGGCCAGCGGGGGCTGGACGCCCAGCCCCAGAAACGAAAGGGTCGAGATGAAGAGGACCATAAAGATGAACCGCAGCCCGAACTCGGCCACCAGCGGTGACAGGGCGTTCGGCAGGATTTCACGGAAGATGATCCAGGCACGGCCTTCGCCGCGCAATTTGGCGGCCTCGACATAATCCATCACGTTGATGTCGACAGCAACCGATCGCGACAGACGATACGGGCGTGTCGCGTCCAGAAGGCCCATCACCAGGATCAGGATCGGGACCGTCACCGGGACGATGGCAAGAATGACAAGTGCCAGGATCAGCGTCGGGATCGACATGACCAGGTCAACCGCCCGGCTGAGAACCTGATCAGCCCAACCGCCCAGAACCGCAGCCAGCAAACCCAGCGACGTGCCGGTTACAAAGCTGAGGATCGTAGCCGCAGCCGCAATGAAGATCGTCGTGCGCCCGCCGTAGATCATGCGCGTGAGCAGATCCCGTCCAATATTGTCTGTGCCCAACAGATGTTCTGCGCTTGATGGCTCCCACACATCGCCAACCACTTCGGCCATACCGTAGGGCGCAATAAGCGGTGCAGCCAAGGCGACAAAGAAATAGAGACCTGTGAACAACAGACCGATCATTGCCGAAATTGGAATATTTTTCATCATTTCGGATGCCTCAGTCTTGGGTTGGCCAGGATCGATACGATATCGGCCACCATGTTCAGCCCGATATAGACGGCGGCAAAGACCACACCACACGCCAGTACGACCGGCACGTCACGTTTGGTTACCGAGTCCACCAGGTATTGCCCCATGCCGGGATAAACGAACACCACTTCGACCACGACAACACCCACGACCAGATAGGCCAGGTTCAGCATCACCACGTTTACAATGGGCGAGATCGCGTTCGGAAAGGCGTGTCTCGCGATGACCTGAAAGTTTGACAACCCCTTCAGTTCCGCCGTTTCGATATAGGCCGACTGCATCAGGTTGAGGATCGCCGCGCGGGTCATGCGCATCATCTGCGCCAAGACCACCAGCGTCAGCACGAAAGCGGGCAACGCGATCGCATTGAGTTTTTGCCCGAATGACATCGAGTCATTGATCATCGCAAGCGAGGAAAACCAGCCCAGCTTTACCGAGACATAGTAGATCACCACGTAGCCGATCAGAAACTCTGGTATCGACACTGTCGTAAGCGTGATGGCAGAGATTAGCTTGTCCGGCCAGCGGTTGCGGTAGCGGACTGCCAGCAAGCCCAGGAAGATGGCAAGCGGAACCGAAACCACGGCTGCGGCGCATGCCAGAAACAACGTGTTGCCCAACCGTTTGCCAATGCTTTCCGCAATGTCCAGCTTGTTGGTCAGGGACTGACCCAAATCACCTTGAACGATACCGCCCAGCCATTCGAAATAGCGGGTCAGGGCAGGCCGGTTCAGGCCCATTTCTTCGCGCAGGTTTGCAAGGGCCTCGGGGGTTGCGGACTGCCCCAGGACGGCTTGCGCTGCGTCTCCGGGAAGGGCTTCGGTCAGGCCAAAAATCAGAGCCGAAGCGCCAAACAGCAATAAGAGTCCCAGCGCGAGGCGCTGGGAAACCAGTTTGATGATAGGATGCATGATCCGTGGCCCGTTTTAGACGAACCACATTTTGCGGGACATGTTGCCGTTCATCATCTCTTGGTTCGGGTCTGATTCCCAACCATCCAGCTGATTACTGACGCCTTCAACAAAGTTGTTGAACATTGGGCAGATCAAGCCGCCTTCGTCGCGGACCATACGGCCCATCTGGCTATAGATGCCTTTGCGCTTTTTTGCATCCAGCTCTGCACGCGCCGCAAACAACAGATCGTCAAAGGCCTGAACTTTGAAACGAGTGTCGTTCCAATCCGCAGTTGACAGGTAAGCGGTAGTATACATCTGGTCCTGTACAGGGCGACCACCCCAGTACGATGCACAGAAGGGCTGGACGTTCCAGACTTCGGACCAGTAGCCATCGTTGGGCTCACGTTTGATTTCCAGTGGAATACCAGCTTGCGCAGCGGTTTGCTGGAACAGAGCAGCGGCGTCGACAGCACCTGGGAAGGCACCATCCGCAACACGCAGGATAATCGGCGAACCATCGTGGCCGGACTTCTTGTAGTGCTCGGCCGCCTTTTCGACACTGAATTCGCGCTGCTCGATTGTTTCGTCAAACAGTGGGTAGGCCGCGTTGATTGGCATATCATTACCAATCGAACCGTAGCCTCGCAGAACCTTGTCTACCAGGTCTGCCCGGTTGATGGCGTACTTCAGCGCGGTGCGCAGTTCATTGTTATCAAACGGTGCCGTGTCACAATGCATGATGAAGACATAGTGACCGCGACCAGCGGTTGAATGTACGGTCAGGTTGGGTGCGCGGCCCAACAGGTCGGCAACTTTGGGTTCCACGCGGTTGACCGCGTGGACCTGTCCGGATTGCAGGGCAGCGGTACGCGCAGTTGCGTCGTTGATGACGATGACTTCGACACTGTCGAAATTGCCGTAATCGCTGTTCCAGTGGTTTTCGTTCTTTGTAAACAAGTGACGCACACCGGGTTCGTCAACTTCCAATTTGTACGGTCCAGTCCCGATACCTGCCCCTGGATTATCCATACCGCCATCAGGCTGAATGATTAGGTGGTAATCGGCCATTAGATAGGGCAGGTCGGCGTTTGGCTCGGTCAGGGTGACCTGGAAGTTGTCGCCATCAGCTTTCATTGACTCAATGCCCTTCATGATGCCCAGGGCACCGGACTTGGAGTCTTCGTTCGAGTGGCGCTGCATGGTTTTCAGCACGTCTTCGCTGGTCATGGTCTTGCCGTTGTGGAATTCGACACCCTGACGCAGCTTGAAAGTCCAAACCTTGGCATCAGCGCTGCCTTCAACACTTTCCGCCAGACGAGGTTCGATCGAACCGTCCGGTGCAACTTCGACAAGCTGGTCACCAAACTGTTTACCGTTCTGGAAGGGAACAGAGCTTGCGTAGGTCGCCGGGTCCAGAGAGTTAGTGGATTCACCACCCTGAAGACCAAATTTCAAATCACCGCCCTTTTTCGGGCCAGCAGCCCGAGCGGCGTCTGCGAACATTGTGCTGGCCATCGCAGCCGAAACACCCAGCGCCGCGGCTTTCCCCATGAATTCGCGGCGGGTCATTTTTCCGGCTGTGACCTGACCGGCCATATGCGTGATTTGTTCGTTCATCGAGTATTCTCCCTATCGAGTGGTTTTAACCCTTTTCGGGTTTTTGTTGACGCATGAGTCAACGTTGACTTATTTCGGCGGACCGGGCAAGGGTATTTCTCCTTGATGCCGAAGGCCGAAGCGCAAGTAACTTTGTTTGGCGCGATGCCCTTTCCACAAGAATATTATGATACAATTCTGTTTCAGGCCAGTTTCCGGGCCTTTACGGTCTGGGGTGGTGTGATATGCGTCAGTTCATCCACGTATTGCGACAACCAAGTCCATGACATTGGTGCCAGTTGGCCCGGTTGTCAGCAAGGCTTGGGCTTTGTCCAGAAACGACCCGCTGTCAGCATTAATAAGCGCGGTCATCCCGCTGTCGTTCCATGTTGCACCGGTAATGATTCCCCCTGCCGCATTGGTCGGTCCGTCTGTGCCGTCCGTTCCGCCGACAACAACTGTCAGGTTTGGCTGCCCGGCAATCTCCTGCGCCAGCGCAAGTGCCAGTGCTTGGTTTCGTCCACCGCGCCCAGGGTGATCCGGCAAGACCACAGTCGGTTCCCCACCGAAGACCATCACGCCTTTTTCCATTCCGCGCAGCAGTTGGCCAAGATGTGCGGCGACCTTCAGATAGTCATCATGCAGCGCCTCTTCATTGGCCCAAACCTTTAGCCCAGCTGCTTCGGCGGCTTGCACAACCGCATTGCGGGCATGGGCGTTTGAGGCCACGATCCGAGTGGTGGCCCCAAATGTGTGGCTGGAAGGCAAAGCGCCGATACCCGATCCAATGACATTGAGGTCGTCGCCCGGTACGTCCGAGATGGCCAGAACAGTCGCGCGCGCGCCCGCAAAGTGCGACAGTAACCCCCCGCCTTTGATGCGGGACAGTTTGCGCCGCTCAGCGTTCATCGCACCGATATCCATCCCCTCTGAAAGCAACTTGCGGTTCAATGCTTCGAGATCGCTCAGTGATTTTCCGGGCAAAAGGTCTTCGGCCAGCGAAGATGCGCCACCCGACACCAGAAGCAGCACATGTGATCCGGGGTCCATCTGTTCCAGCGCCTTACGCAGAGCACGCCCGCCTTCAAGGCTGCGGTTGTCCGGAACCGGGTGCGAGGCTTCGATCACCTCGACAGTGTCCGGCAAGTCACGGCCGTGATCGTCCTTGGTCACAACAAGCGTGGGAACCGTGCCGAACCGCGCCAAGGCCGCCCGTGCCATGGCGGCGGCGGGCTTGCCTACGGCCAGAATACGGTCCGGTTTCGGGATGTCGTGCAGGGCGGCCTCGGTGGCGGTGTATCCATCAACGGCCTCAACCCCGGCGCGCCAAAGTTGAACGGCTTGCTTTTCAGTATCCATCAAATCTCCACCCAGATTGTGACCGGTCCGTCGTTGACAAGTTCAACGGCCATGTCGGCCCCGAATTGTCCAGTTTCCACCGCTACACCTTGCGCAGCAAGGTAGTTTGCGAAGGTGTTATACAGATGCTCGCCCAGTTCGGGCGGTGCTGCAGTTGAAAACCCCGGCCTGTTACCGCTTGTTGTATCTGCCGCCAGTGTAAACTGGCTGATCACCAAGGCTGACCCTTTTACATCCAGAAGCGAGCGGTTCATTTTGCCCGCATCGTCCTTGAAAATCCTGAGTCTGGCGGTTTTCCGGGCCAGTTTTTCAGCCTGGGCTTCATCGTCACCCTGCATGGCGCAGACAAGAATCAAAAGCCCCGGACCGGTTGCGCCAATGACATTGCCATCGACCGATACTTTGGCTTGCGAAACTCTTTGCAGCAATGCGCGCACGCGGTTCCCCCCCTTGGCGATTATCTTGCCTGAGCGATGGTTTAGCCGCGCCAGTCGACAAAGTCACCCAGCGCGGCACGATCTGTGCGAAAGTTATTTGCGGGATGCTTTCTGTCTGAATATCCAAAGGAGATTGCGCACAGGATCAGACGGTCTTCCGGGATCTGAAAATATCTGTGCAGGAACGGGCCATACGCAGCTAATGCGGCCTGAGGAATGGTTGCCACGCCCAACGCCTGTGCTGCCAACGAGAAAGCCGTAACAAACCCTCCGCAATCCATTGCGCCATATGGTCCAAGTTCCGCCGGGCTTGAGACGATGGCGCAATGCGGTGCGTCGAACAGAGCGAAGTTGCGCATCATTTGTTGGGCCGATCCTGCCCGGTCCCCGCGTTCCACGCCGACTGCTTCATACAGCGCCCAACCGCACGCGCGGCGGCGGTCTTGATAGACGCCGGAGTATGACGCGGGAAACGGAAGATCGGGGGCCGGTGCGCCTGTTTCAGCTTCGTTTTGCATCGCAGCACGGAACCTGTCGGTCTCAGCGGCGCTTGTGATTACCAATTGCCACGGCTGCGCGTTACACCAACTTGGGACCCGGGCCGCGCTGCCCACGATTTGTTCGATCTGCTCTTTTGGCACAGGATCGGGCAGGAAGGCCCGGCAGGAATGACGTTTCTCCAGAAGGTTATTCAGTTCTGCAAATGACACGGGCGCCTCGTTTCTACGTCTCGACCCTTAGGATGATCATGCCGTGCGTTTTGTACAAGTGGTTGTTATTGCTGCCCGTTAGCCACCAGATATCCGACAACCCCGGCAACCAGCAGGCCCAGAACAACGGCAATCGTGATCTTGATGGCGGACCAGGGGCGTTCCCCCTGAACCCGTCCGGTTCGGCCGTTCACCACAAATCGATAGGTCTGCCCGCGATATTTGTAGGCCGCCATCCAGATTGGCAGCAGAATATGTTTGAAGGTGACATCGCGCACCTCAGTGTCCACCGCGTGGATACGTTGCTTGTCGCCCCCAATATCGAAGCGAACATCCCGTTCGATCACGCGCGCCATATGCGCGCGGGCCTCGGTATAGCCCTCATTTAGTTCAACTGTATATGCCTCGGCGCGAAATCCGGCGAGGTATTCTGGCTGGTAAGATTCAAGTGCCGGCAGATCCCAAGGCTGCAACGCGTCAGTGTAAGCCTTGGGCAACGACTGCGAAGCCAGCACCAGGACATCGTCAAAAAACCGCGCAACACGACCCGATTTGGGCGACCAGCGCACCTTTGGTACTTGTTGCTGAACCCGTTTACCATCCCGCATCACAGTGTGGGTTTCATAATAGATCACGCCGCGCTCACCACGGTAGGCGGATTTGGTGTCGGCATCAAAGGTCCAGTACGGCACATAAATGCCCTGCATCTTGCGGCCCTTGCGGGCATAGTCCTTCAACCCGTTTGGCGCGAACCATAACCGCCCCAGCCAATCGCTCATCGCCTTATGCGCCTCGCGCTCGTCGAAAGCAAAAGGCAGAACGCCCTTCGGCTTGATATGCCGGTTCACGCCGGTGTCGGTTACCACCGGCGTGGCGCAGAACGGGCATTCCGCAGCGTGCGTGTTGGGGTCGAATTCAACCTGCGCTGCGCAGTTCGGACAGGACAGAACGCGGGTCTGTTCAAGCTCGCTGTCAGGCAGACGGTCCGCAATGGCCGCGTCAAAATCCAGTTCGCGCAGGCTGGCACCTTGCCACGGACCCGATCCGATAGGTTCGGAATGACCACAATGATCACATGTTAGCGTACCATTGCTAGGACTGAACCGGTAATCCGCGCCGCATTGCTGGCAGGGGAAGCGGTGCTCTGCAAGGTCAGGGGCGTGTGTCATACATTACCCAGAAGTGTCAGGACAGATGGAGGAGTATCGCGTTTTGGTCAGGCGGCCGGCGGCGGCGGAGGCAGAATGGTGAACAGTTGTGCAAGTTCCTGCACGTCTCCGGCTTTCTTCCAGCCGTCCTGGCCTGCGGTCCATACATAGGTCTCGCGCGTCAGATCGCCTTCGCTGGCCATACGGCCCATCCTGGCCTTGGAAAACGGGCCGCTGGTCTGCCCATCCACGGCAATATGCCAAACATGCTCAACTGGTGGCGGGGGCGGCGGGGCCACATGGGCTGCCGGTCGTGGGGCAGCGGGGGCAGGCGATCCCCACGGGCCGCTTGGCTGGCCCGCTGCCATGTTCGACATCTGCTGTGCCATCGCCATGCCCATTCCCATGCCAAGACCTGCGCCCATGCCACCGCTCTGGCTGGGGTTGCTGGCCGCAGCCGTCATCGCCTCGGCTGCGGAATACTGTGTGAATTTGCCCAGATCTCCGGCCAATCCCATCGAGGTCCGCTTGTCCAATGCGGCCTCGACCGCAGGCGGAAGCGAGATGTTCTCGATGTAGAATTCCGGCATCTCCAGCCCATAGCCTTCCAGCACTGGGGAAACTTCGGCCGCGATCAATTTGCCCAGATCAGCCGTGTTCGCTGCCATGTCCAACACAGGAATGCCAGACCCCGAAATAACGCGGCTGAACTCCTGCACGATGATGTTGCGCACCTGAAAGCTGATCTCGCTCATGGTGAATTCGCCGTCAGTTCCGACGATTTCAACAAGGAATCTGGCCGGGTCTTTGACCCGAACGGTATAGGTGCCATAGGCGCGAATGCGGGTCGGACCAAACTCGGGGTCGCGCAGCATGATCGGGTTCTTGGTCCCCCATTTCAGGTCGTTGAACCGGGTCGTGTTGACGAAGTAGATCTCGGACTTGAACGGCGACTGAAAGCCATGATCCCAGTGCTGTAATGTGGTCAGGATCGGCATGTTGTTGGTCTCAAGCATATAGAGACCTGGCGTGAACACATCTGCCAATTGCCCTTCGTGCACAAATACAGCCGCCTGACCTTCGCGCACCGTCAGCTTGGCACCGTATTTGATTTCATGGCCTTCACGCTCGAACCGCCAGACCATGATGTCGCGAGTGTCGTCAACCCAATGGATGACGTCAATGAATTCTCCGGTCAGAAAATCGAATATTCCCATTTGGGTTCTCCTGTCCTTGGGGTCAGAGCGGCTGCCCCATCAATTCCCGGGCAATGACATGCACGATGGGGCGGGCCTGATCGACTGTCACGCCGGGCTCAAGCCGCTTGTCATAAAGCATTGTCAGCAGTTTTTCATCATGGCTCGTCAGCAGGGCAAACTCGTCATCATCATTGAAGATCGATGGGCGCGCTGCCGGGCTATCGTTCGACAATCCCAGCCCCTGTGCGATTTCTTCGTGGATACAACTGCGACGGACCAGATCAGTCAATTCGGCCCGGATCAACGCAACGGCGCGTACATATTTATACGGAGACGCCGTTGTCGCCGAGGCAAAAACAAAACAATCGAAATTCGATCTCGGATTTGCGACCAGATCAAGCGAAGCCTGACTGATATTCGGGATCAGCTGTTTCAGTCGTGACACCACATAGGTGCTGTCGTCCTTGCCCGCGAAGAAGACGTGGAAATTTGCGTTTCGGGAGACCACGGAAATCGGATGATCCGTCAGCCTCGCCAGGCGCGAGGCAAAGGACTGAACCCGTTCCGCATCCTGTTCCCGTACAGCAGGCAGCACGGAAGGCCCAAACTCAGTCTGGATGCGCACCGGTCCCGACCAACGGCTGAGCTGCCCGTCTGTCTGGCGCGAACCGATGGAAACGTTTTGGGTCGGATATTCGCTGTAGAACGCAATCGCTTCGAAATTTCGCGCCAGATCCTGGGCGTCATAAGGCGTATCGGGCCCGCCCCCGTCTGTCCGCAATAACCCCCGCACCAGAAGGTCGCGTTCGACACGCTGGTAAAACCGCGCCAGATCCTGACTTGCGGCAGAGGGCGGTACATAGGCATTCGCCGCAACAGAAACAGGCGCCGGGCGCGCTTGCGGCGCAATCGAGGATGTCAGTGTTTCATCGCAATTGGCCAAAGCCAAAAACGCCGCCATCCCCAGCGCCTTTTTCAGATATGTAATATCCCGCACGCCCAGTTCAGCCTCAGCCGGGGACAGCGGTTCCGGCGTTGTCGCCGGTCCCGTCTCGTCGCGCCTTGGCGGATGCCAGAGTGTCGCGCAGTTCCGCCTCCATCTTCTGCAGCTCGGCCTCGGCCGCGGCACGTTTGGCTTTTCCTTCATCCGCAATGGCCAGGCTTTCGTTGATAGTGCCGATCAGGTCTGCGTTGGCCTTTTTGACAGCTTCGATATCGAACACGCCGCGTTCCATTTCCTCGCGGATCATCTTGTTCGACTGGCGCAGATTGGCAGCATTCGAAGTCAAAAGCTCGTTGGTCAAATCGTTGGCGTCGCGCACCGCGGCGGCAGCTTCGGCGCTGCGCTGAATGGTGACGGCCTGTGCCAGTTGCGTTTCCCACAGCGGCACGGTGTTCACCAGCGTCGAGTTGATCTTCGTGACCAGCGACTTGTCGTTCTCCTGCACCAGCCGGATCGACGGCAGCGACTGCATCGTGACCTGACGGGTCAGTTTCAGATCGTGCACGCGGCGCTCCAGATCGTCACGCGCGGCGCGCATGTCCCGCAGTTCCTGCGCTTTCATCACCTGTTCTTCTTCTGGCGCGGCCTGAACGGCGGCTTCCCTTTCGGGGATGTCATGGCTGTCCAACTCGGTCAGCTTTTCTTCACCCGCTGCGATGTACAGCGCCAGTTCATCGTAAAAACCCAGAGTTTTCTCGTACAGCAGGTCCAGCGATTTGATGTCCTTGAGCAGTGTATGCTCATGTCCCAGAAGATCGTCGGTAATGCGGTCGATCTGCTCCTGAACTTCTTCAAACTGAGCGGTGAATTTCGCAAATGGTGCGGCTCTGCCCAGCAGCCTTTCCCACCAGCTACGCTCGCGGCGCACGTCCAGCTCACTGACCGAAAATCCGCGGATCGTGGTCACGATATTGCGCAGGCTGTCACCTGCCGGGCCAACATCCTTGTTGCGCACATCCGCAAGCATGGCCTGACTGATTTCCTGCAATTCGGCCTGAGCGGAAGACCCGAAAGCAACAATCGAATTGGTGTTGCCCATGTCGATCTCGTCCATGCGCTTGCGGATCTCGGCACTCACGGGTTCATCGGCTTCTTCAAGCGAGATAACCTCAGCCTTTGGTTCGGGCAGGGCAACTGCGGTGACTTCCTGCACCAGTGTTTCGGCCTGAGCCGCCTTGTTCTTGATCTCATCGGACATGGGGATGTTCCTCGCTCAAATAATGGCCGGTTAGTCCAACCGGACGCCTTCGCGCTGCAGTCTTTCGCGCAGCACGTCGATTTCGACCGTCAGATCACTGCGGTCATCCAATAGCATTTTCCGCGTACGCGCGGCGAAATTCTGTTCCAGATCATCCAGCAAGGCGACATAGTCTGTCATCGCCTGAGCATCACGGGTCCGGGCGTAAACATCGGCAAACTTGACCGTCGCATCACGCGCGCCCTGTAGATAAACCGTCATGTATTTTCGCGCGCCCGCCAGATCGCGGGGGTCTTCCTCGACCGTTCGAAAAAGGTCACGTGCGGTGTCCTGAAACCGTTCCAAACGGGCTTCGATCCGGCGATCACCCGCGCGTTTGATGGCGTCCGTCATCTCGGAAAGACGGTTTTCCGCATCCTCAACGACCCGGGCAACGCGATCTTGCTGAAAGGTGTCAATTCCTTCCATGCCCTTGTCCTTCATCGGGTCAAACCCGAAGGAGGCCGAGTGCAGCACGGTTGCTGCAGCGCCGAACAAGACGGGGGCAAGCAGGCTGACTTGCGATGCCGTTTCCGCATTCAGAAACTCTGTCCGGTAGGACGCAAGAGCGGCGCCCAGACCTGTCAGAAGGCTGGCAAAGATTTTACGGGGAAACGCAGGCCGGCGGGCAGCCTTACGGGCGTTAAACGCGGCTTCGGCCCGCAGACCTTCCCGCAGCAAAAACGCAGCTGCCGTCAGCAGGCCAGCTGCGATCAGACCAATGGTCATGCCAATCGCGCCGTCGTTCAGCGACAGAAATACCAATGGGATGGCCGGTATGAACAGGACATTGGCACGCGCACCCGCAGGTTCGACCCGCGCGCCATCGAATTGCCCACGGGGCTGAAGAGTGTCGCCGGACGCGTTGTCCTGAGGGCTGTATTTGCCGCCAAATCGCTTTGCCATGCGTTACAAGCCCCCAAGCACGCCTGTGCACACGCCAAACAAAAGCACCAGCAATACGGCGTAGGCGAATTTTTGCACTCCGCTTCCGGACATCACGCTCCCCAAATAGCAGCAATCACAGAAAATTTAGGGGATACGCAGGCTTGGCGCTAGGGGGAAGGTTGCCGAACCTGCATCACTTGCGGGGATTCTTGCCGATGGGCGGGCGTTTTCTTTGTGGTCGCGTCGGGCGTTTGGGGGCCGCTTCGGGTTTGGCATCCGAATCCAGCCCAAGTTGATCGCGCATAACGCGGCGGCGGATTTCTTCGACTTCGCCCGGCTTCAGATTGCCCAACTGGAACGGGCCATAAGAAACCCGCAACAAACGGTTCACATTAAAACCAATATCTTCCATCGCGCGACGGATTTCTCGGTTCTTTCCTTCGCGCAGACCGATGGTCAGCCAGGCATTGGCCCCTTGCTGGCGATCCAGCGTGACGGTCATCGGCTGGAACCGCTCTCCCTCAATCACCAGCCCTTTGCGCAACGGTTCGAAATCTTCGTCTTTCGGGCGGCCGTTTACCCGCACACGGTATTTGCGCAACCAGCCGGTCGCGGGCAGTTCAAGCTTACGCTTGATAGCGCCGTCATTAGTCAGCAGCAGCAGACCTTCGGAATTCAGGTCAAGCCGGCCAACGCTCATCACCCGAGGCATGTCTTCGGGCAGCTTGTCGAAAATCGTATCGCGCCCTTTTTCGTCGCGGGTTGTCGTAACCAGCCCAGCGGGCTTGTGATACAGCCACAAGCGCGAGGGTTCCGGTTCCGAGACCGGTTTGCCGTCGACCACGATCTTGTCTTTCGCCGTCACGTTCAGGGCGGGGCTGTCGATGGTCTTGCCATTCACGGCCACGCGGCCAGCTTCGATCATGCGCTCGGCCTCGCGCCGCGACGCGACGCCAGCGCGGGCCAGGACTTTGGCGATCCGGTCGCCGGGAGGAGGGGTCTTGTTCATGTCTGGGCCATACCCTATCCCGCGCGCTTGCGAAAGGCAGGTTTCTGATGCAGTCAGGGGCATGGTGTTCAAATCGTATATGGAACAGGCGCTGCGTGAGGCGCGCGCAGCAGCGGATCGCGGCGAAGTGCCCGTTGGCGCGATCATTGTCGGGCCGGATGGCTCTGTTGTGGCGGAGGCAGGAAACCGGACGCGTGAGTTGAACGATCCTACTGCGCATGCAGAAATCCTGGCTTTGCGCGCGGCCTGTGCCAATGCCGGATCTGAAAGACTGCCCGGACATGATATCTATGTGACACTGGAACCCTGCGCCATGTGTGCAGCGGCACTGGCGGCCGCGCGCATCCGGCGCGTTTACTATGGGGCGTCCGATCCCAAATCCGGCGGCGTGGCCCATGGCGCGCGGGTTTTTTCCCACCCGCAAGCACATCACAAGCCCGAGGTCTATGACGGCATAGCCGCCAAAGAATGTGAAAACCTGCTGCTGGATTTTTTCGCGGAAAAACGAATAGAAAAATGACCGTGATCTGACAGGACGGCCACTGTCAGTTCCAGTCCAGGCGATACACTGTCTGCTGCCCGCCGAACCCTTTCAGTGCGACCGATTTTGGCGAGCTGAACCTCAGACCGCCCTCCGGGCTGACCAGCAATCTGGTCACGTCGGTGACATGAATTTCATTCGGGCCACTTACGTCTGTCACGCGCGCGGCCTTATTGACGACGGACCCGAAGAAATCCTCATCTTTCTGTATGACGTCGCCGGTATGAATTCCAATCCGCAGACCCAGAGGTGTTTCGGAATTTGCCAATGCGTTCTTTCTTTGCAGCTCGATTGCTGCCTGAATCGCATCCTGGACCGTCGGGAAGATCGACATCGTGCCATCCCCAAGGGATTTGACCAGCCGTCCCTGATGGGTTTGGATAAGGTGTTCAGCCAGATCAAAATGGCCGGAAATAAGCTGGGCCCATTTTTTGTCACCCAAGTGCAAGGTGATATCTGACGACCCGACAATGTCAGTGAACATGACCGAAGCGGTTCCCTCGGTCTGATCCTGTGTGAACTCCTGTTTTGCGGCTTCGATCAGTGCATTCAACACCGAATGCTCGATGCCGATCTTTTCCATGTTCGAGGTCGGGTTAGACACATGCAGCTGCACCATTTTCCAGACGCCGTCTTCCAGATGCAGAACAAATGTAAAGCGGTGCCAGGCTGAATTGCCGTTCGAATGAAAGGTCAGCGTCGCTTCGCAAAATGCCCAGCCTACATCCCCACATTCAAACGCTTCCAGCGAATGTTCCTGCCAGTCATAGTCCGGGATTTCCTTGGTGTGATCCGCGAAGCCACGGCGAAACACCTGCCCGGACCATGCCTCTTCATCCGCCGAGCCCTGATACCGCAGGTGTTCCGAGGATGACAGCATATTGACCAGCGCAGCCCGATCCTTGTCATGAACGGCCTGATTCCATCGCCGTACAACTGCGATCAGTTCCGGTGAAGGGACGATGTCGCTGGTCATATCATCCCTACAGCTTTATCGCCTGCATAACCTGCGGTTCGATGACGTCTACGCCAGACAAAGCACCTGCCAGCGCCTGAGCGGATTGCTCAAGAATCGGGAAGGTCTTGTAGTGGCAGGGAATTACCGTCTTGAAGTTGAAATATCTTTTGGCGGCGTAGGCGGCAGCTTTCATATCCATGGTGAAATGCCCGCCCGCTGACAGGATGCCGATATCGGGTTTGTAGTAATCCCCCATCCAGTCCATGTCGGCCATGATGTCGGTATCACCTGAAACGTAAAGCATGCGCCCCTCGGCACTGATCATGAAGCCGACCTCGCTGCCGCCTGTGCGCAGGCCGTCCGGTGTCGAAAAGGTCGAGCTGTGAGAGGCCGGGACCATTGTTACCTTGACCCCGTTCAAGTTGACCGTGCCGCCCTTGTTGAAACCAATGGTCTCGATGCTTTCGGCTTCGGCCCAGTACCCCATCAGGTCATATTGTCCCACAACCGGAATCTTCAGGTGTTTGGCCAAAGGCAGAACGTCGACGACATGGTCAAAATGCGTATGGGTCAGAAGGATGTGGGTGGCGCCATCAACGGCGGCGTCATGCTGTTCCTCGGGCAAGACCGGGTTGCCGGTCAGCCAGGGGTCGATTAGCAGCACCTGTCCCTGGGTTTCGATACGGAAACTTCCATGGCCCAACCAGATAATGTTCATAATTATTTCCTCCCAATCATTCT
Source organism: Ruegeria sp. AI2 (assembly GCF_056541275.1). Taxonomy (NCBI): domain Bacteria; kingdom Pseudomonadati; phylum Pseudomonadota; class Alphaproteobacteria; order Rhodobacterales; family Roseobacteraceae; genus Ruegeria; species Ruegeria sp. AI2. The sequence continues at coordinate 63,025 of NZ_JBQFYB010000001.1, forward strand.
GTTGGCGGCAGCCTAACATCGGATAAGTAAATTTCCATGGATTGGTTTCGTGAAATAGACGGGTACTGCGAGCGGCTGTCTCCAGCCTACTGGGCCGAGCCCGTTAACGCGGTCACAAACGCTGCTTTTCTGATTTGCGCATGGGTCATGTGGCGGCGCGTGCGCAATCAGAACATGCCGCTGGCCAAGGTTTTGGTGGCGCTTTTGGCGATCATCGGGTTTGGCAGTTACCTGTTCCACACGCATGCGCAGGTATGGGCGGCTTTGGCGGATGTCGCGCCCATACTGTTGTTCATATTGGTCTATGTTTTTGCGGTGAATAAAGACATCTGGAGGATGCCTTTGGGGGTGGCGTTCGGGGGAATGCTTCTTTTTCTTCCCTATGCGACGGCTGCTGTCCCACTGTTCCAACATGTTCCGGGGCTTGGAGGGTCGGCGGTTTATGCGCCGGTCCCTTTTCTGATCCTGATCTATGCTGTTCTTTTGCGTGGCCGTGATCCGATTCTGGCCAAAGGACTGACAATCGGGGCGTTGATCCTGATCTTGTCGATTACCTTCCGTGCCCTCGATATGCGTTTCTGCGGCCAATGGCCGGTGGGGACACATTTCATGTGGCATCTCCTGAATGCCATTATGCTGGGCTGGATGATCGAAGTGTATCGAGCGGCCCTCATCAGGGGCCGCGTCACCCAAACTCGTGGATCATGAGCAAATGGCGCGGAGGCCTGTCGTGACCAATTTTAAGGCTTATTATTCGGTCGATGAAACGGCGTTGGCCTTTTCTCAGTCTTGAAAGGCTGCGGCCAGATGATCCGGCAGGTTGAATTCGCTTAAAACCCGTGCGCGGCCCTCGGGCGACATCTTGCGGGCAGTCTTTTCAACAATGCTCTGGATTTTCTCGGCTGAGTGTTTCGCCGCAAAGGGCTGGAAATACCATTTCAGAAACACAAAGCAGATCACATCTTCCAGCGCCTGCACCTCTGCATCGCGTTTGATGCCTTGCTTGCGCAACATGCGACCCGCGGCTTCGGCCTGCTCAGCGTCATAGCCTTCTTGGGTCATCAAACTCATCACCACGTCCGCGTGATGCACACCTTGCGCCTTGCGCCAGGCCAGATAACCCGCCCGACCTTCTGGGAATTCATTGCGGGCAAGTTTCCACCGCTCCACATGTTGACCACGCGCTGCAATCTGCAAGGCGTCGGACGCGCCCGGAAACAGGCGGTCAAGCTCTGCGCTCATGCGCTCGCCGTAAAGCCGCGCTTCGGGGCGGCCATCATCGCGATTGGGGTCATTTGCGTTCGCCGCATCGATGGCATCCAGGACCGCTTGTTTTTGCGTGTTCATCAGCTGCTCCACTTGCTTGTCAGAACCGCAAGTGCCTTATGCAGTTCCCTTTTGGTATTTGCAGCAATGCTAACGACTCGCTTTGGGCTGTGCACCCTCGAATATGCGCTTTGGCCGGGTCGGAGAGGGGAAATCCGACCCAGCCGGAACCTGCGCATCACTTTGCAGGTTTAACCTTGTCCTGAGTGACCGGTTCCGTCACGGGCGAGGGGAAGGTCAAAGTGCGTGTCAGGTTGCTTGTGTCGATACCCAAGGCCATGGCCGGTGCGGCCAAAAAGGTGGCGGACAAGACTGCGGCAATCATCAGGGGTTTCATGTTTTTCTCCGGTTTGCGTTGTGTCGCACAACTAGAAATGAACAGTACAGTTCAGTTTTCAAGGACAATATTGAACTAATTAGTTTACTTTTTTGCATACCACTCATTCAGTTTTGAATGGCGGGTGTCATGCGGTGGATCTCAAACTCGGGACGGCCCATGGCGCAGCGGTCTTGCGACTGCCGCAACAGACAGGTAAACGCCCCATAACGTAGATGAGGGAAGCCGATGTCGATTGACCAAAGCACCGCCGCCAAAGTGGCCAAACTGGCCCGGATCAAGGTCGAGGATGACGCGCTGCCGGCGCTGGCATCCGAGTTCAACACCATCCTCGGGTTCATCGAACAGCTGAACGAAGTGGATGTCGAAGGTGTCGAGCCGATGGTCTCGGTCACGCCGATGCGGCTGAAACGCCGTAAGGACGAGGTAACCGACGGCAACCAGCAGGAAAAGGTTCTGGCCAACGCCCCTGACGCCCGCGAAGGGTTCTTCGCAGTTCCCAAAGTGGTGGAGTAAGACATGAGCGAGCTGAACAAACTGGGTCTGGCCGAGGCGCGCGATGCGCTGCGTTCCGGTGACGTTACTTCTGTCGAGCTGACCGACGCCTGCCTGAAAGCCATTGACGAGGCAGATGCGCTGAACGCCTTTGTCCACAAGACACCCGAACTTGCAATGGAGCGCGCCAAGGCCGCGGATGAGCGGATCCAGCGTGGCGACGCACCGTCGATGTGTGGCCTGCCGATCGGCATCAAGGATCTGTTTTGCACCAAGGGTGTGCCGTCGCAGGCGGCGTCGAAAATCCTGGAAGGGTTCAAGCCGGAATACGAATCCACCGTTTCACAGCAACTGGCCGACGCAGGCGCGGTGATGCTGGGTAAACTGAATATGGACGAATTCGCCATGGGATCGTCCAATGAAACATCGACCTATGGCAATGCGGTCAGCCCGTGGCGCCGTGGCAACGATGATGCGCAACTGACACCTGGCGGCTCGTCTGGCGGGTCTGCATCTGCCGTGGCTGCTGATTTGTGCCTGGCTGCGACAGGTACCGACACCGGAGGCTCGATCCGCCAGCCTGCGGCCTTCGTTGGCATCACGGGCATCAAACCAACCTATGGTCGTTGCTCTCGGTGGGGTATCGTCGCCTTTGCGTCCTCGCTGGATCAGGCGGGACCAATGACCAAGAACGTGCGTGATGCAGCGATCATGCTGGAAACCATGTGCGGACATGACCCCAAGGATTCGACCAGTGCCGAACTGGCGGCCCCGAATTTCGAGGCCATGCTGACCGGTGACATCAAGGGCAAGAAGATCGGTATCCCGAAAGAGTACCGTATGGACGGTATGCCCGCCGAGATCGAAAAACTCTGGGCCGATGGCGCAGCGATGCTGAAAGCTGCGGGGGCCGAGATTGTCGACATCTCGCTTCCGCACACCAAATACGCGCTGCCCGCCTATTACGTGATTGCCCCGGCCGAGGCATCTTCGAACCTCGCCCGCTATGACGGTGTTCGCTATGGCCGCCGTGCACAGCTCGCGCAGGGCGATGGCATCACCGAGATGTACGAAAAGACCCGCGCCGAAGGTTTTGGCCCCGAGGTGCAGCGCCGCGTGATGGTCGGCACATATGTGCTGTCCGCAGGTTTCTATGACGCCTATTACAATCGCGCGCGCCGGGTCCGGACCCTGATCAAGAAAGACTTCGAAGACGTGTTCGCCGCAGGCATCGATGCCATTCTGACACCGGCAACCCCTTCGGCGGCTTTCGGTCTGGGGGAAATGACCGAGGCGGACCCTGTTCAAATGTATTTGAACGACGTCTTTACGGTTACCGTGAACCTCGCTGGCTTGCCCGGTATCTCGGTCCCCGCAGGGCTGGATGCACAAGGTCTTCCCTTGGGGTTGCAGCTGATCGGGCGCCCGTGGGAAGAAGGTGACTTGCTCAACACCGCTTATGCGCTGGAAAACGCAGCCGGTTTTGTGGCCAAGCCCGGCAAATGGTGGTAAGCCTACGGGCAAGTGAATTACTGAAGACGGAGCCAAACAATGCGTGTTTTGCTTTTGGTCCCGGCCCTGACACTGGCTGCGGCCTGCACCAATGTCGCGCCGTTGACCAGCACGGGTTTCAACACGCCTGAATATCAGGCGCAGCGCGAGGCTCAATTGGCGGGTCAGGGCGGGGCGATCAATCCTCTGCTGGCTCCGGTCGATGTTTCCCAGCAACCACTGGGCACGTCGGGAGCATCGACCTTTGCAACGGGTGAGAATGCGGACATCGCCAACCAGACTGCCGCAGCGTTGGCCAGCACGTCCGGGCAATCCTCGGTCTCCGCGTCGCCGTCTTCCGGCTCCAACAGCAGCGCAATCTCTGACGAGCAGGACTTCGCAGCCGTGTCCGAGAGGCGCAGCATCCAATCCGATGCCGCCCGGATTGAGCAAAACCGCCAGACCTACGAAGTCGTCGCGCCAACCGCCGTGCCTGAGCGCACGGCGAGCGGCCAACCGAATATCGTACAATATGCGCTGAGCACCTCCAATCCGGTGGGCACACAACTCTACAGCCGCTCCGGTTTCAACCTGCAAGCCAAGGCACAGAGGAACTGCGCGCAATTCCCGTCACCGGATCAAGCTCAGATCGAATTCCTGTCCAACGGCGGTCCGCAACGTGACCGCAAGGGTCTGGACCCGGATGGCGACGGCTATGCCTGTGGCTGGGACCCCAGCCCGTTCCGCAGTGCCGTTAACAACTGACGCCTTAACGCCGATCTGGCATCCGTCTCCGAATTTCGGCAAGCGCCGGGGCGGGATGGTGCCATCCTTGATCGTGATCCACTATACGGCCATGGACGGTGCGCAGGCGGCTCTGGATCGCCTATGCGACCCGGTTTCCGAAGTTTCGGCTCATTACCTGATCGGCAATGACGGCACCCTTTGGCAAATGGTGCGTGAAGAAGATCGCGCCTGGCATGCCGGGGCAGGGGAATGGGACGGCAAGGACGACATCAACTCGCGCTCGGTTGGGATCGAACTGGATAACACCGGCAAACATCCGTTCTCGCAGCCGCAAATGGCGGTGCTGGAACAGTTGTTGCCCCTGATCATGACCCGCTGGTCCATTACTCCGTCCGGGGTTATCGGGCATTCCGACATGGCGCCCGGGCGAAAATCCGACCCTGGGCCGCGCTTTGACTGGAACAGGCTCGAAAAGCAGGCGATGGCCAAACCGCGCGGCACAGGAGTTGATCCGATTTTACCCGATGCAGAAGCATTTCGCGCCTCTGCTCGGATGGTAGGTTTCACCGCCCCCGTGGACGATGCAAAACTACTGGCCGCTGTCCGATTGCGATTTCGCCCCTGGGCGAAAGGTCCGCTGGACATGGCGGATATGAATGTGCTCACCCCGTCGGACACAACAACCTGATCCGCTCTTCATCAGGCTAAAAATATCCCGGGGTTGAGTTGGCCGCAGGCCAAGAAAGGGCTGGCCCCTTCTCAGACCTGTCAGCTCTTGACGCCGCAGACCACAAAGCCTACCCAGCCCGGGCGCGGAGGGCCGGATGGCCGCTGGGGCGTATGCCCGAGAGGAAAGTCCGGACTCCACAAGACAATGGTGCCGGGTAACGCCCGGGCGGGGCAACCCGACGGAAAGCGCCACAGAAATCAGACCGCCCAGGGCCTCGGCCCCGGGTAAGGGTGAAACGGTGGGGTAAGAGCCCACCGCGTCCCTGGCAACAGGGGCGGCACGGCAAGCCCCACCGGGAGCAATGCCAAATAGGGTCCCCGCGCGGGCCGGTCGGCGCAAGCCGATACCGCCGCTAAGCGCGTCTTGGCCGAGAGGGACCGGGTTGGCAGCTTGAGCCGTGCAGCAATGCACGGCCTAGAGGAATGGTCATCGAAGGGGGTAACCCCGGAACAAGATCCGGCTTACAGGCCCTCCGCGCGTTTCTACTTATCCTCCGGGCGGCGTGTAGGTCCCCGCCAATCTTGCGGCTTTCTCAGTGACCGAAACGAACTCGTCCGCAGTCCAGGCCCGAACCGTTTCTATGTTCGTGACCGCACCCGATGCCGCGACCGCCATGCCGACCGCCACAGCATCTGTTCCGTCTGGCGCTTCGCTGATCACGACCACGTCATTGCTGCCGGTCGTCATGTAAAAGGATAGCAGTCGACCGCCGACTTTCTCCAGCAATGCTTTCACTGGGCCGGTACGGTTCTCGGGCTTTTGCAACATGCCTTTGACACCAGCTTGCGAATAAGTTGCGTAGGTAATGAAAACAGGCATTGGTACCTCCTTTTTAACGAGAAATCACAGGGCCTTTCAGTCAGCCGCCCCGGGGGCCGTCTTGCGTCAGATGCCGGAGATCAACGGTGCCGCGATGTGCCAAAGACCTGCTCCGATAAGCGTCACACCTGACACCGGCGCCAGCCACCGGGCTGTCGGCAGAAGCTTTTCCAGCGCGACATAGGCGGCAATGCCAACGATCCAGTAGAGGTTCATGATCCCTCCGACGAACAGCAGCAGCATCAACGCCCAGCAGCAGCCCAGGCAATACGTGCCGTGCAGGGCTCCGGTTCTGAGCGCGCCGAAGGGTCCGGGCCGGTTGTGACCGGCCAGAAACCTTGCGGGGCTTTGGCAGTAACGAAGGCACGCATTCTTCAAACTTGAAAACTGATAGAACCCGGCAGCCAGCAGAACACTTCCCGCGAAGGGGCCAGAGCGGATTGTCATCATCGGCCCGCTCGACAGCCCGATATGTTCCAATCCCCACTGCAATGCCGTTGCAGTCAGGCTGAACGCACCCCAGGTCACCAGATAGCCCAACAGGAAACACAGGCTGAACGTTGCGGCGCGGTCTTTCTCAGGGCCCATGCGCTTTGTCGCTGCAAACAAAAGCACGGCTGGCGCGGCACTTGGGGTCATCATGGCAATCATCATGATCCACCACATCAGGAAGATGAGCAGAGTGTAACCGAAGCTCCAGGCGGTTGCGGAACCCATCTGCATGGGCTCCCCAACCGGCCCTGCCATGCGGGTCATTTCGACCGCAGACATTTTCATCCCGACGCCGGCAACTGTGTACCAGGTGGCAGCAAGAATGATCAGAAGGACGCTGCCCAACACGATTGCATTGTCCTGCCTCAACAGCCGCTCAATCGCCCCGGCAGGGGCTGTCGCAATCTGTCTGGTCATGAAAGAGTCTCCGGCTACGCGCCCAGAACACCGTGACCCGAGAGGTTGAGATGTGCGAGATGGGCGTGCGTGGCATCAAAGGTAAGGCTGATCTCACCGCCCGTTGTTTTGGCCGACCCCGAGGCAGCCTCTGCGTGGCGGTACTCAAAGCCATTCGGCAGCTGGATTGATGCCCTGTGCGCAGCGCCCGATACGATATGAGGAATCGGGCTGACCTCAACGTCGAATACCCCCGGAACCTTGGCGTAGCCGCTGCGGTCATCGCGGTTCCAGTTCAATTCGATTGGGACAAAAAGCGTATCATATTTCGTCGGGGCCATCGCACTGTAGACGTACCACATGGTTGCCATTTCATCGGTGTCTTCGCCGGTCATGATGGCCTGCAATGCTGCGCGCTGTTCGGCTGTAGCACTTTCGTCAATAATCAGTTGCATCTGACCATTGCCTTCGTGGATCGGTCCCGGCCAGTGATAAACACCTGCTGCCCGCAAACCGGCCAGATCAGTATCGCCATAATGCCCGCTTTCGATGTCGAAAACGACAACAGCCTCGCAATTTCCGTGTGATGGAAGAACGCTGAATTGGCAGGGACAGCCGAAATTGCAATTACAATTGGCCAGTTCTTCGCCCTGAATAACCCATTCTGTCATGATAGCCCCCCAAGAAAAGCTGCGTAAAACAACACTGCTCCGCGCGGGCATTACCTGTTCACACTGCCTTGGTCGTCGAGCCTGAAGTTGGCCTCTTGGACGTATCAGTTGCGGCAAACCTATCACGATATCGTGATATGTACAAACTTACTCACTGTCTTTTGGTCCTCATCGGCTTGGAAATTCAGTCCGGAATCCCGTGGGGGTTGAACGTGGTATTCGCCTTTGCATTCCTTTGATAGAACTGGGGCGTATTTTGAAAAACCGGGAGGATTGTCATGAGCTTTATGAAGACACTTGCGTCCGTTGCAGTTGGTTTCGCGGCTGCGAAGGGGATGGAGAAATACCAGAAAATGGGCGGAATGGCTGGCTTGCAGGACATGATGCAAGGCGCAGGCGGCGGCCTTGGTATGGATCAGCTTGGCAAAATGGCCGAACAGTTCGGCCTTCCCGGAGGTGCGACAGGCCTTCAGGACATGATGGGTAAGATGGGGCTGGGTGGCAGTGCCGCAGGTGCCGCCGGTCTTGGCGGGCTTTTGAATGCGATGCAGGGGGCGGCCAGAATTGGCAGCCAGCAGACCACCGACATGATGGAGACGGTGTTTGGCGGAACACCAGCCGGGGCTGCCATGGAAGCTCAGGCCAAGCTCATGTTGCGGGCGATGATCCAGGCGGCAAAGGCAGACGGCGAGCTGGACGAGCACGAGAAAGAAACGATCCTCGGAGAGTTGGGCGATGACATCAGTGACGAGGAACGCGCATTCGTGCAGGAACAACTGAACGCACCTGTCGACGTCATGGGTCTGGCAGCTGATTCTGGGGCACCGCTCAGAACGCAGATTTATGCGACATCTCTGGCGGCAATACGGTTGGACAATGATCGTGAGGCCGCATATTTGCGGCAATTGTCCACTGCGCTGGGTCTTTCGGACAGTGAAAGGGACCAGATTCACAGCTATATGGGTGCGCCAACGTTACCGGGTTGAACCTGTGCCCGATTCCTGGGCTGGGATCGTCCGATTGGCCTTGACATGCACGGCGTAGCGCGTAAAAGCGCACGCTCATAGGAATTCAACCGAAAGGCCCCTGCCTTTCCGGACGCAGGAGATAACCATGGCGAAGCCGACGACAATCAAGATCCGTCTGAACTCGACCGCGGGCACGGGCCACTTCTACGTGACCAAAAAGAACGCGCGCACCATGACCGAGAAAATGACCATTCGTAAATACGATCCGGTCGTTCGCAAGCATGTCGAGTACAAGGAAGGCAAGATCAAGTAATCTTGCCATTCCATTTGAACTTTCCAAAAAGGCTCTGCTTGGCAGAGCCTTTTTTGTGATGAATTCCGGTGGTTTGTTGCCAAGAAGGTCAACATGCCCACTTGGGGCAGTTGCAGGAGCGCATCAGCCACCGATGAAATCGCATGGCCTGTGGCTTGCTTTTTGTGCCGACCTGCAAGTACGCTTGAGCAAACCGCCACAAAATGTTGACCGCCATGAAAAAAATCTTGTTATCCACAATAGCCGTTCTGACTTTGGCGGCCTGTGAAGACCCGTTTAACCGCAAAGGTGTTGGGTTTACCGGAATCGATGGCGAACCCCGCACGATTTCCGACGTTCCCGGAGCCGTCGCATTTCTGCCGCCTGAAACGAATGTCCCGGCCGAGCTGGCAGAACTTCAGACCGTTACTCTCTTGGCTGATGAAGTGGACCCCTCCAAGGTGGCAGCCGTTGCTATCGACAATGGCGGGCGGACGCCGGACAATGCGGTCCAGCTACAGGGCAGCGATACGAATCTGTTCCTGAGCACCGTCAGCGTCAACGGAACCTTGTATGGTGTCCTTCGCACACCGACGAACAGCGTAAAGGTCGACAACTCGGTCGGCGTTGGTTTCGCGCAAGAGGCTGAGCGTTTCACCGGGTGTCTGCCTGCCGGCGATGTGTTCCGCAAAGGCACGTCCGAGCGTAGTTCGGGCTTTGCTGTACCGTTGAATTGCAGCTAAGTCTTATACCTTCCGATGTATCAAGCCCTCGCTGATCTAGCGGGGGCTTTTTCTTTGCGGGGTACGCGGACGTCGTCGCCTTGTCCGCTAGGATTCATGTACCGGGCAAGCGCGATCGCAGCTGGTTCAAAACGAAAAAAGGCCGGTCCGATGACCGGCCTTTTCCCTTACATTGGTTTGCAATTACTCGCGGTTACCCAAGAATTGCAACAGGAACATGAACAGGTTGATGAAGTCCAGGTACAGGTTCAACGCGCCCATGATAGCGGCCTTGCCCAGCCATTCCTGATCGCCACTATGGGCCATTTGCAGGTATGTGTTCTTGATATTCTGGGTGTCATAGGCGGTCAGGCCCGCGAAGATCAGAACGCCGATGGCCGAGATTGCAAAGGCAACCGCCGAAGACTCCAGAAAGATGTTCACAACCATCGCGACGATCAGGCCGATCAGGCCCATCATCAGGAAAGTGCCCATGGCGGACAAGTCTTTCTTGGTTGTGTAACCATACAGGGACAGGCCCGCAAACGCGATTGCGGTGATCAGGAAGACCTGAATGACCGACTCACCGGTGAAAACAAGGAAGATCCAGCTGATCGAAACGCCCATCACCGCCGCAAAAACGTAGAACACCAGCTGTGCGGCAGCCGCCGACATACGGTTGATCCCGGCGCTGAAGCCGAAGACAAACAGCAGAGGTGCAAACATGATGACCCAGCGCAGGGGCGACGCGTAAATGCTATAGCCCAGCGATGTCAGATAGGTATCGGCATTCAACTGTGCCGCTGCGGCTGACGGATCGCTTGTGGTTGCCAGGCCTGCGATGGCCCAGGCTGCTGCGAATGTGATGAGCATGCCTACGGACATAGTGCCATAGACTTTGTTCATATGGGCGCGCAGGCCCTCATCAATCTCGGCAGCGCGCGCGCCGGCCGCCGTCCGGATCGTGTCGAATTGTGCCATCAAAGGGTCTCCCTTTACATAATTATTCAGCCCCCCCGGCTGTGGGGGAAGCGTTCTAGGCAAATATCGGCAACTCAGGGCTGTGTTTCAAGTATTTACCGCGGAAAACCAACTAATTTACGCAACAAAAGTGACGGTCCGCATCAGCCGACCGCCACTCATGAAGTTACTATTTGATTTTGCATCACTTCTGCCAGAATTCCGGCGCGTCCCAGACGAAACGGCTGGCTTCGGCATCAGCCTCTGATCTGGAGACTCCGATGTCCTGAAGGGCGCGATCATCAAGCCGTGCCAGTTGGCGGCGTTGACGCTTCAGGGAAACAGCACGCCTGATGATAGTGCCGAGCGATTGCTTCTGGGGCTTGCAAGGGCGATGAATGGCAATTTGGGTCATACTTATTGTCCTTTCGTGTGTTTACGATGGTTTCTCTCGTCTTTATCAATTTCCTTGATTGATATGGGGAGTATGACATATATTGAAAACGAATATTTTTGATGAAACACATAAGGAATCGTGAAGGTGCGGAATCTGGACATTACAACCCTGCGTTCATTTGTTGCTGTGGCGGATCAGGGTGGGGTGACGCGCGCTGCAGGTTTCCTGCATCTGACGCAATCCGCGGTCTCGATGCAGTTGAAACGGCTGGAGGAGCTGCTTGGCCTTCAGCTGTTGGACCGCAGTGGCAGAACGATTGCCCTGACCGCGTCCGGTGAACAATTGCTGGCTTATGCGCGCCGTATGATCGCGTTGAATGATGAGGTTATCTCGAAACTGACCGATCAGGCCTTTGAAGGTGAGGTGGTATTGGGGGTTCCTCACGACATAGTTTACCCGGCCATCCCACGGGTCCTGCAACGGTTCAACGCGGATTTCCCGCGAGTCCGAGTTCAGTTGGTGTCGTCTTATTCATTGCAATTGAAAGAGATGTACAAACGCGGCGAATGTGACGTGATCCTGACCACGGAACCGTCGTCGGTGGACGGTGCGGAAACCATTGCAGAGCTGCCCTTGCGCTGGATAGGTGCGCCGGGCGGGTCGGCCTGGCGCAAGCGTCCGCTGCCTTTGGCACTTGGACGTCGCTGCTTGTTTCGACCACAGGTGATATCGGCGCTGGATGCGGCCGGTATCCCCTGGGAGCTGTCGGTGGAAACTGAAAACGACCGCACAATCGAGGCCACGGTCAGCGCTGATCTGGCAGTGTATGCAGCACTGGAAGGTACCGAAGCCGCACATCTCGAACAGATCGAAGGCGGGGGTGCGCTACCGGACCTGCCTGCGCACATGATCAACCTGTATGGTGGAGAGCCGGGTCGAGACGCGGTTGTCGAAGCATTGGCGCAGTTAGTGCGTCAGAACTTTCGCCTCCTTGGGGGGACACAGCTGCGCGCCGTGGTGGGCTGATTGCGGTCAGGGGGTGATCACAATTTTGCCTGTCGATTTACGCTCTTTTAGCAACCGCATGCCCTGCGCGACCTCATCAAGTGGCAAGACGTGGCTGATGTGTGGATTGATGCGGCCCTCGGTGTGCCAGCGGAAAAGGGTGTCAAAACTTTCGCGTACGGCTTCTGGCCGGAATTTCAGATACCCGCCAATGTAAAAGCCGATCACGGTCAGGTTCTTGACCAGCAGATGATTGGCGGGGATTTGCGGAACTTCCCCGCCGGCAAACCCGATGGGCAGCAGACGGCCTTCGGGATTGGTGGCGCGGAAGGCCGCCTTGAACACATCGCCGCCGATTGCGTCATAAACGACATCCGCGCCGCCAAGCGATCTGACCCGAGCCCTTAGATCCTCTGAGGCATCAATCAGGTGATCGGCCCCTGCGGCGCGGGCAACGGCCAGCTTTTCGGGGCCGCGGGCCTGTGCGATGACGGTGGCACCCATGAGCTTGCCGATTTCAACCGCGGTCAACCCAACACCGCCTGCTGCGCCGGTGACCAGAAGCGTCTCACCGGGTTGCAGACGGGCGCGGTGGTCAAGGGCCATGTGACTGGTGCCATAGGCTATCTGGATCGCTGCCGCGTCTTCGAAACGGGTCGTGTCCGGCAGCGGGATCGCGCGATCGGCGTCGAAAACGCCATATTCTGCCAGACCGCCCTGACCGGAATAGACGGCGATCCGGTCGCCCGGCTTCAGGGTGGACACACCTGGACCGATGGTATCCACGACACCGGCGATTTCCATACCCAAAGTAAACGGCGCAGGCGGTGTATCCTGATACGTGCCTTTCTGCATCAGCAGATCAGCGAAATTCAACCCGCAGGCTTTGATCGCAACCCGCACCTGACCCTCACCCGGCTCGGGTTTCGGTACATCGCACAGCTGGGCAACTGCCCCGTCAGATCTAATACAATAGGCCTTCATTTGGTTCCTCACGTGCTTGGGGCATAGGCACGTGGGCTGTGCGAGATGTCAATTCCTTATGCGCGGCGTCCTGAAACGTCTGAAAATCTGTCGCATATCCAGCCGGGCCACGCGAACAGCGGGCAGGGCATTTGACGCATACAACCACAGCCCTTGTGAGGGGGGATCGACTCAACCAGCTTGAAAAAAAATTCAAAACCGGCAATATTGGCAAGCAGTGCTGGTAACGGGGGACGGCACAGTCCGGATTTGGGGGCGGTTAAGGAAGCCCCTATTGGTATTGCGATCTCGGACGTCGCACGATCCCGTACAAATGTGTGTGTAGTAGAGGAGAATACCAATGACTCATCACGTCGATGTCCATGTGGGCAAGCGCGTTCGGCATCGCCGCTGGCTGATTGGGATGACCCAGCAACAATTGGCGCAGCAAGTTGGTATCAAGTTTCAGCAAATCCAGAAATATGAGACCGGAGCCAACCGAATCAGCGCGTCCCGCCTGTGGGACATTGCCGAGGCATTGGACGTACCGGTCAGCTTCTTCTTTGAAGGTCTGGAAGAAGCCCAGAAAAGCAGCGCGGAAAAGAAATCTGTTCCAGCTGATCTGATGGGCGATAAAGAAGCCCTGGATCTAGTTCGCTCTTACTACGCAATTCCGGAAAACCAGCGCCGCCGCCTGTTTGAACTTGCACGTGTCCTCAGCGACGTCGCCTGATCAGACCGGCTTGACTTTGTCACGTAATGCACGCACCAGAGTGCCATGCATCCGGCGAGTTTAAGCGACATTAAAATTGCAGAAGAAATGGCCGAAGCGGCACGCGCGGCCATTCTTCCTTTTTTCCGTCAGACCAATCTGGAAACTGCGAACAAGCTGACCGAAGGGTTTGACCCCGTCACCGTAGCGGATCGGGCCGCTGAAAAAGCCATGCGAGAAGTGCTGTCCCGGTTGCGCCCTGAAGATGGCGTATTGGGTGAAGAATACGGTGCGCACAAGGGCAGCAGTGGCCGAACCTGGGTTCTGGACCCCATCGACGGCACGCGCGGGTTTATCAGTGGCACACCAACCTGGGGCGTTCTGATCGCGCTCAGCACAGCAGACGGGCCGATCATGGGGGTGATTGATCAGCCCTACATTGGCGAACGCTTTGTCGGATCGGCAGCTGGTGCGCACCTTACAGGGCCACAGGGCACCAGTAAGCTGCAAACACGGGGGACGAAATCTCTAGCACAGGCGACGCTGTTCACCACTTTTCCTGAAGTCGGCACCCCGGATGACCGGGCCGGATTTCAGGCCGTGTCGGAGCAGGTGCAATTGACGCGTTATGGAATGGACTGCTACGCTTATGCCTTGTTGGCCGCAGGGCAAGCAGATCTGGTGATCGAAGCTGGGCTGAACGCGTATGACATTCAGGCCCCTATCGCGGTTATTCAGGCGGCAGGCGGAATTGTGACCGATTGGCAAGGCGGCCCGGCGCATGAGGGCGGTCGGGCATTGGCCGCAGCCAACGCAGAAATACATGCAGAGGCCCTTAAGATCCTGCGTCGATTCTGAAACCTGTTGTCGCAGATCCCGATGGCGGGTACATAATACCCGGTCGGTTCTTAAGCCCGTTTTCCGCCGACCTTCGCACTCCTTGCAAGAGACGGGCAGATGCAGGAGCGCGACATGACAGAAATCCTACTCAAAAACGCTGATCTGATCCTGACGATGGACGAGTCCCGGCAGGAGCTCCCCGCGGCGGACATTCTGATCCGCGACGGCCAGATCGCGGGGATCGGGCACGGATTGCAAACACAAGGCGAGGTTCACGATGTTTCGGGCTGTCTGGTGACACCCGGGTTGGTGAACACCCATCACCATCTTTACCAAACGTTGACCCGCGCGGTGCCGGGCGGGCAGGATGCATTGCTGTTCGGGTGGCTTCAGACACTCTATCCGATTTGGGCGAAGTTCGGACCAGACGAGATGTTCACCTCGGCCCAGATCGGTTTGGCAGAGCTGGCGCTGTCAGGCTGTACGCTCAGTTCTGATCACCTGTACCTCTATCCCAATGGTTCGCGGCTGGAGGACACGATTGCTGCCGCATCCGAGTTGGGGATGCGATTTCACCCGACACGTGGCGCGATGAGCATTGGTGAAAGCGATGGCGGCCTGCCTCCGGACAGTCTGGTGGAAGTAGAAACTGCTATTCTGGACGACATGATCCGGGTCGTGGATGCTTTTCACGACCCGTCAGAAGGGTCGATGTGCCGCGTAGGTCTTGCCCCGTGTTCACCGTTCTCCGTCAGCCGGGACCTGATGCGAGATGCAGCCCTTCTGGCACGGGACAAAGGCGTGATGTTGCATACACATCTGGCTGAAAACGATGAAGATATCGCCTATTCACAGGCTCAGTTCGGCTGTCGGCCCGGTCAATACGCCGAAGATCTGGGTTGGACCGGCCCGGATGTCTGGCACGCTCATTGCGTCAAGCTGGACGGGACCGAGATTGATCTGTTTTCGCGCACCAAAACCGGTGTCGCTCATTGCCCATGTTCGAACTGCCGTCTGGGATCAGGCATCGCGCCGGTGCGGGCGATGCGCGATGCGGGGGTAAAGGTCGGTCTCGGCGCTGATGGCTCGGCCAGTAACGACAACGGTAATCTGATGCTTGAGGCCCGGCAGGCGCTGCTGTTGCAGCGGGTGGTCAATGGGGCGGATGCGATGTCGGCCCGCGAAGCATTGGAGATTGCAACCCGCGGCGGGGCCGATGTGCTGGGGCGTCCCGATTGCGGGCGGCTTATGCCGGGAAAACGCGCGGATGTCGCTGTCTGGGATATGCGCAGTATCGAATGCGCAGGCAGCTGGGACCCGGCAGCTCTGCTTCTGGCCGGTCCGATGCAAGTAAAGCACCTGTTTGTCGAAGGCCGCCAGATCGTGCGGGATGGGCATATCACGACGATTGACCTGCCCCGCGTGATTGAGCGTCAAAACAGTCTTGCCAAGGGGTTGCAGGCCTAAGCGGCCTGCCGCCCACCAATCCAGACCTCGGCCACAGCCCGATCATCACCCATCATGATGGTCGGGAAGATTGCCTCCCAAACATCGTTTGCACAAGCTTCGCGCTGGGCGATGGCCGGGGTCGAGGCGAGATCAATCACGACCAGATCCGCCTCCATTCCCGGAGCAATGTTGCCGATGCAATCATCCATCCGCAGGCTGCGCGCCGACCCGACTGTACCCAGCCACAGCAATTGCGCCGGATGCAGGGGGCGCCCACGCAACTGACCGATTTCATATGCGGCAGCCATGGTGCGAAGCATTGAAAAACTTGATCCGCCACCTGTATCTGTGGCCAGACCGATCCGGTGGCCATCGTGGATCAAGCCGTTCATGTCGAACAGACCCGACCCTATGAAGGTGTTCGAGGTGGGGCAGTGGATCAATGACGCATCAACCTCGCGCAGACGATCGCGTTCCCGGTCTTCCAGATGGATGACATGCCCATAAAGTCCGTTCTGCCCCAGCAGCCCGAACTTTTCGTAAGTGTCCAGATAGTCCCGCGCATCGGGGAACAGGGAGCGGACCCACTCGATTTCGTCTGTCTGCTCGCTCAGGTGTGTTTGCATCAGGCAATGGGGATGTTCCGCCCAAAGCGCGCCCATGGCCTCAAGCTGTTCAGGGGTGGACGTAGGTGAAAACCGGGGCGTGATGGCATAGGACAGGCGGTCGACACGGTGCCATTTCTCAAGCAGCGCGGCAGATTGGTCATAGGCGGTCTGGGCTGTGTCACGCAGACCTTCAGGCGCATTGCGATCCATGCAGGTCTTGCCCGCGACCACGCGCTGTCCCCGTTGTTGCGCGGCAGTGAAAAAGGCATCCACGCTTTCGGGGTGGATGGTGCAAAAACTGCACATCGTCGTTGTGCCATGGGCGGCAGTCAGATCCAGATAACGGTTGGCGATTTCAGAGGCGTATTCAGGATCACCAAACTTCATCTCTTCGGGGAAGGTGTAGGTGTTCAGCCAGTCGATCAACCGCTTACCCCAACTGGCAATCATGGCCGTCTGTGGGTAGTGCACATGCGGGTCAACGAAACCCGCAATGATCAGGTGATTGCCATGGTCCTTGATGACGGCATCAGGGTGACGCCGCATCAGCGCATCAGACGCGCCGACATCGGCAACGCGTCCTTTGTCAATCACGACAGCTTCGTCCAGTCGGGTCGCTTCGGTTGGCTCTCCGTCAAAGGGTGAGCCTGTGAAACTCAGAACGCGCCCTTTCAAAAGCGTCTTTTGCGCCATTTGCCCTGTTCTCCACCTGTTTGGGACCGCGCTGTAGCATAGGCAGACGAAAGAAGTGGGTAAATCGGCGCATTGTCATTGTTTTCTGGTAGCTGCTTCTTCTATTTAGGGGCCAATCGCCGAAAGAAGGGGGCAGCGCATGACGACAGGCAGTGATCAAGCCGAATACGATCTGCCCCACGACGAAGACGCGTATGCACTGGACCGCCGGACAGTGGCGGCGATCCTATACGCCGTCGATGTGGATGATCGCGACAAGCTGATTGAGCTGATGGAGCCGCTGCACGCGGCTGATATCGCTGACCTTCTGGAGCAGATCAATCCTTATGACCGGGCGCGGCTGATCCGGCTTTATGACAAGGAATTTGACGGTGACATCCTGTCAGAACTGGACGAAGCGGTCCGCGAGGAAATCATCGCCGTCCTGACCCCCGAGGTTCTGGCGGAAGCCGTGCGCGAGATGGAAAGCGACGACGTCGTTGACCTTCTGGAAGATCTTGAGGAACCGCAGCAGGAAGCCATTCTGGGCGCGCTCGAAGATTCCGAGCGGCTAGCGGCGCAACAGGCGCTTGCTTACCCCGAGAATTCGGCTGGTCGTTTGATGCAGCGCGAGGTCGTCATGGCGCCCGAGCATTGGACCGTCGGTCAGGCCATCGACTTCATGCGTGCCAATGACGATCTGCCCGAGCAGTTCTATCATGTTGTTCTGGTCGATCCGCGCCTGAAACCAACAGCGCAGGTGACATTGGGCAAGCTGATGGCGTCCCGTCGTGAGGTGCCGTTGCGCGATCTGGCGGAAGAGGAGTTTCACATCATCCCCGTTGATCAGGACGAGGAGGACGTGGCTTACGCCTTCAACCAGTATCACCTGATCTCGGCCCCTGTAGTGGATGCCGATGGGCGTCTGGTTGGTGTGATCACCATTGATGACGCGATGGTCGTTCTGGATGAAGAGCACGAAGAAGACATCCTGCGCCTTGCCGGTGTGAGCGACGAAAGCTCTCTGTCCGACAGTGTCGCGGCGACCAGTCGGCGACGGTTGCCGTGGCTGGCGGTAAACCTGTGCACAGCGATATGTGCTTCGTTGGTAATCTCGCAATTTGCGGCAGCAATTGACCAGCTTGTCGCGCTGGCCATCCTGATGCCGATTGTTGCATCCATGGGGGGCAATGCGGGTACTCAGTCGCTGACCGTTGCAGTGCGCGCACTGGCGACGCGCGACCTGACCAATTCAAACGTGATGCGCGTTATCAGGCGGGAACTGCTGGTGGGCATGTTGAACGGGCTCTGTTTTGCCATTGTACTGGGGACCGTAGGGATGCTGTGGTTCAGTTCACCTTGGCTGGGTGTCGTGATTGGGTCAGCCTTGGTCGTGAACATGATCATCGCGGGCTTTGCAGGTACGGTAGTACCGGTGGTGCTGGATCGTCTGGGAATTGACCCGGCTCTGGCGTCAGGAACCTTTGTGACAACCACAACCGATGTCATGGGGTTCTTCATCTTTCTTGGGCTTGCAAGTGTGGTGCTATTGTGACCGATCTGACTGAAATCAAAGCAGCTGCACGCAAAGCGGCATTTGCGCGGCGCAAGGTCGCGTTCGACACGCGTGTTCCCGGTGCAGCCGGACGTTTGTCCGAGGTTCTGGCGGGTTATCGCGGTGTGCCCTTGTCAGGCTACATGCCGATCCGGACCGAGATCGACCCGGTATCCGCCATGGCTGAAGCTGCGGCTTATGGGCCTGTTGGTGTTCCAGTGATCCAAGCCGCTGGAAAACCGCTGAAATTTTCGCGCTGGACGCCTGAAGGACCGCTGAAAGACGGCCCATTCGGTGCCAGAGTGCCCGAGGTCGATGATTATTTCGACCCCGAGATCCTGATCGTGCCGCTGGTGGCTTTTGATGCCAACGGCGGGCGTCTGGGATATGGCGGTGGATTTTATGATCGCACGCTGGAAGGATTGCGAGGCAAGCGCGCGACACTGGCGATCGGTTTCGCTTTTGACGCGCAAGAGGCGCAGGATCTGCCACTGGAGCCGACCGATCAGCCGCTGGACATGGTTGTCACGGAAAGCCGGGTGCTGACGTTCTAAGCCTCATTGCTGAAAGTGGCCGCGTAGATAGTCCCAGGCATCCACTTCCGTGCCGTCCTTCAGGATGCAGACACCAAAAACGCTTCCGTCTTCGTTCTTCCGAAGTTGGTAAACTCCATCATTCTCGACGCAAAAGGTTGCCGCGGGATTGGGCATGGATGTCTTTGTACCTTGCGCCATAACGCCCGAAGCGACCACAAGGCCGAATGTCAATATTGCCAATAACTTCACAACATGTCCTTTTGATATAAGCGCATGGCTAAGACTTTGCCACGCCTGCAAGCAATTTCAAGTTCGGGCTCAACTTAAATTTCACGGTTCCGCCTTGTTATTGCCCAGCACAGCCCCTACGACCCGGATCATGAGGATTTTGTTTCTTGGTGATGTCATGGGGCGCGCGGGGCGCGCGGCCGTTCAGCAGCATTTGCCGCGCCTGCGCGATGAATGGCGGCTGGATTTCGTTGTAGTCAATGGCGAAAACGCGTCGAACGGCATGGGGTTGAGCGGCGATCACGCCAAGCTGCTGCTGGATGCCGGTGCAGATTGCCTGACATTGGGCGACCATGCGTTCGACCAGAAGGACATGCTGCAATATATCGAGAAAGAACAGCGCATCGTGCGCCCGGTGAACTATGCCAAGGGCGCGCCGGGGCGGGGGCACCGGCTGTTCAACGCACCCGGAGGGCGCAAGGTTCTGGTGGTGCAGGTGTTGGGGCAGGTCTTTATGAAACGGCCATTCGACGACCCGTTCTCGGCCATAGAGCCCATCCTGAAATCGCACCCCAGGGGCGGGCAGGCACAAGCCATCATCGTCGATATGCATTGTGAGGCGACGTCCGAGAAGATGGCCATGGGTCACTATTGCGACAAGCGCGCCAGCCTTGTGGTGGGTACACATACCCATGTACCGACAGCGGATTCGCAGATTCTGCCGGGCGGCACAGGCTATCTGACGGATGCGGGCATGTGCGGCGACTATGACTCGGTCATTGGCATGGACAAGCAGGAACCGATGCGCCGGTTCATAACCGGGATGCCCAAGACCCGGTTTACCCCTGCCAATGGCGAGGCCACGCTGAGCGGAGTGTTCGTCGAAACGGATGATCGCGACGGTCAGGCCAAATCTGTTCGCATGGTGCGCGTCGGGGGGCGTTTGGAACAAGCCGGGCCTGATTAACGAACGTCGGGCTTGCCCTGCCACGCGCAATACGTGAAACTGCATGTCATCAGGCGCTTGGGCCAGGGTTCGGACAGAATACCACGAATGAATTTCCTTTCACTGACAGAGACGGGCAGCGCAATTCTGGCGCTGCTGATTGTTGCGAGCATGTTCGTCATGTTCCTGCGCGAGGTTTATCCGACCGAGGTCGTGGCCATCGGCGGTGTCTCACTGATGCTGGTCACAGGGATATTGCCCTATCAAAGCGCGCTGGCGGTCTTGTCCAATCCCGCGCCCTGGACGATTGGGGCGATGTTCATCATCATGGGGGCCTTGGTGCGGACCGGGGCCTTGGACGCCTTCACGTCGACCGCGCAAAGGCAGGCGCAGGTCAACCCGCGCATTGCCATCGGATTGCTGATGGGGTTTGTCGTTCTGGCCTCGGCTTTTGTGTCTAACACGCCCGTTGTTGTGGTCATGATCCCGGTCTTTGTTCAGATCGCCCGTACGCTGAATGTACCCGCGTCAAAACTTCTAATTCCGCTCAGCTATGCCGCCATTCTTGGCGGGACACTGACATTGATCGGAACGTCCACCAACCTGCTGGTGGATGGTGTGGCCCGCGCGCAGGGGATGAAAGCCTTTTCGATATTCGAGGTCACGCCGCTGGGAATTGCACTGGTGATCTACGGCATGATCTATCTGCGCTTCATCGCCCCCAGATTACTGCCCGAGCGGGACAGCATGGCCTCGCTGCTCAGCGACCGGTCCAGAATGAAGTTTTTCACCGAAGCGGTCATTCCGCCCGACAGCAACCTGATCGGGCGTGAAGTGACCGGTGTTCAGTTGTTCAAACGTCCCGGCGTGCGTCTGATCGACGTGGTCCGGGGCGATGAATCGCTGCGGCGCAATCTGAAGGGCGTTGAATTGCAGGTCGGTGACCGCGTGGTCCTGCGGACCGAGATGACCGAACTTCTGAGCCTTCAGACCAACAAAGAGCTCAAGCGCGTGGATCAGGTTTCCGCTGTCGAGACCAAGACAGTCGAGGTTCTGATCACACCCGGATGCCGGATGGTGGGGCGGACATTGGGAATGCTGCGGTTGCGGCGCCGGTACGGTGTCTATGTTCTGGCCGTTCACCGCCGCAATCAGAATATTGGTCGCCAGTTGGATGATCTGGTGGTGCGGGTAGGGGATACACTACTGCTGGAGGGCGCCCCGGCAGATATCCAGCGCCTTGCGGCGGACATGGATATGGTGGATGTCAGCCAGCCTTCTGCACGCGCCTTCCGTCGCAGCCATGCGCCGATTGCAATTGGCGCGCTGGTCGGGATCGTCGTCCTTGCAGCGCTGGGTGTCGCGCCGATCCTGCTGTTGTCGATTGTGGCCGTAGCCGTGGTTCTTTTGACCCGCTGCATCGACGCGGACGAGGCGTTCTCCTTTGTCGAAGGTCGCCTGTTGGCGCTAATCTTCGCGATGCTCGCCATCGGTGCGTCACTGGACAGCTCTGGCGCGGTTTCACTGATTGTCGAGGCCGTAGCGCCGGGATTAAGCGCTCTGCCGCCCTTCCTGATCATCTGGGCGATCTACCTGCTGACCTCGGTGCTGACCGAACTGGTTTCCAACAATGCGGTTGCGGTTGTGGTCACGCCTATAGCCATCGGACTGGCCCAGGCCGTCGGAATGGACCCGCGCCCGTTGGTGGTTGCCGTTATGGTGGCGGCTTCGGCGTCCTTTGCAACACCGATCGGATACCAGACCAACATGATGGTCTACGGCCCTGGCGGCTACAGGTTCACCGATTTCATGAAGGTGGGTGTTCCGCTAAATCTGACAGTCGGATTGTTGGCATCCCTGCTTATTCCATTGATCTGGCCTTTGTGATTTCGGCGCAGAATTGCCACTTTGTCGAAGCACATCTTGCAAAGACCCAAGTGCACACGATCTTTTGCGAAGAGGGTTTGCAAAAGGAATTGACCTATGCAGCAATTAAGTCGCGCAATATGGGCGGGTGCAGCAACTTGGGCGGCGTTAAGCGGTGTCGCCATTGCCGGTGCAGTTGAAGGGACCGCCACATACCGAGAGCGCATTGCACTGCCACCGGACGCAACCCTTTATGTCGAGCTTCAGGATATCTCGCTGGCCGATGCTCCCGCTGTCACGCTTGCCGCGCAACGGTATGCGCTGAGCGGGGTGCCCGCGCAGTTCAAATTGACCTATGACGATGCACTGATCATGGATGCTCATCGCTATAGCGTTCGGGCATCTGTGATGCAGGGGCAAAACCTGCTGTTCACCACAGATACCGTTTACCCCGTTCTGACGAATGGGGCAGAAAACTCCGCTGATCTTCTGTTGGTTCAGGTCCAGGGGCAGGGGGCGGAAGCGCTGGACAACACCCAATGGGCCGCCTCAGGCCTGAATGGTGCGCCTGTCGAATCCGAGAAACGCCCCGAGCTTGTCTTTGGTCAGGATGGGGTTTTTTCAGGAAGCAGCGGCTGCAACCGGTTCAGCGGTCAGGCCGAGATTTCCGGTAATCGCATTGCGTTTCCAGACAACATGGCGGCAACACTCATGGCGTGCCCGCCCCCGCTGGACGCGGTTGAGCGGCAATTCCTGCAAGCCTTGCAGAACGTCACGACATTCGCGATGCAGGGCAACGCTCTGGCTCTGCTAGATGCGCAGGGCCAACCGGTGATCAAACTGGTGCGCAAGTAACAGGGAAAGTGCGTCAGGCGACGGCCCTTGAACGCCCGGCATTGCGACCGGAAAAGATGCAGCCGCCCAGGAATGTGCCCTCCAGCGCGTTGTAGCCGTGATAGCCGCCACCGCCGAATCCGGCGACTTCGCCAGCAGCGAACAGGCCCGGTACGACATTGCCGTCTGATCCAATCATCTGACTGTCCAGATTGGTCTGCAACCCACCCAGAGATTTGCGTGTCAGAATATGCAGCTTGACGGCAATCAGCGGGCCGTTGGCCGGATCCAGAAACTTGTGCGGTTTGGCTGTGCGGATCAGTTTATCTCCGTGGTAATTGCGCGCGGCAAGGATCGCCATCATTTGCGCATCTTTCGAAAAGGGGTTGTCGACCTGCGAATCCCGGGCTTCGATCTGGGCACGCAGTTGAGCCTCGTCTATCGGAGTGTCGCCCAGATGGTTCATGCCATTGACCAGTTCGGTCAGCGTGTTGGCGACAACAAAGTCCTCACCCTTTTCCTTGAACGCCTCAACCGGAGCAGTTGCGCTGGAACCTGACAGAATGCGTTGGCGGATAACCTCTTTCCAGCTGCCCGAAGTGAAGTCGGGGTTTTGTTCCGACCCGGACAGCGCAAATTCCTTTTTGATCACCTTCTGGGTCAGAACAAACCAGCTGTATTCATACCCGGTTTTCAGAATCTCACGCAGTGTCCCCAATGTGTCGAACCCCGGCAGGCACGGCGGAGCAAGGCGGTTACCTCTGGCGTCAAACCACATTGAACTTGGGCCGGGCAGGATACGAATGCCGTGGGCGGGCCAGATCGGGTCCCAGTTGCGCACGCCTTCGGTGTAGTGCCACATCCGATCACCGTTGATGACATGGCCGCCCGCTTTTTCGCTGATTGCGATCATGCGGCCATCGACGTGAAAGGGCACCCCTGCAACCATATCTTTTGGTGGCTCACCCAAACGGTCCCGGGGCCAATTTTGACGCACCATATCAAAATTGCCACCAATACCGCCGGACGTGACGATGATTGACGGGGCATAAACTTCGAACTCGCCAACCTCATCACGGTTGGTTTTGCCGCCGCGCTGGGTGGTGTCATCGGCCAGAATTTCTCCGGAAACGCCTTTGGCGGTTCCGTTCTGCATGATGATATGGCTGACCTGGTGGCGGAACTTCATCTGGATCAACCCAGCGCTGACATGGTCGCGGACGCGTCGGAAAAAATGTTCCAGAACGCCGGGGCCGG
Organism: Ruegeria sp. AI2; assembly: GCF_056541275.1. Lineage (NCBI taxonomy): Bacteria > Pseudomonadati > Pseudomonadota > Alphaproteobacteria > Rhodobacterales > Roseobacteraceae > Ruegeria > Ruegeria sp. AI2. Next base: position 87,339 of record NZ_JBQFYB010000001.1, read on the forward strand.
TGCCCCATGTGATATGAAAGCGCGGGACCGAGTTGCCATGCCCCGTCGCATAAGACCCGCCACGTTCGGCCCAGCCAACGACCGGAAACCAGCGCAGGCCCATCTCGTGCAGCCATGGACGCATCTCGCCAGCCGCAAACTCGATATAGGCTTCGGCCCATTTGCGGGGCCACGCGTCTTCGTCACGGTCAAACTGTGCGCTGCCCATCCAGTCGCGCAGCGCCAACTCGTGGCTGTCGCGTATACCCATGCGGCGCTGTTCGGGGGTGTCGACCATGAACAGTCCACCAAGGCTCCAGAACGCCTGACCACCCAGAAAGCTTTCGGGTTCCTGATCGACAATGATCACCTTCTTGCCCCGGTCACCCAGTTCTGCCGCAGCGGCCAGCCCGGCCAACCCGGAACCGACGATAATCGCATCTGCAGTATTGTTTGTCATGAACACTCCTTTCAGCGGCGGCGGAACAATGCGGTGAACGGCAGATTCACGGCAGGCAACATGATGCCATGGATGGCCGAAAGCCGGGCCAGCAAAACAAGGCGGCCGGCAATGGCAACCTGATGATCCGCAATCATCCCCTCGCAAAGTTGAGTCAGATCAGCCTAAGCGAGGCGGAAAGGCGCAGGCAACCGCGCCGTTGGGTCACTCGTATCGCTGGACGAAACGGCGCAGGATTTCGCCGGGCTGCGTAACCTCTGCCGAATGGCAGTGGTCGATCAGTTTCTGCGCGTCTTCGGGCGGGAAGTAACCGTGGTTCCTGTAGATGTTGATGCGCTGTTCAAAGTCTTTGGCATCGGCTTCCGGATGGAACTGAGTGGCATATACGTTCCGGCCCCAGCGGATCATCTGAAACGGGCAGGGGTCGGACGCAACAAGGTGAACGCAGCCCTCAGGCAAGGCTTGAACCGCTTCTTTGTGGCCAACAAACGCATCAAAGGTGGCGTCCAATTCTGCGGTCAATGGGTCTTGTTGTCCTTCGGGGGTCAGGCGGCACCTGGACGGTCCCACAGGCTCGCCATACCGGGCTTTGCTGACGTTGCCATCCAAATGTACCACCAGAATACCAAGGCCATAGCAGCACCCCATGAAGGGATGATCCTGCGCGGTAATCTGCGGCATCAAACCCAGGATTGCGGCTTCGATCCGCGCATCCGTCGCGGATTTGGTTGCGGGGTCATCACTGACGCATCCCGGCCCACCGCCTACGATAACCCCCGCATAATCGGTGACTTTCAGCCCTTCTGGCAGGTCTTCGCAATCCAAACGGATGCGATGCGTGCGTTCGGGCGACAACCCGCTGCGGTTCAGGATCGAAGCATATTCTGCGTCGGAGGCATCCGTTTCAGGGCGCAGTTGCAGGATCAAAAAGCGTTTCATGATCAGCCTTTACCCGTCACAGCGGCCAAAAGACAAGGATGGCGGGGACGGAAACCGCGATGATCAGAGCCTCCAGCGGCAGGCCCATGCGCCAGTAGTCGCCAAAATGATAGCCGCCGGGGCCCAGAACCAGCGTGTTGTTCTTGTGGCCGATAGGCGTCAGGAACGCAGCCGAAGCCGCAACGGCAACGGTCATCAGGAAAGGGTCGGGCGACACCCCGAGCGTTTGGGCCATCTGGATGCCCACCGGTGCCGCGACGATGGCGGTGGCGGTGTTGTTCAGTACATCCGACAAGGTCATCGTCACGACCATCAATACCGTCAGGATCGCCCATGCAGGCAGACCGTCGGTCAGCTGAATCAGCGCATTGGCAATCAGCTCGGTGCCGCCGGATGTTTCCAAAGCGCTGCCCAGTGGGATCATCGAACCCAGCAGCACGACAACGGGCCATTCGATGTGGTTATAGATCTCCGTGATTGGCATGACCTTGGTCAGCACATAGGCAATGACGACAAGCCCCAATGCGACGGGAAGGTAAATCAACCCAACACTGGCCGCGAAGACGGCAGCGGCAAACAGACCGATGGCCAACCAGGCCTTGTCGTTTGCCGTCACGTTCAATCCGCGTTCGGCCAGTGGCAGACACCCCAGCCAATCGGTCACATCAGCGCTGCGATCACGAGGGCAAAGCAGCAGCAGGATGTCTCCCGGTTGAACCTCGGTCTTGCGAACCTGTTCGGTGATCTGACGACCCTGACGCGAGATGCCCATCAGGACGGTACTTTGGCGCCAGGCCAACCCGATACCCTGCGCTGTACGGCCGCTTATGCGCGCGCTTTCGGGAACGACCACTTCGATTACTTCAAGCCCGTCGCCTTCAGCCGTCAGCAGCTCCTGCCGTCGCGTGTCCGAGAAATCCAGTTTCAGCGCAGAACGGAATTCGTCCAGTGCTTCGGGGCGCGCTTCAAGCACCAGCGCGTCGCCATCGTTCAATGTGGCATGGGTTGACCGGCCATATCGCCGTTTCCCATCCCGGATCAGGCCGATGATAGCCACGTCGGATTTTTCGGCCGTTTCATAAAGCTCGCTGACCCGTTTGCCGATATGGGCAGAGCCCGGCGGGATCGTCAGTTCGGCAATGTATTCGGCCAGTACCTCGGATGTTTCTTGTTGCACGCCGCGATTGGGGATCAATCGCCATCCGATCAGCGCGACAAATGCCAGACCGGCAATCGCTGCTATTCCACCGACAGGGGCAAAATTGAACATGTGAAACGGCTCGCCCAGCGTTTCCTGCCGGATCGAAGCGATGATGATATTCGGCGGGGTGCCGATCAGGGTGACCATGCCCCCCAGAATGGTGGCAAAGCTCAGCGGCATCAGGGACAGGCCGGGGGGCCGACCCGCTTTGCGCGCGGTCTGAATATCCACGGGCATCAGCAGGGCAAGCGCCGCAACATTGTTCATGAAGGCCGACAGAATCGCACTGATCCCGCCCATCAGGGCGATATGCGCGCCCAGCCCCCGTGACGCATCAACCAGAGTGCGGGTGATCAGAAAGACCGCACCCGACCTGACCAAACCGGCAGAGACCACAAGCACCAGCGCGACGATAATTGTCGCTGGATGGCCAAAGCCCGCAAAGGCGCCACCCACCGGCACAACACCCAGCACGACGCCGATCATAAGCGCGGCAAAAGCCACAAGGTCGTATCGAAACCGACCCCAAAGCAGCATTCCGAAGACAGTGATGAAAAGGGCAAAAAGTATGATCTGATCTGTCGTCATGCCGTCACCATACAAGGCGGTGAGGTCGTCGCAAGCCGCTCTCTTGATCCTGCCCCCCGCAAACGTCTATATGAGCGCCGAACACGCAAACATGATGACGAGGACGCACTATGGCAGGCCACTCCAAATGGGCCAACATCCAGCACCGCAAGGGGCGTCAGGACGCCGCGCGGTCCAAACTGTTTTCCAAACTGTCGAAAGAGATCACCGTGGCCGCCAAGATGGGCGACCCCGATCCCGACAAGAACCCGCGCCTGCGTCTGGCGGTGAAAGAAGCCAAGTCGAACTCGGTCCCCAAGGACGTGATCGACCGCGCGATCAAGAAATCCCAAGCGGGTGAAGGCGACGATTACGAAGAAATCCGCTATGAGGGCTATGGGCCCAATGGTGTTGCGGTAATTGTCGAAACCATGACCGACAACCGCAACCGGACCGCATCGACCGTTCGTTCCACGTTCTCGAAGAACGGTGGCAATCTGGGCGAGACCGGCTCGGTTGGGTTCATGTTTGACCGCAAGGGTGAGGTCATTTACCCGGCAGATGCTGGCGATGCCGACACGATTTTTGAGGCCGCCATCGAGGCCGGAGCCGAAGACGTCGAAAGCTCGGAAGACGGTCACATCATCTGGTGCGCGGATACCGATCTGAACGATGTCTCCTCTGCATTGGAAACCGCGCTTGGAGAATCAGAATCCACCAAGTTGGTCTGGAAACCGACCACAACGACGGAACTGGGCCTTGAGGACATGCAAAAGCTGATGAAGCTGGTCGATGCGCTGGAAGACGATGACGATGTGCAGCGTGTCACGACCAACTTCGAAGCCACCGATGAGGTCATGGCGCAGCTTTAAGCTGACCCATACCAGCTCATTGAAACCCGGTCGCAACGGCCGGGTTTTTTGGTTTTTGATGGTTTTATTGAATTATTGGCTGAAACAGTCGATGCGCCTAGGCTGAAAGTGGCGGAAATCCAGGAAACACGAAGACACAGTACTAATGACATCCGAAACTTCCGATCGAACCAAGCGCAACGTGCCCGTCCTAGCCGGGCAAAGTATCCTGTCTCAGGTCGCGTGGACGCTCGGCAGCCCGTCGGTTGTTTTACCTTTTCTAGCCGTTTCCTTCGAGTTGCCGATGTTTGTGGCGGGGGCGCTGGTGTCGGTGCGGATGGTCGGTTGCTTGATTGCGGATTTCTTTCTCGCACAACCCGTTGCGGCAAGAAGCAAGAAGAAACGTGCGATTGCGTTGACCGAAGCGGTCATTGGCGCCTGTCTGGTTCTGGCAATCGCTGCGGCCGCAACCGGGGCTGTCCCATTGATCGCGGCGGTTTTCCTGTCTGTATTTCTGGTGATCGGGCTTGTCAGCGAAGTGCAGACCCTGATGCTTACGGATCTGCTCGGGGACCACGTTCAGGCGCGGTCGCGCATGGTCATGCAATACCTGCAGCTTGGTGCCGGGGGGCTATGTGCCATTGGCCTTGCGTTGCTGGTGCATCAGATCACCAAGGATAATCCACCCTTTTCGCGCCATTCAGTCATGATTGGCGTTTCGGTTTTATTCTTCCTTCTGTCGGGTCTGTTCATGCTGGCGATGACGGAAACCGTGCGTGAGGGTGCACCGACGACGCCGCAGAAGTCCGAAAGGGGCATTTCGATTAAGGCGAATATCAAGGGTATTCTGGACATGTTCGAATACCAGTGGTTCCGGCGGTATATGATCATGCGTCTGCCCTTGGTTGCTGTGTCGCTGTCTGTTCCGTTCTTCGCGCTCATTGCAGCCGAAGCGCATCACAGCTCGACACAGGGATTGACCGCGATGATCGTTTCTTCCGCCTCGGGATATCTTGTTTCGGGCCCTCTGTGGCAAACCATCAACATGAAATCCCATCGTGCGGTCATGGTGGTCGGGACATTGATGGTTGCCGCAACGGGCAGTGTCCTTTTGGTGTTCCACTATTTGGGCATCGACCATCAGGTTCACTTGCATGCAATTGCGCTGTTCATTGTCACCGTTGCGGTGACCGGGATCAGCAGTGCGCGTAAGCTCTATTTTCTGGATGTGGCACCCAAAGAGCAGCGGGTACGGGGATCGGCGGCGGTCAAGGCGTTCGCGCGTTTAACCGCGGTGTTGTTGTCTGCGGGCCTTGCCGCTGTCGCCCATATGCACGAGGTCGCGATGGCCGTCGCATTCATCGTCGTCGCCAGTCTGGTGTCCTGTGTAAACTGCTACCGTATGATGCAACCAGTACGGAAAAAGGCGGAACAGCCCTCGAATTGACTTTTTGGCGAGCGTAGCGAAAGCCTCAGAAGAAGGATGAAATCTCTTCCAGGGGTTTCTTGAGTTTTGCCACAGCAGGCACAGTCGCTCCTTCTGACGGATGCCCCACCGCGATGATCATGGTTGGTTTTTCCGACGCAGGCCGGTCCAGCGCGTCGTTCAGAAACCGCATCGGGTTCGGGGTGTGGGTCAGGGTGCTGAGGCCCGCGTGATGCAGCGCAGCAATGAGAAAACCGGTGGCAATGTTTACACTCTCCGGGACGTAGTAGTTCTTGTACCGCGTTCCATCCTCGAATTGCCCCCAGCGCTGGGCAAAAACCACGATCAGCCAAGGGGCGACTGTCAGATGTTCTTTGACCGCGTTGGTGCCGATGGGCTCCAGTGCTTTGATCCATTCATCCCCGGCGCCACCTGCGTAGAACCGGCGTTCTTCTTCTTCGGCTTCTTCCCGGATGCGGTGTTTCAGGGCAGGGTCCGAGATGGCTGCAAAATGCCAGGGTTGGTGATTGGCGCCTGACGGGGCGGTACCCGCAGTGCGCAGACTGGTTTCGATTACCTCACGGGCAACGGGGCGGGGGCTGAAATCCCGGATAGTATGACGCTGACGCATCTTTTCATAAAATGCCTGCGCCGCGCCCAGCATGTCTGTATCGCTGATGTCGCATCGGTCCGGCAGGGGAATAGGGTCATAGCCAAGAGCGTCACGTGAGAACATCGGTCCCTCCGAAAATGTCGTGTCTGTTTAGCTGCTTTGAGGCGGAAGCAAAATCCGTTCTGAGGCACGTTTGACAGCCTGGGTCAGAGGTTTGAGTGCGGGCGCAAGAACACGCCCAACCTGCCAGCTCAGCGCGACATCCAGCGGTGCATCGGGCACGATGGGGCGCAACAGCCCTTGTTTCAAAACCTCCTGCACCAGAGCCGCGGGGTTCATGCCCCACCCAAGCCCGGCAATCGCCGCGTCCACAAATCCGTGTGAAGAAGGCAGGAAATGAGACGGGGGGGAAAGGCGTTTGCCAGTGTGCTGAACAATCCATGCCCTTTGCAGCCCGTCCTTTTGGTTGAAAACCAGGCAGGGTGCCTTGCCCAGTTCTGCCTCGGTCACTTTGTCCCGAAACCAGGTGTTGATGAATTCCGGGCTGGCCGTTGGCAGGTACCGCAACACGCCCAATGGGATCGCGTCGCACCCGGTCACCGTCTGGCCACCAACGGTGACGGCGGCGCTTACCTCGCCCCGCCGCAGCCAGTCTGCGGAGTGATCCTGATCGTCGATCACCAGATCGAACAGCATGTCAGGTACCTGCGCCATCGCATCAACAAACCAGGTGGCCAGACTGTCTGCCGGTACGGCAATGCGGACGCGGGCGGACCTTGATTCCTGCTCCAGCGTAAGCTCTCGAACCAGCTGTGCCTCAAGCAGTCCGACATCTTCCGCGTAACGGGCGATGCGCAGCCCGGCGGGCGTTCCGGTGCAAGGGGTGCCCCGATGTATCAGGGTGGCTCCAATCCGATCCTCAAGCGCCCTGATCCGCTGGGATATCGCCGAGGGCGTCACCGCCAGTTCTGCCGCAGCCGCATCAAAGCTGCCATGGCGCAGAATGGCAGACAAAGCGGACAGGTGAAGAGGATCCAGCAACATTAGTCAGGCTTAACTTGGGGTAACATCTTTAATTTGATAGATCGCACCGACGATCTTAGTCAACGTCTTGCAATAGCAGGAGGTCCCATGCCCACGTCCATGATCGCCGGTTTCGCGCTGGGTTTCAGTCTAATCCTCGCCATCGGGGCACAGAACGCCTTTATCTTGCGACAGGGGTTGCGGCGTGAACATGTGTTCCTTCTGTGCCTGACCTGCTCAATGTCTGACGCGGTTTTGATTGTTGCAGGCGTCACAGGGTTCGGGACTCTGGCGCATTCAGCCCCCTGGTTTGAACCTGTACTGCGATTTGGCGGGGCCGCTTTTCTGACGTGGTATGGGCTGCGCAGCTTCGGGTCTGCCCTGCGGGGTGGCGCGGTGATGAAAACGGGCAGCGGCCCGCGAACCAGCCTTAAAGCCGCGATGCTTACCGTTCTCGCCTTCACCTGGCTGAACCCGCATGTCTATCTGGATACAGTGGTTCTGATCGGTTCCATCTCGGCACAGTATGATGACCGGGTCGGATTTGCCATCGGGGCGGCCATTTCCAGCTTTGTCTTCTTCTTTTCACTTGGATACGGCGCGGGTGTTCTGTCTCCGGTGTTTGCGCGCCCGCGCGCCTGGCAGGTGCTGGATGCAGTGATCGGTGCCGTAATGCTGGGTATCGCACTGAAACTTGTTGTCATGTGAAGGGTTGTTCCCGGCAGGGTTTCGGTGTTCAACCTAAGCCATGACATTGCTTGCCGTTTCGTCGCGCCCGCTTGCCGGTATGTTCTGGATGTTTGCCGCCGGGCTGTCCTTTGTTGTGATGACCGCATTGGTCAAATCTCTGGGCACGACGATGAATCCGATCCAGGCCGCATTCCTGCGTTATGCGCTGGGATTGGTGTTTCTGTTACCGGCCTTGCGGTCGATCATGGCGACCCGGCTGACACCCCGCCTGCTGACGCTGTTCGGTTTGCGCGGTGTCGTACACGCGATTGCTGTCATGCTTTGGTTCTTCGCCATGACACAAATTCCCTTGGCCGAAGTCACTGCGATGAACTACATGACGCCGGTTTATGTCACCTTGGGTGCAGCCCTGTTTCTGGGCGAGAAGCTGGCTTTTCGCAGGGTCGCCGCGATTCTGGTCGCTTTGGTGGGCGTGCTGGTCATCCTGCGCCCCGGGTTTCGCGAGGTCTCACAAGGTCACCTTGCCATGCTCGGAACGGCCCTGATGCTAAGTGGGTCCTATTTGCTGGCCAAGCTTCTTGTCCGAGACGTGTCGCCTTCGGTTGTCGTGGCGCACCTTTCCATCTGGGTAACCATCGCCTTGATCCCCTTTGCGGTTGCCGTCTGGACCCGGCCCAGTATGCAAGAACTCGGGGTTCTGTTTCTGGTGGCCAGCTTTGCGACCGCAGGTCATTACTTCATGACATTGGCGTTGCAGGCCGCGCCTGTGGCCGTCACACAACCCGTCACATTCCTGCAGTTGATCTGGGCCACGCTTGTGGGTGCAGCGATCTTCCACGAAAGTGTCGACCTATGGGTTGTGGCTGGCGGAACCCTGATACTGGGCGCAGTAAGCTTCATCTCATGGCGCGAGTTCATGTTGAACCGGCGGGACTTGACGCCTCCCAGTATTGCGCCGAAGCTGTAACAAGACATCTCTGCGCTTACATTGATTGACGAGTCAATAAAAACATCCTAGCTTGGTCGCATGACACCTGTATGGGGAAAGCGATGCCAAAAGTTGGAATGGAGCCGATCCGCAAGGACGCGATTGTTCGAGCGACGATTGCTGAACTGGGTGTCAAGAAATCCCTGGATGTAACCGTCAGCCAGATTGCCAAACGCGCGGGCATGTCCAGCGCACTGGCACACCATTATTTTGGCGGAAAGGATCAGATATTTCTGGCCGCAATGCGTCAGATCCTCGCCGACTTTAGCGACGAAGCCAGGGCCCAGTTGAAAGCGGCCAAACCGGGCAATCGGGCAGAGGCGATTATCCACGCCTGTTTTGCTCCCTCGTGTTTCACACCTGACGTGATTGCCGCCTGGATGACCTTTTACGTGTTGGCGCAGACCAATAGTGACGCGCTGCGTTTGTGGCAGATCTATCAGGCGCGCATCAGATCGAACCTGGTCCATGCCCTGCGTCCCAGGATACAGGATCCGGTTGAGGCAGCCGAGAACATGATTGCCCTGATTGACGGGCTCTATATTCGCGCAGCGCTCAGCGCCCCGGAAGAACCGCAACTGGCCGTGAACCACGCAATGCGCGTGCTCGATACTCTGCTCGAGGCTGAAAAATGACAAAACCGAACATTCTGATCCTGATGGTGGATCAGCTGAACGGAACCCTCTTTCCCGACGGTCCCGCTGACTGGCTTCATGCTCCGAGCCTGAAGAAACTGGCCGAACGGTCGACTCGGTTTGCCAACGCTTATACTGCGTCGCCGCTTTGTGCGCCGGGGCGGGCCAGCTTCATGTCCGGTCAATTGCCCTCACGCACCGGCGTCTATGACAACGCGGCAGAGTTTCGCAGCGATATCCCAACTTACGCACATCACCTGCGTCGCGCGGGCTATTACACCTGTCTGTCAGGCAAAATGCACTTTGTCGGGCCGGACCAGATGCACGGGTTTGAGGATCGCCTGACAACTGATATCTACCCGGCCGATTTTGGCTGGACACCGGATTACCGAAAGCCGGGTGAGCGGATCGACTGGTGGTATCACAACATGGGGTCGGTGACCGGCGCGGGTATTGCCGAGATTTCCAACCAGATGGAGTATGATGACGAGGTCGCCTATAACGCCAAGGCCAAACTGTATGACCTTGCACGCGGCAAGGATGACCGCCCATGGTGCGTGACGGTCAGCTTCACCCATCCGCATGATCCCTATGTCGCCCGGCGCAAATACTGGGACCTCTACGAGGATTGCGAGCATCTGCTGCCTGAAATCGCTGATATTGGCTATGAAAACCAGGATCCTCACGCCAAGCGAATCTTCGACGCCAATGACTGGCGTAACTTCGACATCACCGAGGAAGACATTCGCAAGTCCCGCCGTGCCTATTTCGCCAACATCACATATCTCGATGACAAGATTGGTGAAATCCTCGAAGTGCTGGAAACGACACGGCAAGAGGCGATCATCCTGTTCGTCTCGGATCACGGTGACATGCTGGGTGAACGGGGCTTGTGGTTCAAAATGAACTTCTACGAAGGCTCGGCGCGCGTTCCTTTGATGATTTCATCCCCGGACTTGCCTGCGGGGCGGATCGATACACCGGTTTCAACCATTGATGTCACACCCACGCTCGGGGCGCTGGCAGGCGTTGACATGGCCGAGATCGCCCCATGGACGGACGGTGAAAACCTGGTGCCGCTGGCGCAAGGCGGGGAACGAACCGCACCTGTGGCCATGGAATACGCGGCCGAGGCATCGTATGCGCCGCTGGTGTCGCTGCGCTATGGCAAGTGGAAATACAATCGATGCGCGCTGGACCCGGATCAATTGTTTGATCTCGAGGCAGACCCGCATGAGCTGACCAATCTGGCAGGCAGCCCCGAACATGCGGGCACGCTGCAAACCCTGCGCGCAAAGTCCGAGGCCCGCTGGGATTTGGAGCGCTTCGACGCGGATGTCCGTGCCAGTCAGGCGCGACGCTGGGTCGTGTACGAGGCACTGCGGCAAGGCGGATATTACCCATGGGATTATCAGCCGCTGCAAAAGGCGTCCGAACGCTACATGCGCAATCACATGGATCTGAACATCGTCGAGGAAAATGCCCGGTTCCCACGCGGCGAGTAACCTCTTCATCTTTTTAAAAATACTCCCGCCGGAGGCGTTTTTCCCGGCGGGCGAGGAGTTGTGAATATGGAAGCAGATTTTGTCATCGTTGGCGCAGGGTCCGCAGGCTGCGCAATGGCATATCGTCTGAGCGAAGGTGGGGCCTCGGTCCTTGTGATCGAGCATGGTGGCACCGACATGGGGCCGTTTATCCAGATGCCTGCCGCGCTCAGCTATCCGATGAACATGTCGCGCTATGACTGGGGATTTCAGTCCGAGCCCGAACCGCATCTGAACAACCGCCGTCTGGCCTGTCCGCGCGGCAAGGTGATCGGCGGGTCGTCGTCGATCAACGGCATGGTCTATGTGCGCGGTCACGCACGCGATTTCGACACCTGGGCCGAGATGGGGGCTGACGGTTGGTCTTATGCGGATGTGCTGCCCTATTACAAACGCATGGAGACATGGCATGACGGCGGCCATGGGGGCGATCCGGCCTGGCGCGGCACTGACGGCCCATTGCACGTGTCGCGCGGTCCACGCGCAAACCCACTGTTTCAGGCCTTTGTCGATGCAGGCCAGCAAGCGGGATACGAGGTCACCGGCGACTATAACGGAGAAAAGCAGGAAGGCTTTGGCCCGATGGAGCAGACCGTCTGGAAAGGGCGGCGCTGGTCGGCGGCAAATGCCTATCTGAAGCCCGCGCTCAAACGCGACAATTGTGATATCGTGCGGGGTCTTGCGTCTCGGGTTGTTATGGAAAACGGTCGCGCCACTGGTGTGGAATTGATCCGTGGCGGCAAGAAAGAGATCATCAAGGCCCGGCGCGAGGTCGTTCTGGCCGCGTCCTCGATCAACTCGCCCAAACTGCTTATGCTGTCCGGTATCGGCCCGGGCGCGCATCTGGCGGAACATGGGATCAACGTCGTTGCGGATCGTCCGGGGGTGGGTGCGAACCTTCAGGATCATCTGGAGCTGTATATTCAACAGGCCTCGCTACAGCCGATTACGCTTTACAAACACTGGAATCTGTTCAGCAAGGGTCTGATCGGGGCGCAATGGCTGTTTACCAAGACAGGTTTGGGCGCATCGAACCAGTTTGAAAGCGCGGCATTCATCCGGTCGAAGCCGGGTGTGGAGTATCCTGACATTCAGTACCACTTCCTGCCGATCGCAGTTCGCTATGACGGACAGGCGGCGGCAGAGGGGCACGGGTTCCAGGCGCATGTCGGCCCGATGCGGTCCCCGTCACGCGGGGCGGTCACATTGCGATCTGCGCAAGCCGCAGACGCGCCGGTGATCAAGTTTAACTACATGAGCCATGAAGAGGATTGGGAAGACTTCCGCACCTGTATCCGGTTGACCCGCGAAATCTTTGGACAAAACGCTTTCAAACCCTATGCGGGCAAGGAAATTCAGCCGGGTGCCGCTGTGCAAACCGATGAAGAGCTGAACGCCTTTATCGCGGAACATGCCGAAAGCGCCTATCACCCCTGTGGCACCTGCCGGATGGGGCGTGCGGATGACAAAGGTGCGGTGGTCGATCCCGAGGGTCGCGTCATCGGCGTGGACGGGCTGCGCGTCGCGGACAGTTCGATTTTCCCGCAGATCACCAACGGCAATCTCAACGCGCCCTCGATCATGGTGGGCGAGAAAGTATCGGATTCTCTGCTGGGCAAAGACCCGTTACCCAAGGCCAATGATCGCCCGTGGATCCACCCCGGCTGGGCAACTGCGCAGCGATAATGATACTTAACTGCTCCCGGTTGAATACGCTGTTCAGCGCTAGCCGGGGGCATATTAGGAAAAGGTTCAGCGTTCTTGTCCAGATAAGGTTGAGCCACGTTTCAGCACAACTTGCCCTCTGCACGGCAGGATGCGCGTGGCGCTTTATTGAAATTCGCGGGATTATTGCGGGTAGTTGATCCCGGTCAAAGCGAAAGCCCGGTCACGCTTCTATCACTGGTTTGCAACGACATATGAAGGAGCGAACAGAGATGTCTCACACCCCGCATGAACTGGCCGAAGAGTTTCCGGACAAAGTTGAACTGATGAGCCAGCTCAAGCAGTCGGATGCGCATTTCGCCCGGCTGGCCGATGAATATCATGAGGTCAACCGCGAAGTGCACCGCGCCGAAACCAATGTCGAACCCATGGAGGAGCTGGCCGAGGTTGACCTGCGCAAAAAACGCGCGGCGCTGAAGGATGAGATCTGGGCGATCCTGTCCAAGGCTTAAATTCATTGGCGGGGGCTATGCCCCCGTCGTGCCCAGAGACGTGACGCTGATAGTGCTTAGTCGCCAGACTAAGATCAGGTCACTTCATAGGGCAGGGTGCCGCGAATATGGGTGTCGATGCTTAGACGGCGTTCCAGCGGCGGAACCGAACGCTGGTGACAGGTTTGCCGCTCGCAGATGCGGCAGGAAATTCCAATGGGCTCGTAAGCGCTGGCATTGTTGATGTCGAGGTTATCAGCATAAACAAGCGCCGGGGCATGGCGGACCTCGCACCCCAACGCAATGGCGTACCGTCTGACGGGCGCACCGAACGAGCCCCCCGATTTTGAGACATCCCGTGCCAGCGAGATATAGCGAACGCCATCTGGTGTTTCCGCCAGCTGTCGCAGGAAATGCCCGGGCGTTTCAAAGGCCCGATGCACGTTCCAAAGCGGGCAAGCGCCACCAAAGCGTGCAAATTGCAGGCGTGTGGCCGAGTGCCGCTTGGTGATCGTCCCCGCCTGATCAACCCGGACGAAGAAGAACGGGATACCCTTGGCGCCGGGACGCTGTAGTGTCGACAGCCGATGTGCAACCTGCTCGACCGACGCCCCGAACCGGTTGCTGAGCAGCTCCAGATCGTGACGCTCTTCCTGAGCAGCAGTCAAAAACGCGGTATAAGGCATCAAAGAGGCACCAGCGAAATAGTTGGCAAGGCCAATTTTGGCGATAGCGCGGGCTTCGTCACTTTGGAACTTGGCGAAGTCCAGCGTTGCCTCCAGCAGCTGGTCCTGACTGATCAGCGCAACCTGTAACAGAAGCTGGAACACCTGCGTCTGCGGGGCTGCACGGGAGGACAGGCGCAAAATTTTGCTGTCGACATCATAAGCGCGCAATGGGCCCATATCTGAAAAAACCACCTGAATTCCGCGCTCTGAAAGGCTGCTCAGGGCGGCTTGCCGGATACCACCAGGCCCGTCGGCGCGGTTGGCAAACAGTTCCGCGGCCCTGTCCACGGCGTCGATGTAGTTGTCGCAATAGTGGAAGAAATCACGCACTTCTTCCCACGGGCTGGCCTGAATACGCGCATCTTCACGCCCCAAAGCCTCGTCCAGCGAGGCAAGGCGCTCATGTGTCTGCCGGTAGGTTTTGTGCAATTCGATAAACGCGCGCGCCAGGGCCGGGGCGTTGGAAGCTGTCAGGCGCAGATCGGCCAGAGGGGGCTGTATGTCGGCAAAAACAGGATCGGCCAGCGCCTCGCGCATGTCTGAAACAAGACGTTCGCTGTCGCCGGTGCTGAGTTCGGTAACATCCATTCCGAATTCCTGCGCCAGAGCCAGCACAACCGTGGTCGAGATCGGCCGGTTGTTGTTTTCCATCTGGTTCAGATAGGGCAGTGAAACGCCCAGTTTGGCGGCAAATTCACGCTGCGTCAGGGTCAGGCGCGTTCGCATTTCGCGCAGTTTCGCGCCCGCATAGAGCTTTTGGGTGGCCATAGGGTGCCTTTGCAAGTTTTCCAATTTCCGAGGTTAACTTTGCAAAGTCATTGGGGCAAGCGGTTACAGCCCCAATTGCCTCTCTCTTCGTACAACAGTTGAAATTGCGACGATCGCCAGAACGGCTGTTGCCAGCATCAGCCAAAGCAGCGGCATCGCGCCGGTTTCACGTGTCAGCAAGGCACCTGCTAGCGCACTCAGCCCGGCGCCGCCGCCCAACATGATGGCCCCACTCAGGCCCGAGGCGGTTGCAGCCAGTTGAGGGCGCACTGATAGCGCGCCCGAAGTTGCGTTGGGGATGACCATGCCATTACCGACGCCCACAAATGTCATGAACCCAAAGAAACTGAGTGCGGTTCCGCGGTCCGCTAAAAACAGCAATGCCGATACAGCTACGCCAAACGCATTGAGCAGGCTTCCCCACAAAACCATGCGGTTCACGCCGAACCGCACTGAAAACCGCCCGCTCATGAAGTTGCCAACAAAATATCCAACCGCAGGTGCGCCAAAATAAATACCAACCTGCGCCGCGCTCAACCCGAACAATTCTGTGCCAATGAAAGGTGCGCCGCCGAGATAGGCGAAAAACGAACCGGATGAGAAGGCACAAGCCAGTGAGTATCCCCAGAACCGTGGCGAGGTCAGAAGTTCGGGGTATTCCTTGAATTGCTGGACAAGCGTTTTGCCGCTCTTTGCCGATGTTTCCCCAAAGTCCGAATAGGTCAGTGCCATAGTCAGCAAACCTACGGCAAAGGGCAGCCAGAAATTCGCTTTCCAACCAAAACTCACTTCCAGCAAGCCGCCGATGGCAGGGCCAATCATCGGAACCACGGCCATGCCCATCGTTACATAACCGATCATTGAGGCAGCTTGGTCCTGATCGTACATGTCCCGCACCGCAGCGCGGCTGAGAACCATACCGACGACCACAACAGCCTGACACATCCTGAACGCCAGAAAAACCGTGGCATTGGGGGCGAAGATGCACCCAAGGGTCGCTATCAGGAACAGGCCAAGGCCCCACAATAAAACTGGTCTGCGACCTG
Organism: Ruegeria sp. AI2; assembly: GCF_056541275.1. Taxonomy (NCBI): domain Bacteria; kingdom Pseudomonadati; phylum Pseudomonadota; class Alphaproteobacteria; order Rhodobacterales; family Roseobacteraceae; genus Ruegeria; species Ruegeria sp. AI2. The sequence goes on from NZ_JBQFYB010000001.1 coordinate 102,953, forward strand.
CCTGATCCGCAATTGGACCTATGAGAATTTGCAGAATGGCATTGATCAGCAGATAAAGCGCAATCGACAGCTGCATGACCTTGTAATCGGTTTCGAAATACTCGGCCATGTTTGGCAGGCTGGGCAGAAACAGGTTCATGCTCAGGGCGGACAGGCCCGAGAGTAAAACAAGCGTCGCCAATGTGGGCGGTGTGCGGTGGACCGCGTCAGAGCTAAACTGCATGGTTCACATGTATAGCCATGGATTTTCGGATTGCCAGCCATTCGCAGAATTGCTTATAAAAATTCGCAGTTTTGCAGTTATCCAAATTACTGTTGCTGAAATTTTGCAAATTTGCCGAAAATAGCTTTGGATGAGCGGCCCAAGCAGGTAGGGTCCGGGCAAATTTATAAGGGGATAGTCGTCATGAAAGACATTCTTTCCGAATTGGAAGACCGCCGCGACAACGCACGCCTGGGCGGTGGGCAGAAACGGATCGATGCCCAGCACGCGCGCGGCAAACTGACCGCGCGAGAACGGATCGAACTGCTGCTGGACGAGGGCAGCTTTGAAGAGTTTGACATGTTCGTCAGCCATCGCTGCACCGATTTCGGAATGGAAAAACAAAAGCCTGCGGGTGACGGCGTCGTCACCGGCTGGGGTACGATCAACGGGCGCATGGTTTATGTGTTCAGCCAGGATTTTACCGTCTTTGGCGGATCGCTGTCGGAAACCCATGCTCAGAAGATTTGCAAGATTATGGACATGGCGGTCCAGAACGGTGCGCCGGTGATTGGCATCAACGATTCGGGCGGCGCGCGCATTCAGGAAGGTGTGGCTTCGCTGGCGGGGTATGCCGAAGTGTTCCAGCGCAACATCATGGCCTCGGGCGTGGTGCCGCAGATCAGCGTTATCATGGGCCCCTGTGCGGGTGGCGCGGTGTACAGCCCGGCGATGACCGACTTTATCTTCATGGTCAAAGACACCTCTTACATGTTCGTGACCGGCCCTGATGTGGTGAAGACCGTAACCAACGAAGTGGTGACTGCCGAGGAACTGGGCGGGGCTTCGACCCATACCAAGAAATCCTCGGTCGCTGATGGCGCGTTCGAAAACGACGTCGAAGCTTTGGCCGAGGTGCGGCGCCTGGTGGACTTTCTGCCCCTCAACAACCGCGAAAAGCCGCCCGTGCGCCCGTTCTTTGACGAGCCCGGCCGGATCGAGGCTTCGCTGGACACTCTTGTGCCAGAGAATCCGAACACGCCCTACGACATGAAGGAACTCATAGCCAAAGTGGCGGACGAGGGCGATTTCTATGAAATTCAGGAAGATTTTGCCAAGAATATCATTACCGGGTTCATCCGGCTGGAAGGTCAGACCGTAGGCGTCGTCGCAAACCAGCCGATGGTGTTGGCCGGGTGTCTGGATATCGACTCCTCGCGCAAGGCTGCGCGCTTTGTGCGCTTCTGTGACTGCTTCGAAATCCCGATCCTGACATTGGTCGACGTTCCTGGCTTCCTGCCGGGAACAAGCCAGGAATATGGTGGTGTCATCAAGCATGGGGCCAAGTTGCTCTTTGCCTATGGTGAGGCAACCGTGCCGAAGGTGACAGTGATTACCCGAAAGGCTTACGGCGGTGCTTACGACGTTATGGCCTCCAAGCATTTGCGCGGTGATTTCAACTATGCCTGGCCCACTGCCGAAATTGCGGTCATGGGGGCCAAAGGGGCGACCGAGATCATTCATCGCGCCGATCTGGGGGATGCCGACAAGATCGCATCGCATACCAAGGATTACGAAGACCGATTTGCAAATCCCTTCGTGGCAGCCGAGCGCGGCTTCATCGATGAGGTGATCATGCCGCATTCGACCCGCCGTCGTGTATCCCGGGCATTTGCCAGCTTGCGCGGCAAACAGCTGAAGAACCCGTGGAAAAAGCACGACAATATCCCGCTGTGATCCATCTAGGGGCGGGATGGCCCGCCCCGCTCAATCTTTGACCGTCACAGCGGTTCCGAGGCTGAAACCCCCTCAAATTGAGGCGGAATTGACAAAAACCGGCAAATAGTTGAATGATCCGACCCGTCAGACATAGAACCGCGCAGACTAATCGTACTGCGCGCGCGACCCCGGAAGGAGGAGCTCGCCGCTGGTGGGTCCGGGGTCGCGCCATTTGTCTGGGTGCACTCACCTTCAGCCATCCTGCTTTTGCGGATTCCGATTCGTTGCTGCCGGTGCCGTCGGGCCAGCCAGTGCAACTGAGCGATGTCCTGCTGGACAACAACCCTGGCGAGCTTTGGCTGCGCTTTCGCTTTATCGCGCCCAGAATAGGCGCGTCAGTAGGGCGGATCGGGTATGATGTGGCGTCGAAGGATATGGAGCACCTGTGCCAGATTCTGGCCATTCCATATGTTGCTCAGCATGAATTGCATCCGGCGCGGGTCGTTATCTCTTTGTCCGATCGCCCGGTAGAGTTTGGTGATGCCGCCCCGGATGCGACCCAGTTTTTTGAGGCCTACCGGCTGGAGCAGTCCCGGTGTATCTGGGAGGGGCTTTGACCATGAACGCAAGACTTCATGAGTACAAAGCGTCTCAGACCAACTGTGCGGCTTTGGAGGTGCGCATCATGACCCCATCCTTTTTCGGGCTCGAATTGCTTTTGTCTGCAAGTATGACACAGGGGGGCCATTCATGCTGAAGCATCGAGGTTTTCCCGGTCGCCTTTCAGGCACCGACTTTCAGTTCACCATCCGTCGCGCCAACCCAAAGGGCGTTACACCGTTAACGCAGCGCGAGCGGTTTCGGGATCGTAAACCTGCGGACAGGCGCGCTGACATCGCTTTCATGGAGGCCCTTTGGGCCCATTTCGGCGACCAGCCGTTCGAACGGGGTAATCTGGATGCGGGGCGTCTGAGCTGGCTGTTCGGGCGCGAAGTCATCGCGGCAGAAGACCCCTTTGATCCGGCCAGCTATGATGCTTTGCTTGTCATCGATGTAAACGCTGCGCGCATATCCTTCCCGGACATCATCGACGGGATGGACTGATTGTGACATTCGCAGCCGCACATAAACCAATCATGGCCGGTTTCGGGAAAATCCTGCCCGAAACCGGACAGGATTTATGTGTGGTCTCAGAAGTTCAACTGGGCCGCAAGCTGAACGCGGCTACCATCAAAGGTTCTGCCGGTGGGCGCGTCGTTCCGCTCGCCATAGATGTATTCGGCGCTGAGCGTCAGACTGTCTGTCGCCTTGTAGAACGCGTTGACATGGATCGTTTCCAGCTCGGTGAAGGACAGCGTGCCGGTCGAGGTCGGCAGATCATAATCTTCGCGCCCGTAGGCAATGCCGACATTCCACTTTGCACCGATGTCCTGCCTGAATTCCACGGTGTAGCCATCCACATCGTTGGCCTGCCCACCGACAATGGCATCGCCGAGACCGATCAGGTATGGGCCAAGCGCCTCACCTGTGACGTAGTTGACCTGGAACAACCCGCCTTGCCAGGGGCGAATGCCGCCGGACAACGTAAAGCCGGTTTGATCCACTTCGACATTGCCGGAATTGGCTTTACCGTACAAAACGGCACCACGGGCGATATATGTGCCGTCGTTATATTCCGCCGAGGCCGTCAGGACGGGATCATCGGAATTCGACCCGCTGACGTTCTCTTCGATCGAGACCGCAAACTGTGCATTGCTGCCAAGCTGTCCGGTGTATCTCAGCTGCGGGACACGAGCGAATGCGATACCCACCGGTCCGTTGAATTCGACAGTGGTCGGGTAGGTGTCCAATGGTTGGAAGTTGGTCCAGTACTGACCTATCAGGAACTGGTCGCCGATGGTGATGTTGGCATGGCGTATGCGCAATTCAGCCGTGCCGCCGGAACCGAACAGGTCAAGCTCCAGCTGTCCGCCAATGTCACCGATCCCGCTTGGGGTGGTGGTACGCAGTCCGATCCGAGATTGGCGAACGGTTGCCCCGAAGGTGCCGTCGGTCGCAGCCGAGGGCTCGCCGATAACATTCACGAACGCCGTATCCCCCTGATCGTAGTCGAAGTCATAGAAGAAATCGGCCTTCACATACCCGTAAACGTCCAGAACGGTGTTGCCGATGCGGAAATCTCCGTTGGCGGGGCTGCTTTTGGCGGCTTCCAGCGCCTCGACCCGGGCGCGCAAAGCGTCGAGCTCAGCTTGGGTCTGGGCGTCCTGAGCGAAAGCAAACGTGCCGGTCACACTGAGCGCAGAGGCAGCGAGCAGGAGTGCCTTTTTTCTAGTCATAGTCATGTGGGTGTTCCTTTGAGTGCGAGTGTGCCCAAGGACCGTTTCACGCAGCAGAAATCTTTGGAAATCACGAGAAAGAGAATAGAACAATTTGATTTATCAAGAAAATGTGCCTTTTTTGGCTTCTTGAATCACGGCGTCATGAACCTGTCATCTAACGCGCTGCTGCGCCGTAATTCCTTCGCCGGTGGAGTGGCGGCGATTCGTGATGCTGCAACTGCAGAAAACATCGGAAGTGGTCCGTTTTGTAACGAAACTGTGACGGTGAACGGGTCTTTCGCGCTGGTATTTCACTTGAATGCTGTCGGCACGAAGTTGCGCGCCATTTTGCGGCTTGGGCAGAAACCAGCCGAGTTGTCCCGGGGAAACAATACTGTGTTTGCTCAACAGATTGTGCCGTGCAAACTGAATGGGCCGTGCGGCTCTACTTTGCCTGCGCCGCACATGCACCTACTATTCCGTACCCCTTCCTTGCGCGGGCAGGCTTGTGTTCCCCACATAGACCTGTCCGCGTTTTTCTTTTTGGCCTCCACGGCCAAAGAGAAGCGAAAACCTGCACAAAACCTGCCTGCAGCTGCATTGATATTGAATAACAGGCCCCTTTTCGCGCATCTGATCCCAAACGAACCAAGAAACCTAAAAGGGCAGACACAATGCGATTCTCGAAACTCATCCTTGTTGCGGCGACCTGTGCGGGTCTGGCCGCGTGCGGTGACACCACGGGCGAACAGGCACTCCTCGGCGGTGGTGCCGGGGCTGTGGGGGCCGCGGTCCTCAATGCCGACCCGCTGTTTGGCGCGGCCGTCGGTGCAGCGGGCAACGTGCTGTACTGCAAGACACAGAACACCTGTAACTAACGCATATCCTTCGGGGCGCCTGGCGCCTCAGCCATCATTGCGCATCACGCCGTCGTGGGGATCGTACCCTGCGGCGGCGTTTTGCGTTTCCGGAACACCAAGCCAAAGGACGTTTCATGTTCAATAAGATCCTGATCGCCAACCGGGGCGAGATCGCCTGCCGGGTCATCAAGACCGCCCGCAAGATGGGTATCGGCACCGTTGCCATTTATTCGGACGCGGACAAGAACGCGCTGCATGTGTCGATGGCCGACGAAGCCGTGCATATCGGTCCGCCCCCGGCGAACCAGTCCTACATTGTGATCGACAAGGTCATGGATGCCATCCGTCAAAGCGGCGCGCAGGCAGTTCATCCTGGCTATGGCTTCCTGTCAGAGAACTCGAAATTCGCCGAGGCGCTCGAGGCCGAAGGTGTCGCCTTTGTTGGCCCCCCTGTCGGTGCAATCGAAAGCATGGGTGACAAGATCACTTCGAAGAAGATCGCACAGGAGGCCGGAGTTTCGACGGTTCCGGGTTACATGGGGCTGATCGAAGACGCGGACGAGGCGGTCAGAATCTCGAACGACATCGGTTATCCGGTCATGATCAAGGCCAGCGCCGGTGGTGGTGGCAAGGGTATGCGCATCGCGTGGAGCGATGAAGAGGCGCGCGAAGGCTTTCAGTCGTCCAAGAACGAAGCCGCAAACTCGTTCGGAGATGACCGGATCTTCATCGAAAAATTCGTAACCCAGCCGCGCCATATCGAAATTCAGGTTCTGTGCGACAGTCACGGAAATGGCATCTACCTGGGTGAGCGTGAATGCTCGATCCAGCGCCGGAACCAGAAAGTGGTGGAAGAGGCACCGTCACCCTTCCTTGATCCCGAAACTCGCAAGGCAATGGGTGAACAGGCTGTCGCTCTGGCCAAGGCCGTGAACTACGCAAGTGCAGGTACGGTCGAGTTCATCGTGGACGGAGACAAGAATTTCTACTTCCTCGAAATGAACACGCGCCTGCAGGTGGAACACCCTGTTACGGAACTGATCACTGGCGTCGATCTGGTCGAGCAGATGATCCGCGTTGCAGCGGGTGAAAAGCTTTCGATAACGCAGGATGACGTGACCCTGACCGGCTGGGCGATTGAAAACCGTCTGTATGCGGAAGACCCGTATCGCAACTTCCTGCCGTCGATCGGTCGGCTGACCCGGTATCGCCCGCCGCAGGAAACTTCGGCTGGTCCGTTGCTGGTCAACGGCAAATGGCAGGGTGAAGCACCCGATGGTGAAACCGCCGTACGTAACGATACCGGCGTCTACGAGGGCGGCGAGATCAGCATGTATTACGACCCGATGATTGCCAAGCTCTGCACTTGGGCCCCGACCCGTGAGAAAGCCATCGAGGCGATGCGCGTGGCGCTGGACAGTTTCGAAGTGGAAGGCATCGGTCACAACCTGCCGTTCCTGTCGGCAGTGATGGATCACCCAAAGTTTGTCAGCGGTGACATGACAACGGCCTTTATCGCTGAAGAATATCCAGACGGGTTCGAGGGCGTCACGTTGCCCGAAGTGGATCTGCGCCGGATTGCTGCGTCCTGCGCGGCCATGCACCGCGTCGCCGAAATCCGGCGCACCCGCGTGTCGGGCCGGATGGACAATCACGAACGCAAAGTAGGCAAGCGCTGGGTTGTGACATTGCAGGGGCAGGATTTCGCCGTGCAGGTCAATGCCGACAAAGAGGGGTCAACGGTCAAATTTGAGGACGGACCGTCCCTGCGTGTCGCTTCGGACTGGACCCCGGGCGATCAACTGGCGGTTCTGGACGTGGATGGCAGCCCGCTGGTTCTGAAAATCGGCAAGATCTCGGGCGGGTTCCGCGTTCGCAACCGCGGCGCGGACTTGAAAGTGCATGTACGCCGTCCGCGCCAGGCGGAACTGGCCAAGCTGATGCCGGAAAAATTGCCACCAGATACCTCGAAAATGCTGCTCTGTCCGATGCCCGGCCTTGTCGTGAAGGTCGATGTCGAAGTGGGGCAGGAAGTGCAGGAAGGTCAGGCGCTTTGCACGATTGAGGCGATGAAGATGGAAAACATCCTGCGCGCCGAAAAGAGGGGCGTGGTGGCCAAGGTCAATGCAGGCCCCGGTGACAGCCTTGCTGTGGACGACGTGATCATCGAGTTCGAGTGACCATGTTGACGCTTTCGACATACATTCCAACGTTCCCGGTGCATCGCGCCGGGGCCATTGGGTGTGGCGAAAGCGTTCAACCCCCTTCGCGCCGGTCGCGGATCTCGCGTTCGCGCAGGGGGGTCTTGTCGATAGACCTGCCAATCTCACGCACGCTCCACGGGCTGGGTTTGCGCAGTTTGACCACGCCGTCCTTGTCGACGAACACCATCTGGAAACCACGCGGCCGCAGCTTGGTCCGGATCGGAGACCGGGCAGACGGGTCCGTGTCTGTCAGCACGATGACATCACGGTCGCGCATGGCTGCTTCTTCTGCGACAAGCATATCGATCTGCTGCTGGAACCGCGGATCGGCGGGCGTGTCAGCGAAAACCACAATGGGGCGTTTGACCCACAAAAACTCGCTGAGTTCACTTTCACCCACCGGGCGGACAAAACTGTCATCAGACGGCGCGGTTCCGTCTGCCGCCAAGGCGGCCAGAGGGATTAGTGCCGAGAAAACAAAGGCAAGCGTGCGTGTCATGTGGCCTCCTGTTCTTTCGAATATAGCCCCTGTGCCCGCGATTGCGACCGGCGATTTGTGCCGGGTGACCACATTTTCGCGCTTGTGTCTGAAAGAACAGGCCAAGTGCAGGACCTTGGCGCGGACGCTTTCAGCGACCGCCATCCGTATTGACGAGAGGAAATCGAAATGACCGACACAAAGGACTGGAAAGCGCTTGCCGAGAAAGAGCTGCGCGGACGTCCGTTGGGCGACCTGACCAAGGAAACGCTGGAAGGTATCGCGGTCAAACCGCTTTACACCCAGGAAGACACCGCCGATCTGCCGCATATGGGGTCTTTGCCGGGGTTTGGCCCGTTTACCCGCGGTGTCAAGGCCACGATGTATGCCGGGCGTCCATGGACGATCCGCCAGTATGCGGGCTTTTCGACCGCCGAAGAATCCAACGCCTTCTATCGCCGCAATCTGGCAGCAGGCCAGCAGGGCGTTTCGGTTGCATTCGATCTGGCGACACATCGCGGCTACGACAGTGATCACCCGCGCGTTGTGGGCGATGTCGGTAAGGCAGGTGTTGCCATCGACAGTGTCGAAGATATGAAAATACTGTTCGATGGCATCCCGCTCGACAAGGTCTCGGTCTCGATGACCATGAACGGCGCGGTTGTTCCGATCCTGGCCAGTTTCATTGTTGCGGGTGAAGAACAGGGTCACGACAAGTCTGTCCTGTCCGGCACCATTCAGAACGACATTCTGAAAGAATTCATGGTGCGCAACACTTATATCTACCCGCCGGAACCGTCGATGAAGATCATCTCGGACATCATCGAATACACGTCGAACGAGATGCCCAAGTTCAACTCGATCTCGATCTCGGGCTATCACATGCAAGAGGCCGGGGCGAACCTTGTACAGGAACTGGCCTATACGCTGGCTGATGGGCGTGAATACGTCCGTGCCGCGACTGAGGCCGGGATGGACGTGGACAAGTTCGCTGGCCGTTTGTCGTTCTTCTTTGCCATCGGCATGAATTTCTTCATGGAGATCGCCAAACTGCGCGCCGCACGCACGCTATGGCACCGGGTAATGACCGAGTTTGGGGCAAAGTCCGAACGGTCGAAAATGCTGCGCACCCATTGCCAGACTTCCGGCGTTTCGCTTCAGGAACAGGACCCTTACAACAATGTCATCCGCACCGCCTATGAAGCGATGAGCGCAGTTCTGGGTGGCACCCAATCGCTGCATACAAATGCTCTGGACGAGGCAATTGCGCTGCCCACCGATTTTTCGGCCCGCATCGCGCGGAACACGCAGCTCGTGCTTCAGGAAGAAACCGGTGTAACAGATGTGGTCGATCCTCTGGCCGGTTCTTACTATGTTGAAAGCCTGACCAATGAACTGGTCGAAAAAGCCTGGGCCCTGATGCAAGAGGTCGAGGAGATGGGTGGCATGACCAAGGCGGTTGCCTCGGGCATGCCCAAACTGCGGATCGAGGAAAGCGCAGCCCGCCGTCAGGCCATGATCGACCGGGGCGACGAAGTGATCGTCGGCGTCAACAAGTACCGCAAGGAACAGGAAGACCCGATCGACATTCTGGATGTCGACAACGTCGCCGTGCGCGAGGCGCAAGTGGCGCGGCTGGAACGCATTCGCGCAACCCGTAATGAAGCCGCGTGCCAAGCCGCGCTGGACGCCCTGACCAAGACCGCCCAGGAGGGCGGAAACCTGCTGGCCGCTGCGGTCGAAGCCGCCCGCGCCCGTGCATCCGTAGGAGAGATCAGCATGGCAATGGAGAAAGAATTCGGCCGCCACCGCGCCGAGGTGAAAACCCTGGCCGGTGTCTATGGCGCTGCTTATGAGGGCGACGAAGGCTTTGCCGCGATCCAGAAATCCATCGAGGACTTTGCCGAGGCCGAGGGCCGCCGCCCCCGTCTGCTGGTGGTCAAGATGGGGCAGGACGGGCATGATCGCGGTGCCAAGGTTATCGCCACGGCCTTTGCCGATATCGGGTTCGACGTGGACGTTGGCCCGCTGTTCCAGACACCTGCCGAGGCCGCGCAGGACGCGATGGACAATGACGTACATGTGGTCGGCATTTCCTCGCAGGCGGCGGGGCATAAAACACTGGCACCCCAGCTGGTGGAAGAGCTGAAGAAAGCAGGGGCCGACGATATCATCGTGATCTGTGGTGGGGTGATCCCGCAACAGGATTACCAGTTCCTGTATGACCATGGGGTCAAGGCCATCTTTGGTCCGGGCACCAACATTCCGGAGGCCGCTCAGGACATTCTGCGCCTGATCCGCCAGGCACGGCCCTGACACAAGGCAAGTCTTTCAACGAAAGCTCTTGTGATCCTGCGCCAATGGCGAAAACATGCGACCGGATCCCTTTGGGTCCGGTCGTTTTCGCAGGAGTGTGCACATGTTACTCGATCATCTGGCCGTCGCGGGCGAAACGCTTGAAGAAGCGTCTGCGCATATCGAACAGGCGCTTGGTGTTGCACTGCAACCCGGTGGGAAACACGAAAAATTCGGGACACATAACAGGCTGCTGGGGCTCAGAGACGGGCTCTATCTGGAAGCGATTGCCATCGATCCGCAGGCGCAGCCTCCGGGCAGGCCGCGATGGTTCGATCTGGACAATTTTCAGGGCGGCCCGCGTTTGACGAACTGGATATGCCGGGTCGAGGATATCGAGGCCACACTGTCGATCTTCCCCGATAGCACCGGAGAGCCCATCGACCTGACCCGCGGCGCGTTGCAATGGCGCATGGCGGTTCCGCCAACGGGGCGTTTGCCGTTCGACAATCTGTTTCCCGCCCTTATCGAATGGCAGGGCGACCTGCACCCGGCAAACATGTTGCAGGACAGCGCGTGCCGGTTGCGGCGTCTGGTTGTCTACCACCCCGACGCCCTGACACTGGCCCGTCAACTGGGTGAACTGGATCATGTGGTGTTCGATACCGGCCCCGCCGCTTTGCAGGCAGAGATAGAGACACCTCATGGGCTGCGGGTGCTGGAATGAACATACGCCCGGCCACAGCGTCAGATGCTCCAGCCATTGCCCGGATCACCAATGCGATCATCCGGGACACTTTGGTCACTTTCACGACGGACGAACGCAGCGCCGCCCAGATTGCCGAAGATATCAAGGCACGCGCGCCCGGTTATCTGGTTGCCGAGCACGACAGCCACGTTATCGGCTTTGCCACATATGGCCCTTTCCGCACCGGGCCCGGTTATGCGCAAACCTGCGAACATACGATCCAGCTGTCACCGGATGCGTGGGGCAAAGGGGTGGGGCGTGCGTTGATGTCAGAGCTGGAGGAAATCGCGCAAGCCCAAGGCGTTCATGTTCTGGTCGCGGGTATATCCTCGGCCAATCCGGGCGCTGAGGCGTTTCATGCCGAACTTGGCTATTCGAAAGTCGGGGTGATGCCCGAAGTCGGATTTAAGTTCGGCCAGCGGCTGGACCTTGTGCTGATGCAGAAAATTCTTGGTGCTGAATGACCTGTTGCACCTGACAGTCCCGAATTGTGACGCTAGGGTGCGGTCATGTCGATCTGGACCCGCATATCCGATGCGCTGAGCGCGCTTGCCCAGGGCGAAAGCCTGACCGCAGTTTTTGAAAAACTACGCTCGCCACCGGAACGGTCCGTGGCCTTTACGATTGCGGTCATCGCACTGGGTGCCAAAATGGCCAAGGCAGACGGTCAGGTGACCCGTGATGAGGTCACCGCCTTTCGCGACGTGTTTCAGATCGCACGCGAAGATGAGGAAGGTGCAGCCCGCGTCTTCAACATGGCCCGTACGGACGTGGCGGGATATCAGGACTACGCCCGCAAAATCGCCCGCATGTTTTCCGAAGACAGCACAACCCTGTGTGACCTGATGGAAGGTCTTTTTCACATCGCGATGGCGGATGGTTTCTATCATCCGAACGAAAACGCATTTCTCGAAGATGTCAGCCAGATTTTCGGGCAAACCGACGCGCAGTTCAAAGCGCTGCGGGCGCGCTTTGTTCCGGATGCGCCAAACGATCCTTACACGGTTCTGGGCGTTCCACATGACATGCCGCTGCCCGACATTCGCAATGTCTGGCGGCAGCTGGTTCGGGAAACGCACCCTGACGCCATGATGGCCCGGGGTGTCCCCGAAGAGGCGATCCGGTTGGCCGAGAAAAAGATGATCGACATCAATCGCGCCTGGGATGAAATCAACGGCGCGCGGGCCTGATCAGATGCGGCTGGCGACCTATAATATCGAATGGTTCGCCAATCTGTTTGACCAGAAAGACAGGCTGATCGTCGATGACAGCTGGTCCGGCAGACACGACGTCACCAAAGCGCAGCAGATCGAAGCAATTGCCAAGGTTCTGACCGCAATTGACGCTGATGCGATTGTAATCGTCGAGGCGCCCAACACGGGCAGACGCCAGAACACGGTTCGGGCCCTGCAAGCCTTTGCCGAAGCGTTCGGCTTGCGCACGTCTGATGCGGTGATGGGCTATGCAAACGACACGCATCAGGAACTGGCATTGCTCTATGACAGAACGGTGCTGAGTGTTCACCACGATCCCAAGGGAGATATTGCAGATACCGCTGCCCCCCGGTTCGATGGTGTATTCAAAATCGACCTCGATATTGATGCGACCGAGGATGTCGTGCGGTTCTCCAAACCGCCGATGGAACTGGCGGTGACGACGCAAGCGGGGCACAACATCCGCCTGATCGGGGCACATCTGAAATCCAAGGCACCGCACGGTGCCGAATCGCGGGACGAGGCGATCCGGATTTCGATTGCCAATCGCCGCAAACAGCTGGCGCAAGCGATCTGGCTTGCACGGCGCGTCGAATGGCATGTTGCGCAAAAACAGCCCGTCATTTTGCTGGGCGATCTGAACGATGGCCCCGGGCTGGATGAGTTTGAGCACCTCTTTGGCCGCTCGTCGGTCGAGGTGTTGCTGCAAGCCGGATTGTTCGACCCGAACGCCGTCACAGCCTACAGGTTTCGGCCCGGGCCGGTGCCTGCCACTGCGCGCTTTGCCCGCCCGGAAGAAGGTAAATTTCTGGACGCATTACTGGATTACATAATGATTACCACGGACCTGCAAGCATATCGCCCGTCCTGGCGTATCTGGCACCCGTTTCAGGATGCCGCCTGTTGGGCTGAACCGGAATTGCGGCAGGCGCTTTTGACGGCCTCCGATCATTTTCCGGTCACGCTTGATATTGAACTGTGACCTTTCCAGCCTGCCACACGGGCCTTATATGTCAGGTATGAAACGCATCTTGCTGATCAGTACGATCTCAGTGTTCCTTGCCGCGCCTGCAATGGCGCAGGAAGACAATGAAAAATCCCTGATGGAACAGGGGGCCGAACTGTTTTTTGAAGGTCTGCGCAAGGAAATGGAACCGGCATTGGAAAACTTGCTGGGTCTGGCGGAAGAGCTTGGCCCGGCGATGCAGTCATTCTTGCAGCAGATGGGCCCGGCGCTTGCTGAACTGGCGGCTGAGGTCAGGGACTGGAGCGTTTATGAGCCGCCCGAGATCCTGCCCAATGGCGATATCATTATCCGCAGAAAACCGACCCAAGAGCCACCTGAGCCTGAAAAGCGGGATATCGAGGTGCCCGAAGGACCTACAGATATCTGACCCGCTCAATTGTCAGCCTTTGACAATCACGCGAGTCTGAGATTTCAGCGCTGCTGCCAAGGCGCTTAACCGGGCTTCTGCCACTTCGCTGAACAGGGGGGCTGCGGCCTCGGGCAGATACAGTTCCAGCTCTCGCTTTTTGGGGAAAAACTTGAGCTGCCCCATATTGGCATCGTTGTGCATCCACAACATCGCGCCAAACCGCATGGCCTTGCCCAGAATCTCGGCCTGTTTCTGGCTTTTTTCATCCAGCAATTCGTAAAGCCGAGAGAACCGATTGCCTTCCCGTTTGTTGCGATAGCGGTGTTGCAGTGCCAATCCGATGAAGACACGCTCGGAATGCTTCAAACCACCCAGATTGGCGCGCGTGACGTTGTCGAAACACACCTCGGCCCGATAGTCGGGATGCGCGCGCCAGCTTACATCGTGCAGCAGGCAGGCCGCCTTGATCAGGCGCACTCTGCTGGGCGGTGCCGATCTGAACAGCGGGATGACAAAATCATAGAGATTGCTGCCAAATCCGGGCAGGCGCGCGTCCTTGGCTTCCGAGAACCGGCTGGCTTCGATCAGCGGGTCGCGATCGCGCACTTCCTGCGGCATCTGCTCATATAGCAACCCCTCGCGAATCCCATAGCTTGAGATGGCGATATCTTTGGGTTTGAACGTGCGGATCAGCCGAGCCAGAACGTCCATCGCATACGGGATAAGCGCCATGCGCGAGCTCGACACGCCCGCCTGAGCACGCAGCTTTTCACCATCGTGTTTTTCGATGTATTTGATCGTCTCGCGCACCTGTTTGGTGGTCATGCGGTATTCATGCAGAACGTTCAGCGGATAGCCCCGCCGCAGCATGTCCAGCCGCGCAAAGGCGCGCCAGCTGCCGCCGACCAGAAACAAACGGTCTCGCTGCTGGCCCATCTGATTGCGCAGATCCTCCATCGTTTCCTTGATATGCGCTTTTCGCGCGCGCCGCCCGCCTTTGATGTCGCGCAGTTTCAGCGGCCCAAGCGGCGAGGTTACGCGACGGCCGACCTGACCACCGCCGATTTCGGCCAATTCCATCGACGATCCGCCAATATCGCAGATCAGCCCATAAGCTCCGGGCCATCCCAAAAGGACACCCTGCGCCGACAGGCGGGCTTCTTCGTCACCGTCAATGATAGACACCTGCAAACCGGTTTCAGCCTGCACCTGATCGCAAAACTCGGGCCCATCCGAGGCTTCGCGCACAGCAGCGGTGGCGACAACATGCAAACCGGGCAAATCCAGATCCATTGCCAAGTGCTGGAACCGTCGTAGTGCCGACAAGGCGCGTTCGCGGCCACGCGGGTTCAGTCGCCCGGTTTCGGACAGGCCCGCCCCCAGTTCGCACATGACCTTTTCATTGTAGAAATAGGCTGGTGATCGGGCCGCCCCGTCGAAAATGACCATCCGGACCGAGTTCGACCCGACATCGACAACCCCGACGCGCGACAGCGCCCGTGCGTCCGGTTTGTCAAACAGGGGCTTTCCGAACGTTCCCCAGTCCGGGATATCGGTTTTGACGGTCTGATCCATGTGTGTTCCAGATAGTTCTGCCTGAGGATGCGAAATTGACGTCAGCGGGTCAATCATTGGTCTCGACCTCATCCGGGGCCGTGTTCAGTACGCGAATGGCAAGCGCGCGTGTAATGTCGCGTTTTTCCGCCAGGGCCAGTTGGTCCAGTTGGGATACAACGTCGGCTGCGCTTTCAAACCGCCGGTCCATATGCTTGACAAGATAGGCGATGACATCGGGGCCGGGGTTGAGCTGCCTGTCGACAAACAGCTTGGCAAGTACTGCGCCCAGCAATGCGTCGTCGGGCGGATCCAGTGCGACGTGATGCGCGCCTTCGACCCGGCTTTGCAGGTCGGCCAGCGGCAACTCCCAGAATTTCGGCGCAAGACGGCCGGTCATCAGCAGGGGGTGCCCCTCGGCCAGAACAAGATTATGCAGGTGGAACAGCGTTTTTTGCAGTTCGAGATCGCCGGCGATCAAAGGCACGTCTTCGACCGCAATCGGCATACGCGCCAGGTCTGGCACATCGTCATATCTCAGGTCTCTGGCCTGAAGGATTCGACCGCCGGTTTCAGCGGCCCAGACATGGGCCAGATGGGTTTTGCCCGCGCCAGCAGGCCCACTCAGCACCAGTTTGTTGCCGGGCCAGGACGTGGCCGAGATCATTGCCACCGCCAGCGCATTGGCCGGTGACACAAAGAAATCCTCTCGCCCGAGCGCAGTTTTGGCGGGCAGATCAAAGCTGAGTTGTCGGGCCATTTACTCGGTTTCCTGATCCAGACCTTCAAGACCAGTGTACAATCTGCTGTCGAGGTATAGCGATGTGGCAAAGCGGGCCAGAACGCCCAATGCTGCGGCGACCGGGACTGCCACCAACATGCCCACAAAGCCAAACAGCGCGCCAAAGACCGACAGGGCCAGCAGCAACCAGACCGGATGCAGCCCGACAGAGCTGCCGACCAGCTTGGGTGTCAGGAAATTGCCCTCGGTGACCTGCCCAATGGCAAAGATACCCGCGATCAGCCCGATATGAGCCCAGTCGCCCCAGAACTGAAACAGCGCAAGCCCAATGGCCAGCGAGCCTCCGATAAGGGCGCCCAGATAGGGTATGAACGTGACCAGGCCCGCGATAAAACCCACAATCAGGCCGAATTGCAGACCAGCAAGCATCAGTGCGACCGCGTAATAGGTGCCAAGGATCAAACAAACTGTTCCCATGCCGCGCACGAACGAGGCCAGAACCGCATCGATCTCACCCGCCAGCCGTCTGATGATTGGGGCGTGGTCACGTGGCAGCAACTCTCCGATGCGGGCGGTCATGCGATCCCAGTCCAACAGCAAGTAAACAGCCACGACCGGCACAATGACCAACAGAACAACGATGTTGATCGCGGAACCCAGCGAGGTCAGCAGCGTCTGCATAACGTCCCCGGTCTTGGATTTCAGCGTTTCGCCAAAGGACACCAGCATCGCGTGCGTGCTTGATTCCCGGTCAAGCAATGACGGGAATTGTTTTTCTATGAAACTGCGCAACTGTTTGAACAGATCAGGCAGTACATCGACAAGATCCAGCAACTGGGTGATCAGCGCAGGGACCACCATCAGAATTGCCAGTACAAATCCCAAAACACCGACGACCGTGATGACCGCCGTGGCGGCCATACGCGACAGGCCCAGCCGCTCCAGCCGGTCAGCGACCGGATCAAGGAAATAGGCAATGGCCCCGCCGATGACAAAAGGCAACAAGACATCGCCAAGGGCCCACAAGATCAACGCGAAAACCGCAGCGGCGATGCTCCAGTATCTCAGCTGATCCTTAACCGGCAAAGCCATCGCGATCCCCTTGTTCAGGCCCTTGCAGGTGTTCTTGGCGCATCAAAGCCCATGATGCAAGCGGTTCATGGCGCTTGGGTTTGCAGGGGTCAGCCGCGCAAGGTTCCCAATTCAGGCGTGTCTTTGGTGGCGGTCTCATCGGGCCAGTTGGTGCGCCAAATCTCGGCCGACCAGTGCCCGCAATGAACCGCCGGGCGGTCAAAGCCGGGCAGGGGCGACAGCAAAGGCGCGACGACGACGTTGTGACGGGGCACCGCGAAATAGGGAAAAGAATACCGTTCCTGACCCGATCGGTTCACAACCCGATGGGGTGTGGATTTCAACCGCCCGCCCGACCACAGTTCAAGCATGTCGCCGATATTCACCACGAAACCACCGGGCGGGCAGTCGGGCGTGATCCAGCCGCCGCTGCGGGTCTGCACCTCAAGCCCGCCCACCGGATCGGGGGCAATGATGGTCAAGGCGTCGGTATCCTTGTGCGGATGGATGCCATAGCCTGCCTCATCTTCGGCCTGAGGCGGGTAATGCAACAGGGTCATGTTGGTCATCGGGTCCCGGAATGCACCGCGCAGCGAGTCGGCTTTCAAATCCAACCCTGCTTCTAACGCGCCCAGCAACAGATCGGTGACGCGATCCAGTTGCCGCCAGTAACCCAGAATGACCTCTTTCGCGCGTGGTACATCGTCCGGCCAGAGGTTCGGCCCGTATAACGCGCAATCCTCACGCACCGGGTCGTCTGCTGCGACCTCGTGATGCAGTTTGTACCCCTCGTATTTGTCGGCTTTGCCCGAGCCATCATTGGGTGTGAAGAACCCCATGGGAATATAGCCGCGATAGTTAGCGCGGGTGATGGCCTGATCCCATTTTCGTGCGTCATCGACGGCAAAAATCTCTCGGGTGATCTGACGCACCTGATCCACGGTCTGCCGGGATACGCCTGTTTCGGTGATCGACAAAAAGCCGATCCCCTGACAGGCCGCAAGGATGTGCCGGACCGTCGCGTCATAGGCTTCGGTTCCCGGGGCAGTCAAAGGCGCGATGTCAATCGTTGGGATATTGTCCATCAGTGAATCCTCACCCCCTGACGTTGCAGTTCCGCGTGAACAGGTGCCAGATTCAGCTGGTCCAGCTCCTGATTGCTTTTCAATGATACCGCTGCGGCGATTCCCGCGCCCTGACCCATGACCGCGCAACAGGCCATGTTGCGCGTGGCGGCATGCGCCACCCGGTCCGCGCCATGTGACCGTCCTGCAACCAGCAGGCCTTTGATGCCCTTGGGCAGCATCGACCGATAAGGGATTTGCATATACCGCCCCGTAGTTGGCAGGATCAGAATGCCATAGCCGTCGATGAACTCGGGATAGATACCTATTGTATCCTCGAACCGGCCCTGATGGCGGGCATCGTTTTCGGTCATGTTGTAAACCGCGTCGATCTTGCGGGTGTCGCGGATGCCGATGGTCATCCCAAAATTCCGCAAACGAGCGTTTTCGCAACCGGGCATGAACCGGCGCAGCGCGTCGATGGCCAGCATGGTCTGGCGGCGGCCTTCAATCTCGCCGCGCGTCAGGCTGTCGGGGTCGGTGCCATCGATTTCGGCCAGATGGATGAGGTTCATGTAGGTCAGCTCGCCCGTGTCATGCATCGCGCCCCAGGTTCCGGCGATGGTATTCAGGTGCGGCGGGATCAGCCCCTCATCAATCGCTTGCTGGAACGGTTTGTGCACGAAGGGTGAGAACATGTCGTCCTCTTTCCCCGAGGTTTCGATATTCCACTCTCCGCCGCCGCCCCAGTCCTTGTAGGTCTGCGGGTCAGCTTTCACACCTTCCATGAAGGCGCGTTTATCGACGCCCGCCAGATGGAACATGACCGAAGCCGCCATCATGTCCTCGCGCGGAGTTTTGTGGGTCGGCGCGCCCGAACGATGGGCCACATCCGCGTCGCCGGTGGCATCGATGACGACCTTGGCCAAAATCGCTTCGCGCCCGGCTTTGGATTCTGTGATGACGCCGGTGATCCGGTCACCTTCCAGGATCGGGGCCACGAAATGCCGATGCAACATCGGATGCACACCCGCTTCTTCGACCAGCTTGTCGGCGACCAGTTTGAAGCCTTCGCTGTCCAGCTCATAGCTCAGCGACTGGCTTTCCGGAACGGCGGCGCCCATCTCCTTGGCGCGGGTCTCGAATTCCATCCCGATGCCACCTGCCTCGACGGTTTGCTCGTGCCGGTACCAGGCAAATCCTTCGACGCCGACGGCAGTGATGTTGCCACCCATGCAGCCGAACCGATCAATCAAAGATACCTCGGCCCCCGCACGTGCCGCTGCAAGCGCCGCTGCCAACCCGGCAGGGCCAGAGCCCACGACCAGAACATCGGATTGATGAATGACGGGAATTTGGCGTGCGGGTTCCTGAATGGTTTGCATCAGCGCCTCATGAGATTTGCGTTTCCGCTACCATTGGGATTCCCGATTGGCGGGTCAATCAAAAAACCGACTGCCGCAAGGTCGGAAAAACACCAATGCGCGATTGCCCCCGGCGGGGCTTTGGCATAATCACCTGTCCAGTCGAATTCTTACCTTTGAAGGTCCGTCCATGCGCCTGAGCCGTTACTTTCTGCCCGTTCTCAAGGAAACCCCGTCCGAGGCTCAGATTGTCAGCCACCGGTTGATGCTGCGTGCAGGGATGATCAAGCAGGCCTCTGCCGGGATTTATTCCTGGTTGCCGCTGGGCTTCAAAGTGCTGCGCAAGCTGGAAAACATCGTCCACGAGGAACAGGCGCGGGCCGGTCACATCGCGATCCAGATGCCCATCATCCAGTCGGCGGATCTGTGGCGTGAATCCGGGCGCTATGACGATTACGGTCAAGAGATGCTGCGGATGAAGGACCGGCATGACCGGGACATGCTGTTCACACCGACGGCCGAAGAACTGGTGACAGATATCTTCCGCGGCCACGTCAGCAGCTACAAGGACCTGCCGCTGACGCTCTACCAGATCCAGTGGAAGTTTCGCGATGAAATCCGCCCGCGTTTCGGCGTGATGCGGGGCCGCGAATTCTACATGAAGGACGGATACAATTTCGACCTGACCAAGGAAGATGCGCTGCACGCCTATAACCGCCATCTGGTCAGCTATCTGCGCACTTATGAACGGATGGGACTTCAGGCAATTCCGATGCGCGCCGATTCAGGCCCCATCGGTGGCGATGACACGCATGAGTTCCTGGTTCTGGCCGATACCGGCGAATCCGAGGTTTTCTATGACAGTGCTGTCACTGATCTGACCTTTGGCGACCGTGACATCGATTATGACAACCGCGAACAGTGTCAGGCCATTCTGGAAGAGTTCACTTCGAAATACGCGCGTACTGATGAAACCCATGACGAGGCGCTGTTCAATCAGATCCCCGAAGAACGCCGCCGCGTGGCGCGCGGCATCGAGGTGGGCCAAATCTTCTACTTTGGCACCAAATACTCCGATCCCTTGGGCGCGACTGTCCAAGGTCCGGATGGCAAACCGGTTCCGGTTCACATGGGTAGCCATGGTATCGGTGTCAGCCGCCTTGTAGGAGCAATCATCGAGGCCAGCCATGACGACAAGGGCATCATCTGGCCCGAGGGCGTGACCCCGTTCCATTGCGGTATCGTCAACCTCAAGCAGGGCGATGAAGAAGCCGATGCAGCCTGTGACAAGATCTACACGGCGCTGACAGCTTTGGGTCTGGAGCCGCTCTATGACGACCGCAACGAACGCGCAGGCGGCAAATTCGCCACGATGGACCTGATCGGTCTGCCCTGGCGCATCACGGTTGGCCCGCGTGGTCTGAAGAATGGTGTAGTTGAACTGACCTGCCGCCGCACTGGCGAAAGCGAGGAACTAAGCCCCGAAGCGGCCGTCACCAAAGTTGCTGAGATTTACCAGCAGATCGCCTGAGCGACCATCAGTTGCTGCATTAAGCGGGCGTTGAAACACGCCCCGTGATCCGGAAGGGGTGCCGGAGGCTCAGATCTGGCGGCCCTTCCCAAGCTACCTGAAGGCCGACCGCGTCAGTCGGTCGGTTCTCAGTTTTGATCCGACGTCGGGCGCTCGGCCAGGACGTCTCCGTTGGCTCCGTCACCAGTGGCCACAACAATCGGGCGGCCAAGGCGGCTGATCAGTTCGCGAAACTCGATATCCAGAAAGCGCAATCCGCAAATCCGCGCATCGGTTGCCCGATCCGTGATACACAAACGGCCCTGCCGGAACACCAGACGATATCCTTTGTCTTTCAGGATGTCTGCCAAATTGCCCCAGCTCGCCGCAGTGACAAAGATCGGTCGGATAGCCGCGCGCAGCAAGGCTGCGGTTTCACAATCCAATTCTGTTGAAGCCTGACGGGTCGAAATTGCACCCGCGCCATTGGTTGAAATTCGTAAATTCATTGAGCGACCCCCGCTCTTTAAATGTGTTCCCCCATGGTTAGGGTGGCAAAGTTTCTGAAAATAATCAAAAAGAGTAATAAAATTTCGCACTTATTGTTGCCTTTACGATTCAGTGGCTCACGATGTGCGATGATTAACGTCATACCTGAAACAATCACCTTCTGTCTGTGATGCGCTTCACAACTCATGGTGTAGCGCCCGAATTAGAAGACACCTGTTTTGCACGTGTATTTTGGTCATGTCCTGAAACGATTCGGCTCTTTCAGGCTGAGGAACGAGTTCAGAGTGACAACCGGCTTGACCATTGGGCGAAATGCCGAAAGGGTCGCCGCAAACAAGAAAACCCGGAGCAGGCATGGCCAAGACACCCCCGCCCTTTGCCCCTTTTGAATGGAAAATCGCCTGGCGATATCTGCGCGCGCGCAGGGCCGAAGGCGGTGTCAGCGTGATGACATGGATATCACTGATCGGGATCACGCTTGCCGTGTTTGCGCTGATTGCAACGCTGGCTGTCCGTTCAGGTTTTCGCTCTGAATTCGTCGGCACCATCCTGGGCGCCAATGCGCATGTGACGGTCTATTCCTCGGGCGAATTTGACGCGCAGGGCCGGGTGGATCGAACAATTGCCGACTACAACGAACGCACCGACCGTATTGCGCAGGTGCCCGGAGTTGAGCGTGCCGCACCGCTGGTGAAGGGGCAGGTGCTGATCACCAATCGCGACAGCAGCAGCGGGGTCGAGGTGTTTGGCATCCGACCCGACGATCTGCTCGACCTGCCGGGTATCGCGCAGGCGGAACAGGCGGCGGGGGACCTGTCGGACTTCCAGACGGGTGAGGATGTCATCGCCATTGGATCGGGTGTGGCCCGCAGCATCGGGGCCACTGTCGGGGATGTGGTCAAACTGACCTCGCCCAACGGGGTCAAAACCGCCTTTGGCACGTCGCCGCGCGTGAATGCCTATCGCGTCGTCTATGTGTTTTCGGCCGGTCGCTATGACATCGACCGCACCCGCGTCTACATGCCGTTTTCGCAGGCGCAGGGCTTTTTCAACCGTGAAGGTGTGGCGGATGAGATAGAAGTGATGGTGGACAAGCCCGAAGATCTTGGCCCGATCCTGATTCCCATTCTTGAGGCGTCGGGCGAGCGCAGTCAGATATGGACATGGCAGGACGCATCCGGCGGTTTCCTGCGCGCGCTCGAGGTTGAGGATAATGTGATGTTCATCATCCTGTCGATCCTCGTTCTGATTGCTGCGATGAACATCGTTTCGGGCCTGATCATGCTGGTCAAGAACAAAGGGCGCGATATCGGAATCCTGCGCACAATCGGCCTGAGCGAAGGATCGGTTCTGCGCGTCTTTTTCATCTGCGGTGCGTTCACTGGCCTGATCGGCACTGCAATGGGGGTCATCCTGGGATGCCTCTTTGCAATCTATATTGATCCGATCTTCTCATTCGTGAACTACGTGATGGGCGGCGGCGTGTGGGATCCGTCGATCCGTGGCATCTACGCCCTGCCGGCCGAACTGCATCTGAGCGATGTGCTCAAGGCGACGGGCCTGTCGCTGGGTCTGTCTTTCATCGTCACCTATTTCCCCGCCCGCCGCGCGGCGCGGCTGAACCCGGTCGAGGCGCTGCGCTATGAATGATGTCACCTTGCGACTGAACGGTCTGACCAAGACCTATCTCAAAGGCACACCGGGCGAGGTGCAGGTTCTGCGCGGGGTCGATCTCGAGCTGCGCGCGGGTGAGGCCGTGGCCATGGTTGCGCCGTCAGGGGCGGGCAAATCAACGCTTTTGCACATTGCCGGTCTGCTGGATCGGCCTGACGACGGAACCGTCGAAATCGGGGGGCAGAATGTGAACGGCAAGGGCGACCGAACCAGAACGGCTTTGCGTCGGCAGGATATCGGGTTCGTATATCAGTTCCATCACCTGCTGCCCGAGTTTACGGCGCTGGAAAACATCACATTGCCGCAACTGGCCAATGGCGCGTCCGAAAAAGCTGCTCAGGCACGGGCATTGGACTTGCTGGACCGTGTGGGCGTCGCCCCGCGCGCCAGCCACCGCCCTGCGGCGCTTTCGGGCGGTGAACAACAACGCGTGGCTTTTTGCCGGGCGCTTGCCAACGCGCCACGTGTTTTGCTGGCCGACGAGCCGACAGGCAATCTGGACCCTGAAACTTCGGATCAGGTGTTCGATGCGCTGATGACACTGGTGCGGGACGACGGTTTGTCGGCGTTGATCGCGACCCACAACCTCGAACTGGCGGCGCGCATGGACCGAATGGTCCGGCTTGAGGGCGGCGTGCTCAGGCCAGTTGAGTGATTGCAACACCGATGGCCATGACCGCGATACCACCTGCCCGCATCAGGGTGAGGGGTGCAACCTGTGCGCCGAACAGGCCGAAGTGATCGATTGCCGCGGCACTGATCAATTGCCCCAACAGGACAAAGAACACGGCGTTTCCCACACCGAAATGCGGGGCGACATGGGTGATCGACAACACATAGAATGCAATCAGGATGCCAGCGAACAACAGGTGTTTCGGGGCCTGCGCAACCTTGGACAAGGCTGCAAAACCGGGAAACAACAGCATGGTCAGCACCGAGGCGGCCAGGGCAATTGCAAACAGCACCACAGCTGCCGTTGTCGGTGATCCGATGACCTTGCCAAGGGCCGCGTTAAGAGCGGCCAGTATCGGAATTCCAAATCCGGCGGCCAGCATGATGGCTGCGTATTGTGTCATTGCCCGAACCCTCTGCACCTGTTTCGTTGATCTGGATCATTGCGCCCATATGCCTGTCGGGCAACCCTGCAAATGTCAATTGTGACAGGAGGATACGATGTTCAAGGCAACGATCGGTATGCTGGTTCTCGGGGTTTCGGCTGCTGCCGCACAGGCTGCTTGGGCGCAGGATGCCGTGACCGGAGAGGAACTCTATTTGCATTACTGCGCGACCTGTCACGGGATTGACGCAACCGGGCAGGGGCCGATGGCCAGTGTGCTGGTTGTTCAGCCGTCCGATCTGACCGCATTGTCCAGCGAAAGCGGGGTGTTCCCGACCGCCCGCGTTGTCGCCCGCATCGACGGCAGGGACCCGCTGGTCAGCCATGGCAGCCCGATGCCGGTCTATGGCCCTTATTTCGACGGGCAGGACACATCCATGAAAACACCGGAAGGTCAGCCGATCCTGACCAGCCAGCCGATCGTTGATCTGGTGGCATATCTGGAAACCCTGCAGCGCGCCCGGAACTAACTGCAAATCCCCTCGATCCTGGCTTCGCTCCACGGGATCAGGACCGGGCGCTCGCGCCCCTGTTCCGGCAGGGGCGACAGATCAAAATGGGCACCCAGCATGTCATGAAGTCTTTTAGTGCGCTTGGCCTGAGGGGCCAGCGCGCGACAGCACACGTATTCCTCGACGATCGCGCCCTGCTGTTCGAACCCGTAGGTCAGAAAATCCGGAGAAGTTTCGAGATCGAACAGATACGGATCCCTTCGGCCCCCATGTTCCGCCGCAGCGCGCAGGGGGTGGTAACCCGTGGTCCGGCGATTCTGCCATTGCCAGACATGCGTCAGCTCATGGGCCAAAAGCATCGCGGCCAGCAGGTTCATCTGATCCGGAAAGTCGGACATATAGTCCTCCAGATACCAGTCGCGGGCAAAGTAGACTTTGTTGAACAGGGCCACGGCGGCAGGTTTGCCCGTCACCGGCCCGGGGTCCACCGGGGGCAGAATGCGCTCGCGGCAGGCCAGTCGCGGGCGTTTTTCGCGGAAATACGTCACGTTTGCCACCGGGGCACCTTCGACCAGACGGATGTGATCCAGATTCAGGGTTCCCCCCTGAATGGTTTCCGCAAAACCGCGCTCCTGTTCGGTCAACTGACGACCGCAGGCGGCCAGCAACAAAAGAGAAGCAAAGAATATACGCAGAACCATAAGTTGAATCTTATTCCGCTGCGGGTATTCCGCAAACCGTTTTCACAGACTCATGGCCAGAACCCGGCTGATTTCCGTAAGTGATCGCCCGGACTGACCCATCCATGTATTAAAGGCGTTCTGAACCGCCTCCATCGCTTTCTTCGAGGTGGCAGGCTTGTCGATCACACCTTCGGCAATCAGGCGGGCGGTGACATCCTGGGACAGAATGAAGCTGTCCCGCCCGGCAAACCGCATCGCGTACTGTGCCGAAGCGCCGCCCAGTCGGGCCCCGCGTTTGGCCAACATGGCCAGAAGATTGACGTAGTCATCAGATGGCCAGCCGCCCAGCACTTTACCCACGCCGCCTTCCTCGCGCAGCTCAAGCAGGAACGCAGCGTTATCCCGTACAGCCGCGATCTTGGTTCCATTCCTGACGATGCGCGTATCCTGCAACAGGGTGTCAAACTTCTCATCATCCATGAACGCGCATCGCCCCACGTCGAACCTGTCAAAGGCTGTTTCGAACCCGTCCCATTTGTTTTCGATGACTTTCCAGTTGAAACCGGCCTGAAAGATGCATTTCGTGATGATCGACAGCCAGCGGTCCTCGGGTATCGCTGCCAGTTCCTCAGGGGATTTCGGTTTGCTCAGTTTTGCGTCCAGCGCTTCTGGCCCGCCGTGGCGCGCGGCTGCGATTTCAAAGATTTCGTCAAACGTTCGCATCTGTCTAACCTTGATGTTGCCCGACAATGAATGTTTGTCTTTTGTTCTTGTTTGGCAATGAAAAATATGACCGATTCCAGATTTGAGGCAGTGCCCGGAATAATCGAATTCGCAGAAAAATGCGGATTTTTGAAAGAAGTTCTCGACAAAAGGTGGCAAAATGTTTTCTGATTGACTCGTCAGTCAATGTCCCGTCTTAGCGAAATGAAACAAGGGCTAGCCGGGTTGGATGCGTAAAGGGAGCCGGGAGGGGGGAAACAATCTGGCACAAAGATCTTTTCCTCAATTTGGAAACGGATCACTGTTCTTTTCCAGCCAAATTTGTGCATGCTGCGGCATGGCATTGTCATCAGACAGAAAGACCGGCGGGAAAATCCTTGCCGGGATGGGCAAAACAAATATCACAGGGAGTTAAGTCCATGAAAAAACTAAGTGTAAGCCTAATGGCTCTGAGCGTTGCAGGCGCGGCGCAGGCGGCGGATATGGGCGCCGTGGATGAACCGATCAAACTGGCGATCAACGAATGGACCGGCCAGCACGTCACCACGCATGTGGCGGGTGAGATGCTCAAGGCAGCCGGGTACAACGTCGAATATGTGACCGCTGGCATGATGAACCAGTTCCAGGCGCTGGCCGATGGCGACATCGACGCGACACTGGAAATCTGGTCTTCCAACGTTTCCGATGAATACGCCAAGAAAATCGGTGAAGGCACTGTGGTCGAAATCGGTGATCTGGGTCTGGATGCCAAGGAAGGCATCGCATACCCGGCGCATGTGGCCGATCTGTGCCCGGGCCTGCCCGCATGGGAAGCGCTGAAAGATTGTGCACAGGTCTTTGCGACGGCGGAAACTCTGCCCGGTGGTCGTCTGGTCGATTACCCGGCCGATTGGGGTACTCCGGGCGCGGATCGCATGACCGGTCTGGAATTGCCGTTCAAAGCCGTACCAGCAGGGTCCGAAGGGGCGCTGATCGCGGAATTGCGCGCTTCGACCGAACGC
Source organism: Ruegeria sp. AI2 (assembly GCF_056541275.1). NCBI lineage: Bacteria > Pseudomonadati > Pseudomonadota > Alphaproteobacteria > Rhodobacterales > Roseobacteraceae > Ruegeria > Ruegeria sp. AI2. The sequence continues at coordinate 129,832 of NZ_JBQFYB010000001.1, forward strand.
AAATCGCCACTGCTGATCACCTTCTGGCAGCCGCATTGGGCGATGTCGGCCTATGACGTTCAGTTCGTTGAACTGCCCGCCGGTGAAGAGGCGTGCTTCAGTGATCCGGCCTGGGGCCCGAACCCGAACGCTGTCAATGACTGCGACTTCTCTCCCTCGCGCATCTTCAAAGCCGGCTGGAGCGGTATGGAAGAGAAATGGCCGGCAGCCTTTGAAATCCTGACCAACTATCAGCTGGCTGTTGAAGACCAGCAGCCGATGATGGGCGCGATCGACGTTGACGGCGGAAAGGTCGAAGAAGTTGTCGCCGCATGGATGGCTGAAAACGAAGGCAAATGGCGTCCGGTTGTAGACGCGGCAACCCAGTGAGCCCGCGTAAGTGACGGACACGACTATGCCAGCCATCGCCTGCCGGAATCTCTGGCAGGTGTTTGGCCCCGGCGCTGACAAAGCCCTGACCGACGCGCTGTCTCGGTCAGGGAATGACGCAGACAAGGCTGCCGCCGCCCTTCGGGAACAGGGGCTGATCCCCGCCGTTCAGGATGCCAATTTCGAAGTTCAGGAGGGCGAGCTTTTCGTCATCATGGGCCTGTCGGGCTCGGGCAAATCCACGCTGATCCGCTGCATTTCGCAGCTGCTACCCGGCACGGGCGGTGAGATTCGGGTGGACGGCGAAAATGTCATCGGAGCCTCGAAGAAGGCCCTGACCGAGTTGCGCCGCAAAAAACTGGGCATGGTGTTCCAGCATTTCGGCCTGTTCCCGCATATGACCGTTTCCGAAAACGTGGCCTATCCGCTGCGGGTGCAGGGTGTGGGCAAGAAGGAACGGCTGGCGCGCGCACAGGAGGTGATCTCACTGGTCGGTCTGGAAGGGCGCGAAGACAGCTTTCCGCGCCAGCTTTCAGGTGGCCAACGCCAACGTGTGGGTATTGCCCGCAGCCTCGCCGTAAATCCCGATATCTGGTTTCTGGATGAACCGTTCTCGGCCCTCGACCCATTGATCCGCCGCCAGTTGCAGGATGAATTCCTGCGCATTCAGGCGACGCTGAAGAAATCCATCGTCTTCATCACCCATGACATTCAAGAGGCGCTGAAGCTGGCCGACCGCATTGCAATCATGCGCGACGGCAAGATTGTTCAGATCGGAACGCCCACAGATATCGTGTTGCGCCCGGTGGATGATTACGTGCGCGAATTCTCGAAGGATGTCGCCAAAGGTCAGCACGCCAAGGTCGCCTCGGTCATGCGGAGCGAGGCGGAATGTGGCCCGGATGATCCCGGCCTCACCACCTCGATGACGCTGGACGCAGCCCTTGCGCATTGCATGGAGCTGTATGAACCCGTGCCCGTACGGGATGAGGCAGGCAATGTCGTCGGCACGGTGCATCCGTCCGATCTGGCCGCAGCTCTTCAGGTGGACGAGACATGACCGCCACAACCGACCTCCCGACACGGCGCAGTGCGCAGTTGACGGCAGGTGCGAAGGCCGCCCTGATAACGGTTATCGTCGGTGCAGTTTGCCTTGCGCTCGAGGGTTTCGCCCCGTGGCTGGTCAAATGGCCCGCCGCGTGGGAACTGCCTGCAACCCAATGGGTTGGCGCGTTTCTGGACTGGTTTCTGAACCTGATCAAACCGGCAATGCGGCTGTTTTCGGACCTGATGACCCACCCAATGAACTGGGCGAATTTCGTGCTGGGCAAAACGCCATGGCCTATCCTGATCGGGATTGTGACTGCGTTGGGCTGGTATCTGGGCGGCTTGTCCATGGCCGCACTTGGCTTTCTGGGCCTCAGCTTTGTTTTGGCCTCGGGCTATTGGGCCGAAAGCATGAATACGCTGGCGCTTGTCGCCGTGTCTGTCCCTGTGGCGCTGGTCATTGGGGGCGGCATCGGCATCCTCGCCAACGAAGTGCCAAAGGTGAAATCCTTTGTGCAGGCTGTGCTGGACATAATGCAGACGGTGCCAACCTTCGCTTATCTGACACCGCTGCTGCTGCTTTTTGGCTTTGGCCCTGTTGTCGGTCTGATCGCTTCGGCCATCTATGCAGCACCTCCAATGGCGCGCAATGTGATGCTGGGATTGGAACGGGTAGAGCCCGAGATCAAAGAGGCGGCCATCATGTCCGGCGGCACTCGGTTCCAGCAACTGTTCCAGGTCGAAATCCCTGCCGCCACCACTCAGATTATGGTCGGTGTGAACCAATGCCTGATGGCTGCTCTGTCGATGGTTATCATCGCCGCCGTCATCGGCGGGTTCAACGATATCGGCTGGGAGGTTCTGCTGACCATGCGCAAGGCGCAGTTCGGCGAGTCGCTGATGGCGGGTCTGGTTATCGTGGTCTTTGCCGTGGTGATCGACCGGATGAGCGGCACTTTGGCGACCGAGCGTAAACGCTATGACAGCCGTGTTGTCTGGGCGATGCTGGGCTTTGCTGTTGTCTTCACGGCGGCCTTCTGGGCGTGGTTGCCAAACCCTGCGGAGCTGACCCTGCTGGACCCGATGGCCGAAGCCGTGGACAGCGGCCTGACCGCATTCACGCAGGCCAACGGCCAGTGGCTGGACGCCCTGAAGAACAACTCGCTGTTCTATATTCTGCTGCCGCTGCGGATCGGGCTGGATCAGGCGGTGCTGCCCTTCACATGGGGTTTCCAGTGGACGTCGAGCATGAGCTTTGGCCTGTTCGCGGCCGGTGCCGGGATTGCGCTTTTCATGGCGTGGCGCGGACGGCTGACTGGCGGGCTGGTCGTTCTGATTCTGATTGGAATGCTGGAAACCGGTATCGCGAACCTGCCGTGGCCCTTTGTCCTGACTGGCGCTGCCGCGCTGGGCTGGGTCGCCGGGGGCTGGCGTCTGGCCGCGCTCTGCGTGGGGCTGCTCTGCACCATCCTCGTTTCGGGCCTGTGGGAAAGGGCGCTGCTGTCGCTTTATCTCAGCGGTGCAGCGGTGTTTACCTGCGCTTTGGCGGGTGGGCTGATCGGCCTTGCCAGCGCGGTATGGCAGCCTGTGTGGAACGTGGTTCGACCGATCTGTGACATGTTGCAGACGATCCCCCTTTTCGTGTTCCTGATCCCGGTGCTGATGGTGTTCCAGATTGGCGAGTTCTCGGCCTTTCTGGCCATCTGTGCCTATGCGATTGTCCCGATGATCCGCTACACGCGGCACGGGCTGGTCAATACACCGGATGAGATGATGGAGGCCGCAATTTCAAGCGGTGCGACCGAGTGGCAGATCATGCGCGATGTGCGGGCGCCTTATGCGGCCCCGACCATCCTGCTGGGGCTGAACCAGACCATCCTTTATGCCTTTGCCATGCTGGTCATCGCGGCGCTGATCGGGACCACCGGTCTGGGCCAGTCGATCTATCTGGCGCTGGGTCAGGCGGATGTGGGGCTTGGTATTTCGGCCGGGGCCGCGATGGCGATTCTGGCACTGATTGCTGACCGCATCGTGCAGGGCTTTGCCGAAGAACGCCGCGCGGCGCTTGGGCTGTAATACAGGCAGGGGCGGCGTATCCGCCCCTGCGGCCCAACTTGATTTCGGGCAAGGAAGTCGCTGCCCTCTCACTCTAGACCGACCCCAACACGTTTGGAGAATATCATGACCGGTTGGGGACTATTTCTTGCAGCACTCATCGCTTTCCTACTCAGCCATGCAATTCCTGTACGGCCCACCGTGCGGGGATGGCTGATCGGCACGCTCGGGCGCCGGGGGTATTTCGCGGCCTATTCACTTCTGTCGCTGGCCGTGCTGGCCTGGCTGATTGTCGCCGCTGCAAACGCCCCCTATGTCGAGGTCATCCCGCCGTTCGCAGTCTTGCGCTGGGTGCCAATACTGATCATGCCCGTGGTGTGCTGGCTGGCTGTGGCCGGGCTTGCGATCCAGAACCCGTTTTCTTTCGGTGGGATGGGCAAAAGGCCTTTTGACCCCGAACACCCCGGTATTCTGCGCTCCACCCGCCACCCGATCCTAGCCGCGCTGCTATTGTGGTCCTTGGCGCATCTTCTGGCCAATGGAAGCCTGTCACATGTGATCCTGTTCGGCCTGTTTGCCGGATTTTCTGTTATGGGCATGGCCCTGATCGACAGGCGTAAATCGCGTGAGATGGGTTTTGAATGGGTCCGGTTGTCGCGAAATACGGCGCGGTTCTCACTGCGCTTACCGCGTCCATGGCCACGCCCTTGGATCTGGCTAACCGCACTGGCCGCTTACGCGGTTCTTTTTCACCTGCACGCACCTGTGATCGGTCTGTCGCCGCTGCCTTGACTGGGGGAGTGGTCGGGCAGCACCTTGCGTGCTATTTGAAACGTCACAATCGATTTACAAGAGGTCCAAGATGCATCTGGCCTATGTCACCACCACCGACCGCGGCGCGACGGATCGCCTGCTCAGCGCTGTTGCTGAACGTCTGCTGGCGTCTGGCGCGAAACTGGCCGGTGTCGTGCAAACGAACACGGAATGTACCGACAGCAGCAAGTGCGACATGGATGTCCGCGTGTTGCCGGATGGTGAAACCATCCGAATCTCACAATCACTGGGCACCCAGTCGCGCGGCTGCCGTCTGGACCCGGCAGCGCTGGAACAGGCGGTGGGGTATGTGACCGCCTCGCTTGCGAACGCACCGGACCTGCTGATTATCAACAAATTCGGCAAACATGAATCCGATGGGCGCGGTTTTCGCCCCGTAATCGGCGAAGCACTGGCGCTGGATATTCCGGTGCTGGTCGGCGTGAACGGGCTGAACGCCGAAAAGTTCAACACCTTCGCCGAAGGTGCGGCCGAAGAGCTGCCTGCGGATTTGGACGACATCGTAGGCTGGTTCAACCGCATAGCGCAGATGCGCCCGGCTGCGGAATAGGTGCGCAATCGACTGGCGCGTTGATCTGAACGTCATGACATGCGGTGGCGAAGACCACGCGGCACCCTTCGTTCACAATCCGGTCGCGTTAGTGCCGGTTTAAGATGTGTAAAACGGATCAGGTCTGCCGCATCTGAGAATGACGGCAGACCAACAGCAATAACACAGCTGACAGACAATAACGCAGTGCGGACTACACGTCCTGGCCATCTTCGAAATATGTTGGAAAGATGGTGGGCGACCCTGGAATCGAACCAGGCGTGCGTCTCCGCGAGGGAGTTACAGTCCCCTGCCACACCTTGCGGCCTGTCGCCCACTGTCAGGCGTTGCACCTGACGTGGAGGCGTGATTACTAGCGCACCAAAGGAGCGTCAACAGGAAAATTTCCCTTTGGCGCAGGAAACCGAATTCCCGGCCCGGAGGCCCTTGAAATGAAGAAACCCAAATGGGTCGTCGAAAAGGAACAGGCGCGCAAAGCTGCTGCTGCGGAAACAGTCTGGCTGTTTGGCCTGCACGCGGTTCGCGATGCGCTGATGAACCCGAAACGGCAAAAACTACGCCTGATGGTGACGCGGAATGCGTGTGACAAACTGGCGGAAGCTATTGAATTTGCGGGGATCGAGGCCGAGATGGTCGACCCGCGCAAGTTTTCTGCGCCCATCGATTCTGGATCCGTGCACCAGGGCGCAGCGCTGGAGGTCAAGCCGTTGGAATGGGGCAGTCTGGCAGATAACTGCATCGGTCGCGAAAACCCTCGCGTCATTCTGCTGGACCGGGTCACCGACCCGCACAATGTCGGGGCGATTCTGCGCTCGGCCGAAGTTCTGGGGGCCAGTGCTGTGATCGGCACACGCCACCATTCCGCGCCCGAGACCGGGGCACTGGCAAAAACCGCCAGCGGTGCGCTTGAGCGGCAGCCTTATCTGCGGGTGCGCAACCTTGCGGACGCGATTGTCGAGCTTCAGGGCATGGGCTTTCTGGTCCTTGGGCTGGACGGAGAAGCCGACATGACAATCGAAGGTGCGCTAAGCGATGGCCGTGACCGCCCTGTCGCGCTTGTGCTGGGCGCGGAAGGTCCGGGCTTGCGGCAGAAGACAAAGGAAACCGTGGATCAGTTGGTTAAAATTGACGCAGCCGGGGGATTTGGCTCGCTGAACGTCTCAAATGCTGCGGCAATCGCCTTATATGCATCGCGACCCTGAGCAAAGGAGAGCTTCATTCCCGGTCCTGCCAAAATCGCGACCTGCTGCTATTGCGGCACCCGGGCTGCCTTGATCCTGAAAGGCAAGGAACGGCACGAGCTGAGCTGTTCCAGTTGTGGCGCACCTTTGCATGATCTGAAGATGCTGCCCGCGCGGAAAGTACACAAACCCGAACCGCTGCGCGTAGCTGCGTCTCATGCTGCCCCTCGGAAAGCAAAGCGCAAAAAGAGGAAGAAGACCATGCTTGCGCGCGTGTTCGACGAAGCATGGGACGTGATCGAAGACATCTTTGACTAAGTTTCAACTGGCGAACACTCGTTCACATCCGCGTCAACAGGGGTTCCGAAAAGCGCGAAAAGTTGCATGTTGATAGTCTTGAATATGCAGATTCCCAAATGACGATGCTGAACCGACGTACTCTTCTTTGCTCGCTGAGCACTGTGTTGCTGGCTCCTGCCGTGTTTGCGCAGGACAACCCCGTGTACTACGCCACTGACGGTGTGGCGTTGGCGGGGTATGATCCCGTGTCCTATTTTGACAGCGACGCGCCTTCAAAAGGGGCACCCGAAAACGCGGTCATGTGGAAGGGCGCCCGGTGGCATTTCAAATCGCAGACAAATCGCGAGCTCTTTGAAGGCAACCCGCGCGCCTTTGCGCCGCAGTTCGGTGGTTATTGCTCATATGCCATGGCGAAGGGAGTACTGAAAAGCACGGATCCCAAGGCGTGGCAGGTGGTCGATGGGCGCCTTTACCTGACGCATTCGCCCGAGGTCGAGGAAATCTGGCAGCAGGATCGGGCAGGGTACATTGCGATGGCCGAGGAAAACTGGCCCGCAATTCTCTACGGAAAATAGGCAGGGTTCAGCTAATTGTGAAAAGTCATCACAAAAATGCTCTACCCCTCTTTTTTTTAACGGATCCATGCTTAAATGTCACAGTGACCGCGGAACGGAACTGCCGCGGGTCATTTCACTGTCCCTCGTTCCAACAACTGGCGCCCAAGCTTTCTTGGGCGCTTTTTTCTTTTTGGAACCCTGTTAAGGATAGGGCATGCCAGACTATTCCGATCAGTACCTTAAGGCCATTTTGCAACGCACCAAGACGGTGGCCGTTGTCGGCGTTTCCATGAACCCGGTGCGACCCAGCTATTACGTGGCGCGCTATTTGTCGCTGAAAGGGTTCAAGGTGATTCCCGTCAATCCGGGCCACGCGGGCAAAGACCTGTTTGGTCAGACGGTTCGCGGCAGTCTGTCAGAGATCTCCGAGCCTGTGGACATGGTAGACATTTTCCGGCGGTCCGAGGCCGTGCCACCCATTGTGGATGAGGCGCTGGATGCTTTCCCGTCGCTCGGTACGATCTGGATGCAGATTGGCGTGGAACACCCTGAAGCGGCGGCAAAGGCCCAGGCCCGTGGCGTGGATGTGGTGATGAACCGTTGCCCAAAGATCGAATATCAGCGCCTGTTTGGCGAATTGCGCATGGGCGGATTTTCGACCGGGATCATCTCGTCCAAGCTTTAGGGTTTGGCGGGGACGTAAGGTTTCAGACGGGCGACCTGTTCCTTCCGCCGCTTTTCCAGCACCACGTCGCGCGGAACCCAGTCATACCGGGTATCCTCGACCAGCGGAGACCAGAACAACACGCCGCCATAACGCCACGGGTCCAATACGACACCGTCATACAGCGTCGCACCTTTACGGCTGATGATTGCGGTGCTGTGGTCGATCCGCGTCGGGTTGTCCGCGTTTGCAATGGCACGGTGCAGCTCCAGTGTCCGGAAGTTTTCCTGTTTCAGCCGCCGCTCGATATCCTCGGCCCAATGCCAGCACAGCCCACGCGGGCGCAGCCCCTTGTTGACCTTCATGTTATGGATCAGGGGCGGGTCTGTGATCTGGTATTCCTCGACCAGCTGAGCGGTATAGGCGTAAGCAATTCCCGCTGCGCGTCGGGCCTCCTCAGGGTCGATATCCGGGCCAAGGCCCTGAATCTCCGTGGCGAGCCGCTGCACCTCATCCCCGGTCGAGCGCGGCGGCGCGGCGCAGCCAGCGACGATGGCAAGGGTTGCCACAAGCATCAAAATTCGGATCATAACGCGCCTTCGCCCTGACAGTCTGGCATCCGAGTATAACGGCCCAGGAGCCAGTGCGGAACCCGGACGTTACCCTTTGGGGCGGGCAGCTTTTTCGGCGATACCGCTGGTGCCCTGACGGCGGTCCAGCTCGGCCAGAACATCATCCAGCGCCACGTCCCGCGCGGCCAGCATGACCAGAAGGTGATACAACACGTCCGCCGCTTCCGAGGTCAGCTTAACCTGATCCCCTTTTACGGCTTCGATGATGGCCTCTATGGCCTCTTCACCGAATTTCTCGGCGCATTTCTCAGGGCCTTTCGCAAGCAGCTTGGCCGTCCAGCTGCTTTCGGGATCAGCCCCCTTGCGTGCCTCGATCGTGGCGGCCAGATCGTGCAAGATGCTCATGTTAGCCTCATGGGGATGCCAGCTGCGGCCATATGTTGCTTGGCCTCGCGGATGGTGTATTCGCCGAAATGGAAAATCGATGCCGCCAACACGGCGCTTGCACCGCCCTTGGTGACGCCCTCGACCAGATGGTCCAAAGTACCAACACCGCCCGAGGCGATCACGGGCACATCCACGGCGTCGGAAATGGCGCGGGTCAGTGGCAGGTTGAACCCGGATTTGGTGCCGTCGCGGTCCATCGAGGTCAGCAGGATTTCACCGGCCCCCTTGGAGACCACGGTTCTTGCAAAGGCAACCGCGTCAATGCCGGTGGGTTTGCGCCCACCATGGGTAAAGATCTCCCACTTGCCGGGGCTGACGGTCTTGGCGTCGATGGCGCAGACAATGCACTGACTGCCGAACTGATCTGCCGCTTCGGCAATCACATCCGGATTGGCAACCGCGGCCGAGTTGAAGCTGACCTTGTCCGCCCCTGCTAGCAGCAAGGCGCGCACATCGTCTTTTGTTCGCACCCCACCGCCCACGGTCAGTGGCACGAAACACTGTTCCGCCGTACGCTGCACCACATCGAACATGGTGCCGCGATTCTCATGGGTCGCGTGAATGTCGAGAAAGCAGATCTCGTCCGCTCCGGCAGCATCATAGGCCTTGGCCGATTCCACCGGGTCGCCCGCATCGCGCAGGCCCACGAAATTTACGCCTTTGACCACTCGGCCATCGGCAACATCAAGGCAGGGAATGATCCGGGTTTTCAGCATAGGATATCCTTTATGGGCGCACCTCTAGCGGCAAAGCCCTGCCGATGCCAGACTTGTGATTGTGAGAGGTCTCAATTCTGTGAAAACTGGGGTGAATTTCACAGAAGGAATATTGATATGCGTAGACTGATACTGGCTTGTGTTTTTTCAATCGGAGGCGCGCTGACCGCAATGGCAGATGATCTGATCAAGGTTCAAACCGACAAATCCGTGGCCGAGGCGCTGGACGCGCTGGAAGCCGCCGTCGGAAATGCAGGCGCAACCGTGTTTGCCCGCATCGACCACGCGGCCGGGGCGGAAAAGATCGGTACGTCCATTCCTGCCAATCAGGTGCTGATCTTCGGCAACCCGGCGCTGGGTACGCCAGCCATGCAGATCGACCCGCGCGCCGGGCTGTTTCTGCCTCTCAAGGTGCAGGCGTACGAAGACTCCAATGGCCAGGTCTGGCTGATCTATGAAGACCCGAAAGAGACATTGGACGACCTGAACGATGTCGACAAATCACCGGTCATCGAAAAGATGCGCGGTGCACTGGCCAAGCTGACCGCCGCAGCCGCGCAATAACCGATCACGACAGGGCGCGGATGGCCTCGGCCAGGTCAATTGCGCCATCATAAAGCGCCCGGCCTGAAATCGCGCCGTTCAGCGCAACGCCGCAATCGCGAAGGGCGATCAGGTCGTCCAGTGAACTGACACCGCCCGAGGCGATCACAGGGATGGAAACGGCCTGTGCCAGGGCAGCGGTCGCTTCGATGTTCGGGCCCTGCATGGCACCGTCGCGATTGATATCGGTGTAGATGATTGCCGCAACGCCCGCGTTTTCGAAACTACGGGCCAGATCGGTGACCTGAACATTGGTCTCTTCGGCCCAGCCCTTGGTGGCCACCATGCCATTGCGTGCGTCGATGCCGACAGCGACCTTGCCGGGAAAGGCTTTGGCTGCTTCGCGCACCAGATCTGGATTTTCGACAGCGACAGTGCCCAAAATGACCCGCGCCAGCCCCTTCTCGATCCATGTTTCGATCGTGGCCATGTCGCGGATGCCACCACCCAGTTGCGCAGGCACCTTGCACGCTTTCAGAATTGCCTCAACCGGTGCTGCGTTGACCGGCTCGCCTGCGAATGCACCGTTCAGGTCGACCAGATGCAGCCATTCGCACCCCGCCTCGACAAAGGCACGGGCCTGAGCGGCCGGGTCTTCGTTGAACACGGTGGCCTTGTCCATTTCACCACGCAGCAGGCGTACGGCCTGGCCGTCTTTGAGGTCGATGGCGGGGTAGAGGATCATGTCGGGCAGCCCTATATCACTGTTACACGCGCGGGATATCGCACAAGCAGGGCAGGGGATGCAACGCGACGCTGGGTCATTCTTGCCCGCCGCCCATTAGCGGGTCAGACTGCCCACAAAACAGGGAGAAAATCATGAAGACTTCTACTCTTTCAGCGGGCCTGATGCTGCTTGCTACAGCTGCTTTTGCAGACGATCCGGTTGACGGCCTGTGGAAAACCGCGCCGGGCGACACGGGTGGCTATCTGCATGTGACGATTTCCGAATGCGGCAGTGCGATCTGCGGCACCATCGACAGCGCGTTCGACGCGGATGGCAACCAGCAGCTGGAATATGAGAACCTTGGCAAAAAGATCATCTGGGACATGGTCCCCGAAGGGGGCGGCAGCTATGACAGCGGTAAGATCTGGGCCCCCGACCGGGACAAAACCTACAACTCGAAAATGTCTCTGGACGGCCAGAATGCGCTGACCGTCAAGGGCTGCGTGGCGGGCGGCCTGATCTGCCGCGGGCAAACCTGGACACGGGTTCAGTAAGCCTCAGGGCTTCCAGGTCAGGAAGTTGCCCAGCATACGCAGGCCAACATCCTGGCTTTTCTCGGGGTGAAACTGCATCCCAACCATCGTGTCGCGGCCAATCACGGCCGTGACGTCCTGCCCGTATTCCACATAAGCCAATCGCTGCGCCGGGTCGGACACGCGAAAATGGTAGGAATGGACGAAATAGGTGTGATCGCCTGATTTCACCCCGGCAAAGATCGGGTGATCGCTTTCCAGAACCAGATCGTTCCAGCCCATATGCGGCACTTTCAAAGCGGCATCTGACGGTTCGATTCGAACAACATCGCCTGCCACCCAGCCCAGACCATCGGTCTCGGTGTATTCATGGCCTTTGGTTGCCATCAGTTGCATGCCAACGCAGATGCCCAGAAACGGGCGGCCCTTCTGTTCGACCGCTTCGACCATCGCGTCATAAATACCCTTGTGGCCGCGCAGCTCGGCGGCACAGGCCGGGAAGGCACCATCTCCGGGCAGAACCAGTCGGTCCGCACGCGCAACCACATCCGCGTCCGAGGTGACAACAACGTCACCAGCGCCGACTTCTTGCGCCATGCGCTGAAACGCCTTTTCCGCTGAATGCAGATTGCCGCTTTCGTAATCAATTATGGCGGTGAGCATTTACAGCGCGCCCTTGGTCGACGGAATCGCATCCGCCTTGCGCGGATCGGTTTCGACGGCGTCGCGCAACGCGCGCGCAACAGCCTTGAACGCGGCCTCGGCGATGTGGTGACTGTTGAAGCCGTGCAACTGGTCGATATGCAGGGTGATGCCGCCATGGGTGCTGAGCGCCTGAAAAAACTCGCGCACCAGTTCTGTGTCGAACGTACCGATCTTTTGCGTCGGCAGATCGACATTCCAGATCAGGAACGGGCGGCCCGAAAGGTCCAGCGAACAGCGTACCTGCGCGTCATCCATCGGCAGATGGCACTCGCCATAGCGACGAATGCCCTTTTTGTCGCCCAGGGCCTGTGTCAAAGCCTGACCCAGCGCGATGCCGGTATCCTCGACCGTGTGGTGATCGTCGATGTGATAGTCACCCTTGGCGCGGATTGTCATATCGATCAACGAGTGGCGCGCCAGCTGGTCCAGCATATGGTCAAAGAACCCGACGCCGGTCTGATTGTCATATGTACCGGTGCCATCCAGATTGACCGAGACCGAAATTTCGGTTTCGGCAGTCTTGCGGCTGATCGAAGCGGTGCGCATGGGCAAATTCCTTTTGCTACAGGCGCGCTTATAGACGGGGTGGGGTGGGTTGATCCAGACCATGCGTTGCAATCGCTGCAAACTGTTGCAAGGGATTGCACCCGGCCCGGCACCATGTCAGCTTGCAGACAACATGAACCAACAGGGCCAAGCCATGTCCACCTGCGTATTCATCCAGATCCGCTGCAAACCCGGCACCACCTACAAGGTGGCCGAGGAAATCGCCCTGCGCGAAATACACTCAGAGCTTTATTCCACCAGCGGTGAATTTGATCTGATGCTCAAGCTCTACATCCCCGAAACCGAGGATGTGGGCCATTTCATCAACGAGCACCTGCTGGTGATTCCCAATATCGAACGCTCGCTGACGACGATGACGTTCAAGGCGTTTTAACCCAGTTCAAAGGTGGTCACGCCAAAGATGCGGCTCAGGTCGATATCCGGCTGATCGCCGGAATACATCCGGGCGGTTTCGAACACTTTCGTAAGACCCAGCGCATCCGCCAAAGCAAAAGCAGCCGCGTTGGGCTGTGGCATGTCGATGAAAACCGCTTGGTCGCTGGCTGTTGCTGATACGGCAGTCAAAAGACTGGCAAGCAGGCCCCGTGCGACACCGGCGTCATCTGCGAAAAGCGGCCCGATCTTGTACCCTGTCTTACACGGTCTCAAGGTGGCATATCCCCTGATCTGCTCCTCCACTGTACACACCCGTGAGATATGATTCGGCGCACTCAGCCAACCTGTTAGAAACGCGTCGCGCTGCGCAGGGAAGAGTTGCCGGTCATAGGCGAACAGCTCCGGCGATGGCTGACTGAGCGGGCTGATTGATGCGTCATCGCTCTGCCCTAGAGTGTCGAGAATGCCTCTGACAGTGCCGGTGAAGCGGTAATTGTTATAGGCAAAGGTGAAACCAGACTTGCGGTAATTGTGTTGCTGATCAACGACCCCGTCGAGCCCGATATTGCGCCCGGTTCGTTGCGCCAAAGCCTGATGCCAGATTTTCAGCCCGTAACCCGACCCCCGAAATTCCGGACGTACAATGTAAAATCCCAGAAACGAAAACGCATCACCATAGTCCACCACAGACACTGATGCGATCATCTCATCGTCCAGAAACCCGCCCAGAAACCCGTTGGGGTCGGTGCCGTAGAAACAGGCGGCGTCGTGGTGGCCGGGGTTCCAGCCCTCTTGGCCTGCCCAGGCGACAGCGGTCTGCATTTCATCCGCAGTCAGGGGGCGAATGACATAGTCGGACATAAGCATTTCCCGTGCGTGATTGAAACCACAGCCACAATGGCGCAATGCCAACGAAAGAACCATATGTTTGGGAAAACTTGGTATCTGGAGCGGGCGAGGCGATTCGAACGCCCGACCCTAACCTTGGCAAGGTTATGCTCTACCCCTGAGCTACGCCCGCATCAGATACATATGTGGTCCGAAGACCTCTCAATGGAGCGGGCGAGGCGATTCGAACGCCCGACCCTAACCTTGGCAAGGTTATGCTCTACCCCTGAGCTACGCCCGCGCCGTTGAGTGAGGAGGGATGTATAAATTCCCACGCGGGGCTGCAAGCGGAAAAACACAAAAAGCGGGAAAAATCTTTTCGACGGAATCCGGCCCGTGGCCCGTTCAACCCGTAATGCAAATCAACGAAACACAGGCAGGAGGTGCCGTCATGATATCCGTTGCAGACCTGAAGATCGTGATGCTTGCCGCGATGATTCTGATCGGCGCTGCCATCCTGAAACCGGACCGGCATGAACATGACCGGTTCACACCGGTTCTGCTGGGCGCGCCGCAGATCGAAACAACCGTTCTGGCAGGGTAACACCCGCCAGACGGCCTAAAGCGCCAGAATCAGGTTTGCGAAGGCCGCACCCAGAATGGCGAGGAATGTCAGGCTCATCCCGACCTGCCGTAGGATGACGATCTGTGGCGTCCGTCCAAATCCGTACGCGTGCAAAAGACGCCCCGCCAGCAACATCAGCCCCAGCAGATGGACCAAAACCCCTGCCGCGCCCTGCAACTCGACCATAGCAATCAGCAACAGGGAAATCGGGGCGTATTCGGCGCAGTTCGAGTGTGTCCGTATCGCCTTGATCATCAGCTTGCTGCCACCATCCCCGACCGAGATTCTGTCGCTGCGCCGTTGCAGGATCACTTTGACGCTGAGTGTGACGTAGAGAAGTGCGACCAAGGCCGCATAGATCGGGGTGATTGCAAGCATAATGGGTCTCCGCTCAATCATAGAAAAAGGCCGTGCGGTCTCCCACACGGCCTGATGAACATTAGTTTGTTTTATGGCTTATTCCAGTTCGATCAGAAGGTCCTTTGCGTCAATCTGGCCGCCGGGCTGGATATGCACGGCTTTGACGGTCGCATCACGCTCGGCATGGATACCTGTTTCCATCTTCATTGCCTCGATGGTCAGCAGCATGTCGCCTTCCTTGACCTGCTGGCCCGCGGTCACAGTGACTGTGGCCACAACACCGGGCATCGGCGCACCGACATGATCGGGGTTGCCGACCTCGGCCTTGGGGCGCACCTGAGTGGTTGATGTGACCATCCGGTTCGGCACCCGGATCACACGCGGCTGGCCGTTGAGTTCGAAGAACACTTTGACCTCGCCTTTTTCATCCGTCTCGCCGATGGCCTGACACCGGATTTCCAGCGTCTTGCCGGGGTCGATCTCGGCCGTGATCTCTTCGCCGGGCTCCATGCCGTAAAAGAAGGTGCGCGTGGGCAGGGTGCGGACCGGGCCGTAAATCCGGTGACGGCCCATGTAATCCAGAAACACCTTGGGATACATCAGGTACCCGTTCAGATCCTCGTCATCGACCTCTTTGCCCTCAAGCTGCTTGGACAGCTCGGCGCGGGTGGCCTCAAGATCGACGGCAGGCACATCCTTGCCGGGTCTCTGCGTGTTGGGGGCCTCGTCCTTCAGCACCTTCTTGATGATGGTGTTCGGGAAGCCGCCAGGAGGCTGACCCAGATTGCCGCGCATCATGTCGACGACCGAGTCGGGGAAGGCCACATCTGTCGCCGGATCCTCGACCTGCTCGCGGGTCAGGCCCTGACTGACCATCATCAGCGCCATATCGCCAACAACCTTCGACGAGGGCGTTACCTTTACGATATCGCCGAACATCTGGTTTACATCGGCGTACATCTGCGCGACCTCGTGCCAGCGCTCTTCCAGACCCAGACTGCGCGCCTGCGCCTTGAGGTTGGTGAACTGACCACCCGGCATCTCGTGCAGATACACCTCGGACGCCGGGGCCTGAAGGCTTGATTCGAAGGCCGCATACTGTCCGCGCACGGCCTCGAAGTAATCGCTGATCTCGCGGATCGCCTTGATGTCCAGCCCGGTGTCACGGTCAGTATGGCGCAGCGCCTCGACCACGGTGCCCAGCGTTGCCTGAGACGTGTTGCCGCTGAAGCTGTCCATCGCGCAATCCACCGCGTCCACGCCCGCCTCAGAGGCGGCAAGGATGGTCGCGCTGGCGATACCGGCCGTGTCATGGGTGTGGAAGTGGATCGGCAGTCCAACCTCTTCCTTCAGCGCCCGGATCAGAATCTTGGCCGAGGCAGGTTTCAACAGGCCCGCCATATCCTTCAGACCCAGAACATGCGCGCCTGCGTCGCGCAACTCCTTGGCCATTCCGACATAGTATTTCAGGTTATATTTGGCGCGGTCAGGGTCTAGAATATCGCCAGTGTAACAAACGGTACCCTCGCAGATCTTGCCGCTGTCGATTACAGCATCCATCGCAACGCGCATGTTCTCGACCCAGTTCAGCGAGTCGAAGACGCGGAAGACGTCGATGTTCTTCGATGCCTGGCGCACGAACTCCTGCACCACGTTGTCGGGATAATTGGTGTACCCAACCCCGTTCGCGCCCCGCAGCAGCATCTGTGTCATCAGGTTCGGCATCGCCTCGCGCAGGTCGCGCAGACGCTGCCATGGGCATTCCTGCAGGAACCGGTAGGCCACGTCGAACGTCGCACCGCCCCAGCACTCGACCGAGAACAGCTGCGGCAGGTTCGCGGCATAAGTTGGCGCCACCTTGATCATGTCGATCGACCGCATCCGGGTCGCTAACAGCGACTGGTGCCCGTCGCGCATGGTGGTGTCGGTGATCAGCAGCTGCCGCTGCGCTTTCATCCAGTCCGCCACGGCCTGCGGGCCTTTCTGCTCCAGCAGGTTGCGCGTGCCCATCCGCGGCTCAGCCTTCTGCGCGGGGGGCTTGGCGACTTTCAGGTCGGCGCGCGGCTCGGGGCGGTCCTTGGTTTCTGGATGACCATTCACCGTGATATCGGCGATATAGGTCAGAACCTTGGTGCCCCGGTCGCGGCGGCGCTTGAAGGCAAACAGATCCGGCGTCGTGTCGATGAATTTGGTGGTGTATTCATTCGACAGGAAAGTCGGGTGCTTCAGCAGGTTGATGACGAAGTCGATATTGGTGCTGACGCCCCGAATACGGAACTCGCGCAGGGCGCGGTCCATCCGGCTGATCGCCTTCTCGGGCGTTGGCGCCCAGGCGGTGACCTTTGTCAGCAGCGAGTCGTAATACCGCGTAATGACACCGCCCGCATAGGCCGTGCCGCCATCCAGACGAATGCCCATGCCTGTGGCCGAGCGATAAGCGGTGATCCGGCCATAGTCGGGGATGAAGTTGTTCTGCGGGTCTTCTGTGGTGATCCGTGTTTGCAGCGCGTGACCGTTCAGATGCACCTCGGCCTGGCTGGCGGCGCCGGTGGCTTCGGCCAACGTTTTGCCCTCGGCGATCAGGATCTGCGCCTGAACGATGTCGATGCCGGTGACCTCTTCGGTGACCGTGTGTTCGACCTGTACGCGGGGGTTTACCTCGATGAAGTAGAACTTGCCCGTCTCCATATCCATCAGGAACTCGACAGTGCCCGCGCATTCGTAATTCACATGGGCGCAGATCTTGCGGCCCAGTTCGCAAATCTCGGCGCGCTGTTCTTCGCTCAGGTAAGGGGCAGGGGCACGTTCGACGACCTTCTGGTTCCGGCGCTGGACCGAACAGTCGCGTTCATAAAGGTGATAAATCTCACCATGCTTGTCGCCCAGAATCTGCACCTCGACATGGCGGGCACGGGTGATCATCTTTTCCAGATAGCCTTCGCCATTGCCAAAGGCGGCCTCAGCCTCGCGGCGGCCTTCCAGAACCTTTTCTTCCAGCTCATCCTCCGACTGGATCGGGCGCATCCCGCGCCCGCCGCCACCCCAGGACGCCTTGAGCATCAGCGGGTATCCGATCTCGGCGGCCTCCTTGCGGATCGCGTCCATGTCATCACCCAGAACTTCGGTGGCTGGAATGACAGGCACACCGGCCGCGATGGCCACGCGCCGCGCGCTGGCCTTGTCGCCCAATGCGCGCATGGTCTCGGCCCGGGGGCCGATGAAGGTGATGCCGTTCTTGACACAGGCATCCACGAAATCCGGGTTTTCAGACAGCAGGCCATAGCCCGGATGGATCGCGTCCGCGCCGCAATGCTTGGCCACGCGGATGATCTCGTCAATCGACAGATACGCCGCGACCGGACCCATGCCCTCGCCAATCTGATAGGCCTCATCCGCCTTGAACCGGTGCAGGCCCAGTTTGTCTTCTTCAGCGTAAACAGCGACGGTGCGTTTGCCCATCTCGTTTGCTGCGCGCATGACGCGGATGGCAATCTCGCCGCGATTGGCGATCAGGATCTTGTTGAAGTCTGTCATATCAGGTCCCGGTCTTTGGTGTTTGGGCGTCTTATTGGGCGGAGAATACGCACAGGTACATCCGTTCTTCTGGGTAGAACCGGCATGTTATCGCTCGCAAACGCCCTTTGGCCTCGGCACACTTATAGGGATGCCGCGTTGCAGCATCAATAATTTAGCGTTTCGTCTCAAACTGACATAGATCGGCCAGTCCCATCTGACCCATATTCGCGTGCAGATCCTGCCTCAGGATATCGATCACATGCGCAGGGCCTTTAGCGCCAAGTGCCGCAAGACCGTACAAAAAAGCACGCCCCAGCATGACAAAATCCGCGCCCAGCGACAGCGCACGCAGGATATCCAGCCCGCCTTCGACACCGCTGTCGAAAATCAGCGGCAGGCGGGTCGCGTTCCGGATCGCGGGAAGAACCTCAATGCTGGCCGGGGCCGCATCAAACTGTCTGCCCCCGTGATTCGACACCCACAGGGCGTCCACACCCACCCGTTCCAGCCTGTCTGCATCCTCGGGGCGCAGGATGCCTTTCACGACAAACGGCCCTTCCCAATGATCGCGCAGCCATTTGACGTAATCCAGATCCGGCGAGGTCCGCAGCAGGTATCCGACATGGGCCGTCGGCGGCAGATCACCAGGGTCATCAATATACTTGTCCAGCGTGCGCATATGCGGAACACCGCTGCGCAGCATACCCAAAGCCCAGGCGGGTCTTTGAGCGATCTGTACCAGCAGGCGCGGTGTCAATTTCGGCGGCTGCCGCAGGCCCGAGCGCGTCTGCCGTTCCCTGCGCGAGGCGACAGGGACGTCAGCGGTCAGAACCAGAGTTCGAAATCCCGCCCCGCGCGCCCGGTTCAGCATGTCCAAGCGAATTTCTGGGTCCCTTGGCGGATACAGCTGGAACCACGCGGTCTCTCCCAGATAGGGGGCCAGGTCTTCGGGGCTCTGACTTGCCACCGTCGATAGCGAATAGGGAATGCCTGCCTTGGCGGCGGCCTGTGCCAGCAGTCGCTCTGCATCAGGCCAGACAAGCCCAGACATCCCGATCGGCGCAATGCCGAAGGGCAAAGGACAGGTGCCACCCAGGATTTTCACCGACGTATCGAATTCAAGGTCCCCATGCAGGATCGAGGGGCTCAGACGGACATCATCCAGCGCCTTTCGATTGCGATGCCGCGTCGTTTCAATCCCGGTGCCACTGTCGATATATTCCCACACGAAGTGCGGCAGCCGACGGCGTGCGCGGCGTTTCAGATCGGGAATACCGGGATAGGTGCTGTGCAGGTCCATAAGGATTGATCCGGCCTGCGGGGCGATTCGGCAAGGTTTTCAAGCGGCTTCCGGCGATGGGCGTTTACCCGTTGCGGGAACGCGCCTGGCCTGCTCCAGCGCCCCGGCGGCGACGTGAACCTGATTGCGCCCCTTGTCCTTGGCGACATACAGCGCATCATCCGCGGCACGCATCAGATCCTGCGGCATGGTGCCGTGGGCGGGGTAATGCGCGACCCCGACCGAGATTGTGATACGGGGCAGGGCCTTTTCGCCATAGCGGACAATGACCGCCTCGACCGACTGGCGCAACTGCTCGGCCCGGGTCATGGCATCTTCGGGGCTGTTGTCGGGCAGGATCAGCATGAATTCCTCACCGCCGATGCGGCAGGCGATCTCGTCCCGGTCGCAGCCCTGTTCCAGCGCCGCGCCGACCGCGCGCAACACCATGTCTCCGGCGTCATGACCATGCGTGTCGTTGAATTTCTTGAAGTGATCGACGTCCACGGCAATCAGGCTCAGCGCGGCGCCGGTCTGCTGGCTCCGGCTGATGGCCTTGCGCAATGTCTCGGTCATGTGGCGGCGGTTGAACAGCCCGGTCAGCGGGTCGCGCACCGATTGGTCATGCAGCTGATCGCGCATACGGACATTGGCGATTGCCATGCTGATCTGTTCGGCGCACAGCTGCGCCAGCTTGCGGCTTTTATGGAAACAGGCCTCACGCCCCTCAGCCGCGCGCAGATGCAACAGACCAACGGTTTCCCCGTGGGCCAGAATGGGAAAACAGAAATAGGGCCGCCCGTCATGCGGTTCGGCATGTTCGCAGACAAAATCGATCTCAGAAGCACCGAACTCATAAGTCCGGCCGCGCCTCAAACCCCAGCATCCTTCCGGATGGATATGAGATTTATGCGTTCCACCGTTCCAGCTGGCACACCCGTCCAGCACGTCGCGCGAGTTGGAATAGACGTACACGCTCCCCTCGGCCTCGGGCAGGATATGGGTCATAAAGCGCGCGACCATGTCGAAAAGCTCATCCAGTGAGCGGCTTGATTGCAGCCACTCGTTCAACTCGCCCAGCAGGCGCACCTCACGCGCCAGGCGAAGCTGCTCTCCCATCAGTTCGCGTTCTTTCACGGCGCGCTTGTGTAGATCACGCATCTGACGGCGGTTGGTGCGGTGGACAATCAGGATGACCGTGGCCAGCGCCAGCAACGCGACGCTGCTCAGCAACGCCAGCGACAGACGCACGCGCGTTATGAACAGGGTTCTGAGATTGGTGATGTCCGAATAAAACTCGATAGCGCCAAGGAAAACGCCGTCCTTGATGATCGGTGTATAAACTTCGGCCACATGTCGGGTGTTTGGGCCCGCATGTCCGGCGGGGTCATTGTCAATCGACTCAACCTCTGCCGCGGGTTTTTCCTCGTGGTTGTAAAAAACCCTTCCGGCGGCGACGACTGAATGGAAGTAATGTTTTGTGTTCACGGCCCCGACATCACTGGCCCGGGTCGACCAGAACACCCGACCGGACGCATCAAACAGCTTGAACCGGTAGATGTCCGAGGTTTCGGGCAGCAGCATCAGGAATTCCGCGTCATGCTCGTGCAGTTCATGGTACCGAAACGTTGCATCCAGATCGTTCAGATGGCTTTCGACCTGACGGCTTAGCTGCATGGCGTCCTTTCGCAAATCCGATTCCAACATGCGGTCCACAACCGGGGCAGGGGCCGCGTAGATGCCCCATCCCGCTGCCGCTGTCAGCGCGATCAGAATCAGGGTAACGCCCACAAGTTTCAGCCGTGACGACCCGCCCGTCAGTTCCTTCGCTTCCATCTGTTCCACTCCCACAGCAATGGAACCAGCATCCGGGCCAGGACTTGACAGAGGGTTAACAGCCCCACAGGGCAGCGGCATCTTTGTTTAGAATTGAATGCAAAAAGACGTGAAAAATCCTTGCGAACAAGCCGTGAACAAACTCTTTCCCTCGTCGATCATCCGGCGTAGTTTGGGGGCATGAGCAGTTTTGACGAAATGGACGCCTTCGAAGGCGCATCCCTGTCGGCGCGGGCTATGGCCGTGCGCGACAAGCTTGAATTGGATTTTCTTAATCCAGCGCAGCGTGCAGCTGCCGAACGCCTCAAAGGGCCAGTTCTGATCCTAGCAGGGGCGGGTACTGGGAAAACCAGAACACTGATGTCGCGAGTTGCGTTTTTGGTCCGGAACGGATTGGCTCGGCCAAATGAGATACTGGCGGTTACGTTCACCAACAAAGCTGCCCGAGACATGAAGTTACGCCTGTCCGAATTGCCATACCAAGTGAAGCACCCGATACCTTGGATGGGTACTTTTCATTCGATTTGTGCGCAATTGTTGAGACGCCATGCGGAGTTGGTCGATTTAAAAGCAAATTTTACAATTTTGGACGCAGATGACCAGCTGCGTCTTCTCAAGCAATTGCTCAAAGTCAACAATATTGACGAGAAGCGATGGCCACCGCGCAATCTAGCGGGAGTCATTGACGATTGGAAAAACCGTGCTCTGACACCTGATAAAGTTCCTGCATCGGAAGCAGGAGCCTATAATAACAAGGGCATTGACCTCTATGCCCAATACCAGACCCGCCTGCGCGATCTGAATGCGGTGGATTTTGGCGACCTGCTGTTGCACATGATTACTATTTTCCGGAATCATGAGGACCTGCAAAAGCGATATCAGCGCTGGTTTAAGTATATTGTGGTCGACGAGTATCAGGATACAAATGTTGCACAGTATTTATGGCTGCGCCTTCTCATCAATGACGAAAGAAACATTTGTGTAGTCGGCGATGACGACCAGTCGATCTATGGCTGGCGCGGGGCCGAGGTCGGCAACATCCTGCGGTTCGAAAAGGACTTTCCCGGCGCCTACGTGGTGCGACTGGAGCAGAACTACCGCTCGACCCCGCATATTCTGGCGGCTGCATCGAACGTCATTCGGGGCAACGAAAGCCGTTTGGGTAAAGAGCTTTGGACCGATGCCAAAGACGGCCACAAGGTCAATCTGATCGGTCATTGGGATGGCGAGGAAGAGGCCCGCTGGATCGGCGAGGAAATCGACGCCATGCAGGGCGGGACGCGCGGTATCCGTCCGATGAACCTTGATGAGATGGCGATTCTCGTCCGCGCCAGCCACCAGATGCGCGCGTTCGAGGACCGGTTCCTGACCATCGGTCTGCCCTACAAGGTGATCGGCGGCCCGCGTTTCTATGAGCGGATGGAGATCCGCGATGCCATGGCCTATTTCCGGCTGGTGGTCAGCCCCGAAGATGATCTGGCCTTCGAGCGGATCGTGAACACGCCGAAGCGCGGACTGGGCGACAAGGCGCAGCAGACCATTCAGATTGTGGCGCGTGAGAATGGCGTGTCTCTGGTCGAAGGTGCGCGGATTGCAGTCGACAACGGGCTGATTAAGGGCAAGGGCGGCAAAGCCCTGCGCGAATTGATCGACGGTTTGGCCCGGTGGAATGCGATGACACGCGGTCCCCGGATTGAAGTCGATGATGACACGGTTATTGATGACGGGGTTTCGCCGATCCGCTATGGCGCGCCCGAGCATACGCATATTGAGCTTGCACAGATCGTCCTCGACGAATCCGGCTACACGGCCCATTGGCAGAACGACAAGACCCCCGAAGCGCCGGGGCGTCTGGAAAACCTCAAGGAACTGGTCAACCAACTGGACAATTTCGAGAACCTGCAAGGGTTTCTGGAACATGTCAGCCTGGTCATGGACAATGAACAGGACGTTGACGGGGCCAAAGTCTCGATCATGACCCTGCACGCGGCCAAGGGGCTGGAGTTTCCCGTCGTCTTCCTGCCGGGGTGGGAAGACGGGCTTTTCCCCTCGCAACGTTCGATGGACGAAACCGGCCTCAAGGGGCTCGAGGAAGAACGCCGTCTGGCCTATGTCGGTATCACCCGCGCCGAAGAGGTTTGTACGATTTCCTTCGCCGCCAACCGGCGGGTATTCGGGCAATGGCAGAACTCGATGCCGTCACGGTTCATTGACGAGTTGCCCGAAGACCATGTCGAGGTGTTGACACCTCCGGGCCTTTATGGCGGCGGCCATCAGACGGCGGGCATAGAAACCCGCGCGGCCGAAGCCAATGTCTATAACTCGCCGGGTTGGAGACGGTTGCAGGCGCGGCAGGGCCAATATGGCATGTCGCAACCCCGCGAAAGCCGCAACACAGTGATCGACGCCACCGCACTGGCCAGTTTCACGCTAGGCGAACGGGTGTTTCACCAGAAATTCGGCTACGGCGCGGTGATCGGGATAGAAGGTGACAAAGTCGAGGTCGATTTCGACAAGGCGGGCATCAAGAAAGTGGTCTCGCGTTTTCTGACCAACAAGGATGACGTCCCGTTCTGAGGCGTCATATCCCGTCGACCAGAACCAAATTGGTGGTTGCGGTGGCCTTTCGGATCTTCGCCAGTTCGATGTAATCCGGGTCATCCTTCCAGGATTTCGCTGCTGCAAGATCCGGAAACTCCATCAACACAATCCCGCCTTCGGGCCAATCGCCTTCAATCCGTTCGACCGGTTTGGATGAGACCGTCAGCAGGCGACCGCCGTGGCGGTCGAAGATCGGCATGAAACCTGCCAGATAGCCCTGGTATCCGTCCGGGTCGTGAATGTTGATCTGCGCAATGAAATAGGCGGCCATGGCGTCCTCCGCATCAGAAATCAGGACGCCACCCTACACCAGTGTCCGAAAAACAGAAAACGGCGGTTCCCAGGGAGGAGGAGAGGGAACCGCCGTCTTGTCAACATCAGAGCAGGGAGGAGGAGAGCCCTGATGTATGCGAACCCGGGTTTGAACCCGGTATGAGGAAGACGCGGCGATGTCAGGGAGGAGGAAGACATCGCCGCGCGCTTTCAACATCAAGGCAGGGAGGAGGACGCCCCGATGTATCCGTGTCCGGCGGGTTGAGGCCGGTATTAGGTGCGGCAACGTCAGGGAGGAGGAAGACGCTGCCGCTGATTACAGACCCTAAGGGAGGAGGAAGGGCCTGATCTCAGTATGCGTGTCGCGCTTACCGCGCGGTTTGTTCGTTTGCCGCCTGCAGGGCAACGCGGCGGATCATCGAGCGGTGCAGGCCAAGATCGGCCAGCTCGTGGTTCGACAGGGCGGACAGTTCATTGACCGTCTGGCGATACATGCGATAGCGCACGAACCGAGTCTTTGCGTTTTCCAGAACTGCGCCAAAACCGAACGCCGGTGCGTTCTTTACTGCTGTATGCGTGCTTGCGACTGCCATGCTCATCATCCGTATCTTTTTGTCTTGCCGGTATCGTCCGGCCCTTGCTTGAGACTGAAGATAGGCAAATGCTGCAATTGCACAATAGGTCGCGACATCAATGCTGCTATGCAGCAAATGCATAGATTGGCTCAGTTTTTTCATTTCGCAGCGATGCGCCTTGAAAATATGGGGCCGACCCTAGGTCAGCTTTGGCAGGGGCATCTGGCCCTTCCCGGTGGCCTGCCTTTGAATTGAGCGCACTCGGCGGGAAAATGGGCAAAACATATCCGTTCTGATGTTGACAAGGCTTGGGTAAATCGCTCGTGGGAAATCATGGGGCGATGTGGTCGCGTGGGGGAGATTGCTGGAAAACGACCCGAAATTCTGAACGATTCGAAGGGCGGATTGTGCATTTGAGGCCAATATTTCCAGTCCAAATGAAAAGAAGTCAAAATTCTTGGGAAATCGCGGGAAAAAAACTGACCGAAAATTTCCCCATATATAGGGGTGTGTTATTTATCACCCGCTAAAACTGGTGTCGCGAAGCTCGAATCCTTCAATGAAAATCCAGTCTGGCCGTGTTCCTCATGACACGCTGCGCAAAATTCCTATTGATTTCCATGAATTCCCATGTCATCCCTTATACATCCGATGAGGACGAGGCAGCAGGGGCACCAAACGACCCCGACCAAAAATATTCAGGTTTCATACAGGCATCTCGCTTTCATCAACCATGAGATCCGGCGCGCGGGCGAGCAGACATCCCCCCAGGTGGCGCGCGCAGCTGGACATCCCGCAAAGCGGGTCAATGCGGCGGGTTGATCAGTGGCAGCAGATCAACCCGCCGTTTTTCATCCGGGGGGAACGTGAATTCAAGGTGGGGCGCAAGCGAAAGGGACAGTCGTCTTGGCGCGCAGGTTTAGAGGTGAAAGCCACCATAAGGTGGATACGAAGGGCAGGGTGTCGATCCCGGCCTCGTTTCGCCGTGTGCTTGAATCGTCCGATCCCAACTGGCAGCCCGGTGACAACCCTGAACTGGTGATTGTCTATGGTGACCACCGCCGCAAATACCTTGAATGTTATACCATGCAGGCGATTGACGAGGTTGATGCCAAGATCGATGCCCTGCCGCGCGGCTCGATGCAGCGACGGATGTTGCAGCGCATGTTCCATGGTCAGTCCTTCCCGACCAACGTAGACGAAACCGGGCGTCTTGTGCTGCCCGCCAAGCTGCGCAGCAAGATCGGCCTCGAAGGCGAGGCGTTCTTTATCGCCGCAGGCGACACCTTTCAGATCTGGAAGCCCGAGACCTACGAGGTCGAGGAACTGGCCAAGACCGAAGAATGGATGGATGATCTGCCGGACGATTTTGACCCGATGCAGTTCCTAGACGGCACCGGGGATGCGTAACGGCATGGCCGGCGCTGCGTCCTCATCTGAAAAACCACATATCCCCGTTCTGCTGCGCCCCTTGCTGGCTGCGGTTGCGCCGGTCACGGGCATCTGGCTGGACGGCACGTTTGGCGCGGGCGGCTACACGCGCGGGTTGTTGGAGGCCGGGGCAGACAAGGTAATCGGTGTAGACCGTGACCCGCTGGCCTTTGAAATGGCGGCAGATTGGGCGCAGGATTACGGCGACCGGCTGGTGATGCAGCCCGGCGTATTCTCGCGCATGGACGAATACGCGCAGGATCTGGATGGCGTTGTACTGGATCTTGGCGTGTCCTCGATGCAGCTGGATCAGGCCGAGCGCGGGTTTTCCTTCATGAAGGACGGTCCGCTGGATATGCGGATGAGCCAGCAAGGTGAAAGCGCCGCCGATCTGGTAAACACAGCGACAGAGGCGCAACTGGCCGATATCCTGTTCCACTATGGCGAAGAACGCGCCAGCCGCCGGATTGCCAAGGCGATTGTCCGGGCGCGAAGCGAGGCGCCGATCACAACCACCCTGCGTCTGGCCGAGATTGTCGAATCCTGTCTGCCGCGCCCGAAAACGGGGCAATCGCATCCCGCAACGCGCAGTTTTCAGGGTCTGCGGATCGCGGTGAATGCCGAATATGAAGAGCTGTTTCAGGGCCTTATGGCCGCCGAACGTGCGCTGAAACCCGGTGGGCAGCTGGCTGTTGTCACCTTCCATTCCATTGAGGACCGGATGGTCAAACGGTTCTTTCAGTCGCGCGCGGGCAAAACAGGGCGTGCGAACCGCTATGCGCCCGAGATGGAACAGGACCAGCCGCAATTCACGCTGAAGACCCGCAAGGCCGTTGGGCCCGACGAACAGGAATTGCAGGAAAACCCGCGCGCGCGCTCGGCCAAGCTGCGTGTTGCGATCCGAACCGATGCTCCGGCGGGGGAAATTGAGGCCCGCGCCATTGGAATGCCTCAACTTGGGGGAAGGGCAAGATGAAGAGTGTTTTGTATGTGTTGACTGCTCTGTCCGTGTTCGGATTGGCGCTTTGGGCCTATCAGGAGAATTATCGCACCCAACAGGTGGTGAAGGAAACGCAATCCCTGCAACGCGAGATTGGCATGGCGCAGGTGCGGCTGGCGGTCCTGAACGCAGAATGGGCTTATTTGAACCGACCCGACCGGCTGCGAGAGCTGGCGGACCTGAATTTTGAACGCCTTGGTCTGCTACCTCTGCGGGCCGAACAGTTCGGGCGCGCCGATCAGATTGCCTTTGCCGAAGACCCGGACCTGCCCATCGTTGACCCGATTGAATTGCAGGCCATCACCGACATTCAGGCATTGGGCGAGGTGCAGATCCCATGACACGCACGCCCCTTCGTCCACTGGCCCGTATCCTTGACGCCCGCGCCCGTGGCGAAAACCCAAAGGCGATCGAGCGTGAAAACATTCGCAAGCGCCACGAAGACATGAAAGACCGCGCCCGCGCCCGCGCCGAAGGGCGTCTGCTGGTGCTGGGGCTGTTCTTCTTCTGCGCATTCTCGGTTGTCGGCGTCCGCATGGGCATGTTGGCAACGTCCGAGGTGCAGGAACCACTGGCCAATGCACCGGGGGCTGCGATTGCCATGCAGCGGGCCAATATCGTCGACCGCGAAGGACGCATTCTGGCCACCAATCTTGATACCTATTCCGTCTACGCGCAGCCGCCCCTGATGATCGACCCGATTGCGGCAGCGGATCAACTGGTCGCGATCTTCCCCGATCTGGATAAAGAGCGTCTGGTCAAGGATTTCACTGGCAAGCGCAAGTTCCTGTGGATCAAGAAACGCATTTCGCCCGAACAGAAACAGGCCGTGCACGACATCGGTGATCCCGGCATCCTGTTTGGCCCGCGCGAGATGCGCCTCTATCCCAACGGCAAGTTGGCCGCGCACATCCTGGGCGGCTCCGGTTTTGGCCGCGAGGGCGTCAGCGCCGCCGAGGTGATCGGTGTGGCTGGGGTGGAAAAGCAGTTTGACGACTATCTGCGCGACCCGGCCAATGGCAACAAGCCGCTGCAACTGTCGCTGGACCTGACCATTCAGGCCGCGGTCGAACAGGTGCTCTATGGCGGTATGAAGATCATGAACGCCAAGGGCGCATCGGCGGTTCTGATGAATGCGCATACGGGCGAGGTTTTATCCGCCGCCTCGCTACCCTCATTCGATCCCAATGATCGCCCACGCCCGCCGACCTCAGGGTTTGATCCCTCGGACAGCCCGCTGTTCAACCGCTATGTGCAGGGCGTGTACGAGCTGGGGTCGGTCTTCAAGATTTTCACCGCCGCGCAGGCGGTTGAACTTGGGCTGGTAAACTCGAACACCATCATCGATACGTCCGGCCCGATGAAGATCGGGCGCTTCCCGATCGGAGAGTTCAACGGCAAGAATTACGGCAAGATCAGCGTGGCGGATGTGATCGTCCACAGCTCGAACCGTGGCACCGGGCGTCTGGCGTTGCAGATCGGCGCGCAGCGGCAGCAGGATTTTCTGAATGCGCTCGGCATGTTCGACCCGACCCCGTTCGAGATTGTCGAGGCCACGGGCGGTGTGCCGCTGAAGCCAAAGAAATGGGGCGAGTTGAGCACTGTGACCATTTCCTACGGCCATGGCCTGTCAACCAGCCCGATGCACCTTGCAGCGGGATATGCCGCGATTGCCAATGGCGGGCACTATGTCAGCCCGACCATCCTGCGCCAGAACGGCCCGCAATACGGCCCTCGCGTGATGTCGCAGGGAACCGCGCGTCAGGCGCAGAAAATGCTGCGCAAGGTGGTGACGGATGGCACCGCCAGCTTTGGCGAAGTGAAAGGGTATGACGTGGCTGGCAAGACCGGCACGGCAGACAAGCCCAAGCCACGCGGCGGGTATTACGAAGACAAGGTCATCGCCACTTTCGCAACGCTCTTCCCGGCCTACGATCCGAAATATGTTCTGATCGTCACGCTGGATGAACCCTCTATCGTGGCTTACGGCGAAAAACGCCGCACCGCAGGCTGGACAGCAGTGCCTGTAGCTGCCGAACTTATTGGTCGCGTGGCACCTCTGCTGGGCTTGCGTCCCCGGCTTGAGCTTGAGGCGGGCGCTGCTATAACGCTGACCTCAAACTAGGCTGTCCGGCAAGAGGTGGGTCATGGGCACAAGGACAAAGAAACTCAGCCAACTGGCCCTGACCGCGCGAGGCGGGGTTAACCCCGAGATCACCGGTCTGGCCGTTGACAGCCGCGAGGTGAAAGACGGTTTCCTGTTTGCAGCTCTTCCCGGCACGCGGGTTCATGGCGGCACGTTCATTCAATACGCCCTGCGCATGGGGGCCGCCGCCATCCTGACCGATGCCGAAGGGGCGAAAACCGCAGCAGCTGAACTTGCGGCGTCGGATGCGGCGCTGGTGGTTGTCGAAGACCCGCGTCAGGCGCTGGCCGGAGCCGCCGCCCTATGGTTCGGTGCGATGCCGCAGACGATTGTCGCGGTCACCGGAACCAATGGAAAAACCTCGGTTGCCACCTTTGTGCGCCAGATCTGGACCGAACTGGGCCATGCTGCCGTCAATCTTGGAACAACTGGTGTCGAAGGGGCATGGACCGCACCGCTGGCCCATACCACGCCCGAGCCAATTACCCTGCATCGCTGTCTGGCGGATGCCGCCGAAAACGGTGTGACCCACGCCGCAATGGAGGCCTCGTCCCACGGCCTCGAACAGCGCCGCCTGGATGGCGTGCACCTGACCGCTGCCGGGTTTTCGAACTTCACGCAGGATCATCTGGATTACCACGAGACTTTTGAAGCGTATTTCGCAGCCAAGGCCGGGTTGTTCGACCGGGTTCTGCCGCAGGATGGCACCGCGGTCATCAACCTGAGCGATCCCAAGGGGTCTCGGGTCCGCCGGATCGCCGAGGCACGCGGTCAATCGGTGCTGACCGTCGGGTTGGGCGACGCCGATCTGTGCCTGATCAACCAGCGGTTCGATGCCACCGGGCAGGATCTGCGATTTGCGTGGCAGGGCCGGACCTTCCAGACCCGCCTGAACCTGATCGGAGGGTTCCAGGCAGAAAACATCCTGCTGGCCTGCGGGCTGGTGATTGCTGCGGGCGACAGCCCCGAACGGGTCTTTGAAACGCTGCCGCACCTGACCACCGTGCGCGGGCGTATGCAGCTGGCCGCAACCCGCGACAACGGCGCGACGGTTTTTGTGGATTACGCGCACACCCCCGACGCCGTGGCCACCGCCCTCAAGGCGCTGCGTCCGCATGTGATGGGTCGTTTGATCGCCATTGTCGGCGCGGGCGGCGACCGCGATGCCACAAAACGCCCGCTGATGGGAAAGGCAGCCACCAACCACGCAGATATGGTTTTCGTCACCGACGACAACCCACGCAGCGAAGACCCCGCCGCCATCCGCGCCGCCGTCATGGCAGGTGCGCTCGAGGCAGCGGGCGACGTCAGCGTGACCGAGGTCGGCGACCGCGCCGAAGCCATTCTGCGCGGCATCGATGCCCTGCAACCCGGCGATGCGCTGCTGATTGCGGGCAAGGGCCACGAAACCGGGCAGGTCGTCGGCGATCAGGTGCTGCCCTTCGATGATGTCGAACAGGCCAGCATTTCCGTCGCCGCGCTGGACGGGAGGGTCGCATGACGCTCTGGACAGCATCCGAGGCCGCTCAGGCAACGGGGGGGCGGGTCACGGCCGACTGGGCCGCTGATGGTGTCTCGATCGACACGCGCACCCTTCAACCCGGTGATCTGTTTGTGGCGCTGAAAGCGGCGCGGGACGGGCATGAATTCGTAGCCCAAGCGCTAGAGAAAGGCGCAGGCGCGGCTTTGGTTTCGCATATTCCCAACAACGTATCGCCTGATGCGCCACTGCTGATCGTTGATGATGTGCAGGCGGCGCTCGAGGCATTGGGGCAGGCGGCTCGCGCCAGAACGAATGCGCGTGTGGTAGGGGTGACCGGCAGTGTCGGTAAGACGTCGACCAAGGAAATGCTGGCCGTGATCCTTGAAACGCAAGGCAAAACCCATGCCAGCGTGGCCAGTTACAACAACCACTGGGGCGTTCCGCTGACCCTTGCACGGATGCCGCGCGACACTGAATTTGCGGTGATCGAGATTGGCATGAACCATCCGGGCGAGATTGCCCCGCTGGCCCGGCAGGCCCGCCCGCATGTGGCGCTGGTGACGACCGTGGCGGCGGTGCATCTGGAAGCCTTCGAGAATGTGGCTGGCATTGCCCATGAAAAAGCTGCGATCTTTGAAGGGCCCGAACCCGGTGGCGCGGCAATCGTCAACGCAGATATCGAGCACGCGGATATCCTGCGCCAAACGGCGCTTGAGCAGGGGGCCGGGATCGTGGATTTCGGCCAAGGCGCAACGGATTATCGGCTGACCGACGTTCAGCAGGGGACGAACGCCGTGAATGCCGAAGCTGCGGTTGGCGATCAGGTATTCCGCTTTGCGGTGAACTCTGCCGGTACCCATTTCGCCATGAATGCGCTGGGGGCTTTGGCAGCCTGCGTTGAACTGGGTGTCGATCTGGATCAGGCCATTGCGGCCCTGCGTGCATGGTCTCCGGTCAAGGGGCGCGGTGTACGGGAAAGCCTTTCCCTGCCCGGCGGCGGGCAGATCGAACTGCTGGATGACAGCTATAACGCCAACCCGACCTCGATGGAGGCCGCGCTGGATGTGCTCGCTGCCTCACAAGGCAAACGCCGCATCGCCTTTCTGGGCGACATGAAAGAGCTGGGCACGCAGGAAGAGGCGATGCACGTCGCCATGGCCGATGCCAAAGCGATGGCGCATGTCGATCAGGTGCATTGTATCGGCCCGTTGATGCGGGCACTGCACCACGCGCTGCCCCCGGCGAAACGCGGCCTCTGGTCCGCAACCAGCGCCGAAATGGCCGAGCGCTTGCCCGCCTTGATCCGGGATGGCGACACTGTACTCGCCAAGGGCTCTCTCAGCATGGGATTAGCCTCGATTGTTGACGGTCTGCGCAAAATGGGGCAAGGGGGCGCGCTTGATGGGTGATCACGCCCATACGCCTCGTGTGAGAAAGGTATTGTCATGCTGTACTGGTTGACCGCCCTGTCGGATGGCGGGGATTTCTGGAACCTCTTCCGGTATATCACCTTCCGTGCAGGCGGTGCCTTCATGACCGCGCTGATCTTTGGGTTCATCTTCGGAAAACCGCTGATCAACGTGCTGCGCAGGAAGCAGGGCAAAGGTCAGCCGATCCGTGACGACGGTCCCGAAGGGCATTTTTCCAAGGCAGGCACACCAACGATGGGCGGGTTGCTGATTGTCGGGGCTCTTGTGACCTCGACCCTTGTCTGGGCGCGTCTGGACAACCCTTATGTCTGGATGGTGCTTTTCGTGACCCTGTCTTATGCGGCCATCGGATTCGCGGATGACTACGCGAAGGTCTCAAAACAGAACACGCAGGGGGTTTCAGGCAGGATGCGCCTCGCATTGGGCGTGATTATTGCCGTGCTGGCCTCGCTTTGGGCGACTTTGCACCACCCCGAAGCGTTGCAGAACCAGCTGGCTGTACCCGTATTCAAGGACACGCTGGTCAATCTGGGCATCTTCTATATTCCGTTCTCGATTGTCGTGATCGTGGGGGCCGCCAACGCGGTAAACCTGACCGACGGTCTGGACGGTCTGGCCATCATGCCGGCGATGATCGCCGCCTCGACGCTGGGCGTGATCGCCTATGCGGTGGGCCGAGTCGACTTTACGGAATATCTCGACGTGCATTACGTGCCCGGCACGGGTGAGATCTTCATTTTCACCTCCGCGCTCTTTGGCGCGGGTCTCGGATTCCTGTGGTATAACGCCCCCCCGGCGGCGGTGTTCATGGGCGACACCGGCTCGCTGGCGCTAGGCGGCGCGTTGGGCGCCATAGCCGTGGCCACCAAGCACGAACTGGTTCTGGCCGTCGTCGGCGGCTTGTTCGTGGTCGAGGCGCTGAGCGTGATCATTCAGGTCCTCTACTTCAAACGCACCGGCAAGCGCGTTTTCCTGATGGCCCCGATCCATCACCATTATGAGAAAAAAGGCTGGGCCGAGCCGACAATTGTCATCCGCTTCTGGATCATCTCGCTGATCCTGGCGATGATCGGTCTGGCAACGCTGAAAGTCCGGTGACCAACCGCCGAATTGTTTTGTCAGGATGTTCCAGCGGAGGTAAGTCAACCCTGCTGCAGGAAATGGCGAAACGCGGCTACGCAACGGTTCCTGAACCTGGTCGACGTGTGGTCAGGGCCGAGCAGCATAGCGGTGGGAACGCGTTACCGTGGAATGACCCCAAGGCGTTTTGCAGAAAGGTGATCAGCACGGCTTTTGACGACATGGCCCATGCTCCAGCTGGTCTGGTTCTGTTTGACAGGTCGGCGCTGGATGCTCTGATCTGGTTTGAGCGCACGGGCACAAAT
Source organism: Ruegeria sp. AI2 (assembly GCF_056541275.1). Taxonomy (NCBI): domain Bacteria; kingdom Pseudomonadati; phylum Pseudomonadota; class Alphaproteobacteria; order Rhodobacterales; family Roseobacteraceae; genus Ruegeria; species Ruegeria sp. AI2. Next base: position 163,342 of record NZ_JBQFYB010000001.1, read on the forward strand.
CTTGAAAATGCACTGCGTGATAAGATTCTGCGGCTTGGCTATGATTGCCGCGTGTTCCTGTTTCCACCATGGCCTGAAATTTATGTTCAGGACAGCGAGCGACAGCATGATCTGTCTGACGCTCTTGCGGAATATGAAGCTTTGTGCGACCGCTTACCGAAACTTGGTTTCCAGACAGTCCTTGTCCCGAAACGGCCCGTGGTCGAGCGGGCAGACTGGCTTGAAGCGCAGCTAGGCAAAGGACACATGAAATGATCCCGGTCAAAGGCTTTTCAGGGCAGAAAGTTGCGGTTCTGGGATTGGGCCGGTCCGGTCTGGCAACGGCACGCGCCTTGCGCGCAGGCGGGGCGGAACCGGTCTGCTGGGATGACAACCCCACAGCCCGCGCCAACGCCGAGGGCGAAGGGTTCTCCTGTGCCGACCTGCGCAAACAGGGGGCGTTTGACACGATTGCCGCGCTCATCGTTTCACCGGGCATTCCGCATCTTTATCCCGAACCCAACCCCGTGGTTGCCGCAGCCTTGGATGCAGGCGTGCCAGTCGACAATGACATCGGCCTGTTCTTCCGCTCTTTCGCGGGACCGGAGTGGAACAACTATGACACTCCGCCACGGGTCATCGCGGTCACTGGCTCGAACGGGAAATCCACCACCGCGGCGCTGATTCATCACATCCTGACCGAGGCCGGGCGCGAGGCGCAGTTGGCCGGAAATATCGGGCGCGGTGTTTTGGATATCGATCCGGGTGGCGATGGCTCGGTCGTGGTGCTGGAACTTTCCAGCTACCAGACGGAACTGGCCCGTGCGCTGACCCCGGATGTGGCGGTGTTCACCAACCTTTCGCCCGATCATCTGGACCGCCACGGCGGCATGGGGGGATATTTCGCGGCCAAACGGCGCCTCTTTGCCGAAGGCGGCCCGGACCGTGCGATCGTCGGCATCGATGAAACCGAAGGCGCCTTTCTTGCTGGCCAGCTGGCCGAAGGGCCAGCGGATGACCGCGTAATTCGTATCTCGGTAACGCGAAAGCTGACCGGGCCGGGATGGCAGGTCTTCGCGCGCAAGGGGTTTTTGTCGGAATACCGCAAGGGGCGGCAGGCCGGGTCTATCGACCTGCGCGCGATCAAAGGTCTTCCCGGTGCCCATAACCACCAGAACGCCTGTGCGGCTTATGCGGCCTGCCGGTCGCTGGGCCTAGCGCCGCGCGTGATCGAGGATGCGCTGCACGCGTTCCCGGGCCTGCCGCACCGCAGCCAGATCATCGCCGAGGCGGACGGGGTAACCTATGTCAACGACTCCAAGGCGACCAATGTCGATAGCGCCCTGAAGGCGCTGACTGCGTTCAAACAGATCCGCTGGATCTGTGGCGGGCTTGAGAAAGAAGGCGGCGTCGCAGCTCTGAACGCAGCAGCGGATCAAGTGATAAAAGCCTATGTCATCGGTCGTGAGGCGGCGGGCTTTGCGATGCAGCTGACGGTCGACGCACAGGTTTGTACCACGATGGAGGCAGCAGTGGCGCAGGCCATGGCGGATGCCCAGGCGGGCGAGACCGTTCTGCTCGCTCCGGCGGCGGCAAGTTTCGATCAATATGACAACTTCGAACAGCGTGGCGACGACTTCACGGCGCAGGTGCAAAAACGGCTGTGCTAAGGCCGCACCTGCAACAGCCCGCCGGTAGATGTGGACATTTTTCAATCAGATTGACACTTTGTGGGAATTGAGGTTGCGTCACCTCCAGGTCAATAAAGAGGAAGCGGAAATGTCTGCACGCAAAATTCTCTCCATCCTTCCCGTCGTTGCGCTGGCCGGGGCCTGCGCCAATAGCGGGGCGAATTATGTTCCCATCATCGACGGGCCTGTGGGTCCGAACTACCAGTCCGATCTGGCCAATTGTCAGGCGCTGGCCCGGTCTCGCCCGACGCTGGACAGCAACACCGCGGGCGCTGCCGCCATCGGCGCGGCTGGTGCGGCGGCAACCACAGCGATCATCGACAACAGCGCCAGCGATCTGGGCCGTGCGGCGGCCGCCGGTGCTCTGGTCGGTGTGGGTGCCAGCGCGATCAGCAACACCCAGAACCAGGAAGTGATCGTGCGCAACTGCATGCGCGGTCGCGGGTATAACGTCGTAGGTTAAATCTTGGCGGCAATGGCGACACCTGCGGCATGGCCCGATGACCATGCCCATTGAAAGTTGTAGCCGCCAAGCCACCCGGTGACATCCACCGCTTCACCAATCGCATAGAGGCCAGGGACATCCTTGGCCTCCATCGTTTTCGATGACAGATCATCGGTATCTATCCCGCCCAGCGTGACCTCGGCGGTGCGATACCCTTCGGTTCCCGACGGTACCAGCCGCCAGTCAGACAGGGCCGCGACCAGATCAGACAGTTTCGCGTCCGACTGATCGGCCAGATTGCCGGATATCGGGATGATTTGGCTTAAATACTCGACCAGCCGGGACGGCAGATGCCGCGCCAGTTCCGTTGTCAGCGCCTTGCGCCCTGCATTTTGCCGTTGTGCGCGCAGCAGATCGAACAGGGGCAGTTCGGGGATCAGGTTCACGCCGATCTCCTCGCCTTCGCGCCAATAGGAGGACAGCTGCAAAACGGACGGTCCGCTGAGGCCGCGATGCGTGAACAGCAGCGCTTCGTCAAAACTTGTGCGGTCATTCGACAGCCGCACGGGCAGGGAAACACCGGATAGGTCCTTGAACCGGCCATCCGAAAAGGTGAACGGCACCAGCGCCGCGCGGGTGTCGGTCACCCGCAGGCCAAACTGCCGGGCAATGTCATAGGCCAGCCCGGTCGCGCCCATCTTGGGGATGGATTTGCCCCCCGTGGCCAGTACCAGATTGGCGCAGGTCAGATGCAGGCGCTGCCCCTCACGCTCGACCTCCAGCGCGAATCCGGTGCCATCCTTGCGCAGATCACGCAGCGCGGTCTGCACCCAAAGCTCGGCGCCGGCGCGGCTCATCTCGTCCAACAACATCTGGATGATCTGCTTCGAGGAGCCGTCGCAGAACAACTGCCCCAGCGTTTTCTCATGCCATTTGATGCCGTGCCGGTTCACCAGGTCGACAAAATCCCACTGCGTAAACCGGGCCAGCGCGGATTTGCAGAAATGCGGGTTTTGCGACAGGAAGTTGCCCGGCCCCGCATACATGTTGGTGAAATTGCACCGCCCTCCGCCCGAGATGCGGATTTTCTCGCCCGGCGCCTTGGCGTGGTCGATTACCAGCACCCGCCCACCGCAACGGGCCGCACACATCATGCCTGCCGCTCCGGCGCCCAATATGATCGTATCGAACCTCATGCACCGCCCTTGGCGTGGATTTTCGGCGATGACAAGGGTGAAACCCGGCGCATCGGGCCTGAGGCAAAGGATTTAGTTGTCAGGTGAATGATTCCCGGAAATTCGGGGCCTGCGGGCGGTGACACCCTTGCACGGGGGCCGGTTTGGGCTGGTTGTCGGGATTATGCGCGCGCGTCTCGGGGCGGGGTTGGAAGGGTGCAGATCACAGAAAACCACTCCCGGGTCCGGTCAAATTGCGGCACCGTTCAGGTTGTGCAGGGCACCTGGTCCCGCCACATGTTGGGCCACCGAACAGGGTGGCGACTGGCTTGACCGGCTGAAACGGCGAGGGCCGGGCAACGTTCAGATACTTTTTGGAGAATCGATTTCCGGTACCAGGCAGCCGCTGTCGTGTCATGCCGTCCGCCCGGTTTAGCGGCAACAGGAAGCTCCAATGCCAAAGGCTTGACCGGGGTCAGCCCTCGCGCACTCCTAACGGGAAGTCTTGCCGCGTCAGCCCGTCTTTCCCGCCAAGCACAAAGCGCCACAGATGCCGGGTAATTTGGCCCAATTGCACCGAAAAATATGTGCAAAAATAAAAATATGTCGACGGAAGTTCACTAAAACAATACAATAACCCTTATTATTTTGAACTTAACGCATTTTAGAAACCAAATCTCATCAGCGGGCCGATTAATGCCTCGTGATTTCCATTCAGGCCCGTGGCCCGTCCCGCGCAATGCAGCGCCATTCACACCCGTCGGCTGCATTTGCAATCACAACACGCCTCTGATGCGTGCCAGCCCGCCTGTTTTCGGGGTGGCACATTTCAACAAGTTAAAGAGTTCCGAGACACGATCATGGGTATTACTCTGAATTTGAACAATCCAAGCGACCTTCCCAAGGCGCGGCTCAGGGCGATCCTGTTCCTTGATGCATGTGATTACTCTGCCGCCGTCCGCGAGGCCGAGCTTGAAACACTGGCCAGAATCCGCCGCGATCTGAACTGCGTCAGCGATCTGGTTAACAGCTTTCGGGGCCGGGTGACCGGCCTGACCGGTGACGGGCTGTGCGCCGTTTTTCCAAGTGCGCGTGCCGCCGTCGAAACTGCGCTGGGGGTGCAGGATGTCCTGACCCATGCCCCCGACCGGTACGCCAAAGGGTATCGAATTGGGATACATCTGGGCGACACGTTCGAGGTTGACCAGCAGATCATCGGTGACGCTGTGAATACGGCGGCCCGGATCGAAAGCGTCGGCTCATCCGGCGAGGTTCTGGTCTCAAGTGTTGTGCGCAATGCGCTGCGCGGGCGGCAGGATTTCCTGTTCAACTCGATCGGGCGGCCCAATCTCAAGAATATCGGTGCCTCGCTTGAGCTGTTCAAAGTGGCCCGCGCAACAATCGACGTTCCATATGAGAAGGACGGAAAAGAACAGCCGGTTCCTGTTCCCGCCAACCCAACGGCCTACCGGTCCGAACGGCTGTCGTACACCTTACCGCGCCCGAATTTCGTGATCGGCCTTCTGTCTCCGGATGTGGGGGGCGGTTCCGAAACCGCGGCATTCGTGTCCAACATCGTTGCGGAACAGCTGTCCAAATCCCTTACCGAAACCGAAGCGCTCGAGGTTCAGGATTACCGGGTGCCGCAGGTTGCGCTTCCAAAGGAACCACTGTCGGCTGGGCCTGATCTTTTCCTTCAGTGTCGCGCTTCGACCTGTGGCAGCATGTTGCAAGTGTCCGCCACCGCAATGCGGTCGGAAGACAGAAAAGTGATCTGGAGCCAGAATGTGGTGGCCGATCAGGGTGACTTTCTGGGGCAAAACTGCTCGGGTCTGACATCGTTCATCAGCTACGCCACTGACGCCTTGCTGACGGCCTTGCTGAACGGGCGCCACATGCGCGACCCGGCCTCCCATCACGCGGCGAAAACCGCCGTTGCCGCCGTGCATCACCTGTTGACCATGACCGGCCCGGGGCTGGACCAGCTCGAGGCGGATATTCTGGCGGCTTACGAGCTTGATCCCAAGCCGGTCTACCTTGCGTGGCTGGCCTATGTCACGACCTTCAAGGTCGGCGAACGGTACGGAACCTGGGATGCCACACTGGAAGCGCAGGCGCGCGATCTGGCCCGCCGCGCTGTCGAGGCTGACCCGGATAACGGCACTGTTCTGGGCCTTGTCGCCCACGTTCATTCCTACGTGTTCCGAGAGTTTTCGGTGGCGCAGGATCTGGTCGACCGCGCGCTCGAGCTCAGCCCTTATCGGGCGATGAGCTGGGATTCAGCAGCCATGCTCTATTGCTACACGGATCGCCCCGCGCTGGCGGTGGAAGCCGCGCAGAAGGCACGGCTTATCGGACGGCACAGCCCGTACCGGCATCTGTTTGACGGGGCCGGTTGCGTCGCCGCGCTGGTCAATGGCGAGTTCGAGAAATCCATCAGGTTCGGCGAATCCGTGATGGAGGTTCAACCGCAGTTCAAAACCGTCATGCGTTATCTGGCTGCGGCTTACGGGCACGCAGGTGACCGGCGGCGAGGCGAGTTCGCCTTGCAGCGGCTGACCAATCTGGAACCGGACATGTCGCTGGCCTGCATCCAGCAGGACCGGTTCCCGGTGCCAACGCGGTTCAGCGCGCAACTGATGGAAAGCGGCCTGTCCCGGATCGGGTTGCCGCAACACGCTTGAAGTAGGGGTAAAAGTAGGGGGTTTACTTATGTCTTACGTGTCCACGCTCAATGATTTTGGCATGATGGCCCGACGTGGAGAGCTGATTTCCTGCAAAGTGGTGAAATTGATGAACCTTGCCGGAACCGGTGGTCTCGGTGCCTCACCGGGGGACAATCGAAAGGCGTTGGACAATTTCATTTACGACGCGCAGAGGGAAAGCTTCATCAATTATCTCAATGCCATTCATGATCTGGACCCCGAGTTGCTGGATGATGGAAAACTGCGCGAGCTTACCGAGTTCATGCAGAACGAAGAATTCATCGACCCCTTCAGGTCTGACAGCCGTGTAAAAGGTGCGAAAGACGAAGAGATCGGGAAACGCTCTGCCCTCGGCGCGGCTTCCGTCGCGATGAGCGCATCTTCGGCATTCGCACTGAACCGGAACCGCAACAGAAACCGCAATCGGAACAGAAACCGGAACCGAAACAGAAATCGCAATCGTAACCGGAACCGCAGCGATTTTGACGTCGGCGGCAGCGATGCTTCCTTCGGCTGGCGCGAGATGCGCGATCTGTGCCGGATCGGTATGCTGCCCGCGTCCGGACTGCTGGGCAAAATCTGGGAAAACATCGATCTTCTGCCGCCACCGGGCCCTGACGAAAGCATGAAGGAAACCGAATACCTGCTGATCCTGCAAGGGCGGCTCAAGTGGTCAAATCAGGCGACGCGGCGCGAGGAAATCGTGACGCAGGCAGGCTTTGGTATTGATGAATATCTCAGTCCGCTGGGCATTGACGAGAAGGGCGGCTTTGATGCGACGCGCGCGCTGATGACGATCCTGCTGGAACTGACGAATGAAATCGGCCTGACCTACAAGAACCGCTTCAGCCGGCCCAGACCCAATATCATCCAGCCGCTGATCCGGCCCTTCCTTCCGGTGCCTTTTCATGCGGCTTACCCCTCGAACCACTCCTACCAATCTTTCGCGATTGCCGAACTGTTCTCGCGGCTGATCCCCGAACATCCGGGCACTGTCGCTTTGTTCCACCGCGCCCAGCGGATTGCTGAAAACCGCGAATGGGCCGGTCTGCATTATCCAAGCGACACAGCCGCCGGGCGAAGTCTGGCCAGAAAAACCGTGGCTTACCTGACCGAGGTTCTGGACGAACTGATGGACGAAGCACAAGACGAATGGCTGGGCTAAGGATCAACGCGAGGTGACGAAATGACCGCAGGAAACGAAGACTACGCACGCTATTACTATCTCTGGCATCTGGTCGCGATCAAAGCCTTGACCGTCAAGGCGCCCCCACCCGCTGATGGAGAGACCTGCCCGGAAATCGATATCGCGATCTGGGATTTCACAGGTCCTGCTCTGGACGAGGCGAAAATCGCCCTGATCGACATGGGCGTGGCCCCGCATCACCCGAACCTGAAAGCGCCGGATATCGGACCGGTTCCGGCGGACAGGGTCATTCGGGACGACGCCCTTGATCTGGCCAGCCACCCATTCGGCGTCAAATACATCGACCGGTCTACCGTTGGGGCAGGGGCCGAGCATATCGAAGAGCAGGTACAACATCTGTCGGGCATTCAGGACCCCTTGGGCATTCCGGGCCTGACCTCTCAGGAACGGCGGGTGATTGCCGGGCTGAGGTCGGGTTTTGGCGTCAAGCGTTACATCGATGCCTATGATGATCGCTATGCCGGGCACGGCACCAGCTGTGCCGGGCTGGCCTGCGGAACCAGCTTTGCGGTGGATCAATTCGGCAATACCGGCAATATCGCGGCGTATTATGGGGTTGATCCCAAAAGCAGGATTATTCCGATCACGACGTCTATCTCGCCCAGCCCGGAAGAATTGATTGCGGCGTTTCTTTATGCCCTCCACAAAGGCGCGCATGTCATCCTGTTTCCGCGCGATGCCGCGAACCCGGACCACTGGCCGGGATATCGATTTCGCCCTGCGACTGGCACCGAGCCGTTCTATCCGGGTCTGGACTCGCACGAAAAGACGCGCCTGCACGAGACGAGGCGCGACGAACCCGACGGCGACGCGCGCGACATCTCGGTGGCATGGTCGGCGCTGGACAAGATCATCAAATGGGTCAGCACGAGAATTCCGGTGGTCTGCGCGGCTGGCAATGACGGTCGAAGTGAACTGATTTACCCTGCCAGCCTGTCCGGTGATCCAACCAACGGGATCATCTCGGTGGGGGCCGTCAACTATAATGGCACCCGGTCCGGGTATTCAAACCACTCTGCTGATCTGACCGTGTCCGCCCCCTCGGATGACGGTGAGATCTACAACCGCTATCAAATTCGTCTGGACCGTGATGCAGCCTCGGCCACTGACTTCCATCTGGAAAACCCGAAACATCACCTGAAACGCGACGGCAGTGGTGACGCGATCCCGATTGTCGAATTCGCGCCTCAACGGTTGGTGACCTTGGATGTGCCGGGCCCGCGGGGCTATGTCGAAGGCAGCCTTGCCGCGGCGGTCAAAACCCGAAAAAAGGCGGTGGACGATCCTGCCGGGCTGTATACTGAATTCGGCGGCACTTCGGGGGCTTCGGCCCTTGTTGCCGGGGCAATAGCGATGATGCAGCGAAAGTCGCCCAATGTTCTCAACGGGGTGCAGATCAAAGCCATCTTCAAGAACCTCGAAACATCTGCAACGCGTTTCGACAACACCCACTGGTATTGGTCCTCTGCCGCAGGAACCCTGCAAGCTGACGCGATCAACGGTTACACGCTACCCCCCAGGGCCGAACTGTTCGGTGTGGCGGGGTTGCTGGATGTGCCGCTGCTGCTAAGCAAGGTCTGATGCCCACCTCCTCCCGTCCGGTGGCCGTCGTAAAACGGCTGACCGGCGATCCGGGCGTGCGGCGCGGGTCTTGGGCGGGAAATCCCGATTTGCCCCTGAACAGGCTGGCCTGATCGCCAAATTGCATGTAGACTCTCAGCCAGATCCCGAAAACGGGGCGTTAACGAGGCAGAGAGTGGCGGTATCTCATGACTGAGATGGTGTATGGCGCGGTCCAGGACCAGCGCGGAGAACCGATTCTACCGAAATGGTGGCGTACTATCGATCGCTGGACGATGTCCTGCGTTCTGATCCTGTTTACCATCGGGTTGTTGCTGGGGCTGGCCTCTTCACCGCCACTGGCCGGTCGCAACGGGTTCGATCCCTTCCATTATGTCGAGCGTCAGGCCTTGTTCGGCGGATTGGCGCTGATCGCGATGCTGCTGACCTCGATGATGTCTCCAACCTTGGTGCGGCGTCTGGCCGTTCTTGGTTTTCTGGGGGCCTTCGTCGCTCTGGTCTTCCTGCCGGTGTTCGGTACGGATTTCGGCAAGGGCGCAGTGCGCTGGTACTCGCTGGGCTTCGCCTCGCTGCAACCGTCCGAGTTTCTGAAACCCGGCTTTGTCGTCGTGGCCGCGTGGCTGCTGGCCGCCTCACAGGAAATCAATGGCCCTCCGGGGCGGTTGTGGTCCTTTGCGCTCTGCATGGCCATCGTGGCCATGTTGGTTATGCAACCCGATTTCGGTCAGGCTTGCCTGATCCTGTTCGGCTGGGGCGTCATGTATTTCGTGGCCGGGGCACCTATGCTGCTTTTGCTGGGCATGGCCGGTGTTGTCGTTCTGGGCGGGATGCTGGCCTATTCGAATTCTGAACACTTTGCCCGCCGCATCGACGGCTTTCTAAATCAAGAGGTCGATCCCACAACCCAGCTGGGCTATGCCACCAATGCCATCCGCGAGGGCGGCTTGTTCGGCGTCGGCGTGGGAGAGGGGCAGGTGAAATGGTCGCTGCCCGATGCCCATACCGATTTCATCATCGCCGTCGCGGCCGAGGAATACGGCCTGATCCTTGTCATGATCATCATTGCGCTATATGCGCTGATCGTCGTGCGCTCGCTGCTGCGGCTGATGCGCGAACGCGACATGTTCATTCGTCTTGCGGGCACGGGACTGGCCTGCATGTTTGGCGTTCAGGCGATGATCAACATGGGTGTTGCGGTACGTCTGCTGCCGGCCAAGGGCATGACTTTGCCGTTCGTCAGCTATGGCGGCTCATCCCTGATTGCAGGCGGTATCGCCGTCGGCATGCTGCTGGCCTTCACCCGAACCCGCCCACAGGGCGAACTTGGCGATATTCTGCGCGGACGAGGATAATGGGGAACCCTTACCTGTTGATTGCGGCTGGCGGCACCGGGGGCCATATGTTCCCCGCTCAGGCGCTGGCCGAGGCGATGCTGCACAAGGGCTGGCGCGTGCGCCTGTCCACCGACCCGCGCGGTGCGCGCTATACCGGTGGCTTTCCCCATTCGACCGAAATTGTCGAGGCGTCCTCGGCCACCTTCGCCCGTGGCGGCCTGGCGGCGAAGGCGATGGTTGGCCCGATTATCGCTGGTGGTGTCACCAGCATGATCTTCCAGATGATGCGCGACAAACCCGATGTTGTCGTGGGCTTTGGCGGTTATCCGTCGATCCCGGCGCTGGGCGCCGCGACCCTGCTGAAAATACCGCGGATGATCCATGAACAGAACGGGGTACTGGGCCGCGTGAACCAGCTGTTTGCAACCCGCGTTGCGCAGGTGGCCTGCGGCGTCTGGCCGACGGATCTGCCCGAAGGCGCGCATGGCATTCACACCGGCAACCCGGTGCGTGCCGCGGTCCTGGACCGTGCCGCCGCCGGGTATATCCCGCCGGGTGACTATCCGATGTCGGTTCTGGTGATAGGTGGCTCGCAGGGCGCGCGCATCCTCAGCGATATAGTGCCCGGTGCGATTGCCGCGCTGCCCGAAGACCTTCGCGCGCATATCCGTGTCTCGCATCAGGCGCGGGATGAAGATGGCGAACGGGTCAGTGCATTCTACCAAGACCATGGTATCCGCGCCGACGTTCAGCCCTTCTTCGATGACATTCCCCGCCGCATGTCGGATGCGCAGCTGGTGATCTCGCGCTCGGGCGCGTCCAGCGTGGCCGATATCTCGGTCATCGGTCGCCCTTCGATCCTGATTCCGTTTGCTGCTGCCGCTGGGGATCATCAGACCGCCAACGCGCGCGGGCTGGTCCAGGCCGGCGGGGCCATCATGATCCCGGAAAATGCGCTTGACGTTCCCACGCTGACACAGCAAATCACCACGGTTCTCACGAACCCCGAAGCCGCACAGAAAATGGCCCATGGTGCCCTGTCGGTCGGGGCGCCCGATGCCACCCAGCGTCTGGTCGCTCTGGTCGAGCAGCTGGCGCAGAAGGAGACCACATGAACCCAGCAACCAAACTGCCGCAGGACGTAGGGCCGATCCACTTCGTGGGCATCGGCGGGATTGGTATGTCGGGCATCGCCGAGGTGCTGCTGAACCTGGGGTATCAGGTGCAGGGCTCCGATCTGAAAGCCTCGAAGATCACTGACCGTCTGGCCAGTTTGGGGGCCGAGATTTTCGTCGGCCAGCGCGCCGAAAACCTTGAAAACGCCGCCGTCGTGGTTGTCTCGACCGCGATCAAACCGGGCAACCCGGAGCTGGACCAAGCCCGCGCCCAAGGTCTGCCCGTTGTCCGCCGCGCCGACATGCTGGCCGAACTGATGCGCCTGCGCTCGAACATTGCCATTGCCGGAACGCACGGCAAGACCACCACGACGACCATGATGGCCGAACTGATGGTTGCAGGCGATTTCGATCCGACCGTGATCAATGGCGGCATCATCCACGCCTATGGATCGAACGCGCGGATGGGGCAGGGCGAATGGATGGTGGTCGAAGCCGACGAGAGCGATGGCTCGTTCAACCGCCTGCCCGCAACCATCGCCATTGTCACCAATATCGACCCCGAGCATATGGAACATTGGGGTGATTTCGACAGGCTGCGCGACGGTTTCTACGAATTCGTCTCGAACCTGCCATTCTACGGTCTGGCCGTCTGCTGCACCGATCATGCCGAGGTTCAGGCCCTTGTCGGGCGCATCACCGACCGTCGTGTCCGCACCTATGGATTCAACGCGCAGGCGGATGTGCGGGCGGTGAACCTGACCTACAAGGGCGGCGTGGCGCATTTCGACATCCATCTGCAATACGAAGACAAGATGATCGAAGGCTGTACCCTGCCGATGCCCGGCGATCACAACGTCTCAAACGCGCTGTCCGCCGCTGCCGTCGCCCGTCATCTGGGCATGAAAGCTGCGGAAATCCGCGATGCGCTGGCCAATTTCGGCGGCGTCAACCGTCGCTTTACAAAGGTCGGAGAAATCGACGGTGTCACCATCATCGACGATTACGGCCACCACCCGGTCGAAATAGCCGCCGTTCTCAAGGCCGCCCGTCAGGCGACCGAAGGCCGCGTGATTGCTGTGCATCAGCCGCACCGCTATTCGCGCCTGTCCAACCTGTTTGACGATTTCTGCACCTGTTTCAATGACGCCGATGTCGTGGCCATTGCCGAGGTTTTTGCCGCTGGTGAAGACCCGATCGAAGGCGCGTCGCGCGACGATCTGGTGCAGGGCCTGATCCGTCACGGCCACCGCCACGCCCGCGCGCTGCTGGATGAAGACGACCTTGAACGCCTCGTCCGCGAACAGGCCCGTCCGGGCGATATGGTCGTCTGCCTCGGGGCCGGTACGATCAGCGCCTGGGCCAATGGCCTGCCCGAGAGATTGCAAAGAAAACAAGCTGTTTGACGCGTCATTTGTTTGTTGCACAACTTAAAAGTGTGATACTCTGACCGCAACAGTCGCGTGTCCTCGGAGGGGCGAATGGACTATTCGATGATCTTTGCAGCGCTTTGGGTGATCTGCGCCACCATCGTGGCAATGTTGCCGATGCGGCTGCAATTCCCGCCGGGGTTTGTCCTGTTGGTCTGCGCACCAATGCTTATCGTGTGGCTTGGATATGTCCACGGCTGGTTCTGGTCGGTCGCGGCATTTGCAGGGTTCGTGTCGATGTTCCGCAACCCCATCCGGTATTACTGGCGCAAATGGACAGGGCGCGAGGTCGCAGAATGACATGGTCTATCGCTCTGGCGGCCCTGTGGGGCTTTGCTGCCAACGTTCTTGCGCTGATCCCCAGCACCGACAACCACTGGACGCGCGCCTATATCCTGATCATCGTGGGCATTCCCATCGTCGGCTATGTCACCTATGAAAACGGCCCCTGGATCGGGCTGCTGGTGCTGGCAATGGGCATGTCCGTGCTGCGCTGGCCGGTGATTTATCTGACCCGTTGGACAAAGTCGAAAATGCAGGGCATGAAGGCGGCCAAAGAATAACCGGCCAACTTCAGGAGGTCTGTCATGGCGACAATCGCCACATTTGCCTATCTGCCGCTCGTTTCCTTCGTTCTGGGGGCCGCTGCCGGGTTTACGGCTGGCCGCTGGCTTGGCCTGCGCAGCCTTCTGTGGCTGATCGGGCTGACATCCGCGGTTGGTCTGGGGCTGATCGTCGTGCTGGCCGGTGTCGGAACGGGTGAAGAAGACAAGGCGTTCGGCCCGCTGGTCTGGTTGACTGCCGGTGTTCTTCCCTTCCTTTTCGCCGCGATCATGGGCGGGGTCGGTGGGCGCAGCCTGGCGGTGCGCGCGACTACATGACTCTGCCTCCCCCTGTCCTTCCTGACGTCCGGGGCCGCCTGTCCAAAGCGCGCAACCTGTCTGATCTCACATGGCTCCGCGTCGGTGGGCCGGCGGATTACCTGTTTCAACCTGCCGATGTCGAAGACTTGCAGGCCTTCCTGCGCGATCTGCCGGATGATGTGCCGGTCTTTCCGATGGGGGTCGGCTCGAACCTCATCGTGCGCGATGGTGGCTTGCGGGCCGTTGTGATCCGGTTGGGGCGCGGGTTCAACGCCATCTCAGTTGCGGGCAACACCGTCACTGCGGGCGCGGCGGCGCTGGATGCACATGTTGCGCGCAAGGCGGCGGATGCGGGCGTGGACCTGACCTTCCTGCGCACTATCCCCGGCTCGGTCGGGGGCGCGGTGCGGATGAATGCGGGCTGTTATGGCAGCTACACAGCGGATGTGCTGCGCAAGGCCACCATTGTCACCCGGCAGGGCGACCTGCGGGACCTGACGCCCGAGGATCTGAACTTTCGCTATCGCCAGTCCGACCTGCCCGAAGGCGCCGTTCTGATTTCGGCCACGTTCGAAGGCCCGTCCAGCGATCCCGATGACCTTCACGCCCGAATGGAAGCGCAACTGAAAAAGCGTGACGAAACCCAGCCCACCAAGGACCGCAGCGCCGGATCGACCTTCCGCAACCCGGCCGGTTTTTCCTCGACCGGGCAGGCTGATGACGTGCATGACCTCAAGGCGTGGAAAGTGATCGACGATGCCGGAATGCGCGGCGCGACACGCGGCGGGGCACAGATGAGCCCGAAACACTCGAACTTCCTGATCAATACCGGCACCGCCACCGCTGACGACCTCGAAGGTCTGGGCGAAGAGGTGCGAAAAAAGGTTTACGAAACAAGCGGCATCACGCTAGAGTGGGAAATCATGCGGGTCGGTGATCCGCTAAAAGAATAAAGCCCCGACCGTCAGACCAAAACAGGCAAATTCAGGCGACGGATCAAAGGCATAAACGCAGTACGGACCACCACATAAGGTCCGGGGACATTGAGGCGCACATTGGGTATGTCGAGCAGGACAAACCCCAAAGTGGCGGTATTGATGGGCGGCCCCTCGGCGGAACGCGAGGTGTCTCTCAGCTCTGGGCGCGAATGCGCGGCCGCCCTTGTGGGAGAAGGTATTGAAGTGGTCGAACTGGACGCAGGTCCCGACCTCTATGCGCGCCTGTTGGATATTCAGCCGGATGTGGTTTTCAACGCCCTGCATGGCCGCTGGGGCGAAGATGGCTGCGTGCAGGGAATGCTGGAATGGATGCGGATTCCCTATACCCATTCGGGCGTTCTGGCCTCGGCCCTTGCAATGGACAAGCAACGCAGCAAAGAGGTGTTCCGGTCCGAAGGTCTGCCCGTTGTCCCCAGTGTGATCGTCCCGCGTGCCGAGGTGACCCGCGCCCATGTGATGGAACCGCCCTATGTGGCCAAACCCAATAACGAAGGGTCCAGCGTCGGTATCTACATCGTCCACGAAAACGCCAATGGCCCGCCGCAGCTGTCCGAAGACATGCCCGACCAGATCATGGTCGAGAAATACGTGGCCGGGCGCGAACTGACCGTGACCGTGATGGGCGACCGCGCCCTGACCGTGACCGAGATCATGACCGATGGCGGCTGGTACGATTATGACGCCAAGTACAAACCCGGCGGATCATGGCACGTGGTCCCCGCCGATATCCCGCAGGACATCTTTGATCGCTGCATGGATTATGCCCTGCGCGCGCATGATGCTTTGGGCTGCAGGGGCGTCAGCCGCACCGATTTTCGCTGGGATGACAGCGCGGGTGCTGATGGTTTGTTTCTGTTGGAAACCAACACCCAGCCGGGCATGACGCCCACTTCACTGGTCCCGGAACAGGCCGCGCATCTGGGCATGACATTTGGCCAGCTCTGCGCCTGGATGGTTAAGGACGCCTCATGCAACCGTTAATCGCCAGCCGCTCTCTGGAAATCCATCGCACCAAACCCCTTGCCGGGCCGGATGCCGATTTTGCCTCGGCCGATACGGAACCGCATGACACCCAGCCCATTCTGCGTCTGCGCGGGGCGCGGGTGTTTTCCCGCGCCGCACGCCGCAGCGATCCGGCTCCGTCGCGCCTCAGTTATCGTCTTCAGCGCTGGATGCTGACACCGGGTATCCGTCTGGGCGTCAAGCTTGGCCTGCCGATCTGTGCCATTGCTGCGGCAGTTGGTGTCTATTTTGCCTCTCAGGACCGGCGCGAAGCGCTTGGCACGTATATCGCCGATATTCGCACCTCGATTCAGGAACGCCCCGAGTTCATGGTCAACCTGATGGCCATCGACGGGGCAGGCACCAGCCTGTCCGATGATATCCGCGAGGTCGTGCCTCTGGATTTTCCGATCAGTTCCTGGGATCTGGATGTCGAACAGATGCGCGACACGATCACCGGGCTTGATCCGGTGAAATCGGCCACCGTCCGCATCCGTCCGGGCGGCATCCTTCAGGTCAACGTGGTCGAGCGTCAGCCCGTGATTGTCTGGCGGACGCATGACGGGCTCGAACTGCTCGACGAGACCGGCGCGCATGTCAAGGAAACCACCTCTCGCAAGGACCATGCCGACCTGCCGCTGATCGCGGGCGCGGGCGCGGATGCCCATGTGGCGCAGGCGCTCGAGATTTTTCAGACCGCCCGCAGCCTGGGCAACCGTGTGCGCGGGCTGGTGCGCGTGGGTGAACGACGCTGGGATCTGGTCCTGGACCGTGGCCAGCGCATCATGCTGCCGACCGAACGCCCGGTGCGCGCGCTGGAACGCGTGCTTGCGGTGAACGAGGTGCAGGACCTTCTGGAACGCGACGTGGCCGTGGTCGACATGCGCCTTGGCCAGCGTCCCACCATTCGAATGACCAAAGCCGCCAGCGAAGACTGGTGGAATACAAAAGTGACAATGAGTAACGGGCAGTAACGAGCATGATGACCGATCTTTATCAGTCTCAACGCGCCATGCGTCAGATGCGGCGCCAGGCATTGCAACGCGGTGTGATCGCGATTCTGGATGTGGGCAGTTCCAAGATTGCCTGCCTCGTTCTGCGTTTTGACGGATCGGGCCGGTTGAGTGAAGATAACACCATCGGCTCAATGGCGGGGCAGACGGGGTTTCGGGTGATCGGGGCCGCAACGACACGTTCGCGTGGCGTACAGTTTGGCGAAGTCACCGCCATGCAGGAAACCGAACGCGCCATCCGCACCGCCCTGCAAGCGGCGCAGAAGATGGCCGATATTCGCGTCGATCACGTCATCGCCTGTTTCTCGGGGGCCAACCCGCGCTCTTACGGGCTGGACGCGCTGGTCGATCTGGATGGCCAACTGGTGTCCGAGGCCGAAGTGGGCCGTGTTCTGAACGCCTGTGACGTGCCGGATTACGGCGACGGGCGCGAGGTGCTGCACGCACAGCCGGTCAACTTTGCGCTCGACAACCGCTCGGGCCTGATCGACCCGCGCGGGCAGATGGGCCAAAGCCTTGCGGTCGATATGCACATGCTGACCGTCGATGCGATGGCGATCCAGAACATCGTGCGCTGTATCAAACGCTGCGATCTGGAACTCGCCGGGATTGCAAACTCGGCTTATGTCTCGGGAATTTCCGCGCTGGTCGAGGATGAGCAGGAACTGGGCGCGGCCTGTATCGACATGGGCGGCGGTACCACCAGCGTTTCGATCTTCATGAAGAAACACATGATCTATGCCGACTGCGTGCGCATGGGCGGCGATCACGTGACCGCCGATATCTCGATGGGGCTGGGCGTGCCCGCGGCAGTGGCGGAACGGATCAAGACATTCAATGGCGGCGTTCATGCGACCGGCGCTGATGACCGTGACATGATCGATATTGGCGGCGATACCGGTGACTGGGAACACGACCGCCGCACCGTCAGCCGGGCCGAACTGATCGGCATCATGCGCCCGCGCGTCGAAGAAATTCTTGAAGAGGTCCGCGTGCGTCTGGATGCGGCCGGGTTTGAACATATGCCAAGCCAGCAGATCGTTCTGACCGGTGGCGGCAGCCAGATCATGGGGCTGGACGGTCTGGCAACCCGCATCCTTGGTCAGCGCGTGCGTCTGGGTCGCCCGCTGCGGGTGCATGGCCTGCCGCAATCGGCGACAGGTCCGGCGTTCTCGTCCTCCGTGGGGCTCAGCCTGTTTGCGGCGCACCCGCAGGACGAATGGTGGGATTTCGAAATCCCGGTCGACACCTACGCCGCGCGCCCGTTCAAGCGGGCCGTTCGGTGGTTCCGTGACAATTGGTAGCCCCCTGTGCCGGGCCGCTTTGTGTGCGGCCCTGTTGCCGGGGTGGGTTTCGGCCCAGACCATCATCACGCCCGAGGCATTTCTGGATGCCGCCGTCGGCAAAACGCTCACCTTCCATGAGATTCGCAGCGGCTATTTCGTCGGGACCGAGCAATTTCTGAACCGTCACATCTCGGTCTGGCGGCAAGAGGGGCAGGGCTGTGTCTATGGGCAGATCACCACGCCAAACGGTCAGATCTGCTTTCTCTATGACAACGATCCGGATGGTATTCCCGTCTGCTGGTGGCCCTTCCTGCACCAAGGCCGTCTGATGGTGCGTCTGGCCTCGTTTGCAGAAAGCGAAATTCAGGAGGTGCGCAGCATCACCGAAACCAGCCTGAACTGTCCAAGTGCACCGCTCAGTTGAAAAATCCGGTTGCAGCGCGTCGATTTATCCCTCAAGATATCCACAAGGCCCGGCAGAGGCCTCGCGGCAGGACCTGAGCAGTTTTCCGCAGTGTAAATGATGGTCGACCAAAGCGTGACGAACGGCTGAGTCCTCGCGCCGGGGTCGTCTGCCTTGTGATGGTCGCCGGCGTTTCCGCTATATCTGGCAGTACCTGCGAAATGCCGCCGGTTTCTGCCTTATTTCCTCCATATTTTGTGGTGAATCGCGATTTTTGACGTGACCTTTTCGCATCAGCCCGCTAGAATCGAGCAAGGATAGGTAAGAAAAACACCGCTTTGGCGGAACATAAATACAGGCGGACAGAGCATGACATTGAATCTTTCGATGCCCGGGCAAGACGAACTGAAGCCTCGGATTACAGTATTTGGCGTTGGCGGTGCGGGCGGTAACGCTGTCAACAACATGATTGAAAAACAGCTGGACGGCGTCGATTTTGTCGTCGCCAACACCGACGCGCAGGCGCTGCAGCAAAGCCAGTCCTCGGCGCGGGTTCAACTGGGTGTGAAGGTCACCGAAGGTTTGGGGGCAGGGGCCCGTCCGGCCGTGGGTGCCGCAGCTGCCGAAGAAAGCATCGAACAGATCGTCGACCATCTGGCAGGCGCGCATATGTGCTTTATCACTGCGGGCATGGGCGGCGGCACCGGCACCGGCGCTGCTCCGATCATCGCACAAGCCGCGCGTGAACTGGGTGTGCTGACCGTGGGTGTCGTGACCAAGCCCTTCCAGTTCGAAGGTGCCAAGCGGATGCGTCAGGCCGAAGACGGCGTTGAGGCGCTGCAAAGGGTCGTCGACACGCTGATCATCATTCCGAACCAGAACCTGTTCCGCCTCGCCAACGAAAAGACCACCTTTACCGAGGCGTTCTCGATGGCCGACGATGTCCTGTATCAGGGTGTCAAAGGCGTAACCGACCTGATGGTGCGTCCGGGCCTGATCAACCTCGACTTTGCGGATGTGCGCGCCGTGATGGACGAGATGGGCAAAGCCATGATGGGCACTGGCGAGGCAACCGGCGAAGATCGCGCCATTCAGGCGGCGGAGAAAGCCATTGCGAACCCGCTGCTGGACGAAATCAGCCTCAAAGGCGCCAAAGGCGTGCTGATCAACATCACCGGTTCGCACGACCTGACCCTGTTCGAACTGGACGAAGCCGCCAACCGCATCCGCGAGGAAGTGGACCCCGAGGCGAACATCATCGTCGGCTCGACGCTAGATACCGCCATGGAAGGCGGTATGCGCGTGTCGGTTGTTGCAACCGGCATCGACGCCACCGAAAAAACGGCTGACATTCCGGTCGCGCGCCGCTCGATGTCCGAGCCGCTGACCCGCACCGTTTCGGCCGAAGAATACGGTCGCGAAGAAGCGCCCGCAGCCGCCGAAATGGCAGAGCCCGCGCCGCAGATGGAAGAAAACCGCGAACCTTCGCTGTTTGAAGCCGCGGAAGAGCCCGCCCAGCCGCAGTTCCAGCCGTTCGACGAGCGGGATGAGGACGATCTGCCGCCCCCGGCCTATCAGCCGCGCGTCGCCGAATTCGAGCCGCAGCCCGAGCACGTCGAACCGACACCCGAGGCTTTTGTTGCCCCGCGCGCGCCTGTCGCAGGCACCCCGTCGCCCGAAGCGCTCCAGCGTTTGCAGGCAGCGGTTCAGAAGGTTCCCACGGCAGCTCAGCGCGGCGCTGCGACCCGCCCGCAAGCGGCGGTTTCGCATCACGAACCCGAAGAACGCTCGCGGTTTGGCTTCAATCGGCTGATCGACCGGATGACCGGGCACGCCTCTGACACACCGGCCCAACCGCCGCGTCAGCAGCCCGTTTTGCGCCAGTCCGAGGCCACGGCACCGATTCACGATGAGGCCGACCCGGATCAGGATCGTATCGAAATTCCGGCCTTCCTGCGCCGTCAGGCCAACTGATCGCGGTAACAAAATCCACTCATGGGGTCGCCACTTGGCGGCCCTAATTCGTTTTAAAACAGTGGCTTACGAATAGGTAAGCAGGGTTTTGCCGATCTGTTACATACATGTTTCATTCGGTTACAAAGAGTGAGTTGAGCCTTGACGCGGGCTTCCTTAACTGAGTGTCCAACACAGCCCCAGAAGGCTGGACACCACTCGCCGAGGCCCATTTTGCAACATACGCTCAAATCTCCGGTCACGTTTAAAGGCGTCGGGCTGCACAGCGGCAAGCCTGCGACCATGATCCTGAAACCGGCTGCGGCTGGTCATGGCATCTGGTTCAAACGGACGGATATCCATCTGGGCGATGCGATGATCCCGGCGATCTATCACGTGGTCGAACGGACCCCGCTTTGCACCCGTCTGGTGAATGACGCCGGGGTGTCGGTATCCACCATCGAACATATCATGGCTGCTCTGGCCGGGTGCGGCGTTCACAACGCACTGATTGAAATCGACGGCCCCGAAGTGCCGATCATGGACGGGTCTTCGATCGATTTCGTGCGCGGTATCATGGCCCGAGGCGTGCGTCGTCAGGCCAGCCCGGTGCTGGCCTATGAGGTGCTGAAGACCGTCACCGCATCGCGTGAAGGGGCCAGCGCAAGCATCGCGCCCGCGGATGGGCTGATCATCGACTTTCACATCGATTTCGAAGACAGCGCAATCGGCAGCCAGACCAAGACGCTGGATATGCGCAACGGGTCGTTCGCGCGCGAACTCAGCGATTGCCGCACGTTCTGCCGCCGCATTGATGTCGAAGCCATGCGCGAAAACGGGCTGGCCCTTGGCGGTACCCTGGATAACGCCGTGGTGGTGCAGGGCAGTGAGGTGCTGACACCCGGCGGGTTCCGCCGCGCCGACGAAGCCGTGCGCCACAAGATGCTGGATGCTCTGGGTGACCTCTACCTGGCAGGCGGGCCGATTCTGGGCCATTTCACGGGCGACAAGTCGGGTCATTCGCTGACCAACACATTGCTGCGCAATCTGTTTGAAACACCCGGTGCGGTGCGTCCGGTTCTGTGCACACCGGAACAGGCCGCTCGCCTGCCGGGGCAGGGCCTGATCGTAAACGAAATTCCCGAAGTCGCCTGATCAGATCAACTCTGACGACATTTGCGCCAGATGTTGCATAAGGCGTTTTGCACCGGAATTTTCTGTGCTAGACCATGGCTCAATTCGGGGCGAACCCCCTTTAGTAAGACGACAAGGATGGGCGGTATGGTTGGCAGCAAAGCGGCAGTCAGATTCGCAGGCGCGGTTCTTCTGGCAGCAGTTTTGACGGCATGTGGAAACGCAGGCGGCCTTTTTGGCAACAAGGGCGCGGACCGGGATCAGAATCTGGAAGGGTTCACACCGGAACAGATCTATACCCGTGGCGAATACGAACTGTCGCAGAATCGCTCGGATGACGCGGCCTGGTATTTCTCCGAGGTCGAGCGTCTGTATCCCTATTCCGACTGGGCCAAGCGCGCGCTGATCATGCAGGCGTTCTCGTTCCATTCCGACAAGAACTACGAAGAAAGCCGGGCCGCGGCCCAGCGGTATATCGACTTCTATCCAACGGACGAAGATGCGGCCTATGCCCAGTATCTGCTGGCGCTCAGCTATTATGACCAGATTGACGAGGTCGGGCGCGATCAGGGGCTGACCTTTCAGGCGCTGCAATCGCTGCGCACCGTGATCGAGGTTTATCCCGACAGCGAATATGCCACCTCGGCAGTGTTGAAATTCGATCTGGCCTTTGACCATCTGGCCGGCAAAGAGATGGAGATCGGGCGATACTACCTGCGTCAGGATCACTTTGTCGCCGCCATCAACCGCTTCCGCGTCGTGGTCGAGGATTTCCAGACCACATCCCACACCGCCGAAGCGCTTTATCGTCTGGTCGAGGCTTATCTGTCCCTCGGCCTGCTGGATGAGGCGCAAACCGCAGGTGCCATCCTTGGCTACAACTACCAATCCTCGGAATGGTATGACGATGCCTACAAGCTGCTGACCTCACGCGGGCTCCAGCTCAAGAGCCGTGGCAACAACTGGCTCAGCACGATCTATCGTCAGACCATCAAGGGTGAGTGGTTGTAATCGCCATGGCATTAGGCTTGGGACGCTGAAGACCCGATGCTGCGCGCCCTTGATATCCGCGACATGCTGATCATCGACCGGCTGGAACTCAGTTTTCAGCCGGGCCTGAATGCGTTGACCGGCGAAACCGGCGCGGGCAAATCGATCCTTCTGGATTCTCTGGGGTTTGTTCTGGGCTGGCGCGGGCGGGCCGAACTGGTGCGGCAGGGTGCGGCGCAGGGCGAGGTTGTGGCCGAGTTCGAGCTTTCCGCCGATCATCCCGCACATGCGATTTTGGCCGAGGCGGGCTTGCCGGGCGGGGATGAGCTGATCCTGCGCCGGATCAACACCGCCGAGGGGCGCAAGACCGCCTGGGTCAATGACCGCCGCTGCTCGGGCGATGTGCTGCGGGCGCTATCGGAAACCCTGATCGAACTGCACGGCCAGCACGATGACCGCGGGCTGCTGAACCCGCGTGGCCACCGGGCCATGCTGGACGATTTCGCCGGGGTTTCGGACCGGCTTACATCCGTTCGTGCGGCCTGGACCGACATGTCACGCGCCCGCAAGGTGCTGGCCGAGACCGAGGCCGCTCTGGCTGCCGTCCGAAGTGAGGAAGATTTCCTGCGCCACGCGGTTGCCGAGCTGGATCAGCTTGATCCTCAGCCCGGTGAGGATGCCGAACTTGATGCCCGTCGCCGCATGATGCAGGGGGCCGAGCGTATCCGCGATGATGTCGCCCGCGCCTATGCCATGCTGACCGGGGACGGTGCCGAAGGGGCGATGTCCGACGCTATCCGCTGGCTGGAAGGTGTGTCCGGCAACGCAGGTGGTCAGCTTGACGAACCGATTGCCGCGCTGGGGCGCGCCATGATTGAGCTGGGCGAGGCGCAGGATGGCGTGAACACCTGCCTTCAGGCGCTGGACTTCAACCCCTCGGAACTGGAACAGGCCGAGGAACGCCTGTTTGCCATCCGCGCACTGGCCCGCAAACATGACGTGGCCCCGGATGATCTGGGCGCGTTTGCCGACACTCTGCGCACCCGCCTCAACCAGTTGGAAGCAGGCGACGCCGACCTGGCAGACAGGCGCGCCGCTTTGGAGGCGGCACAAAAGGCTTATGATAATGCCGCCGCTGACCTCTGCGCGGCCCGCGCGGCGGCTGCGGGGCGGCTGGACGCTGCCGTCATGGCGGAACTGGCCCCGCTCAAGATGGAACGCGCGGTGTTCCGGACCGAACTCACCCCGGCGGAACCCGGCCCCGAAGGGACCGACGCGGTGGCCTTTACCGTGGCCACCAACCCGGGCGCGCCTGCGGGGCCGCTGAACAAGATCGCCTCGGGGGGTGAACTCAGCCGCTTCCTGCTGGCGCTCAAAGTGTGCCTGTCGGGCGATGACAGCGCCCGCACGATGATCTTTGACGAGATTGACCGCGGCGTCGGCGGGGCCACTGCCGACGCGGTCGGGCGCAGGCTGGCGTCATTGGCACAGGGCGGGCAGGTGCTGGTTGTCACCCATTCCCCGCAGGTCGCTGCCCGTGCGGCGCATCACTGGCGGGTGCAGAAACAGGTCACGGACGGGCAAACCCTGTCCACCGTCATCCCTCTGGCCCAACCCGACCGGGTGGACGAGATTGCGCGCATGGTGGCGGGCGACACCATCACGGACGAGGCCCGCGCCGCCGCCCGGGCCCTGCTGCAGGCCTGATGCGCCCGTGGCACGAATTGGCTTCACACTGTCGCTATCTCACTTTTATATGGGCGCTCCGTGGCTTACTAAGGGTTAAGTGATGATCCCCGAGGGCCAATGACCCAATCGACCCGCACCGTTCTGCGCAACCAGTTCAATCAGGCTCTGGCCGCGATCAAGGATGCGTGGCGGGTCATGCTGCGCCGGGGACCAAGCCAGATCCAGTTCTGGTTCATTGCGCTGGCCATCGGGATCGCGGCGGGTTTCATGGCGCTTGGCTTCCGCAAGGCCATTAGCGCATTACAGGCCTATCTGTACGACACTAATGATATCCTGCTGCTGCACAGCCACGCCGAGAAACTGCCATGGTTCATGGTCCTGATCATTCCCATCTTCGGTGGTCTGGTCGTTGGCGTGATCCTGAACCGGTTCACCAATGATGGGCGCGTCCGGTCGGTTGCCGACGTGATCGAAGGTTCGGCCATCACCGATGGGCGGGTCGAAGTCAAGGCGGGCATCGCGTCGTTTTTTGCCTCGCTGATCACGCTCAGTTCGGGCGGGTCAACAGGCCGCGAGGGCCCGGTGGTGCATATGGCCGGAGTGATTTCCACATGGGTCAGCAACCGCATACACGCGGATGGGATCACGGGACGTGACCTGTTGGGATGTGCCGTCGCTGCGGCCGTTTCGGCCAGCTTCAACGCCCCCATCGCCGGGGCCTTGTTCGCGCTCGAGGTCGTGCTGCGCCATTTCGCCGTTCACGCCTTTGCTCCGATCGTCATCGCCTCGGTTGCCGGAACGGTGATCAACCGGTTGGAGTACGGCGACGTTACCGAGTTCACGCTGGAGACGCCGGGATCGCTGCAATTCTATGTCGAACTTCCCGCCTTCCTGATCCTTGGCCTGATCTGCGGATTTGTCGCGCTGCTGCTGATGCGGTCGATTTTCTTTGCCGAGGATATCGGCAGCCATATCCAGAACCGCCTGTCGATTCCGGCCTGGCTGCGCCCGGCCGTGTCCGGGGCGATGTTGGGGCTGATGGCGATCTGGTTTCCGCATATCATCGGCGTGGGGTACGAGACGACAATTCGCGCCCTGACCGGTGATCTGGTGCTGACCACGGCCATCCTGTTTGCGGTGATCAAAACGGTCGCGGTGGCGATTACCATGGGAGGGCGCATGGGGGGTGGGGTGTTCTCTCCGTCTCTGATGGTCGGCGCGTTGACCGGGCTGGCCTTCGGTCTGATCGCCACCGGGCTGCTGCCGGATGTGTCGGGCACGCATACGCTTTATGCCTTTGCCGGAATGGGCGCGGTGGCCGCAGCGGTGCTGGGCGCCCCGATCTCGACCACTCTGATCGTGTTTGAACTGACCGGAGACTGGCAGATCGGCCTTGCCGTGATGGTGACTGTATCCATATCCACCGCATTGGCGTCGCGCCTTGTGGACCGGTCGTTCTTCCTGACCCAGCTGGAACGCCGCGATGTCCACCTGGCCGCCGGGCCGCAGGCTTATCTGCTGGCGATGCTGCGCGCCGGGGCGGTGATGCGCCCCATCGGGGATGACCGCTCAATCACTGCGGACGAGGCGCGCGCCTTGATCGAACAGGGCCTGTGCATTCAGGCCAGCGCCACGCTTGAGGCCGCGATGCCTTATTTCGACCGCGATGACATACCCTGCATTCCGGTTATCGTTCTGG
The DNA here is from genome assembly GCF_056541275.1 of Ruegeria sp. AI2. Classification (NCBI taxonomy): domain Bacteria; kingdom Pseudomonadati; phylum Pseudomonadota; class Alphaproteobacteria; order Rhodobacterales; family Roseobacteraceae; genus Ruegeria; species Ruegeria sp. AI2. The sequence goes on from NZ_JBQFYB010000001.1 coordinate 189,034, forward strand.
AACAGGACGGGTCCGAGACACCCGTCGGCGCGCTCTACCATGTCGACGCGCTCAAGGCGTACAACCGGGCCCTTGCAGCCACCGCGGCCGAGGAACATTCATAAGACTCCCGCCACCGGGGCAAGCGTTCCCAAAGCCTCCGCTGAAACCCTGTCCGGCGCCTCTAGATCTGCTCCACCTTCACCGAGTCTACCGGATAAAACGCCAGATATCCCTTGATCTCGGCCACGGCGGAAATCGGATCCTCATAGCTCCAGACCGCGTTTTCGGTCACCGAGGATTTGTTGACGATGGAAAAATGCGTCGCGTCACCCTTGCCGGCGCAATGCGTCACCTTGTCGGTCTGGTCCAGAAACGCCATCGCAACATCGCCGCGCGGAAAGTAAATCACCGGAGCTTTGTCGCATTCGTGCAGTTCCAGCGCGTTGCTCGTTTCGCCCAGAATCGCACCGCCCGAACGGACAGTCCATTTGCCCGGTGCTTTTTGGATCGTGATCTCAGTCATCTCTGGTCCTTCCGTCGACGTATTGGGGCCTCTCCTCTGCCCGTTCTATGTAACAGGCGGGTGTCAGATCGGCGCAGTTGCGGCATCCAACCACAGTTGCGCGTCATGTCCCAGCCTTGGGCGGATTTTTTCCGCGACGTCGCGATGATAGGCGTTCAGCCAGCCGCGCTCGTCAGGCGTCAACATATCCACCATGATCAGCCTGCGGTCAATTGGCACAAATGTCAGGGTGCGCCAGCACAGCATCGCGCGTTCCGCATCGCCACCGGGCAGGGCCGGGGCTTCTTCCACAACCACAAGGTTTTCGATGCGGATGCCAAAGGCCCCTTCGCGGTAATATCCCGGCTCATTCGACAGGATCATGCCGGGTTGCAGCGGGACATGGCTGACCTTCGACAGGCGCTGAGGCCCCTCATGCACGCTCAGATAGGCCCCGACGCCGTGTCCGACACCATGGTTGAAATCCTGCCCCGCCGCCCATAGCGGCGTGCGGGCCACGCATTCGATATCGCGCCCGGCCAGCCCTGCGGGCCAGCGCAGCATCGACATGGCAATCATGCCCTTAAGCACGCGGGTGAAGCAGGTCTTTTCCTCCGCCCCGACAGAGCCGATGGCAAGCGTCCGCGTGATATCGGTGGTGCCATCCAGATATTGTCCGCCACTGTCCAGCACCAGCAGATGACCGTCCTGCAACCGGCTGTCGGTCTCGTCCGTCACGCGGTAATGCATGATCGCGCCGTTTGGTCCTGTCCCGGCAATGGTATCGAACGAGATATCCTGCAACACGTTGTCCCTGCGGCGGTTGTCTTCCAGCCGCGTGACCACCTGCGTCTCGGACAGGCTGCCGGGGGGCTGTGCGTCCAGCCAGCACAGGGTTTCGACCACCGCCACCGCATCGCGCAAATGCGCCTCGGCGATGCCCGCGATTTCGGCCGGGTTCTTGCAGGCCTTGGGCAGGGCACAGGGGTCGCCGCCATCCACCATGGCATCACCCAACGCGTCCGCCACGATCTGCGGCACCGTGCTCAGATCCACCTGTACCACACCGTCCAGCGCTGCCACCGCGTCCAGAAACTCCGCAGGGTGGCGCACCGTTACCTTCGGGTCCAGATGATCCTGCACCTCCAACAGTTTTGCCGCAGCCATGAACAGATCGACCCGGCCATCGTCATGCAGGATCGCAAACCCGTGGGCCACCGGATTATAGGCGATATCCGACCCCCGAATGTTCAGCAGCCACATGATCGAATCCGGCAATGTAATCACCGCAGCCTTTCGTCCGGCCTGCCGCAGGTCTGCGGCCAGTCGGGTAATCTTGCTGTCAGCGGTTTCGCCCGCAAACTCGATCGGATGCGCCTTGACCGCCTGCATCGGCGGTTCAGGCTGGTCCGCCCAAATGCGGTCCACCAGATTGCCGCAGCGCACCAGTTCGATGCCTGTGCCCTCAAGCTCGCCAAGCGTGGACGAGATTTGCCCTGCCGCGTGCAACCACGGATCAAAGCCCACCTTACCACCACCGGGCAACTGCGCTTTCAGCCATGTACTCAGGCTGATGTCAGGCCACGGCACCGGCGTGAACACATCCGCGACCTGCGCCTTGACCTGCGTGCGATACCGCCCGTCGATGAACACAGCGGCCATGCCGGTCAGCGCAGCACAGAACCCGGCTGATCCCGTAAACCCGGTCAACCAGGCCAGACGCTCATCCCGCGGGGCCACATACTCGCCCTGATGCGCATCCGCGCGCGGGATCAGAAACCCGTCCAACCCTTCGCGCACCAGCTCCGCGCGCAACGCAGCCAGACGCGGCGGCCCCTGCTCGGGCCGCGCGGTCACCTCAAAGGACTGGAACATGCTACACCTCCCTCAGCCGGGCGGTCGATCTCGCCGCCTTTTCATCTTTTGGGAAATACTCCCGCCGGAGGCAAGGCCAGCCTAGCTGACCTTCTTCATCCCCATCACCCGTGCCCGCGCCCGCGGATCACTGTCAAACAGGGCCGCCAGTTGTTCCGTCATCGCACCGGCCAGCTGTTCCACATCGGTGATCGTCACCGCACGGTCGTAATACCGGGTCACATCATGACCGATGCCAATCGCCAGCAGCTCGACCATCTTGCGCTTCTCCACCATGGCAATCACATCGCGCAGGTGCTTTTCCAGATAGTTGGCGGGGTTCACGCTCAAGGTTGAATCATCAACCGGAGCCCCATCCGAAATCACCATCAGAATCTTGCGCTGCTCGCGCCGCGCGATCATCCGGCGATGCGCCCATTCCAGCGCCTCACCGTCGATGTTTTCCTTCAGCAGGCCCTCTTTCATCATCAGGCCCAGATTGGGCCGCGCCCGCCGCCACGGCGCATCGGCGCCCTTGTAGATGATGTGGCGCAGGTCGTTCAGACGGCCAGGTTGCTGCGGGCGGCCATCGTTCAGCCATGCCTCGCGCGCCTGACCGCCTTTCCACGCCCGCGTGGTAAAGCCCAATATCTCGACCTTCACATTGCAGCGTTCCAGCGTCCGCGCCAGAACATCGGCGCAGATGGCGGCGATCGAAATCGGACGACCCCGCATCGACCCTGAATTGTCCAGCAGCAGCGTCACCACCGTGTCGCGGAACTCGGTGTCTTTTTCGACCTTGAAACTCAGCGGAGTGGTGGGGTTCGCGACCACACGTGCCAATCGGCCCGCATCCAGAATACCTTCCTCGCGGTCGAATTCCCAACTGCGATTCTGTTGCGCCTGCAACCGACGTTGCAGCTTGTTGGCCAAACGGCTCACCGCGCCTTTCAGCGGTTCAAGCTGCTGATCCAAATAGGCCCGCAGCCGTTCCAGCTCGGCCGGTTCCGCCAAATCCTCAGCGGCAATCTCTTCATCATGCGTGCTCAGATAGACCTTGTAATCCGGGTCGGCCTCGGATGCGGGCGGCGGGGCAGGCGGCTCCAGCGGCGCTTCGCCATCAGGCATCTCGGCCTCGTCACCAAGCTCATCCTCGGCCATCTCGTCCATCGAGACCTGCGCCTGAGATTGATCCTGCTGCTCTTCCTGCGTCTGCTCAGGCGTCGCATCCGCGTCCTGCTCGTCCTGATCATCCTGACCGGTGCTGTCGGGATCGGGTTGTTCCTCGGCGTCGTCCTCGGCCTGATCCTCCTGCTCGTCGTCCAACTCGTCGGGGTCATCACCCAGCTGGTCGCCATAGCCCAGATCCTTGATCATCTGGCGCGCGAATTTGGCAAACTCCGCCTGATCCGACAGCACGTCATCAAGGTTTTCCAACACGCCACCGGCCTGTTCCTCGATGAACCCGCGCCACAGGTTCATGATGTTCTCGGCCGCAGGCGGCAGATCGCGCCCGGTGGCCAGATGCCGGATCAGATATCCCGCCGCCACCGACAAGGGCGCATCGGCAGGCTGCTTGCACTGGTCATATCCGCGCCGGATCGCCTCATGCCCGATCTTGACGTCGATATTGCTGGCAGTGCCGGGCATATCCCGCGCGCCCATCGCCTCGCAGCGCGCCGTCTCCATCGCCTCGTACAAGTCCCGCGCCATATCCCCCGGAGGCGCATAGCGCGCATGGGTTGCGTCATCATGATACCGGCGCTGCAACGCCAAAGCGTCCGCCGTGCCGCGCGCAAGCAGAACCTCTTCCCGCGTCATACGCCGAGACACCTGCGGCAGCCGCATCGACTCGCCCGACAGGCCCGACGGATCGACGGTGTACGAGATGTTCAGCTCAGGATCATCGGCCATGACCTTGGTGGCCTCGGCCAAGGCCTTCTTGAAGGGATCGGCAGGGTTGTCGTTCTTCTGTGCCATGTCCTTAAGCCCTCATCAAAGTGACCTGCCCGGCGCGGAAAACAGTAACGGATCCGACTTCATCTGGCCAAAAAATATCCCCGCCGGAGGCATTGCGCCCGGAACGGGCGCAATCCGGGCGCTTAGCCCAAGCTCGCACTCGCCGCGCTTTCCGGCAATTCCTCGTCAAAACAGCGCTGATAGAACTCGGCCACGGTCTGACGTTCCAACTCGTCGCATTTGTTCAGGAACGACAGGCGGAAAGCATAGCCCACGTTGCGGAAGATCTCGGCATTCTGCGCCCAGTTGATCACGGTCCGCGGGCTCATGACAGTGGACAGATCGCCATTCATGAAGGCGGTCCGGGTCAGATCGGCCACGGTGACCATCTGGCTGACGGTCTTGCGCCCCTCGGCGGTGTTGTAATGCGGCGCCTTCGACAGCACGATCATCGTCTCGGCGTCATGGCTCAGATAGTTCAGGGTCGAGACCAGCGACCAGCGGTCCATCTGCGCCTGGTTGATCTGCTGCGTGCCGTGATACAGGCCCGTGGTATCGCCCAAACCCACGGTGTTTGCGGTGGCAAACAGGCGGAAACACGGGTTCGGCGTGATGATCTCATTCTGGTCCAGCAGGGTCAGTTTACCGTCATGTTCCAGCACCCGCTGGATCACGAACATCACATCCGCACGGCCCGCGTCATATTCGTCGAACACGATGGCGACGGGGTTGCGCAGGGCCCAGGGCAGAATGCCCTCGTGGAATTCGGTCACCTGTTTGCCGTCGCGCAGTTTGATCGCGTCCTTGCCGATCAGGTCGATCCGGCTGATGTGGCTGTCCAGGTTCACGCGCACAGCGGGCCAGTTCAGGCGGGCGGCGACCTGCTCGATATGGGTCGATTTGCCGGTGCCGTGATAGCCCTGAATCATCACCCGGCGATTATGGGCAAAGCCCGCCAGGATCGCCAATGTCGTCTCGGGGTCAAACTTGTAGGTCGGGTCGATGACGGGCACACGGTCGGTGGCTTCGGCAAACCCTTTGACCTTCATATCCGTCTCAATGCCAAATACGTCACGGACCGAGATATCTTCGGTGGGTTTTGCGTTTACATCGATCGATCCGTCAGCCATTCGCCTTGTCCTTATCCTTTGGCCCGTATTGCCGGGTTTGAACCCGTGTGTGGTGCAACATATTGCGGGCAAGGGCAAGGGAAAGCCGCCCGCTCGGAAAGGTGAGCAGGTTTTTCTTTCAAACTGGCCCTATTGACGCGCGGGTGATCCTCAACTGCGACGGGTACAAGGCACAGATCACGCTGCGTTCCTCAATGACAGCGCGGCCTGATCGGATGCAGATGCCGAACCATGTGTCCGAAATGCTGCATGCAGGTGGGCATTCGGCAAACTATATGTTGTGGAAAGTGACCTTATCAGACATATAAAATGGTCTTATGGGGCGTTTTATAAGTGATCGGGTGTTGGTGAAACGGGAATGCCGGGTGCGGCTCCGTCTGCAATGTTGCTCTGGGTCGAGTGATCAGCAGGCGTCGATATCTGCCAGCATGGCCTTGGTGACGCCCGGTGGCATTTAGCGTTCTTCTCCATACGGCCAAGAAAACGGGCCAGGACAGCCTGATTGTCCAGGATACGACACAATCCGCGATCATCAGCGGGTCGATGGTGTCGTTTGACGGGGGCGCGACTTTCCAGCCTTACACCTATCTTGGTCAGGGAAACTATCGCGGAACCGGACAAACCGGAGAGTTCATTCAGGTCGGCGGACAGATTTACGCCTGGGATGCCAATAACCCAACCGGTCCGATGACCACGGGCAACTGGAAGATCACCCCGAATGATCTGAACCCGACCGATCCGCCCTGTTTTGTTTCGGGCACCCTGATCGAAACGGATTGCGGCCCGCGCCCGGTCGAGGATTTGGCTGTGGGCGACCGGGTTTGCGTGGCCGGTGGGACCACGCTGCCCATCGAATGGATCGGCAAACGAACACTCAGCGCGCAAATCCTGCGCATCCGGCCCCAATACAACCCGGTTTGCATCCGGCGCGATGCGTTGGGCAAGGGTCTGCCGGACAGGGATCTTTACCTTTCTCCGCAACACCGCGTCGTGCTGGGGGGCTGGCGGGCCGAGCTTTATTTTGGCGCGCCAAGCGTGTTCTGCGCGGCCATTCATCTGGTCAACGATGATACCATCCGGCAGGTGACGACGGACGAGGCGGTGACATACTACCATATCGCCTGCGCCGAACATGTGATCCTCACCTCGCACGGTCTGCAAAGCGAAAGCCTGTTTCCGGGCGACATGGCGCTGAAATCGCTGCACCGCGACGATGTCGAGGAACTGCGCGCGCTCTTTCCGGGGTTGCTTTCAGACGCAGGACCGCCCCCCCAAACGCGCCTAAGCTGCCTGACCGGGCGCGAGGCACGCGCGTTGCGCAAATCATACGTGGCCTAGGGCAGCCAGGCTTCAGTCACAGCACAACACCCTTTTGCTAGAGCCTCTAACGAAACACGCAGGGCCTGAGGCGGCGAGATTTACCGCAGGTCGGGCTCAATTCAGTTGAATGTCCCGGTATCGTCTGGAATCAAGAACATGGATCGCGAAACAGCAGGTCGCAACACTCCCGGAGGCGGCGCATGCCCAAGGCATCGGTTCTCACCAAGATCAGGCGCAACGCCTTTCCCATCGGTTTGGTACTGGTCGCGCTGGTTGGTGCCTTTGGCCTGTTCCTGACCTTCGTGCCGCTGCCCGTTTCCAAAGTCGAAGAGGTGGGCGTTTTTGTCTGGGATACCTCCGAAAACGAACGCAGCGGCGGCTTTTCCGGGTTGGAGGTTCAAGGCAATGGGCTCGACTTCATCGCCTTGTCGGACCGAGCCGCCTTTCAGCGCGGCCGCTTTCAGCGGCAGGAGGGGCGGATTGTCGGCGTCTCGGACATACACCTTGACCGTCTGGTCAGTGATCTGGGGAATTACTCGTCCGCAGATTCCGAGGGTTTGGCTTTGGCATCCGACGGGCGTCTCTTTGTCTCCATCGAGGGATCCCAGGGTCTCAACCTGTTTTTGCCGGGGCATAACGACTCCGCCTGGGTACCGGCGCCGAAACAGGTCGGGCGGCTATCGTACAATAAAGGGCTGGAATCGTTGGCGATCGATCCGGATGGCAAACTGATCGCTATCCCCGAGCGCTGGCCAGAGGAAGACGGAGTGGTCCCGCTGTTTCGCTCCAGTGTCGCTGCCACCGAAATGGTCGTAACGCTGATCCCGCTGAAGGGAACCGACAAAAACGAAGCAGCGGTGAAAACCGACTGGGATATCCCGTTTTACATGCCGGTCACGCCGGGATTCGACCCTGTCGGGGCGGATTTTGGCCCGGATGGCCGCCTGTATGTTCTCGAGCGCAGATATGTCTGGCCTTTGGGCGTCGCCACCCAGATCCGAAGCTTTCTGTACACCGAAACAGGTTTGGAAGACGCGCAACTGCTCCTGAGGACACGTCTGGGGGCTTACGACAACCTCGAGGGGATATCGGTATGGCGCGACGAAGCAGGTGACATACGCATATCCGTGATATCCGACGACAATTTCAACTGGTTTCAGGAAACCGAAATTGTCGAGTTCCGGCTCAGACCTTAGGTCGACAACCCACCCATTGCCCAATCGGCATGGGTCTCGATAACACTGGCTACGGACAGTGCCTTTTCCGCGATATCCTTCGGAGTGTCCTCGGCGAACGCGATGCGGGTCATTCTGTCGTGCATCGCTTCCGAGGTGTAAAACTCAAAGGCCCGCGTATTGCCGGGGCTGTTCCAGAATGCGGTAATCCAGATCGAGTCCCGCCCCGGAATACAATATGCACACCAATCGCGCCACAGACGCAGCACCAATTCGGTATCCGGGCTTGCGGCGACCTGTTCGAACAGCGACTCCAGCGGCCATCCTGCCAGGGCGAACATGCAAAGCGTATCGTCTAGGCAGCCGCGTTCCCGTTCCATTTCGCGTTTCAGATATGCACGCTGGAACCGGTCCAGAACCTGCCATTCCTCGGGTGACCAGTTCTCTGGGTTGCCGGTTTCAAACCGGTTCAGGCTCACCTCCAGCCCAACGCTGGCGGGGTCTTCGTCCATGGCCAGAATCTCAAGGATCCGGGGCAGCAGGTACCCCCATGTGTCGCGGGCTATCCCCGCAGGATCACAAGCGGCAAAGAACCAGTCCTGAACGTAATGCAGGGGAAGCTCGGCAACGGGCGGTGTAAAGAAATCCGCCTCAATATCGGCGTCCATGCAGCAGCCTTCGCAAACCTCGATACTGGTCGGCTTTGGATAGGCGAAAACCCTGTAGGCTTCGCTGACGATGTCAGAAAACAGATGATCTGGCGGGATCTTGGCTTTTGGCGGTTTCTGCTCTTTGCGTGCCACGGTGCTTGCATCCAAAACGGTTATTTCGGGGCAGGGGCCCGTCGGTATCATTCCTGAACGCTACGAAACCGGGATCGTTGCGTAAAGCTGTGGACGCGTGGTCAAAGCGAAAACCAAAGCTCGTCTTTGCGAAAACCACCTTTCACAAGGCGATCCGCTTTCAACACATCCGGAAACTCGTCCTCCCAGTCGCGGAACCTGTCATTTGTCACGATACGCGCCCTGCTGTCCCGCGCCGCCTGCAAGATCAGCGGATCTGCCGGCGTGCCTTTGGGCGCGACCATGACCCGCTTGGCCCGCAAGCCCAGGGCGCGGCTCAGCGCCCGGTCGTTCATGTATTCCCCTTCGACCTTGTACCCGACATTCGCATCGAACACGACGCCCGGTTTGAACCCGGCTTGCTTCAGGCTGGCCAGAACCTGCCGCAACGTCGCCAGATCCGGGGCGCCGTCTTTCCAGTGCATCACGTTCGAACCGTCCACGATGATCCACGTGTTGGCCCTGCGCCAGTCGAACCATGCCCGGATCAGAAGGATCGTACTGGCGAACACACAAAGCAGGGACAAAAGGAACAGCCAGTCCATCTCGGTTGGATAGAACTGCGCCACGACCAGCCCGCAAAGCGAGGCAAGCAACAGTAAGAAAGGCATACGCACAGTGGATGCTCCGGGAAAAGCTCTGGTTCTATTCCCTGCCACTATCGCGGGAATTGAAACGGGTTTCCAGACAGCATCCTCACAATCGTTTCAAACTGTGTAAACAACTGGCGATTGAAGGCGGCCTTACTTGAAATTCCGGCTGTCCTTGATCTGGTCCCAGGCCCAGACGACCTCTTGCAACTGCTCTTCCTGCGACCGGTCGCCGCCGTTCATGTCCGGGTGCAACACCTTGATCAGCTTCTTGTACGCTTTGCGCACTTCGGTCTTTGACCAGCTGTCATTGGCCTCCAGAATCTCGATCGCGCGGCGTTCAGTGGGGGGCAGGCGACGTCCACCACCACCCGAGGTGCGCCCCTTGTTCTGCGTGCTGTTGGCGCCCAGAACCTGATGCGGGTCCTCAATGCCCAGACGGGCCCAGGCGCGCGCCTCCGGGTCTCCCATCGGCTTGGTCTCACGTTCCCAAACCTTGTCCTTCGAGCGCTGCGCGTTCAGCTCGGCCTCGGTGGTGCCGTCGAAGAAATTCCACTTCTGGTTATACTCGCGCACGTGCTGCTGGCAGAACCAGAAATAGTCATCCAGCACATCCGGTGCCTTGGGAGCGCGGAACTTGCCCGGCTCGTCACACCCGTCGTGATCGCAGATCCGGACCGAGGTCTCGGACGCGCCCGACATGCCCCGGCGCCCACGCGGGTTCTTTTTCTTGGCGCTGGAAACGGACATATCGAATCCGAAGGGGTCTGATTTCGCCATGCTCTATCCTCACGAACGCATCTTTTCGACTCGGAGGCAGCAGTTTAGTCTAAGCAGCCGAAAGTAGAAGAGGGGAGCGGCAAAAATTTTGCCGCTGAGCAAAAAAATGAGCGTGACCGACGAAATCCGAACCTGCCTGCAAGCCGCCTTTGACCCGCATGAACTTGACGTGATCGACGACAGCGAAAGCCATCGCGGCCATGCAGGCCACAGGGAAGGCGGCGAAAGCCATTTCAACGTCCGCATCCGCGCCGCCGCGTTTGCGGGTCAATCCCGCGTCGCCCGCCACCGGGCCGTGCACAAGGCGCTGGGCGACATCGTGCCCCGCATCCACGCGCTGGCGCTGGATATTGGAACCTGACGCTGCGCCTTATTCCGCGCTCATCTGTGCCGACGGGGTCGAGGCCGAGATCGCATATTCCTCATCCGTCATGACGTCTTCGATCCCCTCGAACAGAGGCGTCGACAGGTAACGCTCGCCCGTATCCGGCAGCATCACCAGCATGACCGATCCCGGGGCTGCGGTTTCGGCCAGCTTCATCGCCACCGCAAAGGTCGACCCGCCCGAGATCCCGGTGAATATCCCCTCTTCCGAGGCAAGGCGGCGCGACCACTCAATCCCTTGCGGCCCCGGAATAGGGACCAGTTGGTCGTAATAGGAATTGTCGATGGCTTCCTGAAGGACCCATGGAATGAAATCCGGTGTCCAACCCTGAATCGGGTGCGGCTCGAAATTGGGGTGGCTTTCGGTGGGCTGGTGATCGTCGTTGCGCGTATTCACATAGCCTGACGACACGATGGCGGCATTAGCCGGTTCGGTCAGGATGATTTTCGTATTGGGCCGCTCTTTGCGCAACATGCGTGACACCCCGGTGACAGTGCCGCCGGTGCCATAGCCCGTCACCCAGTAATCCAGCTGCTTGCCTTCGAAATCCGCAAGGATTTCCCGCGCGGTCGTATTCTCGTGAATATCGGCATTGGCAGCAGTCTCGAACTGGCTGGCCAGAAACCACCCGTTTTCCTCGGCCAGTTCCTTGGCCTTGGTATACATGCCGAACCCCTTTTGTGCCTTGGGGGTCAGAACAACCTTCGCGCCCAGAAAGCGCATCAGCTTGCGCCGCTCGACCGAAAAGCTTTCGGCCATCGTCACGACCAGCGGATATCCCTTGGCCGCACAGACCATGGCAAGCCCGATCCCGGTATTGCCCGACGTCGCCTCGACAACCGTCTGGCCGGGTTTCAGCCGCCCATCCCGTTCTGCCGCCTCGATGATGTTCAGCGCCAGCCTGTCCTTGACCGACCCCGCCGGATTGAACGCTTCGAACTTCACATAAACGGTCACATGTTCCGGCGCGATCCGGTTGACCCGGATACAGGGCGTGTCGCCGACTGTATCAAGGATGCTGTCATACAGGCGTGCCCGCCCCTGTGTCTGCCGAATACCCATTTCAAAGTCCCTCCCGGTTGTCCGGCTAACATGCCACAGATTTCGCTGGGTTGATAAGCACATATCGCGCCCGCAGCGCCAAACCTGCCCGCGGGCGGGCTGATCAATCTGCGGTGCACACCGTGTTGCAGGTGTGACCGCGGGTCAAACCTTGATCCGTCTCAGGCGTCTTTCTTGTCGCCCGCGGTATCCGTATCTTGGTCAACCTGTTCCCGGCTTTTCAACGACAAAGGCGGCTCATTCGCGTCTTCCGAAATTGGTTTCGGCGCGGCCACCACACCGGGGCCGGGGATCGGTTGGGCCAATGGGGTGTCGTCAAACTCGGGTACGTCTCCGATCATCGACGCATCGACTTCCTCGGCCACGACCCGCCGAAACACCAGCACATTGCGCCAGTTTGTGGTCGATCCGGTCAGGCCCGAGCGTTCCTCGCTGGGCAGCAGCTCGGCGCGCTGGTATTCCCAGCCGTCCTGCGCCATCTGGTTCAGAACCTGTTCGACCGAGACCGCAAAGCGGCCCTCGGCCGTTTTCACGCCCTTGGCTTTCACGCCCTTTTGCGGCGCGGGGACGACCTTGTACTCAAAAAGCTGCATCAAGTGTTCCTAAATACCTGTTCACGCCAACTTACCACGCTGACCCCCGGGTGAAAGAGCCGTCGCCCGACCGGCGGTTTTCAGCCCTGATTATTGCCGCCAGCCTGTGCCGCCTTGGTCACAACCGACAGGCACAGCTCGGTCGCCACTGCCATGTCCTGCACCGATATCCACTCCAGCGGCCCGTGAATGCACTGCATTCCGGTGAACAGGTTAGGGCAGGGGGTACCGAACTCGGTCAGGCGCGACCCGTCGGTGCCGCCGCGGATCGGGACCGACAGCGGCTCGATCCCCAGCTCGCGGCAGGCGTCGCGCGCCAGATCAACCGGTGTCATGTCGTTTTCCAGCCAATAGCGCATGTTCCGGTATTGGTGGCTGATATCGCAGGTGATGGTCGCGCGCGGTTCCGTGGCCTGCACGGCGGCACAGACCTGCCTTACGATGTCACGTTGGGCCTCAAGGCCCTCCATCTCAAAATCGCGCAGGATCAGCTTGATTTCCATCTCGGACGATCCACCGCTCATGTCGGTGACATGGATGAACCCGTCGCGGCCATCGGTTGTTTCGGGCGTCATGGTGGCCTGCGGCAAGGTCTGCACGATCTTCGCCGCCAGATGGGCTGCGTTCACCATCTTGTCCTTGGCCAGTCCGGGGTGGATCGATACCCCCTCGATCCGGATCACGGCACGGTCGGCCGAAAAGCTTTCATATTCGATCTCGCCCACTTCGGCACCGTCCAGAGTATAGGCGAAATCCGCCCCCAGATCCTTGGGCAGCTGTTCGGTAACGCCGCGCCCGATCTCTTCATCCGGGGTAAAGGCAATGCGGATAGGCCCGTGCGGGATATCCGGGTTTTCGATCAGATGCCGGGCCATAGTCATCAGGATCGACACCCCGGCCTTGTCATCCGCGCCCAGCAGGGTGGTACCCGATGCCGTGATCAGATCATGTCCGATCTTTTCGGCCAGATAGGGGTTCTCGTCCGGAGACAGCACCAGATCCGGATCGTCCGGAAAGGAAATGTCGCCACCGTTGTACCCCTTGATCACCCGCGGCTTGACGCCCGTTGCATTGAACTGGGGGGCCGTATCCACATGCGCCAGAAAGCCTACCGTCGGGCCGGGTGCGGTGCCGGGGATGGTCGCGATGACCACGCTGTCACCTGTCAGCGTCACATCGCTGGCGCCGATCTCGGTCAGTTCCTGCTTCAGCAGGTTCAGCATGTCGAACTGTATCTGTGTGCTCGGCGTGGTCGCCGAGGTCTCGTCGCTCTGACTGCTGATCGCCGCGTAACGCACCAGCCGATCTTCGAGTTCCTGATCAAATCTGTTCTGCATGATACCTCACCTCTCTGGGTCGGAAGAAAGGGTGCAATCACAGGCGAAGTCAAGCCGATGAGCTGACCCCATTTCTTAAGAAATCGTGGAAATCTGATTGTACAAACCTGACAGTTGCCACTGGCAGGCTTGTACAAATTGTAAGGTTCAGGAACTCAGCTTCTTGCTGACCAAATCGTTAACGGCCTTCGGGTTGGCCTTGCCGCCGGTCGCTTTCATCACCTGACCCACGAACCACCCCGCCAGTTTCGGGTTCACCTTGGCCTTCTCGACCTGCGCTGGATTGGCCGCGATGATCTCGTCCAAAGCGGCCTCGATCGCGCCGGTGTCGGTGACCTGTTTCATTCCGCGATCCTCGACGATCTGCGCCGGGTCACCGCCTTCAGTATAGACGATTTCAAACAGGTCCTTGGCGATCTTGCCCGAGATGGCATCAGAGGAAATCAGGTCAATGATCCCACCCAGCTGCGCCGGAGAAACCGGCGACTCCGTGATGTCGTGGTCTTCTTTTTTCAGACGTCCGAACAGCTCGTTGATCACCCAGTTCGCGGCCAGTTTGCCATTGCGGCCCTGCGCGACCTCTTCGAAATAGGCCGCCGATTCCACTTCGGCAGTCAGCACCGAAGCGTCATAGTCGGTCAGGCCGAACTCACTGATAAAGCGCGCTTTTTTGTCGTCAGGCAGCTCTGGCAGATGGGCGGCGATATCGTCCACCCATGCCTGTTCGATCTCCAGCGGCAGCAGGTCGGGATCGGGGAAATAGCGGTAATCATGCGCTTCTTCCTTGGACCGCATCGACCGGGTTTCGCCCTTGTCCGGATCATACAGGCGGGTTTCCTGCTCGACCTTGCCACCGGCTTCGACAATGGCGATCTGGCGGCGGGCTTCGACCTCAATGGCCTGCTGGATGAACCGCATCGAGTTCATGTTCTTGATCTCGCAACGGGTGCCCAGATGCGAAAAGTCCTGTGTTTCCTGATATTTTTCATAAGCACCCGGCAAACAGATCGAGACGTTCACGTCCGCCCGCAGGTTGCCGTTCTGCATGTTGCCGTCGCAGGTGCCCAGATAGCGCATGATCTGGCGCAGCTTGGCGATATAGGCTGCGGCCTCTTCCGGGCCGCGAATATCAGGGCGGCTGACGATCTCCATCAGGCAGACACCGGTCCGGTTCAGATCGACAAAAGACATGTGCGGGTCCATGTCGTGGATTGATTTGCCGGCGTCCTGCTCCATGTGGATACGTTCAATCCGCACCATGCGCGCAGTGCCGTCACCCATCTCGACCAGAACCTCGCCTTCGCCCACAATGGGATGATAAAGCTGGGAAATCTGGTAACCTTGCGGCAGATCAGGGTAGAAATAGTTCTTGCGGTCAAAGGCCGATTTCAGATTGATATCCGCCTTCAGGCCCAGCCCGGTGCGCACCGCCTGTTCCACGCAGAACTCGTTGATCACCGGCAGCATTCCCGGCATCGCCGCATCCACGAAAGCCACGTTCGAGTTCGGCTCGGCCCCGAATTTGGTGGACGCGCCCGAGAACAGCTTGGCATTGGATGAGACCTGCGCATGCACCTCCATCCCGATTACCAGTTCCCAATCGTGCTTGGCCCCGGCAATGGTTTTGGGTTTGGGCATTTCGTATGTCAGGTCGAGCATGGCGCGCCTCATTTCCGCAGAAGTCTAAGCCTGCGTATTAGGCCCGGCAGGGCCTAGGGGCAAGGGGGAATCCTGACGCGTTCAGTTCTTGGAAAACTGCAGACCGGACGGTGTGAAGGTCACATCCTTGCCGCTGCGCAGTTCGTCCCGGAACAAATCCGAGATGGCGCGCAGTGCGTCGCGCTGACCTCGCGCAGCAAACCGCTCGGGCGAGTTGATGCGGACCGAGTTGTTGAACCCGTTGGCGGCATGGGCCCAGATCAGGGGGTGAAGCTCGGTCAGGTGATCGCGGATCAGCCAGTTTGCGGTGTCGCGCATCTGAGCGCGGACATTGTCTGCCTTTTCGTTCAGCCCGTGACCATTCTGAATGGTGATTGCACAATAGGCCGACAACATATTGATCATCTGCTGGTCAGGGCGCAGACCGACGATATCGCGTAATCCTTCAAGGAAATACTCGACATCGACCTGCGCGCAGGCCTCTTCGTCCAAAGCGATGGCATCGAATTGCACCCACGTATATCCACCAGCGCCCCAGATATCCTGTGTCCGGACGGCATTGCGCAAGGCCTGCAATTCCAGTTCCGCGTAGCTGCCGAACCACCGGGGTAATAGATGGCTGCCCATCGCGCGCATGTGACGCTGATTGCGCGGATCCAGCGTGATCAAACGCTCGTACTCATCGGCAACGCGGGCGTTTGATTTGCGCTGCCCGGCCAACAGGGCACAACCGGCGGCCGCAATCAGAGGGCTGTCTGGTGCATCCGCCTTGCACTTGGGCAGGATCGCAGCGGCCCGGTCGAAATGAGCGGCACACCGCGAACGGTGCAAGGGTGGAAGGGCCGTGTCCGTGGCGTTCCCGCGCCAGGCCCAGGCCAGGTCGATATGGGCCAGCGCCACAACGGCAGCGATCATCGGATCACCAGGATTGTCTGACAACTCGCCTTCCAGTTCCGAAATACCACCCAGCAAATCGTAATCGGATATGGCCTTGCCGTCCGACAGCGCATGTTCCGCAGCCAGAACCACGTCAGATCGGGCCCCGAACGCCAAAAGATCGGCAATCGGCATACCATCTGATACGGCGGCACGATCCTGATCCGCTGCACGCATTTCATCGGACAACTCGGTCCAGCGATCCTGTCTGGCCAGATAGCGCCCATGTTCGATTGTAGAATGTCCAATCAGATTGTCGCAATTCGACGTTGCAACAGGAATGTTGAGCTGCCCATGTTCAGGCAGGGCAGCGGCCAGCGCAGATTTCGTTGCGCACAGATCTTCTGAGGCGTCCGTGGGATTGGATATGGGCTGGGCAAACAGCGCCCTTAACGACCGAAACATGGTAAAACTCAAAACTGTAAAAACACTTAACTGAGTCTGAAGTCTGGCGAGGTATCAGGCTCAATTCAAGTAATTTGCTTAATAAACTTTGTTTTTTGTGTCCAATGCGCCCTTAGATCACGCAGTGTTTCAGAAAACAGTGAAATGATGACGGTTTACGCGAAAACCTGCCTGTTTCAGAATGGTTTCCAGATCCCGATGCGGCGGCAGAGACTCATCTGGCAGCCGGATTCGTTTCCCGGATTTCAGGACGATGGATACGCGAACGGAAAAGTCCCACCGGGTGTCAAATCGGAAATGGTCGATATCCCGCATCGGGATATCTCCCTTACGATTGCCCGTGAACCAGCGCACCGCATCCCGGTCCAGATGCACGCCAGCGCTGGTATTCTGGATCACGTCCCAGATTGCGGGGAGAGTGGCAAGAGACAGCAGGCCAACAACCCACCAAGCCGCGTCGAACAGGATGACCAGCGCCAGCAGGGCCGCGTAGACACTGGCCAGAATGACCAGTGTTCGTGTGTTCCGGTTGCGGCGGGTAAAGCTGTAGGGTGTCATGCGCCGAGGATGCGGGATACCATTTCCGTCGTGTCGCGCGACAGGTTCGGTGTTTCTGCAATGCGAGAAAGCTGCGCGCGCATCTGGCCCTGACGCTCGGCGTCGTACCGTTTCCAGGTCTGGAAGGCGGCACACATCCGTGCCGTGGTTTGCGGGTTCACAGGATCAAGGCGGATCAGCCAATCGGCCAGCAGGCTGTACCCGGCACCATCCGGCTGGTGGAACCCTGCGTGGTTCATCGCCAAGGCCCCCATGACAGCGCGGAATCGGTTCGGGTTCTTCCAGTTGAAATCGGGATGCCCGGTCAATGCCTTTGCCGTTTCCGGTGTCGCCTCGGGGGCGGCCATGGTCACCTGCAAGCCTAACCATTTGTCCATGACCAGCCGGTCATGATGCCATTGGTCATAGAAGGCGGTCAGCTGGGCCTCGCCCTTGCGGGCGCGCAACAGGCAGGACAGGGCTGTCAGTTGCAGGGTCATGTTATCCGCTTTGGTATATACAGCGGCCGCCATTGCCCCTCCGTCCAGACGAGAGGTCAGCGCCAATGCCGCGCTGCCAAGGGCGCGTTTGCCGGATTGCTCGGCATCCGGGCTGTAGGGGCCATCCACCAACGCCTCGCTGTGCAGTCGGGGCAGCAGATCCTGCACGTGCTGTGCCGTGGCCTGCCGCAGCGTTTCGACCGCCGACCAGATTGCCATCGGATCGGGCGTCTGGCCGCGTTCATGCAACGCCGCAGCCAGTTCGGATTGCGTCGGCAGCCCAAGCATCAAGGCGCGATAGGCCGGGTCCAGCGTGTCGTCGCGCAGCACGGCCAGCAGCCCGTCAAGGTAATCGGCGTCCGGGGTTGCCTCGTCCAAGATCATCCGCAGCAAGGTGTTTTGCGCCAGCGATCTGCCAGCCTGCCAGCGGTTGAACGGATCTGTGTCATGCGCCAGCAGAAACGCGCGTTCGGCGTTTGACTGATCGTGTTCCAGAATGACCGGTGCCGAGAAATCGCGCAGGATCGAGGCTGTGGGCCTTGTCGCAAGCCCGGTGAACTGAAAACTCTGCTCGGCCTCTGTCAGTTCCAGCACTTCGGTCGCGCGGACCTCATCCCCGTTTGACCCCAGCAGGCCAACGGCGACTGGGATCACCTGGGGCAGCTTCTCTGCCTGACCCGGTGTGGGATCGGTGCGCTGTTTCAGCGTCAGGGTATAGGTCCCGTCGGCCCAATCTTCAGATACGGTCAAACGCGGTGTGCCCGACTGGCCGTACCAGCGTTTGAACTGGGTCAGGTCGCGGCCCGTGGTGTCTTCGAACACTTTCAGCCAATCCTCGATCGTGCAGGCCTGCCCGTCATGGCGGTCAAAATAGAGGTCCAGCGCCTTTGCATAGGCCTCATCCCCGACCAGCCGTTTTAGCATGCCAATGACTTCGGCACCTTTTTCGTAAACGGTGGCCGTGTAGAAATTGTTGATCTCCTGAAAGCTTTCGGGCCGGACCGGGTGCGAGAGCGGGCCGTTATCCTCGGGGAATTGCCGCGCGCGCAGGTCGATGGCGTCGTGAATGCGTTTCACAGGGCCCGAGCGCATGTCGGATGTGAACTGTGCATCGCGGAAGACGGTCAGACCTTCTTTCAGACACAGCTGGAACCAGTCGCGGCAGGTGATGCGGTTGCCTGTCCAGTTGTGGAAATACTCATGCGCGATGATCGCCTCGATCCGTTCGAAATTGGCATCGGTCGAGGTTTCAGGACTGGCCAGAACAGCCGAAGAGTTAAAGATGTTCAGCCCCTTGTTTTCCATCGCGCCCATGTTGAAGTCATCGACGGCGACGATGTTGAAGACGTCCAGATCGTATTCCCGGCCATAGACATCTTCGTCCCATTTCATGGACTTCTTCAGCGCCTCCATACCGAAGGCGCACTTGCCTTCATCCCCCGGACGCACCCACAGGTTTAACTCAACATCCCGGCCTGATCTGGTGGTGAACCGATCAGGATGGGCCACAAGTTCCCCAGCGACAAGCGCAAACAGATAGGCAGGCTTGGGCCACGGGTCGGTCCATTCGGCCCATCCTTCGCCCTTGCCCGAGGGGTTGCCGTTCGACAGAAGAACCGGCAGGTCGCCATTGATACGCACGGTAAAGGTGGACATGACATCGGGGCGATCCGGATAATATGTGATCTTGCGGAAACCTTCCGCCTCGCACTGGGTGCAATACATGCCGTTCGACATATAAAGCCCCTCCAACGCCGTGTTGTTGCCCGGATCGATCTCAACTTCGGCTTCCCAGAGGAACGGGGTGTCGGGAACATGGACGGTCAGGCCCTTGTCCGTGACATCAGGCGAAACTTCGGTTCCGTTGATGGACGCGCGGATCAGGTTCAGATCCTCGCCGTGCAGAAAAAAGGTGCGATCGGTCGCGTCGGGGTTTGGACGAAACGCGATACGCGACGTGACTCGAGTGGCATGTGCAGACAGATCGAAGGTCAGGTGCACGCTGTCCAGCAGATAACCAAACGGAGTGTAGTCTTTCAGGAAGATCGTGGTGGGGGCAGCGTCGCGCATGGGGGCCTCGCATCGGTTCGTGTCTGGCGCGACGTTAGGGGCATCGTTCCAGAGCTGCAACTGGCCCCCGCCATTCCCTTGATGTTTTTGAAACAGCTTCCGTTCGATCCGAATAACCCAAACGCTAAGTCGAAAGTTGCCTATCGGAAACTTTCGGCCTAAGTCACTTACGCATACAATGGCACACAATCGCAGGAGAGCAGGAAGATGAGTGGCAGACAAACCCTGAGCGGGCTGCAGATTGATCCAATACTGGCAGAGTTTATCGAGACGCAGGCATTGCCGGGTACGGGTGTGTCGGCACAGGATTTCTGGGCGGGTCTGGCGCGACTGGTGTCTGAACTGGGGCCGAAGAACCGCGCGCTTCTGACCAAGCGGGCCGAGATACAAGGGCGCATCGATGGCTGGCATATTGCGCGCAAGGGTCAGAGCAATGATCCCACTGACTATCAGGCTTTTCTAAAGGAAATTGGTTATCTGGTCGAGGAAGGCGACGGGTTTCAGATCGACACGACGCATGTCGACCCCGAGATTGCGCTGACGCCGGGTCCGCAGCTGGTTGTGCCGATAACCAACGCGCGCTTTGCGCTGAACGCGGCGAATGCGCGATGGGGCAGCCTGTATGATGCGCTTTATGGCACCGATGCGATAGGCGATCTGCCAACAGGCGGTGGGTATGATGCGGCGCGCGGTGCACGGGTGATTGCATGGGCGAAAGCTTTTCTGGATGACGCTGTTCCTCTGGCTGGTGGGTCTTGGGTCGACGTGTCGGGACTGCATGTCGAAGAAGGTGTTCTTTCCCCAGCACTGGCAAACCCTGCTCAATTTGTTGGTTTCGGTGGCGCGGCAGACAAGCCGGATTTTGTGCTTCTGAAAAACAATGGCCTGCATATTCAGATCATGATCGATCCGACTGGCGCTATCGGTGCCACTGATCGCGCAGGTATCGCCGATGTCCGGCTGGAATCCGCCCTTTCAACGATTATGGACTGCGAGGACTCGGTCGCTTGTGTTGATGCGGCAGACAAGGTCGTGGCCTATGGCAACTGGCTGGGCTTGATGAAGGGTGATCTGACTGAAGACGTCACCAAGGGCGACGCAACGTTTACCCGCAAGCTGGCAGAAGATCTGACCTTCACCACACCGACAGGTGAGCAGGCGACCCTGAAAGGCCGTTCGCTGATGCTGGTGCGGAATGTCGGCCACTTGATGACGAACCCGGCCGTTCTGGACGCCGAAGGGCGCGAGATTGGCGAAGGGCTGATGGACGCGCTCTGCACCACTCTGATCGCAATGCATGACCTGCAACGGGATGGGGGTAACTCGGTCGAAGGGTCGGTCTACGTGGTGAAGCCCAAGATGCACGGTCCGGAAGAGGTTGCCTTTGCGGTTGAGATTTTCGACATGGTCGAAGACATCCTTGGCCTGCCGCGCAACACCGTGAAGCTGGGGATCATGGATGAGGAACGCCGCACGTCGGTGAACCTGAAAGAGTGCATTCGCGCCGCGAAATCGCGCGTCGCCTTCATCAATACCGGTTTCCTAGATCGCACGGGGGATGAGATTCATACCTCGATGGAGGCTGGGCCGATGCTGCCCAAGGGCGACATCAAGAACACGCCCTGGATTGCGTCTTATGAAGACCGCAATGTCGATATCGGTTTGGCCTGTGGCCTGAAAGGCAAGGCGCAGATCGGCAAAGGCATGTGGGCGATGCCGGACCGGATGGGCGATATGCTGGAGCAAAAGATTAGCCATCCGCAATCTGGCGCCACCTGCGCCTGGGTGCCGTCGCCTACAGCTGCGACGCTGCACGCCACACATTACCACAAGGTCAACGTACTGGCCCGTCAGGACGAGATCGCAGCGGCGGGTGCCCGAGGTACGCTTTACGATTTGCTGACCATTCCCCTGCTGGGGGGCCGCAATCTTGGTGACGCGGAAATCTCGCGCGAGGTCGAGAATAATGCACAAGGCATTCTGGGCTATGTCGTGCGTTGGGTCGATCAGGGCGTGGGATGTTCCAAAGTCCCCGACATCAACGACATCGGGTTGATGGAAGACCGTGCGACCTGCCGGATTTCGTCTCAGGCACTGGCCAACTGGCTGCATCATGGCATTGTCGACGAAGCACAGGTGATGGCTGCGATGCAGAAAATGGCGGCTGTCGTGGACCGCCAGAATGAAAGCGATCCGGGTTATGTCCCGATGGCGCCGGGCTTTAACGGAATTGCTTTTCAGGCGGCTTGTGACCTTGTGTTCAAAGGCCGTGTGCAGCCCTCGGGCTACACCGAGCCGGTCCTGCACGCACGCCGTCTGGAATTGAAGGCAGCCACAGCGTAAAACGAAGGGGGCGATCCGCCCCCTTTCTTCTTTCGACATGCAGACACAGGAATGCACATGGAAGTTTCCCTTCGCAAAGCCCGCACCATTATCCGCAAAGCGCTTGAGAAAGGCCGCGAGATGGAGCTGAAGCCACTTTCGGTGGTTGTTCTGGACGCAGGCGGCCACGTCATCGCGTTCGAGCGTGAGGATGATGCAGCACCGGGCCGCTTTGCGATCGCGCATGGCAAGGCATATGGCTCTGTCATGCTGGGCATGGCGGGCACGGCACAGATGCAACGGGCCGAGGCGCAAGCCTACTTTATGGCGGCGGTAAACGGAGTGTATGGCGGGCAGGTCGTACCAGTTCCGGGCGGGGTCTTGCTGCGGGGTCGAAAAGGGGACGTGATCGGTGCCGTAGGGGTGACCGGCGACACGTCAGAAAACGATGCTACCGTTGCGATGGCGGGAATTGAGGCCGCCGGGTTGGACGGCGAGATTTAGGTCCGACCATTGAGAGCATCTCCGTCAAAGCAATGACTTGGCGCATGTTTCCGACTTGAAGTTTTAGGCGGGGAAAACGAGCCGTGACTTGACTGATCGCGGGGGGGTATTTGTGCACCCCTGAACACGTCCCTGCGCTGTCACGCAGGAGGTGTATTCTTGCACGACTGTGAAGCTGCGGTTAGCTTCCTTTTCAAGGGGATGAATAACAAGGAAAGCGGAATGTCTCGACCCGTTGTTGGTATTATCGGCAACTCATACCTCATGAACGATCAATACCCGACCCATGCAGGGGGGACGATGAATTCGGACGCTGTGGCGAACGTATCGGGATGTTTGCCGCTGCTGATCCCCGCCGATCCCCGTTATGTGTCGGTTGAGGAGTTGCTGGAAGTTTGCGACGGCTTTCTTCTGACCGGCGGTCGCCCCAACGTGCATCCCGAAGAATATGGTGAACCTGCAACCGAGGCGCATGGAGAGTTTGACCGCGCGCGTGACGCGATCACCCTGCCGCTGGTTCGGGCCTGTGTGGAACGGGGTCAGCCGTTTCTGGGCATATGCCGCGGATTTCAAGAGGTCAACGTGGCCATGGGCGGAACACTCTATCCGGAAATTCGCGATCTGCCGGGGCGGATGAACCACCGGATGCCGCCCGATGGTACACTTGAGGAAAAATTTGCGCTGCGCCACGTAGTGAAACTGACGGAAAACGGTGTGTTCCACGACTTGTTTGGTGCGCAGGAGGTCATGACAAACACGCTGCACGGGCAGGGGATCAAGTGCATCGGACAGCGTGTGGTGATCGATGGGCATGCGCCGGATGGAACGCCCGAGGCGATCTACATCAAGGACGCGCCCGGATTTACGCTGTCCGTGCAATGGCATCCCGAATGGGATGCGATCAACGACCCGGTTTCACGCCCCTTGTTCGAAGCCTTCGGCATGGCTGTGCGGGGATGGACGGCGGGGATTGCCTGTCAGGCAGTTCAGAAAACAGCCTGACTTGGGCACCGGACCGTGCGGGCGCGCGACGGACCGGTGCAGGGGAAGGTAAATGGCAATCAGACCAGCAGGTTGAACTGATTGACCAGCGGCAGGCTGCGCGCGCGTTTTCCCGTCAAATCAAACAGGGCGTTGCCCAGTGCGGGCATCGAGGGGGGCGTGCCGGGCTCACCAGCGCCGCCCATATGGCGGTTGGTTTCCAGAACGCGCACCTCGACTTGTGGCGCAGTATGCATACGAAGGGCGTCATAGTCGGGAAAGTTGAACTGCTCGACTTCCCCGTCGGCAAAGGTAATCTCGCCGAAACACGCAGCCGACAGGCCATACATCATGCCGCCAAACATCTGTGCCTTGACGTTTTCCGGGTCTAGCGCCAGCCCCATGTCGCAGGCGATCCAGGCCTTGTGGATGCGGATGGCACCGTCTTCGTCGACCACTTCGATAACCTGAGCCACCGGAGTGCCGAAGCTGTAGGTGAAGGCCACGCCACGGCCTACACCGTCAGGTGTTTTTCCTGTCCAGTTGGACATTTCCCTGACCGCCTCCAGACATCCTGCAGATGGGGCATGTTCGGTTCTCATCAGTTCTAGCCGGAAGTCCAGCGGGTCGCGCCCTGCGGCATGGGCCAATTCGTCCATGAAGGTCTCGTGGAAAAAGCCGTTGTGGCTGTTGCCGACCGAACGCCAGAAGCCCACCGGGACAGCCAGATCAGCGACGTGGCCGCTCATCCGGTAGTTTGGCACGGCGTAAGGCTGGTTGAAGAACCCTTCGACCAGCACTTTGTCGGGTCCGCCTCCGGGGAAGCCGGTGTAACGCTCGACCGCCTGTTGCGTGCAGGACTGCGCTGCAACCTTGCCGTCAATAAGAACGGCCTTGCCGTCCTGAACAGCGCCGCGCATCCGGGCGATGGCGCCGGGGCGGAAGTAGTCGTGACGCATGTCTTCTTCGCGGCTCCAGGTTGTCTGGACCGGTGTGCCAGGCATGGCCATGGCGACCTTGGTGGCGATTTCTCCGAAATCCAGTTCGCCCCGGCGGCCAAACCCTCCCCCCAGATAGGTGGTGTGAATCTGAACAGCCTCAGTGTCCAGATTTGCGGTATTCGCAGCGCGAAAACGGATCAGCGTCGGGGCCTGATTGCCGCACCACAGTTCCAGAGCGTTTCCGGTATAGAGCGCGGTGGCATTCATCGGCTCCATCGTGGCGTGCGCCAGATAAGGCACTTGGTATTCGGCAGTGACCTCGGTTGCGCCATCCGGCGTCACGCTGATATCGCCATCATCGCGCATGGTCGAGTTCGGCGCTTCGTCAAACGCCTCTGCAATCTTTGAGAAAATGCCATCGGTATCAGGTGGATATGGCGCATCACCCCAGTCGATCTCAACAGCCTCAACCGCCTGATTGGCCAGCCATGTGTTGTTCGCGATCACGGCAACACCTGTGCCCAGATCAACAACCTTCTCGACCCCGGGCATGGATACTGCAGCACTGTCGTCAAAGCTGTTCATCGCGCCGCCCAGTTTGGGGTTCATGCGCACGGCAGCAAATTTCATACCGGGCAGGCGAACATCGATGCCGAACTCGGCAGTGCCTGTCACTTTGCCCACCATGTCCAGTCGCGGTTGTGTCCGTCCCAGATAACGCCATTCGGACGGGTCTCGCAAAGGTACCTCGACGGGTTCCAGTCCGGCCGCTTCCACTGCAAGATCGGTGTAAGCGATCTTGTCACCGGTCGGCGCGATGACATAGCCTGAAGCTGTTTTCAGATCCGAGGGGTCGATACCCAACCGATCAGCGGCGGCGCGTTTCAGCGTTTCACGGGCCGAAGCACCGGCTTGCCGCATCCTCTCGAACCCGTCCTTCATCGAGGTGGAGCCGCCTGTGACTTGCAGGCTAAGGGCCTTACCAAGAACACCTAGTGCTTCACCTAAGTTGTGCTGGAAGTCCGAGATGTCGTAGCCCTTGTTTGGCAGTCCCTCGCCCATCATGGCTGAGTTGTAATAGGCGGCGGCTGCCGGACCATGCAGAACGGTGATCTGATCCAGATCGACATCCAGTTCTTCGGCGATCAGCGCGGCCCACGTGGTTTTCACGCCCTGTCCCATCTCGGCACGGGGCGCGAACAGGGTGATGCCATTCTGATCGATCAGTACGAAGGGGTTCAGGGCCGCTTCACCCTCTTTCGGTTTCAGCGGGTTGGGGGCAGGGCGGGTGACATAATACGCGCCAAAGGCGACGCCACCGACGATCGCGGCCGAGCCGATCAGGAACGTGCGGCGGATAATTTTGCCAACAGAAGCCATCTCTTACGCCTCCTTCAACTTGGAGGCTGCGTCGTGGATCGCGGCCCGGATGCGGGGGTAGGTGCCACAGCGGCACAGGTTTCCCTGCATCGCCTCATCGATCTCTGCGTCCGTGGGCGCAGGGTTTTCCGCAAGCAGGGCAGCGGCCTGCATGATCTGGCCCGACTGGCAATAGCCACATTGCGCCACCTGATGATCAGCCCAGGATTTCTGGATCGTAGCCAGTGCTTCTGGCGTGCCGACGCCTTCGATTGTGGTCACGTCACCCCAGACATCCGACAGCGCCACTTGGCACGAACGTACCGCCTCGCCATCGATATGAACCGTACAGGCGCCGCAAGCGGCGACGCCACAGCCAAACTTGGTGCCGGTCAGGCCAACCTCATCCCTCAGAACCCAAAGCAGGGGGACATCATCTGGCAGGTCGATCTGATGAGGGGTTCCGTTAATCTTCAGGGCCGTCGCCATGGCGCACCTTTTGTAACTGTGGCAGGTTCTGACATAATGGTTGCAAAGTGTCAGTCTGTCAATTGACAAATTAAACAAAAAATGTCAGAGATTTGCGCATGAAAGATACGAGTGACGAATCCCGGCAGAAAGCGATCCTAGCATCTGCTTTTCAGGCCTTTTCCGCATACGGGTTCCGCAAGACCTCGATGGATGACATTGCGCGCGGTGCGGGGATGTCACGGCCAGCGGTTTATCTGTATTACAGGAACAAGGAAGCGATCGTTCGCAAGCTGACCGAACGGCATTACGAGGAAAAGACCGCAGCGGTGGCCGAGGCGCTGAACGGTGAAGGCTCGGTTTCGGACATTGCCAGAAAGGCGATCCACGCCCAGACCGAGGGCATGGCTGCGGTTTTGGCGTCGCCGCATGGGCTTGAGATGCTGGACACGACCAAATCCATGGCCATCGATATTGTTGAGCGGGGCGAAGGTGAACTAACCGCGCTTTATGCCGAATGGCTGAGGCGAGAGCAGGGTGCTGGCCGCGTTCGTCTGTTCGACACGCCTGAAGAAACGGCGAAAACACTTACGGTCACGCTGAAGGGGATCAAGCTGACTGCGTCAGACGCCGAGGAATTTGAAAGGCGCACCAACCAGTTGGCGGCCCTGATCGGGGCCGGGCTGGAAATCAGGTAACGCGCTGCCGGGTTTTGTACTCGGGCGTGTCCCAAAGCTTGTTCTGCATGACATCCGCCAGGATCCCGACTGCACGCTCGACATCGCTTTCATCGATATACAGCGGCGTGAAACCAAACCGCATTGTGTCAGGTGCGCGGAAATCTCCGACGACACCACGCGCGATCAGCGCTTGCATCGCGGCATAGCCTTCCTTGAAGCGGAATGAAACCTGACTGCCACGCTGCTCGGGCGCGCGCGGACTGTCCAATTGCAAGTCTGGGCAGGTCGCCTCGACCTGACGAATGAAAAGCTCGGTCAATTCAATGGATTTGGCGCGCACATCCGCCATGTCGGCCATATCCCAGATGTCCATGGCCGCCGACAGCGCGGTCATTTGGATGATCGGAGGTGTTCCCACGCGCATACGCTCAATCCCGCGTCCGGGGCGATAGTCCAGGTCAAAGGCAAAGGGCGCTTCGTGCCCCAGCCAGCCGGACAGGGCCGGGCGCACACTATCTGCAAGTCGGGGCGCAACATAAATGAACGCGGGCGCACCAGGGCCGCCATTGAGGTATTTATAAGTACACCCGACTGCGAAATCTGCATTGCACCCTGCAAGGTCAACGGGGATGGCCCCTGCGGAATGCGCCAGATCCCAAACCGTCACGACTCCGTTGGCGTGGGCCAGTTCCGTCAGTGCCTTCATGTCGTGCATCCGGCCCGTGCGATAATCCACTTCGGTCAGCATCAGGACTGCGACTTCTTCGGTGATTGCATCTGCGACGTCCTGCGGGTCGACGACGCGCAGTTCGTATGGGCTCCCAAGGGATCGCAGCAGGCCATCGACCATGTACAGGTCTGACGGAAAGTTCCCATTGTCGGAAAGCACAACCTTGCGGGCCGGGTTCAGTTCAAGGGCAGAGGACACGGCCTGATAAACCTTGATCGACAGGGTATCGCCGGTCACGACGCTGCCTGGCTCGGCTCCGATCAGGCGGCCAATTCGATCTCCAAGCCCTGTGGGAAGGCCCATCCAACCGGCTTTGTTCCAGCCGGTGATCAGCATTTGCCCCCATTCCTCGGTCAGCATATTCTGCACACGAGACGCAGCCGTTTTAGGCAGCGGGCCCAAAGAGTTGCCGTCCAGATAAATCACGCCCTCGGGCAGGTCGAACATGGCTTTGGTTGCTACAAAATCGGTCATAAAGGCTCACTCACTTGTGTGGTCGTCTTTTGTTGCATTTGGGGTAGCCGATCCTGACATGTCTGTCTATCGATGCGACATACTGGTCTTTTGCTAATCTGGCCGAAAAACGGTAGGACGTCGGTCAGAAGCGACATATACCCGACACTGTCGTCGTTCATGAGGGCTTAGAATGCGCTGGATAGATGTACCGCCAGTTTGGTTGATCGCTTTTGCGGTGCTGGCATGGGCACAAGCCAGATACATGGCGCTGGGCCTGTCACTTGAGAGCGGCCTGACCGACCTTCTCAGTGGAGTTCTGATCGGCGGTGGCGTTCTGATGGCCGTTCTGGCCATTGTCGAGTTTCGCCGCCACAAAACAACCGTCATTCCCCATGAGACACCGACCGCGATGGTGCAAACGGGCATCTACAAACGCAGTCGAAACCCGATCTACGTCGGGGACGTACTGATTCTTGCGGGTTTGATTCTGCGGTTTGACGCCGTGTTGTCACTGGTTTTGGTTCCGGTCTTCGTCTGGGTGCTAGAACGCCGGTTTATCCTGCCGGAAGAAGACCGCCTGCGCCGGCAGTTCCGCACGGATTTCGCACGCTATGAACGCAAGACGCGGCGTTGGATCTAAGGTGGCTGATTTTGTGATGTCACGTAAAAAATGCTGCGCTTGCGAAATAATGTTGCGCAGGATACATCTTTGCTTAACAAAGAATACCGACCACCCGCTCGGACAGAGTAAAAATTAGGGGGACTGCCAGTGAAGATAGGCACGCCAAAGGAAATACTGGACGGTGAGAACCGGGTTGCAATGACGCCCGACTCGGCCGTGCAATTGCAGAAACTGGGCTATGAGTGCCTGATCGAGAAAGGCGCGGGCGCGGCTGCCGGTTTTTCGGATGCCGCATACGAGGCCGTAGGCGTTGAGGTGGTCAAGACCGCAGCGTCGCTGTGGAAGACTGCGGATATCATTGCCAAGGTTCGTATCCCGACTGAGGCCGAACTGAAACGGTTGACCAAGGGCAAGACCCTGATTTCGTTCTTCAATCCTGCGGGCAACGAAGAAGGAATGGAGCTGGCCAAATCCAAGGGCGCCAACGTGATCGCCATGGAGATGGTGCCACGCATCTCGCGCGCGCAGAAGATGGACGCGCTGTCGTCGATGGCAAATATCGCAGGCTATCGCGCCGTAATCGAAGCAGGCAACAACTTTGGCCGTTTCTTCACCGGTCAGGTGACCGCCGCCGGTAAAGTTCCTCCTGCCAAGGTGCTGATCGTTGGGGCCGGTGTGGCCGGTCTGGCCGCAATCGGGACGTCCACGTCGCTGGGCGCGATCACCTACGCGTTCGACGTGCGCCCTGAAGTGGCCGAACAGGTCGAATCGATGGGGGCTGAGTTCGTCTATCTGGACTTCGAGGAAGAGCAGCAGGACGGCGCGGCCACAGGCGGGTATGCCTCGGTCCAGTCGGAAGAATTCCGCAACGCCCAGCTGGCCAAGTTCCGCGAACTTGCGCCCGAGATGGACATCGTTATCACCACCGCACTGATCCCCAACCGTCCGGCGCCCAAGCTGTGGCTTGAGGATATGGTCAAGGCGATGAAGCCGGGTTCGGTCATCATCGACCTTGCAGCCGAGCGTGGCGGTAACGTCGAAGGCACCGTGCCGGATGAGAAAGTTGTCACCAACAATGGCGTGACCATAATCGGTTATACCGACTTCCCCAGCCGGATGGCGGCACAATCCTCGTCGCTTTATGCCACCAATATCCGTCACATGATGACAGACCTGACGCCCGAAAAGGATGGTCAGATCAATCACAACATGGAAGACGATGTGATCCGCGGCGCGACCGTGACGCATGAAGGTGAAATCACCTTCCCGCCACCGCCGCCCAAGATTCAGGCGATTGCGGCGCAGAAAAAGCCCGAGGTCAAGGAACTGACCCCGGAAGAGAAAAAGGCGCAGGAGATTGCGGCCTTCAAGGCGCAGACCAAGCAGCAGTTTACTTTGTTGGGTGTTGGTGGCGCGCTGATGCTGCTGGTGGGGCTGGTTGCCCCGGCCAGCTTCATGCAGCATTTCATCGTCTTCGTGCTGGCCATTTTCGTGGGCTTCCAGGTGATCTGGAATGTCTCGCACAGCCTGCATACGCCGCTGATGGCGATCACCAACGCGATCTCGTCGATCATCATCGTTGGGGCCTTGATGCAGATCGGATCGGGGTCGTTCCTGGTCATTCTGCTGGCGGCACTGTCCGTCTTCATGGCCGGGATCAACATTTTCGGCGGCTTCCTCGTAACCCGGCGCATGCTCGCCATGTTCCAGAAATCTTAAGGAGGCCGGGCACATGGAATTTGGCTTCACCACTGCCGCCTATGTTGTTGCGGCTGTTCTGTTCATCCTTTCCCTTGGCGGGTTGTCGAACCAGGAAAGCGCCAAGCGCGCGGTCTGGTACGGCATTGTCGGTATGGCGCTGGCGGTCTTTGCCACGCTGGTTGGCCCCGGTTCTGGCCTGTGGCTGCTGTCGATCCTGCTGATCATTGGCGGCGGTCTGATCGGTCAATACGTGGCGCAGCGCGTCCAGATGACCGAGATGCCGCAGCTGGTCGCCGCGATGCATTCACTGGTCGGTCTGGCGGCTGTGTTCGTCGGCTTCAACGCGCATTTTGAAATCGGCAACGTGGCACAAGTCATGGCAATTGTGGATACGGCGAAAGAGGCGGATCTGCATGATCTGGGCACCTTTGCCAAACTTATCGCCAAGAAGACGCCGGCCGAACTGGCAATCCTGCATGTGGAACTGTTCCTTGGCATCTTTATTGGTGCGATCACCTTTACCGGCTCGGTCGTGGCCTATGGCAAGTTGGCGGGTAAGTTGACTTCGGCGGCGACCAAGCTGCCCGGTGGTCATGCGCTGAACGCGGCGGCAGCGGGTCTCTCGCTGATCTGTCTGATCTGGTACACTGCGTCTGGCGGGCTGTTGCCGCTGATCCTGATGACCCTGGCGGCGCTGTTCATCGGTTATCATCTGATCATGGGCATCGGTGGCGCGGACATGCCGGTGGTTGTGTCGATGCTGAACAGCTATTCGGGCTGGGCCGCCGCGGCGATTGGTTTCTCGCTTGGCAATGACCTGCTGATCGTGGTCGGTGCGCTGGTGGGCTCGTCGGGTGCGATCCTGTCCTACATCATGTGCAAGGCGATGAACCGTCACTTTGTCAGCGTGATCCTGGGCGGATTTGGCGGCACTTCTGGTCCGCAGATGGAAGTTGAAGGCGAGCAGGTGGCCATCGAGGCGGATGGCGTTGCTGCTGCCCTGAACGATGCCGACAGCGTGATCATCATCCCCGGCTATGGGATGGCGGTTGCGCAGGCACAGCAATCGGTCAGTGAACTGGTCCGTAAGCTGCGCGCCAAGGGTAAAGAGGTACGTTTTGCGATCCACCCGGTCGCGGGTCGTTTGCCGGGCCATATGAACGTGCTGCTGGCCGAGGCGAAGGTGCCCTATGACATCGTTCTGGAAATGGACGAGATCAATGACGACTTCCCGGATACGGATGTGGCCATCGTTATCGGCTCGAACGACATCGTGAACCCTGCGGCGCAGGAAGATCCCAACAGCCCCATTGCCGGTATGCCGGTTCTGGAATGCTGGAAGGCCAAGCAGGTCTTCGTGTCAAAACGTGGTCAGGGTACAGGGTATTCGGGTATCGAAAACCCGCTGTTCTTCAAGGAAAATACCCGCATGTTCTATGGCGACGCCAAAGCATCGCTCGACAAGCTGCTGCCGATGATCGAGTGATTAACCGGTTTGATCCAATTGCTAAGGGCGCCTTTGGGCGCCCTTTTCTTTTTTTGTGCTGTTGGGGGCTTTGCCCCCAAACCCCCAGGATATTTATGCCCAGATGAAGCAGGCGGGTTGTGATATACTCGATGCACGTGTGGTAGGAGCGAAACATGCAGAAAGTGAACGGTATTGGGGGCGTATTCTTTCGGGCCAGTGATCCCGAGGAATTGAGCCGTTGGTACGAAGAACATCTGGGCGTAAACCACTATGATCCGGTGCCCTGGAAGCAGCGCGAAGGGTATACGGTGTTTGCGCCGTTCGCGCAGGACACCGAGTATTTCGGAAACCCGGATCAGCAATGGATGATCAATTTTCGGGTCGACGATCTGGGCGCGATGATACAGCAGCTTGAAGCTGCCGGAATCGCTGTTGAGACCCGCCCCGACTGGGACAGTGAAATCGGAAAGTTCGCGCGACTTCACGATCCGGAAGGAAATCCGATCGAGCTGTGGCAGCCAAATCAATGAGATAGTCGGTTTGTATACCTTTGTATTCGTGTAAGTATATGAAATAAAATAAGAATTGATGTCTCCGAGTTGTGACGTATAGTGCGGACACCGCTATCGGAGCCTCGGAATGACGCCAATCGATGATCACCCGCTGCGCTATGCGCTGGCCAATGAACTTCATGCCCGCCCGTTTCCGGCCGCCGATACGCCGTGCACGGTCGCATTTATTGCGATCAAGAAGCCTGAAGCAGCCGTCGCTCGGGACCGCAATCAGGATATTGCGCATCTGATCGATCTGCTTGACCGGCATGGGGCGCAACATCCGCAGCCGGGGGCCACGCATTATGCCGGGCAGATAGGACGCCATTGGCTGAAATGGGAGCAGCACACAGAGTTTGTCACCTATACGGCGATTGTGCCGAACGTCAGCGGCCGCCCCTTCAACCCGGCTGATTTCGAAGTGTTTCCCCCAGATTGGCTGATGGCCAGCCCGGGCCAGAGGATCACTTCGCTGCTAATGCGGGTGGTACAGCGCCCGGAAGATGCAGCTGTAAAGGTCGCTCTGGCTGATTGGTTCGAACCTGAAAGTCTGGCGGTGTCGCGGGTGTTGGATGCTTCGGCGATTTGCGCCAGTGATTTCCGCATCGACCCGGCTGGTCACATGCGTTTTGCCCTGTTCGTGACCGAAGGCACGGGCACGCGCCGCACAGGGCGTATCATCCAGCGGCTGTGCGAGATCGAGACATACAAGGCGATGTCGATGTTTGGCTTTGCCCGCGTCAAACAATTGGCCCCCCGGATCGAGGAACTGGACGCCCAGCTGGCGAAGCTGATGGTTGAAATGACGGATGACACCACACCACCAGATGCGCTGTTACCTCAATTGCTGGCCACATCGACTGAGCTCGAGACCATTTCAGCCCGCAGTTCGTTCCGATTTGGGGCTACCGGCGCTTATGAGGCGCTGGTGAATCAACGGATCGACGTCCTGCGCGAGGAAAGGTTCGAAGGCGGCCAAAGCTTTGCCGATTTCATGATGCGCCGTTATGACCCTGCGATCCGTACCGTGAAATCAACCGAACGCCGCCTGCAGGCGCTGTCTGACCGGGCCATCCGTGCGGGTGAGTTGTTGCGCACAAGGGTGGACGTCGAGCGGAGTGCACAAAATCAGGCCCTTTTGGAAAGCATGGATCGTCGGGCTGATCTTGCCTTGCGCTTGCAACACACGGTCGAGGGGCTTTCTGTGGTGGCCATCAGTTATTACGCGGTCTCACTGGTTGGCTACCTTCTGTATCCGTTGACGGCCACCGGTATAAGCAAGGGAATGCTGACGGCGGCGGCGACGATCCCGGTTGTAGCGGGCGTATGGTTCGCCGTTCGGCGCATCCGCAAACGCCTGGGTTAAGCTGCAATTGCCAATTTGCGCCCAACCTGTAGAACAGGTAGGGCGGGCAGACAGCACGAGGTTCTCTGTTGATTGGCGTTTTCTCGGCATGGCGGGCAGTTGCTGCCATGTTCATCCTGAACGGGGCCTTGTTTGGTATCTGGGCCTCGCGCATTCCGGCCGTGCGCGACCGGTTGGAGCTGTCCCATGACGCGTTGGGGTACGGGTTGTTGTTCATGGCGGCCGGGGCTGTCTGTTCGTTTCCGGTTACGGGGCGTTTGACGGATCGGTATGGCGCAGTCGCGGTAACCCGGATAGTGGCCCTTCTGTACACGCTGTCGCTGGTTCTGCTTGCTGTAGCTGGCGGGTTTTGGGCGCTGGCGTTTTGTTTGTTTGTTTTCGGCGCGTTCCACGGATCGATGGATGTGGCAATGAATGCCTGGGCCGCCGAAGTCGAGCAGGCATATGACAAACCCGTAATGTCGTCATTCCACGCCATGTGGAGCCTTGGGGCCGGTCTTGGCGCGCTCAGCGGGTATGTGGCAGTTCAGATGGGGCTGACGGTACTGGTGCACTTCCTAGTGGCGGGTGGCGCGGTTGTTGCCTTCGCGCTGGCCTCGTCGTGGGTGCGCTGGACGTCGAAACGGTCCGAGCGGTCGCAAAGCTCGGTTTTTGCTTTGCCCTCGGGTGCGCTGATACTGGTCGGATTCGCGGCCATGTGTGGTGCATTGGGTGAAGGCGCCGTCGCAGACTGGAGCGCGATTTTCCTGCGAGACGTTTCCGGTGCGCCCGAAAGTGTTGCCGCACTGGGCTATGCCGTGTTTTCCGTGACGATGGTGGCGTTTCGCCTTGCAGGCGCGATTGTCATTATGCGGTTTGGTCCTGTCGCCACGGCTCGGTTCGGCGGAATCTGCGCGGTACTGGGCGTTTTCGCTGTGGTTTCTTCGGTCGCGCCCTTGCCCGCATTGGCGGGGTTTGCGCTGATGGGCATAGGATATGCGGTGATCATGCCGCTGGCGTTCAGCCGTGCTGCCAGCGATCCGCTTGTCCCGCCGGGGCAAGCCATCGCAAGTGTCGCTACGCTGGGATATGGCGGGCTGTTGATTGGGCCGCCGCTGATCGGCTTCTTGGCGGAACTGTTCGGCCTGCGTCTGGCGTTCGCCGTGCTATTGCCATTGGCCGTTCTGATCGTGCTGTTGGCCGGCGCGCTGAAGCGCGCCGGCTAACTTGTTTCAGCGTCCGCGAATGCGGGGATCCAGCGCGTCGCGCAGACCATCACCCAGATAGTTGACGCTCAGCACAGTCAGCGAGATTGCCAGACCGGGCCAGAATACACGCTCGGGGTATTGCTGAAGATAGTCGACACCATCAAACAACAGGCGGCCCCATGTCGGGAAGTCGGGCGGGAAGCCCAACCCAAGGAAGGACAGCGCGCTTTCGGTGATGATCGCTGTGGCAATCCCCAGTGTTGCCGACACCATGATCGGCGAAAGAACGTTCGGCAGGATATGCCGCGTGATGATCTGACTGTTGCTGGTGCCGATGGAGCGTGCGGCCAGAACGAATTCACGTTCCTTGATGGCCAGCACGTCACCGCGCACGATCCGTGCAGTCGGCATCCATGAGGTGATGCCGATGGCGCAGACGATCAGGATGAAAATCCCGCGCTCCAGCCCAAAAGCCGCTGACAGGGGCTCGCGGAACAGAAGCATCATGACCAGCAGCAAAGGCAGCAGGGGCAGGGCCAGAAACAGGTCGGTCAGGCGCATCAGCGGCCCATCGAGCCGCCTGAAGAATCCCGCCAGAACGCCGATGAACGAACCCAGAAACAGCGCCAGCAACATCGCGGTTATGCCAACCGAGACTGAGGTTTGACCACCCGACATCATGCGCGCAAGAATGTCGCGACCCAATTGGTCGGTGCCAAAGGGATGCGCCCAACTGGGCCCCTGATTGCGCGACCGGATATCGATCTGGGTTGGATCAATGCTCCACAGATACGGGCCCAGATAGACACCGGCAACGATGATGATAAACAGGATCGCCCCGACCATTGCGCCTTTGTGGGTCTTGAACTGATCCCAAACATCGCGCCATTGGCTGCGGGGAGGGGTGGCCAGTTCTTCCATCACGTCGGCTGTCGGCAAGGCGGTTGAGGCTGGTGCAAGTCCTTCGTCCGGGACCAGCGTATCGGTACGATCATGATCAGTCATATCGAATCCTCGGGTCCAGAATGCCATAAAGTACGTCAGCGATCAGGTTGAACAAGACGATCAGTACAGCGAAAATAAAGGTCAGGGTTTGCACCATCGGCAGATCATTGGCCTGAATCGCGCCGATCAGCAACTGCCCGATTCCGTTCACCTTGAACACCTGCTCGGTGATGATGGCGCCACCAAAGATGGACGGAATACCCAGCGCGATCACGGTGACCACCGGGATCATCGAGTTTCGCAGGACGTGAACCATGACCACGGTATATTCGCTGAGACCCTTGGCGCGGGCGGTGCGAACGTAATCCTGATTGAGGTTATCCAGCATGGACGCGCGCATGAACCGGCTGAGTTGTGCGGTGATCTGCAAGGCCAAAACCATGACCGGCATGATCATCTGTTTGAGCTGCACAACAAAGCTGTCCCAGCTGTTGACCACCAGCGTGGTGTCATAGATCGACGGGAACCAGCCCAGCTGGACTGAAAAGATCACGATTACCAGCACGCCCGAAAAGAAGGGTGGAACGGAAAAGCCGACCATCGACACGAAAGTACCCATCTGGTCGAACCAGGAATACTGACGGTAGGCCGAATAGATGCCGATGGGCAGCGCGATCAGGATGGCGACCACATAGGCGGTGCCGACAACCCACAGGGTCTGCGGGATACGCTGAACGACGATGTCCATGACCGGCGAGCGTGTCTGCCAGGAAATCACGCGCAGGTCGCCTTCGGAGAAAGTTGTGCCGAATACAGAATCGACCAATACCTGCGGTTCTATCCAGAAGAACTGCACGATCCATTTCCAGAACCGGATATGCATCGGCTGGCCGAGGCCAAGCGCCTCGCGCATCTTCTCTTTGACTTCCGGGGGAACGGTGAGTGGAACCTGTGCCATCGGGTCGCCAGGGGCAAGTTCGAGCAGCAGGAAGATGACGAGGCTGATGAACAGCAGTGTGGGCACCGCCAACACCAGTCGTCTGATTGTAAAGTTGAGCATTCAAAGGCGCCTTTGTTGATGCGTCTTCTTGTTGGAGCGGCCTGCAAATGACCGCGCCCCGAAGATCGGGGCGCGGCTTGGCAGGTTTAACGCTTAGGACCCGGTCTTGCGGTACCAGTCTGCTGCATTCCACAGCTCGCTGTCCCAAACATTCAGGATCACGCCACCCAGGGTGTTTGCGTGCGCTGACAGACGGCCACGGTGCACCAGCGGGATCATGCCGCCGTTTTCAACCATGATGTCGTTCAGACGACGGGCGATTTTCGCACGCTCTTCCGCACCAGCGGTTTCGGCCAGCTGACCATGCAGCTTGTCGAATTCTTCGTTGCAGAAGCGGCTGATGTTCTCACCCTGCCACTGCGATTCCGGCTTGGGTGCCTTGTCGCACAGGCCGTTGCCCAGATAGGACTGCGGGTCGGTGCCGTTGAAGGTGTTGGCGTACATTTCAACGTCCGCATAGAACTTCTGGAACGTGTCGGGTGAACCCGGGTCACCGCCGAAGAAGACCGATGCGTTGATGTTGCGCAGCTCGGTTTCGATACCGATCTGGCTCCACCATTCCTTGATCAGCGCCTGGAAGTCCTGACGGACGGCGTTGGTCGACGTCTGGTATACGATCTTCAGCGGAACGCCGTCTTTTTCACGAACGCCGTCGCCATCAGAGTCTACGATACCCGCGTCATCCAGCAGTTTCTTCGCACCTTCGATGTCCTGCGTGTCACAGGAAAAGGTGTCCGAATTCACGGCAGCCGGGGCCGGAACCCAGTTACAGGTGACCTGACCGGCCTGACCATAGCCAATTTCCACCAGCAGCGGACGGTCGATTGCCAGAGACATCGCCTTGTAAACCGCAGGATCCTTCAGGAACGGATGCGGGTGCGCAGCAGTCGAACGCTCGCCTTCCGGCAGATCGGGCGACGGGTTGGTCTGGTTCAGCATGATGCGCTCGACTAGCGGGCCGAAGCCTGCGACCGGAGTGCCCTTGCCACCTTCCTGCATCTGCTGGATCACCTCAGGTGCCAGCTGCAGGTTCCAAGCATAGTCAAATTCGCCGGTTTCCATCACCGCGCGGCCCGCCGCTGTCGCATCGCCGCCACCTTTGAAGGTCAGCGTCGCAAAGGCAGGTTTTGCCGGATCACGGTAGTTGTCGTTTGCCTTCATGGTGATCACGTCGTTCGGCTTGAACTCGGTGACGACAAATGGGCCGGTGCCGATCGGGTTAAAGTTCTGCTCGGTGCATTCGGGGGCCTTCGCGCCCAGGCAGTCAGCGAACTGTGCGGCCTGAATGATTGGGCTTTCACCGCCGACAAACGGACCATAAGGGAACGGGGTCGGTGCATCGAACGTGACCTTTACGGTCAGATCGTCCACGGCTTCGACCGATGTGACACCTTCGAATTTGGTCACCTGCGCGCAGCCACCTTCGGGGTGCATGCAGTAGTCTGCGGTGAATTTCACGTCCGCAGAAGTGAACGGACTACCATCAGACCAGGTGATTCCCGGTGCGATTTTCCAAGTGATCGAGGTCAGATCTTCGCTGACACCACCGTTTTCAACGGTTGGAATTTCCGATGCCAGATAAGGCACCATGTTGCCGTCCTGATCGTAGCGGGCGAGCGGTTCGATCACCAGCGAAGCCGACTCCACATCCTTGGTGCCACCCGAAAGGAACGGGTTCAGGATCGACGGTGCCTGCCAGTAAATGATGCTGACATTGCCGTCCGATCCGCGCTCGGCAAAGGCCATCGGGGCCATCGCTGTGCTTGCAATCGCACCAAGCAAAAGGGTTTTGATTTTCATAAGTTACTCCCAAGTTGGACACGTTCGTGTCTCGATTATCTCCGCAAGGCCTGCGGGTTTGGCGTTGCCGCCCCAAGGTAAGGTTCTGATCAACAAAGATAATAGCGCTAACGATTTCGGTCTGCGCCGCCTCCCCAGGTCGGTTACATGGCGTATCGAAACAGAACCTGAGAAAAATGCAAGTAGTGCCGTCGCGAAAATGTGTAATGGGTTTGACTTTTCCCGGCGGCCCGCCTTAGCGTTCGGAATTCAGAAAAAGAATACCGTCGTCAAGGGAGCGCGCGCGTGCTGGATCAGCCTATTGCACAGATTAAAAAACTGCGGGTGGAGTTTCAGACGAAGGATGGCCCCGTTGTCGGTGTTGAGGATGTCTCGTTCGAGGTCAAACCAGGTGAAACCGTTTGTATCGTTGGCGAATCGGGGTCTGGAAAATCGGTGTCGTCGCTGTCGCTGATGCGGTTGGTCGAGTTCGGTGGGGGTGAAATCGCGGGTGGTGAACTTCTGTTTGATCGCCGCGATGGGGGCGAGATGGACCTGTCCAAAGCCGATCCGGATCTGATGAAACAGATTCGCGGCAACGAGATCGGGATGATTTTTCAGGAGCCGATGACGGCGCTTAATCCGGTTTTTACCGTTGGTCGCCAGTTGACCGAAGGCCTGCGCATCCACAAGCAGATGTCAAAGGCGCAGGCCGAGGACCGGGCGCTTGAGTTGC
Organism: Ruegeria sp. AI2; assembly: GCF_056541275.1. Classification (NCBI taxonomy): domain Bacteria; kingdom Pseudomonadati; phylum Pseudomonadota; class Alphaproteobacteria; order Rhodobacterales; family Roseobacteraceae; genus Ruegeria; species Ruegeria sp. AI2. The sequence goes on from NZ_JBQFYB010000001.1 coordinate 228,508, forward strand.
TGCGCCAGGTTCGCATCCCCGAGCCCGAGCGTCGTCTGAAACAATACCCGCACGAGCTGTCGGGCGGGATGCGCCAGCGTGTCGTCATCGCGATGGCCATGGCCTGCGAACCCCGCCTGCTGATCGCCGATGAACCAACCACAGCGCTGGACGTGACCATTCAGGCCGAGATCCTGGCCCTGATGGATCGCCTCAAGCGCGAAACCGGAACTGCGGTGATGTTCATCACCCACGACATGGCCGTGGTCGCCCAGATGGCTGACCGTGTTGTTGTCATGTATCGCGGCAACAAGGTCGAAGAGGGGACCGTCAAGGAAATCTTTGAAAACCCGCAGCATGATTACACCAAGGCCCTTTTGGCCGCAGTACCGAAACTGGGTGAAATGCAGGGCAAGTCGGCACCTGAACCGATGAAGTTGCTGGGTGTCGAGGGGCAGAAAATTGCGCCCATCCCCGGAACCGAAGAAGTTTTGTTGACCGTAAAGAACCTGACCACGCGGTTTCCTGTCAAAGGTGGTCTTCTGCGGCGCACGATCTCGAACGTTCATGCGGTCGAGGATGTGTCATTCACACTGAACAAAGGTCAGACACTCAGCCTTGTGGGTGAATCCGGGTGCGGAAAGTCCTCGGCCGGGCGTTCGATCCTGCGGCTGGTCGAGCCGATGGCGGGCGAGGTCAATCTGGACGGTGTCGATATCATGAAGCTGGACCCGTCCGGCCTGCGCAAGGCGCGGCTGGACATGCAGATGATCTTTCAGGACCCGTTCGCCTCGCTGAACCCACAGATGCAGCTGGTCGATCAGGTTGCCGAGCCGATGCGCAACTATGGCGTGGCGTCGGGATCCGAATTGCAGGACCGCGTCGCGCAATTGTTCGACAAGGTGCAGCTGCCGCGCAGCTTCATGCGTCGTTTCCCGCATGAAATGTCCGGGGGACAGCGTCAGCGGATCGCGATTGCCCGCGCACTGGCCCTGAACCCCAAGCTGATCATCGCGGATGAGGCGGTCTCGGCCCTCGACGTGTCGGTTCAGGCGCAGGTTCTGAACCTGATGATGGAGCTGCAGTCCGATCTGGGGCTGTCCTATCTGTTCATCAGTCATGACATGGCCGTGGTTGAACGTGTCAGCCACTATGTCGGTGTTATGTATCTGGGCCGCATTGTGGAACTGGGCCCGCGTGCACGTGTGTTTGAAAACCCGCAACACCCCTATACACAGGCATTGATGAAGGCGGTTCCAATTGCTGACCCGAACAAGCGAAAGACTGAAAAAGACCTGAACTTCAAACCGATCCCGTCACCGATCCATCCTGTCGATTACAAACCGGAACCCTCGCAATATCAAGAGGTTGAACCGGGTCACTTTATCCTGACCACAGACAGTGGGTACTGACACGATGGGCAAGCGCCTGACGCCGCTTGAGATCATGACCAAGCTGATCTCATTCCCAACCGTGAGTCGTGACACCAACCTGCCGTTGGTCGACTGGGTGGAAGAATACCTGCAAAGCCATGGGATCACGTCGCACCGCTGGCCTGATCCGGATCAGCCGCATAAGGCGGCGATCTTTGCGCATGTTGGCCCTTTGGAAGAAGGCGCAGTTGTGCTGTCCGGGCACACGGATGTCGTACCGGTTGACGGGCAACCCTGGGACACCGACCCCTTCACCGTGACCGAGGAGGACGGCAAATATTTCGGGCGCGGCACCTGTGACATGAAGGGATTTGATGCGCTTGCCATCTGGGCACTGGTCGAGGCGCATTACGCACGTGTGAAACGACCGCTCCAACTTGCGCTGAGTTTTGATGAGGAAGTCGGGTGTACCGGGGCGCCGCCGATGATCGAGGCGATGCAGGGCGTTCTCCCCAAAGGCTCGGCGGTGGTTGTGGGCGAGCCATCGATGATGCAGGCGGTGACGGGTCACAAGGGCGGATTCGGCTTTGACACTCATGTCGTCGGGTTCGAAGTTCACAGCTCGATCATGCACACAGGCGTCAACGCCATCATGGCGGCGGCCCCGTTAATCGACTGGGCCAACCAACAGAACGCGCGAAACATGGCGGCGCAACCCAGTACCGTTGCTGCCGTGTTCGATCCACCCTGGACAACCTGCCACGTCGGTATGATTGAAGGCGGAACAGCCCATAACATTACCGCCAAAGACTGCCGGTTCATGATGGATTTCCGGACTGTGCCCGATGAAACGCAGGCCCAATGGCGCGATGCCTATTTCGAACAGGTTCGGCAAGTTGAGGCTCAGATGCAGGCCGTTCACCCGGATACCCGCATCGAACTGACTGAAAACTTCGCGATTCCGGGGTTGATCCCGGAAGAGGATGGTGAAGCCGAAGCACTGGCACGCGCCCTGACCGGAGACAACGCAAGCCATGTTGTCAGTTACGGGACCGAGGCAGGTCAGTTTCAGGAGGCCGGGTATTCTGCCGTGATATGCGGACCCGGAGACATAGCGCAGGCCCATCAGCCGAATGAGTTCATTACGATTGAACAATTCGAAGCCGGTCATAAATTCATGCAGCGATTGGTTGAAAAACTATGCGCCTAGCCCGGTCTAAAATGGTGCCAGCGGTTGAGAGGGAGGTCTTGAGATGCCCGTAAAAAACAGACTTGCAGAAATGCATGGCGAGATCACCGAATGGCGTCGCCACCTGCACGCCCATCCGGAGCTGATGTATGACGTCCATGAAACTGCGGCGTTTGTCGCTGCCCGTCTGAAAGAATTTGGAGTGGACGAGATCACTCCGGGCGTTGGCAAAACGGGCGTTGTCGGGGTGATCAAAGGGCGCACGGATACGCAGGGGCGCGTCATCGGCCTGCGTGCAGACATGGACGCGCTTCCGATTGAAGAGGCGACAGGGCTGGACTATGCCTCGACCGTATCGGGCAAGATGCACGCCTGTGGACATGACGGGCATACTTCGATGCTGCTTGGGGCCGCGCAGTACCTTTCCGAGACGCGCAATTTCGATGGCACCGTGGTTCTGATCTTCCAGCCTGCCGAGGAAGGCGGGGCCGGCGGTCTGGCCATGTGTCAGGACGGGTTGATGGACCGCTGGGGCATTCACGAGGTCTATGGCATGCACAATATGCCCGGTCTTCCGGTGGGAGAGTTTGCAATTCGACCCGGTGCGTTGCTGGCCTCGTCCGATGAGTTTGAAATCACCGTCACTGGCAAGGGCGGACACGCCGCTGCGCCGCATGAGGCGGTGGATACGACACTGGTGGCCTCGCACATCGTTGTTGCCTTGCAATCGGTGGTGTCCCGGACCGTTGACCCGATCAAGCGAGTTGTCCTCACCGTTGGTACGTTTGTGACGGACAGCGTAGCGTCGAACGTGATCGCTCATACGGTTCGTTTGCAGGGAACCGTGCGGACACTTGACCCCGAGTATCGCACAATCGCCGAAGAACGCGTGCGCCGGATCGCCGAGGATACGGCCTCGGCCTTTGGCGCGAAGGCGGAGGTTATCTGGACACCGGGATACCCGGTGACAGTGAATTCCGAGGCCGAAACAGGCTATGCCGCCGAGGCGGCAGCTGCGGTTGCGGGCAAGGTTAATGACAGCACGGACCCGATCATGCCGTCCGAAGATTTTGCCTATATGCTTGAAGAACGCCCCGGCGCGTACATCTTTATCGGGAACGGGGATACGGCCATGTGCCATCACCCGCAATACAACTTTGACGACGACGCGATCCCCGCCGGTTGCAGCTGGTTTGCCGAGCTTGTGGAACGACGATTGCCTGTCGCATGAAACAGGGAGAATGACATGCCGATCAAGAACCGTCTCGCAGAGATGCATGATGAGATCACCGGTTGGCGGCGTGACATTCACCAACACCCGGAAATTCTGTACGACACCCACCGCACCAGTGCGCTGGTTGCGGAAAAGCTGAACGAGTTTGGGTGCGACGAGGTCGTGACCGGCATCGGTCGCACCGGAGTCGTCGGGGTCATTCGCGGCAAAAGCGACACGCGGGGCCGTGTGATTGGCTTGCGCGCCGATATGGATGCCCTGCCGATGCAGGAACAGACCGGGTTGGACTATGCCTCAGAAATACCGAATGCGATGCATGCCTGCGGTCATGACGGGCATACTGCGATGGTTTTGGGGGCCGCCAAGTATCTGGCGGAAACCCGCAACTTTGATGGCACGGCAATTGTGATCTTTCAGCCTGCCGAAGAGGGTGGGAATGGCGCCGAGGCCATGTGCAAGGACGGTCTGATGGATCGGTTCGGCATTCAGGAAGTCTATGCGATGCACAATGTGCCGGGTGTTCCCACCGGGCAGTTTGCCATTCGTTCGGGCCCGTTGCTGGCAGCGGCGGACGAGTTTGACATCCAACTTGAAGGGCGCGGCGGCCACGCGGCAAAACCTCATCAGACGATTGATACAACGGTGATGCTGTCGCAGCTGATCGTGGCGTTGCAGACGATCGTGTCGCGCAACGCGGATCCGATTTTGCAGGCCGTGCTGTCTGTGACCTCGGTCGAGACGTCCTCGAAAGCGTTCAACGTGATCCCGCAATCGGCACGGATACGCGGCACCGTTCGGACCCATTCCAACGAGTTGCGCGACCTGATCGAACAACGGCTGAAGGAAGTCTTGGAAGGGACCGCTGCAACATTTGGCGGGTCCGTGAACGTCAACTATACGCGCGGTGTTCCGGTGACGATCAATGCCGAAGCCCAGACGGGATATGCAGCAGAGGCTGCGGTGTCGGTTGGGGGCAGTTGCATTGAAGCGCCGATGGTGATGGGGGGCGAGGATTTCTCGTTCATGCTGGAAGAGAGGCCCGGTGCATTCATCGTTTTGGGCAACGGTGACAGTGCCGGGCTGCATCACCCCGAATACAATTTCAATGACGAGATCATCCCCATTGGGTGCTCGTGGTTTGCGGAAATGGTCGAGCGCCGGATGCCGGCGGCTTGACCTGAATCAGGAGAGAGAAAAGACATGCCAGTCAAGAACCGCTTTGCCGAATTGCAGAATGAAATCACGGAATGGCGAAGGGATTTGCACGAAAATCCAGAGATCCTGTTTGAGACCCACCGCACCAGCGCGAAGGTGGCCGAGAAGCTGAAGGAGTTCGGATGCGATGAGGTTGTGACCGGTATCGGACGTACCGGCGTTGTGGGGGTGATCAAAGGCAAGTCGGACAGCAAGGGAAAGGTGATCGGCCTGCGCGCAGATATGGATGCGTTGCCGATACATGAGGCAACGGGGTTGGACTATGCCTCGAAAACGCCGGGTGCGATGCATGCCTGTGGCCATGACGGGCACACCGCGATGCTGCTGGGGGCGGCAAAGTACCTGTCGGAAACCCGCAACTTTGACGGCACCGTTGTCGTGATCTTCCAACCTGCTGAGGAAGGGGGCGGCGGGGGCCGCGAAATGTGCGAAGACGGCATGATGGACCGCTGGAACATTCAGGAAGTCTACGGCATGCATAACTGGCCGGGACAGCCTGTCGGCAAGTTCGCAATCCGACCGGGGTCGTTCTTTGCGGCAACCGATCAGTTCGACATCACCTTTGAGGGTCGCGGCGGACATGCGGCCAAACCGCATGAGACCGTGGATACCACAGTACTGGCAGCGCAGGCTGTCCTAATGCTGCAAACGATTTCTTCGCGCAATGCCGACCCGATTGATCAGGTTGTGGTGTCAGTGACATCGTTCGAGACGTCATCCAAGGCGTTCAATGTGATCCCTCAGACCGTGCAGATCAAAGGCACGGTGCGCACCATGAGCAAGGGCATGCGGGATCTGGCTGAAAAGCGGATCAACGAGATTTGCAACGGTGTTGCGGCCACGTTTGGCGGCACCGCTGACGTGACCTATATTCGTGGATATCCGGTGATGGTGAACAGCGACGAGCAAACAGAGTTTGCGGCGGATGTGGCCCGGTCGGTGTCCGGTGATTGCGACGAGGCACCTTTGGTCATGGGGGGCGAAGATTTTGCCTTCATGCTGGAGGAACGCCCAGGCGCTTATATTCTTGTGGGCAACGGTGACACCGCAATGGTTCATCACCCGGAATACAATTTCAACGACGAAGCCATTCCGGCCGGATGCAGCTGGTGGGCGGAGATTGTTGAACAGCGGATGCCAGCCGCCTGATGGAGAGTGTGGGGGCTCTGCCCCCACCCCCCCGGGATACTTCTAGCCAGATGAAGCGGGATCCTCTGCTTGCAGATCAAGCACCGTGCAGAGGGTTTCGACGACGGCATCCAAGGCGGTCGATTGCGTGATGACGCAGGATTGTGCAGCCGTTCTGGCGGCTTGGAGGGCATTCTGGTCCGACAGCCAATGTGAAACGGCCTCAGAGAGGTCAGCGGATGTCTGGACCTCGACAGCGCCCTTGGCGTCGATCAGCGGGGCAAAGGTTTCTGCAAAGTTGAAATACCCCGGGCCGGTGATCACTGCGGCCCCGGCCTGTGCCGGTTCAAATGGGTTGTGTCCGCCAATCTCTTTCAGTGATCCCCCAAGGAAAACGATCGGGCAAAGCGCGTACCAGGTTCCGGTTTCGCCCAGTGTATCGGCAACATACACCTGCGTCGTATCTGTGATCGGTGCGTTTTTTGACCGGAAGGACGCCTTGAGCCCCGCGTTGTTCAGAAGTTCTGCAACCTCGCCGCGTCGTTCGGGGTGGCGTGGGATCAGTAGCAGCAGAAGGTCGGGCCAATGCTGCAACAATGCTTTGTGGGCTGCCAGAACGCTGTCTTCTTCTCCGGCATGGGTGGAACTGGCGATCCAGACCGGTCTGGCGGCTAATTGCGCGCGAATGTCATCCAGCGTGTTCTGGTCCACAGGCAGAGGATCGGACATGGCCTTGAGGTTGGTGCCGGGCTGCACGCGTTGGGCAGGGGCACTCATGGCAATCAGGTCGGCAGCTGTTTTGTCGTTTTGCGTCAAGAACAGGCGAAACTTATTCAGAATAAACCTTGCCGTTTTAGGGCGCTTCTTCCATCCGGAGACAGATTTGTCCGACAATCGAGCATTCAGCAGAGCCAGTGGAATGTCGCGCCCTGCGCTTTCGACAATCAGCCGCGGCCAGATCTCGCTTTCGACGAAGATCCCGGCATCGGGTTGCCAATGGTCCAGAAAGCGTTGGACCGAGTTGGCTGTGTCAAGCGGCGGGTACTGGTGCCGGGTGCGGGGCGGCAAGCGCTTTTCGATCAGGGCCGCTGAGGTTGGCGTGCCTGAGGTGATCAGAAACTCGGATTTGGGAAGGCAGGTGCCCAGCCGATTGATCAGAGTGAGGACCGACAGGCTTTCGCCGACGCTGGCGGCGTGGAACCAGATCAACTGCCCTGCGGGGCGGGGCTGACTGGCATGGCCAAGACGCTCGTGCTGGCGGTCGGCTGCTACGCCCGCAGCCTCAAGTTTCTTTCGGACGGTTCTCCAGACCAGAGGTGCGGCCAGAGAGATCAGGGCGCAGTACAGGTAGTACAGCGCTGTGGGTCGGTCTTGGTGATCCGGCATGTATCAGCCGCCTGTATGGCTCATATGGCGGCTCATCCGGCCATCGACGGACTGGCGGGAATAGTCGAAGTCGTGACCTTTTGGTTTCAGGTTGATCGCCGCGCGGATGGCATCTTCAAGCGGCTGTTCTGTATCGGTGTGATCCCGCAATGCGCCGCGCAGATCCGCCATGTCCTCCTGCCCAAGACACATATAAAGCTCGCCAGTACAGGTCAGGCGCACTCGGTTGCAGCTTTCGCAGAAATTGTGGGACAGGGGCGTGATGAAGCCGATCTTCTGACCGGTTTCTTCCAGCCTGATATAGCGGGCCGGGCCGCCAGTGCGTTCGGCCAGATCCGTGATTGTGTAATGGTTTTCGTACTCTTTGCGCACGTCCTTGAGCGACCAGTACTGGTCCAGGCGATCCTCGTTGCCGATATCGCCCATCGGCATGACCTCGATCCAGGTCAGGTCCATGTCGCGCTCGGCGCACCATTCAGTGATCTTGGGCAATTCGGGTTCGTTGAACCCCTTGAGCGCAACAGCGTTGATCTTGATCCGCAGCCCTGCCTTTTGCGCCGCGTCAATGCCGTTCAGTACCTGTTTGAGGCGGCCCCAGCGTGTGACTTTAGCAAATTTGTCGTCATCCAGAGTATCCAGGGATACATTCACACGGCGCACACCGGCGGCATAAAGATCTTCGGAGAAGCGATGCAATTGCGAACCGTTTGTCGTCAGCGTCAGCTCTTTCAACGCACCGCTGTCCAAGTGGCGAGTCATGGCGTTGAAGAAAGTCATGATATTGCGACGAACCAATGGCTCACCGCCGGTAATGCGCAGTTTCTCAACGCCCATTCTTACAAAGGTCGAGCACATGCGATCCAGCTCTTCCAGCGTAAGAAGGTCTTTCTTGGGCAGAAAGGTCATGTTTTCGGACATGCAGTAGACGCAACGAAAATCACAGCGGTCCGTAACGGAGACGCGGAGATATGTGATGGCGCGGGCAAACGGGTCGATGAGCGGAGCAGACATGCGACATAGGTAAAGCTGTAACCTGCCTGCGACAAGTGCGAACTGCGCTTTGCACTGGATAACGCCAGCATGGGATTGTAGTTTCCGGGCATGAAAAAGACATTTGTATTTCTATGCGTTGTTTTGACCGGGTGCGATACTGTCCGGGCAACTACGGAACGTGTGTTCGGGTCCGGGGGTGAGGCGGCTGAGGCCGTATCGGATGTCGAAACTGCGCCGGTTGTCGCTGACGAGGTTCTTCAGCCCGAACCGGTTGCGGCACGCCCCAGTTGGGTCGGGGCCAAAACAACCATTGCCGGGCTTGGTGATCCGACCACACCAGGACGCTGGATGCAGACGCCGCTGGTCGATAGCGAGGTAACGGCGCGGGTTGTTGTGCCCAGAACCGGCGCGCAGGCCTATATCACTCTGGTTCCTGCCGCAGGCTCGGAAAGTAGCGGCAGTCGCTTGTCGCTGGATGCCATGCGGGCCCTTCTGGTGCCATTAGACGAACTGGTCGAAGTCGCGGTTTATGCCGACTGACTTTTCAGGTATTTGGCTGCTTCGCGGCGGGCAAACGGCTTCATGGCATCACCATGTCTGTCCAAAAACGCGATCACGCGTTCGGGGTCGTGTTTGGACAGTTCCCGCAGCCACCAGGCGATTGATTTCTGAATGAACCAGTCGCGGTCCGGGACATATCCGGCGGCCCAGCCGAGGATACGGTCGCGGCGTTGCAGGTCTTCGGGCTTGGGGTGGTTCTGTTTGGTCCAGGGCAGCGTTGCGACAAGGGCGGCGCGCCGGGTCCACATGTGATCGGACTGTGTCCACTGTTCGACGGCGTCCAACCTCTCGGGGTCGGTCATCAGTCGTTTTTGCATCGCCATGCAGGCATGATCGGCGACGGCCCAGGCGTCAAAGTCCGGTAGCCAGCTTTGAAGCAGGTCCCAAACCTGATCGTCGGGCCGGATGCGGGCCTGGGTCAGAAGCTTGGCCGCGGCAAGGCGCCCTTCGTGGATATCGGTTTGCCACAGCGCCTTGGCAAGCGTGACGCGTTTGTTCACATCCAGCTCTTGCCGCCATGTTTTGGTCAGATCGTTGAGAACCGGATTGGCAACACCCAGATAGACGCGATCCGCCTTGTGATAACTGGCCATCTGACCCGCACGTTCGGGGTCGGTATGGGCTTTGATTTGATCAAGAAAAGGGGTCAGCATTGGGGGCAGACCGGAACGCCTGTCGGTTCGCCGTCAATCGTCTGGCTGTTCTTTTCGGCCCAATAAGACCGGATGTCGCGGTCCGTCTTGCCATCGACCCATTTCTGCATCGTGTCGCGGTCGGACTGGAATTCCATGAATGGCACTGCATACCCGCAAGAGGTCTGAACCATTTCGATCGACTGGTCGTAGATCTGTCGCGCGCTGCGGTGGTTGGGGAAAAGATTGGCCAGTTCATCCCAGCCCTCATCTCTGACGTGCAGAGTGCGGGCTGTGCCATATGTGCGCAGGATCAGTGGGCGCGTGGTGAAGGAGCACCACATCAGTGTCATCCTGTTGACCTGCATCAGATGCCCCGCCGTCTCGTTGCCGCTGCCAGTCAGGTTCATCCAGACGATGCGGTTTGGCCCCAGCACCCGCAGCGAGTCCATACCTTTGGGAGAGATATTGACCTTTCCCTCGGTCCCGGCGGTGCCGACGAAGAACATATGCTGATCTTCGATGAACTTTTGATGCGCGTCATCAAGCTGGGGAAACTGTTTGGACATGGGTCACTCTACCGTCACTGATTTTGCCAGATTGCGCGGCTGGTCTACATCCGTCCCTTTGGCTACAGCCGTGTGATAGGCCAGCAACTGTGCGGGAACCGAATAAAGGATCGGCGCAAGACTGGTGTGAACATGCGGCATCCGGATCGTGCTCCAGACTCCGTCTCCGGCCTCGTCAATTCCATCATCATCAGACACAAGGATCACTTTGCCCTTGCGCGCCATCACTTCCTGCATGTTTGACACGGTCTTGTCGAACACCGTGTCACGGGGCGCCATGACAACCACGGGCATATGTTTGTCGATCAGGGCGATGGGGCCATGTTTTAACTCTCCTGACGCATAGCCTTCGGCGTGGATATAGCTGATTTCCTTGAGCTTCAGCGCCCCTTCCATTGCCAGCGGATACATCAGGCCACGGCCCAGGAACAGAACGTCGCGCGCCTCGGACAGGCGTTGGGCTGCTTTGCGGATCGCCCGGTTCTGATCCAGTGCCGTGTTCAGCACGGTCGGCAATCCGCGCAGCGCAGCGGCATGATCGGCGATTTCCTCATCCGTCAGGGTGCCGCGATCTGTCGCCGCCTTGAGCGCCAGCATCAGCAAAACGCTTAGTTGACAGGTGAAGGCTTTGGTCGAAGCCACACCGATTTCAACGCCAGCATGGATCGGCAGGGCGATATCGCTTTCCCGAGCAATCGAACTTTCAGGAACATTGACGACAGAAACGATCTTGTCCGCCTTGCCCTCGCAATAGCGCAGCGCTGCCAGGGTGTCGGCGGTTTCTCCTGACTGGCTGACAAACAGCGCCAGTGTGCGACCCGTGATCGGAGGTTCGCGGTAGCGAAACTCGCTGGCGATATCGACCTCGACCGGCATCTTGGCCAGTTGTTCGAACCAGTATTTCGCGGTCAGGCAGGCGTAAAACGCGGTGCCGCAGGCGACCATGGTCAGACGGTCCAGCTTGCTGAAATCCAGCTCGGCGTCGGGGAACACCACTCGATCACCGCCCGTGGGCAGGTAGGATCGGATGGCCTCGGCCACGACGATAGGCTGCTCAGCGATTTCCTTGGCCATGAAATGCTTGTGCTCGCCCTTGTCCGCGCGCGCATGATCCAGCTTGATCTTGCGCTTTTCCCGGTTGGCCAGTTCACCGGCTTCGTTGCGGATTTCCAGCGATGTTCGGGTCAGAACCGCGCGGTCGCCTTCCTCAAGATAAGTGATCTGGTTGGTCAGCGGCGCAAGGGCAATGGCGTCCGAGCCCACATACATCTCACCATCGCCGTGGCCGATGGCCAGGGGTGATCCTTTGCGGGCCGCTACAATCAGGTCGTCCTCACCATCGAACAGGAATGCAAGGGCGAAGGCACCTTCCAACTTGTCGATGGTCTTGAAGGCGGCCTCGACCGGGGACATGCCTGTGTTGAGGTGATGCTCCGTCATCAGAGCGACGGTTTCAGTGTCGGTTTCGGTCTTGAAGGCTACGCCGTGTTTGGCCAGTTCCGCCCTCAGGTCGCGGTAGTTTTCGACAATTCCGTTGTGAACCACGGCCACCGGGCCCGCCTTGTGGGGATGCGCGTTGTTGACGGAAGGCGCACCATGTGTGGCCCATCGGGTGTGACCAATGCCGGATTTACCGGGCAGCGGATCATGCACCAACAGATCGCTGAGGTTGACCAGTTTGCCGACCGCACGCCGACGACCCAGGACACCGTCATTAACGGTTGCAATCCCGGCACTGTCATAGCCTCGATACTCCAGCCGTTTCAGGGCTTCTACCAGAATAGGGGCCGCTTCATGCTGGCCCAAGACACCTACAATTCCACACATATCTCAGGCCTCGTTATCGCGGCGAGCCTTCTTCGCCTTCAACATATCAAACAGTTTTCGCGCGTAGCCGGGTTTGTTTTCCTGCTTGGCGCGCGCCACGGCCAACGCCTCGGGTGCTACGTCTTTGGTCACCACGGTGCCTGTCGCTGTCATTGCGCCATCGCCCACAGTGACTGGGGCCACGAGCATGGTGTTGGAGCCGATAAAGACATTCGCACCAATGTTGGTTTTGTGCTTCATCACGCCATCATAGTTGCAGGTGATTGTTCCTGCGCCGATATTCGTCGCAGCACCCACTGATGCGTCACCGATATAGCTGAGGTGGTTGACCTTCGCGCCTTCGGCGATTTCTGCATTCTTGATCTCGACGAAATTGCCAACCCGCGTGTTTTCGGCCAGTTCCGCGCCGGGGCGTAGCCGCGCGTAAGGGCCGACAATGGCGCCGCGACTGACATGGCACCCTTCCAGATGGGAAAAGGCCCGGATAGTCGCACCGCTTTCGATGGTCACTCCGGGGCCGAAGACCACGTTGGGTTCGATTACTGTGTCACGCCCAATCACAGTGTCTGCGGACAAGTATACCGTATCCGGTGCCATTAATGTGACACCCATATCCAGCAGTTCTTCCCGCGCGCGCGCCTGAAACACCGCGTCGGCGGCGGCCAGATCAGCGCGTGAGTTCACGCCCAGCGTCTGGGCCTCGTCACAGGCGATGGCGGTTACGTTCAGACCGCGGTTGCGGGCGATCTGAACTACGTCTGTCAGATAGTATTCGCCTGAGGCATTGTTGTTTTCAACGGCATCAATCAGCGAAAAAAGCAACCGGGCATTACAAGCTAAAAGGCCCGAGTTGCAAAATGTTATGGCGCGCTCTTCATCTGATGCGTCTTTGAATTCGACAATGCGTTCCAACGTGTCGCCATTCATGACCAACCGGCCATAGCGGGCCGGATCAGCCGCATCGAACCCAAGGATGACCAGGTCATTTCGGGATCGAGCCTCGACCATCCGTTCCAGCGTGTCGGGTTGTAAAAACGGGGTGTCGCCGTAAAGAACCACGATATCACCGTCGAACCCGTCCAGTGCTGTCCTGGCCTGACCGACCGCATGGGCCGTACCCAACTGTTCTTCCTGAACGGCTATCCGGGCATCGTCGTCTTCGTCCTGAGCAACCTTTGCTACTGCCTCGGACCCGTGGCCGGTAACGATCACCGTACGTTCGGGCGACAGGACAGACCCGGCGCGCATCGCGTGAACAAGCATCGGAGCCTGAGCGATGGGATGCAGGACTTTGGGAAGATCCGAATTCATCCTGGTGCCTTTTCCGGCGGCAAGGATGACAAGGGCAATGGTCATGAAATCGTTTTCTCTTTGTGTTTTGTTGTCGACCGTTTTATCCGCTGAGGGCAAAGGCGCAAGCTGTTCGGCCATCAAACAAGATTGCCGATTGAAACAGGACACGGCGAAAACCTGCCGAAACAGGAGGCAACATGCGGACCGTCATCTTCGATCTGGACGGCACATTGGCGGATACATCGGGCGATTTGCTGGCGGCGGCGAACCATTGTTTTCGCGAAATGGGGTATGGTGATGTCCTGGTTCATGGGCAGGATGCAGGCATCGCGCTGCGTGGCGGTCGCATGATGTTAACACAAGGGTTGAAACGAGTTGGAGCTTACGACGAGGACACCGTTCAGGCTTATTATCCTGTTCTGCTTGAGGCTTACGCGCAGGATATCGACACCCACACAAGTTTCTATCCGGGAGCGTTGCAGGCCGTCGAGATTCTGAGTACCGCGGGCTACGGTGTCGGCATTTGCACCAACAAGCCGGAACATCTGGCCGAATTGTTACTGACGCGCATGGGAGTACGGGATCGTTTTGCCTCGTTGGTCGGGGCGGATACGCTGCCAGTGCGCAAGCCGGACCCGGCCCCTCTGCGCGAGGCTGCTCGACGGGCCGGGGGGGATCCGGCTTGGTGCGTGCTGATCGGAGACTCGGATACCGACCGCAATACCGCCCGAGCGGCAGGGGTCCCATCGGTTTTGGTGACTTTCGGACCGTCAGGAGAGGACATGGCAGCGCTGGAGCCCGAAGCCCTGCTGCATCACTTTGACGACTTGCCCGATCTTGTGCCTGATCTGATCGGTGCGGCAGCCTGAAACCTTGACCGGACCCTGTCGGAGATCCAGAAAAGACCATGACAGAAACATTCACTGGTAATTTCACACAGCAGGAACCCCTTCCAGACGACGCAATTGAGGCAGCGCTGGCTGTCTTGCGTCACGGGCGGCTGCATCGCTATAACGTGGTCCCCGGTGAGTTTGGGGAAACGGCCCTGCTAGAGCAGGAATTTGCGGCACAGATGGGGTCCAAGTATTGTCTGGCGGTTTCCTCTGGCGGGTATGCGCTTGCCACCGCGTTGCGGGCCGTCGGTGTGCAGCCGGGCGACCCGGTTCTGACCAACGCGTTCACTCTGGCCCCGGTGCCGGGTTCAATTGCCTCGGTCGGGGCGCGGGCGATCTTTGTCGGCGTCTCAGAAAACCTGACCATCGATCTGGAGGATCTTGAGGGCAAACTGGATCAGGCCCGTGTCCTGATGCTCAGCCATATGCGCGGGCATCTGTGTGACATGGATCGTCTGATGCAGATGTGTGACGCGGCAGGCGTTATCGTGATCGAGGATTGCGCACACACGATGGGCGCGGCTTGGCGCGGTCAGTTGTCGGGACGGCAGGGCGCGGTCGGGTGTTATTCCTGCCAGACCTACAAGCACGTAAACTCGGGCGAGGGCGGTTTGCTGGTTACTGATGACGCGGAACTGGCGGCCAAGGCTACAATGCTGTCGGGGTCATACATGCTGTATGAACGCCATCTGGCGGCGCCGGGACCTGAAGTGTTCGAGCGGATAAAGTACACCACACCCAATGTGTCCGGTCGCATGGACAATTTGCGTGCCGCCATCCTGCGCCCTCAGTTGCGGGAATTGGACCGGCAGGTGGAACGGTGGAACGAGCGCTATCGCGAGATCGAGACCGGGCTGCGCGGCACTCCGGGCCTGACGATAGTCGAGCGACCCGAAGAGGAAACCTATGTCGGGTCTTCGATCCAGTTCCTGCTGCTGGATTGGTCGCCTGAGCGGATAGCCGACGTTATCAGCCGCTGCGCCGCGCGTGGGGTCGAGATCAAATGGTTTGGCGGGGCTGAGCCAACAGGGTTCACGTCGCGCTATGACAGCTGGAGATATTTCGAAAGCGAACGGATGCCGGAAAGTGACCGTGTTCTGGCAGGCATCATGGATATGCGTGTGCCGCTGACCTTTTCGCTGGAGGATTGCCGAGTGATCGCGCGCATCATCCGAGCCGAAGTGGGCGCAGTTTATCAATCCTAGCCAAACAGAGTGCGCTTTCAGCGCACGCTCGACCCTTGAGAGCGCCGCCCGGTCCGGGCGGCGTTTTGTGTTTTGGTCCAGGCTTTCACAAAGATTGACCGAAGACAGATTCGCTGTTAGAGATTTATTGAACACTTGTTCATTAATGCGGAGGGAGGACACAGATGTTCATGGCCACGATGAAGTTTGATCTGGGTGAGGATGTGAACGCCCTGCGCGAGATGGTACATCGGTGGGCGCAGGAGCGCGTCAAGCCGATGGCGGCTGAGATTGATGCCAAGAACAGCTTTCCGAATGAACTGTGGAAAGAAATGGGAGAGCTTGGGCTATTGGGTGTCACCGTGCCAGAAGAATACGGCGGTGCGGGCATGTCCTATTTGGCGCATACAATTGCTGTCGAAGAGGTCGCGCGTGCTTCGGCCTCGGTTTCGTTGTCTTATGGGGCGCATTCCAACCTGTGTGTGAACCAGATCAAGCTGAACGGTTCGGAAGAGCAGAAACAGAAATACCTGCCGCGCCTGGTCTCGGGCGAACACGTAGGCGCGCTGGCAATGTCGGAACCTTCCGCAGGTTCAGACGTGGTGTCGATGAAGCTGCGGGCGGAAAAACGCAACGACCATTACCGCCTGAACGGCAACAAGTACTGGATCACAAACGGGCCGGACGCGGATACACTGGTGGTTTATGCCAAGACGGACCCCGATGCCGGATCAAAAGGCATTACCGCATTTCTGATTGAAAAAGAGATGAAGGGTTTTTCGACCTCGCCCCATTTCGACAAGTTGGGGATGCGCGGGTCGAACACAGCCGAACTGATCTTTGAAGATGTTGAAGTGCCGTTCGAGAACGTGTTGGGAGAAGAGGGCAAGGGCGTAGCCGTGCTCATGTCAGGTCTGGACTATGAGCGCGTGGTTCTGGCCGGGATCGGCACCGGCATCATGGCCGCCTGTCTGGATGAGGTGATGCCGTATCTGGCCGAGCGCAAGCAATTCGGCAAACCGATTGGCAGCTTCCAACTGATGCAGGGCAAGATTGCCGACATGTATACCGCGATGAACTCGGCGCGGGCCTATGTCTATGAGGTGGCTAAGGCATGTGATCGTGGGGACGTCACCCGGCAGGATGCAGCGGCGTGCTGTCTTTATGCATCCGAACAGGCGATGGTTCAGGCGCATCAGGCGGTTCAGGCGCTGGGCGGGGCAGGGTTTCTGTCGGATGCACCGGTCAGCCGAATCTTCCGGGACGCCAAGCTGATGGAGATCGGCGCAGGTACCAGCGAGATTCGACGGATGCTGATCGGCCGGGAAATGATGAACGAAATGCGCTGAATGAAGACGCCCCGCAGACGAGGTTACAGCGGGGCGTTTTGATCAAAGGATCAGAAGCGATGAACGTAGGAAATACCGGCCAGCCAAGGGTCGATGTTCGCAGTGCCAATATCGGCTCCGTTCAGAGTGACGTCCGAGTCGATGTCGAACCAGCGTACATTCAGACGGATCGCACCTTTGTCGGTGATCATGTAGTCGAGACCGGCTTGCAGCGAAACGCCGAAAGAATCATCGACCTTGAGGTTGCCAAGGGCAGATTGCTCGTCAAAGAAGATGGTATAGTTCAGACCGGCGCCGACATAGGGCTTCCAGGCGCTATTGGTCGGGAAGTGATAGTTCAGCGACAAGGTGGGCGGCAGATGCTTGACGCTGCCAGCGTCCACGCTTCCGCCCAATGTGACGTTATGTTTGAACGGGGTCGCGGCCAGCAGCTCGATCCCCAGATTGTCCTGGATGAAATACTCGGCGGTGAAGATCGGGCGCGTATCCGAGTCGATATCGGCGCTCAGACCGGCCAGTGTTCCGTTGTTGGATTTCGGGTCCAGGTACCCCACACCGATTCCGAGCGTCCAATCCCCCTGAGATTGGGCAAACGCAGGAGCAGCCAGAGCCACCAACGCGGTGGAAAGGGTCAATGCGGCGAGTTTCTTGGTCATTGTTTTGCCTTTGGTTCTGTTGATGACCTTGGTGTTGCAGCGATTGGAACTGCCCACTCTGATCTGCATCAAGTTTTTGTGAAGGAGTTGGGTGCAGTTGAACCGAGAAGTGCAGGAAATATAGGGAAAATTCGCCGTGCTGACCGTTGAGCGCATACCGGGTTTGCGCCCGGATGGAGGCTGGGATCTGCCGGACAGGCTGAACATGGCGCAGCAGTGCCTGCGGCATGCGGGGGACCGGGTCGCGCTGATCGATTTGACCGGACCGGACCCGCAGCACATCAGCTTTGCGCAGCTGTCGCAAATGACAGACGGAATAGCCCGCGCATTATTGCGCCATGTGCAACCCGGTGATCGCGTCGGAGTGTTGCTGAGCCAGTCGCCATGGTGCGCGGCGGCCCATCTGGCGATCTGGAAGATCGGGGCTGTGTCGGTCCCTTTGTTCAAACTGTTCAAGCAGGACGCGCTGCGGTCGCGGGTCAGTGACGCTGGTGCCCGGATTGTACTGACCGACGCCGAAGGGGCTGATCTGTTGGGTGATCTGGCCACGCCCTTGATTGCATCGGAAATTGGCGAAGACGGTCCCGCTGTAACATTCGCCACGACCGGTCCTGACGATCCGGCTGTGTTGATCTACACCTCAGGCACAACCGGCAGCCCGAAGGGCGCGCTGCATGGGCACCGGGTTCTGACCGGTCATTTGCCAGGGGTTTCGATTAGCCATAATCACTTGCGCGAAGGCGACTGTCTTTGGACCCCGGCGGATTGGGCGTGGATCGGCGGGTTGTTCGACGTGCTGATGCCGGGTCTTGCGCTGGGCATTCCTGTTGTCGCGGCACGGCTTGAGAAATTCACCCCCGAGGCCTGCGCTGACATCATCGCGCGTGGCGGGGTGCGGAACGTCTTTTTCCCACCAACGGCGCTGCGAATGCTCAAGGCAGCAGATCAGGTGATCCCCGGTCTGCGCTCGGTCGCGTCCGGGGGTGAACCGCTGGGTGCCGAAATGCTGGCATGGGGACAGAAGGCCTTTGGTCTGACGATCAACGAGTTTTACGGCCAGACCGAGTGCAACATGGTCGTATCCTCCTGCGCCGAAGATTTCCCTGTGCGCCCCGGCTGTATCGGCCAACCGGTGCCGGGGCATCAGGTTGCGGTGATTGATGAGGACGGAAGCCCGACCGGGGACGAGGGCGACGTCGCCATCCGGCGCGGCTCGGCCTCGATGCTGCTGGAATACTGGAACCGCCCCGAAGCGACCGCAGACAAGTTTCGCGGCGACTGGCTGATCACCGGTGATCGCGGCGTGTGGGAGGGCGACTATCTGCGCTTTGTCGGTCGGGACGATGATGTGATCACGTCCGCTGGGTATCGCATCGGCCCCGCCGAGATCGAGGATTGCCTGCTGACCCACCCAGCCGTGGCGACTGTGGGTGTGGTCGGAAAACCCGACCCGCTGCGGACTGAGATCGTGAAGGCTTATGTGGTGTTGAAGCCGGGTGCTGAGGCGGCGGGCCAGGAGTTGCAGGATTGGGTCAAAGACCGTTTGGCGCACTATTCCTATCCGCGTGAGGTCGCGTTTCTGGAGGAGCTGCCGATGACGGTGACGGGGAAGGTGATCCGAAAGGAACTGAAGGCGCGGGCGGCGGGGGAGATTGGTTCGTGAGAGAGACTCGCGTCATAAGCAGGTTACTATGGTCGGCCTCGGTCGCTCTGATCTTTCCGTCAGCAGCACTGAGTACTGACGATGATCCGAGTCAGTTCCATGAGCCCGTCCTCGGCGTTGAAGATTGGTTAGATGGGTGCGCGCGACTCAGCGAAGAAACGGTGATGACGGTTTCGAAAACCGAACTGGAAACCGACTGTGTCTTGTTAGCGTTGGAATATTGTACACGGGAGCAGTCGAACTCTTATGGCGAGATATGTCACGACATTTTGGTTGAGCATATTCTATTTCGAAGTGAAGAAATTTCGAAATCATTGCCTGTGAACCCGAACCTAACGGAAGTCAGGCGTTTTTCGTATGCCAATGCTTTGCAGCGTGCGTCGGAAGTTACTCAAGCAATTTGCGGTGCCGATTTGTCTGAAAAACAGTGCCAATTAAAGAATGCAACTTTGAGGTGGCTGGATTTGCGGCATGCAGACCGGCTGCTGGAGGGTGAACGAAAATGAAACTCACATCCAAAGCCATGCCCGGCTCCGAGGGCTTCAAGGCAAACCGCGCCGCTCATCTCGATGCGCTGGCGCAAATCTCTGCTGCTGCCGAAACCGCCCGTATGGGGGGCGGTGAGAAATCCCGAGCGCGGCATGAATCCCGAGGCAAGATGTTGCCGCGCAGGCGGGTGGCGAACCTGCTTGATCCGGGGTCTCCGTTTTTGGAAATCGGCGCGACAGCGGCGCATGGGATGTATGGCGATGCAGCACCTTGTGCCGGGGTCATCGCGGGGATTGGCCGGGTGCAGGGGCGCGAAGTCATGGTGGTGTGTAACGATGCCACCGTGAAGGGCGGCACCTATTATCCGATGACCGTCAAGAAGCACCTGCGCGCGCAGGAGATTGCCGAGGAAAACCATCTGCCCTGCATCTATCTGGTCGACAGCGGCGGCGCGAACCTGCCCAATCAGGATGAGGTGTTCCCCGACCGCGACCACTTTGGGCGTATCTTCTACAATCAGGCGCGGATGAGCGCGAAGGGTATCCCTCAGATCGCCGTGGTGATGGGATCATGCACGGCGGGTGGGGCCTATGTACCTGCGATGTCCGATGTGACGATCATCGTAAAGGAACAGGGCACGATCTTTCTGGCAGGGCCACCATTGGTCAAAGCTGCAACGGGTGAGGTTGTCAGCGCTGAAGATCTGGGTGGCGGCGATGTGCACACGCGCCTGTCGGGTGTGGCAGATTATCTGGCCGAGGATGACGCACATGCGCTGGCATTGGCGCGGCGGGCTGTCGGGTCATTGGGGGGTGCCGGGCTGAAGCCCGGCCTACGGTTCGAAGCACCCGAGGAGCCAGCTTTTGATCCGGAGGAAATTCTGGGAGTTGTTCCCGCCGACCTGCGCACGCCCTATGACATCCGTGAAGTGATTGCACGGCTGGTCGATGGCTCTCGATTTGATGAGTTCAAACCCCGATTTGGCGAGACACTGGTCACCGGCTTTGCCCATGTCAAAGGGTGTCCCGTCGGGATCATTGCCAACAATGGCGTGCTGTTCTCGGAGGCCGCGCAAAAGGGCGCGCATTTCGTGGAGTTGTGTTCGCAGCGCAAAACGCCCTTGGTCTTCTTGCAGAACATCACCGGCTTCATGGTTGGTCGCAAATACGAAAACGAAGGCATCGCGCGGCATGGGGCCAAGATGGTGACCGCCGTGGCCACTACCAACGTGCCCAAGATCACCATGCTGGTCGGCGGCTCGTTCGGGGCTGGAAACTATGGAATGGCCGGTCGGGCCTATCAGCCGCGGTTCCTGTGGACATGGCCGAATTCGCGGATTTCGGTGATGGGGGGCGAGCAGGCAGCCGGTGTTCTGGCCACCGTCAGGCGCGATGGGATCGAACGACAGGGCGGCACCTGGTCGGCAGAAGAAGAGGCCGAATTCAAACGTCCGACGTTGGACATGTTCGAAGAGCAATCGCACCCGCTTTATGCCTCGGCCCGTCTCTGGGATGACGGCATCATCGACCCGCGCAAAAGTCGCGATGTGTTGGCCTTGTCGCTGAGCGCCGCACTGAACGCCCCGATTGAGGAGACACGTTTCGGCGTGTTCAGGATGTAAGATGAACGTTTCATTGAATGACGTCATGGCACGCTATCCGGGTGCCCAGACTTTCAAGTTTGGTGACAATGCCCGGCTGAGTGCTGAGCTGCTGGCATTGGTACGATCAGGGCGGAAAACGGCAACCTGCGGTGCGTTGCGCGACTATCCCGAAGGCAGCCCTGACACTCCTGTGGTCGGTCGGAGGGATATTGCGATGGAATGGGATGATCGTCCGGCCTTGGTGATCGAAACGGTCGAGGTCTCGACCTGCCGATACTGCGACGTAACCGAGGATTTCGCGTTGGCAGAGGGCGAAAATGAAACGCTTGAGGGATGGAGAGAGGGGCATCGCCAGTATTTCGAACGCAATGGCGGATTTGATCCGGAGATGGAGCTGCTATGCGAACGATTTCGCCTTGTCGAAGATCTGGCGGTTGAGGGGTAAGCTATGTTCAACAAAATCCTGATTGCCAACCGGGGCGAGATTGCTTGCCGGGTTATGGAAACCGCTCAGAGGATGGGCGTATCTTGCGTTGCTGTTTATTCTGATGCGGACGCGGCGGCCAAGCATGTGCAGATGGCGGATGAGGCCATTCATATCGGCGGCCCCGCCCCGGCGGAAAGCTATCTGAAGGGTGATGTGATTATTCAGGCTGCGCTGGATACGGGCGCGCAGGCGATCCATCCCGGTTATGGCTTCCTGTCAGAGAACCCCGATTTCGTTGACGCGGTCGAAGCTGCTGGTTTGACCTTTATCGGCCCATCAGCGGATGCGATCCGCAAAATGGGCCTCAAGGACGCAGCCAAGGTGTTGATGGAGCACGCGGGCGTGCCCGTGGTGCCGGGCTATCACGGCGACAATCAGGACCCCGAGCATCTGGCGGGGGCGGCTGACACCATCGGCTATCCGGTTCTGATCAAGGCCGTTGCAGGCGGTGGCGGCAAAGGTATGCGTCTGGTCGAACGCCCCGAGGATTTTCATTCCGCATTGGACAGCGCACGGGGCGAAGCCAGAACCGCTTTTGGCAATGACGCTGTGCTGGTCGAGAAATTCGTGGCCAAACCTCGCCATATCGAAGTGCAGGTGTTTGGCGATGGTAAACATGCCGTGCATCTGTTCGAACGCGACTGCTCGTTGCAACGCCGCCATCAGAAGGTGATCGAAGAGGCTCCGGCGCCGGGTATGACGGCTGAGATGCGCGAGGCGATGGGGCAGGCGGGCGTGCGCGCCGCCGAGGCGATCGGGTACAAAGGCGCAGGCACGGTTGAATTCATCGTCGATGCCTCGGACGGGCTGCGCCCAGACAGGTTCTGGTTCATGGAGATGAACACGCGCCTACAGGTGGAGCATCCGGTGACAGAGGCCATCACCGGCGTCGATCTGGTGGAATGGCAGTTGCGCGTTGCTGCTGGAGAGAGCCTTCCCAGGCAACAGGATGATCTGTCGATCTCGGGCCACGCCTTCGAAGCCCGGCTTTATGCCGAGGACGTGCCGAAAGGATTCTTGCCGGCGACAGGTACACTGACCCATCTGGTTTTCCCGGCCAACTGCCGTGCGGATAGTGGCGTTCGCGCAGGCGACACGATCAGCCCGTGGTATGACCCGATGATTGCCAAAGTGGTGGTGCACGGTCCGACCCGCGCCGTCGCCCTTGAGACGTTGAACCGAGTGCTGAGGGAGACCGAAGTGGCGGGCACCGTTACGAATCTCGCCTTTCTGGGCGCGCTGACCCGCCATGACGGATTTGCCTCGGGCGATGTAGATACGGGCCTGATCGGGCGCGATCTTGACGGGTTGGTGCAGGAATCGCCGACTTCGGCCACAACCGCTGTTGCGGCTGCGATGACCGCACTGGATTTGGTTAATGTCACGCCTGACACCGGGTTTTCGCTCTGGGCTCCGTTGCATCGGGCAGTGCAATTGTCCGATCAGGGAGAGGTTCTTGATCTGGACGTGCAAGTCGACGGGTCGGATCGCCAGCTTTGGCAGTTGGGCGAACACCGTGTCGTGGCCGAGCGGATCTCGGGGCGGTGGGCGCTGAGCGGCGCACCGATGCCCCGGGTGGCTGTCAGCGGAACTACTTTGACCGTATTTACTGACTACGGTCGCAGTTTCGACGTTATAGATCCGCTTGACCGGGATGCCAGCGCGACGGGTGACACCAACGTGATCGAGGCGCCGATGCCGGGTCTGGTCAAGGCAGTCTTTGCCACCGCGGGGCAGACCGTTCAAGAAGGCGACCGTTTGGCTATTCTCGAAGCGATGAAGATGGAGCATTCGTTACTAGCCGCGCGAGATGGTGTGGTGGCCGAGGTGCTGGTCAAAGATGGCGCGCAGGTCGAGGCTGGGGCGGCTTTGGTGCGTTTGGAAGAAGAGTGATCTGTACCCGCGCGGTTTGACGTGGCACGGTCGCGCGATCCGTATTTGGAATGAGAACAAGCCATAAGGGGTTCTGACATGGGTGATCTGGTCGAAATCTACGAAGTTGGACCGCGCGACGGGCTACAAAACGAAACACGTGAGATACCGGTTGCCGACAAGGTGGCGCTGATCAATTGCCTCAGCCGCGCCGGGTTCCGTCGGATCGAAGTTGCAAGCTTTGTCTCTCCCAAATGGGTTCCTCAAATGGCGGGGTCGGCGCAGGTTCTGGCCGGTATTACCCGCGCGGACGGAGTGCGTTACGCGGCGTTGACGCCGAATATGCGCGGATACGAGGATGCGCTGGCCGCCAAAGCGGATGAGATTGCCATTTTTGCGTCTGCTTCCGAGGGGTTTTCCAAGGCAAACATCAATGCCTCGATCGCCGAGTCAATCGAACGGTTCACGCCGATTCTCGAAGCGGCGCGCCATATCGACCTTCCGGTTCGCGGCTATGTCTCTTGCGTGACGGATTGCCCTTATGACGGCCCGACCCCGCCCGAGAAAGTGGCCGAAGTTGCCGACCGGCTGTTTGCGTTGGGCTGTTACGAGGTGTCTTTGGGGGACACGATCGGGCAAGGCACGCCAGACAAGATCGCTCATATGCTTCTGGCGGTGCGGGAAAGGGTTCCTGTGACGCGGCTTGCCGGGCATTTTCATGACACCAATGGGCGTGCAATCGACAATATCGATGCGGCACTTTCGCTGGGGGTGCGCGTGTTCGATGCGGCCGTGGGTGGGCTTGGCGGTTGCCCGTATGCTCCGGGGGCCGCGGGCAATGTCGCGACTGAAACCGTTGCAGCGCATTTGCACCGGTTGGGCTACCAAACCGGTCTGGATATCGATGTGGTCGAAGAGGCCGCGCAGATGGCCAAGGCGTTGAGAGGCTAACATGTTCGAAACAATCTCGATTTCAGCAGACGAACGCGGTGTTGCCACGTTAACTCTGGACCGGGCGGAAAAGCACAACGCGCTGTCGGGTCAAATGATTACCGAGCTGACACAGGCCGCGTCGCAACTGGGTCAGGATGGCTCTGTCAGGGTGGTCGTTCTGGCCGCTGCGGGAAAGACGTTTTGCGCCGGTGGTGATCTGGGGTGGATGCAGGACCAGATGGCGGCCGACAAGGCGACGCGATTTGTCGAAGCGCGCAAGCTGGCCGAGATGTTGCAGGCGTTGAACACAATGCCCAAACCCCTGATCGGGGCGCTGCAAGGCAACGCCTTTGGCGGAGGCGTTGGGATGGCCGCCGTGTGCGATGTCGCCATCGGTGTAGATAGTCTGAAGATGGGACTGACCGAGACCCGGCTGGGGCTGATTCCGGCGACAATCGGCCCTTATGTTATCGCTCGTATGGGTGAGGCGCGGGCACGGCGTGTGTTCATGTCGGCCCGGTTGTTCGATGCGCCCGAAGCGGTTGATCTGGGATTGCTGGCAAAGGCTGTGCCCTCCGAGCAGCTTGCGGCCGCGATAGAAGATGAAGTCCTGCCCTATCTTTCGTGCGCGCCGGGGGCGGTTGCATCTGCCAAGGCACTGGTTCGAACTCTGGGACCTCGTATTGATGATGCCACAATCGACCAGACCATCAACGAACTGGTCGAACGCTGGGAAACGGAAGAGGCGCGTGAAGGGATCGCGGCGTTCTTCGAAAAACGTAAACCTGCATGGAATAAGTAAGTTTACCGAGTTTCCGCAAGCCAATGCAAAACGCGCGAAATGCGATTCTATGCCGCGCTGTCAAGCGTATGTTTGATGGTGAACGGGGCTGTGTTCGGTTGACCCTCTGACCCGGCGGGGATAGAGAATGTCCAGTCAACACGCCAATTGACGGCGCACCCGACAAGATGCGTGCGCAAGAAAGGAGCTATTCGTGGAAGACCTGCTGCGGGAGTACCTCCCGATTCTGGTGTTTCTGGCCGTTGCCGTAGGCCTTGGAATCGTCCTGATTCTTGCCGCCGTTGTGCTGGCTGTCCGCAATCCCGACCCCGAAAAGGTCAGCGCATATGAATGTGGCTTCAACGCCTTCGACGATGCGCGAATGAAATTTGACGTCCGATTCTATCTGGTCTCGATTCTCTTCATCATCTTCGATCTTGAGATCGCATTCCTGTTTCCCTGGGCCGTCGGGTTCCGCGATATCAGCGATGTCGGCTTCTGGTCGATGATGGTGTTTCTGGCCGTGCTGACCATCGGCTTTGCCTATGAGTGGAAGAAAGGGGCCTTGGAATGGGAGTGATGACCGGTGCAAACACCGCTGGCGTCGACAAGGAAGTCGCCACCCAGGCCCTGAATGCCGAGTTGCAGGACAAAGGTTTTCTTCTGACCTCGAGCGAGGATATCATCAACTGGGCCCGTACCGGTTCGCTGCACTGGATGACCTTTGGTCTGGCCTGCTGCGCGGTTGAAATGATGCACACCTCGATGCCGCGCTATGATGCGGAACGTTTCGGCATCGCCCCGCGCGCTTCTCCGCGCCAATCTGACGTGATGATCGTGGCTGGCACGCTGACCAACAAGATGGCCCCTGCGTTGCGTAAGGTTTACGACCAAATGCCCGAGCCGCGCTATGTGATCTCGATGGGATCCTGCGCGAATGGCGGCGGCTATTATCACTATTCTTATTCCGTTGTGCGCGGCTGCGACCGAGTTGTTCCCGTGGATATCTATGTGCCCGGCTGCCCTCCGACCGCCGAGGCGCTGCTTTACGGTCTGCTACAGCTACAACGCAAAATCCGCCGCACCGGCACAATTGTACGCTGAGGGGAAGGGTAGATGAGCGAAGCACTCAAAGAACTCGGCACCCAGCTTGAACTGAAACGAGCCGATTGTGTTCTGTCCTGGGATGTGACCCATGGTGAGCTGAACGTCGATGTGGCGCCGTCGAACCTCGTGGAATTCGTAGAATTTCTGCGGTCGGACCAAAACTGCAAGTTCTCGACACTGGTGGATATCACCGGCGTCGATTACCCCGAACGCGCCAAGCGGTTCGACGTGGTGTACCACTTCCTTTCGATGTACCAGAACCAGCGCATCCGTCTGCGGGTTTCGATCCGCGAAGATGACATGGTGCCTTCGATAGTCGATATCCACCCCTCGGCCAACTGGTTCGAGCGTGAGGTGTTCGACATGTTCGGCATCCTGTTCTCGGGCCATCCAGACTTGCGGCGCATCCTGACGGATTATGGCTTCCGTGGCCATCCGCTGCGCAAGGATTTCCCGACCACGGGCTACACCGAGGTGCGTTATGACGAGGCGCAGAAACGCGTCGTCTACGAGCCGGTCAGTCTGGTGCAGGAGTACCGTCAGTTTGATTTCATGTCCCCATGGGAAGGTGCGAACTACATTCTGCCGGGGGATGAGAAACAGGAGACCGAATAATGGGTGGCATCTGGTGGCTGATCCTGTCTGCGCTGACCATCATTCCGATGGTGAAGATTTTGCCGTTCTTCGGGATCAACAAATACTGGTGCCTGCTGTGTCTGGTTCCCTTTGGCACGATCGCATTGCTGTGGTGGGTCGGGCTGAAACTGCAAGAGTTGGAGCGCCGCTGAGATGATAGGTGAGTTGGTCATTCTGGGCGCGTTTGGGGTTCTACTGGCCGGGTCTGCGGTCAAGGCGGTCGAGGCCGAAAAGGTCCGGGTTCGGGCCGAAGCAAAGAAGAAACGAGGGCGTTGATGGACGGCTCAAGATATGATGACGGCAGCACGGACGCGCTGAGCGGCGAGCAGAAGATCCGCAACTTCAACATCAACTTCGGCCCGCAACACCCCGCGGCGCACGGAGTTTTGCGTCTGGTGCTCGAGTTGGACGGCGAGATTGTCGAACGTTGCGACCCGCATATCGGCCTGCTGCATCGTGGCACCGAAAAGCTGATGGAAAGCCGGACGTATCTGCAAAACCTGCCGTATTTCGACCGTCTGGACTATGTGGCACCGATGAACCAGGAACATGCCTGGTGTCTGGCCATCGAAAAGCTGACCGGGGTCGAGGTGCCGCGCCGGGGCTCGCTGATCCGGGTGCTGTATTCCGAGATCGGACGCATCCTGAATCACCTGTTGAACGTGACCACGCAGGCGATGGATGTGGGCGCTCTGACCCCGCCGCTGTGGGGTTTTGAAGAACGCGAAAAGCTGATGGTGTTTTATGAGCGAGCCTGTGGCGCCCGCCTGCACGCCGCTTATTTCCGCCCCGGTGGTGTCCATCAGGACCTGCCGCCCGAACTGCTGGACGATATCGAGGCCTGGAGTCACGAATTCCCAAGCGTCCTTGATGACATTGACGGGCTGCTGACCGAAAACCGCATCTTCAAGCAGCGCAACGCCGATATCGGCGTGGTGACCGAGGATGACATCCAGAAATACGGCTTCTCGGGCGTGATGGTGCGTGGATCGGGTCTGGCCTGGGACTTGCGTCGCGCGCAGCCCTACGAGTGCTATGATGAGTTTGAATTCCAGATTCCCGTCGGCAAGAACGGCGATTGCTATGACCGCTATCTTGTCCGCATGGAGGAAATGCGCCAGTCGCTGCTGATCATCCGTCAGGCCATCGCCAAAATCCGCGAGTGCCCCGGTGACGTTCTGGCACGCGGCAAGATCACTCCACCGAAACGCTCGGACATGAAGACCTCGATGGAGAGCCTGATCCATCACTTCAAGCTGTATACCGAAGGCTTCCACGTGCCTGCTGGTGAGGTCTATGCTGCCGTCGAAGCCCCCAAGGGCGAGTTCGGCGTTTATCTGGTTGCCGACGGCACCAACAAACCCTACCGCGCCAAACTGCGCGCACCGGGCTTCCTGCACCTGCAAGCCATGGACCACGTTGCCAAAGGCCACCAACTGGCCGACGTCGCCGCCATCATCGGCACCATGGACGTCGTATTTGGAGAGATTGACCGCTAATGCTCCGCCGTCTTCATCCCGAACAACCCGAAAGCTTTGCCTTCACCGCTGCCAACCAGCAATGGGCCGAAGCGCAGATCACCAAATACCCCGAAGGCCGTCAGGCCAGCGCGGTCATTCCGCTTCTGTGGCGCGCACAGGAACAAGAGGGATGGCTGAGCCGTCCGGCGATTGAATCCGTCGCCGACATGCTGGGTATGGCCTATATCCGTGTGCTTGAGGTTGCTTCGTTTTACTTCATGTTCCAACTGCAACCCGTTGGGTCGGCTGCGCATATTCAGGTTTGTGGTACGACCTCTTGCATGATCTGCGGAGCAGAGGACCTGATTGCGGTCTGTAAGGAAAAGATCTCGGCGAAACCGCACGAACTGTCGGCTGATGGCAAGCTCAGTTGGGAAGAGGTCGAATGCCTTGGCTCCTGCACCAATGCGCCGATGGCGCAGATCGGCAAGGATTACTACGAAGACCTGACCGCCGAGAGCTTTGGCAAGATCCTCGATGATCTGGTGGCGGGGAAAGTTCCGACGCCGGGCCCACAAAACGGACGTTATGCGGCTGAACCGCTCAAAGGGCTGACCAGTCTGACCGATCATGAGGCCGGAAAGGCCCGGTATAACGCCTGCGTCGAACTGGCCACCGGTATTGGCGATACGGTCAAACGCATCGATGGGACCGAGGTTCCGATCCTGACCCCTTGGTTGGGCAAGGATGGCAAGGCGGCAGCGACCAAAGCGGCACCGAAGCCGCCCAAAGCGCCAGCCCCGGCGAAACCTGCTGCGAAACAGGCCGCTGAGGCGAAGGCAGCGAAAGAGGACCAGCCCGAAACACTGGCAGGCGCGCGCGATGGCAAGGCAGATAACCTGAAACTGTTGAAAGGCGTAGGCCCCAAGCTGGAGCAGACGCTGAACGAGCTGGGCTTCTTCCACTATGATCAGATCGCTGCCTGGACACCGGAACAGGTCGCCTGGGTCGATGCACGGTTGAAGTTCAAGGGCCGGATCGAGCGCGATGGCTGGATTGAACAGGCAGCCAAGCTTGCGGCGGGTGAGGAAACTGAATTTGCCAAACGTGCCAAGGAAGATGGCACCTACAAAGACTAAACGGGTGTCCCATCGGGGCATCGGGGGATGATGGACAAGGACAAGGATCAGGCTATAGCCCGAAAGGGCCGACATATCGGCATCGTCATTGCGGTGACGATGGTGATCTGGCTCGCCATGAACCTGTTCATTGGCCCCGCGCTGGGTTTGACAGCCCGGCACGCGCTGCTGTTTGATTTTGCCGCTCTGGCGGCATTCATTTATGCGGGTGTGAACATTTTTCAACTCTGGCGCATGCGTCAGGACAGCTGAAGGTAACGAATGATGCTGAAGGATCAGGACCGGATCTTTACCAACATCTACGGGATGCACGAACGCACGCTGAAAGGCGCGCAAGCCCGCGGGCATTGGGACGGCACAGCTGGCCTGATTGAAAAGGGCCGGGACTGGATCATTCAGACAATGAAGGATTCCGGGCTGCGCGGACGCGGCGGTGCGGGCTTCCCAACTGGCCTGAAATGGTCGTTCATGCCAAAGGAAAGCGACGGTCGCCCTTCCTATCTGGTTGTGAATGCCGATGAATCCGAGCCCGGCACCTGCAAAGACCGTGAGATCATGCGCCATGATCCCCACACGTTGATTGAAGGGTGTCTGATCGCCTCTTTCGCGATGAACGCACATACCTGCTATATTTACCTGCGCGGCGAATACATCCGCGAGCGTGAGGCATTGCAGGCTGCGATTGATGAGGCCTATGACGCGGGGCTTCTTGGCAAAAATGCCGCTGGTTCGGGCTGGGATTTCGATCTTTTCCTTCATCACGGGGCAGGGGCCTATATTTGTGGCGAGGAAACCGCCCTGATTGAAAGCCTTGAGGGCAAGAAGGGCATGCCGCGGATGAAACCTCCGTTCCCGGCGGGTGCGGGGCTGTATGGCTGTCCGACCACGGTAAACAACGTGGAATCCATCGCGGTGGTGCCGACCATTCTGCGTCGGGGTGCGGATTGGTTCGCTGGATTTGGTCGCCAGAACAACGCCGGTACCAAGCTGTTTGCGATCTCGGGCCACGTGAACAACCCATGTGTCGTCGAAGAGGCGATGTCGATCCCGTTCGAACAGCTGATCGAAACCCATTGCGGCGGCATTCGCGGCGGGTGGGATAATCTGCTGGCGGTTATCCCCGGTGGGTCCTCGGTTCCCTGCGTTCGCGGTGAAAACATGCGCGACGCGATTATGGATTTCGATTACCTGCGCAATGATCTGGGGTCGGGTCTGGGTACGGCAGCGGTGATTGTGATGGACAAATCCACCGACATCATCAAGGCGATCTGGCGACTGTCGAAGTTTTACAAGCATGAAAGCTGTGGTCAGTGTACGCCGTGTCGCGAAGGCACCGGCTGGATGATGCGTGTGATGGATCGTCTGGTGCGCGGCGAGGCTGAACTGGAAGAGATCGACATGTTGTTCGACGTGACCAAACAGGTCGAAGGACACACGATCTGCGCTTTGGGCGATGCGGCCGCCTGGCCGATCCAGGGCCTGATCCGCAATTTCCGGGAAGAGATCGAAGACCGCATCAAGGCTCAGAAATCGGGCCGTATGGGTGCGATGGCAGCGGAGTGAACGAAGATGGAAGTGTTTGCTGTATATAGCCACGCGATTGCGTCGGTTGTGCTATTCACGCTGGTTGTATTGTTTCTGGCGCCGTTTTCTGCACTGGCCAAACAAGCCAAAGGGCTGGCACCCGGTGCGACGCCCGAGCAGGACTATGCCGACAAGGCGTATCGTCTGAACCGGGCCTATCTGAATGGAACGGAAACACTTCCTGCGTTTGTGACTGTCATAACAGCGGCGATTTTGCTGGGCGTCAGCCCGTTCTGGGTAAACCTGCTGGCCTCAGTGGCGTTGGTTGCGCGCTTGGCGATGCTGGTTGTGCACCTGAAAGGGATTGGCAAGCCAAGCAGCGGTCCGCGGACAATTCTGTATGTGATCGGCTGGGCGTGCATGGTCGTGATCGGGCTTATGGCATTGGTGGCGGCGTTTTGATGGCGACGCAGCGGAACAGAAAACAAAGAGGGAAAGTATGAAGGCCCCCAAAGCCCTTATTGTTGTGTTGGCGCTGGCTGGTGTTTCTGCATGCGGTCTGGTGAAGCCGTCGGCAGACCGGCTTTTGTTCGACGGCAAGTCGTTCAGGGCCAAGGCGAAGGTGGTCAACAAGAAAACCTCGCCCGCGGACTTTACGGTTGTCGTCAAAGGCGTCTCTGCTTCACTCGATGGTGCGCGCGAGGCCGGACGTCATGAAGGTACCAAATTCTGCATCCAGAACTTCGGATCGTCTCGGATTGCTTGGAAGGTGGGTCCGGATACTGACCCGCAGAACCTCAGCGTCAGCAATGATCAACTGACATTTGCAGGAACCTGCCAGCGGCCATGACCGGTGTTTTTCCATATCTTCGGTGGGCGGGCAGGGTGTTATTGCCTAGCAGCGGCAAAGCGCTTCGTCTTGGACAGTCCAAGACGAAAGGAAAACCCATGTCTGTTGTAAAACTAGTTGCCCTCGCATCGCTGATGGCCTTGCCGACGGTGACAGAAGCAAAGCCGCCCTTGAGGGATGTCAAAGAGATCGACAACGAACTCTACTACATCGCCATTGCAAATGAGATTTCCGAGTTCTGCCCGTCGATCAGCGGGCGGCGATTGAAAGCGATCAGTGTGATGTGGGGACTGCGGTCCAAAGCGAATAATCTGGGGTACTCGGACACGGAAATCCGCTCCTATGTCGAGTCGGATGCTGAAAAGGATCGGATGCGGGCCAAGGGCGAGGCTTATCTGGCGAAAAACGGCGTGTCCTACGACAACCCCAAAACATTCTGCTCTCTGGGGCAGAAAGAAATCCAAAGAAACAGCGCCATTGGCGTTTATTTGAGAGCGAATTGAGAGCCATGTCTGACCTCCGCAAGATCAATATCGACGGGCAGGAAATCGAAGTCGATGGTGCGATGACCCTGATACAGGCTTGTGAACAAGCCGGGGTCGAGGTACCGCGTTTCTGCTATCACGAGCGCCTGTCGATTGCGGGAAACTGCCGGATGTGTCTGGTTGAGGTAGTGGGCGGACCGCCGAAACCGGCTGCCTCCTGCGCGATGCAGGTGCGCGATCTGCGCCCGGGGCCGGAAGGGCAGCCGCCGGTAGTCAAGACGAACTCTCCCATGGTCAAGAAGGCCCGCGAGGGTGTGATGGAGTTCCTGCTGATCAACCATCCACTGGATTGCCCGATCTGCGATCAGGGCGGAGAGTGCGATCTTCAGGACCAGGCGATGGCTTATGGCCTGTCCGGTTCGCGGTTCAAGGAAGCCAAACGCGCGGTTGATGATCTGGATCTGGGACCGCTTGTGGGCACTGCAATGACCCGCTGCATCAGTTGCACCCGCTGCGTGCGCTTCACCACCGAAGTCGCCGGGATCACTCAGATGGGTCAGACAGGGCGCGGTGAGGATGCCGAGATCACCTCGTATCTGAACCAGACGCTGGATTCGAACCTGCAGGGCAACATTATCGACCTGTGCCCGGTTGGGGCACTGACCTCGAAACCTTATGCGTTTACCGCCCGCCCGTGGGAATTGACCAAGACCGAAAGCATCGACGTCATGGACGCGCTGGGATCGAACATTCGTGTCGATACCAAAGGGCGCGAGGTGATGCGCTTCCTTCCTCGCAATCATGACGGTGTGAATGAGGAGTGGATCAGTGACAAAACCCGCTTTGTCTGGGACGGGTTGCGGCGTCAGCGTCTGGACAAGCCTTACATCCGTGAAAACGGCAAGCTGCGCCCGGCCTCATGGTCCGAAGCACTGACCAAGGCCGCAGAGGCGCTGAAAAGCGCTGAGAAGCCAGCCGGTATCGTCGGTGATCTGGCGCCGGTCGAGGCTGCGTTCGCTTTGAAGCAGATGATCGAAGGGCAGGGCGGTGTTGTCGAATGCCGCACCGATGGAGCCAAGCTTCCGGCCGGGAACCGTGGCGCATATGCCGGGACGGCCGCGATTGAAGACATCGATACGGCCGAGCGTATTCTTCTGATTGGCACCAACCCGCGCGATGAAGCACCGGTTTTGAACGCGCGTATCCGCAAGGCGTGGGCGCACGGGGCCGAAGTCGCTTTGGTAGGTCCAGCGGTCGATCTGACTTATGCGTACCATCATGTGGGCGATGACCGCGCGGCGCTGCAAAAGGTTATCGACATGGGGGGCGACGATGAAATCAGGGGCAAACGCTCGCTGGTCGTCGTCGGGCAGGGAGCGCTGCAGGAGGCGGATGGAGCCGTTGTTCTGGCTGCCGCGCAAACAATTGCCGCAAATACGGAAAGCGGCCTGATCATTCTGCACACTGCGGCGTCGCGCGTGGGCGCGATGGATGTGGACGCCACCAACGCAGGCGGCATGGAAGCGATCAATGCTGCGGATGTGATCTATAACCTTGGTGCGGATGAGGTCGAAATCGGCGAAGGCGCGTTTGTGATCTACCAGGGCAGCCACGGGGATCGGGGCGCACACCGCGCAGATGTGATTCTGCCGGGCGCGGCCTATACTGAGGAAAACGGTCTGTACGTGAATACGGAAGGCCGTCCGCAACTGGCGATGCGCGCCGGGTTTGCGCCGGGTGAGGCCAAGGAAAACTGGGCCATCCTTCGTGCGCTGTCGGCTGAACTGGGGGCGACGCTCCCCTATGACTCGCTGGCGCAGTTGCGCACAGCCTTGATTGAGGCGGTCCCCCATCTGGCCCGCATCGACGAGGTGATCGAGAATGAGGTTCAAGCGCTTGAGGCCGGATCTTTGGGCAAGGCGACCTTCCGCAACGCGATCAAGGATTTCTATCTGACCAACCCGATCGCACGTGCCTCGCAACTGATGGCCGAGCTGTCGGCGCAGGCGCAGGTCCGCAAAGCCGAGAAGATTGCGGCGGAATGAACCATAGCAGTTTCATATCGCAAGCCAGTGCTGCGGTTGGGTCGCACCTGACTGCGCCGGAAATGTGCGGGAAACGAAAGAAAAAGGGTGGCGCAATGGCGGCAGATGCTGTTTACACCAACGCGCCGACCCAGCCGCAGTTTGCGCAGGCATCTGGCCTTTGCATAGCGCGCGAAAAACGGAATACCCACGGTGTGAGGACCAATGGCTGAATTCTTTAACACCCCCGGCGGAATAGCCATCATCATTCTGGCGCAAGTGCTTGCTGTTGTTGCCTTTGTGATGATCTCGCTGTTGTTCCTTGTTTATGGCGACCGCAAAATCTGGGCCGCTGTCCAGATGCGCCGCGGGCCCAACGTGGTCGGCGTCTACGGTCTGCTGCAATCGGTGGCGGATGCGTTGAAATACGTCGTCAAAGAGGTCGTTATCCCCGCAGGAGCCGACCGCACGGTTTTCATCCTCGCGCCGCTCACCTCTTTCGTGCTGGCGATGATCGCCTGGGCGGTGATCCCGTTCAACGATGGCTGGGTCCTGTCGGATATCAACGTCGCAATCCTCTATGTCTTCGCCGTATCCTCGCTTGAGGTTTATGGCGTGATCATGGGCGGTTGGGCGTCGAACTCAAAGTACCCGTTCCTCGGCTCGTTGCGCTCAGCCGCGCAGATGATTTCGTACGAGGTTTCCATCGGCCTGATCATCATCGGTGTGATCATCTCGACCGGGTCGATGAACTTTGGCGATATCGTGCGGGCGCAGGATGGGTCGTTCGGGTTCTTCAGCTGGTACTGGCTGCCGCACTTCCCGATGGTCTTTCTGTTCTTCATCTCGGCGCTGGCTGAGACAAACCGGCCACCGTTTGACTTGCCCGAAGCGGAATCGGAACTTGTGGCGGGTTATCAGGTCGAATACTCGGCCACGCCCTTCCTGCTGTTCATGGCGGGTGAATACATTGCAATTTTCCTGATGTGCGCGCTGACCTCGCTGCTGTTCTTCGGCGGCTGGCTGTCGCCGATCCCGGGCCTGCCCGATGGTGTTTTGTGGATGGTCGCCAAGATGGCGTTCTTCTTCTTCATCTTCGCGATGGTCAAGGCCATCACGCCCCGCTACCGCTATGACCAGCTGATGCGGCTGGGCTGGAAAGTGTTCCTGCCATTCTCGCTGGTCTGGGTGGTGTTCGTGGCCTTTGCGGCGAAATTCGACTGGTTCTGGGGCGCATTTGCCCGTTGGAGCGTAGGAGGCTGATATGGCAAACATCGATTACACCCGCGCTGCCAAATACTTCCTACTGCAGGATTTCTGGGTCGGAATGAAACTGGGTCTGAAGTATTTCTTCGCTCCCAAAGCCACCGTGAACTACCCGCACGAAAAGGGCCCTCTGTCCCCGCGTTTCCGCGGTGAACACGCACTTCGCCGCTATCCGAATGGCGAAGAGCGCTGCATCGCCTGTAAACTGTGCGAGGCGGTCTGCCCGGCGCAGGCCATCACCATCGACGCCGAACCGCGAGAAGACGGCAGCCGCCGCACCACGCGCTATGACATCGACATGACCAAGTGCATCTATTGCGGCTTCTGCCAAGAGGCATGCCCGGTTGATGCCATCGTCGAAGGCCCGAACTTTGAATTCGCCACGGAAACCCGGGAAGAGCTGTTCTACGACAAGGAAAAACTCCTGTCGAATGGCGAACGCTGGGAAGCCGAGATCGCGCGCAATCTGGAACTGGACGCACCGTACCGATGACTGATAGCCCGACAAATCCGTTCGAGCTGATGATGAAGCAGGCTCAGGACATGGCCAAGGCGATGAACCCGGCGATGGAAAGCTTCTCGCCCAAAGGGTTCGAGGCGCTGTGGCCAACCATGCCCAAAGAGGTCATGGAGATGATGTTCGGCAACACCGTCAACAAGGACGGGCTGGATGCCAAAACACGCCTGCTGCTGACGCTGGCCGGGCTGACCTGTCAGGGCGCTCAGGCGGATTCGGCCGTGCGCCAGACCGTACGTCATGCGCTGGAAGCGGGCGCAAAGAAACAAGAGATCGTGGAAACGATCGGTCAGATGTCGGTCTTTGCCGGCATCCCGGCCATGACCCGCGCGCTGGATCTGGCGCAAGAGGTCATGGGCGACAACGAGGATGAGGATCAATGACCGTCTTTGCCTTCTACCTGTTTGCCATCAGCGCCATCACCGGCGGGCTGTTTACGGTGATCAGCCGCCAACCGGTGCACTCGGTCCTGTGGCTGATCCTGGCGTTTCTGTCCTCGGCAGGGCTGTTCGTGCTGCTGGGGGCCGAGTTCGTGGCGATGCTGCTGGTCATCGTCTATGTCGGCGCGGTCGCGGTTCTGTTCCTCTTCGTGGTGATGATGCTGGACGTGGACTTTGCAGAGCTCAAGGCCGAAATGGCGCGCTATATGCCGCTGGCCCTGCTGATTGGTCTGATCATTCTGATGCAGTTTGTCATGGCCTTCGGGGCATGGGACAGCGCACAGGGTGCGGCGGCCAATCTGGCCCAGCCGGTCCCGACAGACCGCCACAACACCGAGGCGCTTGGCCTCATCCTTTACGATCAATATTTCCTTCTGTTCCAGCTGGCGGGCCTGATCCTGCTGGTGGCAATGATCGGAGCCATCGTTCTGACGCTGCGCCACCGCAAGGACATCAAGCGTCAGGACATCATCGGCCAGATGATGCGCGACCCGGCCAAGGCGATGGAGTTGAAGGACGTGAAACCGGGCCAGGGGTTGTGAAACGAGCGATGACCGCTGCAATGCTCATATGTTCGGTTACGACGTCTCACGCGGAGACGAGCCCAGTACCGCCGAAAGAGTGCACTGGGTATGACGGTACCTTTGAGTTCGATATTCCCGGCATTCATGACTGGTGGGTTGCAAGAGAGATTGGGTGTGAAAACCCCGGTTACTCTTGGACCGTTGTGTCATGCGCTACGGGTGAAACTCTCGATGTTGTTGTTGAAGGTTTTCGTGCAGATAGCCTGAAATTTGATCTGAGTTCAGAATTGAATGTGCTCAGAGAGCAGTACGCCAACCTCGATACTCCACCAATGCTGACCGAGGTTGTCTCCGACCTCACGGTGATCGGTGCTGATCCAATTGTACGCGATGAGCAACTCGATCCGGCGAAATTCTGCAAAACGGGAACTGTCTCAGATGAAGGCGAGGCGAAGCTATGATCGGACTTGAACACTATCTTACGGTCGCGGCGACGCTGTTCGTCATCGGCATCTTCGGTCTCTTCCTGAACCGCAAGAACGTCATCATCCTGCTGATGAGCATCGAACTGATGCTGCTGGCGGTGAATATCAACCTTGTGGCGTTTTCCAGCTTTCTCGGCGATTTGGTCGGGCAGGTGTTTACGCTGTTCGTTCTGACCGTTGCGGCGGCCGAGGCAGCAATCGGGCTGGCCATTCTAGTTTGTTTCTTCCGCAACCGCGGCACCATCGCGGTTGAAGACGTCAATATGATGAAGGGGTAAGAGAACATGGAAACCACCATCCTCTTTGCCCCGCTGGTGGGCGCGCTGCTCTGCGGGTTCGGCTGGAAGTTCATTGGCGAGAAAGCCGCCATGTGGACGGCCACGGGCCTGCTGTTTCTGGCTTGTCTGCTGTCCTGGATCGTGTTCTTCACCTTCGACGGCCACACGCAGCAGATCGAGATCATGCGCTGGATCGAAAGCGGTTCGCTTTCGACAAGCTGGGCCATCCGTCTGGACCGACTGACGGCAATCATGCTGATCGTGGTGACGACGGTCTCGGCGCTCGTGCACCTGTACAGCTTCGGCTACATGGATCACGATCCGCAATGGCGCGAAGGCGAAAGCTATAAACCGCGCTTCTTTGCCTATCTGTCCTTCTTCACCTTTGCCATGCTGATGCTGGTGACGGCGGATAATCTGGTGCAGATGTTCTTTGGCTGGGAGGGCGTCGGCGTCGCTTCATACCTGCTGATCGGGTTCTATTATCGCAAGCCTTCGGCCAACGCGGCGGCGATCAAGGCCTTTGTAGTCAACCGGGTCGGCGACTTTGGTTTTGCTCTGGGCATCTTCGCGCTGTTCTTCCTGACCGACAGTATCAACTTCTCGGATATCTTTGCCTCTGCCCCTGCCTTGGCCGAAGAAAAGCTGCATTTCCTGTGGGGGGAATGGACCGCGATCGAAGTGATCTGC
Source organism: Ruegeria sp. AI2 (assembly GCF_056541275.1). Classification (NCBI taxonomy): domain Bacteria; kingdom Pseudomonadati; phylum Pseudomonadota; class Alphaproteobacteria; order Rhodobacterales; family Roseobacteraceae; genus Ruegeria; species Ruegeria sp. AI2. The sequence goes on from NZ_JBQFYB010000001.1 coordinate 267,222, forward strand.
GTGCTGCTGTTCATCGGGGCGATGGGTAAATCGGCGCAGTTGATCCTGCACACATGGTTGCCGGATGCGATGGAAGGCCCGACGCCTGTGTCAGCGCTGATCCACGCTGCGACCATGGTGACCGCAGGCGTCTTTTTGGTCTGCCGCATGTCCCCGCTGATGGAGTTCGCACCGGGCGCGACAGGGTTCATCACTGTTCTTGGGGCCTCGACTGCGTTCTTTGCGGCCACTGTTGGTCTGGTTCAGACCGATATCAAACGTGTCATCGCGTATTCGACCTGTTCCCAGTTGGGTTACATGTTTGTGGCGGCGGGCGTCGGCATGTATTCGGCAGCGATGTTCCACTTGTTCACGCATGCCTTCTTCAAGGCGCTGTTGTTCCTTGGGGCCGGTTCCGTGATCCACGCGATGCATCACGAACAGGAGATGACCGAATATGGCGGTCTGCGCAAAAAGATCCCCTATACCTTCTGGGCGATGATGATCGGTACCCTGGCGATTACCGGTGTTGGCATCCCGCTGACCACCTTTGGGTTTGCTGGTTTCCTGTCAAAGGACGCAATTATCGAAAGCGCCTATGCGGGCGGGTCAAGCTATGGCTTCTGGTTGCTGGTTGTCGCTGCGGCGTTCACCTCGTTCTACAGCTGGCGTCTGATCTTCCTGACCTTCTATGGAGAGCCGCGTGGGGACAAGCATACGCATGATCACGCACATGAAAGCCCGATGGTCATGCTGGTGCCGCTGGGAGTTTTGTCGCTGGGTGCGGTATTCGCGGGCATGATCTGGTACGGAAACTTCTTTGGCCATGCCGACAAGGTCGGCAAGTTCTACGGTATTCCGGTTGCAGAAGCTTCAGAGCATGCCGAGGCCGGTGATCACGCGGCGGCGGATGCGTCGCACGGCCAAGACAGCCATGCCGATGAAAGCCATGCGGCTGACAGCCATGCTGACGAGGCCGCGAATGGTGAGAATGCCGCAGTGGGCGGGGACCACCATTATATGTTTGCGGGTGAGCCGGGTGAAGGTGCGCTTTACATGGCGCCGGACAACCACATTCTGGACGATGCGCATGCGGCTCCGAAATGGGTCAAGGTTTCGCCATTTGTTGCGATGGTGCTTGGCTTTATCGTGGCCTATTGGTTCTACATCGTGAACACGTCGCTACCCGCACGTCTGGCCGCAAATCAGCGCCCGCTGTACCTGTTCCTGCTGAACAAATGGTATTTCGACGAAATCTACGACGCGATCTTTGTCAAACCCACTGTCGCCCTTGGCCGGTTCCTGTGGAAACGCGGTGACGGCAATACAATCGACGGCTTCCTGAATGGGGTTGCAATGGGCGTTGTTCCCTTCTTCACCCGCCTCGCAGGCAAGGCGCAGACCGGGTACATCTTTACTTACGCCTTCTGGATGGTTTTGGGCATTGCGGCCCTTGTCACCTGGATGTCGATCGGCGGAGGCGCACACTAATGGACAATATCCTATCTATTGTCACCTTTATCCCCGCCATCGCAGCAGGCATTCTGGCGCTGTTCCTGCACGGCAGCGACGTCGCAGCGCAGCGCAACGCCAAGTGGATTGCATTGCTGGCGACAACTGTGACGTTTCTGGTGTCAATTGGCATCTACACAGGCTTTGATCCTTCGAACACCGGCTTCCAGATGGTGGAAGAGGGTGAATGGCTGATGGGTCTGAAATACAAGATGGGTGTGGATGGCATCAGCGTTCTGTTTGTGTTGCTGACCACCTTCATCATGCCGCTGACCATTCTGGCCAGCTGGAATGTGACAGACCGCGTCAAGGAATACATGATTGCCTTTTTGCTGCTGGAAACGCTGATGCTGGGCGTGTTCATGGCGCTGGACCTGGTGCTGTTCTACCTGTTCTTCGAGGCGGGTCTGATCCCGATGTTCCTGATCATCGGGATCTGGGGCGGCAAGGACCGTATCTATGCCAGCTTCAAGTTCTTCCTTTACACCTTCCTCGGCTCGGTGCTGATGCTGGTAGCCATGGTTGCAATGTATGCTGACGCAGGCACTACGGATATCGAGGCGCTGATGGCCCATCAGTTCGCATCCGAGAGTTTCAGCGTGTTGGGCATCTATATCACCGGCGGTATGCAGACGCTGATGTTCCTGGCCTTCTTCGCATCTTTTGCGGTGAAAATGCCGATGTGGCCGGTGCATACATGGTTGCCTGATGCGCACGTTCAGGCGCCGACGGCGGGCTCGGTCGTGCTGGCGGCGATCCTGTTGAAGATGGGCGGCTACGGCTTCCTGCGGTTCAGCCTGCCGATGTTCCCGGTTGGCACGGCGGTGATGACTGATCTGGTGCTTTGGATGTCAGCCATAGCGGTTGTCTATACCTCGCTGGTGGCACTGGTGCAGGAAGACATGAAAAAGCTGATCGCGTATTCCTCGGTGGCGCATATGGGCTTTGTCACGATGGGCATATTTGCTGCGAACCAGCAAGGCATTGACGGCGCAATTTTCCAGATGCTGAGCCACGGGTTCATCTCTGCCGCGCTCTTCCTCTGTGTCGGCGTGATCTATGACCGGATGCACACCCGCGATATCGAGGCTTATGGCGGTCTGGTCATCCGGATGCCCGCCTATGCGCTGGTCTTCATGCTGTTCACCATGGCCAATGTCGGCCTGCCGGGCACCAGCGGGTTTATTGGTGAGTTCCTGACACTCATGGGTACATTCCAGGTTAACACCTGGGTGACCGCCGTTGCGGCGACAGGTGTGATCTTTTCGGCAGCCTACGCGTTGTGGCTCTACCGCCGCGTTGTCTTTGGGGACCTGATCAAGGAAAGCCTGAAGGCGATGACCGACATGAGCTCTCGCGAGCGGCTGATTTTTGCCCCGCTGATCGTGATGACGATCCTGTTGGGGGTCTACCCGTCGCTGGTGACCGATGTGATCGGGCAATCGACGACGGCACTCATTTCGAACTATGACACGGCTCTGGCCGCGGCTGAGGCTGCGACCCAGACTGCCGCTTCGCATTAAGGGAGCTTTGGAGACATGATCCAGGCTGATCTGACAATTATCCTGCCGGAAATCGTTCTGGCGATCTATGCGATGGTGGCTCTGTTGGGGGCAGTCTACACGTCGAAAGACGGGCTGGCTTCGGTTCTAGTCTGGACCACGGCGGGCCTGATGGCGGTCCTGGCGATCTGGATCGCTACCCAGGGCAGTGGCACCAACGTGGCGTTCAACGGCATGTTCGTAGATGACGGGTTCGCGCGTTTTGCCAAAGTTGCCATCCTTTTGTCGGCAGGTGCCGTTCTGGTGATGAGCCAGGAATACATGGCACGCCGGGGTCTGCTGCGCTTTGAATATCCGCTGCTGGTGGCGCTTGCTGCCGTTGGTATGATGATGATGGTCAGCGCGGGCGATCTGATGTCTCTTTACATGGGGCTCGAGCTGCAATCCCTTGCGCTGTATGTTGTTGCCGCGCTGCGTCGTGACAGTGCGAAATCAACCGAAGCAGGGCTGAAATACTTTGTTCTGGGCGCTCTCAGTTCAGGTCTGCTGCTGTATGGTGCGTCGCTGGTCTATGGGTTCACCGGCACGACACTGTTCTCGGGCATTATTCAGACGGTCCATCATGGGGACGTCTCGGTTGGTCTGTTGTTTGGCCTGATCTTCCTGATCTCGGGTCTGGCATTCAAGGTGTCGGCGGTTCCGTTCCATATGTGGACACCAGATGTTTATGAAGGGTCGCCGACGCCAATTACGGCCTTCTTTGCCACCGCGCCGAAAGTCGCGGCAATGGCCTTGTTTGCACGTCTTCTGCATGACGCCTTCGGAGGCGTGGTCAAAGACTGGCAGCAAGTGATTGTTTTGCTGTCGGTGCTGTCGATGCTGCTGGGGGCGGTTGCCGCAATTGGTCAGCGCGACATCAAGCGACTGATGGCGTTCTCGTCGATTGCCCATATGGGCTATGCGCTGATCGGTCTGGCGGCTGGTACCGAGTTGGGTATTCAGGCGATGCTGATGTATCTGGCGATTTACGTGACCATGAACATTGGCACGTTTGCGTTTATCCTGATGATGGAACGCGACGGCAAACCCGTGACTGACATTGATGCGCTGCGCCAGTATTCCAAACGTGATCCGGGCAAGGCCCTTGCTGTTCTGATCCTGATGTTCTCGCTTGCCGGTGTCCCACCGATGCTGGGTTTCTTTGCGAAGTTTGGTGTTTGGCGGGCTGGTGTAAGTGCCGATTTGACAGGCCTTGTTGTGGTCTCAGCCATCGCATCGGTAATTGGCGCCTTCTATTACCTGCGGATCGTGTTCTACATGTATTTCGGGGCCGAGAACGAGGACCCGATCGAAACGCGGTCGACACCCGTTCTATGGGTCGCCCTGATGGGATCCGCGGCGCTGATGCTGATCGGGGTCTTCTATCAGTTCGGGATTGAGGGCGCGGCAGCGGCCGCGGCGGCGACTCTTGTCAACTGAACGTTTTGCACAATCTGAGAGAGGGGCTCGGTCGCGTGACCGGGCCTTTTTGATATGACCAAGTGGCCAAAAGGCTATGGCCTGCACGAGGTGCAGGAAGTCGATAGCACACTCAACGAAGCGGCGCGGATTGCCCCCAATGCCCGTGGTCCTGTCTGGATCATGGCGCATCATCAGACGGCTGCGCGTGGGCGACGCGGACGGTCATGGGGCAACCCCATGGGCAACCTTGCCGCGACACTTTTGATGCGCCCCGAAGGTGCACCAGAACAGGCGGCACTGCGCAGTTTTGTTGCGGCACTGGCTCTGTTTGACGCTTGCGTCTCTGTGACAGGGCGTGCCGCGGGGTTGTCGTTGAAATGGCCCAATGACGTACTGCTGAACGGTGGTAAGCTTGCTGGTATTTTGCTGGAAAGCGCCGGTCAGGGGCGCGGTGTAGCGCATCTGTCGATCGGTATTGGCGTGAATTTGGCCAACGCCCCAGACGCCGACGCGGTAGAACCGGGCGCGATCCGTCCCGTTTCGCTGTTGTCGGAAACCGGTGCAAACGTCACGCCCGAGGATTTTCTGACCGAGCTTGCCTCGGCCTATGCCAAATATGAAACTCAGTTTGTTACCTACGGGTTCGAACCCATTCGCACTGCGTGGCTGTCCCGTGCTGCCCGGCTGGGCGAGGTTATCACGGCCCGTACCGGCACGTCCGAGACGGTTGGGACCTTCGAAACGGTAGACGCAAGCGGTAACCTTGTCTTAAACACCGCCAAAGGCCGCGTAAGCATTCCTGCGGCGGATGTCTATTTCTGAAAGGGGCTCAAATGCTTCTGGCCATTGATTGCGGCAATACCAATACAGTCTTCTCAATCTGGGACGGTCAGGAATTTCTGTGCACCCTGCGTACCTCGACCCATCACGCACGCACGGCGGACGCCTATTTCACCTGGTATTCGACGCTGGTGAAACATTACGGGATCGAGGCGAATATCTCGGATGTCATCATTGCCTCGACTGTGCCGCGCGTCGTGTTCAACCTGCGCATCTTTGCTGATCGCTTTTTTGGGTGCAGGCCGCTGGTGGTGGGTAGGCCGGACTGCCTGTTGCCCGTGCCGCCGCGTGTGGATCAAGGAACTGTGCCGGGCCCGGATCGACTGGCCAACGCGGTTGGCGCATTTGACCGTCATGGCGGCAATGTCGTCGTGGTGGACTTTGGTACCGCAACAAATTTCGACGTTGTCGCCGCGGACGGTGCCTATGTAGGGGGCGTCATCGCTCCGGGTGTGAACCTCAGCCTTGAGGCTTTGCACCAGGGCGCAGCTGCACTGCCGCATATCGACATAACGCGACCCGAGAAGGTGATCGGTACAAATACGGTTGGTTGTATCCAGTCGGGCGTGTATTGGGGATACTCCGGCCTGATTGAGGGGCTGATCGCGCGGATCAAGGCCGAATATGGAATGCCGATGAAAGTCGTGGGAACCGGAGGGTTGGCCCCCTTGTTCGATCAGGCCGACGTGGGGTTCGACGTAATCGAAGATGATTTGACGATGCACGGCTTGACCGTGATTCATCGCTACAACAAGGAAAATGGCTCGATATGAGCAGTGAAAGATTGATCTACCTGCCGCTGGGTGGCGCGGGCGAAATTGGCATGAATGCCTACGTGTACGGATATGGTCAGCCCGGGCAGGAACGCCTGATCCTGGTGGATCTGGGCGTCACCTTTCCCGATATGGACACAACACCGGGTGTCGACCTGATCTATGCGGATATTTCCTGGTTGAAAGAACGGGCCGACCGGCTGGATGGCGTTTTCATCACCCATGCGCATGAAGACCATGTCGGCGCCGTGGCTCATTGCTATGAGGCACTGGGAGCTCCGATCTATGCCCGGGCTTTCACGGCCAATATCGCGCGTCGCAAGATGGAAGAATATGCGCACCCGACCGATGCGGTGACAACCGTGTCCGCTTGGCCTGAAACGGTCTCAGTCGGACCGTTTGCCGTCGGTTTCCTTCCGGTTTCACACTCGATCCCGGAAAGTGCTGCGTTGGTCATCGACACGCCCGCAGGGCGCGTGGTGCACTCGGGTGATTTCAAGCTGGATGCAAACCCGGTCGTGGGCGAACCCTTCGATCCCGACCTGTGGGCCGAGATTGCCAAGCCGGGTGTCAAGGCGTTGGTTTGCGACAGCACGAATGTTTTCTCGGCGCATCCGGGCCGTTCGGAATCCGAGGTCGGGCCAGAGATTACAAAGCTAGTCGAAAACGCCGAGGGTATGGTTGTGGCTACCACCTTCGCGTCGAACGTGGCACGGGTTAAAACATTGGCCGAGGCGGGCGCACGCGCGGGGCGTTCAGTTGTGTTGCTGGGGCGCGCAATGCGGCGGATGATCGAGGCCGCGACCGAAACCGGTATCCTGTCGGACTTCCCCAAGGTGATCAGCGCGGAAGAGGCGCTGGACCTGCCGCGCCAAAACCTGATGCTGATCGTGACCGGCAGCCAGGGCGAACGCCGTGCGGCAAGCGCGCAACTGGCCCGCGGCAAGTACCGTGGTCTGGAACTGTCCGAAGGCGACCTTTTCCTGTTTTCGTCGAAAACCATTCCCGGAAATGAACGTGGTGTGATTTTCGTCATGAACCAGCTCAGTGAAAAGGGCGTGGATGTGGTGGATGACAGCTCGGGCCTCTATCACGTCTCTGGCCATGCGAACCGGCCCGATCTTGAGAAGGTGCACGCGCTGATCGATCCGCAAGTTGTGATCCCAATGCATGGAGAGCACCGTCACCTGCGCGAGCATGTCAAACTGGCTGAGCAGGGTGGCAGAACGGGCGTGCTGGCCGTGAACGGCACCATGCTGGATCTCAGCGGCAATGCACCCGTGGTGGTCGACTATGTCGAAACCGGGCGTACCTATCTGGACGGTACGGTGAAAATCGGTGCGATGGACGGTGTGGTACGTGACCGTATTCGCATGGCGCTGAACGGCCACGTAACTGTGACAGTCGTTCTGGACGAAGAAGACGAGCCGCTGGGCGAACCGTGGTGCGATACGATGGGTCTGCCCGAGGTTGGAACGTCCCGGGCCGGATTGGTCGAGGTGTTGGAAGAAGACCTGAACCAGTTCCTGATGCGGGCGGCAGCCAAGACCCTACGGGATGACGACAAGCTGGAAGACGAAATGCGCCGGATTGTGCGTCAGACGGCAAAAGCGGAAATCGGCAAAAAACCCGAAGTGACGGTGGTTGTCAGCCGGATGCGGTGAAACTGATCGGTCAGTCGTGCTCGGGCATCGGATAGCCTCTGAGCCGCAGGAACAGATTGGCTTCTTCGTTGTTCTGATAGAACGGAACCGATACTGGCGGCTCGGGTGAGGTCACCCGGGCCGCGACCTCGGCCAGAACAACCTCGGTGATAAACGGCAAATCTAGGTCGCGCGCCCGATCCAGTTCCACCCATTGCAGATGCGACAGCTCGTCCGAGGCATGGCTGAAATCATCCAGATCGCCCTGCAGCGCATCGGCATCGACCAGAAAAAACCGCGCATCGAACCGGCGGGGGCGGCCGGGCGGTGTGACTGCGCGAAAAACAAATTGTAGCGCAGCTGCCGACGGCACATAACCCATGGCGGAGAAGCTCTGCCAGTCGTCGGGAATGCTGCCCGGCCAGTGTCCTGTCTGGCCAAGGACAAGTCCTGTCTCTTCCCAAAGCTCGCGAATTGCTGCGGCGGCAAGGGCGTGTTGTTTTCCGGATTCCGCCTGTTCCGCCAACCGCTCAGAACACAGGTCAGGCAGTGAGGTCGCGAGCGGTACATCCGCATCCGCCGGATCGACCGCTCCACCGGGGAATACGAATTTGTTGGGCATGAACACGGCCTTGGACCCACGTTGACCCATCAGGATCGACGGATTGGTCCACCTGTTCCTCAGCACGATGACGGTTGCGGCGTCGCGGATGGCGGTTTTGTCGGTCATCATGCCTAAAACAATCCCTTCTTCCGGCTCATGAATCGTTGCCAAAACCGTGCATACGACGCGCCCACTGATAGGCGACCACAGCGCCTTTCAAACGGGGGAGCAAAAACAGCGACAGTGCAATGCAAGCAATGGAAAACCCGATGGCCATCACCCATGGGTCCGGGCGCCAGTTCACATACGAGACGTGCAGGGCCGGGGCCAACAAATGCCCGACCAGCAGGATCGTCAGATAGGCGGGCCCATCATCGGCGCGATGATGAAACAGTTCCTGTCCACAGTTCGAGCAGGTGTCATTCACTTTCAGGTAGCTGTGCAACAGCTTGCCTTCGCCGCAACTAGGGCACTTGCACCGAAACCCTTTGACCAAAGCGGGCCAGGTTTCACGCTCGCTCTCAGTTGTGGTGTCGATCGTCTGATCCGTCATAATATAACTCGCGCAGTAATCTTTGGCGGATAATGCGCCTGAACGGGTGGTTTTTAAAGGGGGGTGCGTCGCTTTGCAACGCACCTAAGGTGAACCACGTCGTGAAATACCGCACTGGTTAAAAAAAGTTGCTGGCACTGCGACGGAACTCCCTGTCTCGCGCGTTTGAATGGATATGAGCAGCGGCACTCAGGCCGCGTCAACAAGGGAAAACCGAAATGAAAAACGCAAAGTTCATCACGGCGATTGTCCTGTCGGGTGTTGCAATCACCGGCACGTCTGTTCTGGCGGCTGGCCCGGGTGGTCGTGAGCCAGTGTCCTTTCAGGAATTGGATGCCAATGGCGACGGTCAAGTGACACAGCAGGAAATGGAAGCACATCGCACCGAGCGTTTCTCGGCCGCGGATACTGATGGGGACGGCCAGCTCAGCCTTGAGGAGATGCAGGCCACCGCTCAGAAAAAAGCAAACGACCGCGTCACCAAAATGTTCCAAAACAACGATGCGAACAAAGACGGGTTCCTAAGCCAGGACGAGTTGCCGAAACCGCGCCGGGGTGACAAGATGTTTGACCGGATGGATGCAGATAACAGTGGTGGAATATCGGAACAGGAATTTGCCGATGCCAAAGACCGGATGGGACGGCACCATAAGAAAAAGCACCACAAGTCGGGTGCAATCGACAACTGATGCAGGGTGGAGGACCTGACCTCCCACCTACACGATGTTCGCGGTGCGGGTTGCACCGCGAGCTCTCTCAGCGACGATGTGTTGCTGAGCCAATTTGCTGAGGGTGACGCACAGGCTGCGCGGGTCTTAACCGATCGCCTTGGGCCGCTTTGTTATTCCGTCGCGTTGCGTATGTTGGGCAATCGGGCCGAGGCAGAAGACGTAACGCAGGAGGCTATGATGCGGATGTGGCAGATGGCGCCGGAATGGGTGCCGGGTCAGGCCAAAGTGTCGACATGGCTGTATCGCGTGACGTTGAATCTGTGTGTGGACATTCGGCGCAGGAAGTCCCCCGGCAGGTTGTCGGATATTCCTGAGCCAGAAGATGGCAATGCCAGCGTAGCCGACCGACTGCAGGATGAGGCCCGCGTGGATGCGTTGCAGCTTGCCTTGTCTCAGCTGCCGGAAAGGCAGAGGCAGGCAGTGATTCTGCGCCACATCGAAGAGTTGCCCAACCCTGAAATTGCCGGGATCATGGGAATTTCAGTAGAAGCGGTCGAAAGCTTGACCGCGCGGGGCAAACGAAGCCTGACCGCGATACTGGCCGGGCGACGTGAAGAACTGGGGTATGACGATGACGGATGAAAACCTGGAACTGGATCATTTGTTTGCGCAGGCTCGGCAGAACCGACCGGCGCTGCCCGACGATCTGGCCGTGCGCATTCAGACAGATGCTGAAAAACTCCGCCTCAGTCGCCTAAGGCCTGAACCGCGTCCTCAATCTTCGATCTGGCATCGAATGATGGACAACGTAGGTGGCTGGCAGGGGTTGGGCGGCTTGATCGCCGCCAGTGCGGCGGGGCTCTGGATCGGCTTTTCCGCGCCGGGGTTCCTGCCTGATCCCGCCAATCTGCTGGCATCGCAGGAGACGGTCCTTTTTGTGGCGGACCTTGGATATGACACGAGTTTTCTGGAGAGCACTGAATGAATGCTGCCCCTAAACCGAAACGCCGGTGGATGACGGTTTTGCTGGTTTCGTCATTGGCACTGAACCTGTTGGTTGTCGGTGTTGCAGTTGGAACCGTGCTGCGCCTGAAGGATGGAGATCACACCGAGGCACCGCCGGGATTCGGTCCTGCGCTGTATCGCGCTTTGCCGAAAGATGACCGCGAAGCGATGCGAGGGGAACTGTCTGCGCTGCGCGAAAAAGACTTAAGGGGGCGCAGACAGGACTTTCAAGCCCTGAGCCTGGCACTGCGCAGGGTGCCCTTCGATCCGGTCGCCGTTGAAGTGTTGTTGCAGCAACAGTCGCAGGCGACGGCAGAACTGCAACTAGCATTGCAGACACAATGGCTGGCTCGCGTCACCGCCATGAGTGACGCAGAGCGGCAGTCTTATGCGGACAGGTTGCAAAAGATCGTCGAACGCGGGCCGCATGGGCACAAGAAAAAGGATTGACGGGTTCAGGCTGCGCTTTGCCTGATACTCACCTGATTGCGCCCTGCTTTCTTTGCCGCGTAAAGGGCTTTGTCGGCGGCTTTCAGGATATCTTCTACAGGAACGGGTGTGCGTTCTTTTCCCGGCTGACCCGATTGCGGCATCTCCAGCCCAATGCTGATCGTGACGTTAACCTGCAAACCTTGCTCCGATAGCCGGAACGGGGCGCGACAAATGCTGTCACAGATGGTTTCAGCCAGTTTTCTGGCTTGCTTTTGTGACACATCAGGCACCGCAAACATGAACTCTTCACCGCCGATACGGGCGACAAAACCTTTGGATCCAAGTGCGCTTTGCATGCGTTTTGCGGCCTGCGTCAGAACACTGTCACCGGCGCCATGGCCATGGCAGTCATTGATGGTCTTGAAGTGGTCCAGATCCGCCAGCATGACGGCAAAGCCACGTCCGGTACGGGCAGACTGGCGCGCGATCTGATCCAATGCCCGCATGGCGTAACGACGATTGTGCAGCCCGGTCAGCGGGTCAATCCAGGACTCGGCGATCCCTTTTCTCAGTGATACGCGCAAATGATCAAGCCGTGCCTTGCGCGCAATCTGATTGTTCAGCCGCAACAGAATCTCTTGCGCGCAGAACCCCCCCAGGCATACGGCGTCCGCTCCTCTGTCCAGCGCTTCCGAGGCCTGCACGGCGTCGTAGTCCTGCAGGACGCCAATCAGGACAGTGTTTCGGGTTACAGCGCGTGATCTGAGATCTGCAAGGATATTCAGCGCAGGTGGGTGCGAGCCCAATTCGACCACAATCGCGTCCGGTATCGGCCCGGACAAAACGCCTTGCAGGTTCGATTGAAGGTGCCAGGACAGATCGAAATGGTGGTGGCCTTGCAAGGCCTTGTACCAAAGGGCACCAGTTCGGACAGTATCGGTCAAGATATCAACCCGGGCCGCGTTCGGTGGGCTGATCATGACAGGGGCGGGTTCCCCAAATCCAATAGGTTGCGATCCGTTGCTGACCTGCAAATCTTGAGTAGCTGCGCGCGCGCGCAAAAGGCTGCGAATGCGTGCCAGTAGCAACGTATCTTTGAAAGGGTGCGTCAACACATCGTCCAGCCCGTCTTTCAGGGCACGCAGGCGCGCGTTTTTGTCATTCTGTGCTGCCAGTACGACAACGGGCACGTCATCAAGGCCTGATACTTCGGCGAGGGCTTTCTTGACATCTGCGGCTGTTCCATCGGGCAATGTTTGGGCCGTCAGAACAAGGTCTGGCTGCACGCGACGGGCAAGGGCTTGTAGCCCTTCAAGTTTTCCACCCTGCACCACGTGGTACCAGGCAGCAGTCAGTTGAACCTTCAGCATTATGCGGTTGGTTGATACCCCGTCGAGGACAAGGATGGTGCCTTGCACAGACATAGTCTTTCACCGTTGATTGCATGCGTGAACAAATTGTTTATGAGTCTGGTTAACAAACTCTTTCCAACACCATTCTCTGAGCGCAGTTTATGCCCCTATCGCCCGATTCAGCCGAGACACTTGCTCTGACAGCCCTGGGGTGGCTGGTCAGCAATGACGAGCTTTTGCCTGTATTTCTTGGCTCGACAGGTGCTTCGATCGGGGATGTTCGCACTCGGGCCGGTGATAGGGACTTTCTGGCTTCGGTTCTCGATTTTCTGGTGCTTGACGATTCGTGGGTCATGGCGTTTTGTGACGCCAACTCGATCGCCTATGATCACCCGGCCCAAGCGCGGGCCGTTCTGTCAGGCGGTGGCGATGTACACTGGACCTGAACACCTTTTCCGCAGGAGCACGCGATGCCAATAGAAGCAATCGTCTTCGACAAGGATGGCACTTTGTTCGATTTTGCCAAAACCTGGGGAACCTTCGGGCGCTCGTTGCTGATGCGTCTGACAAAGGGGGATGTAGACCGGGCGGTGGAACTCGGGAGCGTCATCGGGTTTGACTACGAGCAAGAGCGGTATGCCACAGATAGCATTGTGATCGCCGCAACGGTCGAAGAAATCGCCGAGGTGCTTATTGCGCATGTTGACGATGTGACATTGCAGGAAGTTGTGGACATGATGAATGCCGAGGCCACGGCGGCTCCTCAATCCCCTGCCGTGCCGTTGGGCCCATTCCTGAAAGGGTTGCAGCAATCCGGGATCAAACTGGGCGTTGCGACAAATGACAGCGAGCATCCGGCATTGCAGCATCTGGAATCTGCTGGAATACGCGAACACTTTGATTTTATCGCCGGGTATGACAGTGGTCATGGGTTCAAACCGGGACCAGGTCAGTTGCTGGCCTTTGCCGCACAGGTCGGGGTCGAGCCGTCGCGCATTGCAATGGTGGGTGACAGTGTTCATGACCTGCAAGCGGGGCGCGCAGCCGGGATGATCACCATTGGCGTTTTGACCGGATTGGCAGAAGCAGATGCGCTGGCACCGATGGCGGATGTGGTCCTGCCGGATATCGGTCACATTCCTGCATGGCTGGCCGAAAAATGATGCGTTGATCCGGAAAATCGACGCACAATTATAGAAAACCGACAAGCTCTGTCGCAGATGGAGCGGCCAGAAATGCGTCTTCGGGTCTTGCTTGTATCAAGCCAGAACGGAGGCAACCATGGCCGAGACCAACACACGCAAACGCCGCGGCGGAGGACGCGCAGGTGCGGCAGCACGCAGGGGCAGCGCGGTGATTGACCAGATGCCGTGGGACCCACCCATCAATATAGATCGCCCGACTGAACCGCTGGATCAGGCCGGGATCGAAGCGATCCATGAAGGGGCCATGCGAATTCTGGAAGAAATCGGGATCGAATTCTACAACGAAGAGGCAATCGGCATCCTGCGCGAAGCGGGGTGCACGATCAATGGTGACAACGTCCGCATGGGGCGCGATTTCGTCATGGAGATGATCGCCAAGGCGCCCAGCCAGTTTTCCATCACGCCCCGCAATGTTGACCACAGGATCGAGATAGGTGGAAAGAACATCCTGTTTGGCAACGTTTCGTCGCCGCCCAATTACTGGGACATGGAGATTGGAAAGAAAGTGCCCGGCAATCGCGAGATGTGCCGGAATCTTCTGAAACTGACGCAGTACTTCAACTGTATTCACTTCGCAGGCGGATATCCTGTAGAACCCGTCGATATTCATGCCAGCGTCCGGCATCTGGATGTGCTGTATGACAAGCTGACCCTGACCGACAAGGCGATGCACGCTTATTCGTTGGGTAAGGAACGTGTCGAAGATGTGATGGAAATGGTGCGCATCGCGGGCGGTCTCAGCCATGAGGAATTCGAGGCCTCGCCACGGATGTACACCAACATCAACTCGACCTCGCCGTTGAAGCATGACCATCCGATGATTGATGGCTGCCTGAGATTGGCGCGGCGCGGGCAGGCGATTGTCGTAACCCCCTTTACGCTGGCGGGAGCAATGGCGCCCGTAACAATGGCGGGGGCGGTTGCCCAGTCCCTGGCCGAAGCCTTATGTGCTATCGCTTTGTTCCAATATGTGCGCCCTGGTATTCCCTGCGTAATCGGAACGTTCACGTCGAACGTAGACATGAAATCAGGCGCGCCCGCTTTCGGGACGCCGGAATACATGCGCTCGACCCAGATGACCGGGCAGATGGCGCGATATTATGGGCTGCCGCTACGTTCATCCGGTGTGTGTGCGGCCAATGTGCCAGACGGGCAATCCGTGTGGGAAACCTCGAACTCGCTCTGGGCGGCCGTGCAGTCGGGCACTAACATGGTGTACCACGCCGCCGGTTGGCTGGAAGGCGGCCTGATCGCAAGCCCGGAAAAATTCATCATGGATTGCGAGGTTTTGCAGCAAATTCAGCGTTATATGAACCCTGATCTAACCGCGACCGGGCCGGATGAGATTGCTTTGGATGCCATCCGCGCAGTTGGCAATGACGGTCACTTTTTTGGAATCCAGCATACACAGGATCGCTACACCACGGCCTTCTACCAGCCCTTCCTGAGCGACTGGAAGAACTATGAGGGCTGGGAGGCCGCCGGAGGCATCTGGACGGCTGAGCGTGCGCATCACATGTTCAAAGAGATCATCTCGAGCTTTGAGGCACCTCCGATGGACGATGGTATCCGCGAGGAACTGGCCGAGTTCGTTGAACGCCGCAAGGCTGAAGGCGGCGCGCCGACGGACTTCTGACAGGGCGGGTAGTGTCGACTTGATACTCCGTTGCTTTCACAGCAAATCGGGGCGAATTTTGGCTATTTGTTAAGGTTTCTCAGACCACAGTGCCAAGGACACCAATCTGAGGCATCCGATGCATGGTCTGATCAATCGGGCGATACAGTCCTTTGTCGGCGCGACCTACGGGCAATCCTGCTGGGTTCGCGTGACCGAAGGTGCGCGGCTAGGGTTTGTCGAATTTGAAGCCATGCTCATCTATGATGATGACATGACGACCCGGTTGCTCGAGGCCCTGAGTATTGACCTCAACCGACCACAGGCGGAAATCCTCGAAGATCTGGGAACATATCTGGTGTCCCATCCGAACATGGAAGGGCTGCGCCGACTGCTTAGGTTTGGGGGTGTCACCTATGTTGAGTTCCTTCATTCCCTTGATGATCTTGCGGATCGTGTAAGACTGGCTGTCTCTGATCTGAATTTGCCTGCGCTTGAGTTGAGAGAGCTTTCAGCCACGGAATACCAGTTGTGCTGCCTTCCGGACTTACCGGGATTTTCCAGTGTTATGGTTGGGGTCCTGCGCGCGATGGCCGATGATTATGGTGCGCTGGTGATGCTGTCGCATGAGGGTCGTCAAGAGCGTTGTGAAATCATTTCAATCATTTTGGTCGAAAGCGCCTTTGCCGAGGGGCGCCATTTTGATCTGGGGGCTCGGAACAGATGACACATACTCAGGAACTGGCAGATCTTCTGGAAACGCTTTGCCCGATGTTCCTGTTGGTGGACCGAAGCGGATGCATTCAACAAGCGGGTCCGACACTGCAAAAGCTGCGGCCCGAATTGCCTTTGGTCGGGCTGGGGGTTCTGGACGTGTTCGAGCTGATCCGCCCCAGAACAGTCACCACCCTTCCCGCGTTGATGTCGATGGCCGGTGCCAAACTGCATCTGAGATTTCGCGATGAACCGCGTACGACCCTGAAAGGCCTGGTCGCGCCCTTGCCCGACTCGGGCGGTGCAGTCATCAATCTGTCATTCGGTATTTCGATTTTGGATGCGGTTCGGGATTACGCCCTGACAAGCGCTGATTTTTCCGGCACTGACCTGGCGATCGAGCTGTTGTATCTGGTCGAAGCCAAATCCGCCGCGATGGAAGCGTCCCGTTCACTTAATCTCAGGCTTCAGGGGGCAATGCTAGCCGCGGAAGAGCAGGCATATACCGATACATTGACAGGATTGAAGAACCGCCGCGCGATGGATCATTTGTTGGGGCATCTGATCCTGGCAAATTCTACATTTGCCCTTATGCATCTGGATTTAGACTTCTTCAAATCCGTGAATGATCGGCTGGGCCATGCCGCCGGGGATTACGTTCTGCAACAGGCCGCCCGCATCATGCTTGAAGAGACGCGTGGAGACGATACGGTTGCCCGGGTTGGTGGGGATGAGTTTGTCATAATTTTCAAGGGCCTGACGCGGGAAGAAACTCTGGAGTCCATCGCCGGCCGTCTGATCGCGAGGTTGAATGAACCCATGATGTTTCAGGACCAACCGTGCTGTATCTCTGCAAGTATCGGAACGGCCTTATCCACCCAGTTCAAGGTTCCCAAAGCCGCCGACATCCTTCACGCCGCCGACGTCGCCCTTTATCAGGCCAAGCGAGACGGCCGGTCCTGTCACCGCCTGTATTCCACGCTGATCAAAGCGCAAACCTGAGTTTTTCCTGTTTCCGGGTCGGAGATTTCAGGCGAATTTTCAAGCGAGCTGAACGGCCTTTGTTAACTGCTTGGCAATCTGGTGCCGGATGGGTGGCAGTTCCCCTACCACTGGCAGCAGAACGCCTTTGAACCCTGCTTGGCTCAATCCGGTGGGCACGTCGTCCACTGCGTGCCCCCCGGTGCAGGCAAAGAACGGAAGGCACAGCGCCTGAGCCCCCGTGCCGGTTGCGGCTTCGGAAATGGAAGGTGGTTCTTCAACAAACCCAACGCGGACAGATTTCAAAGCCAGCATTTCCTCAAGTTGAGATGCGAAATTCAGTGCCACCGCCGACGGGTTTCGGCTACGCCCTGACCCATGTGCTGCAATGACCAGGTCGGTCGACGCAGCTGCCCAATTCCTTTTGGACAACTCGGATTGCAGGGCGCGTGCGGTCAAGGCCGGTAGCTCTGGGTCAATACCTAATGGGTCTAGGATGCGCGCTTTGTGATCCCCTAATCGTTTGGGCAAAGCGCTGGTGACAAACCATCCATTTGCCATGAAAAGCGGATAAATGACCGTGTTTTCCGGCAGGCTGCTCAGCTTAGCCTCGAACGCGCCGGGCGCGGCCAGAGTTGCTGCATGCACCGTTACATGCTCGGTCAGGGCGTCGACCGTAGCCGCGAACGCAGCCAAAGCAGCCTCGGCTGGTTCTGGATCGGACGGCTGACCATGTGCGACGATGATGGCATGTGGCATTTGGATCTCCTGACACGATATGCGTTAGGTGCCTCTGTGCGAACCGAAGTCAACACTACTGTTAGCCCAGAACCGTTAGCCAAAGCCAGACAGTCAGGATGGATGTGGCTGTCCCAATGAGAACAGCCGAAGCTGCCACCCGCTTGGCGCGGCCATACATGTTGGCAAAGATATAGGCGTTGAACCCCGGCGCCATGGCTGCGTTCAACACGCCCGAGCGGAACAGGTCCTGAGGCAGCCCTGTGGATTTGCCGAATATCCACACAAGGCTGGGATGCAGCATCAGCGAGATACAGCAAACAAAAGCGATGGTGCGCAGATCGCCTTCGGGTTTGTATTTGACCAGTACCCCGCCCAGTGCAAACAGGGCGCCAGGCAGGGCGGCCCGCGTGATCAGACCAAGGGCTTCGTCCACCACAGCCGGGATGGCCAAACCGGATAGATTAACCACGAATCCCAGTGCAATACCAAGGATCAGCGCGTTCTTGAACATTGCCGACAGAACAGAACGCGCCATGCGTACGCCACCGTTTCCGCGATTGCGGACAACCTCCATCACCGTGATCCCTACGCCGTAACAAAACGGGGAATGGAAGGCGATAATCGCATAGTTGCCTGTCAGGTTCTCGGGACCATAAGCGCGTTCGGTAATCGGCAGTCCCAGCAGAACCGAGTTAGAGAACAGGCAACAAAACCCGATTGCCACGCAGTCTTCCCATTCGCGGCCGAAAATGATGCGCGCACCAAAAAGACCAGCGATGAAACACAAGGCGGCGGCGGAATAGAAACTGGCCAAAAGCCGGGGATCGAAACTGGCGCTGAGGTCCAGATGCGCGATGGCAAGAAACAACAGGCATGGGATCGCGAACCCTTGCGTAAATCTCATCAGCCCGTCGACATGGTCTTCTTTGAAATATCCTGTTCGTGTTGCCGTGTAGCCGGCACCGATCACAAGAAAGACAGGAAGAATGACGTCAATCAGGCTTTGCAGCATTTGGCCCCCGTGCAACGGCCATGTTGCAATATCTTATGCAAAAGGAACAGGGACCTGAAACGCGTGATGTATCACCATCCCGTCATAGGCGGGGGTGATATTGTCCGGAGTTTCTGCATCGACGGTCATATAGTCCAGATCGATATGCATGTTGGTTAGTATCGCCTGTTTTGGTTGCAGCTTCTCAATCCACTCAAGCGTTTTTTCCAGATGTGCATGTGTGGGATGAGGGCTTCGGCGCAGGGCGTCTATTATAAGATATTCCAACCCTTCCATTTCAGGCCATGCGTCGTCGTATATTTCGGCAACATCCGGCAAATAGGCGAGCCGTCCCATGCGAAAACCTAGAGAATCTATCGAGCCGTGATTGACCTTGAATGGACGAAACGGAATGGGCCCGCCCGGTCCGTCGATTTCGAACGGCCCGTCGATGGACTTGAGGTCGAGGATCGGAGGATAAGGTGACCCTTCGGGTTGAATGAAGGCGTATCCAAACCGCCCCAGCAGGGCGTTCTGAGTATCACCATCAGCCCAGACCGGAACACGGGTTTTCATGTTGAACACGATCATGCGCAGGTCGTCGATTCCATGGACATGATCCGCGTGAGAGTGTGTATAGACTACACCATCAAGCCGCCCGGTGCCCGTGTCCAGCAACTGGCTGCGCATGTCCGGGGTCGTATCAATCAACACTGAGGTTGTGCCGCCGGGGCCGTCACGCTCGACAAGCAGGGAACAGCGCCGGCGAATGTTCTTGGGGTTAGCAGGATCGCAAGCACCCCAGTGGCCACCCAACCGGGGTACGCCGCCTGACGATCCGCAGCCCAAAATGGTAAATCGCAATTCGGTCATGCAGCGGCCCTGTTCGTTGCCGCCTTGCTGAACAGCCGGTCAAAGTTCGCCTGAGTTTGGGCGGCAAAAGCCGGATACTCCAGACCGAACACTTCAGCCCCTTTTCGGGCTGTATGTGCGGTATAGGCCGGTTCGTTTCGCTTGCCACGATAAGGGGGCGGTGCAAGATAGGGCGCATCGGTTTCCACCAGAATGCGATCCACCGGCGCGCTTGCGAAAATGTCGCGCAACTCCTGGCTTTTGGGAAAGGCCGCAATGCCGGACATGGACAGATAAAACCCAAGATCCAGCGCGGCTTTGGCCAACTCGGCCGAGGACGAGAAACAGTGCATCACGCAGGAATAGGGCGCGTTGCGATACTCTTCGGCCAGAATTTGGGTCATATCGTCGTCTGCCGCGCGGGCATGAATGATCAAAGGCAACCCTGTGCGCTGGGCTGCTTCGATATGAATGCGCAGAGATTGCTTCTGAAGCTCAGCGCTGTCGGCGGTATAGTGGTAATCCAGACCGGATTCGCCGATGCCCACAAATTTGGGATGTTGTGCCAGCGCAACCAATTCATCGACCGAGACCATAGGCTCGTCTGCGGCGCTCATCGGGTGGGTGCCTGCGGCGTAGAATACCGGTGCATGGGCTTCGGCAATTGCACGGACTGCGGGTTCATTGCGTAGCTTGGTGCAAATCGTCACCATCCTAGTCACGCCAGCCTCGGCCGCGCGCGAGATGATGTCGTCCAACTGACCGTCAAAATCCGGGAAGTCCAGATGGCAGTGACTGTCGGTGATCTGGGGGGTGTCGCTCATCTGACCTGGCCGGCGGTTTCCTGTATCTTGAACACCGTATCTAGGACCAGAGCGGCAGGGTCAAGGTTCACCGCCTGACCATGTCGCGTGCGGGCTGTGATTGTCGCTGCGACTTCGGCCCAGCGACGGGCCTGATCCGAAGAATCTGACAGTCTGGCCAGCGTTTCAGCTTCGTTCGGGGCGGCCTCAGAGGTCGGCGGTGCTCCGGTTGCCCCGGTCAGGGCCAGCCGAGACAAGGCGATATCGATCAGTGTCAGCAGCAGATCAAAGCGCTCGGCCGCGCCGCGTTGTGCCGCAGCCTCGGCCAGGGCCAGCGCGCGCTGCCGGTCCAGGCGGGGCAGGGTGCCCAGAATGGCAATCAGTTCGGCATAGATTTCAAGCCCGCCCAGATTGATCAGGCGAACGGCGTCCCCGACCGAGCCAGCGGCCAATGCGGCGAGATATTCGGGATGCGTCGGTAAGGTCGTCCCGGTTTGCGACAGCGCGTCCTGCATATCCCCGGCACTCAGGGGCCCAAGACGCAAGGTCCGGCACCGAGAGCGGATGGTCGGCAACAAGCGCGAGGGTTGGTGCGATACCAGCAAAAGAGTTGTACGCGCCGGAGGCTCTTCCAGCATCTTCAGCAAAGCATTGGCGGCGCTGACATTCATCTCATCCGCCGAATCCACGATTACGACCCGGCGCCCACCATCGGCAGAGGACAGGCCAAAGAACTTTCCCAGCTTTCGGATGTCGTCCACAACGATTTCGTTGCGCAGCCGCCCCTGATCATTCAGCGACCGGGCTATCGCGGCCAATCCCGGCTCGGCCCCGGCCAGAATGCGACGTGACACCGGGTGGTCGCGATCAATGTCGAGCGTCTCTGGCGGTGGCGGCGCGCCAAACAGCCCACCGTCGTTTGCCAAAGGTGTAGCCAGCAAGAACCGCGCAATCCGCCAGGCCAACGTTGCCTTGCCGACGCCACGCGGCCCGGTCAGCAACCAGCCGTGGTGCAGCCGGTCCGAGTTGTAGGCGGTCAGAAACGCCTGTTCCGCCGCATCCTGACCAAAAAGCCGGACGGTCTCGCGGGGATGTGGCGCACCGGGCACCTGATCCGGAGAGGGGATTTCGTCATTCATCGTCTATCGCAAAGCAGCCTGGACGATTTCTGTCACATCCTGCGCAACGCTGTCCATGTCCCGGTTACCGTCCACCACGCGGAAACGGTCGGAAAACTCATGGGCCAGTGCCAGAAAGCCCGCCCGCATTTTCCTTTGTAGGTCCGGGCCGAAATCTTCGAACCGTTCTTCCGCGCCTTGCCGCCCTTTGGCGCGGGACAGGCCGGTATCGGGGTCCATGTCGATCAGCAGCGTCAAGTCCGGCTCGCGCTTGATCATCAGGCTGTGCAGCTGATCAACAAGGCCGCGCAGATCGCCCCGCGACAGGCCCTGATACATACGTGTGCTGTCGGCAAAGCGGTCGCAGATCACCACTTGCCCTGCGGCAAGTGCGGGTTCGATCGTACGTTCCAGATGGTCGCGGCGGGCGGCCGTGAAAAGCAGGATTTCCGTTTCGGCCGACCAGCGGTCGGGATCACCTTCCAATACCAGGCTGCGGATTTCCTCCGCGCCGGGTGAGCCGCCCGGTTCACGCGTCAAAACGACCTCATGACCCTGCGCCCGCAGTTGATCCGCCAGCATCCGCGCCTGAGTTGACTTGCCTGATCCGTCAATGCCTTCGAAAGTCAGAAATAACCCCGCCTTGGTCACATCGACTCCAGTGGGTTATTGATCACATCTTTCAGAACTATGCCGCCAACGGTCAGCATACGGACGACAAATCCACCAATTGCAACGTCTTCCGCTGCCACCAGTGGACGTCGTATTTCAGGCAATCCTTCAGGCTTGATGACAAGCTCGGCCAGTTGCTGGCCTTTCTTGACCGGTGCATTGACGGGACCCTGATAGACAACTTCAGCCTTGACGTTTTGTGTGCCCAGAACCGGAAACAGAACCGTCAGATCGCCGTCAGGTACAAGACCAACAGTCTTTTTCTCGCCCATCCACAGCTTGGCTTCGGCTATCGGCGTTTCCGCGTTGGCAACTGTCCTCTCGACAAAATTTCGAAACGACCAGTTAACCACGGCCTCAGCCTCCTCTGCCCGTTGACCGGTGCTGTCCAGCCCGCTGAGGACAAAGATGACACGGCGATCGCCTTGTTTGGCAGACCCGACCAGGCCGTATCCGGCCTCCTGTGTGTGGCCGGTTTTCAGGCCATCCGCGCCAATGCTCAGTTTCAGCAATGGATTGCGGTTACGGGCATTCGACGGCGCACGGCCATCGAATTCGAATACCTCTTCTGAAAACAGGGGGTAGTATTCAGGAAAGTCGGTAATCAGCCTGTCGGCCAGAACCGCAAGATCATGAACCGACATCATATGTCCGGCGGCAGGCCAACCGTTCGAGTTCGCGAAATTCGAGTTGTTCATACCGATCTGCTTTGCGCGCTGGGTCATATAGCGGGCAAACCCGGCCTCTGTCCCGTCAGGGCTTAGCGCCTCGGCGAGGACCACGCAGGCGTCGTTGCCTGACAGAACGATGATGCCGCGCAGCAGGTCCTCGACCCGAACCCGGTCCTGCGTGTTCAGAAACATGGTTGAGCCGCCATAGCTCATCGCGTGTTCGGACACGGGCAGGGTTTCGTCCAGCGTCAGTCTTCCGTCACGCAGCGCTTCGAAAGCAACATACAGCGTCATGAGCTTGGACATGGATGCAGGAGGCAAGGGCTGATCGGCGTCTTTTGCCAAAAGCACCGTACCGGTGGTCTGATCGATCACATACGCCGCGCGGGCAGATGTATCAAAAGCCTGAGCCGGGATTGCCAGTACAGCAAGCCCAATGGCCAGAACAGAAGTTCGCAATGAGGATAGCATGTTATGCCTCCTTGTATCAGTCGGACACGGTGAACGCATCTTTGAAACCAAGATCCTTTACATCTTTTTGAATGGCCTTGCGTTCAGCCCGGGTTGCGGCAGGGCCAACCAGGACCCGCCATACTGTTTTGTTTTCGGTTTTCAGTTCCCGCACAACAGTCGACATGCCATTCCGGCGCGCTTTCTCAGCGGCGGCATTCGCATTTGCTTCGACGCTGAACGTACCGATCTGCACAAATGGTTTGCTCAGCGACGACGCAGCGCCTGTTGCCGCCGCCGCGGCCGGAACCGCTTCGGTCGCGTCAATCGCGGCTGCTGCGCCTTCGATGGGGTCCAGCGGCGTTTCGGTGATTTCAGTGGGGTCTTTCTTTTGCCACCACTTCCGTTTCGCGGGTTTTTCAATGGGGGCTTCGACCGGCGCATCCGACAACGCCGGTGCAGCTGCGGCTACCGCTACATCTGCGGCTACATCAACACTGTCTGTCGCGACATCCGCCGCAGCCACGGTGGCTCCCGCCGCTGCCGCTGCTGGCTCTTTTTTCTGCCACCACTTCCGCTTGGCGGGTTTTTCTTCAGTGGGCTCTGTTGGGTCCTCAGTGGCCGATGCCGCATCGGTGGTCGTTTCCGTACCTTCGGTCGCTTCGTTGGCAGAACTTGCCGCTTCCGCCCCAACCACTGCTGTACCGGCTGCCGCCGCTGGTGCCTTTTTTTGCCACCATTTCGGCTTGGCCGGTTTTTCGGTATCTGCCGCGGATGGATCGCCGGTGGCCGCGGTGTCCGACACCGCAGCCGTATCTGCCGCCTCGTCTTCCGGTTTGGGCGCGTCCTCTGGTGGTGATTCCTTTACAGCTTCACGGCGCAAAGCGACCACACTGACCTTTGTCGGCGCGCCCGCCAGCATTCCGAGCTGTTCCGCAGCCGCAGATGACACCTGAAGCGCCGGGCCGGGCAGGTTGCGTTCACGTCGGAACAGGGCCCCTGTTACAGACTTGTTGTTTGCGGTGTTCGTAATTACGACACGCTCGGGCTGGGATACTTCCGGATAGGCAACCCAGATTCCGCCCAGCGAGGGCCTGCCATCCCAAAGCCCCGCTTCGGTGACCTGAAAAACCTCGGGGGCTTCGACGTCACGCTGGGAGCCCGAGGCTACCTCGGGAAGGAGTTCGGTTTTGTTTGATTTTTCTTCAGGTTTTTCAGTCTCTTGAAGAATGTCTTCACACCCGCTTAAAACTGTCAAAGTCAACGCCAGATACGCCAACCGTTTCGGTCCCGGGCGTGTCATGATCGCTCGCTTCATCTGCTTATCCCTTGCCTGAAGGGGTCTCGTTCTAGGAACCCCACTGCCGGTCTGCTGGTTCTGCTTGCCAGCCTGTTTCGGTCTATTTCGGGGATCATAACGCGGCTGAAGAGTCATGGAAAGACCGCTGCGCGGGCTTCGGCAAGAAATCCCGATTTCGACTTGCCTCTGGCCGAACTTGCGCTTAGACCCTGCCTTCGACGGGGAGGTGGCAGAGTGGTCGAATGCGGCGGTCTTGAAAACCGTTGGGCGTGAGAGCGTCCCCAGGGTTCGAATCCCTGTCTCCCCGCCACTCATACCTGTCTCACTTCAGTCGTGTTTTCTGACCCGGAATTGTGCCGCAATTCCCGCGCGTTGGCGCGTGTGCTTTCAATCAGAGACGGAGCAGATCGCACACTCAGAGCGCAATTTCGGCCGCAGTCTCAGTGGCGCATTTTGGCGGGGTCGCTTTGGGCTGGATTTCCCTGATACCCTGCAATTTACAGGAAATTTTCGCGAAACAGGTCTGGAATCCGACATTTCAGATGTCACAACTCTATTTTTTCCAATAGTTTATGTTGCAAATTCCCTAAAAGGTGGAACAGGGAATTTTCTCGTGGGAACAGGGAGTTGTGCCGACGGATCAGGGAGCGCGAAGTCTGTATCAGGGACGCAGGATCTGAAGCTATCAAAAGCCGAACTGGCGTTCCTGTTCGGACCAATCAAGTGGGTGGGTCACGCTGACCAGACGCTTGAGTGTGAGTTCGGGCGGCTGGGTCCCGTCGAGAATCGCGGCCTGAACCTTCGGTGAGAGAAACGCGAGCTGGGCGCGGGTGCGGATGAAGGCGCCGGGGACGCTTTCGCGGCGTGCGATCTCCATCAGTTGAACTCCGGCTTTTAGATCACGGGCCCAGCCATGGGCGCGGATCAGCATGGACCGGAGGTGGGGATCGGGTTGGAGTGCCATGTCTCCGGCGATGACATTGGCGTCGACGCCGCGGCGGCGCTGATCGAAAGATGCGGTGACGTGGGTGAGATCCGGGTGCAGATGGTCCGCAGCAATGCCAACTGCGCTTGCCAGAGTTTTGGGGTTCAATTCGAGGTCGATCTGACCTCGTGCAATTCGGCCTTTGGCCAGAAAAGCAGCGCCGACCTGACCGGCTTGGCGTTGAAGCCGGGTTACTAAATCCGCAACCGAAGTCTGAACCGCCTCCGCTGACCCGGCCTCCGGCTGCGCCAGTACCTGATGCGCGGCGGCGGCGTCTTGCAGATGTCTGACGATGACATCAATAACTGCGTTTTCCAGCGCAGGGCTAGGCAGTCGCTAACCCGAGATATCCTTGCCGCCCGAGATCAGTCGATTGGAGACGTAATAGCGCAGCCGTCGGCCTTTGCGTGTGGTGTGGGTCGGTGTCAACCGATCACCAGTTTCGTCCTGCAGCAGACCGGTGAGCCAGGCGCCGGGGTCTTTGGTGTGTTGGCGCGTATCCGAGCCGCCGCGCGCCCGGGAACGATTGGAGGCCTGCCGCATTTTCTGTTGCACCCGGTCCCAGACGCCCTTGTCGATGATCGCCGGGTGTTGCCCGTCCCAGATCTTATCCTTGTGTCGGATATTCCCGAGATAAACCGGGTTGCGCAGCAGGTAATAGATGTGACCCCGTGACAGCGGACAATGCCCTTTCACGCTGCCATCTGCCCGAACTACCCGTTTTGACCGCAACCCTTCCGTTGTTGCCCGTTCTTTTACTTTGCGCAAGCAACCTAATTCCTCATAAAGACCAAAGAGAAGCCGGACCGTTCTAGCCTCCTCTTCATTCACCACAAGCGTTCTTGCTTTTGGATCGGGGTGGCGGTCATAACCAAGGGGCAGGTTACCACCCATCCAAAGCCCCTTTTTCTTCGACGCAGCAATCTTGTCGCGAATACGTTCCGCAGTGACTTCCCGTTCGAACTGGGCAAAGGACAACAGCACATTGAGAGTCAGTCGCCCCATGGAAGATGAGGTATTGAAGGCCTGTGTAACCGAAACAAAGGAACAGTTTGCCTGTTCCAGCCGTTCGACCAGCTTCGAGAAGTCGGTAAGCGACCGGGTCAGCCGGTCGATCTTGTAAACCACCGCCATATCAATACGCCCGGCATCGATCTCTTCAAGAAGGCGCTGACCCTTCGAGCAACGAGACAAATGAGCTCTTTCGGAGACTTGCTGAAGATAACCCATTGATGACGATTGCGTTCATCCTCGGGGGGTGTCGGCACGACACCTTGCGGCGGAGCACTGTATCGGCGATCGGGCCGGTTCGCCGCGCCCAAGAACGAAATTGTGAGCGGACTACGAGCTACATGGTTCGGTCGTCATTCCGTCGTCAAAGGCGCACGTCAACCGCCAGAAGCCTCTGCAACACATCCATCTGCAATTTTCAGACCCCCAATCTGCGCTAACAAACTGACGATCGCGTCAACGCCCGTTCGGTGGCGTAGGGACGAAAACACGAAAGGTCGGCCCTTTCGAATCTGCGTGGCGTCACGCTCCATCACGCCGAGTGAGACACCGACGTGAGGGGCGAGGTCGGTTTTGTTGATGATCAGAATGTCCGATTTCGTTATCGCAGGACCACCCTTGCGCGGAATTTCCTCACCCGCCGCAACGTCGATCACGTAGAGTGTCAGGTCCGCCAGTTCCGGGCTGAATGTGGCCGACAAATTGTCGCCGCCGCTTTCGATCAGAACTACATCCAGGCCAGGGTGACGGGCCTGCATCTCTGCCACGGCGGCCAGATTGATCGAGGCATCCTCGCGGATCGCGGTATGCGGGCAACCGCCGGTTTCGACACCGATAATCCGGTCCCGGGGCAGGATTTGCATCCGCATCAACGCTTCGGCATCCTCTTGCGTATAAATGTCGTTGGTGATGACACCAATCGAAAAGGCCTCGCGCAGGGCCTCTGCCAAAGCGGCGGTCAGGGTCGTTTTACCAGCGCCAACCGGGCCGCCGATACCAACGCGCAGGGGGCCGTTCATACTGCTCATGTTCGGAATATCCTTGAATATTGAGTTTCATGTTTCATCGACAAGATGTCGGACAGGAATGCGGTTGAGCCCAGTTCATCAAGGCCCGTGTGTTGTGCTGTTTCCGCAATCGAAATGCAGAGCGGGGTCAGATCACGTATCAGCCGCTGAGCATCGGTCTGTCCCAAAGGGACAAGGCGGGTTGCGCAGGCCACAAGATTGCTCATGAAGGCCTGAAGGAACATCTGCGACACCAGCGGGCGCGGCAGATTCTGCATCCGTGCGGCACGGCCCACCGCGACCGGGTAGGTGAGGCGCCGCAGGTCGAGCCCCCAGATATCTCCGGTCACGGATCCGAAAGCCTGACCCAGAAGGTCGGATTCCATCAGCCGTTCCGACCCGGCGCAAAAGGCGCGGGCGGAGGCATCGATTCGGGCCAACGCGGCCCTGTCATCGGCGTCATACGCGGCCACTAGAAACAGCGCGTCATTCCAGCCCGAGCCATGTTGCAGTACCGTGGCGACCCAGTCGACTGTCTGGTCTGCGTTGGCGACCCGGCCCAGTTCAATCGCTGCCTCCAGCCCGTGGGAATAGGCGAAGCCCCCAACCGGATAGTTGGGGGACAACCATTGGATCAGTGTCAGGAAGTCAGAGCTAATGGGCGTGACCATGGGTCCTGCCGTGGCCATAGGCCCCGCCTTCGGGGGTGAAGGGTTCGACGACTTCGCAAATATCGGCGCCCAGTTTCATCAGCATGTCGCGAATGACGTGATCGCGCTGGATCAGCAGCCTGTCAGATTCGATTTGGCAGGGTGTGTGCCGGTTGCCGATATGCCAGGCAAGGCGCAGCAGGTGGTCGCCCTTTACCTCCAGCAGCTCTTCGGGGGCCGCGACGATTTCAATCTCACGACCGTCTTCCAATACCAAAACCCCGCCATGATCCAGCGATTTGGTGTTGGAGAGATCAACCAGAAACGCCTCGCCATCATCCGTGGCCAGCATCTTGCGGCGCAGGAAGCGGCCATCATAGTCCAGCGAGACCTGCGCATGAGCGGGTGCATGCGCATGGTCGTGGTAGATACGAGCGGTTTTGATCGCGGTGGTCATCTTGGTGCTCCTTGTATCTCAGAACATGAAAAAGCGCTGCGCCATCGGCAGCACCTCGGCAGGTTGGCAGGTCAGTAATTTACCATCGGCGCGGACCTCGTAGGTTTCCGGGTCTACTTCGACATGGGGCGTCGCATCGTTCAGCCGCAAATCGCGTTTGCCAATCTCGCGCGTGTTCCGCACGGCGACCGTTTTCTTGGCCAGGCCTAGAGTTTCACCGATCCCGTCCGCCTGCGCTGCTGCCGAGACAAAGGTAATCGCCGAGTGTTCCACCGACCGCCCATAAGCCCCGAACATCGGACGGCTGTAAACCGGTTGCGGTGTCGGGATCGAGGCATTCGGGTCGCCCATCTGCGCGCAGGCAATTGTACCGCCCAGCAGAACCATCTCGGGTTTCACGCCGAAGAACGCTGGGTTCCACAGGACCAGATCGGCGCGTTTGCCTTCTTCGATACTGCCGATTTCATGGCTCAGGCCGTGGGCAATGGCCGGGTTTATGGTGTATTTGGCGATATAGCGGCGAACGCGTAGGTTGTCGTTGTTGCCTGTTTCGTCAGGCAGGCGGCCGCGTTGCTTCTTCATCTTGTCAGCGGTCTGCCAGGTACGGATCAGCACCTCTCCGACCCGGCCCATAGCCTGACTGTCGGAAGCGATGATGCTGAACGCGCCCATGTCGTGCAGGATATCCTCGGCCGCGATGGTCTCACACCGGATGCGGCTTTCGGCAAAGGCTACGTCCTCGGAGATGGACTTGTCGAGGTGATGGCAGACCATCAGCATATCCAGATGTTCCTCGACCGTGTTTACAGTGAAGGGTCGCGTCGGGTTGGTCGAGGAGGGAAGAACGTGGTTCTCGCCACAAATTTTGATGATGTCAGGGGCGTGGCCGCCGCCTGCGCCTTCGGTGTGGAAGGCGTGAATTGTGCGACCCTTTA
Source organism: Ruegeria sp. AI2 (assembly GCF_056541275.1). Taxonomy (NCBI): domain Bacteria; kingdom Pseudomonadati; phylum Pseudomonadota; class Alphaproteobacteria; order Rhodobacterales; family Roseobacteraceae; genus Ruegeria; species Ruegeria sp. AI2. The sequence goes on from NZ_JBQFYB010000001.1 coordinate 296,707, forward strand.
GGGCCGCCACGGTGTTTTCGACAAAGCCGGATTCATTGAGTGTGTCGGTGTGGATCATAACCTGCACGTCCATAGCGTCTGCCACCGATAGGCAGCAGTCGATTGCGGCAGGGGTGGTTCCCCAGTCCTCGTGCAGTTTCAGAGCACATGCCCCGGCTTTGACCTGTTCCTCCAGCGCCGCGGGAAGCGAGGCATTTCCTTTACCCGAAAAGGCAAGATTCATAGGAAAAGCATCCGCCGCCTGCAACATCCGGCCGATATGCCATGGTCCAGGCGTACAGGTCGTCGCCAAAGTGCCATGTGCGGGACCAGTGCCTCCACCGAGCATGGTCGTCAGTCCGGAATGCAACGCGTCCTCGATCTGTTGAGGACAGATGAAGTGGATATGGCTATCGAACCCGCCCGCTGTCAGTATGCGGCCCTCGCCAGCGATGGCTTCGGTTCCTGGGCCAATGATAATGTCGACACCAGGTTGCGTATCGGGATTTCCAGCTTTGCCGATCTTGGCGATGCGCCCATCCTTCAGACCGACATCCGCCTTATAGATACCCGAGTGATCCACGATCAGCGCGTTGGTGATCACCGTATCCACGGCTCCCTCGGCGCGCGTAACCTGAGACTGCCCCATCCCATCGCGGATCACTTTCCCGCCGCCGAACTTGACCTCTTCGCCATAGATGGTCAGATCGCGTTCGACCTCGATGATCAGGTCGGTATCGGCCAGCCGCATTTTATCGCCGGTGGTGGGGCCGAACATGGCGGCATAGTCGGAGCGTTTGATTTTTGCTGGCATCACAACGCCCCCATGACCTTTTGATTGAACCCATAGACCTTGCGTGCGCCGCAGATCGGAATCAGCGAAACCTCGCGTTCCTGTCCCGGTTCGAACCGCACGGCGGTGCCGGGGGCGATGTCCAGACGCAGGCCATGGGCGGCAGCGCGGTCGAACTCCAGCGCCGGGTTGGTCTCGGCAAAATGATAGTGCGAGCCGACCTGAATCGGGCGGTCGCCAGTATTGGCCACCATCAGCGTCAACGGCTCGGCACCCAGGTTGAACGTGATTTCGCCTTCAGCGGGGAAATGCTCGCCGGGGATCATTTGTTTAGCTTCACCATCAAGGCAACAGCAGCCAACGCGACAATCGCGAGGCCCACGGCCAGAGCGGCATAGTCCGTGCCATGCGCGTGGATATGCGTGCCGTTATGCGCGGCGGCGGGGCCAGCCAGGATCAGAACAGGGAAAAGCATACGGGTCATATCAGTGTTCCTTTTTTTAGCGAATAGGGTTGTGAACGGTCACCAGCTTGGTGCCGTCGGGAAAGGTGGCCTCAACCTGAACCTCGTGAATCATCTCGGGGACGCCTTCCATGCATTGCGCGCGGGTGATCACCTCGGCCCCGGCTTGCATCATATCGGCGACCGACCGCCCGTCGCGTGCGCCTTCAACCACGGCGCTGGTGATAAGGGCAATCGCCTCGGGATGATTCAGTTTGACACCACGGGCCAGTCGTTTGCGGGCAACTTCGGCGGCCATGGCGACCAGCAGTTTGTCTTTTTCACGGGGAGTCAGGTTCATGTCAGATTGTCCAGCATCTTGGAAGCGAGTCGTTGTTCAGTCGCCGAAGCACGGGCAACAGACTTTGGCGCAGGGCAAACCCGTTCTTGGCCAGCAGTCGGACGACCAGCAGGTCTGGTTGAATCAGGCTGGCCCCGGCGGTATCGGGCAGCATCTGGCGGATTGCCTTCAGATGCCCTTCGGCGGTGGGCGAGGCAAAGGCGACTAAGGCCATCGCGCCCGCGTCATCTGCAATGTGCTGACGGGCCAGATGCGCGCTAAGGTCGCCGGTGAACCGGGTGGCGTCCAGAAACACCATCCCATCGTTGCGCCGAATCTCGATCCGATCGCTGAGGCGGATATCTGTCAGAGTTTCACCCATCGCGGTACGACCAAAGATCAAAGGTTCGACCATAAGGGCCGAGGCATCCTCGGCCAAATCAATACGCAAGCGCCGGTTTAATGCGCTGCCACTGTACAGGATCGTCTCTTGCGGAAGCCAGTTCAGCCTCGCCTGCGGACCGGCGGTTAAAGCGTTGACGATGCGTGCGGCCTGACCGGGTTGTGCTTTGTATGCCCGCTCACAAGCCTGCGTGGTCAGTGTCAGTTCGGTGCCCCGGCCTGCGCGACCTGAAAACCGGAAATCATCACCGCCAGTAACACCACCGGCCGTGTTTAAAAGCACGGCGTCCAATTGGGTGCCGTGTCCGCGTGGGAAGAGACATTTGAACGAACCCGCCAGCCGCAAGCGATCAATCACACTGCGCCCGTGGAACAGTTTGGCCGACAGCGTAACCCGGCCTTCAGCGCGTGGCGGTCTCGCATGTGACGCTGACGATATGGGCGTGAATTGAGTGATGGCAGCGGCTTTCGCGTCATGATCGTTTGGCGCTTTTTCACCTTTGCGATGTCGAAACTCTATCGACAGGTGCAGATTTTCGACCAAGTCCCGTCCCGTAAGTGCAATTTTTAATCACGCATGCAGCATGTAGATCAAAAATCGGGCATATCAGTCCACTTTGCCAGAATGCTATGGGGCCAGATTTGCCTATTTCGCTGCAATGCAGAATCGATGTGGGGCCTACCGGGCTAACGACCACCGGGGGTGTGTGACGGCTGCGCGAATTGGACCTCGGACACAACCGCCACACGTAACGCAACATACAGTTGCGGGGATCAGGTAGTAGAAGACAGCGTGTCAACGCAAGGCTTCTGTGCCCGCCCCGCCAGGAGAATTACATGACATCTCTCAAATCCACGCTCTTCGGATCGGTTGTCTTTGCTGCCATGGCAACGGCCGCTCTGTCTGCTGAAGACACGATCAAAGTCGGCGTACTGCACTCGTTGTCAGGCACTATGGCGATTTCGGAAACCACGCTGAAAGACACGATGTTGATGCTGATCGACCAGCAGAACGCCAAAGGCGGCCTGCTGGGCAAGCAGCTTGAGGCAGTTGTGGTTGATCCTGCATCCGACTGGCCGCTGTTTGCGGAAAAAGCGCGTGAGCTACTGACCGTGCATGAGGTGGATGTGATCTTTGGCAATTGGACGTCCGTCAGCCGCAAATCGGTGCTGCCGGTGATTGAGGAACTGAACGGCCTGCTGTTTTATCCGGTGCAGTATGAGGGTGAAGAAAGCTCGAAAAACGTCTTCTATACCGGTGCCGCGCCGAACCAACAAGCGATTCCGGCGACCGACTATTTCCTGGACGAGCTTGGCGTTGAGAAATTCGCGCTGCTCGGCACAGACTATGTCTATCCCCGCACCACCAACAATATCCTCGAAAGCTATCTGAAGCAAAAGGGCATCGCGGACGGTGATATCTTCGTCAACTACACGCCCTTTGGCCATTCCGACTGGTCCAAGATCGTGGCGGATGTGGTTGCGCTGGGTGCGGATGGTAAGAAGGTCGGTGTGATCTCGACCGTCAATGGCGACGCCAACATCGGCTTCTACAAGGAACTGGCTGCGGCTGGCGTCTCGGCGGATGACATTCCGGTCGTTGCGTTCTCGGTCGGAGAGGAAGAACTGTCGGGCCTTGATACAACCAACCTTGTGGGCCATCTGGCTGCTTGGAATTACTTTCAGTCGGCGGATACCGACGCCAACACTGAATTTGTTGAAACATGGAAAGCTACCATGGGCGAAGACCGGGTGACCAACGACCCGATGGAGGCACATTACATCGGTTTCAACATGTGGGTTAACGCCGCGACCGAGGCCGGTTCGACCGACGTAGATGCCGTGCGCGCCGCGATGTACGGGCAGGAATTCCCGAACCTGACCGGTGGAACCGCTGTCATGCTGCCGAACCACCATTTGGCCAAGCCGGTTCTGATCGGTGAGATTCAGGAAGACGGTCAGTTCGACATCATCAGCGAAACCGACGTTGTGCCGGGCGACGCCTGGACCGACTTCCTACCGGAATCGGCGGTGCTGGTATCGGATTGGAAAGAGCTGGGCTGCGGTATGTACAACACCGAGACCGAGACCTGCGTTCAGACCCTTTCGAACTACTAACCGACACGCAAGGTGGGTGTGATGCCCGCCTTGCCCCCAAAGACACTCGGGTTTCACCACATGTTACGACTTTTCCTTGCGGGCCTCGCAATTCTATGCGCCTACCTGACCGCCAACGCGCAAGAGGCCGGTCTGCAACCGATCCTGCAAGAGCATCAGGAGATCATCGCCAAAAGCTCACGCAAGACAATCGGGCCCGCGATTGATGCGATTGCCAGCAGCGGGTTGCCGCAAGCGCAGGTGATGCTTGAGACATGGGCCGCCAAGGACGTGTGGATGCGAAAGTCGGACGGCCTGTTCTTCGCCGGGAAAAAAGGCGAAGGGCGGTCTTACGAGCTGATCGATTTCGATACCGGCGAGGTTGTCGGCACGTTCGGGAAATCCGACCTGAAACAACTGAAACCCAACAGCGGTATCCGCTCGATGATTGGAACAGCTCTGGTGCAGTTCCAACTGACCGACCCGGATCCTACGAAACGTCTGGCCGCTTTGACATCTATCCAACGCGATCCCGAAGGCGCTCTGCTAGAACCGCTGCGCGCCTCGATTGGCGACGAGCCCGATGCCGATCTGAAAGCGCAGAAGCAACGTCTCGAGCGGTTGCTAACCATCGGGTATGACGAGGATACCGCAGCGCGTGTTGCTGCGATTGAAGACATGTCCGACGATCTGGGTGTGGACGTCCGCGCCGCTCTAAACCCTTTGGTCGTGACGAATCGACAAACGGGCACCGATCTGCCTTCTGATGCTAATATCGCCACTATTCTAGACCCCGGATCAGAAGCCCTGACAAGGGGTGAGGCATATGATCTATTGGTCGCCAATGATCTTGCTGAACCGCGCACGTCGCCCGGTGACATACGCACCGCACTGGCCGCCAATATCGACGGTGGACGCGTAGGAGACATTCCTGTTGTGCAGCTGAACTCTGACGCCGCGCGTGCTCAGGCTTACGCTGCTCTGGCCGAAGCCGGCTTGGCACCAGCTTTGATCACCGAAGCCGATATCGATACCGCGTTGGAAACGCATGTCTTCTTCGAGACCTATGCCGAACCCTCGCACGAAGTCACAGCCGCCGCCGAAAAGGCACTTGAACAGATCGAGCTGAAGGTCGGTCTGAACCAGACCCTGGACCTGACGCTGGACGCGATCTCATTGGCGTCGATCTATTTCCTGGCTGCCATCGGTCTGGCCATCACGTTCGGTGTAATGGGCGTGATCAACATGGCCCATGGTGAGTTCATCATGATGGGCGCCTATACCGGATACGTGGTGCAGCAGTTCATCCCCGACCATACGCTCTCGATCATCGTCGCCATCCCGATGGCCTTTGCCGTCACCTTCGCCATGGGCGTCGCGATGGAGCGGCTGGTTATCCGCTGGCTCTATTCCCGTCCGCTTGAGACCCTGCTAGCGACGTTTGGTATCTCGATCGCGTTACAACAGCTGGCCAAGAACATCTTCGGCACGCAGGCCCGCCCGCTGACCGCGCCCGGCTGGCTGGATGGGGCGTGGGTGCTGAACGATGTGGTTTCGATCAGTTATATCCGCATCGCGATCTTTGTGCTGGCGACGATCTTTTTGGGACTGTTCCTCTACATCATGAAGCGCACGCGGCTTGGGCTTGAGATGCGCGCGGTGACACAGAACCCACGCATGGCCGGGTCGATGGGTATCAATCCGGGGCGGGTGAATATGCTGACTTTCGGCTTGGGCTCGGGCATCGCCGGGATTGCCGGGGTTGCGATTGGTCTGTTCGCCAAGGTCACGTCCGATCTGGGCAGCGACTATATCGTGCAAAGTTTCATGACTGTGGTTGTTGGCGGCGTCGGAAACATCTGGGGGGCGCTGGCAGGTGCGGGCATGATCGGCTTCCTGCAAAAGGGGATCGAGTGGATGAACCCCTCGAACACCCTCGCCGCGCAAACATACATGATCATCTTCATCATCATTTTCATCCAGTTCCGGCCAAGGGGCATCATTGCCCTCAAAGGTCGTGCGGCGGGGGATTGAGCCATGGAACGCAGCTTTGTCGCCAAAAACCCATCGGTATTGGTCTTTCTGGCCATCCTCTCCCTGTTCACTTTGGGCGTCACCGTCCTGTCCGAAGGGTTCGGGATTGGCGTGATCTCGACCAGCTTTGTCAAAACGCTGGGCAAGACCCTGTGCCTTTGCCTGATCGCGGTGGCCATGGATTTAGTCTGGGGATTTACGGGCATCCTGTCCCTCGGCCATTTCGCGTTCTTCGGGCTGGGCGGCTACATGATCGGCATGTGGCTGATGTATGAACGTACCCGCCTGATCGTGGTGGAGTCGCTCTCCCAAGCCGACATTCCGCCGACATCGGCCGAGGTCGTGGACGCTATCGGCACGCAAATCTTCGGCGTGGTCGGATCGTCCGAATTCCCCCTGATCTGGGCCTTTTCGGACAGTTTGTTCCTGCAATTGGCGCTGGTCGTACTGGCGCCGGGCCTGTTGGCGCTGATCTTTGGCTGGCTCGCCTTCCGCAGCCGGGTCACGGGTGTCTACCTGTCGATCCTTACCCAAGCCATGACACTGGCACTCGCGCTGTACCTGTTCCAGAACGACAGCGGCTTGCGCGGCAACAACGGCTTGTCGGGTCTGCAGAACCTGCCGGGCGTCACCGCCTCACAGGACGTGGTGTCGATCTGGTTCCTCTGGGCCTCGGCTTCGGCATTGGGGCTAGGATATATGCTGGCGGCATGGATCGTGGCGGGCAAGTTCGGCTCGGTCATCCGCGGCATCCGCGATAACGAGGCGCGAGTGCGGTTCCTTGGCTACTCGGTCGAGATTTATAAGCTGGCTGTCTTCACATTGACTGCCTGCATCGCCGCCATCGCGGGCGCGCTGTATTATCCGCAGGCGGGGATCATCAACCCCGAGGAGATGGCCCCCGTTGCCTCGATATATCTTGCCGTCTGGGTCGCCATCGGCGGGCGTGGTCGCCTGTATGGAGCGGTCATCGGCGCGGCGTTTGTCAGCCTGCTCAGCACATGGTTCACAGGTGGACAAGCGCCGGACATCCCACTTGGGTTCTACACGATCAAATGGGTCGACTGGTGGCAGGTGCTGCTGGGCGTCTCATTCGTGCTGGTAACCCTGTTCGCTCCAAAGGGTATCGGAGGGCTATTCGACCTCTGGACCAACCACCGCGCGCCGCAACGCTACGGTGCCCCGCTTGGACCCGATGAAAGCGCATTGCGCGAAATGGAGGCCTTGGAATGAGCACTCTGCTGGAGGTCAGCGGCGTTTCAGTCACCTTCGACGGGTTCCGCGCCATCAACAACCTGTCCTTCCAGATTGGCAACGCCGAGCTTCGCGCGGTTATCGGGCCGAACGGGGCAGGTAAAACTACCTTCATGGATATTGTCACCGGCAAAACCCGGCCTGACGAGGGCCGGGTAACCTGGGGTGAGAAATCCGTTTCCCTGCTGCGAATGAGCGAGGCCAAGATCGCGCAAGCCGGCATCGGGCGTAAGTTCCAGAAACCCACCGTGTTCGAGGACCAGACCGTGCAGGAGAACCTGCTGATGGCGTTGAAGAATAAACGGGGCTGGCTGGGTGTGCTGTTCTATCGCCCTTCGACGGATCATCTGGAGAAGGTCGAGGAACTGGCCGCTGAGATTGGCCTGTATGGCGAACTGCTCCGCAAATCCGGCGAACTAAGCCACGGACAAAAGCAATGGTTGGAAATCGGTATGCTACTGGCGCAGGAACCACGTTTGTTGCTAGTGGACGAACCCGCCGCCGGGATGACCCCGCAAGAACGCGAACACACAACCGACCTGCTGGTTCAGGCCGCCAAGACCCGCGCCGTGGTGGTTGTGGAACATGACATGGAGTTCGTCCGCCGCCTGAATTGTCGGGTCACGGTGTTGCACGAAGGCTCGGTTCTGGCTGAAGGTTCGCTGGATCATGTCACATCAAATCAGGATGTCATCGACGTTTATCTGGGGCGCTAAACAATGCTGAAACTGACCGATCTAACCCTGCATTACGGGCACTCGCAAATCCTCAACTGTATCTCGTTGGAGGCCGCGCGAGGAGAGGTGACTTGCGTGATGGGCACCAATGGCGTGGGCAAGACCAGCCTGATCAAGGCGATCTCGGGCACACATCCGCGCTCGGGCGGCGATCTGATGCTGAATGACGAGGCCCTGCCACCTCTGCCAGCCCATCGCATGGCGTGGAAAGGCGTGGCCTATGTGCCGCAGGGGCGCGAGATTTTCCCTTTGCTGACCGTGCGCGAAAATCTGGAAACCGGTTTTGCCTGCCTGGCATCAAGCGAACATTTCGTTCCGGACGAGATCTTCGATATGTTCCCGGTGCTGAAGAAAATGCAGAACCGGCGCGGGGGTGATCTGTCGGGTGGCCAGCAGCAGCAACTTGCCATCGCCCGGGCGCTGATCACCAGGCCTCAACTTTTGCTGCTGGACGAACCGACCGAAGGCATTCAGCCCAACATCATCCAGCAGATCGGCGAAGTTATTCGCCACCTCCGAACCAAAGGAGAGATGGCGATCATTCTGGTCGAGCAGTATTTCGATTTTGCCTATAATCTTGCCGACAAGTTCATCGTCCTGCGGCGCGGCGCGGTCCTGACGCAAGGTAGGCGGGACGAGCTGTCGCGGGAACAGGTTCTGCAAAGCGTATCGGTTTGACATTCATAAAGGAACCAGCCCATTGAGCGGCGAGAAGCTTCAGGGTTTAAGGGGCGCAATTTAGCACTCCAGCTAGGCTTTGTTGCGCAAAGAGCCTAAAGCCCGGATTTCCCCTTTCCCCGGACGTACTTATCCTGTGGGCTCTGTGACCGGTATGCCGAGCGCGGTGTAGCTGTTCAGGACGGCTGCACGGATTTGGAGTTCGGCGACTTGACGCTCGAAGTCGCGCGCCATGAGGCTCTGCCCCAACAGCTTCACGCAGTGCATCTTCGTTTCGGCGCGACTGCGGCGGCGGTATCCGCTCCATTTTCGCCAGATGGTACGGCCAAGGTACTTCGAGGCGCACAGCGCCTCGTTACGGGCGATAGCGCCTGCTGTCGATGGCTTCCACAGTTTTGCGTTCTTGCGCGGCGGGATAACGGCGTGGGCACCCCGGTCTGCGATGGCATCGTGGCATTTGCGCGTGTCATACGCCCCGTCTACGGTGACCGAGGCGATCTCGACATCGACCGGGATCTGGCTGAGTAGTTCAGGCAGCATGGGCGCATCACCGATGTTGTTACCGGTGATTTCGATGACGCGGATCTCCAGCGTCTGTTCGTCAACGCCGATGTGGATCTTGCGCCAGAGACGGCGTTTCGCGCCGCCATGCTTGCGGGCATGCCACTCGCCTTGGCCCTCCGCCTTGAAGCCGGTGCTGTCGATCAGAAGGTTAAGGGAACCTTGCGAGCCGCAATAGGGGATGGAAACCGCGAGAGTCTTCTGGCGCCTGCTCAGCGTGCTGAAATCCGGCACCGACCAGTCGAGGCCGACCAGGCGCAGCAGGCTCTCCACGAAGCCCGTGGTCTGCCTGAGGGCCATGCCGAAGAGGACCTTCATCGTCGTCAGGCATGTCTGGATCGCAGCGTCGCTATACTGCGGCTGCCGGCCTTGCTTACCGGTCGGCGGCGGCACCCAAACCATGTCCGGATCAAATCAGATCGCCAGGGAGCCACGTTGCTTGAGGGCTTTATTGTAGGCTGGCCAGTTCTTGGTCTTGTAGCTCGGCGGGATAGGTCTGCTCATGCAGACCAGCTACCACGCTGGATTCACGAGATGAATCCCTCACCCAGCCTTTGCGCAACAAAGCCAATCAACAGCTAAAAGAATATTTGACGGCCTCTTCTGGCAATTTGAGGTACGAACCTCAAAAAAATCTGGACATGAGGTGCGTACCTCAAATAGCCTTGGAAGTATGCCGCGATTCGCACATCCTCGATTGACGGCGCAAAAAGGGAGGAATGGATGACTTACACAAAACTGGCCTCGGCCAGCGCAATAGTCCTTGCCACTACTACTCTTTCTACCAAGGCAAATGCTGAAGATCTGACGCTTTGTTGGGCTGCATGGGACCCGGCCAACGCACTTGTTGAGCTATCAAAAGAATTCGAAGCAGAATCCGGACACACGATGAACTTCGAATTTGTTCCCTGGCCAAATTTTGCGGACCGAATGCTGAACGAGTTGAACTCTGGGGGTAAGCTCTGCGACCTACTGATCGGTGACAGCCAATGGATCGGCGGTGGCGCAGAGAATGGTCACTATGTCCAGCTGAACGACTTCTTCGATGCTGAAGGCATCAGCATGGACGATTTCGCGCCGGCCACTGTTTACGCTTACTCGACCTGGCCCAAGGGTACGCCAAACTACTATGCGCTGCCTGCGATGGGCGATGCAAACGGCTGGTTCTATCGCAAGGACTGGTTCGAAAACCCCGAAATCCAAGCTGCATACAAGGAGGCGACTGGTCAGGACCTACGTGAACCTCAGTCTCAGAAAGAGTTGTTGCAGATCGCGCAGTTCTTCCAGGGCCGTGAGATCGACGGCAAGACAGTCTACGGGGCAGCTATCTTTACCGAGCGCGGCTCGGAAGGGATCACCATGGGTGTGACCGGAGCACTGTATCCTTGGGGCTTTAAATACGAAAACACCCCGGGCTCATATGACATGGAAGGCGCCGTAAACTCACCCGAAGCGGTAGAGGCGCTGGAATTCTATAAGGAATTCTACGAAACGGCGACGCCTCCGGGATATACCAACTCTTACATGGGTGAGAGCTTGGACGCCTTCAAGTCCGGTCAGGTCGCCATGGCCATGAACTGGTTTGCGTTCTTCCCAGGTCTCTATGCTGACCCCAATACCGGCGGTGACAAGATCGACTTCTTTGTGAACCCACCGCAAAATCAGGCAGGTTCGACACTGGGCGGACAAGGTATCTCTGTTGTCAGCTACTCTGACAAACAGGACGCTGCACTTGAGTACATCAAGTGGTTTGCACAGCCTGAAGTGCAGGCCAAGTGGTGGGAGCTAGGCGGCTACTCGGCGCATAACTCTGTGCTGGAAGATCCTGGTTTCGTGGACAGCCAACCGTTTGCCGGTGACTTCCTGGAAGCAATGGCTGGGGTTCAGGATTTCTGGCAAGAGCCTGCCTATGCAGAACTCTTGCTGGCCATGCAGAAACGCATCCACGACTACGTCGTTGCTGATCAAGGTACAGCTCAAGAAGCGCTTAATCTTTTGATCGAAGATTGGACTGAAGTCTTCGAAGACGAAGGCAAGCTGTAGTCCGGACACAGGCAGGAGCGGGCGCAATCCCGCTCCACCTTCACCCGTGAGTCCTAAACCAACAAGAACTGGCAAAGAGATGTCTGACCGGACCGTAGATCGCGTTGCCCAGGCAACGCCCGAGCGAGTTGCGCGAAAAATCCGAGGTTTATCCGACCGCGCGATCGCCTGGATATTCATCTCCCCAACGATATTCCTATTGCTGGCGATCAACATCTTTCCGTTGATCTGGACCATCCAACTGAGCTTTACCAACTACAAGGCCAACAGGATCGGGCGTGAAGTCAAAGATGTCGGGCTTAGGAATTACGAGCGTATCCTGACAGACTCGGACACCTGGCTGAATATGCAGGCGACGGCGCATTTCCTGTTCTGGACGATCATTTTCCAGGTCTTGATCGGGTTTACTCTGGCCTGGCTGATCAACAAGAAATTTAAGGGCAACGATCTTTGGACCACGATCATCGTGCTGCCGATGATGCTGTCTCCTGCAGTCGTCGGGAACTTCTGGAAGTTCCTCTATCAACCTCAAATCGGGTTGTTTAACTACATCGTGTCATGGTTCACAGGCAAAGACCCATCGAGCTTTGAAATGCTGGGATCCGTCACGTTGGCCCCGTGGGCGATCGTGATTGTCGACACCTGGATGTGGACACCTTTCGTGATGCTTATCTGTCTGGCCGGGCTGCGCAGCATTCCCGATTACATTTACGAGGCGGCTGAGATCGACAGGGCCAGCAAGCTGCGGCAGTTCTTTACGATCACCATCCCGATGGTCCTGCCGTTCCTGATGCTTGCCGTGCTGTTTCGAGGGATCGAGAACTTCAAGATGTTCGACTTGGTGGTTCAGCTAACCGGCGGAGGGCCCGGTTCTGTAACGGAACTCACCTCAATCAATCTCAAGCGGGAGGCGTTTGAGAAGTGGCGTACGGGCTACGCCTCGGCCTATGCGATCATCCTTTTCGTCACCGTGTTCGGCCTTGCGTCGATCTACGTCAAAGCCCTGAACAAGGTGAAACAGAGATGAGCAGTTTTTCCGTCACCGAACCTTCGAACCGTTCCAAGTGGATCGCCGGTTTTCTGGTCGTCACATATGCGCTGATCACGATGATCCCGCTGGTTTGGATTTTACTGACAGGCTTCAAGTCCCCAGCCGATGCGATCAGCTACCCACCCAAAGTGGTCTTTGACCCAACGCTTGAAGGGTATGTAAATCTCTTCACCACGCGCACGCGGCAGACGCAGGAGTTTTTGGAAGCGAACCCGCCGCAGAACTGGGCCGATGAGATCGTCCGCCAATACGACATGGTGATTGTCGGGCCATCAAAGTTTGGCGAGCGCTTTATGAATTCGGTTATCATCGGATTTGGCTCGACGTTCTTGAGTATCTTCCTTGGTACGCTGGCCGCCTATGCGTTCAGCAGGTTCAAGGTCCCGCTCAAGGACGACCTTTTGTTCTTTATCCTGAGTACAAGGATGATGCCACCGGTCGCTGTCGCCATCCCAATCTTCCTGATGTTCAGAAACCTTGGATTAAGCGACACGCATCTGGGAATGATCCTGCTGTATACGGGCGTGAATATTTCCTTGGCGGTCTGGTTGCTAAAAGGCTTCATCGATGAAATCCCAAGAGAGTATGAAGAAGCCGCGCTCATAGATGGCTACACGAGGTTTCAGGCGTTTTACAAAGTGGTGCTGCCGCAAGCCGCGACCGGCATAGCCTCAACAGCTATCTTTTGCCTGATCTTCGCCTGGAATGAGTACGCGTTTGCCGTGCTGCTGACATCCGCGAACGCGCAGACTGCACCACCGTTCATCCCAACCATTATCGGTATTGGCGGCCTGGACTGGCCTGCAGTGGCGGCAGGTGCCACGATCTTCCTGATCCCTGTCATGATTTTCACCATCCTGATGCGCAAACACCTGCTGCGTGGGATCACATTCGGAGCCGTGCGCAAATGAGCGAGTTTCTTACCGGATTGATGCGTTTTCGCCGGGGCCCATGGGAGATGATCGCGACCATCCTGATCGCTCTGGGTGTCTTCATGCTTATGCAGCCCTTTGTCCTTTGGGCCTTCACATATTCTTTCATCGTCACGCTGATCGGAACCGTCATGTTCATTATCGTCAGCCATTTCCCGGAGTAGAAATGGCCCAGATCGTAGTTAAAAACGTAAAGAAGATGTTCGGCGATTTCACGGCTGTCCGCGAAAGCTCGTTCACGATTGAGGACGGTGAGTTTTTCATGTTGCTAGGGCCATCCGGCTGCGGAAAGACGACGACACTGCGGATGATCGCAGGCTTGGAACTTCCGACGTCAGGTGAAATCTACCTGGACGGCGAAGAGATCAGCCAGCGACCCCCATCGGAGCGAGACATTGCCTTCGTGTTCCAGATGTTTGCGCTGTATCCGCACATGAACGTGCGAAAAAATATCAGCTACCCCCTGATATCGCAGGGCATGCCGCGTGCTGCTGTCAAAGCCAAAGTAGAAGAAGTCGCGGGAATTCTGGGGATCAAGGACATCCTCGATAGCTCGGTAGGTGGCTTGTCAGGAGGCGACAGGCAGCGCGTGGCTCTGGGGCGCGCGATTGTGCGCGAACCCAAGGCGTTCATGATGGACGAACCCCTTGGTGCCTTGGATGCCGAGTTCCGGGAACACATGGCCGAAGAACTCCGCGCGCTTCATGATCGCATGGGCGCAACCACTGTTTACGTCACACACGATCAGTTGGAAGCAATGCAAATGGGCGACAAGATCGTAGTTATGAACAACGCTTTAATCGAGCAATTCGGCACACCTCAGGAAATCTACGATAAACCCGCTACAATGTTCGTTGCAGATTTTATCGGGTCTCCTTCGATGAACTTCCTGCCGTTTCAGGGAAAGGTCGCGTCTGGCTCGGAAATGGTTCGACTGAATGGCCATGACGAAGCCGTACCCAAACTGATGGAAGGGGCGGAAGGTGACTTGGTTTTCGGCGTTCGACCCGAGCATGTTTTTCTGTCGGATGCCAGCGCCTACCGAGCCAAGGTCCTGGCCGCAGAATATCTTGGAACCACCCAGATCGTGACGCTGCAAAGCCCGAACGGAGAGCTGAAAGCCCGCATTGATGCGCGCGAAACCGTTAACCCCGGCGAGACGGTTGGCTTGGAGTTCCGCTCATCCGCAGTGACCCTTTTCGAAAATTCTACCGGACGCGCGTTGAGGTCCGCTCTGAACGACGAGGTACTAAGCAATGGCTGAAGTCGTTCTGGAAAACATTTCGAAGTCATTCGGCGAAATCAAAGCGGTGGATGATATCTCAATGACGATCCCCAACGGTGCCTTTGTGGTGTTGTTGGGTCCGACGGGCGCGGGAAAAACAACAACGCTGAGATTGATATCCGGGCTTGAGAAACTGGATTCAGGCACTGTTCGCATTGCCGGGCGCGACGTCGGGATGGATACACCCGCCCAGCGCGATGTGGCGATGGTCTTCCAGCAATATTCGCTGTACCCGCATATGACAGTGCGTGAAAACCTGTCTTTCCCTCTGCGATCGCCGATCCTGAAAACGCCAGAGGATGAGATCGCCAGGAAGGTCAACGAAGTCTCGGAGATCCTGCAGATCCCGCACAAGCTGGACAACAAAGCCACCGAATTGTCCGGCGGCGAAATGCAGCGTGTGTCAATCGGACGGGCGCTGGTGCGCGATCCCCAGATCTTCCTGATGGACGAACCGCTCAGCTCTTTGGACGCCAAGCTTCGGGCGAATTTGCGGGTCGAACTGAAAAGAATTCAGGCCGATCTGGGATCAACCTTGCTTTACGTGACCCATGATCAGGTGGAAGCCATGACAATGGCCACGCATGTCGGCGTTTTGGAGAACGGCAGGCTGGTTCAATACGGCACTCCTCGCGATATCTATGAAAACCCCGGCAGTGTTTACGTTGCCAGCAGGTTGGGTCTGCCGCGAATCAACATCCTGCCGTCCGAGTTGTTCGGAGGCGATCACAAAGGCTCGCAGATTGGTCTTCGCCCGGAAAACATCATTGAAGGCGAAGGCAGCGAGGCGCGTGTGATACGTGCCGAGCATCTGGGCGATCAAACACGGCTGCATTTGGACCTGAATGGTCACCCGGTTGTGACTTTGATTGAAATTAATCAGGATTACCCACCTGGAAAGATTATAAAAATCCGCCCCCACAACCCGTTGTATTTTGACGCGTCCGGCGCGCGGGTGAATTAAGGAGCAAAAGCATGGCCCAGTTCCTCAACACAAAAGAAACCCTGGTAACCGAGGCGATAGACGGCCTTCTGGCTTCCTCTGGCGGGCAGCTTATCCGGCTGGACGGATACCCGCATATCAAGGTTGTCTACCGATCAGATTGGGAAAAGTCGAAAGTCGCCCTGGTTTCTGGCGGAGGGTCCGGCCACGAACCCGCCCACGCAGGTTTCGTTGGCGCCGGTATGCTGACCGCAGCGGTCTGCGGGGAAGTGTTCGCCTCGCCCTCGGTCGAGGCAGTTCTGGCGGGCATTCTTGCGGTCACGGGTGAGGCCGGGTGCCTGCTTATCGTCAAAAATTACACCGGTGATCGATTGAATTTTGGACTGGCGGCTGAACGCGCCCGTGCATTGGGCCGCAAAGTAGAGATGGTCGTAGTTGATGATGACATCGCCTTGCCCGACCTTCCGCAACCACGTGGCGTGGCAGGTACGTTATTCGTGCACAAAATCGCCGGAGCGCTTGCTGAAAGCGGTGCTGACCTGGACACTGTTACCAAAGCAGCAAGAAGCACCATAGCGAAGGTCGTTAGCATCGGTATGAGTCTGGACACCTGTACTGTTCCGGGATCTCCAAAAGAGGACAGGATTGCCCCCGGCAAAGCGGAGCTCGGCTTGGGTATTCATGGCGAGCCCGGTGTACAACAAGTCGAATTCTCAAATGCAGTATCGGCCATGTCCACAGTGGTGGAGAAACTAAAGCAAAGGGTGAGTTCAGGGGATTGTGTGGCGTTGGTCAACAACCTCGGCTCTACAACTCCGCTAGAAATGGCTGTCCTCACGCATGCGTTGTCTGAAACTGGTATAGCCCACCATATCATTGGCCCGGCTCCCATGATGACATCGCTGGATATGCACGGGTTTTCAGTTTCCATTCTGCCTGTGGATCAGGACGAATTGTCAGCTCTTGAAGCACCCGTTGATCTGGCCGCATGGCCCGGCGTCAATTCCATCGATCCGATCAAAGTAGCTCCGTTGCCTGATGGCCTGACTCCAATCGATCCAATCCCTTCGAACAATCCCACCACAAGGGAAACGATCACCCGGTTGTCTGAACTGCTCATCAACGCAGAGAAGAACCTGAACGAGCTGGACGCGAAATCCGGAGATGGCGATACAGGAAGCACATTGGCCACTGCCGCAAGAGCATTGCAAGGTAGCCTTGACCACATGCCGCTTGCTGATCTGACACAATTGTTCCCGGCATTGGGCAATGAATTGAGCCAGACTATGGGTGGTTCTTCCGGTGTGATACTCGCAATCTTCTTCAACGCAGCCGGAGATGCTTGTGCGAGCGGCGCGTCTGTCCCGAAATCCTTGATCGAAGGTCTGAATAGGGTCAGCCAGGTTGGCGGGGCCAAGGTCGGCGACAGAACGATGATTGACGCTCTGGCACCCGCACTTGCCGCTCTCCCGTTTGGCCTAACCGATGCGGCCAAGGCTGCTCGCGAAGGCGCGGACAACACGGCAAAAATTCGTCGTGCGAAGGCGGGTCGTGCAGCTTATGTTCCCGAAGAAAATCTAGTTGGACATAACGATCCCGGGGCTGAGGCCGTTGCCTTGTTATTTGAAGGTTTAGCGCGGGAGATTGAGGGCTGAAGAACACGTGGAAGACCAAAAACAAAAACTAGAATTGGTGAAAAAGCCAACCGTCAACGACCTCGCGCGCGTCGCCGGTGTCAGTCTGGCGACTGTTGACCGGGTCTTGAATAGACGTCCCGGCGTGCGGGCCGTAACCGTACAGAAGGTGCAAAAGGCGATTGATGAGCTGGGCTATGTGCGCGATACGGCCGCGGCCAACCTAGCGCGAAACCGCGTTTACAACTTCCTCTTTGTGCTGCCGGACACGGACAACGAGTTTGTGGAGGCAATCAGCAGTCAGATCGCAGAACAATCCCGTGACCAATTTATCGAGCGGACTCGTATTGCGATAAAGAAAGTGGCTCCGTTTGAGCCGCAAGATATCGTCAACATTCTGGATGCCGTCGACAGTTTGGATGTTGACGGAGTCGCCGTTTTCGGACCCGAAACGCCTTCTGTCCGCGATGCTGTCAAAAGGCTCAGGGACAAAGGCGTTCCGGTGGTTGCGTTGGTGTCTGACTTGCCGAGTTCTGAGCGAGACCACTTTGTGGGAATCGATAACGTTTCGGCAGGACGAACCGCCGCTCAGCTGATGGGAAGATTTGTTCATCGCGACGGCAAGGTCTTGGTTCTTACAGGATCCCGTTTGGCACGTGACCACTTGGAGCGTCGCCAGGGCTTTGATCTTGTTGTGGCTGAGGAATTTCCGCACCTCGAAGTCGTGGCGTCTGTCGAGGGCCGGGATGACCCGGATCTGATTTACAAGATGATGCCCGAAATCTTTGAAACCTATCCGGATCTGGTCGGAATATACTCGTCAGCAGCGGGCAATGCAGGACTGGTTCAATTTCTTTCAGAAAACAAGCTCAGCAAAGATCTGGTAATCATAGCTCATGAGCTTACTCCGCTTAGTCGTGAGGCGCTTAGGCTCGGTACATTTGACGCACTTATCTCGCAAGACACTGGGCACATTGTTCGTTCAGCCGTCCGTCTGCTGCGTGCAACTTCAGACAGAGTGCCATTCAACAAAGCCCAGGAACGTATCCGTATCGACATCTATCTGAAGGAAAATTTACCGCCATAGAGGCTCAGGTTTTGGGGAGGAAATTTAATGAAGACAATCAAAGGTCCAGCTTTGTTTCTTGCACAATTTGCCGGGGACGAAGCGCCGTTCAATTCGTGGGACGCGATCACTAAATGGGCGGCTGACTGTGGATACAAAGGCGTTCAGGTTCCCAGTTGGGATGGCCGGTTGTTCGACCTCGAACAGGCCGCATCCAGCGCTGGTTATTGCGATGACTTCAAAGGCAAGGCCAAGGAAAATGGTGTCGAAGTCACGGAACTTTCAACACACCTTCAGGGCCAGCTTGTGGCCGTTCACCCAGCCTATGACAGTGCGTTTGATGGCTTTGCGGCCGAAAGCGTCCGGGAGAACCCAAAAGCCCGACAAGAATGGGCCGTGGACCAGGTCAAAAAAGCGCTATCCGCTTCGAAAAATTTGGGCATTTCGGCACATGCGACATTCTCAGGCGCACTGGCATGGCCATATGTCTATCCTTGGCCGCAGCGCCCTGCCGGCTTGATTGAAACGGCATTTGATGAGCTTGCGCGCCGCTGGGTGCCCATCCTGAATCACGCCGATGAATGCGGTGTCGATGTCTGCTACGAAATCCACCCCGGAGAGGACCTCCACGATGGTGTGACCTACGAGATGTTTCTCGAGCGGACAGGCAATCACCCACGGGCCTGCATGCTATACGACCCGTCGCATTACGTGCTGCAATGCCTCGACTATCTGGACAATATCGACATCTACAAAGATCGGATCCGGATGTTCCATGTCAAAGATGCCGAGTTCAATCCAACCGGCCGGCAGGGTGTTTATTCCGGGTATCAAAGCTGGGTAGAACGGGCCGGGCGGTTCCGCTCACTGGGCGATGGTCAGGTGGATTTCGGTGCAGTTTTCTCAAAAATGGCCGCGAATGACTTTGATGGCTGGGCTGTGGTCGAATGGGAGTGCTGTCTCAAACACCCCGAAGATGGCGCACGCGAGGGCGCTCAGTTTGTGTCAGATCACATCATCCGTGTGACCGAGAAAGCCTTTGATGATTTCGCTGATGGTGGCGCAGACGAAGCCGCCAATCGTAAAATGCTGGGGATTGAGTGATGGTCACAGGGCGCAGAGAAGAAACCTCGGGTCGTATTCGCCTTGGCATGGTTGGTGGCGGAAACGACGCCTTCATAGGCGGCGTTCATCGCATAGCCGCGCGACTGGACGACAAGTTCGAGCTGGTTGCCGGTGCTTTGTCTTCAACGCCAGAGAAATCTCTTGAAAGTGGTCAGGCATTGGGGCTCGAACGGGTCTATGAAGACTTCAAACAAATGGCGATCAGGGAAGCCCGACTGAAATCTGGGATCGAGGCAGTCTCAATTGTCACGCCAAATCACGTCCATTATGCAGCCGCACGTGAATTCCTGAAACGCGGTATTCATGTAATTTGTGACAAGCCACTCACCTCGACCCTTGCCGATGCGAAAAAGCTGGTCAAAGCAACAGAAAGCGCGAATGCCCTATTCATTTTGACCCACAATTACACAGGCTATCCAATGGTTCGGCAGGCGCGTGAAATGGTTGCCAACGGCGACATTGGCAAGATCCGCGTGGTTCAGGTTGAATACCCACAGGATTGGCTGACAGAGCAGCAGGATTTCAAACAGGCGGAATGGCGAACCGATCCCGAACGCTCGGGCGCTGGTGGATCAACCGGTGACATCGGAACTCATGCATACAACCTTGCCTGCTTCGTGACCGGGCTAAAAGCGGAAAGCCTTGCGGCAGACTTGCAGGCCTTTGTGCTGGGGCGCAAAGTCGATGACAACGCCCACGTCTTGCTTCGCTTCAAAGGCGGAGCGCGCGGTATGCTGTGGTCTTCTCAGGTGGCTCCCGGCAATGAAAACGCTCTTCGTTTGCGCGTCTATGGCGAAAAAGGTGGGTTGGAGTGGGCTCAGGAAGATCCCAATTACCTGTGGTTCACGCCATACAACGAACCAAAGCGTCTAATCACCCGAAATGGAGCTAGTGCTGCTGATGCAGCCAAGCGGTTGAGTAGAGTTCCTCCGGGACATCCCGAGGGATATCTTGAGGGGTTCGCGAATATCTATGGAGAGGCTGCTGAAGCGATCCAAGCTTTCCGAAATGGTATTTCACCTGACGCTTCGGTTGTTTATCCAACAGTCTATGACGGGCTCAATGGCGTTAAATTTGTGGCCGCGTGCGTACAAAGCTCTTCAAGGAATGCGGCTTGGATCGACTTAGCTTAGAATCTGGTTGTGGGCATAGGGCAGACGGGGGTTGTCACGTTAACTTGCCGTTTGATGAAAGTGTCGCAAACTCTTGGAACGACCAAAGGAAAATACGAGCGAAAAACTCTAACTACAAACGGCAGGAAAATCGGGTTTCAGAGCAGGCCCAAAACCGAAGTTTCTTATCCCGGCCATGCAAAAGTCTGCGAAGACCTCATCAGCGCATCGAGAGCCGGCGAGTATTTTCGGCCAGGGACTGTAAAGGCCGCGATAGTTCTTGAAACTTCTGGCTCCACAAGCGGGCGCTGCAACAAGCCCGGCAGAGTAACCGAATACTCAGGCATGAAAGCAAAACCAATGCCTGCAGCAACCATTGCTTGTACCCAATCTTCGCGCTCAGAACGGAAGCGAGCGTAAAGTTCCACACCTTTTGACTGACAAACGGACATTACCATCTCGCGCAACTCGCAAGCCAAACGATCTACATAGTTTTCTCGAGATAAATCTTGGAGCGAAATTGAGTTTAGTTGTCCAAGGCGGTGCTCCGGCGGAAAAACAACCACATATCTTTCGACGTAAAGTGGTCTAGCCCTAAACTCTTCTTCCAGTTCTTCAGTCAGCGTCATCAAAGCGACATCGATATCACCATCAGAAAGTTTTTTCTTGAGATCCGACGCGCTTGCTTCATTGACTGACAACTCCAAGCCGCTGTGGTTTTTCTCGAATTGAGCCAGAAACCGTGCAAGGCGAACGTGCCCAATTGTTGAAAGGACACCTAAGCGCAACGGCACCTTTTCGAGCAAACGAAAATTCTGAGCCAGCGCTTGTGTAGCTTCTGCTTCGTCAACGATGTGCTGTAGATGCGGCAGCATTGACTTTCCAAAGTCGCTGACCAAAATTTTCCGGCCCTCCCGATGAAAAACCTGTGCGCCAAGTTCGGTCTCTAGTGACTTGACGCCCTTGGTAAGCGCTGGTTGGCTTACATTGCATTCTGCGGCAGCTTTGGTGAAATTCAGATGCTTTGCGGCAGATAAGACATATCTAATCTGAGACATCTCCATATTGGGGCACCTCGTCACTGATGGCGAAAGACAATCACAACGCAGGATACACCGTTTTATCCAAACCTGGAGTTATTAAGTCATAAGGTATCGATAGTTCCCCGAGCCGAAGCTCCATAGTGTAATAGATGCACTGGTTTTGATTGTTCGGAAAGGGAACGAGATGTCTGTTTTTATGGTCGAAAGAAACCTCAAGGGTATCACCATGGATGACTTGGGTGCTGCTCAAAAAGCCGCGATAGCAACAGCACAGAAAATGACAGCAGATGGCGATAAAATCAGCTATGTTCGTTCAACATTTGCTCCCGAAGACGGGCGCTGCATGTGCTTGTTTGATGGTGAAAGTGCCGATCAAGTTCGTCGATTGAATGATACCGCCGGACTTCCTTACGACAAGGTCGTGGCGGCAATGGATCTTACCCCGTGACGACTTCTGAGCTTTGGAGTTGAGATTGGGCCCTGAGTATATGCTCTAGGGCCCTCAGCAATGGTTGAACAGTTTGCAGAGAAATGCAGGTTCGTCCGCAGACCGTGAGTTCGATCATCTCCAGATTTTGCACGCGCGGTGAATGGCCTGTCTGGCGAGCCGCGGCGCAGCATCCAGACCAGACGGCCAAGGGCAGCAAAGGGCCGTCCTTGCGTCTCATAGCGACCCCTATCAAGAACGTGCTGCACCGCATCCGAGTTCAGTCTCGAGCCTTATCCACCATTTAATTGACCAGTAATCTTGTAGACGATTGTCAGTGTTCCATGGAAAACACTATGATGATCGCAATGACTTGGTGGCCGGCCTCCTGACAGGGTGGCCGGATAACTGAGCCTCCTCAACAGAACCGGCTGGACAGCGTGCGTTGATAAAAAAACCCAAAGCGGAAGTTTCGATGCCGCAAAAAGTTCAGCACTGATTAGTGCAGCTCAATGAATGTGACATCAACTGAAAACACCAACGGCTCAGTGTTGTCAGATCATTGCGTTATTCAAATAGCCTGAAAATTAGACACTTCTTCCCAAGGCAGCATCCAATCAAGCCTGAATGACTTGAAAATTCTGATTTATGCGTGAAACTCAAAGCATGAGTGAGTATTTTGATGAAATGTTCAACGGCGATGGATCGCTCAGAGGTCCATATGAAGAGATCGGCCGCTGGTTCAATGCTGAAGACGCATCAAGACTGCGGGCGAAACAGCGCGAAGCCGAAGAAGTTTTCAGGCTGACAGGGATCACTTTTAACGTTTACGGCAAAGCCGAGGCCGAGGAACGGTTGATACCGTTTGATATTGTGCCACGAGTGATTTCAGCGCGGGAATGGCAGCGGCTGGAACGCGGCATCGAACAGCGGGTCCGCGCAATCAATGCTTTTCTCCACGACATCTACCATCGTCAGGAAATTGTCCGTGCCGGGCGTGTGCCGGCTGAGATGATTGCCGGAAACGAAGCGTTCCTGCCGCAGATGCTTGGTGTCTCACCACCCGGTCAGGTTTATACGCACATTGTTGGTGTCGATTTGGTGCGTACCGGTCCGGATGAGTTTTTTGTGCTGGAAGACAATGCCCGCACGCCGTCAGGGGTGAGCTACATGCTCGAGAACCGGGAAACGATGCTGAAAATGTTTCCCGAACTCTTTGGCGCCACAAACGTTCGGAACGTTTCCGATTACCCGCGCAGTCTCAGGCGGTCTTTGGCGGCCTGCGCTCCAACCTGCGCAGAGGGTGAACCCACTGTCGCTGTCCTGACACCCGGCATATACAACTCGGCCTATTACGAGCACGCGTTTCTCGCGGATCAGATGGCTGTCGAGTTGGTCGAAGGGCATGATCTGCGAGTTGTAGACGGGCGCGTCTGTATGCGCACTACGAAAGGCTATAAGCCCATCGACGTTCTCTATCGAAGGGTGGATGACGACTTCTTAGATCCGCTGAATTTCAACCCGGACAGCGCGTTGGGCGTGCCGGGCATTCTGGACGTCTATCGCGCTGGCGGCATCACGATTGCAAACGCGCCCGGAACAGGCATTGCCGATGACAAGGCGATCTATTCATACATGCCTGAAATCGTTGAATTCTACACCGGCGAGAAGCCTCTGCTTCAAAATGTTCCCACGTGGCGTTGCAGCGATCCCGAGTCTCTATCCTATGTTCTCGACAATCTGTCCGAGCTTGTTGTGAAAGAAGTACACGGATCTGGCGGCTACGGAATGTTGATCGGACCGACCGCCAGCAAGAAAGAGATTTCGGCGTTCCGCGACAAGCTCAAATCGCGGCCCGGGAACTACATTGCTCAGCCGACTCTGTCGCTTTCGACGGTTCCGATCTTTGCGCGCTCGGGACTTGCGCCCAGACATGTTGACCTAAGGCCGTTCGTTTTGGTGTCACCCGAAGGGATCAAGATCACGGCTGGCGGTTTGACCCGCGTGGCGCTTAAAAAGGGATCTCTAGTCGTGAACTCAAGTCAGGGTGGGGGGACCAAAGACACCTGGGTTCTGGAGGACTGACCATGCTTGGAAAAACTGCTGGCGGGTTGTTCTGGATGTCCCGGTATCTTGAGCGAGCGGAAAACACGGCAAGGCTGCTTGAAACAGGTCAGCGGATGGCGTTGACCCGTACTAAGAATTCTGCCGAGGAATGGGGTTCAGTTCTGAAAACGGCCGGGGTTCTGGATGGGTACCACGCCAAGTACGATGAGATTTCAAAAGACAATGCGGTCGATTGGGTGTTGCGTGACGCTGAAAACCCATCCTCGATCAAGTCGGTCATCAAGCACGCCCGAGACAACGCGCGCCTTGTTCGGACGGCGCTGACCCATGATGTTTGGAGCGCGGTGAACTCCACCTGGATGCAGATCGATAAGGTGATGAAACGACGCGTGAATGAGCGGGACTTACCTGCAACGTTGGAACTCATTCGACAACAGGCTGCTCTGGTCCGTGGTGCCACTTTGGGGACCATGCTGCGCAACGACATTTTCGATTTCACCCGCATTGGGACGTTTGTCGAAAGGGCCGACAATACCGGGCGCATTCTAGACGTGAAATATTATGTTCTTCTGCCCACAGCCTTCTCGGTCGGCTCGTCACTGGACAACATCCAATGGGAAAGCATCCTGCGCTCTGTCGGCGCTGGCGGCGGGTATCGAATGACCCATGGGGAGAAAACGCGTCCGTCTGACATCGCGCAGTTTTTGATCCTGGATCAGCGGATGCCCCGCAGTTTGCACTTCTGCTGCAGAAAGATTCAGGAAAACCTGTCCTACTTAAAAAAAGACTACGGCTTTGCCGGGCCTTCGTGCGAGGCATCAAATGCTCTCTACGAGAAATATCTGGATCAGAAAATTTCCGATATCTTTGAATTCGGCCTGCATGAGTACATTCAGGATTTTCTGACCGATCTCGGCAACTTAAGCCGTCAGATCGAGATTGATTACCGGTTCTACGAGTAGATAATGAAACTGCACATTCGACACGAGACACGATACGATTTCGACGCACCAGTTTCCTTCGGGTTGCAACAACTGAGGAAGACACCAAAGTCATTTCGCAATCAAAGAATTGAAAGTTGGAACACCAAAATCACCGGCGGGCGCAAAGAGCTGACATTTGAAGACTACCATCGCAACACCGTGGAATTGATCAGTTTCGACGCGAACACCCAAAGTATCTCGTTGATCTCCGAAGGTGTTGTTGAGGTGGAAGACACCCACGGCGTCTTGGGGCGTCACGAAGGGTCGACGCCTTTGTGGCTGTTCAAAAGGGGCACCGCGCAGACAACGCCGGGGAAAGGGGTTGCTGAACTGATAGGCGCGTTGCCCAAAGGCGAACCACTGGAACAGATGCATTCTCTATCCGAAAGAATTCGTACTCAGGTCGCGTACGAGATCGGAAGCTCGCACCCGGGCTGGAGCGCAGAAGATGCACTCAAAGCTGGGTGCGGAGTGTGTCAGGACCATACTCATATCTTCATTACCTGTGCACGACAGATTGGAGTGCCAGCACGCTATGTATCGGGTTACTTGATGATGAACGAAACGGAACTTCAGGATGCGACCCATGCCTGGGCCGAAGTGCATTTGGACGGGCTTGGCTGGGTAGGGTTTGACATCTCAAATGGGATTTCATCTGACGATCGATACGTACGCGTCGCAACCGGGCTGGACTATGCCCAAGCCGCACCGGTAATAGGGAATAGAATTGGGACAGCGGGCGAGCGATTGACAGTGCAATTGCAAGTCGCACAGCAGTAACGGAGAATTTGATGACCTATGCTGTGGGCATGCGGCTGAATCGCGGGCTGGTGTTCATGTCCGATACGCGCACGAATGCTGGAGTGGACAATGTTTCGACCTTCAACAAGATGTTCAACTGGACAGTCGAAGGGGACCGGTCAATCACAATCCTAACGGCCGGAAACCTGGCCACTACTCAGGCCACGATAAGCCTTCTGGAAGAACGAACAAAAGCGCTGGCAGATCGCTCGCCATCGATCTTAGAGGCACCGACGATGTTTCAAGTTGCGCAACTGGTCGCGGCTACGCTGAACGACGTCATCGAGGAGCATGCCCGGTCTGGTCAGCAAGCTGACAGCGCCTTTCACGCGACGCTCATTCTGGGTGGTCAGATCAAAGGCGGCCCGTCTCGCCTGTTTCTGATCTACCCCGAAGGCAACTTTATCGAGGCTGGCGATGATACCCCGTTCTTTCAGATCGGTGAGACAAAATATGGTCGCCCAATTCTGGTGCGGGCCTATGATCCGGAAATGAGTTTTTCGGAAACCGTAAAACTCCTGCTGGTCAGCTTCGACTCCACGATTAAGGCCAATCTGTCTGTCGGGGCTCCACTTGACCTACTTTTCTACGAAGAAGACAGCTTTGAAGGCGGTACGCGGTCAAGATTCGAACCCGACGATCAGTACTTTCGCATTGTTTCAAATAGATGGGGTGACGCGTTGAAATCGGCCTTGGCCAAACTTCCAGAATACAAATTGGGGCGAAAATCAAACGATTGAGCGTCCGCTTCCGTTCGCAGACTGTGATTTCGCAGCGGCAACGAAAGCCCGGTTCGGCGAAGCTGCAATGCAGCGTGGTCACTTCGATGACTGTCTCTTGTGGTTCGTCCTTCCATCGCATAGCGACCCCGATCACGAAAGTGCTGCACCGCATCCGACTTCAGTCTCGAGCCTTTTCCACCATTTGATTGACCAGTAATCTTGAAGCCGATAGTCAGTGTTCCATGGAAAACACTATGATGATCGCAACGACTTGGTGGCTGGCCTCCTGATAGGGTGGCCGGATGACCAAATGTATTCCGAGGCCGCCGCATGGGCGGCCTGTTGTTTTCCGAGCTTCCCGATGCGCTGCCTCCCGTTTCATGAGAAGACACAAATGAACAGACCGACCATTCTGACAGGTGACCGCACTACGGGGCCGCTTCACATCGGGCACTATGCAGGCTCGCTTGCAAACCGGCTGCGCTATCAGGACAGCCATGAACAATTTCTGCTGCTGGCGGATACTCAGGCCCTAACTGACAACGCCCATGACCCGCAGAAGGTGCGGCGCAGCGTGATGGAGGTCGCGCTGGATTATTTGGCCGTAGGCATTGATCCTTGTCGCACCACCATCTGCCTGCAATCGCATCTTCCGGCGTTGGCGGAGCTGTCGATGCTCTACCTGAACTTCGTCACGGTCGCGCGGCTCGAACGGAACCCGACGATCAAGGACGAAATTCGCGTGCGCGGGTTCGGACGTGATATTCCCGCCGGATTCCTGTGTTATCCGGCGGCGCAGGCGGCGGACATAACAGCTTTCAAGGCGACGGTCGTGCCGGTCGGCGAGGATCAGGGCCCGCTGATTGAGCAAACGAACGAGATCGTGCGGCGCATCAACGCAACCGCAGGTCACGCCGTCTTGCCCAAGGCACGGGCGATCATTCCACGGGCGGGCCGGTTGCCCGGTATAGACGGCAAAGCCAAAATGTCGAAATCTGGCGGCAACGCCATTGCACTTTCCGCGGCACCTGAGGAGATCCGAAATGCAGTCAGGGCGATGTTCACCGATCCGAACCACCTTCGCGCCGAAGACCCCGGCTGCATCGAGGGCAATGTCGTCTTTACGTATCTCGACGCCTTCGACCCGGACCAGGACGGGCTTGCCGAGCTCAAGGCCCAGTATCAGAGAGGCGGACTTGGCGACAGCAAGATCAAGGCGCGTCTGGAAGCTATCCTTCAGGAGCTCATCGCCCCAATTCGCGAGCGTAGGGCACAGCTCTCCGAGGACCGGGGACACGTCCTTGAGGTAATCAAAGAGGGCACGGAACGGGCGCGAGAGCGCACCGAGGCGACAAGGCGGGATGTTGTGAGTGCCTTGGGTCTGTTCCAGTTGTAGGTGACCAGAGGCGGGCGAGCCGGATGAAGGACCGTTTCGCCCGCGACTATGCGTTCGACGGGCCTTCGTTTTTGCGTTTGCAGCGAATGGCCGGAGTGCGGGCTGCAGTGCAGTGACATTGACCAAGGTCGAACGGCAGGAATGCGACGCCCCAGAACGAAACTGATGCGGAAATTCGATCCGTTGCAGTTATTCCGGCACACCGGATTTCCTTAGTCCAGAGACATAAATCTCCATTGCCTCATGTACAAATGGGAGGTGATCGACGACGGAGTTACTGATGGAAAAATTCGGATCGATTTCAAGCAGTTTCGCGACCACCCGATCTGCATTTTCCTGTTCGCCGAGTTCAGCATAGGATGGAGCGAGATACATATAGCAGGACCGGCGTCGAGGTGAGCGTGTACGGCATAGTTCTAGCTCTGCAGCAGCTTGCTCATACCTGCCAGAAAAATACAAAGCCCTGCCGTAGTACATATTCTCCAAGGAAGGATAAAAGGGATTGAGACGCATGGCTGTTTTCATGATTTCGACGGCTTCTGCAGGGTGGTTCGAGAACGTCATAGCATCGGCCAAGCTCGCGTAGTGCTGAGACTCGTTCGGGTTGAGTTCAATCGCCTTGCGGATTTCCTCAATGGCTTCGCGATGCCGGTTCCTTCGCAAAAGCACCCGTCCAAGCAGTTCGTGTCCGGCAGATAACAGTGGATCGAGTTCTATTGATTTCCGCGCAGCCGCCTCGGCCAGGTCCAGCGAGTCCGCACCTCCCCATTGGCGGATATAGTCGTTGTTGAGAGTATTTCCGAGCATTGCATACGCGCGCGCGTAATTTGGATCGATGGCGATGGCTTGTTCAGCAAGCGCTCTGGCCTGCAACTGGGCCTTGCGTCCGCCCTCGTCGTAGAACTTGCGCGCCCGCAGCACATACTCGTAGGCTGTCAGATCATCGGGTCGCTTCAGAGCCGCCCCGGCCAGAACCGCCTTGCTGATATTTGCAAGCAGCGTCCCCGCGATTTCCCGGCTCAACTCGTCCTGAACATCGAACACACTTGCTGCTGGGCGGTCATAGCGCTTTGCCCAGATGTGGGCGCCGTTTCCCGCGTCGATCAACTGGGCTGTGATCCGGATATTGTCTCCAATGCGCCGTACAGAGCCTTCAAGAACATATCGGACACCCAGCTCCTCGGCGACTTTCGTGACGCTCACGGCCTGCCCTTTGTAGGTGAAGGTAGAGTTGCGGGAGATCACAAACAGTTCCCGAGATTGAGCGATATTCGTTATCAGATCCTCAGTGAAACCGTCCGCAAAATATTCCTGATCCCGATCTTCGGAAAGGTTCGCAAATGGCAGCACTGCAATCGACGGTTTATCCGGCAAGCTGTAGGCTGCTTTGTCCAAATCGGCCGGTTCTATGTCTCTACCAAGCGACCACCACCACGTACCGCCCCCGACAGTTATGGCCAACAGGAGAGCGACCACGATTGCATATCCAGAAATATGGAAGCGCCCCGAAAGCGTTTCGCCGATGACTTTTCCTGCCAGTTCGGGGTCGGTCAAAATTCGGTAAGCCCGCACGGGGTTCTGGATATTCTTGACTTTGATATGACCCAGAGATTCATAACCGACAGCCACATTCGACTTGAGCTGGTCATAAGCCGTACCCGAAATGAGAATACCGCCGGGTTTCGCCATTTGCTCCAGTCGCGCGGCTATGTTTACACCATCCCCGAAAATGTCTTCGTTTTCGGTTATAATATCGCCAAGATTGATACCAATGCGGTAGCGGATACGCTTGACATCTTCACTTGCTGCCTCTCGCTCTTCTATTTCCTTTTGAAGGGCAACAGCGCATTGCACGGCGTCTATGACGCTGGGAAACTCGGCAAGAACTCCATCCCCCATTTCCTTGACAATGCGTCCTCGAAACTCGCGGAACTTCGGATCGAAGAGTTCAAGGCGATGGGCTTTCTGTCGTTGAAGTGTCCCAATCTCGTCAGCTTCGATCAGTCGACTGTAGCCGACCATATCGGCAGCAAGTATCGCACTCAGACGCCGTTCCAAAGCCGCTCTCCCAATGATCGTCAAGCATAACAGAACTCTTTGCCCAAGCAACGATAGTCCTTTTGTTGCAACACCAATCACTTAAAGCGTACCGAAGGCGCGCCAACTGTCGGTTTTTGTCCGCAGACTGTGAGTTTGGTCATCTCCAAATTTTGCATGCGCGGCGAACGACCGCTAGGCGGGCTGCGATCGCAGAAATTTGGCTCTAGGCTCAGAGTCCGCTCTGGGCCGCCCTCGTCGTTGGCCTGGCTTGATCGCAAGGAGATGCCGCGCCGCATCCTAGGTCGGGTGTGAGCCCAAACCGACACTTTAGGTTCAGTGATTTAGAGGTCATTGCGATGCACCTTTCCATCCTTCATGACAAAACGGATGACCGACGGGAATAACCTAGATTCGGTTAGGATTTACACACTCCAGAATTTTCTGAGCAGCTAACTGAACCGACTTTTTCAACTGCATGATCTCTGAGTTCGCAGCCAGCCGGGCCTTCATCTCCGCGTCTCCAAGGAGTTGGTTAATCGAATTATCCAACTGCTCCGGTGTCCAATCCCATCGATTTACTCTGAGTCCTACACTGGTCTCAACTGCCCGCTGGGCGTTATCGTGTCCGTCCCAGCAATAGGGAAGGATCAGCGACGGGACCCCGAAATACAGCGCTTCGCAAAAGCTGTTGTTGCCGCCGTGGTGAATAAACAGATCGCATTGTTCAACCACGGAAGGCTGCGGGAACCATTCCTGCAGATGAACATTGTCTGGGACTCTGGAATAGGCATCGATTTGGGCGCCGACATTGACCAGAAACCTCATGTCCATTGTCTTGAATACGTCGAACAGGCCCTCGAAGAATGGGACATCCATGGCACCCAGACTGCCAAAACTCACGTACACCAGAGGCCCGTCGTTGCGGGGCATTTGAGGTACACGGTAAGGACCTTCCTGGCGAACGCAGCCTTCGAGAAAGGTGAATTGGCCAGAGTCCAGCACCTGATCACGATCATGGCGAATGATAGATGGCGCTAAAAGAAGGTTTTGATGCGGTGATGTTTCTAGGAACTCACCTTCAGGCAATAGCTCAAGCCCCTTATCTTGGCGAAATTTGTTGTAGCGAGCATGAATTGGGCCAAGGGTCTCCAGGTACTGGTCTCGGAATGCCGCACACCCGGCAGCGTCAGATGCCGGCAGACCGGACAGGTACGGCGGTAGGCAGTTGTCTGGCAACTCGGTTTCCGCGCAAGAAATAACCCTGACCCATGGGCACTCGGATCGTACGATGGCCGGGAACATGATGACGTTGTCGAGGACGACGACATCTGGGTTGATCCGCTCTAGCGCCGTTTCCAACCCCTGTTCGACCGATTCCGCTGTCTCGACGATTGCGTTCCAAACGGGCTCTACATAGGTGGTCAGTTGGTCAGTTGGATGCATGTTAAAATGCGGCAGATGATGGCTCAGGAATTCCTGCCAGTAGGTCTGGGTTTCCTCTTCTGTCAACTCTGACTGAACAGGGACGGCGAACTCGTCAAAACCGTAATCCGCGAATACGCCACCAAAGCCACCGTGGGTGACGAAAACGGGGTGTGCACCCATTGCGCGAAGTTCCTGAGCGATCCCCACACAATTCAGTGCAGCCCCAAAACTAGCTTCGGGGAAAAACGCGATTACGGGTGCTTCCTTGCGGTTCATCATTTACTCACCGGATTGACCCGCGGGTTGCTTGGACTAGCGCCGGAGCGCCACGATTGGCGACGCTGGGCCTTTGGTGCATTGAAAGCCGCAAGTGCACCCTCATCTGATCCGCCGCAAGATCGAAATGATCCTGTTCGATGAAATCAAGTATACGCAGATGTTCATCAAGCGCCTGCCTCATCCGAAAGTCGATCATACCGAATGATCCGCCTGGCAGGTGGCGCAACCCATGATGGGCCATGAGAGCAGAAGCTAGATACTGGTTTCCGGACGATCGAGCGATGAGCTTGTGAAAGGAAAGATCCGCGTCTTGGAAATCCTGGCTATTGAAAGAGTTTTCCGCCTGCGCCAGAAGCGCTTCGGTCTGGCTCCGGACCAGATCGGCGCGCTTGGTGTCCAACTTGAAACCGTCGGACAGAATGGCCTGCGGTTCCAGTATCAGACGAAATTCGTAGCTCTCTATTCGTCCGGAGCGGTCTCCCGGCATGCGCGTGAAAACCCAGGATTGACCTTCGGCTTTCTGAATCACGCCTTGGGCCAGGAGGGCTTCGAGCGCACGCTGTGCAGCGCTGCGGGAAACCGAATATCTGCGGATCAGGTCTGTGACATTGATGGCACCGTCCAGGCGTCGGGCGCCGCGATCTCGTAGGATGGCACCAGCGAGATCCACACCTGCTCCGACCGCATGCTGGTTTAGTATCGAATGCCCCTTTTCGGGTTCGCATTCTAGGACATACCCGCCTTCTGCCGCTTTGCGTGCCATCCCCTCCTTTTCCAGCAGCCTCAATGCGGATCTAACCGGAGTGCGAGAGACGCTGCACGAATCAGCAAGGGTTTTTTCCACCAGTCTGTCGCCCTGATGCAAATCGAGATCCATCGCAACATCCAGTATTTTTTGAGCAAGTTTCAAGTATTTGCTTGGTGGCATAAGAAGACGGCTTTCGTCATACCCAGTTAATATACAATAAAAACGGTATCTTAAATGGCTTCTCCGGGCCATACATAAATGATTCAAAAAGTTGTTGAGTTTTATTTCATCAAAAAATACCGTGATTGCATCATATATCTCGCCCCAGAAGCGAGCGCGGATGTCAAGGGAGGAAGACATGACCAACAAGTTCACCAATTCGTTCCGTTTGCCATTTGCTTGGCTCACCGCCGGGGCGGCCTGCGCACTCAGCGTATTCGCCGGAGCGGCTCAAGCAGAAAAAATCGTGATCTCGAACTGGGACGGCTACATGCCGCCGGACCTGCTGGAGAATTTCACCAAGGAAACCGGTATCGAGGCCGAGCTCTCGGTGCATGGCACTAACGAAGAAATCATGGGCAAGGTCGTAGCCGGTGGAGGCAAGGGCTACGACGTTCTTTTTGTCTCGTCGCCTTTTGCCGAGGCGTTAAACAACCTGGGGCTGGTGGCTGCAATCGACCACGACAAGGTTCCGAATGCCTCTAACCTGTATGACGAAGCTAAAGAACTAGCCCATGATCCGGGCAACAACTATTCAATGCCATACGCTTGGGGCACGACGGGCTTATGCTACCGGTCAGACTTGATGGCAGAGCCAACTTCGTGGAACGATCTGCTCAAACCCTCTGACGACCTTAAGGGCAAAGTGACAATGCTTTCGACTGATCGTTGGCTGATGGGGGCTGCCGCGCTGGCCCTCGGAAAGTCGCTGAACGATACGTCGGATGAGACGTTGGCGGCTGCAAAGGACCTGCTGGTTGGGGCGAAGCAGGATCTGCTGGCCTACGACGACGCAACTTTTTATCTGAAGTTGGTATCGGGCGAGGCAACGATGGTTCACGCCTGGGATGGCTGGTGCAACTACGGCATCGGTGAAAACGCGGACATCAAGTACACGATACCATCAGAAGGATCGGATCTGTGGGTAGATGCGCTAGTCATCGCGGATGCATCTGAAAACAAAGATGCGGCGCATGCCTTTGTGAACTATGTCTTGGGCGCGGACGTCGGTGTCTGGGTTGCCAGCAATATCCTTTACAAAACGCCGAACAGGGCTGCGATGGAGGCGCTGGACCCGTCCTTGATCGAAACCTTCCCGAACATGGGAATGTCGCCTGCAGACCTTACCAAGTACGAGCAATTGCGCGATCTCGGCAATGGCCAGAAACCCTTTGCACGGACCGTGACCGAAATCATGGCCGCACAGTAAGTGATCAAACCCTGAGCAAAACCCGACCCGAACAAAGGGTCGGGCCTGTACGACATCACTCCACAGATTGCCAAGTATATGACCAATCGACTGAAATCGGTGATCTTGCTGGGGCCGGGCCTGGGCTGGCTTGCACTTCTTATGGTGGTGCCGTGTGGCCTTATTTTTACCTATGCGTTCTTTGAACGCGGTATCTATGGCGGCATCGACCACGTCTTTACGTTTGAAAATTTTGTGCGGGCCGCCGATCCTCTTTACCTCGGGATCTTCTTACGCTCGGCCAAGATCGCATTTCTGGCCACGATAATCGCGATCCTGATCGCCTATCCGGCGGCCTATGCCATCACGCTGGCGCCGCGCCGTTGGCAGACCGGCTTGCTGATCTTGGTGCTCCTGCCGTTCTGGTCCAACTACCTAATCCGCACTTACGCCTGGATCGTGATGCTGAACCGCGAGGGGTTGGTCAACAATACCCTGCAGGGGGCAGGCTTGATCGATGAGCCGCTGTCTCTGCTTTATAACAATTTCGCGGTGATCGTTGGGCTTGTCTATAACTACACCCCCTTTGTGGTTCTGGCGATCTATTCATCGCTAAACCGGATAAATGTCGAAACCATAGAAGCCTCGGAAGATCTTGGAGCGCCCGCTTGGACCACTTTCTGCCGGGTGATACTGCCACAGACCGTTCCCGGTGTCGCGGCAGGTGGTGTTTTTGTGTTTGTGCTGTCGATCGGC
Source organism: Ruegeria sp. AI2 (assembly GCF_056541275.1). Lineage (NCBI taxonomy): Bacteria > Pseudomonadati > Pseudomonadota > Alphaproteobacteria > Rhodobacterales > Roseobacteraceae > Ruegeria > Ruegeria sp. AI2. The sequence goes on from NZ_JBQFYB010000001.1 coordinate 331,310, forward strand.
AATTTCATTACGCCCGATTTGCTTGGTGGCGGGCGACTTCAGATGGTTGGAAACCTGATCTATGACCAGTTCCTGAGCGCCCGCGACTGGCCATTCGGAGCAACGCTTTCGATGTTCCTGATTGCGATTATGATGGGGCTTTTGTTCGCACAGGCGGTATTGGCCAATCGCGCAGCGGGACAGAGAGGGCAGGACTGATGCGGGACCGATCCAACATGGGCCTGAAGCTGCACCTGGTTTTGTTTTACACCTTTCTCTATGTGCCGATCCTTGTGCTCATGGCGCTAAGCTTTAATCGGGCCGGACTTCCAACTGTATGGACCGGGTTTTCGTTGGAATGGTACGGCAAGTTGTTTACCGCGGATCCAATACTGTCGGCGGCGCGCAACACGCTCATCGTGGCCTTAATCTCGACCGTTCTGGCGACAATAATAGGCACGCTTTTGGCGGTCGGTGTCGAGACACGGCGTAATTCTTCAGTTCTAGACGCGGTTCTGTTCGCACCGATGATCATCCCCGACATAGTTCTGGCCATCGCGCTCTTGTCCTTTTTCACCCTACTCAACATGACGCTGGGGCTTCATTCGATCATCCTCAGCCATGTCGTATTTAACATAGCCTTTGTTGTCGCCGTGGTGCGTACGCGGATGCGCAATTTCGACCATTCGATACTTGAGGCCAGTGCCGACCTTGGGGCCAGCGAATTAACCACCTTTCGCCGCATCCTGCTGCCCGCCATCGCGCCGGGGGTTATCGCCGGGGCGTTGTTGTCTTTCACCCTGTCTGTGGACGAATTCATTATTGCCTTCTTTACCGCCGGTGCTGGGCAATCCTCGACCACGTTGCCGATGCAGATTTACGCAATGATCCGATTTGGCGTCACACCGGAAATCAATGCGATGGCTACCATCGTCATGTTCGTTTCGTTCACGCTGGTCTTCTTCGCGCAGCGTGCCGACAAAGAGGTTTTCAGCCGATGAGCCAAGGGGTTCAACTCAGGAAAATAACCAAGCGATACGGGTTGGTTACTGCGATCGACAACGTTTCACTGGATATTCGCGACAACGAGTTCTTTGCACTTCTGGGCCCATCAGGCTGCGGCAAGACCACACTGTTGCGAACGCTGGCGGGATTCGAAACACCACAGGAAGGACAGGTAATCGTTGCCGGGCAGGACGTGACAAACATACGTCCCAGCAGGCGGCCCCTGAACCTGATGTTCCAATCCTATGCCTTGTTTCCGCACATGAGCGTCGAAAAAAACATCGCCTATGGGTTAGAAATGGAGAAATTGCCTAAGGACGAAATTGCCACGAGAGTGGCCGAGGTTCTGGAAAGTGCGAAACTTTCGGGATTTGCCGGGCGCAAGCCGGATCAGCTTTCTGGTGGACAGCGACAGCGGGTTGCTTTGGCGCGCGCGCTGGTCAAAAGGCCAAAAGTCCTGTTGCTGGATGAGCCCCTTTCAGCTCTGGACAAGAAACTACGAGAAGAGATGCAGCTGGAGCTCAAACGGTTGCAGCACGAGGTGGGGATTACATTTCTTATTGTGACCCATGATCAGGAAGAGGCCCTCGTCATGGCCGACCGGATCGCGGTCTTGCATGATGGCAAGCTGGCGCAGGTCGGTACTCCTCACGAGCTCTACGAACACCCCGGATCGCGCTTTGTTGCAGATTTTATCGGCGTGATGAACTTTCTGGATGGTAACGCGGTCGACGGCGGTGTCGATGTCGAAGGGGCGGGAGTGCTGAGGGGCGTTTCCGAGCTGCGCGGTGCTGCCACTATTGCTGTGCGCCCGGAACGGGTCAGCCTGATGCAGACCGCCCCTCAAGATGGGCGCAATTGCCTTCCCGGCACTGTCGAGGAAGTCGCCTATCACGGATCAGACCTGGGTGTGCATGTGCGCGTTCGCGGTGGGAGGAGCACCCTTTCCGCCCGCGTTCCTGCCAGCCAAGCCGACCGTGAAAATATCCAGCCGGGTCAGGATGTCCACTGCGTATGGGACGCGAAACATTCCCGCATCCTTCCCAACTGCTAAGCCAAATCTAACCGGAGACCTACAATGTCACAGAAAACCATCGCCTTCTTCCCCGAAGCTGCCTTTGGCCCTGCGCTGAATTCGGTTGGCATCGCGCAGGCCTGCGAGAAACTGGGCCATAAGGCTGTATTTCTAAGCGATCCCGGCTTTGTCGAGGTATATGAAGGTTATGGGTTTGAGGCGCATCCTGTTGCCCTGTCCGAGCCGATGGAACCCGAGGCGATGGCAAAGTTCTGGGAGGATTTCATCAACGGTCATATCCCAAATTTTCGCAAAGCCCCGATTGACCAGATCGATAACTACGTCAAGGATTGTTGGGAGGCGATTGTCGACAGCGCAAAATGGGCGCAAAAAGATCTGCCCGACGTATTGGCAAAAATCAAACCAGATATGATCTGCGTGGATAATGTCATTATGTTTCCAGCCATCAAGCAGTTCGGCGTACCGTGGGTGCGGATCATCTCATGTTCCGAAAATGAAATCCCTGACCCGATTGTGCCGCCACACTTATCGGGCTGCCGGGTGGATGACCGCGAGGGCATGGAGGCCTATGAGGCAAAGTTCCACGAGGTGATCAAGCCGATCCACGACGACTACAATGCGTTCCTGGCCAGATGCAACGAAGACGCCTATCCGATTGGAGAGTTTTTCGAAGCGTCGCCCACAATGAACTTTCTGCTTTATCCCGAGCCGGCAAAGTACGAACGGCAGAACCCACTGGACCCAAACCGGTTTCAGTATCTTGAAGGTTGCGTGCGCGAAGAAGAACCCTTTGAGGTGCCAACGTTTAAGTCGAACAATGACAAACCACTTCTCTATGTATCTTTCGGGTCGCTTGGCGCAGGCGACACCGACCTGCTAAAGAGGATCATTTCGACCATTTCTAGGTTGCCCTACCGGGCGCTCGTAAATGTCGGGGATTACATTGACGAATACACAGACATTCCCGACAACGTGCACATACAGAGTTGGTATCCCCAGCCTTCGGTAATTCCGCAGGTTGACGCGGTGATACATCATGGCGGTAACAACTCGTTCACAGAGTGCCTTTATTTCGGCAAAGCTGCAATCATTATGCCCTATGTCTGGGACGGCCACGATAACGCCACCCGTGTTCAGGAAACCGGCCACGGGTTCGGGTTTCACCGATACGACTGGACCGATGATGAATTGGCTATTGCCCTTGACAAATGTATCAACGATCCAGGAATGCAGGCGAAGATGGCGGCAACCTCTGCTCACATGCAGTCACGGCATGGCCCGACCAAGGCAGCTGGCATTCTCGACGAAATCCTGAAAGCCGCGGAATGAGCAGCGCCCCGCATCTTTCGGAAATCTCGACCCGCACCGACCTCACGGACTGGGGGCTACAACCGGACATGATTGAAGGCCAGTCGCATTCATCGGGTATGCTGGTTCACAAGGGTCCTGACAACCGGCCGGAGATCGGCGCATGGGTCTGTACTCCAGGCCGCTGGCGCCTAACGATACCCCGTGACGAGTTCTGTTATTTTGTGCAGGGCCGCGCGGTCTATCGGTCGGAGGAAGGCGAGACCATCGAGGTCACGCCCGGAACGGCCGTACTATTCCCCGCCGGTTGGTTAGGGGAATGCACAGTCGAGGAAACACTGCGCAACACCTACTACTTAACGGATCGCGAACCTGAATCATGACCACGCCACGTATGCAAAACCCGCTCCAGCAGAGTGACCTTGTCGATTGGGGGGTAATCCCGACGATGATTGAAGGGGAATCCCGCACCTCGGGAAAGCTGATCCACAAGGGGCCTGACGGCCAGTCCGAATGCGGCCTTTGGGTCTGCACTCCCGGTAAGTGGGAATGCCACGTCACTAAGGACGAGTTCTGCCACTTTCTGGAAGGCCGCTGTACTTATGTCCATGAAAGCGGCGAGGTAATTGAGATTGCGTCCGATACGGTGGCCTTTTTTCCGCAGGACTGGAAAGGCGTTTGCACTGTCCACGAGACGGTTAAGAAAGTTTACATGATCCGCTAACGGCGCAATGCCTGTCAAACAAGGGGGCTGCCCAATGCGTGACCCGTTCAAATCTACCTACTACCTCAACCCCAAGCATGTGCCATTGGAGGGTGGTGGGACCACTCTGGTCAACCCGTCTACCTTGCAGCCCGTCGGGGTTTTTGGTGAGCCGTCGCCGCAGATCGTGAACCAGGTCCTGGACCGGGTCAATGCGGCGCAAAGGAGGTGGTCTGCGATGGACTGCAAATCTCGCGCGCGGGTATTGCACCAGATCGCCAACGACATCGAAAGCGGCGACATGACTGAGATCGCCCGCTTGATGACATTGGAAACGGGCAAACCTTACCCTGAATCGATCGGCGAGATTGCGAACATCCCGCCGATTTTCCGCTACTATGCCGAGATGGCGCGCAATGACGCGGGCAAGATCGCCGGCACGATGCAAACTGGATCTTTTCAGTATCAGACATACGAGCCCTACGGCGTGTCCGTGCATGTGGTTCCGTACAATTTCCCCCTCATTCTTGGCTGCTGGTCGATGGCCGCATCACTTGCGGCAGGTAACGGTGTAGTGTTGAAATCTTCACCCGCTGGAACTTTGTGCACGATGGCGTTCATGGAGTTTTTTCGGGCGTTACCCCAAGACCTGATTGCTTGCCTGCCGGGTGGTGCAGACGTGGGCAAACAGCTGATTGCCAGCCCCAAAACCCATGTGGTCGCTTTTACAGGGTCCGTGCCGACAGGTCGTGCAGTCGCAGTGGCCGCAGCGGAGAACCTGAAACCTGCAGTGATCGAGGCTGGGGGAAGCGATCCACTGATCGTCAGTAAACACGCCGACATCTCGGTCGCTGCTGCCGGGGCGGTTACCGCTGCATTTTTGCAGTCGGGCCAGGTTTGCACATCGTCTGAACGGATTTTTGTAGTGGATGACGTGTACGACGATTTTGTCGATGAGTTCGTGACCCGAACCCGGAAACTGCGCATCGGCGACGGAATGGGGGTGGCGGAAATCGGACCTTTGGCCTCCAAGGAGGCACGCGACAAGGTCGAGCGTCTGGTGCGCGATGCAACTGAGAAAGGCGCGGTGGTTGAGGTAGGAGGCGGTACCCCGGATCACGCCGGGCCGGGTTGGTTTTTCGAACCAACGATCCTGACCGGCGTGACGACGGACATGGCGCTAACTCAGGAAGAGGTTTTTGGGCCAGTCGCCTCGGTCATTCGGGTGAGCGACTTTGACCAAGCGCTTGAACTGGCAAACGCGTCACAGTTCGGTCTTGGCGGATGCCTGTTTACCGGCGACTTGGAGGAGGCATTTCAAGGGGTGAACAAGCTACAGGTGGGGATGGTCTGGGTCAACAACCCGCTCGTGGACAACGATGCCTTGCCTTTTGGCGGCGTCAAGAATTCTGGGCTTGGGCGCACACTAGGCCTTCAAGGCCTCGAGGCTTTCAGACGACCCAAGATGGTCGTGATTGATCCAAAGGCGAAGGAGGCGGACTGGTGGTATCCATATCCCGACGACTGGTTCTATTCAGATGACGTACAGGGCGGGAGAAAGCACACCGGCTAGGGTGATCGGTGCGACCTGATCGACTCTACAACTGAAGATGAGCTAACGGCAGGATTGTCCGCAAGGTCTTGTCAGAAGAACTTGTCTTGAGGCGGGCAGGGGTGTTGCGTAGCTTTTGCCCATGACCAAACCTGCCTCCTTCAAGTACTTCAAATCCAGCCCCGAGATCATCCACTTTGCGGTGATGCTGTACATCCGATTCCCGCTCTCGCTTCGGAATCTCGAAGACTTGTTGCACGAGCGAGGCATCGACGTGAGTCACGAAACTGTCCGGTATTGGTGGAACAGGTTTGGCCCAATGTTTGCTGCTGAATTCCGAAGAAAGCGTGTTCAGCAGCTGCGCGCATTCTCGAATTGGAAGTGGCACGTGGACGAGGTTTTTGTGAAGGTGAATGGCAAACGCCACTATCTATGGCGTGCGGTCGATCACGAAGGCGAGGTACTGGAAGCCGTTGTTACCAAACGCCGAAACAAAGCCGCAGCGCTGAAATTCCTAAAGAAATTGATGAAGCGATACGGTAAAGCGGAAACCGTCGTCACGGATCGCTTCGCCTCATACAGAGCCGCGCTCAGAGAGCTTGGCGCGCTCGAAAAACAACAGACGGGCAGGTGGGTCAACAATCGCGTCGAGAATTCGCACCTGCCGTTTCGACGACGCGAACGCGCGATGCAACGTTTCAGGCGCATGCGAAGTTTGCAGAAGTTCGCCGCCGTCCATTCCTCCGTATACAACCACTTCAATCAGGAAAGATCGCCGACCCGCAGAGATACATTCAAGCTAACACGCGACGCCGCTCTCGCAGAGTGGCGTCAACTTTGTTCTGGATAGGTTCGCGGTTTCCGCGGCACACTGAGACCGGTTCGAATTCGTCTGACAGCACCGCCACTCATACCGTCTTTGTTCAGCGGTTTTTGCAGAGAATTGAACTGCCGTTCCGGTCAGATGCCGACAGCTTCCCGAGCAAAGATGACGCGATGCACGCGGGGTCCCAGTCATCCACTCAGTCCACGTGAAGTTCGGGTATGTTGGCCTGACTTCACCTTCAGCAAAACACATGGTCAGTGAAAACACATGGTCAGTGAAAACAAACAGAAATTGCAAATAAGTTATATTGCGCCTAGAGCTTTTGCCGGAGGCACGCATGAAACTGACATCCTATTCCAACTATGCGCTGCGATCTTTGCAGCTGGCAGCGCTCAAGGCTCCGGACCGCATTCGCGTTGACGATGTCGTGCGGGTGCACGGTCTTGCCCGGCCGCATATCGTAAAAATCGTGCACGAGTTGGGTCGGGCCGGGTATCTGGAAACAGCACGCGGCAGAGGCGGTGGTTTCCGGTTGGCTAAACCCGCGGAACAGATAAAGATCGGCGATGTAATTCGACTGACCGAAGGGCCCCTGGATGTGGTCGAATGCTTTAACCCTGAAAAAAACACCTGCCCTCTGATCGGTATATGTAAATTGTCCCAAGCGATCCAAAAAGCGACCGGGGCATTCATGGCTGTGCTTGATGATCTGACGCTGGCTGACATTGCCTCAAACAGAAACGAGTTGTTAAACCGTATCGCGCTGATTGAAGAGGGCATCTTGGCACCCATGCGCAACGTAAGATGACAATTTTGGACTGGACTGAGCGATTTCACGGGACAAGTCGCCTTCCGAAAGCTGTGCGTGAAAGGTTGCGTACAGCGGCCCGTATCGTGCGGTGCCCAAAAGGCGCTCAGGTATTTGGCCCTGACAACGTTCCCGACAGCCTATTGTTCTTGTACGAAGGACGAATTCGCGTTTCTCAAAGTTCGGATTCGGGCCGCGAGATCGTGCTCTATCGGGTCGAGGCGGGGGAAAGCTGTGTACTGACGACGGCCTGTATGCTGGCAGAAGAAGCATATAACGCTGAAGGTATTGCCGAAACCGACGTAACGGCGGTGACCTTGCCGAAACATGCCTTCGATCGTCTGGTCTCGGAAGAAGACGCATTTCGCGAGTTTGTATTTGAGGCCTACTCGCGCCGGCTGATTGATCTGTTGCGGGTGGTCGATGACGTGGCATTCGGGCACCTGGATATTCGCCTTGCCGAACGTCTTCTGGTTCTGGCCGGGGGGAGGGAAGACATTCAGGCAACGCATCAGCAACTTGCCAGCGAACTGGGCACCGCGCGTGAAGTTGTCTCGCGGATTCTGCAGGACTTTCAAAAGCGCGAGATGATTACCCAATCGCGGGGGCGCATTACGATAACCGACAAGGCGGCATTGGAACGCTTGGCGCAAAGCACTTGACCATTTCGGGAAATTTTCCGGTTTCGTGACTTTGTCACTGAAGTCAGGATTTCAAAGTTATATCTACTCCTAAACTTTTCATGCCGCCAAGGTGATTGCAGGTCTCACGCGAAGGCCGGATATGGGCTGGCAGAAACGGAGGAGACAAAGATGGATGACCGCAAACACGCCCGGACGTTCGGCGGCATTGCCATTGCGTTGCTTGTTGCTGCTTTGGTCGGCGCGGCTGGCAGCTACATCTTTCTGATGTCCGGGCACGGGCATCGCCAGGGCATGGCCGGTGAACGGGCAGAGCATCGTCACGGTGCAGATGGGCAAGGCCACGACGAGGTCAACATGCCGGGGCTGCGGGGCGAGAACGCGACGCCCGAGGAAAGCGCCGAGCTGGCTGTGATGTTCCGCAATTTCGATACGATCACGCGCGAGGTTGAAAACCTTCCCAATGGTATTCGCACTGTCACACGATCTTCCGACCCGGATGTCATGGATGCTCTGATCTCCCATGTTGCCGGGATGATCGATCGGGTGGGCCGCAAGGATGATCCAATGATCATTATTCAGAGTCCGACCCTCGACGTATTTTTTGACCATGGCGACAAGATCACCTCGGACATCGAAGTGACATCCGAAGGGATCGTAGTGATGCAAACATCCGACGATCCGGAAATAGCCAAAGCCATGCATATCCATGCGGCCGAAGTGAGCGCGATGGCGGATCGCGGCATGGACGCCGTCCACGAAATGATGATGACACGCGGCGGAAACGGGTAACGGATCCGCGCCAGTTAGGAGGCAAGATCATGAATGATCAGAAGTCTATCGAGATACACAACCAAAAGATGGCCGACGCGATAGCGACGCCGATTGACAGCTACCCGGTGGATCTGAGCGTGAAGCCCGATGTCCAGGGTTTTTACGACGAGGCGACCGCGACAATCAGTTATATCGTTGCAGACCCGACCTCGAATGCCTGTGCGATTATCGACAGTGTCATGGACATCGATTATGCCGCTGGCCGCATTACGTTTGGCCATGCCGACATGCTGATTGCCGAGGTTGAAAAGAGGGGGCTCAAGCTGGAATGGATCATTGAGACCCACGCCCATGCCGACCACCTGTCAGCGGTGCCTTACATCCAGCAAAAGCTGGGCGGCAAGATCGGCATCGGTGAAAACATCAAGATCGTGCAAGACGTGTTTGGCAAGATCTTCAATGAAGGCACCGAGTTTCAGCGGGATGGTAGCCAGTTTGACGTCCTGTTCGTCGATGGCATGACCTATAAGATCGGCAACATGACCGCCTTTACCATGCATACACCGGGCCACACACCCGCCTGCATGGTGCATGTTGTCGGGGATGCAGCCTTTGTGGGCGACACGTTGTTCATGCCTGACGGTGGCTCGGCGCGGGCCGATTTCCCCGGTGGCGACGCGGGGACATTATTTGACTCGATCCACAAGGTGCTCAGCCTGCCGGACGAAACCCGGCTGTTCATGTGTCACGATTATGGTCCCAACGGGCGTGACATCCAGTGGGAAACCACGGTGGCCGAGGAGAAGGCCCACAACATTCACGTGGGCGGTGGCAAGACTAGGGACGAGTTCATCAAGATGCGGTCCGAGCGCGACGCGACGCTGGCGATGCCGACGCTGATCGTACCCTCTATTCAGGTCAACATCCGGGCGGGCGGCATTCCAACGGACCAGGATGGGAACCAGATGCTCAAAGTTCCAGTCAACAAGCTCTGAACGCAAGAGGCACCCATGGACATCAGAAAGATATCAGGCTCAGTTTCGGTGTCGCCGCAGGTTACGCCAAATGACATCGAGGCGATAAAAGGCGCGGGCTTTCGTGCCATCATTTGCAACCGCCCCGATGGAGAAGGTGCCGATCAGCCGACATTCGAGGAAATCGAAGTAGCAGCAGAGAAACTGGGTCTCGAGGTACGCTATGTTCCAGTGCAAACCGGGATCGTCAGGGACGAAGACGCCGAGGCCTTTGGCCGCGCGCTGACCGAGTTGCCGGGTCCGGTTCTGGCCTATTGCCGGACCGGCACGCGTTCGGCCACTCTGTGGTCGCTAAACGAGGCGGCGCACAAGCGTCCGGTGTCCGAGATCCTGTCAGCCACCAAGGTCGCCGGTTATGACATGAGCGGCGTTGCCCGCCGCATTGCCAATGGTGGGAAAACGCCGACCGACACGGGCGACGCATCTTTTGATGTGGTTATCGTGGGCGGTGGGGCTGGCGGTATTGCCACTGCGGCCAGCCTGCACGCGCGCAAATCCGACCTGTCGATCGCCATCATTGATCCGTCTGACGTGCATTATTATCAGCCCGGCTGGACGTTGGTGGGCGGGGGCGTCTTCTCGGCAGAACAGACCGCCAAGACGATGGGATCCCTGATTCCGCGCGGTGTTAAGTGGATCAAGGCGGCAGTTGCGGCCTTCGAGCCGCAAAACAACGCCGTCATTCTGGATGGCTGTCGCGTGGTGAAATACGACCGTCTTGTCGTGTCTCCGGGGCTCAAGCTGGATTGGGGCGCGGTCGAAGGGCTGGAAGAAACCTTGGGCCGCAACGGGGTGACCTCGAACTACCGCTATGATCTGGCGCCCTACACCTGGCAGCTTGTCGAAGGGCTTAAGGAAGGCCGGGCGCTGTTCACGCAGCCGCCGATGCCAATCAAATGCGCGGGTGCGCCACAAAAAGCGCTGTACCTGTCGGGTGATGCATGGTTCCGGCGCGGCGTTCTGAAGGATATCGACATCCAGTTCATGAACGCGGGCGGAGTGCTGTTCGGGGTCAAGGACTATGTCCCGGCGCTGATGGAATACGTCACAAAATACGACGCCTCACTGAATTTCTTTCACAATCTGGTGTCGGTAGATGGGGCGGCGAAAAAAGCGACCTTTAAGGTTGCAATGCCGGACGCCGAGCCCGAGTTGGTCACAGTCGAGTTTGACATGATGCATGTCTGCCCACCACAGGTCGCGCCGGACTTTATTCGCGTGTCGCCGCTGGCGGATGCGGGTGGCTGGGTCGATGTTGATCAGGCGACGCTGCGCCACAAGAGCTTTGACAATATCTGGTCGCTGGGCGACGTGATGAACGCGCCCAACGCCAAAACCGCAGCGGCGGCGCGTAAACAGGCACCGACCGTGGCCGATAATATTGTGGCCGATATTCAGGGCCGCGGCCCGGTTGCCGCCTATGACGGCTACGGTTCGTGCCCGTTGACGGTCGAGCGCGGCAAGATCGTGCTGGCCGAGTTCGCCTATGGTGGGGTGATGACGCCCAGTTTCCCGAAATTCCTGATCGACGGAACCAAACCCAGCCGGTTGGCGTGGCTGTTGAAGGAGAAGCTGCTGCCGCCGATCTACTGGTCTGCGATGCTGAAGGGCAAAGAGTGGTTGGCCAAGCCCGAACCATTGAAGGTGGCGACCGATTAACTCCTCTCGAAACTGACACCGGAAGAACCGGCGTAAGTTCTGGCCTGTCCCGCCTTCACCAAAAGTGCGACCGGCCAAGGTATGGCGGTCAGAGCCTCCCGCGCTCTGGCCGCCGCTTTTCTCAGGACGTGAACCCATGCAGAGCCTTTTACGTTTCCTTCCTATTCTTGACTGGGGTCGCCAGTATAGCCGTGCGTCGCTGTCGAATGATCTAATCGCGGCTGTAATCGTCACGATCATGCTGATCCCACAGTCCTTGGCCTATGCCTTGCTGGCAGGGCTGCCGCCCGAGGCCGGGATCTATGCTTCGATATTGCCGATCGTCCTTTATGCGGTTTTTGGCACCAGTCGGGCGTTGGCGGTGGGGCCTGTCGCGGTAGTGTCACTGCTGACAGCCAGCGCCGTGGGGCAGGTGGCCGAGCAGGGCACGGCCGGATACATGGTGGCAGCACTGACGCTGGCTTTCCTGTCAGGTGGGTTTCTGGTGCTGCTGGGCGTTTTTCGACTGGGCTTTCTGGCCAATTTCCTCAGCCATCCTGTCATCGCAGGTTTCATTACCGCATCGGGCATCCTGATCGCGACCAGCCAGTTAAAGCACATTCTGGGTGTCAGCGCCCATGGGCATACCCTGCCAGGGATGCTGGGCTCAATCTTCGAAAACCTCGGGCAAATCAGTTGGCTGACGATAATCATCGGCGTGCTGGCCACTGCGTTCCTGTTCTGGGTGCGCAAGAACCTCAAGCCAGCGTTGCGGCGCATGGGGGTACCGCCCCTGTTGGCTGACGTGCTGACCAAGGCCGGACCAGTTGCCGCCGTGGTGGTGACCACGGTTGTCGTCTGGGGCTTCGGGCTGGATGCGCAGGGCGTCAAGATCGTCGGCGAAGTGCCTCAGAACCTTCCGCCTCTGACTTTGCCGGGGCTGTTCCCGGACCTCATCGGTGCATTGCTGGTGCCAGCGATCCTGATCTCGATCATCGGTTTCGTCGAAAGCATCTCGGTTGCGCAGACGCTGGCTGCCAAGAAACGCCAGCGCGTGGACCCCGATCAGGAGTTGATCGGTCTGGGCGCAGCCAACCTGGGCGCGGCATTTACCGGCGGCTTTCCGGTCACCGGCGGGTTCTCACGCTCGGTCGTGAACTTCGATGCGGGGGCGGAAACCCCGGCGGCAGGCATCTTTACCGCTGGTGGTCTGGCGATCGCCGCACTGTTCCTGACACCGCTGGTGTACTTTTTGCCCAAGGCCACGCTGGCCGCGACGATCATTGTTGCGGTGCTGAGCCTTGTGGACCTGTCGATCCTGAAAAAGACCTGGGGATATTCGCGCGCCGATTTTACAGCCGTGGCCGCCACCATCGTCCTGACTTTGTTGGCCGGGGTCGAAACCGGCGTGGCCAGCGGCGTGGCAATTTCGATCCTTTTGCATCTCTACAAAACCTCGCGCCCACATGTGGCCGAGGTCGGGCTTGTGCCGGGTACGCAACACTTCCGTAACATCAATCGCCACAAGGTCGACACCGAGCCGTCACTGGTGACGCTGCGGGTGGATGAAAGCCTGTATTTCGTGAACGCCCGTTTCCTCGAAGACCTGATTCAGGCGCGTGTGACCGAGGGCTGCGAAATCCGCAACGTGGTTTTGATGTTCTCGGCGGTGAACGAAGTCGACTTTTCGGCCCTCGAAAGCCTTGAGGCCATCAACCACCGCCTGCGTGACATGGGCGTTGGTCTGCACCTGTCCGAAGTCAAAGGCCCTGTCATGGACCGCCTGAAACAGTCGCATTTCCTCGACGACCTCAACGGGCAAATCTTTCTGGCCCAGTACGACGCTTGGCAGCGGTTGACCGCGCCGGAGAGGGTGAGAACGGCGGCAGAGTAACAGGAGCCGCCGCATTCAGATAAGCGCCCCTTGGGTTATGCTGATCGTGGTGCAGATCGCCTCAGCGCATAACAAAGGGGTTCGACATCGGCTTGTCCGATGTATTCAGCCAAACGGTCTTGGTCCGCGTGTAATCGTGAATGGCCTCTATTCCCGCTTCCCTGCCATAACCGGATTGATTGAAGCCGCCAAAGGGCGCGATGGGTGAGACCGCGCGGTAGGTGTTGATCCAGCAGATGCCCGATTTCAGGCGGGATGAAACACGGTGAGCACGGGCGACATTTTCGGTGAAGATACCCGAGCCAAGCCCGAACGGTGTGTCATTGGCCAGTGCGATTGCCTCTTCCTCGGTGTCGAAGGGCAACAATGACATGACGGGGCCGAACATTTCGACTTTCAGGGTCTCTGTCTCGGCACTGGCGCATTCCACCAGCGTTGGGGCCATGAAATGACCTGACCGATCCAGTGGCGCGCCCCCGAAACGAATACGGGCACCCTGTTCCCTGGCCTTGGCCAGTGTCGCCTGAATTCTAACAATCTGGGCATTGGTGCACAGCGGGCCAATATGGGTTTCAGGTTCCAATGGATCGCCGATGACAATGCCCGTCATCTTTTCTTCGATTTTGGCGATAAGAGATTCCATAAGAGGACGATGGATCAACCCGCGCGATCCTGCGACGCAGCTTTGACCCGAAGCGCCGAAATTGCCCGCGATCAGTCCGTTGGCCGCACCATCCAGATTGGCATCATCGAATACTATGATCGGGGATTTTCCACCCAATTCCAAAGTGGTTACGGCAAAGTTCTCAGCCGAGTTGCGCACCACATGACGCGCCGTTTCCGGGCCGCCAGTGAATGCGATCCGGTCTACGTCAGGATGTCGGGTGAGAGGGATCGCACAGTTTTCTGCGTCCCCGGTAATGACGGAAACGACGCCGGGTGGGAATCCCGCTTTGTCGATCAAGCGGGCGAACTCCAGCATTGGGGCGGGCGCAATCTCTGACGCCTTCAGCACAACCGAGCACCCCGCGGCCAGAGCTGGCCCAAGCTTGGTAGCCGTGAGAAACATCTGCGCGTTCCAGGGGACAATTGCGACCACCACGCCAATGGGCTCGCGCCGCGTAAAGACATGCATGTCCGGTTTGTCGATCGGCAGGACCGCGCCTTCGATTTTGTCCGCCAACCCCGCATAGTAGCGGTAGTAATCGCCGACATATGCCGTTTGGGTCGCGGTTTCCGCCAGTAGCTTACCACTGTCCTTCGTCTCGATCTCACCAAGGCGTCCTGCGTTCTGTTCGATCAGTTCTGCAAGCCGGAACAACAGTTTGCCACGTGCAGTTTGCGTCATGCCCCGCCACGCCGGATCATCAAGTGACCGGCGCGCCGCGGAAACGGCGCGCTCTACGTCTTCGGCTGCGGCGCAGGCGAAACTGGCCCATTCCTCGCCCGTTGCCGGATTCAACGAGGCCATCACTTGCCCACGTGCCCCTTCGGTCCAAGCGCCGTCGATAAATAGCTGGTAATGTGGCTTTTGGTGCATTGCGGCCCCTCACTGAAACTTTGGCATTACATCGTCGATGAAACGGGCAAGTGATGCGCGTTTGCGTTCGAAGCTCATGCCGCTGTCGATCCAAAACGAGTATTCATCATATCCAAGGTCTTCATAGCGTTTCAGACGTTCTGTTACCCCGTCCGCCGTGCCGATTGTCAGATCGCGCGCCAGATTTTCGGGTGCCATCATTGCGTTGGCTGCCATTTCTTCTTCGGTTAGCGCCTGAATCAATCCCTGTCGGACTGGTCGCTTGTTTTGGAACCACGCGCCGAAATAGTTGTAAAACCGGGACAAATCCCGCGCAGCCTGATCCAGTTCAGTGTCATCGCGCCCGACATAGGTGTGGTGAAGCAGCATGATCTTGGGGCGCGCTCCGCCGTGATTGGCGCAGGCGGTCTCAAAGCGAGTCATCAGTGTCTCAATTTCTTCGATACCTTGCCACAGCGGGGTGACCTGAATGTTGAACCCGTTCTGAACGCCGAACTCGTGGCTGTTCGGATCCCGCGCGGCAATCCAGATGGGCGGCCCGCCGGGTTGCACTGGCTTTGGGGCCGAACTGGTGGCGGGAAACTGAAAGAACTCTCCGTCATGCGTGCAGTCGCCTTCCCACAATTTGGGCAGCAGAGGAGCGATCTCTCGCATTCGCTGACCGGCGGTCCATGCGTCCAGACCGGGCATAAGCCGCTCGTATTCATAAGAGTAGGCACCGCGCGCTATGCCCAGCTCGATCCGGCCACCGGTCATGATATCCGCTGCGGCTGCTTCGCCCGCCAGTTTGATCGGATGCCAGAACGGCGCGATCACAGTGCCGGTGCCAAGGCGCACGTTTTTGGTATGATGCGCGATATCCACCAGCGACATCAGCGGGTTGGGTGCGATGGTGAAATCCATCCCGTGATGTTCGCCAGTCCAGACCGCACGCATCCCTGCCTGATCAGCCATCTTGCACAGCTCGATGAACTCTTCATACAATTTCTCATGCGGCTCTTCGGGGCCCAGCCGTTCCATATGGGCAAAAAGGGAAAACTCCATTCTTCAGGTCCTTTCCGACAGGCTGTGCACATCGCCCCGCTGGGCGTCACCCAGATAAAGCGAGAAATTGCGGGTTCGGCTTTCCAGCGCAAAACGAGCCATCATTGTGGCGATGGGTGCTGACGCGTATGGCAGGGTCGCCAGGTCTTTGATTGCGATCGCCTGAAAAGTGCCATGCCGGGGCAGGGGCGGCGCAGACGCAAGAATGTAAACATGATGCGTGTTGGCATCGTCATAGACGGAATACGCAACCCCAAGGCGCGCATCGACACCTTTAGCCGTCAGGTTTTGCACAAGGCTGTTTCGCAAATCTTGCCGATCTGACAGCGTGACTTGCGGCGGACGGAAACCGGCTTCTGTTTTCTCCAGCAAGACGTGCCCGTCCTGTTCGATGATTGCGCCGCAGACCACGTTTCGCCCGGATGGTTCCAGCGCGCCACGCTCCAGCCCGAGGCTGAAATACTGCCCGTTCGCATAGCCAAGCCCGGGGGCATCGTCCTGAGAATACGTTTCGACCTGACCGATCAAAACGCAATGGTCCCCGGCTTCGACAACCTGATGAGTACGGCAGGAAAACGTTGCGACTGCCCCTCTGATCAAAGGGACGTCGTGCGTATCAAAGCAGTGATCGACTTTGGCAAATCGATCACCTTTGAACCCGGCAAACGTATTGGATACATCTTCCTGCCCCTCGGCCAGAATGTTCACCGCGAAACGGGCGCAGGTTGCGAATTCGTAATAAGAAGACAGGTTTTTTCCCGGACAAACCAAAAGCAGCGGCGGGTCGAGAGAAACCGAAGTGAAGGAATTGGCCGTAAAGCCGAGTGGATTGCCTGCGTCATCGCGCGTCGTCACAACCGTCACACCGGTCATGAACCGTCCAAAAGCACGACGAAGGTCACGAGGATCAAGAGCGGTCATTGGCGCAGCTCACTCAGAAAGCTGGAAATGGCGGCGTTGACCTGAGGTGCGTGCGTCATTGGCATCATATGTGCAGCGCCTTCAATGATTTGCGCGCGTCCGTTCATCGCGGTGTCCGCCATGGCGCGTGACATCTCCGGGGTCGAATTGGGCTCAAGGTTGCCGGTTAGAAAAAGCGCCGGGCAGCTTAGTTTCTCCAACGCGTCGCGTCGGGGGCACTGGCTGTGGGCGAAGACGGAGTAGGCCGTTTTATACGCAGCCGGGTCCATCGCCGTCAGCCATCTACGGCAGGCATCGCGCTCGGCCGAGGTGACGTCTCCGAACCATCGATGCAATGTGCTGGTGGGATCAGCGATCGTTTTGTCATCCAGCAGCGCCGCACGGTCGCGCACGGCCTGTGCCGCATTCGCGTCTCTCTCAAAAACCGCGTTCAATGCGACGACCCCACAAACCCGGTCTGACGCTTTGGCGGCAAGATCAAGCGCGATCATGGCCCCCATCGAGTGGCCCACCAAAACGACCGGACCACTCAGGCAGTCCAGAACACCCAGTGCCGCTTCGGTGTACGCCAACAACCCCAACCTCATGTCAGCCAAAGGGCTGTTTCCATGACCGGGCATGTCCGGAGCGGTTATGCAACCTTCAGAAGCCAGCCCGTCCAATTGTGCGCCCCAGGCTTCAGCCCGCAAGCCAACACCATGCAACAGAAGTATATTCTGACCCGAACCAGTCTGGATTGCCGCCAGCCCGCCGATCTCAGACCGCGGCCGGGTTGTCCAAGTCATGGCCCAAATCCTTAAGATCCTGATAACGGTCACCGATACGGTGGTGCGGTCTGCCCGAGGTTGCTGCGCCTAATACGACCACAACTTCGTCATCGCGCGGTGCGTCAGAAATCGAGAACTGAATTGTCAGGTAGTGCGACCTCCGCCCAGCGTCGTTCTTATCCATCAACGGCACCATGATCGGCGCATTTGCCGGACCACGTGTATTGGTGAACGCCAGATAGGATTTCGCGCCGACGGCCTCTCGGTAGTGATTACCAAATCGCAAGGTGTGAATAAGGCCCGAAGCGTGCTCGACCTCACCATTCAGCCCGACCACAGCGGCTTTGCCATAGGCTTCGATTGCCTCTCCACTCCCGGCCAGTTTGATCATGCGTTTCGTCATCATCTCACCCAGAACAGGGCCATAGGCTTGTATCTCGGGTTTAAGGTCTTCCACAAACCGTCCTGCCCAGGGGTTGTGAACCACTGCGGCCACGGCAAACATGCGCCATGGGGTTTTGGCGGCTCGGAAGCCCTCGACAAGGACCTCCTCATCGTAGGTGACAATCTTACGTATTTCCGGTTGCATCAAAGCTCTCCTGTCGCGCTCGCAAACGTTAAAAACGGACAGGGTTTTTGACAAATGATTGAATTATGTGCTTTGTCATTAAAAAGATTAATGGACAGCTTGACCAAATGGGTAAATCTCTTCCACCACTGACCTGGTTCCGATCCTTCGAGGCGGCGGCACGAACGCTTAGCTTTACGGCGGCTGCCGAAGAGATTGGGTTGACGCAATCGGCGGTCAGTCAGCAGGTGAAATCGCTCGAAATGCGTTTGGGAACAGCTCTTTTTGTGAGGCAGCCCAGAAGCTTGGCGCTGACGGATGCGGGGCGTAAACTATTGCCCGAGGTTGGCAGCGCGCTTGAAGCGCTTGCCGCGGCTGCCGGGCGCGTGGACGCCAGTGCCTCCGGAGACATCTTGACTGTCGCCACGTCTGTTAGCATCGCCCATTGGGTTATTGCCCCATACCTGTCAGATTTTACCAGACGCCATCCTGAAGTTCGCGTTCGGCTTCTCAGTGCGATCTGGCCCGATGATTTCCACGCGTCTCACGCTGATGTTCAGGTTCGGTTCGGGTCAAAGAAACAGGTAGGGCATGGCGCTGTCCGACTGATACCTGACCGGTTGGTTGCTGTGAAATCCCCGGCAGTCGCAGGAGACGTGTTTGACCTGCCGCTGATCGAGGCTGTCGGGACATCAAGTGGGTGGGGCACATGGTTTGAAAAACAGGACTTGCGCCGCCAACCCGGTGTTTTTGTCGATACATTTGGGATGGCCCTGCAACTGGCCGTTCATGGTAGCGGTGTCGCCTTGGTCAGCGAATTACTGACGACCCATGCGATTGCCGCGGGTCTGGTCGTACGCGTGCATGAATGTTCGGTGGACAGCAACGAAGGGTACTACCTTTCGTCCAACGCTGCCAATCCGGCTGCCCGGTTGTTTCACGACTGGCTGTTGGCGTTGGTTGCAGAACAGGCCTCGAATGCCGTCAACGTCCCTGATTGACGTCAGACGTTGGTTGACAGTGTTCCACCGATGGGATCACGTCAACGGGCCTAAACTCAGGGGAGAAGTATGCAGGTCATCACCAATCCACATCGGGCGGGCCAAAAGCTTGCACCGTCTGCGCCGTATCCTTCTACAAACGCTGCCCGTGTTGCAGATTTGCTTTCTCAGTGCCCTGTCGCGAAAGAAACGCCGTTGGTGGATGTTGGGAAACTGGCCTCTGTAGCCCAGCTTTGGGTGAAGGATGAGCGGGCGCGGATGAACCTTGGTTCGTTCAAAGCTTTAGGGGCGGCCTATGTAATTGCGCGTCATGCGGCCGAGAGGACAGGTGAGCCGGGTGAACAAACTCTGGCAGGCGCAACCTATGTGACCGCCAGCGCCGGGAACCACGGCATGAGTGTAGCGGCGGGTGCCAGAATTTTCGGTGCGAAGGCCGTCGTCTACATTGCTGAAACTGTGCCCGAAACCTTTTCGGAACGTCTGAAAGGCCAAAAAGCCGAAGTTGTTCGAAGTGGTGCTGACTATGCCGCCAGCATGGAGGCCGCGAGAATGGCTGCCGACGAAAACGGTTGGATATTGCTATCGGACAGTTCGTGGGAAGGATATTATGACCTGCCATGGACGCTTATGGAAGGCTATCTGCAAATGGCGGCAGAGGCTGTCAGGCAGTGTCCCGATGTTCCGACGCACATTCTGTTGCAGGCAGGCGTGGGCGGGCTGGCCGGTGCCGTTGCTGCCTATGCACGACACATCTGGGGCGACGCACCGAAGATCGTTGTGGTTGAACCCGAAGCGGCACCCGCGTTGCAGGCCAGCATAGCCGCCGGAAGATGTGTTTTTGCGGATGGCCCAGACAGCATCATGGGGCGTCTGGACTGCAAGGAACCATCGTTGATCGCGTTAAACGGATTGGCTCGCGACGCAGACCTGTTCCTGACCCTGTCAGACGACGATGTGGCGGCAAAGCTTGACGCGATGGCAAAGGCCGGGCTGGCCACCACGGCGTCCGGCGGGGCAGGCCTTGCGGCAGTGATGAACGAAACCGCGCGGAAAGCCATAGGGATCGACGAACACTCACGCGTTTTGTGCTTTCTGTCGGAGATCGCGGAATGAGGGGGTTCGATCAGGCAGAATTCGAGGCGCGTACCAAACGCGCGCAGGAGCTGATGCGAGCCGCGGATTTATCGGCGCTGCTGCTGACGACAGAAACTGATGTGCGCTACTTTACCGGCTATCTGACCCGATTTTGGGAAAGCCCAACCCGGCCATGGTTTCTGGTCGTGCCTGCCACGGGCAAACCGGTGGCCGTGATCCCTTCGATCGGGGCCGCGCTCATGGAGCAGACCTGGATCGATGACATCCGAACCTGGAGTGCGCCCGACTTGCAGGACGACGGTATCTCGCTTCTGGCCGACGTCCTGGCCGAACTGACACCCGTTTCGGGCAATATCGGGGTGCCGGATGGTCATGAGACACATGTGCGGATGCCTATGGCGGACATTGAACGCTTGCGCGGCGCTCTCGGTTCGCGTCGCATTACCGGTGATCAGGGAATCCTGCGCCGGTTGCGCATGATCAAATCCGAGGCTGAAATTGCGAAGATCCAAACAGCCTGCGATATCGCTGGACGCGCGTTCGCCCGCGTGCCCGAGGTTGCCCGCGCAGGAGTGCCTTTGGACATGGTTTTTCGCCGGTTCCAGATGCTCTGCCTTGAGGAAGGGGCCGATTGGGTGCCGTATCTTGCAGGCGGGGCAGAGCAGGGCGGCTACAGTGATGTAATATCACCTGCAACTTCGGCGCCGTTGGAACCTGGCGACGTACTTATGCTGGATACAGGTCTGGTTTGGGATGGCTACTTCTGTGATTTTGATCGCAATTGGTCCGTCGGCCCAGCCCGACCCGAGGTGAGATCAGCGCACGCCAGACTGGTAGAAGCCTCGGATGCCGCGCTCGAGATCGCACGGCCCGGTGCTACTGCCTCGGATTTGTTTCATGCCATGAACACGGTTCTGACCAAAGAGGCCGAAGGCACAGATGCGGGGCGGTTGGGTCATGGGTTGGGGATGTCACTGACAGAGTGGCCGTCCCTTATCCCGGCAGACCAGACCGTGCTGGAACCCGGCATGGTTTTGACGTTGGAGCCGGGCATCGCCGTTGGTACAAAAATACTTGTCCATGAAGAAAACATTGTCATCACCGAAGGCACCCCACGTTTTCTAAGCCCACGCATCGGGCCAGAGGTGATCGAGATATGACCCGGATCCATTACGCTCTTGATGAAGACGATCCCAAGTCCACCCCGCTTGGTCTGATCGTGTTGCAGACAGATGAAACGTTGGAGCCCGAATTCAGCTCGTATTTTTCGGACCGCAAGTATCCAATCTACGTGACGCGAATTCCCAGCGGGATCGAGGTGACGACGGAAAGCCTTGCGGAAATGGAGAAGGCGCTGCCGGCCGCCGCCGGATTGCTGCCCAGCGCGCGACCTTATCGCGTTGTCGGGTACGGGTGCACGTCTGCAAGCTCGGTTATCGGGTCCGACCGCGTGGCAGAACTTGTTAAGCAGACATGCCAGACCGCCGAGGTTACAAACCCTTTGCGTGCGGCTACGGCCTATGCGCGGCACCTGGGCGTTTCGAAATTCGCGCTGCTGTCGCCCTATATTGAAGAGGTAAACCTTCCCCTGCGCCGGGCCTTTGCCCAAGGCGGAGTGGAGATGGATGTTTTTGGGACATTCGGGGAATCAGAAGAGGCCAAAGTTGTTCGGATTTCGGTGCAATCCGTCATTGACGCTGCCACAAAACTGGGCTCGGACCCGTCGGTTGATGCGGTTTTTCTAAGTTGCACAAACCTTCGCACGCAACAGGCTATTCCCGAGATTTGCGCGCGTATCGGCAAGCCGGTTCTGTCCAGTAATCAAAGTCTTGCGTGGCATATGCGTGCTCTGAACGAAGCCGGGTGAGCTGTTAAATCCCGATATTGTGTAACAAAATCAGGATTCACTGTTGCAATGTGAACATCGCTTGGTCTTAACTAACGGCTACAGATCAATGAAATCCGCAGAAGACGGATAATCATTTGACGTAACAGGGGGTCTTGTGGCCGATACAATGAACGACGCCGCGTTTGTCGAATTCCAACGCGTACAGAAGTCTTATGACGGCGAGAACCTCGTCGTAAAAGACTTAAACCTTGCAATGCCCAAAGGTGAGTTTCTGACAATGCTTGGGCCGTCAGGCTCGGGCAAGACGACTTGCCTTATGATGCTCGCCGGATTTGAAACCGCCACGCACGGTGAAATCCTCCTGGGCGGCAAGCCCATCAACAATATCCCGCCGCACAAGCGCGGTATTGGCATGGTTTTTCAGAACTACGCGTTGTTCCCGCATATGACGGTAGCCGAAAACCTGTCGTTTCCACTGGAAGTCCGTAAGTTGGGCAAGTCGGAGCGGGATGAAAAGGTCAAGCGCGCACTAGATATGGTTCAGATGGGCGCCTTTGGTGGCCGACGTCCTGCTCAGCTGTCGGGCGGGCAGCAACAGCGGATTGCTTTGGCTCGTGCCTTGGTATTCGAACCCGAACTGGTCTTGATGGATGAGCCATTGGGGGCATTGGACAAGCAGCTGCGTGAACATATGCAGTTCGAAATCACGCGTCTGGCCCATGAGCTTGGGATCACAACAGTCTACGTGACCCACGACCAGACCGAAGCGCTGACCATGTCAGATCGGGTGGCTGTATTTGATGACGGCCGCATTCAACAGCTGGCGCCGCCTGATCAGCTTTACGAAGAGCCGGAAAACAGTTTTGTCGCGCAATTCATCGGTGAAAACAACACTTTGGAAGGTGTTGTTAAATCAATTGACGGCGACACTTGCGTCGTACGTCTGGATGATGGCTCGGAAATCGACGCGGTTCCGATCAACGTCCACAGCGCAGGCGACCGGACCAAAGTTTCGATCCGCCCTGAACGTGTGGAATTCAACAAAGACCGACTGCATGCTGACGCGCATACTTTGAAAGCAAGGGTCGAAGAGTTCATTTACATGGGCGACGTATTCCGGTTCCGCATGTCCGTTGCCGGAAACAACGAATTCATCGCCAAAACTCGAAATGCGCCTGACGCCGTACGCCTGACCCCGGGTCAAGAGATTGAGATCGGCTGGCTGGCACAGGATTGTCGTGCGCTCGACGCATAGACCAAACCGCGCGGGACAAGCGCGGTTAAGCTGAGGGACCGGCCGGTGAAAACCCGTGCATCGGCTGACCACCACATAAAACGGGATGAACTGGGAGTAACACATGAAACCAACCAAGATCATGCTCACTGCGGCTGCGATTGCGACGGCTGCGGGCACTGTTTCAGCCGAGGAGATGACTATCGTCTCCTGGGGCGGTGCCTATTCAAAGTCGCAGTTGAAGGCGTATCACGAGCCCTATTCGGAAAAGACCGGCATCACCATTCTGAACGATGACAGCTCCGCCGAAGCCGTTGCCAAACTGCGCGCAATGAACGAAGCGGGCAACATCACATGGGATGTGGTAGATGTTGTAGCCGCTGACGCGATCCGTCTTTGCGACGAAGGTCTGGCGCTTGAGATCGATTTCGACAGCCAATTGGCCGCAGCTCCGGATGGCACGCCCGCCTCTGAGGATTTCGGCGACCTGCTGGTCAGCGACTGCTTTATCCCGCAGATCGTCTATTCGACCACATTCGGCTACCGCACTGATCTGGTCGGTGACACCCCGCCGACCGACATCTGCGCAGTGTTCGACCTGGAAACCTATCCGGGCAAACGTTCGCTGGAGAAGCGTCCGATCAACAACATGGAATGGGCGCTGCTATGTGATGGTGTCGCCAAGGATGATGTCTATGACGTTCTAGCGACTTCGGAAGGTCAGGATCAGGCCTTGGCCAAGCTGGACACCATAAAAGACAGCGTTGTCTGGTGGTCTGCTGGTGCGGACACGCCACAACTGCTGGCTGACGGCGAAGTCATCATGGGTTCGACCTATAACGGCCGTCTGTTCAGCGTGATTGAAGAGCAGAAACAGCCAGTTGCAATGTTGTGGGACGCGCAGGTGTTCGATCTGGATGGCTGGATCATTCCTGCCGGTCTGAGCGATGAGCGCAAGCAGCGCGCGCTGGACTATATCATGTTCGCAACCGACACTCAGCGTCTGGCGGATCAGGCCAAGTACATCTCGTACGGTCCGGCCCGCGCCTCGTCGGCTCCGCTGGTAGGTCAGCACGCCGATCTGGGGATTGATATGGCCCCGCATATGCCGACCGATCCGGAAAACGCCAAGAACACGTTCTTGTATAACTACGAGTTCTGGGCGGATTACCGTGATGACATCGACGCCAAATTCCAGGCGTGGCTGGCGCAATAAGCGTCTGATTTCATGACACAGTCGGGGGCGGTGCGCCGCCCCTGAACCAAGACAGATCCAAGGGGCTCCAATGACTGACGCAAGCCAAAACGCCGGACCCATGCTGGCAGCGGATGGAACACCGCTCAAGCTATCGCTGGCACGCTCGTTGCGGCGGCAAAAGCTGCGTGCCTTGCTGTTGATCGCTCCTTTGCTTCTGTTCGTTCTGTTTTCCTTTATTGTTCCAATAGCTGCGATGCTATTCCGTTCAGTAGAAAACAACATCGTCTCTGATACTCTACCTCTTACCGTCGAGGCGCTTCAAAACTGGGATGAACAGTCTGGAGATTTGCCGGGCGAGGGCGTGTATGATGCCTTTGTGCGGGATATGATTGTTGCGATTGACAATAAAGAGCACACACGCCTTGGTTCGCGTTTGAACTACGAAGAAACCGGTATGTCTTCGATGTTCCGCAAGTCAGGTCGTCAGATCAAGAAACTGGATCCTGAAACGGATGGTCCGTTTAAAGAGCAACTAATAGATATTCACGACGGATGGGGCGATACACAAACGTGGCGCGTGATCAAAACCCATTCGCCGAAGATCACCAACGGGTATTTTCTGAATGCGGTAGATATGCGCAGAACCCCCGACGGCGCGCAGGCACAACCCGAAGACAAGCAAATCCTTGTTAAGCTGTTCGGTCGAACGCTGTTTATGTCTCTGGTAATAACGGGTGCCTGTATCCTGCTGGCTTATCCGGTCAGCTATTTGCTGGCGACGTTGCCGATGCGTGTCTCAAATCTGCTGATGATCCTTGTGCTTCTGCCGTTCTGGACGTCACTGTTGGTGCGGACGTCGGCGTGGAAGGTGATGCTGCAACAACAGGGCGTGATCAACGAAACGCTGGTCTGGCTGGGGTTGGTGGCTGACGATGCGCGACTGGTGATCATCAATAACCAGATCGGTACGATCACCGCAATGACGCATATCCTGCTGCCATTCATGATCCTGCCCATGTATTCGGTGATGCAGACCATTCCAGAATCCTACACACGTGCCGCGAAATCCATGGGTGCGACCAACTGGACAACGTTCTGGCGCATCTACTTCCCTCAATCCATTCCGGGTATCGGCGCGGGTTCAATACTCGTATTCATTTTGGCGATCGGCTACTACATCACACCTGAAATCGTGGGCGGTACCAAAGGTGTCTTCATCTCGAACCGGATCGCCTATCACATCTCATCCTCACTGAACTGGGGACTGGCGGCGGCGCTGGGAACGATACTTCTGGCGGTCGTTCTGCTGCTCTACTGGGTCTACGACAAGATCGTGGGCATTGATAACGTGAAGCTGGGATAATCGACATGGCCGCACTTACTCCGATATCCCGTAAACCTATGTCGATGGTTCTGCCCAGCGTTGCATTGGCCGGAGCATTCGCTGGTATCTTTGTCGGCGCCGGAAACGGCTCGGTCCTGCTAGGGATCGTGGGCGGTGCCATCGTGATTGCCGGACTGGCATGGCTTTACATCAACATTCTAAAGAATGAGCAGTTGGCCCGCTGGATCAATATCCTCGGCTTTGGCATCGCGGGCTTTTTGATGTCCGGCCCAATGGGGGGAGTACTTGGCCTGTTGGGGGGCTGGTTCTTCGCCTGGTTTACTTATTGGTTGTACGAAGGGCGATACCGGCGCAAGCTGTTGCCGTACCTGACCGCGCAGCAGGTGTTTTACCACTACCTGTTCCGGGTGATCTGCGGTGCGATCTTCGTCTTCCTGATCACACCGATCCTTGTGGTCTTGCCGCTGTCGTTCAACGCACAGGACTTTTTTACCTTCACGCCCGAGATGTTGCGGCTTGACCCTGAAGGGTATTCACTAAAGCACTACCGTGATTTCTTTACCAACAATGAATGGCAACGCAGCTTCAAGAACTCGCTGATCATTGCCCCGATTGCCACAATCATCTCGGTTTCGCTTGGTACTTTGGCTGCCATTGGCCTCAGCCAGAGCCACGTCCCCGGCCGCCGTGCTATCATGGGAATCCTGATTTCGCCGATGATCGTTCCGCTGATCATTTCGGCCACTGGCATGTTCTTTTTCTACAGCGATATCGGTCGGTTCCTTGAAGGCACGCTGGGTATGAACAAGAACTTTGTGGGTTATCTGAAAGTCATCCTGGCGCACGCCGTTCTGGGTATCCCGTTCGTGATCATCACTGTGACCGCCACGCTTGTGAGCTTTGATCGTTCACTGACGCGTGCGGCTGCCAACATGGGGGCAGGGCCGGTGCGGACCTTCTTCAAGATCCAGATGCCGCTGATCCTGCCGGGTGTGATTTCGGGTGGTCTGTTCGCCTTCATCACCTCTTTCGACGAAGTTGTGGTGGTTCTGTTCGTTGGCTCTGCCAGTCAGAAGACTTTGCCGTGGCAGATGTTCACCGGCCTGCGAGAACAGATCAGCCCAACCATTCTGGCGGTTGCGACGATCCTTGTGGTTCTGTCGATTGCGTTGCTGACCACGGTCGAGTTGCTGCGTCGTCGGTCCGAACGTTTGCGGGGGCTTTCACCCGCTTGACGGAGCATTCTGTCTGATCTAACGATTCTCGTGTTCATCTCCGCTGCGATGGCGTCGCGGCGTTTAAGGGGATGATCGGCTCTCGGACCCCGAGACCGCCTGTCCTGAACGCCGGGACATGTGGCCGGGATTTGTCGCCCGGCAAAGATGAGAGACCAAGTGATGACCGACACAACAAAACGCCCCGAATTCTTTACCTGTCACAATGGTGACAAAGCGCCTTTGCCGTTCAGCAAGGGTGAGTATGATCGCCGTCTCAGCAGGCTTCGCAGCATTATGGCCGCACGTGATATTCCTGCGGTTCTGCTGACATCAATGCAAAATATCGCCTACTACTCGGGCTTTCTGTATTGTTCCTTTGGCCGTCCGTATGGCTGCGTGGTCACCCAAGAGGCCTGCACCACCGTTTCGGCCAACATCGACGCCGGGCAACCGTGGCGCCGGTCAGTCGAAGACAACGTGATTTATACTGACTGGAAGCGCGACAACTATTGGCGTGCGGTTGCAAGTCTGATCGGCAACGCCAAGCGGATCGGCATTGAAGGCGACCACATGACGCTGGCCGCCCGCGACACCGCCCTGCGGATGCTGGGTACCCCCGAGCTGGTTGACATCGCGCCGGATACAATGACCGCGCGCATGGTCAAATCCGCTGAAGAGATTGAATTGATCAAGGGTGGGGCTCGCACCGCGGATGTTGGCGGGGCGGCGATCCATGCCGCCATCCGTGAAGGCGCAACTGAGATCGAGATTGCCATGGCGGGCCGTGACGCAATGGAAGAGGAAATCGCGCGCGCTTATCCAGACGCCGAATATCGCGACACCTGGGTTTGGTTCCAGTCCGGGCTGAACACCGATGGCGCACATAACCCGGTTACAAAACGCGCTCTGCAAAAAGGCGATATCCTGTCGCTGAACACTTTCCCGATGATCTCGGGCTATTACACCGCGCTGGAACGTACCCTGTTTCTGGGCGAGCCGGACGCTGACAGCCTGCGCCTTTGGAAGGCCAATGTGGCGGCCCATGAACTGGGCCTGAGCCTGATCAAACCCGGTGCGACCTGTTCAGGCATCACCGCCGAGATCAACCGTTTCTTTGCCGATGAGGGGCTGCTGCAATACCGCTCGTTCGGGTATGGCCACTCGTTCGGCGTTCTCAGCCACTATTACGGGCGTGAGGCGGGTCTGGAACTGCGCGAGGATATCGACACCGTGCTGGAACCTGGCATGGTCGTTTCAATCGAGCCCATGCTGTGGATCCCCGAAGGGCAACCCGGTGCAGGGGGCTACCGCGAGCATGATATTCTGGTGGTGGGCGAAGACGGGGCCGAGAACATCACCGGCTTCCCATATGGGCCCGGCCACAACATCATCGGTGCCTGATACAAAGAAGGGGGAGCAAACGCTCCCCCTTCATTTTTCGCGACCGGCGCGTTCGTGAAAGATAAAACCCAGGAAATTCAACAATAGCTGCGCGGCCAAAATCTGCGTGCTTTCGCTGGGGTCATAGGCTGGTGCCACTTCGACAAGGTCGATGCCGACGACATTGCCGCGTTTAGCGAGGCCCTGAAGGATTTCCAGAACGTCATAATACAAAAATCCCCCATGGCTTGGCGTCCCAGTCCCCGCCGCGATAGAGGGGCAAAAGGCGTCGATATCTATTGTCACATAGTACCGAGCACCTTCAGGAATGCGTTCAAGAACGCCCCCGGTTCCCAGCTTTCTCACCTGACGCACGGACAGGATGTCTGATCCACGTGCGCGTGCGTCCTCGTATCCTTCCTTGGCGGTTGACGAGACGTTCCGAATGCCCAACTGGGTCATCCCCGAGACATAGTCTTTCTCGATCGCCCGTCGCATGGGGTTGCCGTGGCCATTGGTGACACCGTGACGCTCGTCCACGAAATCCAGATGCGCATCGATTTGAACCACGTGGATCGGGCCATTTTGTGCACAATCATATTCAAACGCGGAAATGCAGGGAATGTTGACAGAGTGATCGCCGCCGATCACAAGCGGCAGCGCCCCGGCGAACAGAATTTTGCGAACACCATAGGCGATGTTTTCGTGGCTGACCTCGGTCTTTGTGTGGACGATATCTGCATCCCCCAAATCCACGATACGCACGGAACTGTCCAGATAGGTTGCATCGTCTTCGTGGTCATATGCTCCAGCATGTCCAAAACTGAACAGGGTCGAAGCTTCGCGCACGGCCCGAGGGCCGAACCTTGCCCCGGCGCGCCATTGCGTGCCGAAATCAAAGGGGGCACCTAGGACACAAACATCCGCATCAATATTATCCCAATCCTCGACATACGGAGATTTTCCAAAGGTCGATATTCCAACGAAAGGTAGGTTCAGTCGTCCTGACGCATATCCATGATCCTGCATATTCAATCCTTTCAATGGCCCTGTCGCCTTGCGTGCAATTGAACATGAGAAGGCGGTGCAATGAAATTAATTTTCTTCGATCAAACCATGTCTGGCGTTCAGACAGGTCTGATCCGGTACATTCTTTCCGTTTAGCTGTTGGTCGTTTCGCCACAAACGAAAATTCAGAGGGGCAAGCTGCGGTACCGCAAAATCGTTCACGGCAGCGAGTGATTTTGCGGGCGATACACAGGCCCGGCGAAACGCTGTTGTCATAGGCGCAGGTGTTCTATTTCCGACGGCTCATACATTACACCTGCCACACAAGTTGCGAGCCGGGCGCAATCGTTGGCGGTGCACTGTTCAGGGCATCACGCGCGAAACCGGCGGCAGCTTTGTATTTGGCCATGAAACTGGCCCTTTCAGCCAAGGGAATGACCGTTTCAATATCGTCGAACACACCGGCACAGCGGTCGTTGACCAAGTTCAACAGGCCAAAAGGCCCGGCACCCCGATTGCGAAGGACAAGGTCTGACACCGGCCCGCACAGCGTGTCATCATAAGCCGCCAGCGCGGTTGGACCCACGCCATGCTTGAGCAAGCTGGCCCCCAAAACGCGGGCGTCCATGATCGCTTGGCTGGCCCCATTCGAACCGGTGGGGTACATCGGATGGGCGGCGTCTCCGATCAAGGCAACCGGCCCGTCAACCCACGTTTCAACCGGATCGCGGTCGATCATCGGGTTTTCATATGTCACATCCGCACCGCGGATCAGAGCTGGAACATCCAGCCAGTCATAGGTCCAGCCGTCAAAATGGTGCGCAAAATCCTTGGCCTCAACCTGCCGGAACCATCCGGTTGCCGCATGCGCGGCCGGGTCATCGTGGGTGACTTCGGCAATCCAGTTTATCAGCGCCAAGCCGGTTTCGGGGTCGGGGTGCGAGATCGGGTAGATCACCATTCGTTTCTTATGCGTACCCAGTCCGACAAAGGAGGAACCCGTGCGCACAGGCTTTGCCAATGTTGTGCCGCGCCACATGACGGCGCCTCCCCAGTGGATCGGAGGTTGGCTTGGATGCATTTGGGCGCGGATGGCTGAATGGATACCGTCGGCGCCGATCAGAATGGCACCGGTTTCGCGGATAGCCCCCTCGTCAGTTTGCAGCCGCACTGTAACCGTCCCGTCCGCATTGATCTGGTACCCAGTGGCCCGAGCGCCAAGGCGTACGGCATCCGGGCCTGCGCGTTCGACAAACCGCTTGTAAAGCGCCATGTGAAACGCGCCGCGATGCACCGCGTATTGCGGCCAGTTGTAACCGGCAAAAGTTCCGCGCGGTTCCGAGTAAATCTCGTGCCCGTTCAGCCCGACAAGCGCCCATTCCTGCGCAGGGACGCCAAACCCATCCAGGTCCTGAGCCTTGAAACCCAGATCGTACAACTCACGCACGGCGTTGGGTTGCAGGTTTATCCCGACACCCAGCGGGCGCGGGTGCCGAACGCTTTCAAAGACGGTGCAGTCGATGCCAATCTGATGCAGTGTCAGCGCCAGCGACAACCCGGCAATACCACCGCCCGCGATCAGCACTTTTGGATCTGTCATGTTGCCTGCCTTTCTGTCCGACTGGCGATGGGTATTGGTTGTCGATAATCGGTGCGTGTGGATCAAGCC
Source organism: Ruegeria sp. AI2 (assembly GCF_056541275.1). Classification (NCBI taxonomy): domain Bacteria; kingdom Pseudomonadati; phylum Pseudomonadota; class Alphaproteobacteria; order Rhodobacterales; family Roseobacteraceae; genus Ruegeria; species Ruegeria sp. AI2. Next base: position 362,344 of record NZ_JBQFYB010000001.1, read on the forward strand.
TCAACCGCAAATGCGTTTGATCCGTTCCGGGGATGGGTGGAGGCTCGCGGCGTTGCGCAGCCGCGCCCGCAAGCAGATCAGAGCGGTATCAATCGTCGTTTGCATGAACCCATGCGCCATCGCCGCGCTGTCACCCTGCTTCAGCTTTCTGCGAGCGGATTGCCAAGTGTCCAGTGCGTCCGAAATAGCATTGCATGTCCAATGCTCGGCTTCTTGTGCAACAAATTCGGCAAAGGCGTCGCCCGCAGGCCCTGCGGCCAGACGTGTTGCCAGCATACGCGCGTGTATGCCGTTGGCCCCTTCGTAAATCGAGGTAATACGGGCATCACGATAGGTCTGCTCCAGCCGGTATTCGCGCAAATAGCCATAGCCGCCCAGTACCTGCATACCCATTTCGGCGGCCTCGATACCGGCGTCGGTGCAATAGACCTTGGCAACCGGGGTCAGAAAATCGACCAGGTCAGGCGATGTACCCCGTTCCATGGTGACAAATGCAAGATGTGCAAGACTGCGGCTACTGATTGCCAGCCAGTCGATTTGATCCAGCATGCGGCGGATGTCGGCATGTTGATCCAGTGTTGCCGGTCGACCGTCGGCATTGCGTCCCTGCACCCTTTCACTGGCATAAGTACTGGCAATGTCATAGGCCCGCGCGGCGTGCGCGACACCCTGTAGGGCGACATCAAGCCGGGCGTGGTTCATCATGGTGAACATGGCCATCAGACCTTCACCCTCGGCCCCGATCAATTCGGCTTTGGCCCCATCAAATGCCAGCTGGCACGTGGGCGAGGCATGCAGGCCCATCTTTTCCTCGATGCGCGTTACGGTAGCGTGGTTGCGGCTGCCGTCAGTGCAGGAGCTGGGGCATAGAAACAGCGATAAACCTCTGACGCCGTCATCGGACGTGCGCGCAAGCACAAGATGCAGGATGTGATCGCTCATGTCCTGGTCACCGCCAGAGATAAAGATTTTTTCGCCCGTGATCCTCCAGCCATCCTCGGCAGGTTCCGCCCGGCAGCGCACGCGTGAAAGGTCAGATCCGGCCCCAGGTTCGGTCAGGCACATGGTGGCCAGAGTTTCACCCGAGGCCAGAGACGGAATGTACCGGTATTGCTGATCCTCTGTGCCAAAGCGCATCAAGGTACGCACCGCGCCCGGAACCAACCCCGTAACCATCTGAAGGCTGTGGTTTGCGCCCGAAAACACCTCGGAGGTAATTGCCAGCATCAGGGCACCAAGCCCTTGACCGCCATATTCTTCAGGCACGGTGAGAGAGGGCCAGCCCTGTTCCGAATACGTGGCATAAACTTGGGCAAAGCCGTCGGGCATGGATACGCGACCGTTTTCCAGCGTGCATCCCTGCCTGTCTCCCGGCTCGTCCAGCGGGGCAATTTCACCTTGTGCGAAGGCGGCAAAATGTTCGCCGATCTCACCAGCCAGGTCAGCGTCCCAGTCTGGAAGCTCGGTAGCCCGGGCTACGTGGTTCAACGTGAATAAGATGTCCGCAAGCGGGGCTTCGAATGGCTTCATGGTCATATCACCCGACAGTTAGCGATTCCGACGGCCACGACGCGGCCCGGTTCTGGCGGTTTGGCACTGTCGAAGCTCAAAGTGACTGGGTAGGGACGCGATGGGGCGGGGGGCAGCATCACGGGATCAGTCCCAGCAGGCGCGCGGCATTGCCTTTGATGATGTCCGGGCGCAGTTCGTCCTTGATATTGATCTTCTCGAAATCCGACAGCCAGCGTTCAGGAGTGATCATTGGCCAGTCGGACCCAAACAGGACCTTTTTCCTGAGGATCGAGTTGCAGTATTTCACCAGAATCTCGGGGAAATACTTTGGTGACCAACCGGACAGGTCGATATAGACGTTGGGCTTGTGTTGTGCCACGGACAGAGCCTCTTCCTGCCAGGGAAATGACGGATGGGCGAGGATGATCTTCATATCCGGAAAATCGACGGCGACGTCATCCATGAACATCGGGTTCGAGTATTTAAGCCGCATTCCGTTACCGCCGCGCATGCCCGAACCGACACCGGTCTGGCCTGTGTGAAACAGGGCGATGCAGCCTTCCTCGGCGATTGCCTCGTATAGTTCATAAGCCATACGGTCATTGGGGTAGAACCCCTGCATCGTCGGATGAAACTTGAACCCTTTGATACCAAATTCACGGATCAGGCGGCGCGCCTCGCGTGCGCCCATCTTGCCCTTGTGCGGATCGATTGACGCAAACGGGATGAGCACATCGTCATTTTCCGCCGCCAAAGCGGCAACTTCTTCGTTCTTGTAGCGCCGATAGCCGGTTTCCCGCTCGGCATCGACCGGGAAGATCACCGCGGCTATGTTTTGCTCGCGATAGTGCTGTGCAGTTTCGGGAACCGTAGGCGGGTGGCTCCACGGAGCGCCAAAGTAATTGGCCATGGTTGCCTGCAGGTCGTCATAGCCATCATCCGAGTGGCACCCGCAGGGTTCTTCAGCGTGGGTGTGAATGTCGATTGCGCGAACCTTGGTGATATCGACCATCTGTTCGTTCCTTTCTCAGATCTTTACGATTGCCGGGTCGGCGTCGTCATAAAGACGCTCAAGTAAATTTTGCCGCCGTGTCAGTATTTTGCGGAAATTGAGGTTCCCCTTGGCGGTCATTTCGCCCTCGGGCATCGAGGCGGGCTCGCTAAGGACAATGGCGCGCCCGACCCGTGTGGAACTGCCCGATAACTCGCGGGCGCGCTCTGCCAGGCGGCGGTGAATTTCGCCTTGCAGCAATTTGCAGCAGTAGGCGCCACTGTCGTCGTTCAGGTCAAATCCTTCCCGCTTCAGCTCGGCAACATCGGGAAAGACCATGACGCCGATCTCATTTCTGTCGGCACCTGTAATGACCAGATCTGAGGCAAGAGGCGCAAGACAGGTCAACAAGTCCATCCGCAATTGCGCGGCACGCACCCATGTACCGGTCAGCAACTTGAAATCTTCAGAAATCCGGCCATCGAATTTCATACCTTTGTTTACGTCCTGCGGGTCGATGAACCGCATGGCGTCGCCGGTAATGAAAAACCCTTCTTCATCGAAAACACTGGCCGTCTTTTCGGGTTCGTTAAAATAACCTGGCATCACGTTTGGCCCTTTGATGCGCACTTCGCACCGCATGTCTTCATCCGGTATCAGCTTGAGTGTCACGCCGTTCATCGGAACGCCAACAACCCCGGAACGATCAATGGGCTCGGACTGCATCATTGTGGCGGGCGCTGTCTCGGTCAGTCCCCAGGACGAGGTCATCAGCGGTATCTCACCTTTGACATCCAGCGCCATCTGTTCAAATCCAGACCAGATGTCCTGTGGCAGTGAAGCGCCCGCATAAAAGATCAGATCAAGTTCTTCGAAGAACCGCCGACGCAAATCGCCATCCCGCTGCAATGCGCCCAGCAGCATGCCGTAACCTACGGGAACATTGAAGCTGAGCGTGCCGGTGACCATGGACAGGTTTTCCAGCGTCCTCTCAAACAGACCAGCTACCGGTTTGCCGTCGTCGATGTAGAAGCTTCCGCCGTTGGCGAGCATCATGTTGAAATTATGTGATCCGCCAAAGACGTGGTTCCATGGCAGCCAATCGACCACTCGGGGCGGACGCGTGCGCAGAAATGGCAACGCGTCCGCCAGCATGGTTTGGTTCACACACATCATGCGTTGGGTCGTGATGACCCCTTTCGGGGCCGAGGTTGAACCGCTGGTCATCAGGATCTTGGCGACGGAGTCGGGGCCAACCAGTTCATAGGCGGCCCCAAGATCGACACTGACATCCCCTTTGAGAAGTTCGTCGAACGCTGTGACCTGACTGTTCCTGCCTTGTCGGCTGGCTACGATTTCGACCCCTTGAAGCGCATCCAGTTCCAGCGCCTCTCGGTATTTATCCGCATCGACGACATAGGCCATCTTCGGGCGCGCCAGTTCGATGGCATGGCGCAGGCGGCCGTGCGCGCCATGGATCAACGCGTACTGCTCAGCCACGGGGGCTGTTGGTATGCCGATATACTGAGCAGCCAGACTCAGAAGGCCATGATCCAAGCCGTTACCGCTCATGATCAGGATCGGCGTGTCTGGCCCCATCCCACGCCCCAATAGCGAGCTTGCGATGGCTCGCACCTTTTCAAGCGTGGTCGCATAGCTTTCCTTGCGCCATCCCGCGCCGCTGCGTTCAGCAATGAACGTGCGGTCAGGCGCGTCCGAGGCCCAGGTGTGCAGCCAGACACCGGTTTTGTCGACGACAGGACCAAGAGTGTGGTTCGATTTTAGCAGGATGGAGCCGTCGGCCCGATCTTCGCGCGAAACAGAATGCACCAGGTATTCCGATGTGCGTTGCATGATCAGCCCCTTTTCCTCGCTTTTTCGATCGTCCTGAGGGCATCGAAAACGGTGGTGATGGTTGCGTCATCCAAACCGGCCATCAGCTTGCCTTCGTGGGCGGTAACCGCGGCGACGGCCTTTTCATATAATTGCCTTCCCGCCAGTGTCGTCCTGAGGGCATAGGCGCGCCGGTCGGTGGGTACCCGGTCGCGGACGATCAGTTCCCTGCGTTCCAGTTCATCAATGATAACAACAAGGTTCGGGCGCTCGATATCCATTGCGTCAGCCAGTTGGGACTGCCGCAAACCGGGGTTGTCGACGATGAGAACCAGTGCCGTATACGTCAGCATTCGCAGATCAAAGGGGCGCAGAGTTGTCGTCAGATCTTCCTGCACCACATTGAAGGCCCGTTTCATGCGATACCCGACAAACCCCCGCAGCGTAGCATCGCTAATCGTGTTTGGTGCGCCGTCTTCTGGCGTGTGTTCATGTTTCCTTTTCATGTGTTCACCTGAAGTTCGGGGCGCGCTTTTCAAGAAAGGCCCGCAGCCCCTCCTGCGCATCCGGTGTTGTTTGCGACAGGGCCGCAGCCAGAGATTCAGTAAACAGCCCGTCGTTTTGCGACATTTCATTGATCCGCGCGACCGCCTGAATCATCAGATAGTTGGACAGTGGCGCGTTTCGGGAAATCTTACCTGCCAGCGTTTGGGCCAGCGCCAAAGCCTCGCCTTCACCAACGCTATAATGTGCCAGCCCCAGCGATACCCCTTCATCGGAACCATATTTGCGGCCGGTCAGCATCATCTCGGTCATCCGATCGGCCCCCAGCAGGCGACCGACCCGCGCGGTCGCACCGCCGCCGACAAATATTCCGCGGCGGCCTTCGGGAAGCTGAAAGATCGTCGAAGGTTCAGCGATGCGAACATGTGTTGCCGCTGCAAGCTCCAGCCCGCCGCCGATCACGGCACCAAACATGGCCGAGACAACCGCAAGCCCACCAAACTGGATCTTGTCCATGACACTGTGCCAGTGGCGGGAATGATGCAGGTTTTCCTCGGCTGTACGATGAACATGCTCGGACAGGTCCAATCCGGAACAATAGTGCCCTTCAGTTCCGGTCAGGATCACCACACGCACGTTCTTGGGTGGTGCAGAAAAGAAATCATCCAGCGCTCCCAACAGTTCCTCGCACATCGCGTTTCGCTTGTCGGGGCGGTTCATGGTCAGGGTCGCGATGGATCCGTTGACCTCAATGTTCAGGATTTGGCTGTCCATGGGGAACTCCTTACCGGGGCGGCAGACGAACGGCGCCGTCAAGTCGAATAGTGGTGCCATTCAAAAACGGGTTTTCAACGATCTGTTCGGCGAGCATTGCGAACTCGCGCGCTTCGCCAAGGCGGGCAGGGAAAGGAATGTTCGCAGTGATCTTGGCAGTGACCTCTTCCGGCAAGCCTTCCATCATTGGCGTGTGGAACAGGCCGGGTGCGATAGCCATCACCCGAATACCCGACTGTGCGAGTTCCCGAGCGGCAGGCAGGCACATCGACGCGATTGCCCCTTTGGACGCGGCATATGCCGCTTGACCCAATTGACCGTCCTGCCACGCAACCGACGCCGTGTTGATGATCACACCGCGTTCACCGTCAGCCAACGGGTCCAGCTCGGCCATGAGTCTCGCCGCGTGGCTCATCACGTTGTAGGTGCCAAAAAGGTTCACGCGCAGAGTTTTCTCGAACACGTCGAATGACAGCTTGCCTTCGCGCCCAACGATCCTGGCCGCCATGCCGACGCCTGCACAACTGACGGCGATTCTGGGCGCCGACCCGAAATGGGATACTGCCGTCTCAAACGCGGCACTGACGGCGGCCTCGTCACTGACATCGGCTTGCAGGGCAAGACCACCAATTTCGTCAGCGACTGCCTTCGCACCTGCAGCATTGAAATCCAAAACGGCAACCTTTACTCCGCTGGCGGCGAAATGCCTTGCCGTTGCAGCGCCCAGTCCGCTTCCACCGCCGGTGACCAGGGCGATACATCCACTTAACTGCATGGTGCTCTCTCCAATTTAGTATGCTCAATCATTGTTGTATCTCATACCTATTTTCGGATGGGCCTGCTCCGGACCGCTGTTGGTGTCTAAGCTAGGGGATCAGGAACAGGGTAATGGCTGGAAACAGCACCAGGATCATGACCCGAATGATGTCAGAGGTGACGAACCACATGACTGCCTTGTAAGTTTGGGTCATCGGGGTTGAACGATCCATGGCGTTGATAATGAACAGATTCATTCCGACCGGAGGGGTGATCAGCCCGACCTCGACAACGATCAGAACCAGAATACCGAACCAGATGGCCACATGTTCGGGGCTCATGCCGAAATCCAGTGCGCTGATGACCGGAAAGAAGATCGGGATTGTCAGCAGGATCATTGACAGGCTGTCCATAAGACATCCGAAGATCAGATAGAACACCAGGATCAGGCACAACACCATCCACGGGCTGAGCCCAAGTCCAACGACCCAGCCAGACAGTTCCTGCGGTACCTGAGTGAGCGCTAGGAAACTGTTATACAGCCCTGCGCCCAACACGATGAAGAAGATCATCGCCGTGCTTGAGGCCGTGGCAATGATGCTTTCGACGAAGACCTGCCAGTTCAGATTGCCCGAGATCAGAGCGATCAACCCGGTTCCCGCCGCCCCCACGGCTGCGCCTTCGGTTGGGGTGAACCAGCCAAGATAGATGCCACCAACAACAAGGCCAAAAACCAGCAGGACAGGCCAGACATCCAGCAGTGCCCGTACGCGTTCAGGATAAGGGATCGCTTCGCGGGTGCCCGCGGCGTCAGGATACATGCGCACATAGATCGAAATCGTGATGATATAGCCGAGCGCTGCCAGAATGCCGGGGACAAAGGCCGCGAGAAACAGTTTGGCGATATTCTGTTCCGTCAGGATTGCATAGATCACAAGGATCACCGAAGGCGGGATCAGAATGCCCAATGTGCCGCCAGCAGCAAGCGTTGCGGTCGAAAACCCGCCGGAATAGCCGTAGCGGCGCAGTTCGGGCAGCGCGACACGGCTCATCGTCGCGGCGGTGGCCAGGGAGGACCCGCAGATTGCGCCAAATCCGGCACAAGCGCCAACTGCCGCCATGGCGACGCCCCCTTTACGGTGGCCCAACCAGCTTTCGGCCGCTTTGAACAAGGCCGAAGACATGCCCGATAATGTCGCGAACTGCCCCATCAGCAGGAACATCGGAATGATCGTCAGCGAATAGCTGGAGAAGGTAGAGTAGGTTTCGGTTTTGAGCTTGGCCATGAACATGCTGGTGCCACCCATGGCAAAATACAGCCCGCCAATCCCGCACAGCAACATGGCAAGGCCAATCGGTGCGCGCAGGAAAATCATGATAAGAAGTACGGGAAAGGACACGTAGCCCAGTTCGAGCATGGTCAATGTGCGGCCTCCCCGCGATAGGGCAGGATATGACGCCCGGTGACAAGCTCGATGACCTGCGCGACGGCGCAATAGACAGCAACAAGTGATGCGACAAGGGCGGCAACAAAGCTTAGCCCATAGGCCCACCAAACCGGAAATTGCAGCAGAAAGGTCGTTTCACCATAGTCCAGCTTGTTTTGCATGCCGACAAACAGGCGCCATGTAATCAAAAGGATGACAAGCGACAGGACGATTTCCCAGAACGTGATGATCACCTTGTTCACTTTAGCCGGAAGGGCGTTTGTGAATACATCGACCGTGGCGTGAGAGCCGTAGAGCTGGCAGATCGGCAGGAACGAGAATATGGCGAATGCAACGCCGGCTTCGACCAGTTCAAAATCGCCATTCACCGGCCCGACGCCCGATGCAATCAGCGCATTTGCCGCTGCTTCCGACAGTGACGTCAGAATGTCCGAGTGACCCAGCGTGTTCAAGCCGCGCCCCAGCACGCTGACACAGGTCAGCAGGACCAGCGCAGTCAGAACCACACCGCCGAGAACGGCCATGAAGCGCGCGATGCGCTCAACCTGTTTCTGCATGATCAACTCCAAAGGGATTGCTCTCCCAGCGGGAAATAGCGCCGGAAGAGCGACCGGATCAGTTGCCGGAGTATTGCGAAATCAGTTCGAGCGCGCGGGCGCGCAAGCCGGTTCCGTCCAGACCTTTTTCATCCATTTCGGCGATCCAGGCGTCAGTGGTCGGCTGTGATGCTGCCTTCCATTCCGCAACCTGTTCCGGGCTCAGCGTGATGATGTTGTTGCCGCGTTCCATCGCCTGCTTGTGTGGCCCGTCATCATCGGCCTGCATCTGCTTGCCTGCGAAGGCCGAGAATTCAGCGCCCGAGTTGGCGTCGATGACGGCCTTCAGATCATCCGGCAATGCATCCCAGCGGTCCTTGTTCATCGCGAAGATGAAGGTGGTGGTATATAGCGTGTCATCGCCAAAGGTCGTGTGGTTTCCGACCAGTTCGTTGACCTTCAGGGCGCCTGTCACTTCCCAGGGAATCACAGTTGCGTCGATCACGCCTTTAGACAGCGCTTCAGGTACCGCGGGAACAGGCATGCCAACCGGGGTCGCCCCAAGCGAGCTGAAAAGGCCGTTCGTTACGCGTGTCGGTGCGCGCAGCTTTACACCGTTCAGATCCTCGATGCTTTCGATCGGCTCCTTTGAATGGATAAGACCGGGCCCGTGCACCCAGAGCCCGAGAACTTTGAATTGCTTGAAGTCATCGTCCATCATGGTTTCTTCGGCCAGATCCCAATAGGCGCGTGAGACGGCTTCTGCATTCGTCATGGTGAACGGCAGTTCGAACACTTCGGTCCGGGGAAAGCGGCCCGGCGTATATCCGGACACCGTCCAGACAATGTCGGCCACACCATCAATGGCCTGGTCGATCAGTTCGGGGGGTTTGCCCCCAAGCTGCATGGACGGAAACCTTTGAATTTCGATCCGGCCATCCGAATCCGCTTCGACCTTGTCGGCCCAGACATCCAGAACGTTCTTGGGTACGTTGGCTTGTGCTGGCAGGAATTGGTGCATCCGCAGTGTCACTTCGGCCGCAATGGCAGTGGTTGACATGGCGCCAAAAGCAATCGCCGCCACTGCAGATTTGAGTATGGTTCTGCGCAAGTTGGTCATGGTCTCCTCCCTAGATGACCTATGAGTATCATCCCTGTTCATGATTGCTCATATTAGTTATGTTATATAACGATTTTGATCCACTTTCTTAGTGTTTGGTTTCAGGTCCTTTTCGGAAAACAGAATGCTCACACATGTGAACCTTTTCGTCGAAACGCTACGCAACAGACAGGTTATGCGCGGACGCCAAGTTATCCTCTCAGGATTACATTGCCCTCGGTTGGCTCAAAGGTAAATTGAGATTTCTTAGATTTTAGTTTCTGTTTTCGGTAACTAAAGCGCGAAAACGGTGGATTTGCTTTCCCTGTTTCAATTGGACCAGCGCCCGCGGTGGAATTCAAGACCGTGTGTTATCGTCGGTGACAGCTTCAACTGCCTTGCCTGCGAGCTTCAGGAATGTTTCGCGTTCATTCGGAGTTAGCCCTTCGAGTATCTCGTTTTGCAGGTCAATTACGACTGGCGCAGCTGCCGCTAGGATGTCTTTTCCTTTTTCGGATAAGGTGACCTCTCGCGCGCGTCTGTCACGTTGACTGACCGCGCGCTTGACGTAGTTTTTCTGCTCCAGCCGGTCGATAACCCCGCCGATTGTCGCGCGGTCATAGGCGATTTTCGCCGCGATTGTGGCCTGATCAATGCCGGGTTCGGCGCGAATTGTTTCAAGTGCTGCGTACTGAACGGATGTAAGGTCGATCCCGGCCTCCTGCATCCGGACCGAGAACACGTGGGTTGAAATCTGATTGAGCCTGCGGATGAGGTGACCCGCCATTCCGTAAATACTCATTCAAAACCTCCGAAATCACTTTACGCCGTCACTTTTTCAGAACTACCGCGGCAATTAGTGAGTGTACATATCTTTGTTGACAAGAAATAGTAAGTATAGTTATTAAAATTGCATGAACCTGCGGAGGAGGGGGCAATGCAATATTACGTTGATGGATTTCGTCCGGGTGATCCGGATATCAAACCGGCTGCGTTCGGTCACCACAACCACCCCACAACCTTCCCCGAAAAGGTTGATGTTCTGATCGCGGGTTGTGGACCGGCCGGGCTTTGCCTTGCGGCGCAACTGGCCGGGTTCGCCGAAATTTCGACAATGATCGTGGATCAAAAGCCGGGTCCGATGGAGAAAGGCCAGGCGGACGGTGTCAACGTCCGTTCGATGGAGATGTTTCAGGCGTTTGGTTTCGCTGAGAAAGTGAAGCGCGAAGCGTATTGGGTCAACCAAACGGCATTCTGGACGCCCGATCCCGCAAACCCGGACCACATCCGCCGGGCGGGCACGGTGCAGGACGTGGCCGACGATCAATCCGAGATGCCACATACCTTGATGAATCAAGCCCGGATTCATGAGCTGTTTCTGGAGGTGATGAGAAATGCTCCAACGCGGTTGCAACCCCATTACGGGCTTCGTGTCAGCGATTTGACGATTGATACCGGTTCCACGGATCACCCTGTCACGGCCGAGCTTGAACGCCTGGGCGATGATGGTGACGTGGTTAAACGGCTTACAGTACGTGCGAACTATGTCGTAGGCTGTGACGGTGCACGCAGCAATGTGCGCAGGGCTATCGGGGGTAAGCTGCAAGGCGACGCCGCACACCAGGCGTGGGGCGTTATGGACATATTGGCGAATTCCGATTTCCCCGACTTGCGGCGGAAATGCCTTGTTCAATCGGCTTCGGAAGGAAACGTTCTGATCCTTCCACGCGAAGGCGGATACCTGTTCCGAATGTATGTCGAGCTTGACAAGCTGAACCCGGATGAGCGGGTCGCCAACCGCAATCTGACGGCTGACCATATCATCGCTGCCGCGAACCGGATCATGCGTCCTTATTCCATCGACGTAAAAGAAGTCGTTTGGTGGTCGGTCTACGAGATCGGCCACAGGTTAACCGACAAGTTCGACGATGTCCCGCAGCATGAAATTGCAACACGCACCCCGCGCGTGTTCACGGCGGGCGACGCCTGCCACACCCATAGCCCCAAGGCGGGTCAGGGGATGAACGTGTCGATGGGCGATACATTCAACCTGGGCTGGAAACTGGTACATGTGCTGACAGGAAGGTCAATGCCTGACCTTCTTCACAGCTACTCGGCCGAGCGTTTGCAAGAGGCCAAAAGACTGGTCGAAACCGACCATAAATGGGCCCGGATCATGAGTGCGCCACCGGGCGAGTCAGAGCTTGACGGCACCGACATGCCCCGATTTCAAAAACAGTTTATCGAAAATCTGGAATTCACCGGCGGGCTTTCGGTTCACTATGGGCCTTCGGACTTGGTCGCCGAACCGGTTCACCAGCATCTGGCGCGTGGGCTGGTTATAGGCAAGCGATTTCATTCCGCACCAGTTGTCCGGCTTGCGGATGCCATGCCTATGCAATTGGGACATGTGGCCGAAGCGGATGCGCGTTGGAGGCTCTATGCCTTCGCTGGACAGGGAGACGCAGGTACGCAAGGCGGATCGATCCATCACCTTTGCGAGGCTTTGCAAAGCGATCCGAACTCTCCTCTGCGACGGTTTACGCGCCCTGACGAAGACATCGACGGTTTGATAGATCTACGGGCCATCTTCCCGCAGGATTTCAATTCGCTGGCCTATGAGGATATGCCGTCTCTTTTGAAACCCGAGAAGGGCAGGTATGGCCTGCGCGACTTCGAGAAGGTTTTTTGCGTTGATCACAAGAGGCGCGAAGACATCTACGAAATGCGCGGAATTGACCGGACAAAGGGCTGTATGGTCGTCGTCAGACCGGACCAATATGTGGCGCATGTTTTGCCTCTGGAGTGTCACGCTGACCTGTTTGACTTCTTCTCCAGACTATTTGTTTCGGGCGGCGGTCGATAAGTACGACGTCTCAGGTCACAACGGACCGCCGTTCCGAGGGGAGAATGGTTTGTCGCATCCGTGCTTGGTTCTGCAGGATTGCCGCCTGGGCAAATCTGGATTGGCGCTTGAAGCCGCCCGTGTCGCAGGAAGGCTCTCTAGCCAGGAAGCTAAGCGCGGGTATTTCAGGACGCGTTTAACGCGGCCAGAACCTCGGTGCTGACCACAACACCGTCAGCCTCGGCTGCCGCCCGTTTGGCCAGACGCCCGTCACCCGGAACACGGGCTTCCCCATTGCCGACAATTTCTGCGCAAATGCGCGTGATATATTGATTGAAGGCCGCGTTGCCGAACCGCGTCGGATCAATCGCAATCAGTGTTGCGCCGCCTTTGATGTTCAGGGCCCCGAACGCCTCGCGTTCCTGATTGTCTACGGAAAGGGTTCCACCAGCCAGAGCTGCACCCAACACTTCAACCATGAAAGCGATTGCGGCGCCCTTGTGCTCGCCAAAAGGTAACAGGCTGCGGGTCTCCAGAATGGCGTTCGGGTCCGTGCTGGGTGCGCCGTCAGGGTCCAGCCCGGCAGGGCGGGGCAGGTCGTGCCCTTCGGCTGCGGCCATGCGGATATCCATCAAAGCAACCATTGAAGACGCCTGATCCCAGACTATCGGCGCGCCGTCCTCGCGCGGGCAGGCAAAAGACATCGGATTGGTGCCAAATACCGGGCGCACCCCGCCTTGCGGCACCACCATGGACAAAGAGTTGATCACGGCGAAAGCTACCAGACCCGCTTCGGCCAGCGGTTCGGTGTCAAACCGCAACGCGCCCAGATGGTGGCAATTTGCGCAGGTGAAAGCGGCAATGCCGTTTTCCCGCGCCATTTCGATCAACGCGTCGCGGGCTTCTGCTGCGGCGACCTGATAGTACCCGTTATCTGCGTCACAGCGCAGAACGCCCGGGGCAGCCTTTTCTAACTTGGGCTTCGCATTGCCGTTTGCATAGCCCGAGGTGAAGCTTTGGACATAGACCGGCAGCATACGCAATCCGTGGCTGCGCGGTCCGTCCCGCTCGGACCGGGTAACAATGTCGGCCAGAATATCGCTGCCCTGCGCGTTTACACCGGCAGAAACAAGTACGGATTTCGCCAGCGCCCGAACCTCGGCAAGAGAAAGCGTTTTGGTCGATTGTTCGGTCATCTTTTCAAATCCAGTCTTTTTACTTCAGGGGTCAGGCACGCGCACGCGCGCTGGTGGGATCAACGGCGCAAGTATCGATCACCTCGGCATCACGCATTTCGTTATGGACCAACACCTGCATCCGTGTACCCGGCGCGGTCAAATCGTTTGGTACAAGTGCCATCGCTATGTCGTGGTTGCAATAATAAGAGAACCCGCCCGACGTAACGTGCCCGATCAGTTCACCGTTTGCATAAACGCCTTCATCGAACATCACCGAAGTTTCGCCAAAGGGAAGTTTCAACGTGACCAGCCGTTTGTGATTGCCCTCGCTTCTCTGCTTCTCCAGCGCCGTTTTTCCGATGAACTCTCGCCCCTCGGTGACAACAAACCGATCAAGGCTGGCCTCATACGGCGTCATGTCCTTGCAAATCTCGCGGTTGATGGCGCGATAGGATTTTTCAAGGCGCATGGATTCCAAAGCCTCAAGACCGAAGGGTTTTACACCGGCTTTCAAAAGCAGGTCGACAAGGTGGCGGTTATACCCGACCGGATGGTGCAGTTCCCAACCCAGCTCGCCTGTGTAAGATACCCGAAGCAGGTGAACGTCTTTGGCATAGCCCACTTCACCTTTTTGTGCAGAGAGCCAGGGAAAAGCAGCATTCGACAAATCGTTGTCGGTCAATGGTTGCAAAATCTCGCGCGCCTTGGGACCGGCCAGCGCGATCACACCCAACTGTTCCGAAACGTCTTCAAGGATAACCGATTGATCTTGTGGTAGCAGGCGTTGCAGCTGATCCCAGTTATAGGCGCGCCAATTCGGGGTAGAGACCAGGTAAAAATCATTCTCGGCATAGCGGACAACTGTGTATTCCGCATCCATGCCACCTTTTGGATTCAACAAGAGCGACAGGTTCATCCGGCCCACTTTGGGCAATTTGTTTGCCATCAGACCATCCAGCCACCGCGCGGCGCCGGGACCGCGTACAGTAAACTTGGTCATCGGCGACATCTCGATGAACCCGGCCGCCTCGCGGGTGGTACGTACTTCCTCCTGAACGCGTTCCATGTGGTTAGTGCGGCGGAAAGAATGTTCAGGGATCGCCTCTTGCGGCGATTTGGCGAACCAGCGCGGGAATTCGTAGCCGTTGAAGCTGGTCCAGACTGCGCCATGCGCCGTCAGCAGATCGTAAGACCCCACGGTTTTCATTGGGCGCGCGTCCGGGAAATCTTCGCCGGGGATATGCGCGTTCATATGTGTTCCCCAGGTTTCGCGAACCTTATCCATGGTCCAGCGTTTGGAGGCGTAGTCAGAGAAACGGCGCGGGTCCAGTTCCGACATGTCCATGCCCGGATCACCGTCGACGATCCAGCGGGCCAGCCGTTCGCCCACGGTGCCGCCCCACAGAATGCCACCGGGCATCCCTTCGGCCAGCCACAGGTTTTTGTACCCCGGCGCTGGCCCGGCAAGTGGCAATTCGTCCGGCGTCATTTGGAAGGGGCCGCGCGTGTTGGCCTTGATGCCCACCTCGCCAAGAACTGGAACCCGTTCGATTGCCCGTGCCCATTGGGTTTCCACGGCATCGAAATCCTCGGGCAAGAGGTCTGCGCCAAAGTCAGGTGGCACGCGGTCTTCGGCAAACAGTTTTAGGTCCTTGGTGAATTCATAGGGCCCGAACTGAATGCCACCGACATCTTCGCGCAGATATGCGCCGTAATCCTCATCCCGCAGGATCGGGAACTCGGGCAAACCCTGCGCGCGACGTTCCTTGAGCAGTGGAACGGTTTCCGTGGTCCAGTACTGGTGAACGATGGGAATGCAGGGCAGGTCCAGCCCAACGCGCCGGGCATTTTCACGGGCATAGTTGCCGGTGGCAAAAACCAGATGCTCGCAGTTAATCTCACCCTGATTGGTGGTAACTTTCCAATGACCGCTTTCCAGCTTTTTATACGCCTGTGCTTCGGTGTTCTGACAGATTGTGGCGCCTGCATCCCGCGCCAGTTTTGCCATTGCCATGGTGATGTCGGCCGGGTTCACATAGCCGTCCTCGGTATGCAGGATACCGCCGCGAATATGCTCGGACTGGCTCAAAAGGGGGTGAACATCGGCAATTTCCGCCGGCGTCAACAGTTTGCAGGGCACACCGGCGGCCTCGGCAATCGAGATATATGACTGGAATTCATCCCAACGCTCCTGGGTGTTGGCAACGCGCAGCTGACCCACTTTGCGCAAGCCTACAGATGCACCCATCTTCTGTTCGACTTCGGAATAGATGCGGATGGTTTCCATCGTCATCTTCGACACGTTTCGGGACCGCACGAAGGTGACCAGCAGACCGGCCGCATGCCAGGTCGAGCCTGAGGTCAGCGTGGTCCGTTCCAGCATCACCGCATCGCTACAGCCGTGCTGTGTCAGCCCATACAGAATGGACGCGCCCACACATCCGCCGCCAACGACAACAACTTTGGCATGTGACTTCATTTGCCGATTTCCTTCTTGCGACTGATCATGGTGTCAGACGCTCTGCCTGCCCGAAATCAGTAAGATGAGAACGTTCCGAAGTTTTTACGGAAACATGGCGCCAGACAATCGCAAAAAATCTCTCCTGCGGCTTAGTTCAGGTCACCTCTCACCGGGTGCCTTCGCATTGGTCGCTGTCTGGGTCCCGGTCATTCGGTGCTGTCCAGCACGGCATCAATTTTTATGTGCCTTGTGTTGTTTCACCTTGTTATGTTAGCGCAAACTGTGCCAGTGAAGCCTGATACCTTTGCAAAACTGGGTTTCTGTTGCCTACGTATTGCGGCTTACAAGTGGGAGGAACAGGTGTATCTCGGTCTTGATTTGGGGACGTCAGGTCTTCGGGGAATTGTGGTCAGTGAAGACGGCGACGTCGTTGCCGAGGCCGAAGCAAGCGTGAATACATCGACACCGCATCCGGGCTGGTCAGAGCAAGAACCTGCGGATTGGGTTGAAGCGTGTCAAAAGGTCTTTGCCCAGTTGCGCGGGCAAAACAACGCTGCGTTTTCGGCAGTGCGCGGCATTGGTCTTAGCGGGCATATGCATGGCGCGACGCTTCTGGACCGAAATGGTAGCGTCTTGAGGCCCTGTATCCTTTGGAACGACACCAGGTCTGCCCGTGAAGCTGCCGAACTGGATGCGCTTTCCGCGATGCGATCGATCACCGGAAACATCGTTTTTCCCGGCTTTACTGCGCCTAAACTGGAATGGGTGCGCAGGCATGAACCTGACGTTTTTGAAAAGACCGCCAAAGTCTTGCTCCCCAAAGACTATTTACGCTTCTGGCTGACCGGAGAATACATCAGCGACATGTCTGACAGCGCGGGTACAGCGTGGTTGGACGTCGGATGCCGTGAATGGTCGGAAACAGCGCTTGAGCTAAGCCACATGCGTTGGGATCAGATGCCCGAACTGGTCGAAGGTAGCGCTGCCGGGGGCGAGCTGAGGGCGGAGATTTTGCAGCACTGGGGTCTGACCGGACCCGTTGTCGTTGCCGGCGGGGCTGGCGACAACGCGGCGGCGGCCTGTGGTATTGGAAGCATCGCCGAAGGCAGCGGTTTTCTATCGCTGGGAACGTCGGGTGTGCTGCTGGTTGCCAAGGACAGTTACGCGCCCGCACCGGAAACGGCGGTTCACTGCTTCTGCCACGCGGTGCCGGAGCGCTGGATTCAAATGGGCGTCATCCTGTCGGCGACCAACAGCCTGAACTGGCTGTCCCGGAATCTCGGCCAATCCGTTGGTGCACTCGCATCGGCTTTGCCGGATACCGTCACCGGGCCGTCGAAGACCAAGTTCCTGCCATACCTGTCGGGGGAACGTACCCCTCATAATGACAGCGCCATCCGGGGGGCGTTTCTTGGGTTGGATATTGCGTCGGATCCAGCGGATCTTGCACAGTCCGTGATGGAAGGTGTCTCATTCGCGCTGCGCGATTGCCTTGAGGCCCTCAGGAGCACGGGAACAAAGCCTGAAAGCCTGATGGTTGTGGGTGGGGGCGCACGATCCCGGTTCTGGGTCGAGACGCTGGCAACTGTTCTGAGCGTCCCGCTTGCCTTGCCCAAAGGCAGTGAATTCGGAGCCGCCATCGGCGCGGCGCGCCTTGCTGCCTGTGCAGTAGACGGCGCAGACCCGGTGGAACTCATGACATCGCCAGAAATCTCTGAAATTGTTCAGCCGCGCGCGGGGTTATTCGATGCCTATGAGGCTGAATATCAAAGATATCGCCAGTTTTATGCGGCACTATCCCCCTTGTCTACGCCATGATGAAGGGCGTCACTTCCCTACCCATCGAACAGGTTGTTCTGGAAGATGGTGCGATGTCGGTTTCCCTGCTGAGCTATGGGGCGATCACACAAGGGTGGTGGATCGGTGAAACGCCCTTGATCCTGGGCTATCCAAACCCGCAGGAATATCTGACGGACCCGTATTTTCTGGGTGCAATCGTGGGTCGCGTCGCCAATCGGATCGGTGGCGCAAAGTTTAAAATTCAGGATGCCGCTTATCGCCTGATGGCGAATGAGGGGGAAAACACGCTGCATGGCGGTGTGGTCGGGCTGTCACGCAGCCACTGGATTATCAGGAAGACCAAGCCGAACCGTGCGGTTCTGTCCTTGACGTCACCTGACGGCGCTGACGGTTTTCCCGGAGAAATCAGATTCGTGATTCATGTCGAGCTGGCTTTTCCACGGCTGACTTACACGATCACCGCATGGCCGGACCGGCCTACGCCGATCAGCATTGCGCAGCACAATTACTATACTCTTGGGTGCCAAAGCGGTATTCTTGGCAACCGTTTGACCCTGAATTCCAAGCGGGTACTGGAACTGGACGACAGCTCCACTCCGACAGGCGTCGTGGATGAGATCGAAAACCAAGCGCTGGATTTCTCATCCCCGCGCGTTATCGGTGATGAGGGGCGCGGCCTTGACCACTACTTCGTGTTTGAAGAGGCGGGCAATTTCGATCGACCGGTTGCCACAGTCGAAACACCGTCAGGTTTGCGTATGAATATCTACTCTGATCAGCCCGGCGCGCAGGTCTATTCCGCCGCGCACCTGTCCGATCCTTTCACGCCATGCGCAGGGCTTTGCATTGAGCCTTCCGGTTACACGGACGCTGTGAACCACCCCTTGTTTCCGTCCGTCATCTATTCTCCGGACAATCCGTATAAACAAGTTCTGACGTTGGAAATCGCAGAGGATCAGGCATGAAAGTTGCGGCATCGGTGTATGCTCTGGCCTTTTGCGTGACACTGTCGGCGGCGCAGGCGCAGGCGCAGGACCTCGGGTCGCTTCCGCAATTTGTAGAACCGGACCTTGTCAAGGTCGAACTGGGACAGTTGCTGTTTTACGACCCGATCCTGTCGGGGAACAAAAACATCAGCTGCGCCACTTGTCATCATCCGAAACTGGGAACGTCAGACGCGCTGTCTCTGGGTATCGGCGAAGGCGGTGTGGGGCTGGGGGCAGCGCGCAGGCTTGATCAGGAAAACATGCCCGAGCAGCGCATTCCCCGAAATGCACCGGGGCTGTGGAACCTTGGAGCGCTGGAATTCACCACCTTTTTTCATGACGGGCGTCTTGAGGCAGACCCGTCACAGCCTGACGGGTTCCGAACGCCCTTGGGCACAGATATGAGGCCGGGCTTCCAATCTGCACTGGCCGCGCAAGCGATGTTCCCGGTCTTGTCGGCTGACGAAATGGCGGGCCACTATTCGGAAAACGAAGTGAGCAAAGCTGTGCGTCTTGGTTTGCTGACCCAAAAGGACGGCGCATGGGACCTTATCGCGGCGCGTGTTGCCGCAATCCCGGAATACAGGGCGCGCTTTGACCAGCTCGCGCCCGGAGAAGAGATCACTTTTACCGCAATCGCCAATATCATTGCCGATTTCATCGCCTTTGAATGGCGCGCTGACAACAGCCTGTTTGATCGCGCGATGCAGGGGAAAGAGGCGCTGCCCGAACAGGCACAAATGGGGCTCGACCTTTTTTACGGCAAAGCCGGGTGCAGCACCTGCCATTCCGGCTGGTTCCAGACGGATCATGGATTTCATTCTATCGCCATGCCGCAAATCGGGCCGGGAAAAGCCGCCCGGTTCGAGAACCATGTTCGCGATGACGGGCGATTGCGTGTGACGGGCAATGCGGATGACGCCTTCACATTTCGCACGCCATCCTTGCGCAATGTGACCCTTACGGCACCCTATGGTCACAACGGAGCCTACGCGCGGCTTGAAGATGTTGTCCGTCATCATCTGGGCCCGGTCGCAGCTCTGCGCAGCTACTCGGTTGAAAAAGCAGCTTTGCCAGAGTTTCCGGGCGCGGAAGATCAAAAAGCCTTGCTCGACCCCACGCTGACCGAGGCGATTGCAGCGTCGAATGATCTGGCCCCAATCAGCCTGAGTGATGACGAGGTGAACGCCATTTTGAGTTTTCTCAGCACATTGGAAGACCCGGCAGTCCGGCTGGGTGTGCCAGCGCATGTTCCCAGCGGTTTGCCTGTTGATCAATGATCAGCGGTCGATGCGAAGCACTTGGTTGCTTCTGAAGGTCTGCCAATCACCAACCGTGCCGTCTGGCCAGATAACCCGCAGCTCCAGTTCGTCCGCGTGGCCCAAGCCAAAGTGGTGAAGCCCGGAGATGCCGCTTGCATGGCCGCCACCAATGGTCACTTCCCGCGTTTGGATTCCGTCGGTGGTTTTAACCTCGATGAAGCTTCCGACAGCTGCGCGGTTGGGACGATCCTGGCCAAGATCAACCTGAATCCAGTTTCCAAGTTGTTGTTCGTTCTGAAATACCTCAAGCGCTGACCCGCGATTGACCACGACCAGATCAAGCGATCCATCCCCGTTCAGGTCCGCCAGGGCCCCACCGCGGGACTTGCCCATAGAGGCGACACCCGCCGCTGAGGCAGCTTCGTAAAACTGACCATTTGCGGATTGCAGCAACAGGTTGTTGGGGTCGGTTTGCGCCGCATCAGGCATCTGTTCGACATTGCCCTTGGCGACAAATATGTCGTCGCGCCCGTCGTTATTGACGTCGCCGAACTGCGCATGCCAGCCGGTTGAGGGGCGACCATCGCCACCGACATGCGGCCTGTGCGCCGTTGTCCCCCGGTCATAAGTCGCGTCGCGCCATGTCGGCCCCTCTGCAGTGGGATCAAAGATCTGAAACTTCTGATCCCCCATCGAGGTCAGGTAAACATCAGGGAAGCCGTCCCCTGATATATCCCGTGATGCAATCCCCATGCCCCAGATCGAATAGGGCAGCCACCCATCTTCCGGCGCGTAAAGGCGTGGCGTGTCTTCCATAGCCCAAAGCTGCTCTTGCCCGCCGCGCACATAGTAATGGCGGTCGTTACTGACACGCAGGTCCGCGCGCCCGGTGCGCGCCCAGTCGGAAAACAGAATGGACAAGGAACAATGTCCCGGTACCAGGTGGAGAGGCGGGCCATAGGCCGTCCCTTCTGGGCGATACAAAAGCGTCGGCCCGCAGGCTTCAAACGGGCCATCGGGATTGGTTCGGTCGACATATGTTCCAAAAGCCAGTGTCGGCAGGGTTTGACCACTTTCCCAGGTGGCGGAAAAACCGGTGGTCCAGTGATCCTGAGACTGGAAATTCAACGAGGTGAACGGTTCAAATGCGCAATTCGCTTTGCCACGCAACAAAACGTCTTCGCCAACGCGCAAAACCGCCAGATCCAGAAACCCGTCCCCATCGATATCCAGTGAGTAGGCACCGGTCACGCCGGTCAGGGACAGTGCGCTTGGCGTTTCTGACCGAAAACTGACATCGGGTCCTGATGTGTTGACAAACAATTGCGCCGGGTTGGTTCCCCCTGCGGCAAACAGTTCGGGCCGATCATCGCCATTGCAGTCGAAAACGGCGATGCCTCCGCCCACGAAGTGCTCCCATCCGCCGTCGTAAACATGGCTGGGGATGTCGATGCTGTGAAACTGCGGAAGGTTGATGTCGGCCGTGGCGGCAGACGCTGTCGCTAGCAGGATCGTCAGTTCAACTCGCATTTTCCGCCAGTTCCCTGACTTTCAGGATCGAGACTTGTTCGATCCCATAGGCTGCTGCCCCTTTTGCCCACATTGAATCCCCCCAATGGTTTACGTTGATTTCAGGCAGTGGCGCGTCAACGCTGACGACACCGTTTTTGATACGGGTCATCACTGCCTCAGAATGCAGGTATTCAAAGCTGCCTCGGGTGCCGGACAGGATGATACATTCCGGATCGAACAGATTGATCAAGTTGGAAAGCCCCATTCCAAACATCTGGCCAGCGCGGGACAGAACTGAAATGGACCGGGCATCACCGGATTGGGCGGCGGCGTGAATATCGGCAAGAGTGTGCGGGTCAGTTGCCTGACTGGCAATGGTTGCCTCGCGGATCAGGGCATATTCCCCAACATAAGCTTCAAGGCATCCGCGTTGCCCGCACTGGCACAATGCGCCATCCAGCTGAACTTTGACATGCCCGAATTCCGCGCCGCAGCCGCGCTCGCCGCGATAAAGCTTGCCATCCAAAACAATGCCCAGACCAATGCCGTGTTCTATCGTGACAACCAGAAAGTTCTTCAGCCCTTTGCCAAGACCGAAAAGCTGTTCGGCCTTTGCAACCAGATTGGCGTCGTTCTCGATAAATGCTGGGCAGGGGAGCGCTTGGGACAGAAGCGGGCTCAGATCCACGTTGCGCTCTGTCAGCGAAGATGACCAATGTACAAAATTCCGCTCTGCGTCGACCAGTCCGGCAATCCCGATGCAGACGCCGGAGACCTCTGTCAGGGACCTGCTTGCAGAGGCGCAGGCCTGTTCCAGCGCCGCGCATATCTTTTTTGCAAACGCCTCCGGAGCCATCCGGGCCTCTTCCAACGGATGTGTGTAGGAGATGATCTCAGTGCCTTCAAAATCGACTAGGATGACTGAAATCTGGTGCCGGGCCACTTTTACACCTGCAATCAGGTGACATCCGCCATGCAGTTTCAGCAGCACACGGGGTCTGCCGCGGCGCGCGGATTTTGACGGTGTTTCGCTTTCGATTTCCTGAATCAGACCAGCTGAAAGCAGATCTGACGTTGCCGCTGTCACTGTCGCCGGGCTGGTCTCAAGCGCGCTTGCAATGTCGATCCGCGATATCGCTCCGGTCGACCGGATTTGTTCCAGCACGCGCAAGCGGGTGATGTTTCGTTGATCCGTAGCGTTTGAAGAAACCTTGCTTTTCAGCATTCTGCCCTCGCGAATCTGGTGATTTCCCAAGCGTAAGCGGTTTTTCTTCTTTCGGGTAGCATAAATATTTTACTGACTGAAATAAATATGCTACGCAGAATTGTGAGAGCCACGAATCATGAAGCGATGGCTCAATAAACCGGGAGGAAATCATGAAACGAATTCTCAGCGCTTCTGCTGTGGCCGTCCTGATGGGGACGGTTGCGTTTGCAGAAACCACGGTCGGTGTAAGCTGGTCGAACTTCCAGGAAGAGCGCTGGAAAACCGATGAAGCGGCAATCAAAGCCGCGCTTGAGGCGGGCGGTGCCGAGTATATTTCGGCAGATGCGCAATCGTCGTCGGCCAAGCAGTTGTCGGATATTGAAAGCCTGATCGCCCAGGGCGTTGATGCGCTGATCATTCTGGCCCAGGATTCCCAGGCCATCGGTCCAGCTGTTCAGGCAGCGGCTGACGAAGGTATCCCAGTCATCGCGTATGACCGTCTGATCGAAGATGATCGGGCCTTCTACCTGACTTTTGACAATGTCGAAGTCGGTCGTATGCAGGCGCGTGCGGTGTTCGACGCCATGCCCAAAGGCAACTATGTGATGATCAAGGGCTCGCCCACCGACCCGAACGCGGATTTCCTGCGCGGTGGTCAACAGGAGATCATTCAGGGTGCTGTTGACAGTGGTGACATTGTGATCGTTGGCGAAGCCTATACCGACGGCTGGCTGCCTGCGAACGCGCAGCGCAACATGGAACAGATCCTGACGGCCAACGAAAACAAAGTTGATGCTGTGGTCGCGTCAAATGACGGAACCGCAGGCGGTGTAGTTGCTGCACTGACCGCACAAGGTATGGACGGCATTCCGGTGTCGGGTCAGGATGGCGACCATGCGGCGCTGAACCGGGTGGCCAAAGGCACGCAAACCGTTTCGGTCTGGAAAGACGCACGTGAGCTGGGCAAGGCCGCAGGTGAAATCGCAGTCGCGCTGAGCGGTGGAACGGCTGCGGCGGACGTCGAAGGCGCGGTCAGTTGGACTTCGCCCGGTGGGACCGAAATGACGTCAGTCTTCCTGGCGCCTGTGCCGATCACAAAAGACAACCTTTCCGTTGTGGTCGATGCTGGCTGGATTCCGCTGGAAGACCTGTGCCAGGGCGTCGAAAACGGCCCTGCACCCTGCAACTAAGTCAAGTCTCCAAACCATAATGTCTCTGGCCCGCAAGGCCGGGCCAGAGACCATAGCTGAACATGAAAGATCGGATATGACCGAAACTTCGTCTCAGCCGGTACCCCAAAAAGCAAAGGCCAACCTGTTCCAGCAACTGGAACTGGACATGCGGCTATTGGGCATGATCGGCGCCTTCATCATCCTGTGCATCGGCTTCAACATCGTAACGGATGGCCGTTTTCTGACGCCCAGAAACCTGTTCAACCTGTCGATCCAGACCGTCTCGGTCGCGATAATGGCCTGCGGCATGGTGTTCATTATCGTGATGCGCCACATTGATCTTTCGGTCGGCGCGCTGCTGGCGACCACATCCGCCGTCATGGCGATGACACAGACCGAACTTCTGCCGAACGTGCTGGGGTTAGGTTTAAATCACCCGGCGACTTGGGCAATCACCCTTGTTGTCGGCCTCGCAGTCGGAACCTTGATCGGCGCATTCCACGGTTGGATGGTAGGCTATCTGACGATACCGGCCTTTATCGTGACGCTTGGCGGTTTTCTGGTCTGGCGCAACGTCGCCTGGTACATGACCGATGGCCAGACAATCGGCCCGCTGGACAGCACGTTCCTGATATTTGGCGGAACCAACGGGACGTTGGGAACAACGGTCAGCCTTCTGTTCGGCCTTGCCGCCACCGCTATTGCGGTCTGGGCGTTGTGGAGCGGACGCCGCTCCAAGGCTGCCCATGGGTTCCCTGTGAAACCGGTTTGGGCCGAAACAACTTTGGCGGGGATCATTGGCATTGCCATTATGGGCTATGTCTTGATCGTCAACAGTTACTCGATCCCCACACGCAGGCTGGAACGTATGTTCGAAGCGCGGGGCGAGACCATGCCTGAAGGGCTTGTTGTGGGTTATGGTATCCCGATCTCGGTTCTGATCCTGATCCTTGTTGCAGTAACCTTGACTGTTGTGGCCCGCAAAACCCGATTTGGCCGCTATATCTTTGCCACGGGGGGCAACCCGGATGCGGCGGAACTGTCGGGCATCAATACCCGTATGATGACCGTCAAGATCTTTGCCCTGATGGGGTTCCTGTGTGCGCTGTCGGCGGTCGTGGCCTCGGCCCGTCTGGCCAACCACTCGAACGATATCGGCACATTGGATGAGCTTCGCGTGATTGCTGCGGCCGTGATCGGCGGCACCGCCCTGTCTGGCGGTATCGGTACGATTTACGGCGCGATCCTTGGCGCGCTGATCATGCAGGCGCTGCAATCGGGCATGGCCATGGTTGGCGTGGACGCACCGTTTCAGAACATCGTCGTGGGCACCGTTCTGGTTTTGGCCGTCTATATCGACATCGTCTATCGCAAACGTCTGGGAGCGAAATGATGCAAGCACAAGAAACACAGAACCAAACTTCGGGCCGTGGGTCCGGCCAGCCTCCGCTTGTCGAAATGCGCGATATCTCGATTTCGTTCGGCGGTATCAAGGCGGTGGACCGTGTCTCGGTCGATCTGTACCCGGGCGAGGTTGTGGGCCTTCTGGGCCACAACGGGGCCGGCAAATCTACGCTGATCAAGGTGCTTTCCGGCGCCTATCAAATGGACCACGGAGAGATTCTGATCGACGGCAAGAAGGTTGAGATCAACAACCCCCGTGATGCGCGTGCCAACAATATCGAGACGATCTACCAGACGCTGGCCTTGGCGGACAATCTGGATGCAAGTTCGAACCTTTTCCTGGGGCGGGAAATGGTCACGCCCTTCGGGCTGGTCAATGATGCCGCGATGGAGGCCGAATGCCGCAAGATCATGGCACAGTTGAACCCGAATTTTCAGAAGTTCAACGACCCGGTCTCGGCGCTATCCGGCGGTCAGCGGCAGTCAGTGGCCATTGCGCGGGCGGTATATTTCAATGCGCGTATCCTGATCATGGACGAGCCCACAGCCGCGCTTGGCCCGCACGAAACACAGATGGTGGCGGACCTGATCCAGCAGCTCAAGGCGCAGGGGATCGGGATTTTCCTGATCGACCACGACGTGCATGCAGTGATGGAGTTGTGCGACCGGGCTTCGGTCATGAAAAACGGGCAACTGGTTGGCACTGTCGACATCGCCGATGTCACGGATGACGATCTGTTGTCGATGATCATTCTGGGCAAGAAGCCCGGCGAAAAGACGGAATGAGGTAAACGAGATGACGAGCGGTTTCTTTCAGGGGATCGAGCAGGTCCAATTCGAGGGCGAGAACAGTAAGAACCCGCTCGCATTCCGTCACTACAACCCGGACGAGATCGTGATGGGTAAGCGTATGGAGGATCACCTGCGTTTTGCCGTGGCGTGGTGGCACTCGTTCGCCTGGGAAGGCGGGGATCCGTTTGGTGGCTCGACTTTTGAACGCCCATGGCATCCGCAAGACGACATGGGCCGCGCCAAAATGAAGGCCGATGTCGCCTTTGAGATGTTCGAGATCCTTGGCCAACCCTATTTCTGCTGGCATGACGCGGATATCCGCCCCGAACAGGGGAACTTCGCCGACAATCTGCGCACTTTGAACGAGATCACCGAATATATCGGTGAAAAGATGCAGGCATCCGGCACCAAGCTGTTGTGGGGCACAGCCAATATGTTCAGCCACCGTCGCTGGATGGGGGGTGCCAGCACCAACCCCGACCCAGATGTCTTTGCATTTGCCGCCGCCACGGTGAAATCCTGTTTGGACGCGACCCACAAGCTGGGCGGCGAAAACTATGTGCTTTGGGGCGGGCGCGAGGGCTACGAGACGCTGCTCAATACCGACATGAAGGCCGAACTGGATCATATGGGCCGGTTCCTGAACATGGTGGTCGAGTACAAGCACAAGATCGGCTTCAAAGGCACGATCCTTGTAGAACCCAAACCGCAGGAGCCGTCCAAGCATCAATATGACTTCGATGCGGCAACCTGCATCGGTTTCCTGCGCAAGTACGGCCTTGAGGATGAGGTCAAGCTGAACCTGGAACAAGGGCACGCAATCCTGGCAGGACACGGCTTTGAACATGAGATCGCTGTTGCCTCGGCCGAAGGTATGCTTGGGTCCATCGACATGAACCGGAACGATTACCAGTCCGGGTGGGATACGGATCAGTTCCCCAACAACACGCCTGAAGTCGCGCTGGCTTATTACCACATCCTGAAAGCGGGCGGGTTTACCACGGGTGGTACCAATTTCGACGCCAAGCTTCGCAGGCAATCCATCGATGCCGAAGACCTGATCGCGGCGCATGTGGGCGGGATGGATATCTGCGCCCGGGGCCTGAAGGCGGCAGCTGCGATGCTTGAAGATGGTGGTCTGGAACAGGCGCTGGCCGACCGGTATGCAGGCTGGAAAACGCCTAAAGCTCAGGCGATGCTAACCTTTGGCCTCGACGAGATTGCAGCGCGGGTGCTTGCCGAAGACCTCAATCCTCAGCCACGCTCGGGGCGTCAGGAAGTGCTTGAGAACTACGTGAACCGCTTTGTGTAATTCCGGTCGGCTGAGCCTGAACTGAAATATTCGGTGTACAAAGCCCCGGAAACGCGTGAGTTTACTTAGGCGTTGTCCGGGGCTTTCCCTTGTCGAACGCAGTGGCATCATGGGCCCGTCCGGGTCGCGCAGGTGGGACGACCAAAGACTTGGTGGAAAAATCGGCAGGTAAGGCAATCTTTCTAAGTGGCAGTCTGATGCTACATGTGACGCGCATGTCGCTGACCACGAGCATTGGATTGATGGCGATATTTGCTGTCGATTTTGTCGATATGGTCTTTATCTCGATGCTGGGCAACGACGCGCTGGCCGCAGCGGTAGGTTATGCCGGGACGCTGCTGTTTTTCACCAACGCAATCAATATCGGTCTGTCGATTTCTGCCGGGGCGCTGGTCGCGCGTGAGTTGGGCGGCGGGCGGGCTGAACAGGCAAGGCAATACGCATCCAGTGTCGCCGTTCTGGGGCTGATCGTCGGGTTGGTAACCTCTGTTCTGGTGTTGCTGAACGTCAGTTTTCTGCTGTCGCTGCTTGGCGCAAAGGGCGAGGTTTTGCGGCTGGCGACGCGTTATGTGTCGATCATTCTGCCGACCATGTGGGTGATGTCGATTGCGATGGCGGCGATGGCTGTGCTGCGCGCGCACGGCGATGCGCGCCGATCAATGATGGCAACGATTTACGGCGGCGTTGTGAATGCAGTTCTTGACCCGATTTTGATCTTTGCCGTCGGGCTGGGGTTGGATGGGGCCGCGATAGCCTCGGTTCTGGCGCGGCTATGCATGTTGGGAGCAGCATTGTGGCCCGCGCTGCGGGTGCATCAGGGATTTGCACGCCCATCGCTGAAACAGGTGGCACAGGATTTTCGGCCCGTGCGGGCCATCGCAATCCCTGCCGTTCTGACGAATGTCGCCACGCCGATCGGGAATGCCATCGTAGTGCGGGAAATTGCACAGTTTGGAACGGATGCGGTTGCGGGCATGGCGGTGATTGGGCGGCTGTTGCCGGTGGCGTTTTCGGTCATCTTTGCGCTGTCCGGCGCGATAGGGCCAATCATCGGGCAGAATTTCGGGGCAGAAAAATTTGATCGCGTGCGTGCCGCGTTTTTGGCCGGGATCAAGTTCACCGCAATCTACGTTCTTTGCATGTCGGCCATTTTGTTTTTACTGCGTTCGCCAATTGCGAATTTGTTCGCAGCCCAGGGGGAAACGCGCGTACTGATTTATCTGTTCTGCGGCCCGCTGGCATTGGCTTCGTTCTTCAACGGTGTGATTTTTGTGACAAATGCCAGTTTCAACAATCTGGGCCATCCGGTCTATTCCACATGGATAAACTGGGGTCGTCACACTATTGGCACATGGGTGTTTGCCATGATTGGCTCACAAATCGCCGGGGCGTCGGGCGTTCTGCTGGGTCAGGCTTTTGGGGGCGTCATCTTTGCTGTCATAGGATGGGTTCTTGTCGCGCGCGTAGTGGCACGGCTGGAACGCGTGCAAACGCCCGAGCCTTTTGCCGATCAGGGGCGGCTTCACTCGCTGTTCGGGCGTCGCGGCTGGTAAGCGATCAGGTCAGTTCCCCTGATTGCGCGCTTCCAGCCGTTCCAGGTTGACCACTGTCGACAGCATCAGGCGGTCATGGCTCCAATCCCGTGTC
Source organism: Ruegeria sp. AI2 (assembly GCF_056541275.1). Lineage (NCBI taxonomy): Bacteria > Pseudomonadati > Pseudomonadota > Alphaproteobacteria > Rhodobacterales > Roseobacteraceae > Ruegeria > Ruegeria sp. AI2. The sequence goes on from NZ_JBQFYB010000001.1 coordinate 391,375, forward strand.
TGCTGGATTGAGGCCGACCCCAGAGCCAAAAGCGCACCAAAGATCAGCGTCATTCCAAGGAACACTCCCGGTAGGGCAGGTACCGATGGCTGAACATCGGTCAGCGCGATTACACGTTGCCGCAACACGCGTTTTGCCTTGCCGCCAGTCACAAAAGCAACATTCAGAACGCGTGGGCTGTTGGTTGAGATTGTCCGGGCGCAATAGTCCAGCAGGCACGCCGTGTATTCCCGCGCATCAATCCGTTTGCGCGCAACAACCGACTGGTCGCAGGCCAACTCGCGCAGCCGGCCGAACTGATACTTGAGCATCAGATAGGCCGGGTTCCAGAACAACAGCGGACGCAGCAGCTCAAACCCCAGTTCCCATTCGACGTCACCCGTACGGATATGCTGAAACTCGTGGGCAAGTGCAAAACGCAACTCGCGCGGGGTGTCCAGCAGATGGCTGGGTAGAACGACGTGGCGGCGGCGAAGTCCTCGCACGGCAAAGGGCACAGTGATGCGATCGGAAAGTCGAATATCCACCTTGGCGGACCGCCGCCAAAGAAAACTGGAATTGACAGTCTGACGGATCGTCATTGCGTCCCGCAAAGCACGCGCAGCGTACACGGCTGCGATACAGGCAAGTATGGCGGCAACGAGGGTGATCACAGGCTGCTGTCCGGACAATGCCAGATCAACCCACCTTTCGCGGGTGTTCAGCAGTGCTTCGAACTGCGTGGCAGGCATTGCGATGTCACCGCGCAGATAGGCTGCAACGGCGATATCGCCAAGGGCCACGGCACTGCCCGGCCAAACGTAAGTCGCCAGCGACGACACGCAAACCGCGAGAAACGGACTGGCAAGAACACAAATGCTCAAGGTCTTGAGCACCCGCAACTGTGCGACATAGCCATTGCGTAGGACGGTGCGGCTTAGGGCCGTGCGGGTCACCAGCCAGATGACCGCCGAAAATGCCAGCACGATGTTGAGTTCGATGAATGCGTCGAGAACCGGTCTAACCGCTGTCATTTTGCAGTCTCCTCTCTACCAGTGCTCGAATTTCCTCCAGGTCGGCTTCGCTCAGCCCCGCGTCGTCGACCAGCCGCGCCACCAGTGTGGCGGGGGTGTCGTCGAAAAGCGTGCGCGACAGATTTTGAAGCGAACGGGCCTGATATCTGTCCTTTTCCAGAAGCGGCGTATAGATCAGGGTCTTTCCCGACTTGTGGCTTTCCACAAAACCCTTCTCGTCCAGAATGCGCAGGATCGTGGCCCCGGATGTATAGGCCAGGTTGCGTTCTGATGGCAGGCGGTCCAGGACATCACGCACCGAGCCTTGCCCGAGGGCCCAGAGCTCGTTCATGAACTCCAGTTCGACCTCGGTCAGCAGATTTGTTGTCTTTTTCTTTCGCATTGGTCTCGGTGTCGTCATGGTTAGTATGCCTGACAGACAAGCATCCTTTCGCGATTTCTCAAAGTCTAAACTTTCCAGAAAACAAAAACGCCCCAGCCAATGGACAGGAACAGCGGTGTCCAGACGGGTTGCCCGACCAGTCCAAGCCACGCCAGGAAAATATATGCGGCCCCCAGAAGGGTGATGAACAGGCGATCCCCCAGCGTGGTTGTCAGCCCCAGAACCCCGCGCCGTTCAATTCCGTCGCGGAATTTGAAGCCCTCCAGCAAGCCAATGCATGCTATGGCCGAGAAGATACCGACAAACACGGCCAGCGTGGCAGGTGTCCATGCCATCCAGAAATCAGGCCAAAGGGGGTCCGTCCACGAGAACCCTTTTTCGGCCTCTTGTCCGACATTGCCCCATCCGGCCTTGGCCTGGGCAAAGGCTGTTGAGGGCAGGAAGGGGAGGGTGAGAAGCAGTTTTCGCATGTCGAACCTCACACACGTCCCATCGCGAAGCCACGCGCGATGTAGTTGCGAACAAACCAGATGACAATGGCACCAGGGATGATGGTCAGGGTGCCCGCGGCGGCCAGCAGACCCAATTCGTACCCGGCACTGGATGCTGTACGGGTCATCACAGCAGCGATGGGCTTGGCCTCGACCGCGGTCAGGGTCTTGGCCAGCAGCATTTCCACCCATGAGAACATAAAGCAGAAGAACGCCGCGACACCGACACCTGCCTTGATGTTGGGCAGGAAGATTGTCACGAAGAAGCGCGGGAACGAATATCCATCCACATAGGCGGTTTCATCCAGCTCCTTTGGGATACCACGCATGAACCCTTCCAGAATCCACACCGCCAGCGGCACGTTGAACAGCGTATGGGCCAAAGCCACGGCCAGATAGGTGTCGAAAAGGTGGATCGACGAATAGAGCTGGAAGAACGGCAGGGCGAACACCGCCGCTGGGGCCATGCGGTTGGTCAATAGCCAGAAGAACAGTTGCTTGTCACCGAGGAACCGATAGCGCGAGAACGCATAAGCCGCAGGCAAGGCAACGCAGACGGAAAGCACTGTGTTCAGAGTCACATAGGTGATCGAGTTGATGTAACCCCAGTACCAGGTTGGGTCTGTGAAGATGGTAATATAGTTTTCCAGCGTAAAAGTCTGGGGAAACAGGGAAAAGCCCGACAGAATCTCGTTCGTTGTCTTGAAGGACATCGCCACCAGCCAATAGATCGGCAGCATCAGGAACGCGATATAGAGGATCGGGATGATGGACCGCTTTTTCATTCTGCGTCGTCCTTTGTCATCAGAGTGTAGAAGAGCCACGACACCAGCAGCGTGATGGCGAAGTAGATCAGGCTCATCGCTGCCGCCGGGCCAAGGTCGAACTGCCCCAGTGCGATCTTCACAAGGTCAATCGACAGCAGGGTGGTCGAGTTGCCGGGACCGCCGCCGGTCAGCACGAATGGCTCAGTATAGATGTTGAAGCTGTCCATAAACCGCAGCAGAACAGCGATGGTCAGAACCGTCTTCATCTTGGGCAACTGGATATAGCGGAACACTGACCACGGGCTGGCGCCGTCGATCTTGGCGGCCTGATAATAGGCGTCGGGGATCGACACGAGGCCAGCATAGCACAGCAGCACGACCAGCGACGTCCAGTGCCACACATCCATGACGATGACGGTGGTCCAGGCCGAAAGCGGCTGTTGCGTCATATCATAGTTGATGCCCAGCACGTCATTCAGGAAATATCCCAGCAATCCGATTTTGGGCAGAGTGAAGATGTTCCACATCGAACCCACAACGTTCCATGGGATCAGCATCGGCAAAGCCATCAGCACCAAACAGACCGGCACCCAAAAGCCCTTGCGCGGCATCGACAGGGCGACGATGATGCCCAAGGGCACCTCGATCAGCAGGATTAGGAAGGTGAATAGGAATTGCCGACCAAGTGCTGCCTGAAACCGGTCGGATCGCAGGATCTGTTCGAACCAGCCCAAACCTTCCCAGAAGAACTGGTTGTTGCCGAAGGTTTCCTGCACCGAGTAGTTGACCACCGTCATCATGGGCACCAGCGCGTTGAACGCCACCAGCGCAAGAACGGGCAGGACAAAGAACCATGCTTTTTGGTTTTCCGTTCTCATTGCGCCCGCTCCTGAGTTGCGATCCAGCCGTCGCGGTAGACGCGGGATTGTTCGGGTTTGAATTGCAAGAAGACCTGTGATCCCGGTTCCGGTACACTGTGTTCGGTCACAACCTTGAGGGCGGTGTTGCCGACCACGGCGCTGACCACATAGTGGCGGCCGATATCGGCGACCTTAGTCACATGTGCCGGAATGCCGGTGTCGCCGAAACCTACATATTCCGGGCGGATACCCAGATCGGTGCGGCCGCCGTCACCATGTGTGGGACCTTCCAGCATGACCTCGTGCCCTTCAAAAACGGCGCGGTCGCCTTTGGCTTCACATGGAAGGACGTTCATGCCCGGCGAGCCGATGAAATGGCCGACAAATGTGTGCTGTGGCCGTTCGAAAAGTTCGACCGGCGTTCCGATCTGAACCACTTCACCGTCCTGCATTACCACCACCTCGTCGGCGAAGGTCAGCGCCTCGGTCTGGTCGTGCGTCACGTAGATCATGGTTGCCCGCACGCGCTGATGCAGCTCTTTCAGCTTGGACCGCAGTTTCCATTTCAGGTGCGGGTCGATCACGGTCAGCGGTTCATCAAACATCACCGCATTCACGTCGTCGCGAACAAGGCCGCGACCCATCGAGATCTTCTGTTTGTTGTCCGGGCTCAGACCTGACGCGCGGGTGTTCAGCATGTCCGTGACGTCCAACATCTCGGCGATTTCCAGAACGCGACGCTTGATGGTTTCGGCGTCGACACCCCGGTTCTTCAACGGGAAGGCCAGGTTCTCGCCCACGGTCATCGTGTCGTAGATCACCGGGAACTGAAATACCTGCGCGATGTTGCGTTGGTCCGGGGGCAGGGCGGTGACGTCCTTATCATCGAACAGTATCCGGCCTTCTGAGGGGGTAAGAAGACCGGATATGATGTTCAGCAGCGTGGACTTGCCACAACCTGATGGCCCCAAAAGCGCATAGGCCCCGCCATCGCGCCATGTCACGTCGATTTCCTTCAGCGCATAGTCCTCGGGGCCTTTTGGTGACGGCATATAGCTGTGTCGGAGGCTTGAAAGCTTGATCTGTGCCATGTCAGGCCACCCTTTTGCCGTCTTGGCTGAAGTACCGGCAATGCGCCGGGTTCATGTAGAAACTGTGATCTTCGCCGACCTGATAGGGATGCACACCAGCGGCGAGTGAAACCCAGGCTTCATCACCATGCTGGAAATGCGCGCTGGAATCCGAACCTGACAGTTCGGTCACGATCACACGTCCAGTCAGTTCGACATCGGCGTCAGACGTACGAAATGGCGTCACGCGATGAGGGCGCACGGCGACCATATATTCCCCGTCGGACATGTCCGAGACAGCCCAGCCGACATTACCTGCCAATTGCGCCCGGGCGCTGGCAACGGTGATACGAGCCACATTGATAGGCGGGTCCGAGAAAACACGCGCCGCGGCAATGTTTTCCGGATTACGATAAATGTCTGTGGTTGGGCCGAACTGGGTCACACGGCCGTCTTCCATCAGTGCGGTGTAGCCTCCCAACAGCAATGCCTCTTCAGGCTCCGAGGTGGCGTAGACAACGACGGCCCCGCGACCAGCGAACAGATCGGGCAGTTGTTCGCGCAGCTCTTCGCGCAGTTTATAATCAAGGTTCGCCAGCGGCTCATCAAGGAAGACGGCGCGGCTTTCTTTTGCGATGGCACGCGCCAGCGCGGTTCGCTGTTGTTGCCCGCCCGACAGCTCATGCGGGCGGCGGTGCAGCATGGGGCGCAGTTGCAGCAGATCGGCGGCCTCTTCCACGCGGCCATCGATCTCGGACTTAGCCATGCCAGCCACGCGCAGGGGCGAGGCGATGTTGTCAAATACGGTCATATGTGGGTAGTTCACGAAAAACTGGTGCACCAGGCTGATCTGCCGCTTTTGCGTGTTCAACCGTGTCACGTCCTGTCCATCCATCAGGACCTTGCCCGAGGCGATCGGGTCCAACCCGGCCATCATCTTGATCAGTGACGTTTTTCCGGAACCTGTCGCGCCCAATAGCACGTTGAAATGGCCGGTTTGCAGCGTCAGGTTGGTTGGCTTGATATGGATGACGTTGCCGACCCGTTTGGTCGCGTCTTGAAGTTCGATCATCTGGGAAACTCGCGGGGCATTCAGGGGTAGGCCGGGCTTTAGCCCGGCCTACGATGTTGCTTTTACTGGGACTGCCAGCGCTTAACCAGTTCGTCATAGTTGACGGTCTGGCCCTGCGGCTTTTCGTTTTCCAGCTTGGCCTTGGGCGAACCCGCTTTTTCCAGCCAGAATGCGTCGTCCTGCGGTTCATTCAAACGCGGGCCACAGCCACCGTAGACACCGGCGCTTTCATCCGCGGCCTGCATACGAGCCATGGTGATGTCCATCTCTTCGGCCAGACGGTCCATCGCCTCTTGCGGTGTGAAGGCGCCCGAGTTCACGTCACCGATCTGCTGCCACCAGATCTGTGCCAGCTTTGGATAGTCCGGTACGTTGATGCCGGTTGGCGACCATGCCACGCGGTCAGGCGAGCGATAGAATTCGACCAGGCCACCCAGCTTGGATGCGCGTTCGGTGAACGACTCGTGGTTGACCGAGCTGTCGCGGATGAAGGTCAGACCCACATGGGACTTCTTCACATCAACAGTCTTGGACGTCACGAACTGAGCATAAAGCCAGGCTGCCTGCGCACGATCCGAGGGGGTCGATTTCAGGAACGTCCAGGAACCCACGTCCTGATAGCCAACCTTCTGACCTTCTTCCCAGTAGGGGCCGTGCGGGCTGGGCGCCATCCGCCACAGCGGAGTGCCTTCGTCATCCACGGTGTTGTTGCCTTCGGACTTCGGCTTCACCATGTCGGCGGTAAAGGCGGTGTACCAGAAAATCTGCTGGGCCACGTTGCCTTGGCTCAGTGCCGGCAGCGACTGATAGAAGTCATAAGACGCCGCACCCGGAGGCGCGTAGGCCCGCAGCCATTCGTCCCATTTGCGGATCGCATAGACCGCAGCCGGACCGTTTGCAGCACCACCGCGCGACACCGAGGCGCCGACCGGGTTACAGGTGCCCGCTTCCATGCGGATGCCCCATTCGTCAACCGGAATACCGTTCGGCTCGCCCTTGTCACCAGCACCGGCCATCGAAAGCCAGGCGTCGGTCATGCGCCAGCCAAGGTCGGGCGCGCGCTTGCCGTAGTCCATGTGGCCGTAGATCGCAACGCCGTCGACTTCTTTCACGTCATTGGTGAAGAACTCGGCGATGTCTTCATAGGCCGACCAGTTGACCGGAACGCCCAGATCATAGCCGTATTTCTCTTTGAACGCGGCCTTGTTGGCCTCGTCATCGAACCAGTCCTTGCGGAACCAGTAAAGGTTCGCAAACTGCTGGTCGGGCAGCTGATACAGCTTGCCGTCCGGCCCGGTGGTGAACTGAATGCCCATGAAGTCATCCAGATCGATTGTCGGCGAGGTTGTCGCCGCCCAGTCGCCGCCCATCATGTCGGTCAGCGGATAGGCCAGTTGCAGACGTGAGTGGGTACCAATCAGGTCACTGTCGTTGACATAGCCGTCATACAGGTTCCGACCTGTCTGCATCTGGGTCTGAACAGCCTGGACCACTTCGCCTTCGCCAAGGATCTGGTGATTGACCTTGATGCCGGTGATTTCTTCAAACGCCTTGGTCAGAACCTCCGACTCGTAGGAATGCGTCGGAATACCTTCGGACAGGACGTTGATTTCCATGCCAGCGTAGGGCTGTGCAGCTTGGATAAACCATTGCATCTCGGCCATCTGTTCGTCTTTCGACAAGGTCGATGGCTGGAATTCGTCGTCGATCCAACGTTGTGCTGCGGCTTCGTCGGCCCAAGCGGACCCGTGCCCCGCAATGACGGCAGCCGCCGCCACTGCGGAAAGTAGATGTCTCCGCATCTGTCTCCTCCCAAAAATTATGGTTCTCCGGCGGGAACCGGATGCAGAACAGCATCAGCGATTTTTTGCGTATGTGTCAAACTAAATTTTTAGTAATTGACGTTCAGGCACTTCGGGGCCGCATGAATTGAATTTGTTTCCACCGCTGTAAATGATTGTAACTATATAATTATGTTATCGAAATTTCAAAATTTCTCCGCGAGGGAAATAGGGAACTCCACTGAGACCCATTGCAAGCAAGAGATGACAGAGGGCGCGTTGAATTGCATTCGCGTTGCGAGAGGCATGGACACTGATCCGGCACTCGTGAGAAGTCAGGCAAACCAGCTTCCCGGATCATTACTGCTGAAACTCAGTGCTCACATGGCACCAATCCGTTCCGACAAAAGGCCAGTTGTGGCAATGCGGATGTAGCACTGCCTTGCCGTTCACGGTAATCCGTGTCCATATAAAGAAAATCTCCGGAGCCGGTTCGTGAAGAAGAATACCCTCAACACCCATCGTGAGCTGGAATTGCTTGATGCCCTCAGACGTTTGGGTGGAACGGCCCGGAATTCGGATCTGGCGAATATGCTCGGCGTATCCGAAGAGACGGTGCGCCGAACGATCAAAGCCTTGTCAAAGGCGGGTACGGTCGAACGCGTTCATGGCGGAGCTTACCTTGCCGGAGTGCAGGGCGCCCCCAACTTCTTTCACCGGATATCACAAGACGCTGATGAAAAGCGTTTGATCGCCGGGCATACCGCGAAACTGGTTCGCGATCAGATGACCGTTTTCCTGGATGTGGGATCGACAACCGCCTTCGTCGCAGAAGAGCTGCGACAGGTCAGCAACCTCACGGTAGTAAGCAACTCCATCGGTGTCGTTCAGACCTTGGCCGGGGTCAACGGAAACCGTGTGCACCTTTTGGGGGGTGAGTTGCAGATCGATGAAAGGGGGACGTTTGGTCACGTCACCCACAAGCAGCTGCAACGCTATGCCTTTGACATCGTGATCCTGAGCACGGACGCGATTTCCGACAGCAAAGGGTTTCTCTACCACAGCGCGGTCGAAGCGGAACTTGCATCTGTGGTGGTCAGGTGTGCGGACCAGGTTGTCATGGCTGCAGCGCATTCCAAGTTTGGTGAAAGGGCACCTTATGTGGGGCCGGATCCTCGGCTGGTGCATTCGCTGGTCACGGATGCTGTGCCAAAGGGTGGGGTGGCCAGATTCCTTGACCGTTGGGGCATTGAAATTCAGATCGCTGATGATAGCTAGGTTGCTGTTTCCCGAAGCGGCCCGGATGATCTTGCTGCTTTGGGATGGAAGAAGCTAAGGAAGAGTGGCAGCCCGTAGGGGAATCGAACCCCTCTTTCCAGGTTGAAAACCTGGCGTCCTAACCGATAGACGAACGGGCCACTTGGTATCAGGTCACAAGCGCAAATGGCAGCCCGTAGGGGAATCGAACCCCTCTTTCCAGGTTGAAAACCTGGCGTCCTAACCGATAGACGAACGGGCCACGCTGGCTTGTGGAGGGCCTTTTACGGTTTCGCCGTGACCCCCGCAAGCGTAAAAACGCAGGGACGGGAAAGTTTTTTAGCACACCAAAGCCGCGTGTTAACGGGCTTCTGCCGCGTCCTCCAGCCTGAGCTGCACAGATTGGCGCCCGCCCCAGGTGTTGACCTCTAGCCGACCCGCAAAATGAAAGCGCGCACCGCCGTGATTTGACAGTTTTTCGCCCATCGGCCCGTCGAAAGCACCAAAGGCAATCGCATCCAGCCCGCCGCCCATTCCATCGGTCAGCGACAGTTTCAGATGCGATTCACCGACCCGCTTGGCAAAGCGAACCTGCAGGTCAGGCAACGCATAGCGCGGGGCCGGGGCACCGGCACCAAACGGTCCGGCCTGTTCGATCTGCTCGATCAGTTCCACGGTTGCCGCGCCGGGCATCAACGCGCCATCCAATTTCAGGTCCGCAGGTCCACCCTGGCCCGCCCCTTGTCTGGCCAGCAACTCGCTCAGGCGCTCCATTGCGGGTTCCAGTTGATCGCGCATGACGGTCAAACCCGCGGCCATCTTGTGACCGCCTCCTTTGACCAGCAACCCTTCGGCCGCCAGACGCTGGATCGAAACCCCAAGATCGACGCCGGAAACCGAGCGGCCCGAACCCTTGCCCTCATCCCCGTCAAAGCCAATCACAATCGCCGGTCGATTGGCTGTCTCCTTCAGCCGAGAGGCCACGATACCAACGACACCGGGGTGCCAGCCTTCACCTGCCGCCCAGACCAAAGGGGCGTCCAAGCCACGCGCCTCGGCTTGCTCCAGCGCGGCGGCACGTACCGTGTTTTCAATGTCACGGCGCTCAGTGTTCAAGGCATCCAGACGTTCGGACAACGCCTGCGCCTCTTGCTGGGAATCGGTGCTCAGCAAGCGCGCGCCCAGATCGGCCTGACCGATCCGTCCACCGGCATTCACGCGGGGCCCAAGCAGAAACCCGAGGTGATAACTGTTCGGCGCGGTATCCATGCGCGAGATATCGGACAGCGCGACAAGGCCGGGGCGCTGCCGCTGTGCCATCACTTTCAGCCCCTGTCGCACCAGGGCGCGGTTGGCCTCGATCAGTGGTGCCACATCGGCAACGGTCGCCAGGGCCACCAGATCCAGAAGGGCCATCAGGTCCGGTCCCCTTGCGCCCGCGTCACGCAGCTGCCGACCGGCCTCGACCAGCATCAGGAACACAACGCCCGCCGCGCAAAGATAACCAAGATCGCCGCTTTCATCCTGTCGATTTGGGTTCACCACTGCGACGCAATCGGGCAGCGTCTCGCCCCCCAAATGGTGGTCCAGAACGATCACATCCGCCCCCGTAGCCGCCGCAATCGGATCATGGCTGAGCGTGCCGCAATCAACACAGATGATCAGATCATGCGTAGCCGCAAGCTCCTGCATCGCGGCAACGTTGGGGCCATACCCTTCGTCGATCCGGTCCGGCACATAAAGCGTCGCCTGCACGCCCATCTGCCGCAGCCAGACCAGCAGCAACGCGGCAGAGCTGCCGCCATCGACATCGTAATCTGCAAACACAGCAATTTTCTGGCGATTGCGGACGGCATCCAGAAAGCGCGTGGCGGCAACTTCCATATCCTTGATGGCCCGCGGATCTGGCAGCAATTCCTTCAGCTTTGGGTCAAGAAAGCCGGGCGCCTCCGATACCGGCACGCCGCGCCGGGCCAGAACCTGGCAAACTGCACGGGGCAGGTCGGTTTGTTGCGACATCATCTCGGCCGCCCGCTCAATCTCCGGGCTGGGTCCAACCCAAAGCCTTCCCGTCAGTGATTGCTCGACTCCAAGAAAACTCATTGCTCGCCTCTCATGCGCCAAGGCCGGACCCTTGTGGACCCGGCCTCTTCACCTTTTCAGAAATACTCTCGCCGAAGGCAACGGCGCAAGCCGTTATGTGTTGTCATGCGGCCATGTCGGCGTGCGGTAGGACATGCGGCGCACCGACCCGGTCTTGGACCGCATCAGCAGCGTCGTGGTTTCCACCCAGCCGGGCTCGCGCTTGATCCGGGGCAGCAAAGAGCCACCGGTCACGCCGGTGGCGGCAAAGATCACATCCGCCGTCACCATCTCATCGCGTGCATAAACACGGTCCAGATCGGTGATGCCTGCCTTTGCGGCCCGGCCACGTTCGTCATCGTTACGGAACAACAGGCGACCAAAGATCTGCCCACCCATACATTTCAGCGCAGCGGCGGCCAGCACACCCTCGGGCGCGCCACCCTGGCCCATATACATGTCGATGCCGGTTACTTCGCTTTCAGCGCAATGCATGACACCCGCCACGTCACCATCAGTGATCAGACGGATCGCGGCGCCGGTTTCGCGCACTTCGGCAATCATCGCTTCGTGGCGCGGGCGTTCCAGAATGCAGACGGTGATGTCAGCGGCTTTACATCCCTTGGCCTTGGCCAGCGCTTCGACACGCTCGCGTGGCGACATGTCCAGATTGACGACACCTTCCGGCAGCCCCGGGCCGACCGCCAGTTTGTCCATATACACATCCGGCGCGTGCAGCATCGAGCCGCGCGGGCCCATGGCGATGACGGTCAGTGCGTTCGGCATGTCCTTGGCAGTCAGCGTGGTGCCTTCCAGCGGATCCAATGCAATATCCACACCGGGGCCATTGCCGGTGCCAACCTCTTCGCCGATATACAGCATCGGCGCCTCATCGCGCTCGCCTTCACCGATGACAACGACACCTGCGATATCCAGCAGGTTCAGCTGTTCGCGCATTGCGTTCACAGCGGCCTGATCCGCGGCTTTCTCATCGCCCCGGCCTACCAGCGAAGCCGAGGCCAGTGCAGCCTGTTCCGCCACCCTGGCCAGCCCCAGAGAAAGCAGGCGGTCATTGAAATCGGTCTTGGCAGCACTCATGTTTATGTATCCTCTGGTCAGTATAGCCGTGTCTTCCGGCATAGCTTGCGTTTCATGCAGGCCGCAAGGTCAAACCGCTTCAATCCGCAATGCAACTGGGTCGCCTGCAACCACATCGGTTTCGCGGAAACCCTCCAACGCGACGTCCAGCGCCGTTCGGGTGGTCTTATGGGTGACGATCAGCACAGGCGCTGTGCTTTCGGCATGTGCATATTGGCGCATCCGGTCAATTGACACCCCGGCATTGCCCAGAATGGCCGCAACCTTGGCCAATGCACCAGGTTTATCCAGCAGGCCCAGCCGCAGATAGTACGGCGCAGGTCGACCGGTGACGGCGGGAACTGCGGTTTCAAGCGTGGTGGCTGGGCGGCCAAAGGTCGGGATCTGCAATCCACGCGCCAGATCGCAGACATCGCCCATCACAGCGCTGGCTGTCGGGCCTTCGCCCGCGCCGGGGCCACGCAGAACAACCTGCTCAACCGCGTCACCTTCGATCACGACCATATTGGTGCCGCCTTCCAGCTGGCCCAGTGGCGAGTCGCTGGGTACCAGGCAAGGCTGCATGCGTTGCTCCAGCCCGCGCGCGGTGCGCTGCGCCACGCCAAGCAATTTAATGCGAAAGCCCATGTCTTCGGCCTGATCAATGTCGTCCAGGCTGATCTGCTGAATACCCTCAATCTCGATCCCGTCGAAATTCGGCTTGGTCCCAAACGCAATCGAGGATAGTAGAGCCAGTTTGTGCGCAGCGTCGATACCTCCGACATCCAGATTGGGGTCGGCCTCAAGGTATCCCAATTCGGCGCATTCATCGAAAAGGGCATTGTAGCCCTGACGCTGCGATTGCATCCGGGTCAGGATGTAGTTGCACGTTCCGTTCATGACACCCATCACGCGGGTGATCTCGTTCCCCGCCAGACCTTCGGTCAGGGACTTGATCACCGGGATACCACCAGCGACAGCGGCCTCAAACCGGATCACACGACCGGCGGCCTCGGCCTTTTCAGCCAGTTCCTGCCCGTGGATGGCCAGCAATGCCTTGTTGGCGGTGACCACATCCTTGCCACTGGCCAATGCTGCTTCGACCGAGGCTTTGGCAGGACCGTTCTCGCCACCCATCAATTCGACGTAAACGTCTATGTCGTCGCGTTTTGCCAGTGCAACCGGATCGGTTTCCCAGGCATAATCCGACAGGTTCACGCCACGGTCCTTGTTCGGGTCGCGCGCGGATACAGCCACGATTTCAATCGAACGGCCTGTACGGGCCTGCAACAATTCTGCATGGCGGCGGACGATCTTGACGACACCCACGCCGACCGTTCCCAAGCCCGCAATTCCCAGCCGCAGTGCCTGTGTCATGTCGTGGGTCCTTCTCCGCTCGAATTCTTCTGGTGTCGGATGCTTGTCCAATCAGCGCTGCCTTAGCGGGTTCAGGCCAAGGGTGCAATCCGTCACCGGGGGATAGTAGGGGTGATTTATGACGCGTCAGTTGGTTTGCGCGTTTTGTAGCGCCTGCGCCTTTTGGGCTAAGGCATTGCTGCGTTGGGTCAGATCGTCTTCGACTGCTGCTGCCTGATGGATCGGGTCCACCGGTGGCCCTAAGGTTTCCTGCAACGGAATAAGGCGCGGGTAGGGGGCGGATCTAACTGGAGCCGGTTCGCTGCCTTCCAACTCGGGAATGTCCGCACAGGCGGCGCAAAATAGAATAAGGGGCAAAACAGGCAGCAGTTTCATGTCGCAGGCTTTTCGGTCTTTGTTGCCCCATCGTGATGCACGTTTTGACGACATCGTTCAAGCGGGGTTCTATATGAACATCTGTTCATATACTGTAGAACCATGGCACGCACTCAAGGCTCACATTCCGACATAACCGGCCCGCGAATCCGCAAGGCCGCGCTGCACCTGTTTGCCCGCTATGGGTATGCCGCTGTCTCGATGCGGCAGATCGCAAAAGAGGTCGGCGTACAGGCAGGCGCGCTTTATAACTATACGCCCGACAAACAGAGCCTTTTGCACCGGTTGATGCGCGAACACATGCAGGACCTGCTTGAGGCGCTTGATGCAATGGGCCGTTGCGACGATGCCGAAGACGCTTTGCGCCAGTTTATCGGCTTTCACATCCGCTTCCATTTGCAACGCCCCGACGAAGTTTTCATCGCCTATATGGAGTTGCGCAATCTTTCGCCCGAAAACTTTGCTGAAATCGAAGACTTGCGGCGCCAATACGAAAACGTGCTGGAAAGCATCCTTGATTCAGGGCAGCAGGCCGGACAATTCGCAATTTCGGACACGAAGATTGCAACGCTGGCCGTGATAGCCATGCTGAACGGCGTGATGACCTGGTACCGTTCGGGCGGTCGCCTGTCACTGGACGAAGTCGAGGAGATCTATTGGAACATGGTGCACAAGGCAGTGACGGCCTGACAGGATCAAACCGTCACGCTGTTAGTGCGCGGGGCGAATGAACGTGCCATTGCGCAGCTCGCGAAATGCCTGTTCCAGTTCGGCCCGCGTGTTCATCACGATGGGGCCATGCCACGCGACGGGTTCATTGATTGGAGCCCCAGAGATCAGCAGGAACCGCACACCTTGGGGGCCAGCCTGAACGGTGATTTCATCGCCAGTGCCAAAACGGACAAGCGTGCGATCCCCTGACATGTCGCGGATATTGACCTCTTGCCCGGCGATTTCCTTTTCCAACAGCACACCTGTCGGCTGCGAGGCATCGGCAAAGGCGGCCTGACCCTGAAACACATAGGCGAAAGCACGGCGGTACGTATCGATCCGGAAGGTTTTCTTCACACCTGCCGGGACAGAGATATCCAGATACTGCGGGTCAGCAGCTATCCCGTCTACGGGTCCGGTCTTACCCCAGAACTCACCTACGATCACCCGCACTGTGGTGCCATCGTCATCGGTGATTTCGGGGATGTCCTTGCTTTGAACGTCCTGATAGCGCGGGGCGGTCATCTTCTGGTCCGAAGGCAGGTTGCCCCACAACTGGAAGCCGTGCATCTGGCCCGAGATGTTGCCGCTTGGCATTTCCTGATGCAGGATACCGGATCCTGCGGTCATCCATTGCACATCACCGGCGCCAAGCGTGCCGGTGTTACCCAGCGAATCCGAATGCTCGACCGTGCCGGTCAGGACGTAAGTAATCGTTTCAATTCCCCGGTGGGGGTGCCACGGAAACCCGGCCTGGTAATCCTGCGGGCGTTCATTTCTGAAATCATCGAACAGCAGAAAAGGATCCAGTTCGGACGGATCCTGAAACCCGAATGCACGGTGAAGTTTGACACCAGCCCCTTCCATTGTGGGGATGGCTTTGCGTGTTTCCAACGTCGGTCTAAGGGACATGTTCACCTCCGTTTCATCCGGGCAGCATGTAATCTCTGCGCCACGGCAGTCAATTTGCATGAAATAACCGGACCTGTGCGAAATTGTTTTGCGGCCAAGCCTCTGTTGTTTCCGGCGCAAAATGGCTAGATCGAAGCGGATCAGACAGGAGACATCCATGCAGGACGATGTGTTGGCAACAATTCAGGCCTCATCCCCCAGACGATGGACCGGGGTAGGGATGCTGACAACGGTTGGAATGCTGGTTACCTATGTCGCGCTGGCATCGCCACCCGAACCGGTTTGGCAGGTGTTTCTGTTTGTCGTTGGCGGTGCATCGCTTTGGCTGGCGCTTCGTGTCTGGCGCGCCACAGAAGACTGGATCGAACTGACGCGGACCGAGTTGCGAACGGGGTCGGGTCAGATCATCGCAGAAGTGGCCGATATTGAAACGGTAGATCGGGGTGTGTTCGCGTTCAAACCGTCAAACGGCTTTCTGGTCCGTACGCGAAACAAAGCAGCGAACCGCTGGGCTCCGGGATTGTGGTGGCGGGTTGGTCACCGGGTTGGCGTGGGCGGCATGACATCTGCCGCCGAGGCCAAGTTCATGTCCGAAATTCTATCCGCTATTTGTGCAGACGAACGGGGTCTGGGTTAAGTTACAAGCAACTTCGTTTGTAAAGCGGGGACGGGTAAAGATGAAGTTCTCAAAGGTGATACCTGTCGCAAAATCCCAGCCCGGTCGGAACGTGGGGATGTATTCATTGGACGTTTCAACCAGAATAACGGTGTCCTGATTGGGCATTGGCGGCAGGCGGTCTTCGATTTCATCGATCCTGTTGTCATCCCATTCCTGATCAAAGCCGCGTACGGTCGACCAGCGCACATAATGGCGTTTATCGTCCTCATCGTAAACGATAAGAGAAACCCGCATTTTCACGTCTGACCGGTTATTGATCATCTTGCCCGCCAAATCGTGCAGCGAGTCGATATACACATCGGTCACGGCCTGCGTTTCACGCGAAATCAGGTCGCTGATCGTATAAGCTGCCTTCAGATTGGATGCGCTTTGACGAAACCCCTCGAATGCTGTGAACGTGAACGTGATCGTCCATAACATCAGCGGAAAAATCATGAGGGCTTCTACGGTCAGAATGCCACTTTCGTCCTTCTTGAAGACTTTGAAGCGCTTCTTCAGGTTTCGGAATACAGACATGATCTTACAGTGGCTCCTGTACGAATGCCGTCGTTGCGGTCACCGCGTAGTGACCGGTAGCGTCCGGGACAAGCTTGGCAATGGCTGAGGTCTCAAGAACCGGATCTATGCGCAAACAGGCCCGCAAGATCATCAACTCGTTGGATTGGCCGCTTTTGAAATCCAGAACCGGTTTGGGATCTTCGGAACTGTCCGTGCAGGGGATGCTGTCTGAAAGCACGATACCAGCGAACGCGTCCTGTTTGACCATTTGCAGTCGCAAATTCCCTGTACAATCCTTGATTCCGGACACTTCGCAAATCCGATCCCTGATCACGTCGTGATTCCAGTCCGTACCCGTACCCAGCCGAATATCCCTTACGATCAGGTCCACCCCACGCTCCAAAGCAGCATGCCGCATCGTGATGATGGACAGTTCGGCTCCTGCCACGAGAAGCGCCAGGAAGAAGGGTACGAGCATGATGAACTCGATTGTCGCATTGCCTGCCTCGGATTGTCGAAACAGGCGGAGCATCGACAGCTTTCTGCTGATCATTGGGTTAGCCTCAGCTTGCGGATCGACGATGCGATGGATTCAAAGGCTTTCTCAAGGTTCAGGCCACTTACGTCATAGACGTGGCTGTCAGAGCTGGCACAGTCTTTGAGGGTCCTGTACCCGCTTCTGGGCGCCTCGAACGCGATACCGTAAACGATGATGCCCTGATCCTTGGCCGCATCACAAATGTGCTTGGTGCGCTGGTTCTTGGCCGACGTTTCAACTTTCTCGTAGGCCTTGGAATACCATTCCGCCCAACCGCTGGACTGCCAGTAATAGTTGTCGCGTGCATTCGAGGCCAATGAAATTCGATTGAAGAGTTCAGGATATGTCAGCCGAACGGCAGTTCCGAGTTCTTCGTTCAAAGGTGTCTCAGTTTCCGGATTTCCGTAGGGATGATCCGCCCAAACGCCCTGCTGAGGCCAGAAAAAGTTCGGACGGCCCTGAGAATGATACACAGTATATTCTCCGGCTTCCGAGTTGTACCAAACGTCTGACAAGCCTTCGCGCAGCGATGGGTTAAGCATGTATTGATCGGTGTTCTGACCATCGGTCATAACAATAGCGATCTTCAGAACGTCGGTGTCATAGTCCGAGGGACGGACCGAGAATTTTGATGGCACAATTGTTGTACCTGCATAGGATGGATCCTGTTCCAGTGACAGGTCGCGAACAATTCCGCGCATGCTCGGGTCCAGCAGGGCAGTACCCCACTTCATACCGATGTCGATTGATGTGTTCCCACCGGGGGTGAGGGACGCAATCTGAGCAAGCAGTTTGTTCATATTGTCGGTGACAGGGGTGATTGCACTTCCTGCGCGGACCGGACAAACGGGCAGGTCGATTGAACCTTCAGAATAGGTGAAAGGATCGAAATGGGCGGTGCGCTCCAACGTGTCATCGCGTTCCAGATCAGAATCGCTGTACTGTTCCGGAATGAAGTTTACGCAGTGCGAATAGCTGTGCTCCTGCGTGACATTTGTGAACTTGTCCAGGATTGGCGCACCCGCGTTGACCTGCGTTGCATAAGGAACAATCGAGATTGAAATCTGTGTTTCGTCAGGTTTGTCCAGCATGAGCCTTACAAATTCCGACGCAGCTTCTCTCAACACTGCGATTTTTGTCTTCGATGGTGTGGCAGACGAGCGCGACATAGAGCCGGAAATGTCGAGAACCAACGAGATTTCTACAGCGCCAATGGATTCTTCAGCCGCACTGGTCGCAACAAGGCCCAGTTCAGTGACTTTGCCGAACCTCAGATAGCGGGTCGGAACAACCGCTTCGGCTGTAGCGCTTACTTTTTTGGAGCCGAACCCTTCAACAACCGTCGTAATGGCATTCAGATTGCCCAGCCCGGCCTTGTCCATGTAAGAATCGACGACCGCCTTGGCGGGAAGGTCCTGGTCGAGGTCCGCGGCAGCAAGCACAGCGCGGTCCAGTGTGGATTGCAGGCTGGCGCGGTCACGCTCATACTTCATGACATCCATGGCCATGCCGGTAATTGCCAGCATCAGGACCACCATAAACAATACGAAAATAGTGAAGACGCCATCTTCGTTCCGAGCGAACTGCTCTAACTTGAACGTTTTGCGCTTCGGTTTCGAGCCGTCGTTACAAAGCAAGGAATTTAGCATTCTGGTTACTCCGCCTCACACGTCGAATTCGTGCGTCAAAGAAAAAGAGATTTGGGACAAAGTTAATTTTCAAACGTGGCGTGAATTGGGCGAAAAAGGCTTGGTTTTGGCCTTTTTACGCGCCGAAGGGGTATAATTTGGACCGTTTCAGGTGATCTGTCGATGAAATGAAAACAATTCGTTAAGGAGTTGGCCGATCTGAGCGACTCACCCTAGGGCAACTAAGCGTGCGTTCATAAAATGATTAAAAAAAGTGCATTGTTTGATTGCAGCAGGCCGCCAGTGGTGCGACAAAACGTCGTGACGCATCGTCACGTACCGCTACGGAGGATTTTATGACCGGCATCAAAGAACCCAGCTTTCGTGAAAGTGTTGACCTGATGTTCAACAGGGCAGCCGCCCTTATGGAGCTGCCGCCGGGGTTGGAGCAAAAGATCCGTGTCTGCAACGCAACCTACACAGTTCGATTTGGCGTGCGGCTGCGTGGTGAAATCCATACCTTCACTGGTTACAGGTCTGTCCACTCGGAGCATATGGAACCGGTCAAGGGCGGTATTCGATATGCCACTGCGGTTAACCAGGACGAAGTCGAAGCCCTGGCTGCGCTGATGACGTATAAGTGCGCACTTGTCGAAACGCCGTTTGGTGGCTCCAAGGGTGGGCTTTGCATTGATCCACGAGAATATGAAGAGCATGAGCTGGAACAGATCACGCGGCGCTTTGCGTATGAGCTTGCAAAGCGAGACCTGATAAACCCATCGCAAAACGTGCCTGCGCCCGATATGGGCACTGGGGAGCGTGAAATGGCTTGGATGGCTGACCAATACGCGCGGATGAACACAACGGACATCAATGCGCGCGCCTGTGTGACAGGAAAGCCGCTGAATGCCGGTGGTATCGCGGGGCGGGTCGAAGCGACTGGGCGCGGTGTTCAATACGCGTTGCGCGAGTTTTTCCGCCACCCTGAAGACATCCAGAAAGCAGGCTTGTCAGGTAAACTGGATGGTAAGCGCATTATCGTGCAGGGGCTTGGTAATGTAGGTTATCACGCTGCAAAGTTCCTCAGCGAGGAAGATGGCGCGCGCATCACCGGAATCATCGAATGGGACGGTGCGCTATTTAATCCCGACGGGATTGACGTCGAAGCCGTGCGTCAGTGGATTGTCAAACATGGCGGCGTAAAAGACTATCCCGACGCGACCCATTCCGCTGAAGGTGCAGCAGTGCTGGAGGCCGATTGCGACATTCTGATCCCGGCGGCTTTGGAAGGTGTCATCAACCTGTCGAACGCCGATCGGATCAAGGCGCCGCTGATTATCGAAGCTGCCAATGGTCCGGTTACTGCTGGCGCGGATGAAGTCCTGCGTAAGAAGGGCACAGTGATTATCCCCGACATGTATGCCAACGCAGGCGGTGTGACAGTATCCTATTTCGAATGGGTCAAGAACCTTAGCCATATTCGCTTTGGCCGGATGCAGCGTCGCCAGGAAGAATCGCGCCACGAACTGATCGTCAGCGAGTTGGAACGGCTGGACCGGTACCTAGGCGATGCCTGGTCGATGTCGCCGGACTTCAAGGCCAAGTACCTCAAAGGCGCGGATGAGCTTGAGTTGGTGCGCTCGGGTCTCGATGACACAATGCGTATTGCTTATCAGTCGATGCGTGAGGTTTGGCACAGCCGTGATGATGTCGAGGACCTGCGTACGGCGGCTTATATCGTGGCGATTGACCGCGTTGCGAAAAGCTACCGCGCCAAAGGTCTCTGAATCGGACAGGCGGGGTGATCAATTCGCCCCGCCAGCATGCGCTGCGGCTTGAATGTCCCTGACAGCCCGTTAGGTTGACGGGCAATCTACTTCAAAGAAACGAATCTCCGGAGAATTCCATGTTGCGTATCGCTTTTGTCGCGGCTCTGTTGGCCACCCCTTTGGCCGCTCAGGAAACCAAGGAACAAAGCTGCAAGTACCAAGCTGATGTGGTGGCTGCGGTTCAAAAGGCGCGACTGGACCGTGTAAAAGAACGTGACGTTGTACAAGCGGTGGCGGATAGCGGCCCGACATGGCCCGAAAACTACAATGCTGCAATCCCGCTGATCACACCTTGGGTTTATGAGCAAAAGATGCGGGACGTGCGCAAGAAAGACCTGGGCGCGGCGTGGCTTGAACTGTGCCTGCAACAATAATCCACAACTCGGACATTTCCCTGTGGACAACCGCGCGCCTTCCTCTTGGCGCGCGTTTTCATTTCTGGCAGGTTTAGCAGATGTCATTGCCCCCCGGATTTCTGGACGAATTGCGCACGCGGCTCAGCCTGTCTCAGGTTGTCGGGCGCAAAGTCATGTGGGACCAGCGCAAGTCCAATCAGGGCAAAGGGGACATGTGGGCGCCTTGCCCGTTCCATCATGAAAAGACGGCCTCGTTCCACGTGGATGATCAGAAGGGGTTTTATTACTGCTTTGGCTGTCACGCCAAAGGCGACGCGATCAGTTTTGTGAAAGAGACCGAGAATGTCTCGTTCATCGAAGCAGTCGAGATTCTGGCCCGCGAAGCCGGGATGCCGATGCCTGCGCGCGATCCGAAGGCGCAGGAAAAACAGGACCACCGCACACAGCTGGCTGAAGTGATGGAGCAGGCAGCGCAGTTCTTCCGCCTGCAGCTCAAGACCGGGGCAGGAGCCGCCGCACGAGACTACCTCGCGCGCCGCGGGTTGAACGCGCAAGCGCTGGACCGGTGGGAGATTGGATTTGCCCCGGACGATTGGCAGGCGCTGTGGGACCATCTGCGCGGCAAGAACGTGGCCGAGGACCTGATCCTTGGGGCCGGGCTGGCCAAGCCCTCGAACAAGGGCAAAAAGCCTTATGACACCTTCCGCAACCGCATCATGTACCCGATCCGCGACCCGCGCGGACGTTGCATCGCGTTTGGCGGGCGGGCGATGGACCCCTATGACAACGCGAAATACCTGAACTCGCCCGAGACCGAGCTGTTCGACAAGGGGCGCAGTCTTTACAATCAAGGCCCGGCTCGACAGGCAGCAGGTAAGGGGCAGCCGCTGATCGTGGCCGAAGGTTATATGGATGTGATCGCGCTGGCCGAAGCAGGTTTTGGCGCGTCGGTTGCCCCTTTGGGAACGGCCATCACCGAACATCAATTGCAACTGCTCTGGCGGATATCGGACGAGCCGATCATTGCGCTGGACGGCGACACAGCAGGTCTGCGCGCTGCGATGCGGGTGGTTGATCTGGCTTTGCCGATGCTCGAAGCTGGAAAGTCGCTGCGGTTTGCCCTGATGCCCGAGGGCAAAGACCCCGACGACCTGCTGCGCGCCGAAGGGGCAGGCGCTGTGAAGGCCGTGCTGGATGGTGCCATTCCGATGGTCAAGCTGCTGTGGCAGCGCGAGACCGACGGCAAGGTGTTCGACAGTCCTGAACGCAAGGCGGCTTTGGACAAGTCCCTGCGCGAGAAAATCAAGCTGATCCGCGATCCGTCGATCCGGGCGCATTATGGGCAAGAGATCAAGGACCTGCGCTGGCAGTTGTTCCGTCCGCAACGGCAGCCGCAATCCCGGCAATGGCAACCGCGCGGCAAATGGGTGCCGCCAAAACAACCCGCCACGCCCGGCGCGCGTTCCTCGTTTCTGGCCTCGTCCGAGAATGCCGAGATTCAACTGCGCGAAGCGGCCATTCTGGCTATTGCCGCGCTTAACCCCCAAGTCGTCGTGCAGTTCGAACACCAACTGGAAGAGATGGAATGCCGCGATGTTGATCACGCCGCATTGCGAACTGCAATTCTGCGCCACGCGATCGATGACCCGGACAATCTGAAGGACCACATTGCCGAAACTTTAGGGCCTGAGGCCCTTGAAAACCTGCTGGCCCTTCGCCATGTCGCCGTAATCCCCTGTGTGTTCAAACCGGGCGACGTTGAAAAGGCCGAGATGACTCTGGCCGAAGAACTCGCGAAAATCAAAGCGCTCCGGGGGTTGGATGCTGAGATTGCCGAAGCCGCAGAGGAGTTGTCCGATCTGGCCGATGAGGCGCTGACATATCGGCTGGCGCAAGCGGCAGAAGAACGCAACCGGACAAACCGAAGCCAGAATGAAGACAGGGCCATATTCGACATCGCCGACAACGGGGCGCGAATCAACCGCGACGAGAAAGACGCGTTCGAGGCAATCATGTCCGGCATCAAATTCGAGCGGAAACGCCGGTAAAATGGTGTTTTCGTAAGGCACTGGAAAAGAAAAACGGGTAAACGGGTGGCCGAATCACTTCTACGCGCTAATGATTCGGTTCAAACGAATCACCCATCCCTGCAGGAGCATTGAATGGCCGCCAAAGACACGACCGAAGATCGCAAATCCGACGAGCAGGACCAGGAAATCTCGCTGGACATGAGCCAGGCCAACGTCAAGAAGATGATCGCCGAGGCCCGCGAGAAAGGTTACATTACCTACGATCAGCTCAATCAGGTTTTGCCGCCCGATCAGGTCAGCTCGGAACAGATCGAAGACGTTATGTCTATGCTCTCCGAGATGGGCATCAACATCATCGAAGATGAAGAGGCCGAAGAGGAAGAGAACAAGGGCTCGACCGAACTGACGACCACCGAAAGCAACCGCGAGGTTGCGTTGGCGGGGGCCGCCACCGAAAAGCTGGACCGCACCGACGATCCCGTTCGCATGTATCTGCGCGAGATGGGTTCGGTCGAACTGCTGAGCCGTGAGGGCGAGATTGCCATCGCCAAGCGGATCGAAGCAGGGCGCAATACCATGATTGCCGGCCTGTGCGAAAGCCCGCTGACCTTTCAGGCGATCACCATCTGGCATGACGAATTGCTGTCCGAGGATATTCTGCTGCGGGATGTCATCGATCTGGAAACCACATTCGGCAACCAGCTGGACGAAGATGGCGACGCGCCAGTCGTTGACGCGTCTGCTGTGCAGGCTGCGAAACCCGCGAAAGAGGCCGGGCCGGAACTGGATGCCGATGGCAACCCGATCACCAGCGACGACGACGATGACGAAGACGATCAGGCCAACATGTCGCTGGCCGCGATGGAAGCGGCATTGAAGGATCAGGTTCTGACCACGCTGGAGCGGATCTCAACCGATTTTGCGATGCTGTCCGAAATGCAGGACAGCCGCATTTCGGCCACCTTGAACGAGGATGGCACGTTCAGCGAAAAAGACGAAGAGACCTATCAGAAGTTGCGGGCCGAGATTGTGCAACTGGTGAATGGTCTTCACCTGCACAACAACCGGATCGAAGCGCTGATCGACCAACTTTACGGTATCAACCGTCGCGTCATGTCGCTGGACAGTTCGATGGTGAAGCTGGCCGATCAGGCACGGATAAACCGTCGCGAGTTCATCGACGAATACCGCGGGCGTGAACTGGACCCCAACTGGCTGGCCGAAATGGCGGAAAAGCCAGGCCGGGGCTGGCAGATGTTCATCGAACGCTCGACCGCGAAGGTCGAAGAACTGCGCAACGACATGGCTCAGGTCGGCCAATATGTAGGTCTGGACATCAGCGAATTCCGCCGCATCGTTCAGCAGGTCCAGAAGGGCGAAAAAGAGGCGCGTCAGGCCAAGAAGGAAATGGTCGAAGCCAACCTGCGTCTGGTGATCTCGATCGCCAAAAAGTACACGAACCGCGGCCTGCAATTCCTTGATCTTATTCAAGAAGGTAACATTGGTCTGATGAAGGCGGTAGACAAGTTCGAATACCGTCGCGGCTATAAGTTCTCGACCTATGCAACGTGGTGGATTCGTCAGGCTATCACGCGTTCAATCGCGGATCAGGCGCGCACAATCCGTATTCCGGTTCATATGATCGAAACGATCAACAAGCTGGTCCGGACTGGCCGCCAGATGCTGCACGAGATCGGCCGCGAGCCGACACCTGAGGAACTGGCCGAAAAGCTGCAAATGCCGCTTGAGAAGGTTCGCAAGGTGATGAAGATCGCCAAAGAGCCGATTTCGCTTGAAACTCCGATTGGTGACGAAGAAGACAGCCAGCTGGGTGATTTCATCGAGGATAAGAATGCCGTACTGCCTCTGGACAGCG
This sequence comes from Ruegeria sp. AI2, assembly GCF_056541275.1. NCBI lineage: Bacteria > Pseudomonadati > Pseudomonadota > Alphaproteobacteria > Rhodobacterales > Roseobacteraceae > Ruegeria > Ruegeria sp. AI2. Next base: position 416,036 of record NZ_JBQFYB010000001.1, read on the forward strand.
CCATTCAGGAGAACCTCAAGGAAACCACGACACGGGTCCTGGCCTCACTCACCCCACGTGAAGAACGTGTGCTGCGGATGCGTTTCGGCATCGGTATGAACACCGACCACACGCTGGAAGAGGTGGGTCAGCAGTTCAGCGTGACCCGCGAACGTATCCGCCAGATCGAAGCGAAGGCGCTGCGGAAGCTGAAACATCCCAGCCGATCCCGAAAACTTCGGTCCTTCCTGGATCAATAAGTATCAAGGCACCTCACCCGAGGTGCCTTTTTTCATTCCAGGCGTTTTTCACGATGGCCTGTTCTCCCATCACATTGGCGGGAACGCACAAGGGCTGGACCTTCTGTCCTTCTATATCCGTTCTGTCCACTCATGGGACGGGCCGGGGCGAGGTTTTTCAAGCTGATGACCCCCGGTCTCACGTCCGTATCGGGTGTTCCATTCGTGTCTTGAACGCGCTGGGTGGCTGGCCTGTCCAACGTTTGAAAGCGGTCGAAAATGCGGCCTGATCGGCATAGCCCAGCGAATAGGCGATTTCAGACAAGGGCATTTCATTCTTGATAAAGGTCTGCGCCAGGTCGCACCGCAGGTCGTCGACAACATCGCGATAGCTGGTGCCTTCGTCCCTGAGGCGCCGACTGAAGGTTCTAAGGCTCATCCCCAAATCAGCCGCGAGGCTTTCGGCCTGCGGGATTGCGCCGGGCAGGGAACGGGTGACAAGCCCTTCGACCTTGGCACGGGTCAGATGTTTGGGCGCGCCTCTCTCAGAAAGCAGGCGATCTGCATATCCCAGCAAATGCTCTCTGAGTTGGGGGTCATACGTCGGCACAGGCAGGTCCAGCGCGGCAAGTGGCAGGATAATCTCGAGGTTCTCGGCCCCAAAAGTCACCGGAAATCCGGCAAGTTTCTCAAATCTTCGGGCGTGGCCGCCGACCCTGTGCTGAAACCGAATTTCTATCGGATAGAGATTGACTTGCGTCAGGTTCCGCATTCTGGCCAGGGCAGCAAAAATCAGGAATTCGGTGCGTCTGTGATACCGCGCATACCCGGGATCTTTCCACTCGGCTTCCAAGGTCGCAAAATTACCCGCGACGCGCAGGTTAAGCGCGATGGCAGGGTCGATGATGCCGTGAAAGCGCGTGAGGTTCTCCATCACCTGTTTCAGGTCGCGGGAATACTTGCTGATATAGGCGGTCACGGTCGAGGCTGACGTAACCTCAAGCCCCGTGCGGGCAGCAAATGTGATGTCGTGGGTGGCGTCACATGCATAACGGATAAACAAAGCCTCGCTTTGTACGCTGTAGGTAGTGACCGGCGGTGCGATATCCTGAGGGCGTAGCCCCGCCATTTTCAGGACATCGCGGGACATGTCGCCATTACCAGAATGGCGGTCCAGTGCCTGAATAAACAAATGAAGACGGCCGATATCGACATCCATCGCGAAACAGTACCTCAAATTTTCAAATACATAGGCAAACTATTAGAGAATTTTCTTTCATGATCGACGGTGCTGACAAGTGGATTTCAGACAGAAACAAGCCGTCGATGGCAGTTTCTCAAAAATTTTTGACCAATATGGACAAGCGTCGCCACGTGCAACGAACCACTTCAGCAGTGTTGCCGGGTCCAGACCTTTATGGGGATGAGGTCAGAGCCTCGGGGAAATCACCAGCCTCTGGTCAAGGCTCCCCGGCACGCCCCCACACCTTTCGTACATGTCGCATTGCTTCGCTCAGGTGGTTTTGTCAGGCTGGCTTTAAGTCAATAATTCCGGTGTAAAACCTTGCAAGATATTTTCAAGAATACAGGGGTTTATGACCAAAACCTGATTGTGTTTGACGGCGAATGCGTGCTGTGTTCGGGGTTTTTCCAATTTATGCTGAAACGTGACCGGCGCCAAGTTTTCCAGTTTGCAACGGCGCAATCCCCGCTTGGGCAAAAACTATATCGTGATCTTGGCCTTCCCACACAGGATTTTCAAACAAATCTGGTCGTTGTGGATGGCGCTGTTTTTCAGCATCTGGATGCGTTTGCAGCGGCGATGCAACAGTTGCGCGGCCCGTGGTCGCTGTTCTCAATGTGCCGGTTTCTGCCTCGGCTTATCAAGGATCCTGTCTATCGCCTGATCGCACGAAACAGATACGCGTTCTTCGGGCGTTCCGAGACATGTCTGGTTCCCGGTCCCGATATCAGCGCTCGTTTTGCCGAAAACGGGTACTAGCGATGGGCGATCCCTTTCTTGACGCGATAGGATCGACCGAAAGGTTGCCAAAGGCGGTTCGAGATCTGCACATGAGCGAGGGCTGCTTTGCGGGACGCTGCGATATCGAACGTGGCAAAGGGATATGGGTTGCCCTTGTAACACGTCTGGCAGGGTTTCCGCAAAACGGCAAAGACGTCCCCGTTTCCCTGCAGATTGATGCAAATGGCGAAATCTGGTCATGGGATCGGAATTTCGCGGGCCACAAAACCCGATCAACTCTGAAGTATGATACGAAAAGCGAGTGTGTCCGGGAATCTTTCGGCGTGGTCTCGATCTGGTTAAGGCCCGTTTGGCAGGAAAGCGGGATGCATATCAATATCCTCCGCCTGACCGTGTTTGGCATCCCGATGCCATCTTTTACCTTGCCGCGTTCAAGAACGTACGAATGGCAGGACAAAGCGGGGCGCTTTCGGTTTGATGTGTCTGCGGACGTGCCGGGACTGGGGTTGTTGATCAGATACCAGGGATGGCTCACGCCGGTTCACGCAACGCATGAGACGGATTAAACAGAACGTGAGCGACCCTGTGCCGACGAAGCTTATGGCCTAACCTTTTTGAGACACACAATCAGGGAAGAAATGACAATGAAACACACACGGACATTTGCCGCGATTGCCGCCCTGGCGTTCAGCATTCCAATGACGGCTGACGCGGCACCGCACGGGTACCGGACCGAGCCGATAAACGCCACCGATTTCGAAGTTATTCCGCGCGGCGACCAGCGTACCGAAGGATACTGGTGCGCGGCAGCGGATTATGCACGGCGTACATTGGGCGCGGGCTGGCGCGATCGGATCTACGTGTTGCGCGGGTATGGGCCAAGCGTCACCACCGGTCGTAAAACGGCGGTTCAGTTCTCGACCAAGCCGCCCCAGAATGTCGATGTACAGCCAAGCAGCTTTGTTACAATCGGTTTTCAACCTGGCGCCAGCATGTCTGTACAAGGCGCGAATGCCAGGTGTAACTATCGACCGTTCTATAACGACTGACAGAACGGCGAGACACCGCGAATGCAGACTGAATTTGTAATCCGGACCCAAGGATCAGGTCTTTACGAATTCACGTCCGAGGTGACGCAGTGGCTGGGGCAGGTGGCGACGGATGGCTTACTGACGCTTTTTGTTCGCCACACCTCCTGTTCATTGCTTGTTCAGGAAAACGCAGACCCCGAAGTTCAAACTGATCTTCGGGCGTTTTTCGAAAGGCTGGTGCCGCAATCCGATCACCCGGCAATGTCGTATCTTCGGCATACTTATGAAGGCCCCGACGACATGCCAGCGCATATAAAGGCAGCGCTGTTGCCGGTATCCTTGTCGATACCTGTGGTGCAGGGTCGCCCGTGCCTTGGAACATGGCAGGGGATATATCTGTTTGAACACCGCACGGCACCACACCAGAGACGGATTGCAGCGCACCTTGCCTGACCCTTTATCTAGCGGTTGAAATTTCCGACTACCCAAACTCTAGTTGCTGCCCTATAGTTGTGGATAAGTAAGTCGCAGCGCTTACAAAAAGAGGCGGAACAAGGGACGAGGAGACGGCGGATGCGCTGCCCGTTTTGCGGAAATATTGATACTCAGGTAAAAGATTCACGTCCGGCAGAGGACCACGTGGCAATCCGCCGACGCCGGTTCTGCCCGGCCTGTGGCGGGCGGTTCACGACCTATGAGCGTGTGCAACTGCGTGATTTGGTTGTCATAAAGACCAATGGTAAGCGCGAGGATTTCGACCGCGACAAACTGGAACGTTCGATCCGCATCTCAATGCAGAAACGGCCAGTTGATCCTGAGCGGATCGATCAGATGATTTCGGGTATCGTGCGCCGGCTGGAAAGCATGGGCGACACGGATATCCCGTCCCACAAGATCGGTGAGATCGTTATGGAAGCTCTGGCGCGGATCGATACCGTCGCTTATGTTCGCTTTGCGAGTGTGTACAAGAATTTCCAGGCGGCCGATGATTTTGAGGAGTTTGTCCACGAACTGCGCCCGCCGCAGCCACCGACGGACGAGTGAGCGAAACAGATAAGCGATTCATGGCGCTGGCCCTGTCACTGGGGCGGCGCGGTCAGGGGATGTGCTGGCCAAACCCTGCGGTGGGGTGTGTTATCGTGCGCAAAGGGCGGATTGTCGGGCGCGGTTGGACCCAGCTGGGCGGCCGCCCCCATGCCGAGACCGAGGCTTTGGCGCAAGCCGGGCAGGCCGCACATGGCGCGACCGCCTATGTGACTTTGGAACCCTGCGCCCATCACGGCAAAACACCCCCCTGTGCCGAGGCTTTGATTGCTGCGGGTGTCGCCCGTGTCGTGGCAGCCGTGGAAGACAGCGATCTGCGTGTCGCGGGGCAGGGCTTTGCCAAGTTGCGCGAGGCCGGAATTAAGGTCGTAACCGGTGTCCTCGCAGAGCAGGCGGAACGTGATCTGGCGGGCTTTTTTCTGAAGACCGAACAGGGCCGACCTTTCGTGACCCTCAAGCTGGCCAGCAGTTTTGACGGGCGGATCGCAACCTCGACCGGGCACAGCCAATGGATTACCGGGCCACAGGCGCGCCGCGTCGTCCATGCCATGCGTGCGCGACACGACGCGGTGATGGTCGGAGCGGGTACGGCGCGGGCTGACGATCCCTCACTGACAGTTCGGGATCTTGGCATTGATCATCAGCCCGTGCGCGTTGTGGTTTCGCGCCATATGGATATTTCCTTGATGGGGCATTTGGCCCGCACGGCATCAAAGACACCTGTGTGGCTCTGCCATGCGCATCACCCGGATGCCGAGCGCGCGAAAGCCTGGGAAGGATTGGGCGCCAGGCTGATCCCCTGCGCGTTGAAGGATCATCAGATTGACGCGGTCGATCTGCTCCAACAGTTGGGGCAAGCCGGTCTGACCAGCGTCTTCTGCGAAGGCGGGGCGGCGCTGGCTGCATCGCTGCTGGCCGAGGATCTGGTGGATGAATTGGTCGGATTTACCGCTGGATTGACCATTGGGGCCGAAGGTCTGGCTGCTGTGGGAACATTGGCGTTGACGACACTGGACGCCGCGCCACGGTTCGAACTGGTTGAAGCGAAAGTGGTGGGTGGGGATATCCTGCACCGTTGGCGCAGGGCGTCTGACTAGGTTTAGCGCCACAAGTGCGCATGTGTCGCAAACACGCCCTGAAGTTTTGACAGAACTCGATTGAACGGACCGGTCGGAGCACAAGTGCCCTGCGCCAGACGATCAACGGCAACCTCGACCGGGCAGGGTTGCCCCGTGACCGGGTCGAAATAACGAGGGTAATCAATCAGGGTGGCATGGACGAGGCCCATCAACGTCGGTCGTGCGCCACGCCGGGCGGGAACAGCCCCCAGATCCGTGGTCAGCCCCCAACCCGCATAAAAGGGCGCGCCCAGAGTTGTAACCTTCACACCGCGCAGCAAAGCCTCGAACCCCAGAAGCGATGTCATGGTCCATACTTCCTGCACGTGCGGCAACAATGATGCGGGGTCTGTTTGGGTTAAAACAATGTCGGCAATTGCCTCGGAATCGATCCTGCCTTCGCGCAGACCCGCTTCGACATCGGGGTGGGGTTTGTAAATCAGGATCGCGTCGGGATTGGCATCGCGCACAGTTTTCAGCAGGTCCAGATTGTTGCGGACCGCGCTGGTACCCAACAGGATCGAGGCGTCGTCCTCGACCTGTCCGGGCACAAGAATACGATGGCCTTCGGGCAGGGGGCTGGTCGGATTGCCGGTATTGTATTTGCTCAAGCCTGCGGCCAAAAGGTTTTCGACAAGACGTTCCGCGCGCAGGTCCTGATCCGGCCTCAACGTTTCACGCAAGGTGATCAAATCTTCCAACTGGCTGGGTTTTGTCGGGTCGTAATAGATACCGATCTCGTCCGTCACCAGCGACAATGGCGGGACCAGTTCCGCCCCAAGCCCGCGTGAACGCAGGAACCCGTCTTCGACCCGAACCGCCCCTTCGGTGTTCCTTGCCTGGCTGGCCCAGACCATGTGGGGGCGGTCCAGTGTGCCGGGTTGAGATGCCGTAAAGCGCAGCTTTCCATGTTGCCCGAAAAACTGTTGCAGATGCCTGCGTTTCCACAAGCGCATCCCGGATGCCGTCCAGCCGTTCTTGTCCTGTCGCCAGGCGCCGGTCTTTGCCTCTAACGTGTCCAGTACCGTTTCCAGTTCGCACAGCTGATCGCGATAGGGGTCATACCAAGTCGGGTACAGCAGCATGGCGGCCGCGAACAATTGCGCCCGTGTCAGGCTGCGCTGGCGGCGCGGAACGGGTCTGTCATCCTGCGTCAGGCCCCATCCGGCATAGAAAGGTTGGCCGAACACACGCGGTTTGTGGCCTGCCAGAATTGCCTCGAACCCCAGTTGCGAGGACACGGTGTAGACAGCAACAGCCCCTTCAAGCAACGGCCATGGGCTGATCGGGTCGCTGAACTGCGTTATCCGGTCTGACAGGTCCTGATCGGTAAAATGCCCCTGACGGTGACCCGCCAGTGTTTCAGGATGCGTCTTGATCAGGATACGTGCGCCGGGGTTTTCCTCCTGCGCCAAGACAAGCATTTCAAGAAACCGGGCGCGGTCCGCTCCGCTTGCTGTTACCGACGCATCGCCGACCGTCTGATCAATCACCAGAACATAACCCGGATCGGGTGGTTCAAGATCGAGATCGAAGGCGGAATACTTGCTGAGGTTAAGCTCTCTGATCCGCGTGATCGCGGCGCGGGCACGGTTCAGCAGGGCCGTGTCATCCAGAGGGTGCGTGGCCAGCACTGTTTCAAGTTCAGACGGCGTGGCGGCATCGAAATGCAGGCCGGAACGATCCAGCAACAGCCCCAAAGGGGGCTCGCCATTCCGGCCCGGGTGCAGAGATCTGAGAAAGGCGTCCTCGACCCGCAGAATCGGGGCAGCGTGTTTTTCAGCAATCTTAAGACCGCGATGTGCTGTCGGGCTGTTGCCCCAGACGCCTACGCAATCGCCTTCTTTCGGAAATCCCAGTCGAATGTCGTAACCCGAAAGCGACAGAATTCGTCTCAGACGTTTCTGGGTCAGAAAGCCGCCGTTATAAACAAACAGCCGATTTTGCCCGCTCCCGGCTGACGTGTCGGGATCGGGTCGCATGCATCAATTGCCGGTTAGCGTGGCAACGTTTGCAACGGGAGTCAGACCGCCTGCGATAAGTGAGATCGACTTGCTCCACTGAGCATAGGGCGCTTCGGTCACGTAGATCGTATCATCGTCCCGGATCACGAAATCGCGTGCAATGAACAGGCCGTTGGGGGCTGTCAAGTTCAGCAGGTAGATCATGCGCTGATCCCCTTTGAGGTCGGCCCGTCCGGTGATACTGCGGGCAACATCCTGACGTTCCTTGCGCAGAATGAAGATACCCGTTGGATCCGAGGACAGCGTCAGCAGACCGCCGACCTGCGCCAAGGCTTCCAGTGCCGACAGATCCTGACTTTCAAACGCCACGCGCGACTGGCCCCCGGTTGCGCCAAGGGCGATATACGATCTGCTGTCCTCTTCCACCAGAATGCGGTCACCACCGCGCAGGGCGACGTCCAGCTTGGGGTTGCGGAACAGGTCCTCGTACCAGACGGTACCTTTCTGATCGCCCCGGATCAGGGTCACCAGCGCGATGTCAGACGCGACCGAGACTCCGCCCGCCCGGGACAACATACCAAGCAGCGACCGAGTTGGCCGTTCAATCGGATAAATGCCTGGTGCGGCGACCGTGCCCGTCAGCGAGACAGTGGACCCGTCACCAGCGACGCGACGCACTTCGACCTGCGGGTCCGGCGTCTGTTCCTGAAGCTTGTCTGTGATCAGAACGCGCAGCTGTTCCGGCGTGTTTCCTGCAGCCCGAATCCGGCCTGCATAGGGAACAAAGATAAATCCGTCGCTGTCGACCTGAACCTCATTCAACGCGGTCGCCAGGCCGGTTTCGCCGGACAGCAGTCCATCGTCGACGTTTTCCCAGATGGTCAGCCCCAGCACGTCTCCAGGGCGAACGGTATCTGCGGTCAATGTCTGGGCACTGCTGAAGGAGGAAGAAAAGCCATACTGAGGAATGGCGGACGTCGCGCGTGTGACGTTGTCGTCAACTTCAACGACATATGCGTTGCCCCCGTTTTGAACTGAACCGGCCAGAATTTCGGATTTATTCGGTCCGGATTTTGGCAGCTGGCACGCGGCCAGCAGGCCAATTGCAGCCACAAGGGACACACCCCGCATCCATCGCCCAGGAGAGACTTTCACCGCCCGATATCCTCAGTCTTTTGTAGTTGCGTGCAGACTAGCTGGTAAGTTGCTTAACTTCCAGTCACACACCACCCGTTTCATTCGACGACTTTCAACTGTGTCGTTCGCGCCTCGTTCGTGTTCAGAACCGATTGGTAGGGGTCGTTGGTGTCCAAAAGCATATCTACGGCGCGGCGCAGCAGCTGACGGCGGCCACGCCTTGAATAGAACCCGCCGGGTACCTGACTGGTTTCCAGAAGAAATTGCCGATAACAGCGATAGGCTTCGGCATCCGGGTGGTGGGGATCGGCGAAAAACGCCGCGATTGGCTGCTGCGAGACGAAATCGGGCTTGTCATAAACCGAACGCCCGAAAATGCGCAATGGAATGCCTCGCCACAAAACCTGCTGTCCGGCGGTGGAATTCACGGTGACGGCCGAATTCGCCTCATCCAGCAATCTGGCCAGTTTGCCGCCCGGCACATAATGAACCCGGTCGCCGATGCCATGTTTTCCGGCTATCTCGCGGGCCCGGCGTCGCAACGGTTCGCGATGGTTTTCCAACGGGTGTTCCTTTACCACCAGCCTGTGATGGGCAGGCGCGCCCTGCGCAAATCCTTCGATTACCAGCTCAAGAAATTCACACATGCCCGAAAAGCTGGAATGAGCCTGCACCGAGCTGTCATGCCCAAGCTGCAACAGAACGAGGTGGTAGGGGTATCCGCCCCATCTGACCCGCGCCGTTGCCACACTTCGTTGAAGGCGATGAAAAGGCATCAAAAACAGTCGCTTGAGGTACAATCTGAATTCTTGCGAGACAGGTAATTCCCTGTGCGGTTGAAAGTTGCGGTAGCGACTGTTCAGGGCCATCACGAACCAATGATAAAGGGCGCCATAGAAGATATGGTGCCGCATGTCTCCCCAATGCGACGGTGGCGGCGGCGCCTTTCGGTCGGACAAGGCCAAGGCCTGGCGCATTTGCTGAACGTCCAGCGACATCAGCCGGGAATTTCCGTTTGATCCGTCCCGCTCATAAGTCACCCACCATGGGCGCAGATACCCCTCCTCGAATACATGTACGGTAACTCCGCAAGACCGGGCGATTTCGACCGCACGCGCATGTATGGGTCTGGTGTCGCCATATAGAACAATATCCGTAACTGCTTTTTCATCGATCAAAGAGGACAGTGTTGCGGGCCAGTTTTCCGGTTTGTCCTGAAACGGGATGTAGCTTGCCTTGCCAAACCAGAACGCCTGATCGCCTGCATTGAACCCAACCCGCCAGACCCGAGCCCCCGTGGCGCGCAACATACGCCCCAAGGCCGGGAAAAAAGGTCCGTGCGGGCCCTGAAGGAACAGGAAGACCCGATCATGAGACCTTGAAGGCGGGTGCGGCATCCGAACTGCTCGTATTGTTGTTGTTGCCAAAACTATGCCCGTTTGGTGGGTGTACGGCAAGGCAGGGCTTGCCCGCGCGGCCCGTTGGCCTTACCTCGACGGTGATAGTCAGGCACAGGTTAGGAACTGAGGGTTAACGGAATGTTTACAGGGATCGTCACCGACATGGGCACTGTCGCCGAGCTGGAGCAGCAGGGAGACCTGCGCGCGCGGATCAGGACTGCCTATGACACTGCGGGCATCGATATCGGAGCCTCTATTGCCAGTGACGGTGTTTGTCTGACCGTGATCGCGCTGGGCGACGATTGGTATGATGTCCAGATCAGCGCGGAAACCGTCTCGAAAACCAATCTCGACACCTGGACTGTCGGCAAGCGTGTCAATCTGGAACGCGCGCTGAAGGTTGGTGACGAATTGGGCGGTCACATCGTCTCGGGCCATGTGGATGGCGTAGCCGAGGTGATCGCGATCAGGGAAGACGGTGACAGCACCCGCGTCACCCTGCGCGCGCCAAAGGATCTTGCACGGTTCATCGCGCCCAAAGGATCGGTGGCATTGAATGGCACATCCCTGACGGTCAATGACGTGACAGATTGCGATTTCGGCATCAACTTCATTCCACACACCAAAGAGGTCACCACCTGGGGTGACGTGCAGGTCGGGGACCGGGTCAATCTTGAGATCGATACACTGGCCCGTTATGTGGCGCGTCTGGCCGAGATGTCCTGATACCATACGTCGCGTCGGAGCAGACCTGCGCCGTTTGTGGACTGGTCTTTGTGCCCTCAGTGGTCTATTCCGCCGTTCAAACATGCCATGCGAAAGGCTGCCCAATGAGCTTTGAGACACCCGGCCCGGTCGAGGCCCGGCTGCGCGACGCGATCAGCCCGATCGAAGACATTATTGAAGAGGCGCGTGCCGGCCGGATGTATATTCTGGTCGATCACGAGGATCGCGAAAACGAGGGCGATCTGGTGATTGCTGCCGAGTTCGCAGATGCCGAGGCCATTAACTTTATGGCCACCCATGGCCGTGGCCTGATCTGTCTGCCTATGACGGCAGAACGGGTCGAAGCGCTTGGGCTGCCGATGATGGCGGTGAACAACTCGTCCCGGCACGAAACCGCATTCACCGTGTCCATCGAGGCGCGCGAAGGGGTCAGCACCGGGATCTCTGCCGCCGATCGTGCGCTGACCGTGGCGACTGCGATCAACGAGCAGAACACAATGGCCCATATCGCGACACCAGGCCACGTCTTCCCCTTGCGCGCCAAGCGGGGTGGGGTGCTGGTGCGTGCCGGTCATACCGAGGCTGCCGTTGATATCTCGCGTCTGGCAGGTCTAAACCCCTCGGGCGTGATCTGCGAGATCATGAAACCCGACGGCACCATGGCGCGTCTGCCTGATCTGGTTGAGTTTGCGCAAGAGCACAACATGAAGATCGGCACGATCAGTGACCTGATTGCCTACCGGTCGCGCAACGACAATCTGGTGGTTGAAACCTCGCGTCAGATCGTGACGTCAGAATATGGCGGCGAGTGGGAGATGCGGCTGTTCACCGATCAGACCCATGGCATCGAACATGTGGTCATGATTAAGGGCGATATCACCACACCCGAACCGGTGTTGACCCGCACCCATGCTTTGCACGAGGCCCCCGATATTCTGGGTCTTGGTCCGAAATCATCGCGCGAACTGCCGCGCGCCATGGAAAAGATTGCTGAAGAAGGACGGGGCGTGGTCTGCCTGTTCCGTCAACCGCGCAACTCGCTATATGCGACGGGTGACGAGGGACCGCGCACCATTAAACAAACCGGTCTGGGGGCCCAGATCTTGTCCAAGATGGGAATTCAGGAACTGGTTCTGCTGACCGACTCGCCAGAAACCGTATATCTGGGGCTTGACGCGTTTGGCCTGTCCATCGTCGGTACCCGTTCGATTTTGAAGGAAGACTGATCATGGCTGCTCAAGACGAACATGGCGTTCTGCCGACACCGAAATTTGACAAGCCGGTCAAGCTGCTGATCGTGGCGGCGCCGTTTTATCGTGCGATTGCCGATAACCTGATCACGGGCGCGAAGGCCGAAATCGAAGCCGCGGGTGGAACCTGCGAAGTGGTCGAGGTGCCCGGCGCGCTGGAAATCCCGACCGCCATCGCAATGGCCGACCGTCAATGCAACTTTGACGGTTACGTCGCGCTGGGCTGCGTCATTCGCGGCGAGACCACGCATTACGAAACCGTTTGCAATGACTCCAGCCGGGCGATCCAGTTGATGGGCCTACAGGGCCTGTGCATCGGCAATGGCATTCTGACTGTGGAAAACGACGCGCAGGCCGAAGTCCGCGCGAACCCGAAAAAGATGAATAAAGGGGGTGGGGCTGCTGCTGCGGCCTTGCATCTGATCGCGCTCAGCCGTAAGTGGGGCTCTTCCAAAAAGGGCGTTGGCTTCAAACCGCCGTCCGAGTCCATCCTCGTGGCGGGCGACAGCAACGGACCTTCGACAGCATGACCAAGACAGACGCGCCGAAACCGGCAAACCAGAAACGCCTGATGAAATCCGCCGCCCGGCTTTATGCCGTGCAAGCGCTGTTCCAGATGGAACAATCCGGGCAAACGACCGAAGCTGTCGTGAATGAGTTTCTGGATCACCGTTTTGGCGCTGTCTATGAGGGTGAGGAAATGTTGGACGGTGATATCAGTGTCTTCCGCTCGTTGGTCGATGACGCGGTGAACTATCAGGCGGCCATCGACCAGATGACGGACCGTGCGCTGGTCGCCAAATGGCCGATCGCTCGGATTGACCCGACCTTGCGGGCGCTGTTCCGTGCGGCTGGGGCAGAGCTGACCCAAAGCGACACGCCGCCAAAGGTTGTCATCACTGAATTTGTTGACGTTGCGCGTGCGTTTTTCCCGGAAGGCAAAGAGCCGAAATTCGTCAATGCTGTGCTGGATCACATGGCCCGCGAAGCACAGCCCGAGGCATTCTGACGCCTTTACGAGAACCAGATATGCGCTAACTTGAATGTCATAGCGCAAAGAGGTTCGCCATGCCCAAACTGATCCGCCTTTATATCACGCAAGTTGCCTGGGGCTTTGTCATTTCGGCTGTGTTTGTCGGCGTCCTGTTGGCGCTGAATGTCGCAAACCTGCGCCATCTGATAACCAGTTCGGAAATCGGTCTTATCGCTTTGGTGATGATCTGGTTCATGAACGGCATTGTCTTTGCCGGTGTCCAGTTCGCCTACAAGATCATGAGCATGGCAGAAAAGCCGCAAGGCCCGCGCCGGGGAACACCGGTTTTAGATGATTTGAAACCAGTTGCGATCAAGCAAGAGGCGAGTGTTTCACGCTAATTTTGATACCAGGCTTTATCACACCAAGCCTCTTATGGGTTCTCTGGCATATCGTGAGATGGTTGCGCCGACATTGACTGTTGCAGCTTCAAAGCAGATGCAGCCGCTGTCACGTTTGTATGCGGTTGATTTCAGCCTATCGCGGATATTCAGAATGGCGTATCTGGGGCCTTGGTCTGAACATATTCCTTCAATATAGCGCTTTGAATGACCTGCTAATAGGAAGGGACTTTGATCATCTTGTCCAAGCGACTAGTTTGACAACATGGCCTCCGTACCACAATTAACCGACTGGATGATTACCGAAGGACGCCGCTCAGGCGACCCCGTGAAAGTAGTTTCTCATTTCTGCTCGTCATTAGTTGACGAAGGCGTTCCACTCTGGCGAGTCAATATTGGTCAGCGGTTCGCCAATCCGTTACTTATTGCATGGGGGATAGTCTGGACCCCTGACCGGACCGACAGCTACGACGTAACTCATGAAACGATGTCGACAGACGGGTATGTTGGCAGCTCATTTGAGTACATTCTGGAGCACAGAAAGCCACTTCATAAAAGTCTGCGACAACTTGATCCAAGGACCGAGCATTCATCGTATCTTGAATTCGCTGAGTCGGGTGGCACAGACTACTATGCCACCCTTATGTATTATGGTGATGGATCTCTGCACGGCTGTACATTTGTTACACAGGACCCAGACGGTTTTTCACCGCAACATCTGGAATTGATTGAGGAAGCTCTGCCTGCTCTATCGTCCGCCTTGGAACCCGTCACAATGCGCAAGTCAGCCAAGGGGCTGCTACGAACATATCTTGGTGATGGGCCCTCTGATGCGGTTTGGAATGGGCGGATCAAGCGGGGCGAACGAACGACAGTTGATGCAGTTGTCATGTTTTCTGATTTGCGAGGTTTCACGGCTCTTTCGGAAGCCGCTCCCGAGGTGGATGTTTTTGACGCGCTGAGCGGATACTTTGATCTGGTTGTGCAATCCGTAGAAGAGAACGGCGGCGATGTTCTCAAGTTTATGGGTGACGGTATTCTCTCGATCTTCACCATCGCAACTCAGGTTGACCACGCCGACCGATGCCGAAAGGCTGCGCAAGCCGCACAAAGTGTATTGGCCGGTTTGACGACGCTCAACAGTCGCCGCGTTGAGGCTAATAAGTCGTCTTTGGATGTAGGAATCGGGATCAATGTTGGGCAAGTCAGCTATGGCAATATCGGCAGTCCGGGAAGACTTGATTTCACGGTTCTCGGGGGCGCAGTGAACGTTGCCAGTCGCATAGAAGGTCTAACCAAGTCTATCGGTCACAGAGTGCTGGTAACATCAGCGATTGCTGGGACCTCACCTGATCTGTTTTTGCCTTGTGGGGTTCACGAAGTTCGTGGCCTTGCTGATCCAATCGAATTGTTTTCTCTCATCGAAGGATAGCCTTGAACCAGTTTGCATGAATATTCTTGGGGCCAGGGAATGGGTGCTATGTTTCAACAGGAAGGCTGGTACACTAAGTCAGCATTGCTTTTGGAAGAATTGGGCTAACAGAGCGGATTAATTTGATCTGCATGACATCCAGGCGTGTAAAGACCGACGTTGGTGGTGCTCTGAGCCAATTCAGCAATGTGGCGGGACCACCAAACAACCGTGTGGTTTGATTCCCGAGGACCTGTATATACAGGTGGGCGCCAGGTAATCAGGCCAGGACCTGAACAGAGCCAGCCCCCTCGGAATTGCTTAAGGCCACCAGAATGCTACCTGTCACAAGAAGGGCAGAACCCGCCACGCGCTTAAGTAGGGCGTCTGACGGGTTCGCACAAGGGGTCAGGCATCAACAGTTTCGTGCAATGCCGTGCGCATCTTGCCAAAGTGCTCGTCCCAACCCTTGTCCAGTGCCAGGATCAGGCCAAAGGCATCGGCCCCCTGCGGCAGGCCTTCATGCCGCAGGTCAAGGCGCGTCCCGCCTGCGACGGGTTCCAGGGTCCACTTGACGACGCTCACCGCGTCGCCCATCGGTTTTACGGTGAACGTGTATTCCAGATATTTGGGAGGGTTGGCAACGCGAACCTCACCCCAGATCAACAGGTCGCCGCTTGTTGTGCCAAACATCTCCAGCTTTTGACCCGCGGTCAGAGGATGTTTCGGTTTGTGGAACCATTCCGCCAGGCGATCCGGGTCTGTAAGATAAGCCCAAACCGTTTCCGGCTCGGCCCTCAGAAAGATCGATTTCTTCAGAACTGCATCGGTCATTTCGATTTCCTTTCAACAGCTTCCTTGAGAGAGTTGAGGCGATCGTCCCAGAACTGGTCAAAATATCTGAGCCAGTCCAGAACGGGGGCCATGCCTTGTGGTTCAAGACGGTTAATGCGTTCGCGGCCACGGGTTTCAACGGTGATCAAGCCGCCGTCGGATAGGACCGTCAGGTGTTTTTTGACCGCGGCCCGGGTCATGTCGAACCGGTCTGTCAACTGCCCGATGGTCATGTCCTGAGACGAGAGCAATTGAACAATGTCCCTACGTGTGGGATCGGCCAGCGCACGGAACGCGTTTTGAGTTCGGTTATCCATAAGCAACCCCAGAAGAGATACCATTTGGTATCATATTAATGCGATACCTAATGGTATCATGTCAAGCGCGATGCAGCACTTTACTTTTGTTCACCAATTGTTCACATTTGGGGTATGTTGTTAGATTTGCAGCCCGGACAGAAGCTCGCGCGTGGCGTCGCACGCCACCTTGCCGCGCATGGTTTTGTTTCTGTTGAAGAATTCGTTCCGGCACGTGGTCTGCGTGTCGATGTGATGGGGCTGGGTCCCAAAGGTGAGCTTTGGGTGATCGAATGCAAATCCAGCCGTGCCGATTATCAATCGGATGCCAAATGGCAGGGCTATCTGGAATGGTGTGACCGATTCTTCTGGGCCGTGGATACCGAGTTTCCGACCGATCTGTTACCTGACGAAACAGGATTGATTATTGCTGACGCCTATGATGCCGAGATCGTGCGCATGGCGCCCGAAGACAAGCTTGCCCCGGCGCGGCGCAAGAAGATGATCCAGAAATTTGCAACAGATGCAGCACGCCGTCTGCATGCGCTGCGCGATCCGCGCTTGTAAAAGTTCAGCCTTTGACGGCGAGGGCGGCCTGTATCGCGGCGCGGATCTCGTCGGCGATTTCTTCGGCTTCTTCCGGGTCGAAATCCATCGGAATTTCGATGCCGTCGGCTTCGATGAACAAGCGTACCATCCCCTGATCGGTCGGGCCGATTTGCAGGTTGGCCTGAATATCGCGTTCGGTATTGATGCCCATCTGTGCCTCCGAGACTGAGCGTTCGTGCTAGCGCGCACGGGGTTGAGAATCAAGTCACCTTTGCGGTCAGATAAGACATGGAAGAAGTGATTCTCAGAACGTTTCGCCCCGATGATGCCGCGTGGCTGGTTGAACAGCACGGGTTGCTCTATGCGCACGACGAAGGATTTGATGACAGCTTTGCCCCGTTGGTTGCGCGCATCCTAGAGGAGTTCATTGCCGACAATGACCCGTCCTTTGAAAAAGGCTGGATTGCTGAACGGGCTGGACAAAGACTGGGTAGCATTTTCTGCGTGCGTGTTGACCAGACAACCGCCAAACTTCGCCTCTTCCTGCTTGTCCCCGAGGCGCGCGGACTTGGGTTGGGGAAACGGCTGTTACAGACCTGTACAGACTTCGCACGCGAGGCTGGATATCGGGAAATGGTTTTGTGGACCCATGAAAGTCATACGGCTGCCTGCGCGCTTTACAGGGCGTTTGGCTGGGAACTGATCGACAGCAAACCGGTGCATTCCTTTGGCGTCGATCTTGTCGAACAAAGCTGGAGAATTCGGCTTTAATCCTCTTGCATTCCCCCGGCGCGTTCGGTACATCGCCCCTCACAAAGTGCCGCCTTAGCTCAGTTGGTTAGAGCGCTGGATTGTGGATCCAGAGGTCCCCTGTTCAAGCCAGGGAGGCGGTACCATTCCCCCCCAATCGACTGTCCGTGTTCTCATCACCAAGCGTATTACAAGCGTAGTGTAGGCTTGAACGCCGGAATTTGCGGCGCGCCGTCTTTTAGCGCGCCAGGTTCAGTTTGAACCGCATTCTTGCCCGTTTGGCGGTGGGCAGGTGACGGTTCAGGCGTTTGTTGATCAGGCCAAATCCCCCGACAATCACCAATGTCAGCAGGATGAAATAGAACGCCAGAATTGGATAGGGGATGAACGGGTTGAACGTTTTGTCCGCGAAATAGCTGGCGTAATAGAGCGCGTCGCCACGTTGTTGCCAGGCCGGAAAGGCCGAGAAGAAGACCAGCGTGGTGGCATGGAACAGAAAGATCGCTTCGTTCGTATAGGCCGGCCAGGCCAGACGCAGCATGGTGGGCCAGACGATCCGCCGAAACCGCGACCAGCCGGACATGCCATAGGCATCTGCCGCTTCGATATCTCCCTTGGGGATCGAGCGCAGGGCACCGTAAAAAATCTCACCCGAATAGGCTGCGGTGTTCAGGAACAGCACGATCAGCGCCCCCAGCCAGGCCGAGGTGAAGGCGTCGAACATCGGATATGTTTTCTTCAGCGACAGGAAGAAGAAATAAGCAAAGAAGAACTGGATAAAGAGAGGCGAGCCCCGGAACAGAAAGATGAACCATTCGGCAGGTTTGCGCAGCCATTTGTTGGTCGAGGCTTTGCCGACGGCCAGCGCGGTGGCCAGAAAGAACCCGGTCGCCAGCGCCATTACGCCGAAATAGATGTTCCAGATCATGCCCGAGCCGATCAGGGTGAACTGTTCGCACAGGGTGAAATCGGTCTTGGGCAGCAGGCGTTCGCCAAAGCCAAGCGACCGCAGGCCGTAATCCTGAATGGTCTGGATGCAGCTCATGATCGGGCTCCCTGGCAAGGAGATTGCGGGCGCGAAAGAGATTGCTGTGCAATCGCGTGCGGCACCCGGTTGCGGTCTTGAACGCGGATCATCATGCCGTGGTCTCCTTGCGCAGAAGCTCTCCGCCGGAAGTGGCCTGTCCGTGGGACAATCGCCGCATCAGTTTTTCAAGCCCAAGTTCCGAGAAACGGGTCATGCCAAGGTAGAAGATCAGCAGGAACAGGAAATACCACATGCGCCAGTCGCCATGCGGGTATTGCGTGAATTTCGAGGTTTTGGTGCCGCCCAGTTCGCGCGCCCAATACACGATATCTTCGACGCCCAGCAGGAAGAGCAGGGGTGTCGCCTTGATCAGCACCATCCACAGATTGGACAGGCCGGGCAGCGCGTAAACCCACATCTGAGGCACAAGGATACGCCAGAAGGTCTGGCGGCGATTCATGCCATAAGCTTCGGCCGTTTCCAGTTGCGCATGTGGTACGGCGCGCATTCCGCCGAACAGGACATTGGCCGCAAAGGCGCCAAAAACGATAGAGAAGGTGATGACCGCAAGGAAAAACCCATAGGTTTCATGCACCCATTCAGGCGCGGTTCCGAGTGGCAGCTTGGCGGCCTGACAAACGAGGAAGTCATTGCCCTGGCGGATTGGGTCGGTCCAGTCCGGGCACAATATCTTATGTCGCGTCCACTCAAACGCCTGATCCAACGCGATGACGAAGAACAGGAAAAACGCAATGTCGGGCACGCCGCGCACAATCGCGATATACCCTTTGCCCAGCCAGCTGAGCGGGGGGAAATGCGAGCGCGCCGCCATGGCACCTGCAAACCCGAAGCCAAGAGCGACGGGCGCGGTCACAGCCAGCAAGGCCAAAACCTTGATGAAAGACAGGTAGAACGACCAGTGGACGCCATTGGTCAGGTAGCATGAAAACCAGCGGAACGTGCCCAGCGTGTCAGGATCAGCGCAGTACGAGAACATATGGCGTCTTTCCAACGTCTGTTCCGGCTAGGCCGGAAGCGGCCCGGCGCCAAAGCACCGGACCGGGATTGGTCAGGTCTTAGTTGGTGACGACCGAACCGTCAGTACCGTATGTGGCGGTGCCTTCACCGAACCACTTGATCAGCATCTCGTTCAGCGTGCCGTCAGCTTTCATCGAAGTGATGGCTTCGTCGAACTTGCCGCGCAGTTCACCGTCGCTTTCACGCAGGCCCATGCCGACGCCGCCGCCCAGCGGAACCGGATCGCCGATAAAGACCAGCTCACCGCCCGATTCCTCGACCAACGGCACCAGATAGTCGCGGTCGGCCAGAACGGCATCGGCTTCGCCGTTACGGACGGCTGCAATGGTTTCTTCCGGGGTCGCGAATTCGACCAGGGTTGCACCAGATTCGGCAACGTGGCCCGCCTGGATCGTGGCGGTTTGCGCAGCAACGACACCGCCGGTTACGTCTGCCGAGTCAGAGGTCGCGACATAGGCCGAAGCGGTCGGCGGGTAATAGTCTTGGGTAAAATCGATGACCTCATCACGTTCGGCTGTGATCGACATACCGGCGATGATGGTGTCGTAGTTGCCCGAGACCAGATTCGGAATGATCGAGTCCCAGTCGTTCTTGACCCATTCACACTCCAGGTTAGCGCGTTTGCACAGCTCGTCGCCGACTTCACGTTCGAACCCGTCGATTTCACCTGCATCGTTGATGAAGTTGTACGGAGGGTAGGCGCCCTCGGTGCCCATGCGGACCGTGTCGGCCATCGCGATACCAGCAGTCAGCGCCAGGGCTGCAGTGGACAGAATCAGGTTTTTCATTGGTTACTCCCCAGTTTTGGTTCTGTTCTTGAAGTTAAGCCGCTTGAGTAGCGGAGAGAAAGCCCCGAAGCCGTTCGGATTCGGGTGACGTAAAGATATCTTCGGGCAAACCTTCTTCCTCGATCAGGCCCTGATGAAGAAATACCACGTGGCTCGAGATATCTGCCGCCATTTTCATGTCATGGGTCACGATGATCATGGTGCGCCCTTCTGCGGCCAGATCCTTGATCACCTTGATCACTTCCTGTTCCAGTTCGGGATCCAGCGCCGAGGTCGGTTCGTCGAACAACAGCGCCTGCGGTTCCATGCACAGCCCCCGCGCGATCGCGGCACGCTGTTGCTGACCGCCGGACAATTGTGCCGGATAGGCGTCGCATTTGTCGCCAATCCCTACTTTCTCAAGGTATTTGCGCGCGCTGTCTTCCACTTCGGCCTTGTCGCGGCCCAGAACGGTCACGGGGGCTTCCATCACATTTTGCAGGATGGTCATATGCGCCCACAGATTGAACTGCTGAAACACCATCGACAGGTTGGTGCGGATGCGCAGAACCTGCTTGGGGTCCGCGGGGCGGCGCCCATGGCTATCGCCCGACCATTTGACGGGTTCGCCTTTGAACAGGATTTCACCCTGCTGGCTGTCTTCCAACAGATTGCAGCAGCGCAGCAAAGTTGATTTTCCTGACCCCGACGACCCGATCAGCGAGACCACGTCGCCGCCATGCGCTGTGATATCCACCCCCTTCAACACTTCCAGATTGCCGAAGCTTTTGTGAAGGTTTTTGATTTCGATGACGGGAGCGATTTCTGTCACGGGCAGTCCAGTAGTTTGTGGTGTTGGTGCGGTAATAGGGCCGAAAATTTTGCTCAATGCAATGCGCAATTCGCAAATTCAGGGGCGGAAACAGCCAAAATGACCAAATGCACCGGACAATTTGGTCATCAGATTATCCGCTGTGCGCATGGCGGTGGCGGGGTCGGTACGGACAGGTACTCCTCCGCCGGGATGTCGATCAGCCCCTGAATATGCAGCGTTTTGCGGTCGTGTTCGGCAAGGCCGACTATTGCGGTTCGAACTGCGTCTGCGACCAGATCCGCGTTTTGGTCGGGTCCAGTAATATAGGGCAGGGTTGGTGTAGGAGAGGTTTTTGCCAATTCGCGCAGGCTTTTGCCCAGATCGGTATGTTCCTGCAACATCATCCAGGTCAATGCATCCAGCGCGGCGAAATCTGCCTTCCCGTCCGAGACCGCCTGCGCTGACAGCGCGTGACCGCCTGTTTCCAACAACGACGCAGGATTTAGGTTCTCCCGGGATAGATGCGTGATCGGTGCTGCCCAGCCGGATTGAGACAGCGCTTCGTTATACGCGAAGATACCGTCAGTCATGCCCGCCAGCGTGCGGTTGTCGTCGCGCCGCGCCACAAAGACCGAGCAATAATGCCCGGCAGGACAACCGGGCAGGCCGTAATCCGGGGTGCCCACCAGTTGAACCCGACCATGCAAGCGTGTGCGATAGGGCATTCCACAGGTCTGCGCCAGCACCAGTTCGGGATCAAGCCAGACCTGCCAAACATCGGTGCCTCGGGTCAGCTGTTCTGGCCCGCATCCCAAATGCGCACGAATCAACCCCCAGAACCGATCATTGGCGGCCTGAACCTCGGGCATGTCATACATGCCAAGCATGGCTATCAAGATTTAGCGGCCTTTTGCCGGGCCAAAGCCGAATCCACGTCGCTGACCCCTAGCAGGCTGACAACCAGACGCAGCAGCGAGTCCTCCTCACCCGTACGGTGGCCATCAGCCAGGGCCACCGACCACAGCGCCTGAACCACCGCCAGCCGGTTTTCATAAGCGACTGCTTCCTTGATGGCGCGGGTAAAACGGACCGTGTCGGGGGCCTCGGCCTCAAGGTCTTCGGCACGGGCGCGCAAAGCCGCGCTTTCGAACGGGGACAAACCGTATCGTTCAGCCGAGATGCGGTCGATGCGCGCCATCTCGGAATCAGAATAATCGTTGTCAGATCGTGCCAGACGCACCAGTAGGGCCGTCAGGGCCAGGCGGGCATCATCTTCGACAAGCGGGTCGGGCTTGGGCTGTGTGAGCTTGGAAAGAAAGTCGCTGAACATGGGTAAGATATAGCGGGCGCTTAACTCACATCCAAGCGGCTTTGGACGCGCTCGCGCGATGCCTGACTGTCATTATAGCTCAGGCCCATGGATATGCGGGCTTCTTCGACGATCTTTATCTCGCCCTCGTCCGAACTGCCATCCGCCAGAACGATTTCCCACAACGCGTCAAGGGCTGCCAGCCGCTCTTTCAGGTCCGTGGTTTCCCGGATCAGTTTGCCGAACGTATCAGTTTCCGGTGCCGCAGCATGAAGCTTTTCGCAGGTGGCCCGAACCTTGGCCGCCTCAATCGCGTTATGCTGGTAAAGACGGGCCAGTATCTTGTCGATCAGACTGATCTCTTCCAGCTTATAATCGCGATCTGCCTGCGCGACGCGCACCATCAGAGCACCCAGAGCAAGTTCTGCATCCGGGTCCGGCAATTGTTCATGATGAGGCGGTCTGAGCGCCTTAAAGAACCTTTTCAACATAACAAACACCTAGACGACAGGTCGTGATCGGCCAAGCACGAAATGCCGGTCTTGCTATAGTATGGCGTATGTCCCACGCTGAATCAGAGCTGCGCACGATAAAGTTGCATTTGAAAGGAAATTTACGTGATACCGCGTTTACCTGCCGCAATGGGGATCAGTAAGTCAGACAAGGGGCTGGAAATCGCACCTTGGTTCAATCCGCTCGTTTCGAAAGCTGAAGGCTACAATGTCAAAATAGCAGACGTGCTGACCGCGCAAGAACTATTGGCGTCGGCGGAGAGAAATGACACAATTAACCCCGATAGTTACGGCCTTATCGAGGAGATAGACTTCGTCGGCAGCGCCACCGAGTTGGGTTCAGTTGTGCCAAAGGACGAACATGGCAGTTTTGATTATATATATAGTTCCCATAATTTTGAACATCTGCCGAATCCGATCAAATTTCTTCAGGCTTGTGAGGCGCTACTGAAGCCAGGGGGGCGCTTGATCATGATCGTGCCGGATGGGCGGTTATGTTTCGACCATTTCCGCCCCCCGACAACTACGTCAGAATGGCTTGAAGCCTACCGGGAAGATCGAAAGAAACCGACAGAAAAGCAGGTTTTTGACTCGCGTTACGTTCTCTCTCGCGAGACCTGCGGAGCGGTGTTCAAGCCTGTTAACCACAATACACCACCTGAACTTCACAGACTGCAATTTGATCCCGCTGTTTTGTGGGAACAGTGGCAGCAAACAACGCCAGAGTCTCCTTATCAGGATGCTCATTGCACTGTGATGACACCCAGTTCACTGCGCTTGATGCTGCAAGACTGCCAATACCTGGGCTTGTCATCTTTGCAAATCGAAGACGTGCAGGAACCCATGGGTATCGAATTCATGGTCGTGATGCGTAAGCCAGCGTATGAAGTGCAGGTCATGATTGCCGAAGATTACGCAGATGTTCGGTTGGAGCTTTTGCACCGGGTCTGGAAGGATCAGGGCTGGCGTGAAACACGGTTTGGTTCAGTTCAAGGAAAGCATACGCCGCCTTCGGGTGGTAAACGATCTCAATTGAAGGGTTCAAGAATAGGTCGGATTCTAAGGGAGCTGAATTATCGGCGCCTTAAAAAAAGGCGTTCAAAACCATAACGTTATCTTTCGACTCGTCAGGGTTTACGGGGATTCCGGTTTCTTGATCGGTTTAGTTGGTCGGGGTTTTTCAATGAAAACCCTAACCAACTTTGAAGATAGATTGACACCCAGGTCACTCAGAATCCGGAGAAATGGCCTTGGTGAGGTTTTTGAGACGTTTACCGGGTCAGGGCCTCTTTGGCTGCGTTCTGCAACCAGGCCAGCATTTGGCGATAGGGGACCGGACCGTAGCTGATCCGCGCGACCCCGAGCTTTGCCAGAGTGGCCGTATCCGGCGTGCCGGGCAGAGCGATGATATTGACCGGCAACGTGGTGGATTCGCAAAGCCGGGCGATCAGGGCTTCGTTCTTTAGCCCGGGTGCAAAGAATCCGCTGGCGCCTGCGTCAGCATAGGCATTGGCACGGGCAATGGCCTCATCCAGCATCGCGTCGTCATGGGTGTCCGCAGCGGCCTTCAGGAAGATATCTGTGCGCGCATTGACATAGGCGGGAATGCTTGCGCGCGCGCAAGCGTCGCACATCGCTTCAACGCGTTTGGCCTGAGTGGCGATATCGTAGAGACCGTCGCCACCTATGATCTGGTCTTCAAAGTTGAACCCGACAACACCGCAGTCCAGCGCGCGCCGAACGTTTTGCGCGATCCCTTGCGGGTCTTCGGCATAAGCACCCTCGAAATCCAGTGTTACCGGCAGATCAACCGCCGCAACGATACGACGAGCATTGTCCAACGCGGCCTCAAGTGGAATGTTCTGCCCGTCGCCATAGCCCTGCGCCATCGCAACAGGGGCACTGCCGGTCGCGATGGCCTGGGCACCGGCGTCCCGAACGGCGCCAGCGCTGCCAGCGTCCCAGATATTGAAAAGAATGACAGGATCGCCCTTCTTGTGAAGGCTGGTAAAGGTCACGGCTTTCTGGGACTGGCTGGTCATCGGAACTCTCCTGTTGTCACGTATCCTACAGCTAACGCTGCGAAAATGACCCGGCCAGAGTTTTTGCACCCAGACAGGTCACTTTGAGGTGACGGCACAGACACAGAATGCGTCAACTGCGCAAAGCACCTGTGACATCCACCGGTTTGAAACCAAGGTCTCAGGCTTCGCCCGCAGCGCCAGAGACGAATTTCGCGCTAAACGCAGATTCGCCCAGACGTTGCAGAAGGCTCAGCTGTGTCTCTAGCCAGGCTTTATGACCTTCTTCTTCCATCAGGATGCGTTCGAACAGTGTACGCGAACCAACATCACCAACTTCGGCCGCCTGTTGCGCTGCATTGGTGTAAAAATCAACGGCCTCACTCTCGTCTTTGAGATCAGACGCGAACATCTCTTCCAGTGTGCCTGCTGCGGCCGGGCTTTTCTGAAACGCAAGCTCGGGGGTTCCACCCAGAAACAGGATACGTTCGATAAAGGCGTCAGAATGCACCAGCTCTTCCTGCATCTCGCCCCGCATTTTCTCGGCCAGAATATCAAGGCCCCAGTCGTCCAGTACGTGCGCGTGCAACTGGTATTGGTGCGCGGCAGTAAGCTCCATATGAAGCGCTTGCTGAAGGTTGGTGATCGTTGTTGCGTTGCTCATCGGAAATCTCCTGAAACCGTGAAATGCAAAAGCAGAAAACCTGCCTCTCCACACAGTTAAGAGGTCAGTCCGCACGAAACAACGTGGGGTGACAGTCCGACACAGTCAGAGATTAGACCAGGCGCGAGGTGTCTTTCGCGGCCCGCACAAATTCGCGAAACAGCGGATGCGGGTCAAACGGCTTGGACTTCAGTTCCGGGTGGTACTGAACGCCGATGAACCACGGGTGATCCGCCCATTCCACGATTTCGGGCAGACGTCCGTCCGGCGACATGCCCGAAAACTTCAGGCCCGCTTTTTCAAGCTTGTCGCGATACTTGATGTCCACCTCATAACGGTGGCGGTGTCGTTCCTCAATCTGAGTGCCGCCATAAACCTCGGCCACTTTGGATCCATCCGCCAATACTGCGTTGTAAGCCCCAAGGCGCATTGTGCCGCCCTTGTCGTCGCCGACCTTGCGCTCGACCTTGTGGTTGCCCTGTACCCACTCCTTGAGGTGATAGACCACCGGTTCAAACCGTTTCTTCCCGGCCTCATGGTCGAATTCCTCGGACCCGGCTTCGGCGATTCCCGCAGCGTTCCGCGCAGCCTCGATCACCGCCATCTGCATGCCAAGACAAATGCCCAGATAGGGAACCTTGTGCTCGCGCGCATATTGTGCCGCCTTGATCTTGCCTTCGGTGCCACGCTCGCCAAACCCACCGGGGACGAGGATGGCGTGGAAGCCTTCCAGATACGGGGCCGCGTCTTCGGTATCGAAAACCTCGGCATCCACCCACTCGATCTTGACCTTCACGCGGTTGGCCATACCGCCATGGGTCAGCGCCTCGGCAATCGACTTATAGGCGTCTTCAAGCTGCGTATATTTGCCGACAATGGCCACTTTCACTTCGCCTTCGGCGTTGTGGATGCGGTCGCTCACATCTTCCCATTTGGCCAGATCGGGCTTGGGGGCGGGGCTGATCTGGAACGCGTCCAGAACCGCCTGATCCAGCCCCTCGCGGTGATAGGCCAGCGGGGCGTCGTAGATGGTCGACAGGTCCTGCGCTGCGATCACGCTGTCCGGACGCACGTTACAGAACAGGGCCAGTTTTTCCCGTTCCTTGGTCGGGATCGGCCCTTCGGACCGGCAGACCAGAATATCGGGGGCCAGACCGATCGAACGCAGTTCTTTCACCGAGTGCTGGGTCGGCTTGGTTTTCAACTCACCCGACGCTTTGATGTAGGGCAGCAACGTCAGATGCATAAAGATACACTGGCCGCGCGGTTTGTCCTGACTGAACTGACGGATGGCTTCAAAGAAGGGCAGGCCTTCGATATCGCCCACAGTGCCGCCAATCTCACACAGCATGAAATCAACCTCATCCTCGCCAATGGCGATGAAATCCTTGATCTCGTTTGTGACGTGCGGGATCACCTGAATGGTCTTGCCAAGGTAATCGCCACGGCGTTCTTTCTCGAGCACGTTCGAATAGATCCGCCCGGAACTGACCGAGTCGGTCTTGCGTGCCGCGACTCCGGTGAACCGTTCGTAGTGGCCAAGGTCCAGATCGGTCTCGGCACCATCATCGGTGACAAACACTTCGCCATGCTCAAAGGGCGACATTGTACCGGGATCGACGTTCAGATAGGGGTCCAGCTTGCGCAGACGCACCGAATAACCGCGGGCTTGCAACAAAGCGCCCAATGCTGCCGAAGCCAGCCCTTTGCCCAAGGACGAAACCACACCACCGGTGATGAAAATAAAACGTGCCATAGTTTTTCGGCTGCTCCCGTGAGACGTCAAAATCAGCTGCCCGACGGTTCCGAAAAACCGCTGCATCACGGGACTTCACATATAAAGGATTCGCGCCAAAAGCGCAAGAGAACCGCAAGATGCTGTTGCAGTCCTCTTTCAGGTTTCTAGGTTTTGTGGATCAATCCGCCTGTGGGATCAGTGGCGCGTTGTCGTCCTGTGCCGGTGGCAGAAGATCATCAACCGACGGAATCGCCGGTGTGCTTTCTTCTGTCGAAGCTGGCGCTGGAACACCCAGACGATCGATTACCGAGCTGCCCGAAGATTTCTGAGCCGCAAGAATGGTCAGCGTGATCGAGGTGACGATGAAACAGGCCGCCAGAATCCAGGTCACCTTGCCCAATGCCGTCGCTGCTGCGCGACCAGCCATGGCACCGCCACCACCCATACCCAGGCCGCCGCCTTCGGACCGCTGCATCAGGACAACGGCGATCAGGCCCAGAGCCAGAAGAAGATGGATGATGAGAACGACGTTTTCCATGGTGGTCCTGTACAGCGTGGCGTGTATCGCGTGGTACTTATGCAAGTTTGCCAGCGGGGGCAAGTCAGGAGTTGGCATCAACTTCTTTGATGTATCCCATCACGTCAAAGGGACTGGACAGTGTGTCGATTTGTGACGCAGGCTGCGGCCATGCCACATGACGATCACGACCACCCGCATGCCCTGTTGCCACCTGAACCCGCATTGCGCGTCAAAGCGCTCGAGACGATTCTGACCCGCAAAGGGCTGATCGATCCGGCGGCTCTGGATGAGATTATCGACACTTATCAGAGCAGGATCGGGCCGCAAAACGGCGCGCGCGTCGTTGCCAAAGCCTGGAGCGACCCTGCCTTCAAAGCTGCCCTGCTTGAAGACGCCACTCCGGTCGTGGCCGACCTTGGCTATTATGGCCGCCAGGGTGAACATGTGGTGGTGGTTGAGAACACACCCGACCGGCATAATATGGTTGTCTGCACGCTGTGCAGCTGTTACCCCTGGCCGCTGCTGGGCATACCGCCCGGATGGTACAAATCCGACGCCTACCGCGCCCGCGCAGTGCGAGAACCGCGCAAGGTGCTGGCCGAATTCGGCGTCACCTTGCCCCAAGACACATCTGTACGGGTTTGGGATTCGACAGCCGAGGTTCGCTATCTCGTCTTGCCCATGCGCCCTGTAGGCACAGACGGGATGAGCGAAGAGGGGCTTGCCGCGCTTGTGACGCGCGACAGCATGATTGGCACGGGCCTTCCAAGGGTGCCCGCATGACCCGCGTTCACGATATGGGAGGACGTTTCGGTGACGGTCCGATAAACCCCGAGACAGAGGATGCGCCGGTCTTTGCCGAAGACTGGCACGCCCGCGCTCTTGCGGTGACACTTGCATCTGGTTTTCTGGGGCAGTGGAACATCGACGTTTCGCGCCACGCGCGCGAACGCCTGTCCCCGAAGGATTACGCCCGGTTTTCGTATTATGAAAAATGGATATCCGGTCTGGCCGATCTGCTGGTCGATAAGGGTGTTCTGACATTGGATGATCTGCGTGGCGTGAGCGGCGACGAACCGCACCCCTTGGCGGACAGAGCGCTCAAGGCGGAAGCGGTGTCCGCTTCGCTGGCCAAAGGCGGGCCTGCGGACAGGCCTTCCAATGTCGCGGCGCTGTATTCTGTGGGGCAAGAGGTTGTCACGGTCCGACCGGCGGCAAATCGCCTCGTGGATGGAGGTCACACGCGCCTGCCTGTCTATGCATCCGGTGCCAGGGGCCGAATCCTGCGCCTGCACGGAACCCATGTTCTGCCCGATTCCAATGCGCATGGGTTGGGTGAGGCGCCAGAGCCGATTTATGCAGTGGTCTTTGCGGCATCAGAACTCTGGGCCGCCCCCGAACATCCCGCCGACCAGGTGGTTCTGGACCTCTGGCAAAGCTACCTGCAACCGGCATGAACGACTGTATCACATACGGAGCCCCCGAGCCGGTTTTTGCTGAGCCGTGGCACGCTCAGGTCTTTGCCGTCACCGTCGCGCTGAACGAGGCCGGGCGGTTCGAATGGGCGGATTGGTCGGCGCGTTTTTCAGCGACATTGAAACGCAACGGGCTTGCCCGGGAACTGGATGGCGGTGACGATTACTTCCACGCATGGCTGGAAACGCTTGAGGCATTGCTGGTCGAACAGGGCGCTGCCATGCCGAAGGATGTGCTTGATCTGCATAAGGCCTGGGAAGAGGCTTACCTGACCACTCCGCACGGACAACCTGTCCACTTGCGATGACAGGGTAGGGGGCTCTGCCCCCGCCGCCCGTTCCGGGCGCCTCCCCCGGGATATTTAAAGCCAGATGAAGCAGGGGATCCGCTCTTCATCTGGCTTTAAATATCCCCGCCGGAGGCATCGCGCGCCTGCGCGATTTTCCTCTGCGGCGAAATATCGGTTTCCCTGCCGTTTTTGCCCCGCTATATGAGCCGGGTTTGATCACTCAGCACGAAAAGGACCGGATATGGCCAACGTGGTTGTTGTCGGCGCCCAATGGGGCGACGAAGGAAAAGGCAAGATTGTCGACTGGCTCAGCGAAAGGGCGGACGTAATCGCGCGTTTTCAGGGCGGTCACAATGCCGGTCATACGCTGGTGATAGACGGCGAGGTCTATAAGCTGCACGCGCTTCCTTCGGGTGTGGTACGCGGCGGCAAGTTGAGCGTTATTGGCAATGGGGTGGTTCTGGACCCCTGGCATCTGGTCAATGAGATCGCAACCATCCGGGCGCAGGGTGTTGAGATTACGCCCGACACGCTGATGATTGCCGAAAACACACCGTTGATTCTGCCGATTCACGGCGAGTTGGATCGTGCGCGCGAGGAAGCTGCGAGCAAAGGCACCAAGATCGGAACAACCGGTCGTGGAATTGGCCCGGCCTATGAAGACAAGGTTGGGCGGCGTTCCGTTCGCGTTGCCGATCTGGCGGACGAAGCCACGCTGGAGGCCCGCGTGGACCGCGCATTGCAACATCACGATCCGTTGCGCAAGGGTCTGGGTATCGAACCGGTTGACCGCGACGCGCTAATTGCCCAGCTCAAAGAGATCGCGCAACAAATTCTGCCGTTTGCAGCACCTGTCTGGAAAGTGCTGAACGAAAAGCGCAAAGCCGGGAAACGCATCCTGTTTGAAGGGGCGCAGGGCGCGCTGCTGGATATCGATTTTGGCACCTATCCCTTTGTGACGTCGTCAAATGTGATTGCGGGGCAGGCGGCAACCGGCGTTGGAATCGGTCCGGGCTCGATCAATTTCGTGCTTGGCATTGTTAAGGCCTATACCACCCGCGTTGGAGAAGGGCCGTTCCCGACCGAGTTGGAAGACGCAGACGGTCAGCGTCTGGGTGAACGCGGGCACGAATTCGGCACGACAACAGGCCGCAAGCGCCGCTGCGGATGGTTCGACGCCTGTCTGGTGCGCCAGACCTGCGCCACCAGCGGCGTGAACGGTATCTCGCTGACCAAGCTGGATGTTCTGGACGGATTTGAGACACTTAAAATCTGCACCGGGTATGAGCTGGATGGCGAGCGTTTGGATTACCTTCCGACCGCAGCTGATCAGCAAGCACGCTGTACCCCGATTTACGAAGAAATGCCGGGGTGGAGCGAATCGACCGAAGGCGCGCGCAGCTGGGCGGATTTACCTGCAAATGCGATCAAATATGTGCGTCGGGTCGAAGAACTGATCGAATGCCCGGTGGCACTTTTGTCCACCAGTCCGGAGCGGGATGACACCATTCTGGTGACAGACCCCTTTGCCGACTGATGCGCGAAAAACAGAAGACAGGGTTGAGTTACAAGGCACGCCGGCGCTGGTCGCTGGTGATCCTTGTGCTTGGTCTTCCGCTGTACATCATTGCTGTTGTGACGATCGTGAACTTGCTGGGGCGTCCTCCGATCTGGATCGAACTGCTGGTTTATATCGTGCTGGGCATCCTTTGGGCCCTGCCGTTCAAGTTTGTGTTTCGCGGCGTCGGTAAAGAAGACCCCGATAAGTCCTAGCGCTCGTCAGGTACGTGTAAATGACCGGGCCTGCTGAGCACTGCGCAGGATTACGCGCGGTCCTCGGAGGTATATTGTCGGCTGTCTGGTATCAGTCGAAACGCTCGGGCTTTGTCATTCAGGGCAGGAGTATGGTCCAATGGCAAAAAGCAAAAAGGCCGGGGGTAAACCCGGCCTCGCTTGTGAACCTTCCAGTGTGATCAGCCAACGGCACGCTCGTCATCGGGGCGAAATCCGATCAGGTTGGATGCCGCGAAACGCCCGCCTCCGGCTTTCTCGATCTTGCCATCGCGCAGCAACTGCCCAAAAGAACGCAGGCTTTCTTCGCGATTGAACTCGTCCTGTTTCAGTGAACGCACCTTGTTCATCAGCTGCGGGCGCGAAAACTGCTCCTGACCTTCGATGAAGGACAGATATGCGGCAGCCGCTTCCA
This sequence comes from Ruegeria sp. AI2, assembly GCF_056541275.1. Lineage (NCBI taxonomy): Bacteria > Pseudomonadati > Pseudomonadota > Alphaproteobacteria > Rhodobacterales > Roseobacteraceae > Ruegeria > Ruegeria sp. AI2. The sequence goes on from NZ_JBQFYB010000001.1 coordinate 447,503, forward strand.
GAAGATCAGGCAGCGATTGCGCACCCTGTTCCTGTGCAAACTGTGCGAAACCGCCTTCCTCCGATCCGGTTGCGTCCTGGTCTGCGGTGACACGACGTGGCGAGACCGGGCTTGCGGATGTTCCGTGTTCATCCACCCGCTGCTCGGCCACCAGCTTGAGCGGCGCCGGAGCTTCCGGTGCCGGACGCATGCTGGTTACCTTGATCTCGGGTCGCCGTGGGCTGACCACGGATGCCAGATCGCCGCGGTAATCCCGGTCGGCCGCCTCTTCCGAGCGTGCCTGACCGTCGCGGTCGGCTTCGGTGGCTGCGACGGCGGTGCGCAGGTGCGAATAGGTTTCGCGCGCATCGCTGCTGCTGGGGTCATCCATATGCTCACCGGTCTTTGCCATCAGGCGTGACATATCCTGATCGGGATCCGCATCGTCCGCCAGTTTTTGGCTCGAACGACCGGACAGGTGCTGTTCGATCTCGGAAATTTCGGTCAGCAGGTGCATTTCGTCTTCTGCCGTCAAAACACCCTGTGTCAGGTCTTCCTCGACCGGTTCATCGTCGGATTCAATTGCTACGTCTTCTACGTTGAGGATGTTGGGGGCATCCTCTTCGTCAAAATCGTCTTCGGCAACGTCTTCAAGATCAGCGAACAGAGGCTCGGCGGCGGTCTGATCCGCCACCGGCGCGTCTTCGATCTCGTCGATTTGCAAGGGCTGGGGGGTCAGGGGCGCCTGCAGGTCAACGTCTTCTTCGATCTGAGTTTCAGAAACTTCGGGGATCAGCGCATCAGCTGTCTCAGCCGCTTGCAGTTCTTCAGCCTCCTGATCCTGCATCTCGTCAATCACAGGGGTCGCAGGCACTTCGGTTTCCTGGGCTTCAGGCTCTGTGGGCTCGGCAAAGTCTTCCGCGCTGAGCGCACCGGCCTCAAACGCGGCGGCCACTGCATCTACCGGGGGGGCGGTATTGGCCAACAGCGGTGAGTCTTCGTCTTCGGAATACTCGGCCGCGGGCACATCGGAATGAGAGACGACTGCGCGAATGCGTTGCAGTTTCGCCGCGATGCTGTCAGCGGCCGGGGGTGGGGTGTCCGCGACAGGTTCCGCTTCGGCGAACCCGGTCTGCGCAGGGGCCGGTTGTGGCTGAACGTGAGCGGGAGTTTCGGCGACATTGATCGTGGCCGTGTGCGGGGCCGGCTCTTCAGCAGCGACAGGGGTTTCGGTTGTCTGAGTGGCGCGCAGCAACAGGCCGGATTCGTTCTGACGGGCTTCGACGCGCTGCGACGCATCGCGCCGGGCGATGCGGGTCAGCATTTCGGCATCAGGTTGCGGGGGTTCCGAGCCGAAGTAACGATCATCCGCTGCGAGATCGCGGAAATATTCGGCGATGGCTTTCATCGTTTCAAAGGAATCATCGAATCCTTCCAAAGTGCAGGAGAAGGTTCCATATGAAACGGTTAGTACCTTGTTATTCTGTACCATCAGACGCACGTCCTTTACAAACTACGAGAGCCCACTTACCCGGAATCGGGAGCACACGAAGGCTCTGAACTTTATGCATGAACCTATCATTTTGTGGTCTTAATGTGTCCAAATCCGGGAAAAATGGCCAATCTTAGGGAAATCGAGCCAATTGTACGCTCTGCCGATCCAATTGGGCTGTTCGGAGGGGGATTTATCGGATCTGGAGACCTGAATCTGGTGCTGAATCGCGTCAATTCGGTCGTTGCCGCCGATGGCGGAGCGGACGTTTTGACAGAATCAGGCCGGATTCCCGATGCGGTGATTGGTGACTTCGATTCGCTGAGCAAAGCGACGCAAGCGAAAATTCCCGCGGATCGCCTGTTTGCCATCCGCGAACAGGACAGCACCGATTTCGACAAGGCTCTTCGCAATCTGCACGCTCCGCTGGTTCTTGGGGCCGGGTTTCTTGGCGGGCGACTTGATCATCAACTGGCCGTTCTGAACGTTCTGGTCCGGCGGCAGGATCAGGCCTGCATATTGCTGGGCGAACGTGAACTGGTTTTTCACGCGCCGCCGGAGATCAAGCTGCCGGTTGCACCCGGCGATGTGGTCTCGCTGTTTCCGATGCAGCCCGTGACGGGGCGCAGTACCGGGCTGGAATGGCCGATTGACGATCTGGCTTTTCGACCGGACGGGCAGGTGGGAACATCCAACCGCGCATTGGCGCCTGTCGAGCTGAAGATGGATGGGCCGGGCCTGTTGGTGATGATCCCGCGCGCAGCGCTTGATCCGCTTATGCAGGTGTTTCTGTCAGGGCGGACCGGGCGCTGGCCCGCTCGCGCAGAATGACATACAGGCCTGCGGCAATGGTTATGACGATGCCAACCGCAGCCAATCCATCGGGCAGGTCGCTGAAAATCACCCATCCGATCAGGGTTGCAACCGGGATTTCCAGATACTGCATCGGGGCCAGTGTGGCAGAGGGTGCATAGCGCAGCGACCACGTCATCAGCAGATGCGCGACCGTACCCAACACCCCGATCGCAATCAGCAGCCAGTTCAAATCGCTGGACGGCAGGGTCATCGAGAGCTCCTGAATGTTCATTTGCGTTCCAATCAGAAGGACCGGAGCCAGAAGGACTGTCGCAAATACGCCGGACACAGCCTGCAACGACACCGGGTCGGTCTCTTTCGCGACTTGCCGGGTGACCAGCATGAACAAGGCAAAGACTACGGCAACGATCAGTGGCAGCAACGCAGGTGCACCTACCTCGGCAAAGCTGGGTTGAATGACCAGCAACGTGCCAATGAACCCGACGATGCAGGCAGCAAGACGGCGGGAACCGATCTCTTCCTCCAGAACATATTTGCCCAGCAGCAGCATGATGAACGGCATGACGAAGGCAATAGCAACGGCATCCGCCAATGGCAGGAATTGCAGCGCGCTGAACATGGCTGAAATGCCGATGATATGCAGCAGCGTCCGTAGCAGGGTCAGCCGCAGGATGCGTCCGCGCATCCGCCAGGGTCGCCCGGTCACCGCAACCAGCGGGATCAGGATCACCGCTTGCACCGCGAAACGGACCATGACCAGCAGACCCAGCGGTGTGGTCTCGCCCAACAGCTTCGCCATCGCATCCCCCAAGGGCGCGAGCACGCAAAAACCAAGCATCAAGAAGATGCCAAAGACGGGTCTGTCCTGAGTCATGAGCGCGACGCTAACTGTTTCGCGACGCAGAGGGAAGCGCTGTTGTCAGCGGTCGGGCGGGGGCTGAACCTTGGTGTAATCCGGCCCGTTGCAGGTGGGCAGACCATCCTCCAATTTCAGCCATTTCAGCTTTTCTTCATGCGCGACATGCAACGTTGGTTCCAGCGCTTCAGGAGAGTCCAGTGTCGCGACATATAGGTGCACCACATCCGACATGGCGGTTGAACGGAAGGACATCGGCGTGCCGCAGTGCGGGCAGAAGCTGCGCTCGACACCGGGAGAGGAGTTAAAGCGCTTGGGCTCTTCACCGATCCACCGCCAATGACCATCGCGAACTCCGAAATACGTTGTCATCGGCGCTGCGCATTGGCGACGGCAACTGTCGCAATGGCAGGTGACGCATGAAAGTACCGGAGGGTCGACCTCGAACCGGATCTTGCCGCACAGACAATGCCCACGCATGTCGCCCCTCGCTTTCTGTTTCAGCAGTTCGGTACGTTCACAGCCAGACCACCCAGCGAGGTTTCCTTGTATTTCTCATGCATGTCATGGCCGGTTTGGCGCATCGTCTCGATCACCGCGTCCAATGGCACGAAATGCTGACCGTCCCCGCGCAAGGCCAGTGAGGCGGCTGAAACTGCTTTGATAGCGCCTAACCCGTTTCGTTCGATACAAGGAACCTGAACCAGCCCGGCAACGGGGTCGCAGGTCATGCCCAGATGATGCTCCAGCGCAATCTCGGCGGCATTTTCCACCTGTTCGGGGGTTCCGCCCATCACGGCGCAAAGCCCGGCTGCCGCCATGGCGGCGGCGCTGCCAACTTCAGCCTGACATCCCGCTTCGGCCCCCGAGATTGAGGCGTTGTACTTCACCAACCCGCCAATGGCCGCTGCGGTCAGCAGGAAATCCTCGATATGGCTTTCGGACGCGCCCGGTACGTGATCCAGATAGTAGCGCAGAACAGCGGGCAGAACACCTGCGGCCCCGTTGGTGGGCGCAGTGACAACTTGCCCGCCCGCCGCGTTTTCCTCGTTGACCGCCATGGCATAGACGCTCATCCAGTCGTTGATCGTGTGCGGCGCGGTCAGGTTCATGCCGCGCTCGGCCATCAGCGCATCATAGATGCCTTTCGCGCGGCGGCGCACTTTCAAACCACCCGGAAGGATGCCGTCAGTGGTCAAGCCACGTTCGATACAGGCATTCATGACGTCCCACAAACGGGCCGATCCTTTCGCGAAACTGTCGGCGCAGCCCCGCGCGATCTCGTTTGCGCGCTTCATCCCGGCTATGGTCTTGCCACTGGATTTGGCCATCTCAAGCATTTCTGCGGCGGATTTGAATGGGAACGGAACCGGGTCGCCTTCATCGGTGTCTTTCCCCTCGGCCAGTTCTTCCTCGGTCAGGACAAAGCCGCCGCCGATCGAATAATACACCTGCCGCAGGATGACATCGCCCTGTGCGTCGGTGGCCATCAGGATCATCCCGTTGGCGTGCCCGGGCAAATTGTTGTCGTAGTCAAAGATCAGATCCGCCTTGGGATCGAAATGAAGCGTCGGCAGGCCTTCGGGCGTGACGGTGTGCGTGCGTGCGATATCGGCCAGCGCGGCCTCGGCCTTTTCGTTGTCATAGGTGTCGGGAACAAAGCCCGCCAGACCCAGAATGGTCGCCCGATCGGTCGCGTGGCCGACGCCGGTGAAGGCCAGCGAGCCGTGCAGTGAACCTTTCAGACCCGTAAATTCAAAGGGGGACGCGCGCATCATGTCCAGAAAGCGCGCCGCAGCCACCATCGGGCCCATTGTGTGAGATGAAGACGGGCCAATGCCCACTTTGAACATATCGAAGACAGATAGGAACATATCAGATAGCCGAGCCTTCCGGGGGATTAGCGTAAGTAGGGGATGTGAAGGGTGTAACGCCCAAACCTTCCGCAGCGATTGCCGAACGGGTGGCGGGGCATGTCTCAAGGTGCAGAAGCACTTTCTGCAGATGCGGCGTGTCGGCCAGTTGATACCAGCTGCGGTCAGCACTTACGGGGTACAGGGCCATCCAGCGCATTATGCAGGCGACATAATAGGTCAGAACCGATGGGACACCTGCGCGAAACCACTCAGGCCCGCGTCGCGCCAGCGCATCCAGCAACCGCAGGTGCTGCAGCAACCGGGGTCGGATGCCCGCGCGCAGCGTGTCGGCCTGTGAGGCGTCTATGTATTTTTCAGCGTAGAACAGGATGCGCAGATCCGCGTGCAACGTGTTGGACGCGAAGAACAGCCATTTCAGAAATCCGGCGCGTTCAGGATTATCCGCCGTCGGTGCCAGTTGACCATGGCGCTCCGTCAGCCAAAGCAGGATCGCCGCAGTTTCAAAGATCGGGCCCTGCGGCGTTTCCAGAACCGGGATCAGCCCGTTGGGATTAAGCGACCGATACGCGTCGCTGTCCTGCTCGTTCTGGCGGCGGTCCACCAGCACGGTTTCATAAGCCACGCCTATCTCGTCCAGCGCCAGCCGGATCACCAGCGAGGCGTTGTCAGGGGCATAGTGCAGGCGGTACGGGGTCAACATGCGCGCAACTTACAGCGCAAAGATGTGGGTGTAAGACATGATTGCGACTTTTCCGACAGGAAACGCGTAGTCCTGAGACATCTTAACACCTGTCGGATCGCAAAATGGGGTCGCAGTCGTCTGACGCATTCCCTATAACTCCGTCAGAATAAACTGGGAAAGCTGCCATGACCAGAGATCTGTCGCCAATCGACACCGCGAAATACGTTGCTGCGTACCGTGCCGCCGACATGGTTGAAGACGGGATGCGCGTGGGCCTTGGCACAGGATCGACAGCCGCCTGGCTGGTGCGCCGTCTGGGTGAACGGGTGCGCGAAGACGGCCTGCGGATCAAGGGTGTTCCAACCTCGACCCGCACGGCGCAGCTTGCCCGCGAGGTTGGTATTGACGTCATTTCACTGGATCAGGCCGGTTGGCTGGACATGACCATCGACGGCGCGGATGAGTTCGATCAGGACCTGAACCTGATCAAGGGCGGTGGCGGTGCGCATCTGCAGGAAAAGATTGTGGCCACGGCCAGCGACCAGATGATCGTCATCGCCGATGCAGGCAAAGAAGTTGAAACTCTGGGGGCCTTTCCGCTGCCTGTCGAGGTCATTCCCTTTGGCTGGCAGACAACACGCACATTGATCGAGGAAGCGCTGGATACGATGGATGTGCTTGGGACATCCTCGGCGCTGCGCATGAATGGCGAGGCCCCGTTTGTGACCGATGAGGGCAACCACATCCTTGACCTGCACCTCAAGCGCATCGGCAACCCACGCCAGATGGCGCTGATCCTGAACCAGGTGCCCGGTGTTGTGGAAAATGGCCTGTTCATCGACATCTGCGACAAGGTCGTGATCGGCCATGGCGATGGCCGGGTCGAGCTGCGTGATATCAACGCGGGCACGGTCGAACTGGATCAGCTGCTCAGCGGGTCGTGCGATAACCTGTTTTCCGATTTTTCGGACTGAGTATCGTGCAGGTCCCTTCGGCAAGTGGCTATGAAAGTTCGAATTTTCCGCGCCGGGGGTTGGCACAGGGTTTTTTACGCCCAGATATCCAGAGAATTTTGAAAGTTGAATGAAGGAACCCGGCATGAGCTTTGACTATGATCTTTTTGTCATCGGCGGAGGTTCGGGCGGGGTCCGCGCGGCGCGTGTTGCGGCGGGCGAAACCGGTGCCAAGGTCGCGCTGGCCGAAGAAGACCGGTATGGCGGCACCTGTGTGATCCGGGGCTGCGTGCCAAAGAAGCTGATGGTCTTTGCCAGCGAATACTCGGGCATGGTCGGGGATGCGCAGGCCTATGGCTGGGACATTCAGCCCGGCGCGTTCAACTGGAACACTTTCCACGGCAAGCTGGTGGCCGAGCTTGATCGGTTGGAAGGGATATATCGCAATATCCTGAAGAACAACGGCGTCGAAAGCTTTGACCAGCGTGCGCGCCTTGTGGATGCTCACACGGTCGAGCTGGACGACGGAACCCGCAAAACGGCCAAACACATTCTGGTCGCCACCGGCGGTCGCCCGGTTGTTCCGGATTTTCCGGGCTCGGAACTGGCGATTACGTCGAACGAGATATTCCACCTGGACAAGCTGCCTGAAAGCATCCTGATCGTAGGGGGCGGTTATATCGCCTGTGAATTTGCCGGGATCATGAACGGGCTGGGGGTCAGGACGACTCAGTTCTATCGCGGCGCACAGATCCTTCGGGGGTTTGATGACGAGGCGCGTGGACTGATCAGCGAAGAAATGTGCCAGAACGGTATCGACCTGCACCTGGGCACCAATGTGATCGGGATGAAAAAGCAGGGCGACAAGATCTGGGTCAAGGCCACCAACGGCTCCGAGCAGAGTTTTGATGTGGTGATGTATGCCACGGGCCGTGCGCCGAATGCCGATAACCTTGGGCTGGAAGCTTTGGGCGTTGAACGCGGCCGTAAGGGCGAGATCATCGTGGATGAATACAGCCAGACCGCCGTGCCCTCGATCTATGCCATTGGTGATGTGACAGACCGGGTGAACCTGACACCGGTTGCGATCCGCGAGGGGATGGCTTTTGTGGAAACCGTATTCAAAGGCAATCCGACACCGGTGGATCACGACTTGATCCCGACTGCGATCTTCACTCAGCCTGAGATGGGTACCGTAGGTCTCAGCGAAGAAGAGGCGGCAGCGCAGGAACCAATCGAGGTCTATGCCACATCTTTCAAGCCGATGCAGAAATCCTTTGCTGGCGGCACGCAGCGTGTGCTGATGAAACTCATCGTCTCTCAGGCGACGCGCAAGGTGTTGGGTTGCCATATTGTCGCCCCCGGTGCCGGCGAGATGATCCAGCTGGCGGGAATCGCCGTAAAGAGGGGCGCGACCAAGGAAGATTTTGACCGCACGGTTGCAGTTCACCCGGTCATGGCCGAAGAACTGGTGACAATGCGGCAACCTGTGCGCACGGCTTGATTTGCAAGCGCGCGCACACACGTTACAAGGGAACCCGTGATCACACGGTCCAAAACGAAGGAAAAGATACTTATGGCGGGCAACAGCGGCGGCCCCTGGGGGGGCGGAGGCTCATCCGGTGGCGGAGGAAATCGGGGTAACAACGGGGACGGGCGCAAGCCCCCCGAAAGCGATGGCCCGCATATCCCCGAGATCGACGAACTGATGAAAAAAGGCCAGGAACAGCTGCGCGTCCTCATGGGCGGTCGTGGTGGCGGTGGCCGTGGTACCAATGGCTCGGGTGGCGGTGGTGGCCCGGCCTTTACCAAAGGCACCCTGCTGCTGGGTGGCGTCGCCGCTCTGGTGATGTGGGGCGTGGCCAGCGCCTATACGGTCAAACCCGAAGAGCAATCAGTTGAACTGCTGTTTGGTCGCTTCTCGGGGATCGGTACAGAAGGTCTCAACTTTGCCCCATGGCCGGTTGTGACGGCCGAAGTTATTCCGGTGAAGGTCGAACAGACGGAAACCATCGGCTCGGGTGGTCGAGGAAGCGATGCGGGTCTGATGCTGACGGGCGATGAAAACATCGTCGATATCGATTTTCAGGTGGTCTGGAACATCTCGAATCCGGCAGATTTCCTCTTCAACCTGCGTGATCCCAGACAAACGATTCAGGCGGTTTCGGAATCCGCGATGCGCGAAATTATCGCGCAATCTTCGCTTGCGCCGATCCTGAACCGCGACCGTGCGGTTATCGCGGAACGGCTTGAGGAACTGATCCAATCCACACTCGACAGCTATAGTTCAGGCATCAATATCGTTCGTGTGAACTTTGATGGTGCCGACCCGCCAGAACCGGTCAAGGACGCATTCCGCGAAGTTCAGTCAGCGGGTCAGGAACGTGACCGGCTTGAAAAGCAGGCTGATGCCTATGCCAACCGGGTTCTCGCCGGTGCCCGTGGTGAAGCGGCGCAGGTTCTGGAAGAAGCCGAAGCCTATCGCGCCCAGGTCGTGAATGAGGCACAGGGTGAGGCCAGCCGCTTCAGTGCGGTTTTGGCGGAATACGCCAAAGCGCCGGACGTGACGCGCAAGCGTCTGTATCTTGAGCGGATGGAGCAGGTCCTTGGCGACGTAAACAAGATCATTCTGGATGAGAATGCCGGTGGGCAGGGGCAGGGCGTGGTCCCGTATCTGCCGCTGAACGAATTGCGCCGCAACTCGGGCGAGGGGAACTAAAAGATGCGTAAATCAACTTTTGTTCTGCCCATCATTTTTGTTCTTGTGGTGGCTGCGCTGTCCTCGATCTTCATCGTCGATGAACGTGAAAAAGCACTGGTTCTGCAATTCGGTCGCGTCATTGATGTCAAGGAAGATCCGGGTCTTGCGTTCAAGATTCCGGTCATTCAGGAAGTCGTCCGCTATGACGACCGTATTCTGAGCCGCGAGGTCGGACCACTGGAGGTGACACCTCTGGATGACCGCCGTCTGGTGGTTGACGCATTTGCACGCTATCGGATTACCGATGTGCGCCAGTTCCGCGAAGCGGTGGGTGCGGGCGGTATCGATACCGCAGAACAGCGGCTGGATTCCATTTTGCGGGCGAAAACGCGCGAAGTTTTGGGTTCCGTCAGCTCGAACGATATCCTCAGCTCGGACCGGGCGGCGCTGATGCTGCGCATCCGCAATGGGGCCATTACCGAAGCGCGTGATCTGGGGCTCGAGGTGATCGACGTCCGGCTCAAACGCACTGACCTGCCGCAAGCCAACCTCGAAGCCACCTTTGCGCGTATGCGTGCCGAACGCGAGCGTGAAGCGGCAGATGAAGTGGCCCGTGGTGAGGAAGCTGCACAGCGTATCCGCGCGCAAGCCGATCGTACAGTGGTGGAACTGGTGTCGGATGCCCGCCGCGAATCTGAAATTGTTCGTGGTGAGGCCGACGCCGAACGCAACGCGATCTTTGCGGATGCCTACGGAGCAGACCCCGAGTTCTTTGAGTTCTACCGCTCTCTGTCGGCCTATGAAAATGCGCTTCAGGGCGGAAACAGCTCGTTGGTGCTAAGCCCGGATTCGGACTTCTTCAACTACCTCAGTTCGCCATCAGGTCGGCGGGCACCGGTGGCGGCGCCGTCCGAATGATGGGCATGATCCTTCTGGCCTTCGGGCTGGTACTGATTGTCGAGGGGCTGGCCTATGCGCTGGCCCCTTCGCTTATCGAGCGGATGCTGGAGGCGTTGCGCGCCATGCCCGAACAGGCCCGGCGTCTGGCCGGGTTGCTTTGTGTTGTCAGCGGTTTGATCCTGCTCTGGGGGGCATATCAACTGGGCTTTTGACGGGGCGGTTTCACGTGCGGGTGATTTCCCTGCGATCCCGAGTTGCTCACCGGGTTAAACTGACTACATTGGAAACTAAGAAAGGCCGAAACAGGCCTTGGCAAGATTGTCGACAAGGAGAGCTCAAGTGCAGGCGAAAGCGCGCAGTTTATCCGTCCGGTGGGACGACGTGAGTGTTTGGATGCGGCTGTTGTGGCTGGCCTTTGCCGGTACGCTGCTTGTGCTGGCGCAGTCGGTTTCCGCTCAGGCCAGAGGCGAAAGCCTGGCGCCCTTGGCCGAAAAGATCAGCCCGGCCGTGGTGAACATCACCACAAGCACCCTGATCGAAGGTCAGACAGGTCCGCAGGGTATCGTGCCCGAGGGGTCTCCGTTCGAGGATTTCTTTCGCGAGTTTCAGGATCGCAACGGCGGCAATGACAACAGCCCGCCCCGACGCAGCAACGCCCTTGGGTCGGGTTTTGTGATCTCTGAAGATGGCTACATTGTCACCAACAATCACGTCATTGCGGAAGCTGATGAAATCCTTGTGGAATTCTTCCCCGGCGACGGGCAGCCCAAAAAAGAACTGGTGGCCAAGGTCATCGGAACCGATGAGAAAACCGATATCGCGCTGCTCAAGGTCGAGGCGTCTGGCCCCTTGAAATACGTGCAATTTGGCGACAGCGACGTGGCGCGTGTGGGTGACTGGGTTATTGCCATGGGCAACCCGCTGGGCCAGGGCTTTTCTGTATCCGCTGGTATCGTATCGGCCCGCAACCGGGCGCTCAGCGGATCTTATGACGATTACATCCAGACAGATGCGGCGATCAACCGGGGCAACTCGGGTGGTCCGTTGTTCAACATGGACGGCGAAGTGATCGGCGTGAACACCGCGATCCTGTCGCCAAACGGTGGCTCGATCGGTATCGGCTTTTCGATGGCGTCGAACGTGGTGGTAAAGGTCGTCGATCAGCTGCGCGAATTTGGCGAAACCCGGCGCGGCTGGCTGGGCGTCCGCATTCAGGACGTGACCGAGGATATGGCCGAGGCGATGGGGCTGGAAAAACCCGGCGGCGCGCTGATCAGCGATGTCCCAGAAGGCCCCGCCCAAGAGGCCGGTCTGAAAGCGGGCGACGTGATTATCAGCTTTGACGGTGTCGAAGTCGAAGACACCCGTGGTCTGGTCCGTCAGGTCGGCGAAACAGAAGTCGGCAAAGCCGTCCGGGTCATTGTGCACCGCGATGGCGGCACACAGACAATTCTGGTCACGCTGGGACGCCGCGAGGACGCAGAAAGCAAAGAAGATGACGAAGAAGAAACGCAGGATGCTCCGGTCGAAGAAAACGCCGATATTCTCGGGCTGACCATCTCCCCGCTCACAGATACGCTGCGTGCGGATATGGGATTGGACGCAGATGCCGAAGGTCTGGTGATTTCGAATGTTGACGAAGCGTCTGAGGCTTACGCGAAAGGGTTGCGCGCGGGTGACCTGATTACGGAAGCGGGTCAGCAAAAGGTGGAAACCATCGCGGACCTGGAAGCCCGAATGGACCAATCGCGAGAGGCTGGGCGGAAATCCCTGCTGCTTTTGGTCCGCAGGGGGGGCGAGCCGCGATTTGTGGCGCTAAGCCTGGAAGAGTGATTTGAAAAGGCCGGGTCAAGCGCCCGGCCTTTTTCATTGCCTGAACACCTGAAGAGGCATGCAGAAAGAAAATGAGCCATACGCAGTAATTGCGTATGGCTCAGATACAGGGAGAGATCAGTGGACAGATATCGGGGATGATTCTCTGACCTCCTACGGTAACAACTTCACCTTAGGTCAACACAAACCCTCTCGTATGTGAACCAGATCACACTGGTTCAGATAAGTTCGGAATCGGCCAGTTCCCGCAAAGCATCGAAATCCTGAATCAGCAATCCGCCGCGCGAGGATTCGACAATATTGTCGCGTTTCCAGATCGAGATTGTCTTGGAAACGGCCTCGCGCGTAGCCCCGACAAATTCGGCAAGTTCGCTCTGCGACAGGGTGATGCGCTGCGTCGGGTCGTCCTGCAATTCCGACAGATGCAGCAGCTTTCGGGCCAGTCGAATGGGCATGGGCAAAAAGACCTGCTCGTTCAGCTGCAACCCCATCCATCGCATCCGCAGCCCGGCCAACCGGATCAGATCCACGGCAAGATCAGGCTGTTTTCTGATCTGGTTCATGACGTCATTGCGACGCACACGCAGGACGCGCGATGGCTCGGCCGCGGCAATAGTCGCCGTACGCGGGCCGTTGTCAAACAGAGCGATCTCGCCAAAAACTTCACCTGGGCGCATCAGCGTCAATGTCAGTTTCCGGCCGCTCATCGCCAGAAAGGACACTTCAAGCGTGCCTTCCAGAATGGCATAGAGCGAATCCCCTTCATCGCCTTGTTCGAAAAGGGTTTCTCCTTGAGCCAGCGAGATGTCGGTCGCTTGCGCCGAAAGCATCTCTCTAAGCCCGTCGGAGGCTTCGGAAAGGAAGCCGCTGGTGGGAAAGGCCGTCATGTATACACCGATCTTGGGCAAGGTGTGAGTGTGGGTGGTGATACAACTTCCCATAGCTCGGCGGCTAAGCCAAGAATTTTGTTTGTTTTTGCAGGTATGGCGACGTCAGGGCAGTTATTTCTGTTCCGGGTCGTCCATGTAGCGTTGCAGGATGCTGAATTGCAGCATCAGGAAGGCCATCAGCGCGATGGGAAATCCGAAGGTTTCGATCTTGACCCAAAGGTCGGTCGACATGGTGCGCCAGACAAACTCGTTTGCGGCGGCCAGAACAGCGAAACAGGCGCATAGGCGGCGCGTCAGAATCATCCAGCCCTCGTGCTTCATCGGCAGCATTTCATCCAATACGTAGGCCAGATAAGATTTCTTTTGCAGCAACCCGATGCCAAGGATCAGGGCGAACAGGCCATAGACAAGCGTGGTTTTCATCTTGAAAAACCGCTCGTCATTGAACCATGCGGTCAGGCCGCCGAAGAAAATAACCATGAAGGCCGTGAAAATCTGCATCCGGCTGAGTTGGCCGGTGAGGTACCACAGAATACCCATTGCCCCCAGCATCAGGGGGACGAAGATAATCGTCGCGATGATAAAGCCGGAATATTCGGTACCACCGATCAGAAAGCTGTCATCACGCAAGCGCAGGTAGATGAAGAAGAAGGCCAGCGGCGGGCCAAGCTCCAGCACCTGTTTCAGAAATGGGTTGATGTCTTTTTTGCCTGTCATCGGTATGTCCTGCTGCTTACCCGCCCATTTCAACTATTACGGCGCCGAGTGCAATCAATGCCATCAATGCAATGCGCCTTGGGCCAACGGTCTCCTTCAGGACAAGCCAGCCGATCAGCGCCGCAAAGACGGTTGAGGTTTCGCGCAGCACGGCGGCTTCGCCGACTTTGTCCAGTCGTGTGGCCAGCATGATTGACCCAAAGGACAAAGGTGCGATGATGCCGCCGGCCAGACCCCGCAGCATCAGCGGGCCGGGCGCAGGGCGATGTGTCATCGCGCGCCATCTGAGGAAGGCGTAGACCGGCATCGCCGCGCCGTCGATCATGAAGAACCAGGCCAGAAATGTGAACGGGTCGGCGGTGGCGCGTATGCCATAGGCGTCATAGGTGGTGTAAAGGGCGACAAACAGCCCCGTGATGATCGCGAGGACCAGCGCAATCCCCAGCGTGTCCCGGTTGGTTTCGAGAAACCGGAAATTATAGGCGGCCAGGCCGAATATCCCGGCCAGCAGGGTTGCGACGCCCAGCCACTGCACGGTCGAGAATGTTTCTCCGAACAGAAGATAGGCACCAATGACCGTAAACAGCGGGCCTGTCCCGCGCACGACGGGATAGACGACCGTGTAGGACCCTTTGGTGTACGCCGCGGCCTGCAGCGTCTTGTAGGCAATGTGGATCAGCCAGACGAGGGCGAAGATCGGCCACATATGAGGTTCAGGCCAGGGCACCACGAAAAAGGCAAACGGGGCGGCCATCAGACCATAGCTGGCGTCAATGGCACCGCGGGACAGCCATGGATCATGGCGGCCCTTCTGCAGCGCCCCGAACGCGGCGTGCAGGAAGGCGGCCATCAACGCCAGTGCCAGCGCCAGTTGGTGACCGGCTTCGGTGCCTTCAAGTGAGATCAGCCAGTCGCTCAAATACGCAGACCTTTTGTAGGGCGGAGAGGGGTGGGGGCTGTCTGCCCCCACACCCCCGAGGATATTTGGGGCCAGATGAAGTGGCGGATCAGCCCTTGTCGAGCCCGGTCAGGGCGGCGGCGAATTCTTCGGGATCGAAGGGGGCAAGGTCATCGATCTGTTCTCCCACTCCGATTGCATGGATCGGCAGGCCGAACTTGTCGGCCAGCGCGACCAGCACACCGCCCTTGGCGGTTCCGTCCAGCTTGGTCATGATCAGGCCCGAGACATCGGCCAGCTTGCGAAAGGTTTCCACCTGGCTCAGCGCGTTCTGACCTGTGGTGGCGTCAAGGACCAGCAAGGTGTTGTGCGGTGCGGTCTCGTCAACCTTGCGGATGACGCGGACGATCTTGGCAAGTTCCTCCATCAGGTCGGTGCGGTTTTGCAGGCGTCCGGCGGTATCGATCATCAGCAGATCCGCGCCTTCGGCCTGAGCCCGGGTCAGCGCGTCAAAGGCGAGGCTGGCGGGGTCCGAGCCCTCGGGCGCGGTCAGAACCGGAACCCCGGCGCGATCGCCCCAGACTTGCAACTGTTCGACGGCCGCAGCGCGAAAGGTGTCACCGGCGGCGATGACGACTTTTTTGCCAGCCTGCTTGAACTGGCTGGCCAGTTTGCCGATGGTCGTGGTCTTGCCCGAGCCGTTGACGCCGACGACCAGCACCACTTGCGGGCGTTTGGGATAGATCGGCAGGGGCCTGGCCACGGGCTCCATCACGCGGGCCACTTCCTGCGCCAGCAACTGTTTGATTTCCCGGGTCGAGAGTTTGCGCCCAAAGCGCCCCTCGGCCATGTTCGAGGTGACACGCAGGGCGGTGTCGACGCCCATGTCAGAAGCGATCAGCAGCTCTTCGAGTTGCTCGAGCATGTCGTCATCCAGCGTGCGGCGCATTTCTGTGGCAGCGCTGCCACGGCTGAACAAGCGGTTCAGGATGCCTTTGGATTCAGGGATTTCTGGTGGCGGGGCAACTGGTGTGGGATCCGCCGGGGCGGGGGCAGGTTGTTCAGCCGGTTCCTGCGCCGGTTCAGGGGTCGGGATTTCGGGAACCGGTTGCGGTTCGGGCTCAGGTTCGGGGAGGACAGGGTCGGGTGCGGCGGTTTCCTCGCCACCATCCTCGACGATGGCGTCCAGCCCCTGTTCGAGGCGGGATGAGGATTTGAACAGCTTGTCCTTTAGCTTTGAGAAAAACGCCATATTTGGTCTCCGCAGGTGTTCCTTTCACCTAATGCGGATTTGCGGCAGTTGCAAAGGGTCACGCAAAAGCGAAGACGAAACCAAATTGCGCGCCCCAGTAGAGCGGCCAGATCAGATAGGGCGTCAGCTTGTGGGCGGGGTGGTTCGCAGGCAGCAGGAACTTTTCCGTAGCAAGGATCAGATCAGACGCGATGAAGGCGATTGCAGCCGGGAACGCCCATCGCAAGGCACCTGTCTGGGGCAGCGCCAGCACGGTGATCCCCATGCCAAGGATGATCGGGATATAGGCCAGAACAGGGCCTTTCAGGTCTCCGGCGCGGGGGGCAAGCAGTGTGGCCATGACAATGCCCAGAATGACCAGAGACAACACGATCGCGGGGGCATCCCAGATCAGGCTGGCGGAGCTGGCAGGATGCGACAGGAACAGGGCGATATAGGCCAGATGCCCGGCGGCAAAAGCGGCAATGCCGGCCATGAACGTGGCATCCGTTTCACGCGACAACAGCGCGTCCCCGGTTGCGCACAGGGCAAGCGCAGCGGCAAGCATCCATGGGCTGGCCTGCAGAACCACAATGACTGCCAGCGCGGCGACCGAGGTGGTTTTCAGCACAGTGCGCAAGGAACTGGCTGGTCGGGCCGTCAGGGGCAGGTATCCCAATGCGCAGCCAAGGGCGATCCAGAAGAGAAGGGTTGTCATGTCACCTCACTGCGGTTTTCGAATACCTTCATCCCGAGCGCGGCATATAATCAAGCGCTTACGTTGAGTTAAGCGTGTTTCCCCAAGCCCTGGCCAAAGGGTGAATGGCATAGCGGGATCGCATCTGACACAATGGGCGTATGTTCCGAGCGCTGATGATTCTCGCCTGTTTTGCTGCACCGCCCGCTGCGGCCCAGACCCCTTTGTCCGGCCCCGAATTCGACACCTATACGCAGGGCAAGACCCTGTTTTACGGGTTCGAAGGGCAGGTTTACGGGGTCGAACGCTATTTGCCCAACCGCCGCGTGATCTGGTCTTTTCTGGATGGCGATTGCAAGGAAGGTGTATGGTATCAGCAGGAAGAACAGATTTGTTTCATCTACGAAGACCGGTTTGACCCGCAATGCTGGGTCTTTACACGATCCGGCGGTGGCCTTGTCGCGCAGTTTGAAGGCGACCCGCAGGCGACCGAGCTGTACGAGGCGGAAGATATCGGGGAAGAAATGGTGTGTTATGGCCCCGACGTCGGTGTCTGACTAGGTTACCCGAAGCTCATCATAGCTGAGCATGACATGCTCCTGATATGCAGGTCTTTCTGTCAGCTTATCGTAATAGCGCCGCAGGTTGGGCAGGACCGCGCGGGATATCGCGATGTCGTAATAGCGATAAAGGATATGTCCCAGCTGAATATCGGCCAGCGTCAGATCGGGCCCGCACAGGTAGGTGTTTTCTGACAGCCGGGTATCGGCAAGTGCCAGTTTGCTGTCCAGTGCGGCAACGGCCTGCTCAATCGCGTTTTGGTCCTGCTCTGCCGGGGCGGTCCGGACAACCTGCCAGAACACGGGCACCGTGAAATCCATCGCAACGTTGATCTTGGCCCATTCCGCCCATTTGTCGATTTCAGCCCGTTGGACCGGGTCGCGTGGCCAGAACGCATTCCCGCCATAGGCATTCGCCAGGTAGCGCAGGATTGCGCCGGTTTCCCACAGCGGTGGGTGATCGCCATCCTGTAGTACTGGGATGGTGCCGTTCGGGTTCAGCTTGCGAAAGGCATCGGTGTCCAGCCCGCCGAACCTGTGCCCTGCATCGTGGCGATGAAAGCGCAGATCCAGCTCTCCGACGCACCACATCAGGGCTTGAACATTCGATGACGTTTTGCGGCCCCAGATTGTCAACATGGCTTAGAACAACGATCCCTGATCTGGTGCATCCGGTTTGGATTTCCGGTTGGGCTGCTTTGCGGCTGTCCCGGTGCCAAGAATGCCATCGGCGAATTCGATGTCCAGCACCGTGTGTTTTGCGGCCTCGGCCTTGGTCGTGATGACATTCCCATCTGCGCGGACCACAGCATATCCGCGTTCCAGCGTCGCCTTGTAGCTGAGCGTTTCGCGCAGGCGGTCGGTGGCCTCCAACTGATGTTTCAGACGATCCAGCCGCGTGGTCTGTGCCGCGTTCATCCGATCACCAAGCCGGGCAAGGTTTTGCGCGTGCTGGCCGATCTCGCGTTGAAGCGGGCGCAGGGACAGGCGCGACGACAGGTTGCGCAGTGATTCCTGCCGGGCCGAGACCAGACCGCGCAGAGTTGACGGGCGCAGATGGGCTGACAGTTCCACTACTTGCAGGCGGCGGTTTTGCACTCCTCGCGTCAAAGCCGGGGTCAGGCGATCCGCAATCAAATCAAGGCGTTGCCGGGGGGAGTTCAACAGGCTGTCCGGGCGCGGCAGGGCGCGGGACAAATCGCGCAGCCTTTGCGAACGGCGCTGCACCGCGTCCGTTGCCGCGCGCGACAGGCGGGCGCCTTGCTCGCCGGTCCAGGCCAGCAGTTCGATGCGGACCGGCACGGCCAGCTCTGCCGCAGCTGTGGGTGTAGGCGCGCGGCGGTCCGAGACGAAATCGATCAGGGTCGTGTCGGTTTCATGCCCAACGGCCGAAATCAGCGGTATGTCCGATGCGGCGGCGGCTCGCGCGACACTCTCTTCGTTGAAGCCCCAAAGATCTTCGATCGACCCACCGCCACGGGCCACGATGATCAGGTCAGGACGGGGCAGTGCGCCGCCGGGTGTCAACTGGTTGAACCCTTCGATGGCGCGGGCAACCTCGGGGGCGCAGTTTGCGCCCTGCACGGCCACGGGCCAGATCAGCACCTTGCGCGGGAACCTGTCCCGAAGCCGGTGCAGAATGTCACGGATCACCGCGCCCGAAGGCGATGTCACGACGCCGATGATCTGCGGCAGATACGGCAGGGGCTTCTTGCGTTCGGGCGCAAACAGACCTTCGGCCTCAAGCTGTTTCTTGCGCTTTTCCAGCAAGGCCATAAGTGCACCCTGACCGGCAACGGCAACTTCATCGACATTCAGGTTGTATTTGGACTGTGCGCCAAAAGCGGTCAGGCGACCGGTGACGACAACCTCCAGTCCTTCCTCTGGCACGACCGAGAGGCTGGAAACCTGACCTTTCCATGTCGTGCAGGCCAAAACGTTACGGTCGTCCTTGATGTCGTAGTACAGGTGCCCGGACCGGGCCTTGAACACGCGCCCGACTTCGCCGCGCACGCGGATTCGCCCGAACGCGCCTTCCAGCGTGCGCTTCACCTCGCCCGATACCTCGGAAACCGTGTATTCAGGGGTGTTTTGGCCCGGAATCGGGTCATCAAGCAGGTCGGACATTTCAGCGCCTTGTTTCAATTGCTCACCCAGCTTAGAACGCCGCGCAGGCGAGGCCAAGCAGATCGGAGACTACCCCATGAACATCCTTATTCTCGGCAGCGGCGGGCGCGAACACAGCCTGGCCTGGGCAGTGATGCAAAACCCAAAATGCGACCGTCTGATCGTGGCGCCGGGCAATGCCGGGATCGCTCAGATCGCGGAGTGTGCCGCTCTGGATATCGAAAACGGCGGGGCCGTCGTCAGCTTTGCCGAGGAAAACGCGATTGATTTCGTGATTGTCGGTCCCGAGGCCCCCTTGGCCGCCGGAGTGGCGGATCGCCTGCGCGAAGCCGGGGTGCTGGTTTTCGGACCGTCTGCCGAAGCGGCCCGGCTGGAAGCCTCGAAAAGCTTTACCAAGGAAATCTGCGACGCGGCACATGCGCCCACCGCCGCTTATGCGCGGTTCACCGCGCCCGAGCCCGCCAAGGCCTATATCCGCGAACAGGGCGCGCCCATCGTGGTCAAGGCCGATGGTCTGGCCGCCGGCAAGGGCGTGATCGTGGCCATGGACGAAGACACGGCGCTTGACGCCATTGACGACATGTTCGGCGGTGTCTTTGGCGGGGCCGGGGCCGAGGTCGTGATCGAAGAGTTTATGGACGGTGAAGAAGCGTCTTTGTTTGTTCTGTGCGACGGCCAAAACATCCTGTCCATCGGCACGGCCCAAGACCACAAGCGGGTGGGCGAAGGGGATACCGGCCTGAATACCGGGGGGATGGGTGCCTATTCTCCGGCGCCGGTTCTGAGCGCGGAAGTTGAAGCGCGTGCAATGGAAGAGATCGTGCGCCCCACCATCGCCGAGATGAAGCGCCGGGGCACGCCGTTTCAGGGAATCCTCTATGCGGGGCTGATGATCAAGGACGGCCAGCCGCGCCTTGTGGAATACAACGTCCGTTTTGGGGACCCGGAATGTCAGGTCCTGATGATGCGTCTGGGCGCGCAGGCGATGGACCTGTTGCATGCCACCGCCGAAGGGCGGCTGGGCGAGATGCGGGTCAACTGGGCCGATGATCACGCGATAACGGTCGTGATGGCGGCCAAAGGTTATCCGGGAACCTACGAGAAGGGCACGGTCATCAAAGGATTGGACGGCTTGCCCGAGGACAGCAGCAACATGGTGTTTCATGCGGGCACAAGCGAGGCTGCGGGGCAGGTGCAGGCCGTCGGCGGGCGCGTTCTGAACGTGACCGCGCGCGGAAAAACGCTGCAAGAGGCGCGCGACCGGGCGTACCAGATGGTTGATGCCGTGGATTGGCCCGAAGGGTTCTATCGCAGCGATATCGGCTGGCGCGCTTTGGAGGGATGATCGGGCAGGGGGCTTTGCCCCCTCGGCCTTGCGGCCTCCCGGCGCTGCGCGCGTTTGCGGTCGAAATCGTCCGCTGGACGATTTCTTTTCAACCACTCACCCTCCAGGATCTTTTTGGCCAGATGAAGAGGCGGATCAGCAATTCAGGGCTGATGTAAGACTGTCGCGCTGTTTGAGCGGGCCCAAGTCCGTCAGGTGCCAGCCATCCTGATAGGAAACACGGATGATCCGCGACCAGTCGGCGCTGGCGAGGATCATTTCGGGATGGTCGCCGCAGCTCCGCAGGCCGCCGGAAATGAAATCCTCACCGATCTTGTGGTTGGTCAGGCCGGGCAGAGCGGCGATTTCGGTCAGTCCACCATCTTTGAAGCGCCAGATGCGCAGGGTTTTGGCCAGGTGGGGGCGGTCGACATAGGCGATTTCGATATTGCCATCACCATCCAGATCAGCAGCACCGACCGGGGCGAGCCAGCGGAAACGTGCGCCGATATGAGGAGTGGCCGCTATCTTTTCGCCAGCGGCGTTGTAGATCGCAAGCTGAGCGCCTGTTGTGTCCTGCGTTTCGACGACAACTGCTTCAACCGCGCCGTCCCTGTCGATGTCTGCCAGACGCGGCGCAAGGTCTTCGAATACACGGTCCTGTGGCAGACGAACCGTTACGACTGTGTCATCGACCACAAGCTCCAGCGCGCCGTATTCGATATTGTCACCCAAAACGCCATGTGAGTATCGCGTGGTTGGTTCCGTGAAGCGGGCGTCGGTGATGGTATCCGCCGCGACGGCGATTGGCAGCGCGCACCACAGGCCAAAAGGGAGCAAAGCGCTGCGCACCCGACATTGCCACTGGCGGGCGGGTTGACGCGGCGCTTTGTTGGGCATCAGATCTGCTTTTCAGGCATCTGGACAATCAGGCCGTCCAGCGCGTCGGTCACCTTGATCTGGCAGGTCAGGCGCGAGCGGGCCGGGTCGGGCTCATAGGCGAAATCCAGCATGTCTTCTTCCATGTCGTCCTTGGCCGGGATCTTCTCGACCCAGTCGGGGTGGACATAGACATGGCAGGTCGAGCAGGCGCAGGCACCGCCGCAATCGGCCTCGATGCCGGGAATATTGTTGTCACGGGCCCCTTCCATGACGGTCAGTCCGTTGGCGACCTCGACAGTGTGCTCGGTACCGCCATGCTCGACATAGGTGATCTTTGCCATTGCGTGCGTCTTCCTTTTGCGATGTTCGAAACCTTCCTTAGTGAAGGGAGTTAGGTGTTTCCAGCCTCATTTGCGACTCCTTGCGCCGTGTCTGGACTTTCCTGCATTTTGTTCTATTTTTGTTCCTATGCTTATTGCCCCTTTTCACCGCGCGGTTTCAAACCGGAACTGGCCGCGACCGCCGTCCTGTCTGCCCACCGCCCAGCTGGAGGCCCCGCCCGAAGGGGCGCGTGTGGCCGTGGCCGGGCTGGTGATCCTGCGGCAGCGGCCGGGGACGGCCAAAGGCGTGATCTTTCTGACGCTTGAGGATGAGACCGGGATCGTCAACGTGGTGGTCTGGCGCAAAATCTACGAACGCTTCCGCCGTGCGGTGATCTCGGGGCGATTGCTGAAGGTGACGGGTCGGATGCAGCGGGCGCATTCGGTGACCCACGTGATCGCGGAAGAGATCGAGGATATCTCGGGCATGCTGGACTTGCTGGTGCAGGGGCAGGGTTAGGTCTGTCGTGCGGATCAATCCTAAATTGTCCGTCGCAGTGCCACAAACCCGCGCCTGGAGAGCGGGCGATATGTTTTCTTTGTCCCAAATGCGCGATTAAGGCGCTTTTCCGCCACTTGAACGCGGGATGGTCGACTCTTTGGGGCCGGGCACGTAGTGACACGCATCTTTGCGCATCGGCTTGTGTCAAAGCTCGGGCCGGATTGCGCATCACTCAACGTCTTTTCAGAGTCAGTTCGGATGCCCAACGCAACGCACCAAGGATCGCTCCAAAACACCATCTCTCGGGACGAAAGCCGGATTTCCGACCGTCTGGCCGAGCTCTCGGAACTCACGCGTTCAGCGGGATATGTTCACACCGCCCGAATGATCGATGAGGCGTTAAGCGCTTATTCCTTTGAACGCAGACAGGCTGAGACTGCAAAAAGGCTTCGGTCAGAGTTGCAGCTACTCAAGCAGATTGAGGCATCGCGCCCGGCGGAAGAAGCGGATCGAAAGCCGCATTTGGTCCCGAACTTTCGGTCCCGGCGGTCGGCAAAACCCGATGGGATTCTGTTCGACAGGGCCGAGCGTTCTGGCGACGCAGCCCAGAAAGCCGGGGCGCGCAAAGGGCAGGCCGCATTTGTCCTGACGACCCGGATGCGTGTTGACGGGCGGAACGTTGCAAGGCTGCGCAATGGGCATTGGACGGGCATATCCATGTCTTTCCCCGCGGAACCTGAATTCCAGTTTCGCTGACAGGTCGCCCCGCGACAAGGATCCTCCGCCAGGGGCGTTGCAGGGCAGGATTCAGAGGGCAAACTAGGTAACCAATGCGATCGCGGAAAGGATCGAGGATATTCCGGGGATACAGGATGTTTTGGTGTGGGGGAGAGGGTTAGTCCGCCTTGCGGGACAAAACGGACTTCGACAGAATAACGGCTGCTATTCAGCCTCTGCCTGCACGATCGCGATGGCCACTGGTACGCGATATATATTCTTGTCGCGGAAATTAGCGCTTACCGCATCGGTTACTTGATCCCGAATTGCTTCAATCACTTCCGGCTTCTGACCCTTGATAAGCTGGGATGCCGCAACCGTTGCCGTTAGGAAAATATCGAATAATTCACCCGGTTCATCCAAGAGCCAATGCGTCGTGACATTTTCATGGGAAACCATGCGCAAGCCAGATGCCTGCATCATCGCCTTCGCTTCGTCGGGCCGCGCAAAAGCGAAAAGGTCCGGCTGAGGGGGGGCATCGGAAAAATCTGCATTCGTCTTTATCGCTCCAAACACAGTTCCGAATGCCGGAGAAACATCTGGCGTCGCCCAAGTTGCCATCAAGAAACGGCCCCCGGTACGCAGCACTCTGTTGATTTCATCTAACGCTTTCGGTTGCTCAGGTAAGTGCATCATACCAAAGTTGCAGACCACCTGATCGAATTGGCCGTCAGCGAAAGGAAGTGCTGCGGCGTCACCTTGCTGAAGAACAGCATCTGGTGCGGTCTCAGCTGCTAAGGCAAGCATTTCTTCAGAAAAGTCTAAGCCAGTAACACGTGAACCCGCCTCGCTAAGCATTGCGGTCAAGGCGCCTTGACCGCAACATAAATCAAGAACCGACATTCCTTTTGGCGATCCACGATTGATCAACTCTTGGGCCGCATAGTCCGTGACAGGGCCAAACTTTCTTACATAAGCGGAGACAATGCTCTCGTCGGCCCAGCCGAGGCGCTCGCGGGCTGCGAATTCGCCGAAATCTTGCATATTTCCCCCGTCCTCCATCTGGCATCCTCATAGACAGTTGAATGATAGATGAAAACAGAGAGGTCAGCTACGGCCTCAAAGCAGCCCATAAGTCTTACCGCTTGAACAAAACGCTCTGTGCCTGTTTGTCCCGATGATCCCCTCGCAACTCGGCATACAGCGCGCGTCCGGCTTGAACGGCAGGGCGGGCGCTGACGGTTTCCAGCCAGCGGGCAAAGTGCGGTTTGTCCTCCAGCACCTGCTGCTGGCCTTCCCACAGGCTGGCCCAGCCCCAGATCGACATGTCGGCGATGGAATAGAAATCGCCCGCGACATATTCGTTTTCGGCCAGCCGCCGGTCCAGTACGCCGTACAGGCGCGCGACCTCGGCGCGGTAGCGGTCCTTGGCATAGGGCAGGTCCTGCGGCGGGTCCAGTTGCGGGGCGTATTTCAGGAAGTGATGCGCCTGACCGGCCATCGGGCCAACGCCGCCCATCTGCCACATCAGCCATTCCTCGACCGCGATCCGGTCGCGTTCGGTCGTGCCATAGAACCGCCCGGTCTTGCGGGCCAGATACATCAGGATCGCGCCGCTTTCGAAAACCGAAACAGGTGCGCCATCCGGCCCGTCGGGATCGACAATGGCGGGCATCCGGTTGTTGGGCGCGATTTTCAGGAACGCGGGATCGAACTGGTCACCCTTGCCGATATTGATCAGATGGGTGGTGTAGGGCAGCTCCATCTCTTCCAGGGCGATGGATACTTTCCAGCCATTCGGTGTCGGCCAGAAATACAGATCAATCGGGTCAGCCATGTGTTCTCCTGATGCTGAGGGGATCATGCGGGTTTCTGCCGGTTCGGCAAGTACCGCTTACGAAAGCGTGACCGACGCGCAGGCCGGGCTTGACCGCGAACCGCCCGAGGCGTATTGCGATCCTGAAGCTACGTGGCGATTTGTTACCGGATTGCGGGCCACGCTAAACAACACCGCTAAAAGGTCAGGATGAAAGACCCCTTTCGCTTGGCCGCGTCTGGGGTTTTTTGTTTGCCTCCACCCGAGGCTGAAAGGATTGAGATGAGCGAGAACTGGAACAAACGCACCCAAGCCGTCCATGGCGGCATCCGTCGCAGCCAGTATAACGAGGTGAGCGAGGCGATTTTCCTGACGCAGGGTTTCGTCTACGAAAGCGCGGAACAGGCCGAGGCCCGGTTTCTGGAATGTGGCCCCGACGAGTTCATCTATGCCCGTTACGGCAACCCGACCGTGTCCATGTTCGAACAACGCATCGCGGCGCTGGAAGGTGGCGAAGATGCCTTTGCGACGGCCTCGGGCATGGCCGCCGTCAACGGCGCTCTGACCTCGATGCTGAAAGCCGGGGACCATGTCGTTTCGGCCAAGGCGCTGTTCGGCTCGTGCCTCTATATCCTTGAAAACATCCTGAGCCGCTATGGCGTGGAGGTGACCTTTGTGGACGGCACCGATCTGGAGCAGTGGAAGGCTGCGATCCGCTCGGACACCAAGGCTGTTTTCTTTGAATCCATGTCGAACCCCACGCTTGAGGTGATCGATATCGCTGCTGTGGCCGATCTGGCCCATGCGGTCGGTGCTGTTGTGGTGGTGGACAACGTGTTTTCGACCCCGGTGTTCTCACGCGCGATCCAGCAGGGTGCGGATGTGGTCGTCTATTCAGCGACCAAGCATATCGACGGGCAGGGCCGTGCGCTGGGCGGTGTGATCATCGGAACCAAGGACTTCATTCGCGGAACCGTTGAACCCTATCTCAAGCATACCGGTGGCGCGCTGAGCCCGTTCAATGCGTGGATCATGCTCAAGGGCCTTGAGACGATGGCGCTGCGGGTCAATGCGCAGGCCGAAAGCGCGCAAAAGATCGCCGAGGCGCTGGAAGGGCACCAGGCATTGGAACGGACGCTTTATCCCGGTTTGAAAACCCACGCCCAGAATGCACTGGTTCAGACCCAACTTGGCGGCAAGGGCGGAACCGTGTTGTCGCTGGACATCAAGGGCGGCAAGGATGCAGCGTTTGCCTTCCTGAATGCGATGACCATCCCGGTGATTTCGAACAATCTGGGCGATGCCAAATCCATCGCGACGCACCCGGCGACAACAACGCACCAGCGTCTCAGTGACGCGCAGAAGGACCAACTGGGCATTACACCGGGTCTGATCCGCTTTTCCGTCGGGCTTGAGGATGCCGGTGACTTGCTGGCCGACCTTCGGCAAGCGTTGGAAGCCTCGCAGAAATAAACCAAAGCCCCCGCGTCCTTTTTGTACTGGGGGGCAGGCTGCGTGCCTAAGCGGCCACTTTGTTTCGGGCGGCAGCCAGGCGCGCCGCCCGCTGTTCCCACCTTCAAAAGGCGCTAACTGTTGCGAGATGACGGTTTTGCGCCGGATTTTTCAATCCGGGCTGCTATTGCCGACGTATCGGGTTAGACTGGTATTAGACCATCAGTCATATATAGTCCGACGACCAACCAAGGAACCGCCGCTGATGAATGTTCACCCGCGCGACATTGATGAAAAACCGGATCGGGACAAGGCTGCCGAGGCTTTGAACGTTCTGCGGCAATGGGCCAAATCTGCCTCGGAAGCCGAGATAAACCAGCTTGACCCGGCTGTGGCCCGGCTGCTGCCCGGTTTGGCAGCGGGCAACTATCCGCCTTTTTCGCGCGCTTACCCCGATGACTTTACCGTCGATGCGGCGTACCGCGCATCCTTGCCGGATTTGCAGAACGGCCCGTCCAGCCTGATCCGTGGGGCCAAACAGCAGATCCAACATGTAGGTATTTCGAACTTCCGCCTGCCGATCCGGTTCCACCGGAAGGAGGGCGAAGACGTGACACTGGAAACCTCGATCACCGGCACGGTCAGCCTCGAGGCCGAGAAAAAGGGCATCAACATGTCCCGGATCATGCGGTCGTTCTACAAACATGCGGAACGGACGTTCAGCTTTGAGGTTATGGAATCCGCTCTGGACGATTACATGTCCGATCTGGACAGCTTCGACGCCCGTATCCAGATGCGCTTTTCCTACCCGGACAGGATCAAAAGCCTGCGCTCGGGCCTTGAGGGGTACCAGTATTACGACATCGCGCTTGAACTGGTCGAACAGAACGGTGTGCGTCAGAAGATCATGCACCTTGACTATGTCTATTCCTCGACCTGCCCCTGTTCGCTGGAACTCAGCGAACATGCCCGGTCGATGCGCGGTCAGCTGGCGACGCCGCATTCGCAGCGCTCCGTCGCGCGGATCTCGGTTGTCGTGGATTGCGATGCGGATTGCCTGTGGTTTGAAGACCTGATTGCGCTGTGCCGCCGTGCGGTTCCGACGGAAACGCAGGTGATGGTGAAGCGCGAAGATGAACAGGCTTTCGCCGAATTGAACGCAGCCAATCCTATCTTCGTCGAAGATGCCGCGCGCCTGTTTTGTGCCGAGTTGCTGGCAGATCATCACGTTGGCGATTTTCGCGTTGTCGCAAGCCATCAGGAAAGCCTGCACAGCCATGACGCCGTGTCGATTCTGACCGAAGGCCCAACCTTCGCCGCGTCCAACCTTGACCCGAAACTGTTCACGACCCTGTTTCACGTTGGCTGAACGTCTCGGGTAAGTGGCTAGAATTTAATCAGAGATTTACCTGATCGGCGCTCATTCGCCGCAGCGCAGCAAAAATGCTGCAATTGCGTGAAAAACTCCTGTATCCTGACGGGGAATGCAGCTTCGGCACACCGGCGCGCTCAATGGTGTGTCACCCGAAAGGAAGCCGAGACGTGAGACGCCTTGGACTGCAAGACCCCAACCTCCGCCCGGACCCCCGAGCGGGCAGGGCGCTTTACCCTTACTTTTCTGGCTGCATCGTTTTCACAGGAGATCTATGGAATGAATCCGATTACCCAACCGCTGGAGCTTCAGGCCGCGGCTATACGCATGGCTGGCTATGCGATCGTCAACCAGATCAAGATTGCACAGATCATGACCCGTTCGGCGCTTGAACTGCCGATGGTGCCGGTCCACGCCCTGCATCTGGCAGCATCAGCACCGGGTCCAGTGGTGGAAGCTCCGGCGGAAAAACCGGCGGCCAAACCCAAACCTGCCGTGGCGCGCACGAAACGCGTACCGGAGAAATCATCTACGCCCAAGAAAAAGCTGGCCCGCAAAACTGCACCGGCCAAGCCGGCGGCCAAACCTGTTGAGTTTTCAGCCAGTCCGCGGCCCACGGCGGCACCCCCGGCGGCAGCCAAACCGACACCAGCGGTTAGTGATGAAAAAGCAGTGAAGCCTGTTGAATCCGCGGCGACACCTGCGACCGAAACCGTGTCGCCCGTAACGCCCAAGCCCACCCCTGCGACACCGGCGCCTGTTCAGGCAGCGCAGGTCAAGCCGACACAGGCCGATCCTGCCCCGGCCAAGGTGCAGGCGAAACCAGCCCCGGCGACGGAACCGCGCAAACCGCAGGCGCGAAAATCACGCGCCCCGTCAAAACCGCCTGTGATGCCCGGAACAGATGTCAAAAACTGACGGGTAAACCGGGATCATCTGCTTGACACGGTCGGGTTGGCACGCCAACCCTGCGCGTCATGATGGATCTTCGCCCGGTCGGATATGTGATTGGCTTGCTGGTCGCCATTCTTGGGGCGACCATGCTGCTGCCTATGCTCGCGGACCTGATCGAGGGGCGCGGCGAATGGCCGGTATTTCTGGAAAGCGCCATTATCACGACGCTGACCGGGACCGTTCTGGCGATGAGCTGCTCGAACGGTGTGGGCGAAGGGCTGACCATCCGCCAGACCTTCCTGTTGACAACCGGTGTTTGGGCGGCGCTGCCCCTGTTTGGGGCAATTCCGTTTCTGTTCGGTGAAACCGAGCTGCGCTTTGTCGATGCGTATTTCGAGGCGATGTCCGGCCTGACAACTACAGGTTCAACGGTGATTTCCGGATTGGATACCCTGCCGCAGGGGCTATTGCTGTGGCGTGGTATCCTGCAATGGCTGGGGGGTATCGGGATCATCGTTGTCGCCATGGTGTTCCTGCCCGAACTGCGTGTCGGCGGCATGCAGATTTTCCGCTCGGAAGGCTTTGAAACAATGGGTAAAATCCTGCCTCGCGCGCAAGAGATCGCGGGTCAGATTTCGCTCATCTATGTTTTCCTGACACTGGTTTGCGCGCTGGTTTACGCCGGTCTGGGAATGAACTTTTTCGATGCGCTGGTACATGCACTGACAACGCTTTCGACCGGTGGATTCTCGAACTATGACGCCTCGTTCGGAACCTTCTCGGGCCCCGCCGAATATGCGGCGTCGGTGTTCATGATATTGGCGGCGCTTCCTTTTGTGCGCTATGTCCAGCTGGCAAACGGCCATACAGCGTCCTTGTGGAAAGACAGTCAAATTCGCGCGTTTCTGGCGACCATTCTGGTTCTGGTCATCATCATGTCGATTTTCCTGACATCGGTCTTTCCGCATCACTGGGAACAGGCGTTTCGGGAATCTCTGTTCAACATCACCTCGATCATCTCGGGCACCGGCTATGCCAGTGTCGATTACATGGGTTGGGGCAGCTTTCCGATCATGATGTTCTTCCTGATCGGCCTGATTGGCGGCTGCGCGGGATCGACTGCATGTTCGATCAAGATATTCCGCTATCAGTTGCTGTTTGCCTCGATCAAAAGTCAGATCAAACGGATCAGGTCTCCGCATGGCGTGTTTGTGCCGCTCTATGATGGGCGGCCCGTGGGGCAGGGTGTTCTGACCTCGGTGATGAGCTTCTTCATGTTCTTCGTCCTGTCGATGGGCGTGCTGTCCTGGGCGCTGGCGCTGACCGGTCTGGACTTCATCACAGCCGTTTCCGGGGCGGCGACCGCGCTGGCCAATGTCGGCCCCGGTCTGGGCGATCAGATCGGACCAGCGGGCAATTTCGCAAATCTCAACGACACGGCCAAATGGTTGCTGACAATCGGGATGCTGGTCGGGCGGCTCGAGCTGTTGGCCGTTTACGCGATCTTCACCGTTCAATTCTGGAGAGGCTGATGAAAAGACCCCTTGGCGCGCAGATTTCGCATATGCTCAAGGATCGTGGCGTGGACGTGATTTTTGGCATACCCGGCGTTCACAATCAGGAAATGTACCGCGGCATCGAAGAGGCTGGCATCCAACATGTTCTGGCCCGTCACGAACAGGGGGCGGGGTTCATGGCCGATGGGTATGCCCGCGCAACCGGCAAGCCGGGGGTTGCCTATGTGATCACCGGGCCCGGCCTGTGCAACATCATGACGCCGATCGGGCAGGCCTACAGTGACTCGGTGCCGATGCTGGTGGTGTCGTCCTGCCTTGATGAAACACAGGCCTTGCGCGGCCAGTTGCACCAGATGAAGGACCAGCGCCTTGCGGCCGGAACCGTTGCCGACTGGTCGGCACAGGCCAACACGGCCGAGGCCGCCTATGCGCTGGTCGAACGCGCCTTTGAAGAATTCGAGCTGTCGCGCCCGCGCCCCAAGCACATTCAGGTGCCAATCGCGCAGTTGCAGGCCGAGGCTGATCCGGCACCTTTCCCCAACCAGCCCGCGTTGCGCATCAAGGCGTTGCCGCCTGACGTATCGCCTGTTGTCTCGATGCTGAACCTTGCGCGCAGGCCGCTGTTCATTCTGGGGGGCGGTTGCAAGTCCAACGACTGGCGGCAGATTCTGGCACAGCTTGGGGCTGCCTGCTTTACCACATACGCAGGGCGCGGGCTGCCGGGCGCAAACTATCCGCTGGATTTCGGCGCGTCGCTGCCGCGCCCCGGCAGCGCCGAGGTTATCGCCTCGGCGGATCTGGTCATCGCGGTCGGCGCAGAACTGGGCGAGGTCGATCTGTGGCGCAGCGACCTTGGGCATTCGGCAACGCTGATCCGCGTTGACCTTGATCCCGAAGTCCTGTCCGACCACCATCGCGCCGCGATCAAACTGCAAACCGACAGCGAAAGCTTTGCCCGCGCTTTGTGGCAGGCGACCGAAAACCTGAAACCGGCAACCGGCTGGTCGCCCGATGAAATTTCCGAAACCCGCGCCCGGTGGCGGGCCGAGGTGGATGCCGAACGGCCCGGAATTGTAGCAGTGGCCGATGCGCTGCGCTCGGCGATGCCGGCTGATACCATGATCTATTCCGACATGACCCAATTCGCCTATGTCGCGAAAGAGGTGTGGGACATGGCCTATCCGCATCACTGGCACCATCCGACCGGGTTCGGAACGCTGGGTTATGGTCTGCCGGCCGGAATTGGTGGCGCGGTGGCGCGGCACGGCAAACCAACGGCGGTTATCGCCGGGGATTACGGGTTCCACTATACGATGCAGGAACTGGGTGTTGCGGTCGAACTGGGTTTGTCGCTGCCGATCATCCTGTGGGACAATGGCAAGCTGAAAGAAATCGAAGACAGCATGGTCCGCAGCCAGATCGCGCCCAATGCGGTG
This sequence comes from Ruegeria sp. AI2, assembly GCF_056541275.1. Taxonomy (NCBI): domain Bacteria; kingdom Pseudomonadati; phylum Pseudomonadota; class Alphaproteobacteria; order Rhodobacterales; family Roseobacteraceae; genus Ruegeria; species Ruegeria sp. AI2. Next base: position 478,944 of record NZ_JBQFYB010000001.1, read on the forward strand.
GTGGCGCATAACCCGGATTTCTGCAAACTGGCCGAGGCTTTTGGCGCGCGTTCCTCAGCCCCTTCATCTCTGGCTGAGATGCAGAGCGCGGTTCGCGCGGCGTTTGATGCACCTGTCCCGACCTTGATCCACGTGACCCCGGACATTCTGTAACAAAAAGCGCCGCATCTTCATGCGGCGCTTTGGTGTTTCAACGTCTGGTTTCAATGTCTGCGCGGGCTCAGTCCCAGCAGTGTACCAGAACCGTCATTCCGGTCGCGCGCCGGTTCAGCTCGTTAGGGGAAATCCGGGTGGTTTCCTCGCTTGACTGACCGGAAACGCCGGCTTTCGTCAGGATTTCTGTCAACCGCTCGACCGTTGCCGCAAGGCTGACCGATGCGGGCAGGGTGCGCCCCTCGGACGGTGTGGGCAGCAGCATACCAACCACGTTGCCGCTGTCGTTGAAGACCGGCCCGCCCGCATCTCCGGGCTGAGCGTTCAGCGCCAGCCGTTTGACACCTGTCTCGCCGTTCAGGCCGCGGATATCCGCGATTTGGCCGTAGGTCAGCGTCGGTGCGCCCAAAGCCCCCTGATAGGAAAAGCCGGATACGGCCACTTCGGACTGAATGCGCGGCTGGGTGGTACTGAAAGCAGCAACACTCATCGGTGCAAGGGCTTTTGCAGGGCGCAGGACCGAAACACCAAGCTCCGGGTCCGTCAGCGCCAGTTGCACCTCCTGATCCCCCTCCAGGGTGATCCGGGTGCAGCTTTCGGCGGCTTCAGATACCGTCAGAACCGTACCGTCCGCGCCAGCGAAAAAGCCCGACCGCGACAACCGGGGCTTGCGGATCTGAAGACCCGAGACCAGATCGATGCGCTGTTCCGCATCCGCACCGGCGGCGGCATCCAGAACCGCGTCCGTTGTGCTCAGGCTGGTCGCCATCGCAGCCAGAACACGCAGGCGGCGCGCCTCGTCCCCTTCGGGCCAGACCAGCGTAAAGCCCTTGATTTTCCCATCGGCCAGCCGCGCCTGCGTGAATGACACGATCCCATTGCCGCGCCCTTCAAGGGTGAACTGGTCGCGGCCCAGCTCGCGCGGGCCGTTCAGCGGTACAATCTCAAGCGACTGCATCACCTCGTAAAGGGCGCGCAACGTGTTCTTGTCACCCTCCTGACTGATCAAAAGGGCCTGGGCCTTCAGGTCCGAGGCGCTTTTGAAATGTACGAACGGAGCTTCATAGCGGTCAAAGCTGACTGTACCCAACGGCATATCCAGCGCAATTCCGGCCGCGTCGTCGGAATACCGGTCCATCCCGGCCGAGATCAGCGGCGCGTTGTATTCATCCATCAGGGCCTTGCGCTGCACCGTGGTCAAAACGCCCGTCGCCTCATAGCCGTTGAACCGCTGCCAATCGCCCATCGACCGGCGGGTTCCCTGACCGAAAGCACCATCAATGGTCGAATAATAGAAACCCGCCGCCTGCAGGGCCGTTTGTAGGTCTTTCCGTTCCTGCGCGGTCAAAAGGCGCTCGGACTGCAATGCTTGTGCGCGGGTTTCATCCGAAACCTGTGGGGTCGTGATTGTCAGGGTTTCTTGCGGCTGTGCTGCCGGTTCCGTCGGCGCGCTTACAGCGTCGCGGTTCAGGGCGTTTTCGCCGACGGGCCAGAACTGTTGCCCCAACGAACTTGAAAACGCGACAAAGCTGTCACGCGGGATCTGCCCCTCAGCCCGGTATACGCGTAAAACCTGCTCGGCATCGCCGCGCGAATAGGGGCCAATGACGATGGCATACCAGCCACTGTTCAGCCGAAACCCGTTCACATCGGGCAGGGTACTGGCATAGGCTTGCGCCCGGTCCTGCGCTTCGCGCAGCGAGGGCTGCGCCTCGACCTGAACCCAGACGCCGGGGTCTTGTTGAGCGGTCGCGGCGCGCAGGCCGACCAGAAGAAACAAAAGAATTGCTGAAAATACGCGTGTCATTGTCTGCCCGTGTTATGCGGTGTTTGTACTGAGGTGCAGAATACGCGATTTCATTTGCCAAATACCATGCTGAGAATGCGGGGAATTTGTGGTGTGGCCGCGCAGATACAGCCACAGCCCAAAGCCCCGTTGACGCCCCTCGGCCCCTTGCATAGGAAGGGCCAAACCGACCGGAACCGGGCGTACGGGACGCCCAGAGGGAATGTCATGACCGAACCGACCAGCGCACCGCGTTCATTTCAGGAAATCATCCTCAGGCTTCAGTCCTACTGGGCCTCGAAAGGCTGTGCGATTCTGCAACCCTATGACATGGAGGTCGGGGCAGGGACGTTCCATCCCGCAACCACCTTGCGGGCGCTGGGGTCCAAGGCATGGGCCGCAGCCTATGTTCAGCCGTCGCGCCGTCCCACGGATGGGCGTTATGGCGAAAACCCGAACCGGCTTCAGCATTACTACCAGTATCAGGTGCTGATCAAACCCAGCCCTCCGGATTTGCAGGAGCTGTATCTGGGCAGCCTTCAGGCCATCGGCATCGACATGGACCTGCATGATATCCGCTTTGTCGAAGACGACTGGGAAAGCCCCACACTGGGCGCATGGGGGCTTGGCTGGGAGGTTTGGTGTGACGGAATGGAAGTCAGCCAGTTCACCTATTTCCAGCAGGTCGGCGGCCATGACTGCACGCCTGTCTCGGGCGAGCTGACTTATGGTCTCGAGCGTCTGGCCATGTATGTGCTGGGCATCGACCACGTGATGGACATGCCGTTCAACGATCCGCAATCGCCCAGCGCGCTGAAATACGGCGATATCTTCAAACAGACGGAAGAGGAATACGCCCGCTGGAATTTTGATGTGGCCAATACCGAGGTTCTGCTACGCCATTTCGAAGAGGCCGAGGCTGAATGCGCCACTATCCTGGCGCAGGCGCATGACGATCCGAAAACCGGCAAGCGCATCATCATGGCGCACCCGGCTTATGACCAATGCATCAAGGCGTCACACATCTTCAACCTGCTGGATGCGCGGGGCGTGATCTCGGTCACCGAACGACAGGCCTATATCGGACGCGTGCGGGCGCTGGCCAAGCAATGCGCGGATGCCTTTGTGCAGACCGAGGCCGCCGGGTTCAGCGCCGGATGAGGCGATCAGGCCAGCCCCGGCAACAGGGCTTTCAGGCCGTCCGCAATCATGCTGACGGCGATAGCCGCAAGAATCATCCCCATAAAGCGGCTCATGATCACGCGCGCGGTGTCGGACAGGCGTTGGGCCAGCCAGGCCGCGTTCCAGAACGTGATCAGAAGCAGGCCAACAACGGCAAGGAATACACCTGCATAAACAAAGGCTTCTGCGGGCTTCTTGATCTGGTGCGCATACAGGATCAGCGTGGTGATGGTGCCGGGGCCGACCAGAATGGGAAAGGCCAGCGGATAAAAGGCGACGGTGTCGGGTTCGGGGTAAGCGTCCTTCTCCCCCTTCGTCCCGTGATGAGAGGTGCTTTCGTGTCCGTTCAGCATGTTCAGACCGATCATCATGACAACCAGACCACCGGCGACGCGCAGATGATTGACGCTGATGCCAAAAAGGCCAAGCGCCTGACTGCCGACCAGGGCAAAGGCACCGCCAAGGATCAGGCAGTAGATCACGGTTTTGACCGCTATCTTGCGCTGTTCGGCGGCAGACAGGTCCTGAGTGACGCTCAGAAACACGGGCAGGTTGGTGACCGGGTTCATGATCGCAAACAATGCGCCGAAAAATCCGACGGCAAGGGTGGATTCCATCGTGTAGACCTCGTTTCTGCCTGTTCCCCGATGAAACCTGTCCTATTTTACAAGAACTTGAAAGAGGCGGCCTGAAAGATGACGGGAAAACTGCTGGCAATTCTTCTGCTGCTGTCGGCCATCGTGGCAGGCCTCGGCATGTATTATCTACAGGTCTACGGCTATTATTATGAGGTCGAACCGCAACCGGGGCAGGACGTTGCCCTGATGACGGATGCAGGCGGTGTGCCGGAACCCATCGCCTATTCCGGGTTTCAGGCAATCGACGCCGACAGCTCTCCGATCCGGTATCGCGCCTGTTTCGAAACCGAATTGTCGCCGGACCAGATGGCTGGATACGTGCCTGTCGAAAACTCCGAACCCCTGACCGCACCGGGATGGTTTGAATGCTACGATGCGGTGTCTTTGGCGGAAGCGCTTGAATCCGGGCAGGCGCGGGCGTTCATGGGGGTGAAGAACATCCATTTCGGCGTCGACCGGATCGTGGCGATCACCGAAGATGGTAAGGGCTATGTCTGGCACGCGTTGAACAATTGCGGTGAAAAAGCCTATGACGGTACCGTCGTGGGCGAGGAATGTCCGCCGCGCCCGGAAAACTGAAGGAGCAGACCGTGGGCCATGTCATAGAAATCCCCGATTTCCTGACGGCCACTCTGGGGTTTGCGGTCTATCTGATCGGGGCCGAGATCAACGCACGTGTGACAACCCTGCGCAATTTCAACATCCCCGAACCCGTGACAGGGGGCCTGCTGGCCTCGCTGGTGGTTCTGATGCTCTATCTGGTCTTCGGGATCGAACTGTCCTTTGGCCTGACTGCCCGCGATTTCCTGCTGGTCCTGTTTTTTGCCGGGATCGGCCTGAACGCCCGTCTGTCTGACCTCATTGCGGGCGGTAAGCCGTTAATCTTGCTTTTGATTCTCACTCTGGCGACGATTGTCTTTCAGAATGTGATTGGCGCGGCTGGGGCGGCGATCTTCGGCTATCCCGCACAGGCCGGTGTGTTGTTCGGATCGGCCGCTCTGATCGGTGGGCACGGTACGGCAATCGCATGGGCGCCGGACGTGGCGCAGGCAACGGGGCTTGACGGCGCGACCGAACTGGGTGTGGCCGTCGCCACCCTTGGATTGGTGCTTGCGGCGCTGGTTGGCGGCCCGATTGCGCGCCTGCTGGTCGAACGGCGCGGCCTGAAGCCTGACCGCCCCGACGAGGAACACAGCATCGGATTGCCGGATGAGCATGACGGGCACACCGCAAACATCGATCATCTGACCGTCATGCGCGTCCTGCTGCACCTGAACCTGGCGATCATCTCGGGATATGCGCTGAATGAATCAATTGCCGCCGCCGGGCTGAAACTGCCGCTGTTCGTGCCCTGCCTGATCATGGGCATCGTGATCGCCAATCTGAGGGACGCGCTGTTTCCCGATGCTCCGAAAGTGTCGCGCACACCGTCGCTGGCGCTGATTTCGGAATTTGCGCTGGGCGCGTTTCTGGCCATGTCACTGATGAGCCTGCAACTCTGGACCATCGCGCAGCTGGGCATGGCCATTGCCGTGATCATGACAGCGCAGACGGTGTTCGCGGTGCTGTTCGTCCTCTGGGTGCTGTTCCCGGTCATGGGGTCCAACTATCGCGCCGCAGTACTGGCCGCCGGGTTTGGCGGCTTTGCGTTGGGGGCCACACCCACCGCTATCGCAAATATGACAGCCGTGACCAAGCGATATGGCCCATCGCCTATTGCCTTTATCGTGCTGCCCCTTGTATCCGCCTTCTTTGTGGATATCGCCAATGCCATCGTCATTCAGACGATCGTCAATTTCTAAGGACCGACAATGCCCGACCTGCTGATCGAACTGTTCTCCGAAGAGATCCCCGCACGGATGCAAGCCCGTGCCGGCGAGGATCTGAAAAAGCGGATTACCGATGGTCTGGTCGAGGCCGGTCTGACCTATGCAAACGCCGCCGCCCTGACCACGCCCCGCCGCCTGACGCTGGCGGTCGAGGGGCTGCTGGCGAAAAGCCCCACCATCCGGGAAGAACGCAAGGGTCCAAAGGTCGGCGCGCCTGATAAAGCAATCGAAGGGTTTCTGCGCGGCGCGGGCCTGACCCGTGATCAGCTGGAAGAACGCGAAACCCCCAAGGGGGCCATCTATTTCGCCACCATCGAAAAGGCTGGTCGCCCCGCGGCCGAGATCATTGCCGAAGTGCTCGAAACCACCATCCGCAATTTCCCTTGGCCTAAGTCCATGCGCTGGGGCAGTGGCAGCTTGCGCTGGGTGCGTCCGCTGCATTCGATCCTGTGCATTCTGACGGATGAGGCCGGGGCGCAGGTCGTGCCAATGGATGTCGATGGCATTTCGTCCGGCGACACCACAGCAGGCCACCGCTTTATGGCGCCCAACCGGTTTTCGGTCACGTCCTTCGACGATTACGCGGCCAAGCTGAAGCGGGCTTTTGTCGTCCTGTCCCCCGAGGAACGCGCCCGGCACATCTGGAACGACGCCCAGAACATGGCCTTTGCCGCCGGTCTTGAACTGGTCGAAGATCAGGGCCTGCTGGCCGAGGTCGCTGGTCTGGTCGAATGGCCGGTTGTCCTGATGGGGCGGATCGACGACGAATTCCTCGACCTGCCACCCGAGGTGCTGCAAACCTCGATGAAAGAACACCAAAAGTTCTTCTCGGTCCGCAATCCCAAAACGGGCCGGATTGAACGGTTCGTCACTGTTGCGAACCGCGAAACCGCTGACAATGGCGCGACCATTCTGGCGGGCAATCAGAAAGTGCTGTCGGCCCGTCTGGCCGATGCCAAGTTCTTTTGGGAAAATGACCTGCGCATTGCCAAATCGGACATTGCACAATGGACCCGCGCGCTGGAAAACGTCACCTTCCACAACAAACTGGGAACGCAGGCCGACCGGATCGGGCGCATCGCCGCCCTGGCCCGCGAACTGGCACCAGTGACTGGAGCTGATGCCGATCAGGCTGAAAAATCCGCGCGCCTGGCCAAGGCCGACCTCAGCTCGGAAATGGTCTACGAATTTCCCGAGCTTCAGGGCCTTATGGGGCGGTATTACATCGAAGCGGCAGGCGAAGATGCCGCCGTGGCCGCTGTCGCGCAAGAGCACTACTCGCCTTTGGGGCCGTCGGATGATGTGCCCACGGCTCCGCTGTCGGTGACCGTTGCATTGGCCGACAAGCTGGACACACTGGCGGGGTTCTGGGCGATTGATGAAAAGCCTACCGGCTCGAAAGACCCGTTTGCCCTGCGCCGTGCGGCACTGGGGGTTATCCGGTTGGTGCTCGACAATGACCTGCGCCTGCATCTGGATCGGTTTTTCGACGGACAGCTACTGCGTGCTGAAAGCGCTGCAAACGAGGCGCTGGCGGCGGAAAACGTTGACGAACTTTTGGATGAAATCGCAGATCACGGCGTGTTTGGCGCAGCCTTCCAGACTGTCAAGGAAAGGCTGGGCGAAGTGTCGGGCGCCGATTTCCTGAGCCTTGAAAAGAAGATCCCCGACGCATCCGATGATCTCCTTTCCTTCTTCCACGACCGCCTCAAGGTCTTCCTCCGCGACGAAGGCATCCGTCACGACGTCATTGACGCCTGTATCGCGATGGACGGCAATGATGACCTCAATCTGCTGGTCAAACGCGCCCGCGCGCTGAACGCGGTGATCGCGACTGAAGATGGCGAAAACCTCGTGCAGGGCTTCAAGCGCGCCAACAACATCCTGACCCAGGCCGAGGAAAAGGACGGGGTGGAATATTCCTACGGTGCGGATGTGAAATTCGCCGAAACAGACAGCGAAAAGGCATTGTTTGCGGCCTTGGAGGCAGCACAGGCGCAAATCGAACCCGCGCTGACATCCGAAGATTTCCCCACGGCCATGGCCGCCATGGCGGGGCTGCGCGGACCGGTGGATGCGTTCTTTGAGGATGTGCAGGTCAACACCGAAAATGATATTGTTCGCCGCAACCGGCTGAACCTGCTCAGCCAGATCCGGCAGATCTGCTCCAGCGTGGCCGATCTGACCCGGATCGAAGGGTAAACGACCGGGCGCGCTGGCAGGCGCGCCCACAACGCACTTGCGTGAAGGGCGCAAGCGCTTATGCTGCACGCAAACCAAAAGGTGCTGCAGTGCAGAATAATCCGAATACGACGCTCATTACATCCGACGCGCCTGTCACCGCCCATAGGCATGGCGGGCGGGCCAAATGCTTGCAACGTCTAGTCCGGCTGGACCTGCCGGTGCCCCGAACCGTTGCGTTGTCATTTGATGCCGTTCACCAGATCGCTGAAGGGACAGCCCCGGATATTGCGGCGATCCTCGAACAGTTCGATCCGACCTCGTTGCTATGCGTCCGGCCCAGTTCCGAAGACCCCGATTGGGGTGGTCCCGGCGCGGTTCTCAATATCGGAATGAACGATGCCCGTTATGTCGACCTGTCCGACACCATGGGGGCCGAGGCCGCCGCAGCCCTGTATCTGAGGTTCGTTCAAAGCTATGCGATCCACGTGGCGCGGCTGGATGCGGATGTGTTTGATGACATCGACGCAGATGGCCGCGAGGGGCTGCGTCATTCGCTGCGCGCCTACGAGGATGAAACCGACGAGGTCTTTCCGCAGGACAGGGGCGAACAGCTGATCGGCGTTCTGCGCTCGATGGCACGTGCATGGGACGGGACGTCCGCGCGCTTGCTGCGGCAGGCCAAGGGGGCACCTGCTGATGCCGGGCTTGGGTTGGTCATTCAAGAGATGATCCCCGGCGTCGGGAAAGGGGAATGCGGATCGGGCGTTCTGCAACTGGTTGATTCCACAACCGGTATGCCACAGATCACCGGTCGCTACCTCAGCCAGAGTCAGGGACGCGATGCGTTGGGCAAAGATGTGGCCGCCCTGTTTCTGGAAAAAGACCCGCGCGGCCCCTCGCTGGAAGAGGTCGCGCCCAATGCTTTTGCCGATGTCAAAACGCATGCCGCCCTGATGCGCGAGAAACTGCGCGAAGAAATGCAGGTCGAATTCGTCATTCAGGATGGCACTGTGCATATTCTGGATGGCGTCCGGGTGCAGCGATCGGCTCGCGCGGCCATGCGCATTGCCGTACGTCTTGCCGAAGACGGTATCATACCGCCGCAAGAGGCGGTGATGCGTGTCGATCCGCACGCGCTGAACGAACTTCTGCACCGTCAGGTCCATCCTGATGCGCGCCGTGACGTGCTGACCACCGCCATTGGTGCCAGCCCCGGTGCCTCGACCGGCAAGATCGTGTTCACCTCGGCCGAAGCACAGGCCAGCGCCGCCCGTGGCGAGGCGTGTGTTCTGGTGCGCCGGGAAACCTCGCCCGAGGATGTGCGCGGGATGCACGCCGCTGTTGCGGTTCTGACGGAAAAGGGCGGCATGACCAGCCACGCGGCCGTGATCGGGCGCGGATTGGGTCTGCCCTGTATCGTCGGGGCCTCGGAAATGCGGTTTCAGACGAAAGACAAGATGCTGACCGCACCGGATGGGCGGGTATTTAAAACCGGCGATATTGTCACCATTGACGGCAGCTCGGGTCAGGTGCTGGCCGGTCAGCCCGCCATGCTCGAGGCCGCGTTGGATGACTGCTTCCAGACGCTGATGGGCTGGGCCGATGCCGAGCGTGACATCGACATCCGCGCCAATGCCGACACACCGGCTGATGCGCAGACGGCCCGGAACTTTCAGGCTCAGGGGATCGGTCTGTGCCGGACCGAACATATGTTCTTTGATCCCGGCCGTCTGATTGTGATGCGCGAAATGATCTTTGCGCAAACCTCGGCGGGCAGGGCGGCAGTGCTGGAACGCCTACTTCCGATGCAGCGCGAGGATTTTGTTCAGCTGTTCAGGATCATGGAAGGCCAGCCTGTCTGCATCCGCCTGTTCGATCCACCCTTACATGAATTCCTGCCGACAACGCGCACCGGGCAACGGGAACTAGCTGAGGCGCTGGACCTGCCCGTGTCCGACGTCGAACGCCGGGTTGAGGCGATGACCGAATACAACCCCATGCTGGGTCTGCGCGGCGTTCGTCTGGGTGTCACCGTGCCCGAGATCTACGACATGCAGGCGCGCGCGATCTTCGAAGCCACACTTGAGGCCCGAAAAAACGGTGCCCCGGTGGTGCCCGAAGTGATGATCCCGCTGGTATCCGCCAAGCGCGAGGTTGAACTGGTCAAATCCCGCATCGACTCGGTCGCCGCCGCCGTTGAATCGGAACGCGGGCAGAAGTTCGAATATCGGCTGGGCGTCATGGTCGAAACACCACGCGCCTGTCTGCGCGCGGAAGAGATCGCGCCGCAGACCGCCTTCATGAGTTTTGGTACAAACGACCTGACGCAGATGACCTACGGCCTGTCCCGCGACGATGCCGGTCGTTTCATGTCCGCTTACGTGCGGCAGGGGGTCTTTACCGAAGATCCGTTCCACGTCCTTGATCCGGACGGGGTGGGCGAGCTGCTGAAACTCGGGGCGGAACGCGGACGTGCCGCGAAGCCGGATGTGACCCTTTCGGTCTGTGGCGAACACGGTGGAAACCCCGAATCAATCGCCATCTGCCGTGATCTTGGATTCGACTATGTGTCGTGCTCACCGTTCCGGGTTCCGGTCGCTCGGCTGGCTGCCGCTCAACTGGCGATTTCCTCCAGACTTGGGGGTTGACACTGCGCTGAACCCCAAGGAATAGTGGGTTATTCGGTCACTCGTAGGCGAAAAATATTTTCGCTACGGGCGATTTTCCACTTGCTTTTTTCAAGATACTGGACCTTTGCCTCGGTCTGGGGTATCAGCCTCGTCGCGCCCGCCGGGGGAGGGTAAGGCGCGTGATGTGCCTGTGCGAGGTTATCTGATGCTACGTTACATATTGGCTGTTGCCGCAGTGGCGGCAACCGTGCTGCCGAGTGCGTCCTTCGCCGAGAAGGAAGCGACTGATACTGCAAAACAAGAACTTGTCGCCCGCAGCGAGCTGCCAGCGCAAAGTTTTCGGGACTATTTCAAGCTGTTCCAGCCCCGCAAGGCGGCTGAACCTGTCGAAGTGTCCTTCTCCAAAGACTGGCTTGACCAGCAACCAAAGGCCACGGGCGGCGAAAACTGGGAATGCCTGTCCGAAGCCCTGTACTTCGAGGCGCGCGGCGAAAGCGTGCGCGGCCAGTTCGCGGTTGCCGAGGTGATCCTGAACCGGGTCAAAAGCAGCCGTTTCCCGGATTCCCTGTGCGGGGTGATCCATCAGGGGACCGGCAAGAAATACCAGTGCCAGTTCACATACACCTGCGATGGCCGCAAGGAAGTCATCCACGAGAAAAAGGCGTATGAGCGTGTGGCGAAAGTCGCGCGGGCTGCCATTGATGGCGTGGCGGATGAGTTGACCGAAGGGGCAACACATTATCACACGACGTCGGTTCGCCCATCCTGGTCGCGGGTCTACAAACAGACGGCGAAAATCGGCGTGCATGTTTTTTACCGCCACAACTACCGGACAGCGAGCAACTGATTGACGCACCCGCGCTGGAAGCTTGCTGGCGCGGGGCAGGTTGCATCCTATATTGCGGGCCAGGAGACCCGTGATGATTTTGAACCGCAGACACCTTTTGCAATCCGCCGCTGCAGCATTGCTGATGCCGCGTGTGGCCAGCGCGGGTTTTGCACCGCTTAATGCGCGTGTAGCCAAACACCCGATCGCGCCGGCAAGTTATCCTGAAACGGCAGTCTGGACATATGACGGGTCTGTCCCCGGCGTTGAACTGCGCGTCAGGCAGGGCGATCGCATCCAGCGCACCCTGATGAACCAGCTTCCGCAAGCCACGTCGGTCCATTGGCACGGTATTCGCATCGAGAACGCCATGGACGGCGTACCGGGCCTGACGCAGGACGCTGTCGAGACGGGCGCAAGCTTTGATTACTCTTTCTCCGTTCCCGATGCAGGGACCTATTGGTACCATGCGCATAACCAGTCGATGGAACAGGTTGCGCGCGGGCTTTACGGGCCGCTGATCGTCGAAGAAACCGCGGCCCCCGATGTGGATCAGGATCTGGTGCTGATGCTGGACGACTGGCTGCTTGATCCGGAAACCGCCCAGATCACGGATGATTTCGACAATGGCCATGACCTCAGCCACGCTGGTCGGCTGGGGAATATCATCACTGTCAACGGATCCCTTGACCCGCGTGTTCAGGCGCGACGGAACGACCGTCTCCGGCTGCGCCTGATCAACGCCTCCAACGCGCGGATTTTTGACCTGGATCTCGACGGGTTGTCTGGTTGGATTGTCGCCCTTGACGGTATGCCACTGGGAACGCCGATCCCATTGTCGGGGGCTTTCCCAATCGCCCCCGCACAACGTATCGATCTGGTTGTGGATGTCGTGGCTGCGGGCGATACGGCAAGTCTGGTGAGTGTTGAACGCGACGGTGCCTTTGGCATCGTTAGGTTCGATGTCGACGAACCTCTCGCACCCGCGCCACGACAAGGCGTGGCAGCGTTGCCGCCCAACCCTTTGCCAGTCATCGAGGATATCTCATCCGCACCATTGCACCGGATGTCCCTGCAAGGCGGGGCGATGCGCTGGCTGGACAACGCCCGGATCGGGGACACTGAATTGTCAGGCCAGGAATTGGCGCAGTTGGGCCGGTTCTGGGCCCTGAACGGTTATGCGGAACGCCCGTCCGACCCGTTTCTGGACGCCCGGACCGGCGGCCTTTACAGGATTGAGTTTGTCAATGAAACAGTCTTTCCACATGCCATGCATTTGCACGGCCACCACTTCCGACTGATCCAGCCGGACGGATCGCTTGGCCCGTGGCGCGACACTGTTTTGGTTGATCGCGGACAAACCCGCCAGATCGCGCTGGTCACGGATAATCCGGGAGACTGGCTGTTGCATTGCCATATGCTGGGACATGCCGCTTCGGGTATGATGAGCTGGTTTCGCGTCACATGACGCCGCATTCGGCGGTTGGAATGGCGTTTGTTTGAATGTTATAGGCCCTTGCAACGCCTATAGTGGGCAAGCCCTGCAACAAGCCGAAAAGGCCGGACCCATGAGTTCTGAAATCCGACTGGCATTTGCGCACCCGTCCGAACGGTCCGAGGCGACCTCGCCCCGAGGGCCGCTGGACCGCATTTCTCTGCGCGACCATATTGTCGAGGTTGAAATCGGTGCGTTTCAGGCCGAGCGGGGAACAACCCAGCGGATCTGTTTCAACATCGTGGTCGAAGTCCGGCCTCTGACCGACCCGATTGACGACGATGTGGATCGCATCTTGTCTTATGACCGGGTAACGGAATCCATTGCCTATGAGCTCGCGGCCGAGCGTCTGAACCTGCTTGAAACCCTGGCCGAGCGTGTGGCTGAACGTATCTTGCATGAACCTCAGGCTGTAAGGGTCTTTGTTCGCATCGAAAAACTGGATCGCGGTCCGGGCGCTCTTGGGGTTGAGATCGTACGCGGGAAAGACTCGGTTCATCACGATGTGACCGAGGAAGACCGCCCGCATCCCCGTCTGGTCTACCTGTCGAATGACGCCATCGCCTCGGACAATCTGACCGGGTGGATCGACCAGTTGCAGAACCGCCAACGCCCGCTGATCCTGTGTGTGGGGGCGTCAGACCTGGCTGCGCCGCAAACCGGCCACGCGATGACACAGCGCCGGATTGACCTGCTTGCGATCGAGCAAAACGCGTGGGTTCTGGCCGCACGCGATCACCGCTGCAAGGTGGTTTCAACCCGGACGGAACTGGACTGGGCCATGAAGAACGGCCAGATCTGTGTCTGGGCCCCGTCCAAGATCGTTCTGGACGCGGTGGATGGTCCTTCTGCCGCGCCATCCGACGCCGTGGCTTTGGCCGCATGGTTTGCCGCGACCTTTGAAGCCAGTGAGATGATGGTCATCGGCGGCGAATTGCCGAAATCGCCCAAAACCCCGCTGCGGGCTGTGGCCGTGGATCAGGCCCAATTGTGAGCATCTATTTCAGACCGCTGGTTCAGCACGGCCAGACCCGACCCGCTGGCGCGTACTCTCTGGCCGGTCAACCCCTGTGGTTTACCCATGTCGAAGCGCTTGGGCGCGATACCGCTCCGCAGATCATGGCGGCATCGGACATTCCCGGTGGGGCGCTGGCGCGCTTGACCGGCCCGCGCGCACCCATCGCCGGGCTGGATATGCAGGTGCCGCATATCATGGGCATTCTCAACACCACGCCTGACAGTTTCTCGGACGGGGGCGTTCACAGCTCGGTCGAGGCCGCCCGCGATGCCGCCGCCCGGATGGTGGCGCATGGGGCCACCATTCTGGATGTCGGCGGGGAATCAACGCGCCCGGGTGCGGATTTCATTCCGGCAGATCAGGAAATTGCCCGCACCCGCCCGGTGATCGAGGCGATTCGCGCGCAAACAGATGCCCTGATTTCAATCGACACCCGCAAAGCCAGCGTCGCCACAGCGGCGTGTGCGGCGGGCGCAGGGCTGGTCAACGATGTCTCGGGGTTCACGTTCGATCCCGAACTGGCACCGTTTTGCGCCGCCAAGGGCACACCGGTCTGCGTTATGCATATGCAGGGTGATCCGGCCACGATGCAGGAAAACCCCAGCTACGACAACGTGTTGCTGGATGTTTACGACTTCCTCGAAACCCAGATCACTCTGCTGGAAAGCCTGGGGCTTCGGCGCGACCTGATCATCGTCGATCCGGGCATCGGTTTCGGCAAGACCGAGGACCATAACCTGACCTTGCTGCGCAATCTCAGCCTGTTTCACGGGCTTGGCTGTCCGATCCTGCTGGGCGTGTCCCGCAAGGGCTTTATCGGAACAATTGGACGGGAACCGGACAAGACTGCCCGCGCTCCGGGTTCAATTGCCGTGGCTTTGGCCGGATTGTCCCAGGGCGTGCAGATCATTCGCGTTCACGACGTCGCCGAGACTGCTCAGGCCTTGCGCCTATGGGCCGCTGTCCGGTAATCCGGTCTCACGGAAAATCACGGAGTGACACCAATGCGCAAGCTGTTCGGAACCGACGGGGTGCGGGGCACGGCCAACACGCATCCGATGACGGCGGAAATGGCGTTGCGGATCGGGGCTGCGGTGGGGCGCTATTTCCGGCGTGATGCGACCGGTGTGCACCGGGTCGTCATCGGCAAGGACACGCGCCTGTCCGGCTATATGCTGGAAAACGCGCTGACCGCCGGTTTGACGTCGACGGGAATGAATGTGCTGTTGCTGGGGCCTGTCCCCACGCCTGCGGTGGGTCTGATGACGCGCTCGATGCGGGCCGATCTGGGTGTCATGATCTCGGCCAGCCACAACCCGGCAGAGGACAACGGCATCAAATTCTTTGGTCCCGACGGCTATAAACTGTCCGATCAGGCCGAGATAGACATCGAAAAGCTGATCGACGAAGGTGTCCGGCCTGCTCAGGCCCAGAACATCGGACGGGCGCGCCGTGTTGATGACGCCCGGTTCAGATATGGCGAGCGTGTGAAATCCTCGCTGCCGCGCGATGTGCGTCTGGATGGCCTCAAGGTGGTGATCGACTGTGCCAATGGCGCCGCCCACCGCACCGCGCCCGAGGTTCTTTGGGAACTGGGCGCAGACGTGATCCCGGTTGGCATTGCGCCCAACGGAAAGAACATCAACCTCAACTGCGGATCGACCAAGCCGCAACTGGCTGCCGAAACCGTAGTGGCGCATGGCGCTGACGTTGGTGTCTGTCTGGACGGCGACGCGGATCGGGTCGTTATCGTCGACGAAACCGGTCAGGTCGCTGATGGCGATCAGCTTATGGCGCTGCTGGCGACGGCCTGGAAAAAATCCGGGCAGTTGAAAGGCGATGCGCTTGTGGCCACCGTGATGTCCAATCTGGGGCTTGAACGGCACCTCTCGTCACACGGTATGCGACTGGAACGCACGGCGGTCGGCGACCGCTATGTGGTCGAGCGTATGCGCGAAGGTGGCTTCAACCTGGGCGGTGAACAATCCGGTCATATCGTGATGAGCGATTATGCCACCACCGGCGATGGCCTGATGGCCGGTCTGCATTTCCTGGCCGAGATGGTTCTGTCCGGTCGCAAAGCCTCGGACCTGTCCAAGCAGTTCGAAACCGTGCCGCAACTGTTGAAGAACGTCCGCTATGCCAACGGTCAAACTCCGCTTGAAGTTCAAAGCGTTAAAGCTGCCATTGCCGATGCCGAGGCGCGGCTGAACGGGCAGGGCCGGTTGCTGATCCGCAAATCCGGCACCGAGCCGCTGATCCGCGTTATGGCCGAATGCGAGGATGACGCGCTGCTGGTCCAGGTCGTCGACAGTATCGTGGCCGAGGTCGAAGCCGCCGCAGGCTAGCGCCCGAACAGAACTCTGCGCAGGCTGAACCACTGGCTGATGGCCATGCCCGTCAGGATCAGGGCCAGGGCGACGTAGAATCGCAGGGGCAGGGCCTCGGACAGGATCCAGGCCCCGAACACCATCGACCAGATCGGCACCTGATAATTCACCAGTGTCAAAAACACCGATCCGGCGCTGCGGGTGA
Organism: Ruegeria sp. AI2; assembly: GCF_056541275.1. Classification (NCBI taxonomy): domain Bacteria; kingdom Pseudomonadati; phylum Pseudomonadota; class Alphaproteobacteria; order Rhodobacterales; family Roseobacteraceae; genus Ruegeria; species Ruegeria sp. AI2. The sequence continues at coordinate 495,220 of NZ_JBQFYB010000001.1, forward strand.
TCGAAACCCGCAGCAAATTGGCGAATGCTGTGGGGATCAGGCCAAGCACGATCAGGGCCAGCGACGGGCGGTTACCCTGCCAAGTAGGGACACCTTCGACCAGCAGCATGATGGGCACCAGCAGAACAGCGCCGACCAGCAGGGTCAGCGCGGCCAGCGCCAGCGGCTCGACCGGCGGGCAGCGCCGCGTCAGGATCGATGTCGAGGCATAGCAAAGGGCGGCCGAGACACAGGCCAGCTGCGCCAGTGGCTCGGTCCCTTGACCCAGCTTTGCCAGACCGGGTCCGATCAGGACCAATGCGCCGGAAAACCCAAGGCACACGCCCAGAAACCGACGCAGGTTCAGCGGCTCATCGGAAAAGAAATGCGCCAGCGGCAGCACCATCAGCGGAATTGCAGCCATGGACAACCCTGCAAAGGCCGAGGGCACATATTGCTGCCCCCAGCTAAGCAGCATGAAAGGCACCGCAGTCGACAACACGCCAATCAGCAGGATAGACGTTGTCAGCGCGGGTGTCAGTACCGGCATGCGGCGCCCGGTAATCCGCATCAGGACAAGCAATGTCACTGCCCCCAATGTGGTGCGCGATGTCGCCACGGTAATCGGGCCATAGCCTTCCAAAGCCATCGCGACGACCATGAATGTGCCGCCCCAAATAAGCCCCAGCGTGAAAACGCCGCTCCAGTCCTGTTTCGTGGGTTGTTCAACCATTCCATCCCCTTATCCCGCGTGCGCGCCGGTGTCACGGGCTGATCTTGACTTAACGTTAGCTTTCACTTACCGTAAGCAATGACTTACGATTTGACATTTTCAGCTTTGGGCGATGCAACCCGCAGGCAGGTGTTCGAAGCCGTCGCCAGCCAGCCTCAGGCAGTGGGTGAGCTTGCGTCAAAGCTGCCGGTAAGCCGACCGGCCGTCTCTCAACATCTCAAGGTGCTATCGGATGCCGGACTGGTGACATGCCACGCGAAAGGGACGCGCCGGATCTATGCGGTGCGCCCCGAGGGGCTGGCAGAGCTGCGCAGATGGCTCGACCGGTACTGGACCGACGTGATGAACAGCTTTGCAGATGAGGTGAACAGAGCGGGAGAGAGGCCATGACAGACCCGATTGTCAAAACAATTGTCGTAAGTGCCTCAGCTGCGCGTGCTTTCGACATCTTCGTCAACCGCATCGGTACATGGTGGCCGCTGGACAGCCACGCGGTGTCCGCATCGCAGGGACAACCGGCAAGGGACGTGGTTATTGAACCCCGGATCGGTGGCGCGGTCTATGAGGTCATGTTCGACGGAACCCGTGCCGACTGGGGCGAAGTGCTGGCGATCGATCCCGGCCGATCCGTGGCATTCACCTGGCATCCGGGCACCAACAGCGGGTCTCCTACGCGCGTCGATGTGCGTTTTGAGGATTGCGGTTCGGGGCAGGCCAAAGTCACCTTGACGCATTCCGGCTGGGACGTCTGGGCAGATGAAGCGCCCCAAAAGCACGGCGGCTACGATACGGGATGGGATATCGTTCTGGGTGAATGTTTTGCCAAAGCGGTCTTAAAATGAAAAAGGGCGACCGCCTGGGCCGCCCTTTGCCTGACATCGGTCAGACTTAGTTCTTTTCTTTGTCGACCATCTTGCCGGCCGAGATCCACGGCATCATGCCGCGCAGCTTGGCGCCGGTCTCTTCGATCATATGCTCGTCATTGGCGCGGCGCGATGCTTTGATGGTCGGCTGGCCAACGGCGTTTTCCAGCATGAAGTCACGGACGAATTTGCCCTGCTGGATGTCGTCCAGAACCGCTTTCATGCGGGCTTTGGTCTCGTCGTATTTCAGGATGCGCGGGCCGGTGACATACTGGCCATACTCAGCCGTGTTCGAGATCGAGTAATCCATGTTGGCAATGCCGCCTTCATAGATCAGGTCAACGATCAGCTTCACTTCGTGCAGACACTCGAAATAGGCCATCTCGGGTGCGTAACCGGCCTCGACCAGAGTTTCAAAGCCGCACCGGATCAGTTCGACCAGACCACCGCACAGAACGGCCTGTTCGCCGAACAGGTCGGTTTCGCATTCTTCGCGGAAGTTGGTCTCGATGATGCCCGAGCGGCCGCCACCGATGGCCGAGCAGTAGGACAGGCCGATTTCCAGCGCCTTGCCGGTTGCATCGTTGTGAACCGCGACCAGGCAGGGCACGCCGCCGCCTTTGGTGTATTCGCCACGCACGGTGTGACCGGGGCCTTTGGGGGCCATCATGATGACGTCAACGCCGTCTTTTGGCTCGATCAGGCCGAAATGGACGTTCAGGCCGTGGGCAAACGCGATGGCGGCACCGGGCTTGATGTTGTCATGGACGTATTTCTTGTAGGTCTCGGCCTGCAATTCGTCGGGCATGGTGAACATGATGACGTCGCACCAGGCAGCCGCTTCGGCGATGCCCATCACTGCCAGACCTTCCGCTTCGGCTTTCTTGGCCGAGGGCGAGCCTTCGCGCAGGGCGATGACCAGGTTCTTGGCACCCGAGTCGCGCAGGTTCAGCGCGTGGGCGTGACCCTGGCTGCCATAGCCCAGGATAGCCACTTTCTTGTCTTTGATCAGGTTGATGTCGCAATCGCGATCGTAATAGACGCGCATTTTGCCGGTCCTTTCTGGTTTGGTTGGGGCGGTTCTACCTGCCGCGCGTCGGATTGGCGATAGGGTTGGGCTTGAGTATTTGTAAAAAAGATGAAGAATAATTCTTGAAAATGGAAAATACTGAGAAAATCATGCTTGACGATATCGACCGGCGCATTTTGCGTCACTTTCAGGCGAACCCCAGCCTGACCACCGCGGAACTTGCCGATCTGTGCCGGATCAGCGCAGGTGTCTGTTGGCGCAGGCTGGAAAAGATGCAGGCAGCCGGGATCATCGAAGGGCAGGAGGCGGTGATCGACTGGACCGCGATGGGCTATGCTATCGAAGTCTCGCTTCGGATCACCCTGGACAAGACACAGGCCCGCGCCTTTGACGAGTTTATGGAAGAGGCCCGCAACGTGGCCGAGGTGATCGAAATCCAGACATTTCTGGGCCGGGTGGATGTCCGCCTGTCGGTAATTGCGCGGGATATGAAGCACTATCAGCAGCTTTATCGGGACCGGATCCTGACCCTGCCGCATATAGCCGATATCGAAGCGCTGATGCATATCGCGCGGGTCAAGCGGGACGAGGTGTTACCGGTATGATCGAGCTGGACGAGATTGACCGCCGTCTGCTGCGCGCGCTGCAACAGGACGCCACCCAAAGCGCAGGTGCCCTGGGTCGGAGGTTCAACCTGTCTCAGCCCGCCACCTGGCGGCGTATCCGCAGGTTGGAGGACGCCGGGATCATCAAGGGCCGAAGGCTGCGTCTGAATGCCGAGGCGCTGGGATTCGGTGTGACCGTGTTTCTGGGGGTCAAGCTGGCGCGCAAGGGACAGATCAGCCTTGAGGATTTCGAACGCGCCGTAAGTGCCATCCCCGAAGTGCAGACCGTCGAGCATGTTCTGGGATTGTACGACTACCGCTTGCGTGTTGTGGCGCGGGACCTGTCCGATTTCGAACGCGTGTTGCGGCGCCGGATCATGACGCTGCCCGGCGCTGGCGATGTCGAAGCGAACGTCCTGCTGAGCGAGGAACGGCTGCCCGGACCGATTGGATGACCTGCCTTAGTATCTGGTGCGGATGTAATATCCGGGATGATGGGTCAGGCGGGCAAACGTGATCGGTTTGTCTTCTTTCCAGGTGGTACGCTCCATCTGGATCATCGACGCGCCCGCCGTGGTGCCCATGAATTCCGCCAGCCTTGCGTCAGCGGAAATCGCGCAGAACGCGACCTCGGCATCGTTGAACGGAGCGGCATTCAGCAGCCACTCATGCGGTCCTTGCTGGGTCAGGTCGGCGGTTTCCACATCGGGGACGGTTCCGATATTGATCCAGCGCTCTTCAAGCTGGAACGGGCGGTTGTCCGCGTAATGCATACAGATGACATGCAGAACCCGCGTCTCGGCGGGGACATCAAGCTGAGAGGACAGCCAGCGGGGGCAGGCCTCGACAGTCCGTTCCACCAGCGCATAGCGATAGGCGGCATTCTGGCTTTCGACCATCTGCCGCGCCAGTGAGAATTCCAGCTTGGCGTGTTTGCTGGGCTCTTTCTTGACCCGCGTCCCGCTTTTGCGCTTGCGTTCGATGAAACCCTGATCGGCCAGTTCCCTGAGGGCACGGTTCACCGTCGCGCGGGCGCAATTGAATTCTTCGGCCAGTTGCGTTTCGGTCGGCAGCAATGATCCCTGCGGCCACACGCGGCTTTCAATACGTCGTTTTACTTCATCTCGAACGGACTGGAAGTTAATACGCTTTTGTATCGTCACAGGAAAAATATCCCTTCAAGTAAAAAGTGTGCGCATCTGTTCAGAAGCAAGCAGAAGTGTAAAGGGGAAGTGACACTGGTTGGCGTCATTTTCTTGTGTTCCCAGTGTTATACAGCACCGAATGGGTCGATTTTACCCGCATTCCGTCGCGTCACTTTTTGTCGCGAAATGGCTTTACTGGCCAAGGTAAAGAGACCAAGACTGCACTGACGATATTGAAAGGACGCCATATGCCTGCCTTGCTGAAGAACGTTGACCCGAACGGGCTCGAAGAATTCTCGGTCGTATTCACCGATCGCTCGCTGAACCACATGTCTCAAAAGTTTCAGGGGGTAATGCGCGACATCTCGGCCATGCTGAAAGAGGTGTACAAGGCAGACGGGGTGGCCGTCATTCCGGGCGGCGGCACCTATGCGATGGAGGCGGTTGCCCGGCAATTCGCGCGCGGGGCGGATGTTCTTGTGGTCCGGAACGGGTGGTTTTCGTACCGCTGGAGCCAGATCATCGAAAGCGGCGCCCTGACCAGCTCGACCACCGTGATGAAGGCGCGCGAGACCGGCAATGCCAGCCCGTCCCCCTTTGCGCCCGCACCGATTGACGAGGTCGTCGCAACGATTCGCGAACAGAAACCCGGCGTTGTGTTCGCACCGCATGTTGAAACGGCGGCGGGTGTCATCCTGCCGGATGATTATGTGACCGCCCTGGCCAGCGCGGCGCATGAGGTGGGTGCATTGATGGTGCTGGATTGCATCGCATCCGGGTGTGCCTGGGTGGATATGAAAGCCACCGGCGTCGACGTCCTGATCTCGGCCCCGCAAAAGGGCTGGAGCGCATCGCCTTGCGCCGGTCTGGTCATGCTGTCCGAACGGGGCGAGGCGCGTCTGGAACAGACAAGCTCGGACAGTTTTGCCATCGACCTGAAGAAGTGGCGCCAGATCATGCAGGCCTATGAAAACGGTGGCCACGCCTATCACGCCACGATGCCCACCGATGCGCTGCTGGCCTTCCGCGATACCATGGCAGAAACCAGGGGATACGGGTTCGAAAAGCTGCGCAAGGCGCAATGGGCATTGGGCGACGGCGTGCGGGCGATGTTGAAGGAGTATGGCATTGTCTCGGTGGCGGCTGACGGTTTCGGCGCGCCCGGCGTTGTGGTCAGCTACACCTCGGACCCCGAAATCCAGAACGGCAAGAAATTTGCCGCTCTGGGGATGCAGATCGCGGCCGGGGTGCCGCTGCAATGTGACGAACCCAAAGGCTTCAGCACCTTCCGTCTGGGCCTGTTCGGATTGGACAAGCTTTATGATGTGGACGCCACCATCGCGCGCCTGAAACGCGTGCTGGATCAGGTTCTGTAAACGGGCCGGGCCTTAGCGAACGCCAAGGCCCATCTGCATCAGCGTCTTGCGCACAGGCGGCAGGGAATACAGCGCGCTCAGCCCCATTGCGCGCGCATCCCGCAGCGGGCGCGCCTCGATCATCGAGGCGCGGTTCAGCAAATCGATCCCTTTGACCCGCATCTCGATCTCGGTGTGGCGCGCCTTGTGATAGGCGTCCAGCATCTGCGCGTCGCTCAGACCTTCGGGCCGGGACTGCGCCAGATCCAGAAGACAGCGCAGATCGCCCAATGACATGTTCAGCCCCTGCGCGCCGATCGGTGGCACCACATGCGCGGCCTCGGCCATCAGGGCAATGCGCTCACCCGCCAGCCGTTCCGCGGACTGGCTGATGATCGGCCAGATGGTCCGGCGCGATGCCAGCTTCAGGGGGCCAAACAGGCCACAGGACCGTTCCGTCATCGCAGCCTCAAACGCTTCGGCATCAAGGGTCAACAGGTCAACGGCATTCGGCCCGCGTTCCATCCAGACAATGGCGGACGAAGGCTGCCCCTGCCAATCGGGCAGCGGAACCAGCGTGAACGGCCCGCCAGACCTGTGTATCTCGGTCGAGACATTCTCGTGAGGAATAGGATGCGTTACCGCAAACGCCAGCGCTTTCTGGCCATACCGTGTTGTATGCACATTGATACCGGCGGCCTCGCGCATGGGAGAGTTGCGCCCATCTGCGGCCAGCACCAGCTTGCAGCGGATGCGGCTGCCGTCGCTCAGGCCAACGCGGGCTTCGGCAGTGCGGGTGAACAGGCTGACGGTCCCGGTGCCGGGGCGGAAATCGACATTCGGCAGTTCTGCCAGCCGCGCGACCATCTCCCGGCGCAACAGCCAGTTGGGCAGGTTCCAGCCAAACGGTTGCTCGGAAATGTCAGCGGCGTTGAAATCGCGTATGACGCGGGGTTCGGGCACGTCCCCGCCGGCATCGACAATACGCATGATCTGCAAGGGGGCCGCATGTGCATCCAGCCGTGCCCACAGGCCGCATTGCTCCAGCAGGCCGCGCGCAGGTTGCAGAAAGGCGGTGGTGCGCAGGTCGGACCCGTCCACATCCCGTTCGGTGATCGGTGGCGCGGGATCTACGCACACCACGTCAAACCCGGCGGTTCCAAACGCCGCCGCTGCGGTCAGACCGGCGATTCCACCGCCGGAAATCAGGATGTCACAACGGTCAGTCATGGCGCCTCTCATCAGTTCAGGCAGACCCTAGTTCGGTTCCACTCCCTGCGCCAAGTGACATCCTGTCCCGTATCTCAGCCGCGTGAGATCAGGATCAGGACCAGGAACATCACCGGCACCATCATCAGGGCAGGGATGTAAAGGCCGGGAAGACCAAACACCATGGCAGAACAGCCCCACATGCTGAGGACCGCGCCGACGGAATAATACAGGTCCTCCGCCTTGGCGTTGGCGGCGTCGCGGGCCAGCCACCCGAAAACCGGAATTGCAAAGAATAGGCGCTGCCAAACCGGCAGGCGTCCGGGCATCTCGATCGCACTCATGGGGCTCTCCGTTCTGTTCGTCGCTCCAGCGCATATAGGGCTGCGCATGCGGGTGCAGAACGTACGGATCGTCGCAGTGTGACAGGCTACCGCAGGCGGGCCAGAAATGCGGTCAGATCATCCGTGTGATGGTGGATGTGATCGGCCTCATGCGGGTCCGGGGCGACATGAACCGTGCGCATTCCCATCTCATGCGGGGCGGCCAGATTACGCGGGTCATCCTCGAACATGGCGGCCTTGTCAGCCTGAATGCCATCCTGTGCAAAGATGGCTTCAAAGGCGGCTTTCTCGGGCTTTGGCCGATACCCGGCATGTTCGACGCCATAAATTGCGTCAAACAGCCCCGAAAGCCCGCGCGCCTGCAAAACCCGCTCGGCGTAGGGCGCGCTGCCATTGGTGTAGACGATGCGCCGTCCGGGCAGGGCGCGAATGTGATCGGCCAGCTCTGCATCCGGGTCCATATGGCTCATGTCCACCTGATGCACCGCGTGCAGATAGGGCTCAGGGTCCAGATCATGTTCGGCCATCAACCCGGCCAGCGTAGTGCCGTATTGGCGCCAGTACTGCCCGCGCAGCCTGTCGGCCTCGGTCCGGTCCACGCCGATGGCTTGCACCACGTAATCCGTCATCAGAACTTCGATCTGATCGAACAGCTGCATATGCGGCGGATAGAGGGTGTTATCCAGATCGAACACCCATTGCGTGACATGACTGAAGGACGGTTTGACCATGGCTTGGGTTTAGGGCGTGGGCAGGGTGTTTTCAATGCCGTACTTGATTGACGCCCCCAGAGACGGATAGACATGTCCGAACGAGGAGACAGAATACCCCATGAGCCAGACCCGATCCCCCACAAAGGATGCCTATAGCCTGATACTCGAAGCCATTGATGTCGGCGTCTACAAGCCCGGCGATCGTCTGGTGGAAAGCGAGCTGGCAGAACGGTTCGGGGTGTCGCGCACCCCGATCCGCGAAGCGTTGCAACGCCTGGAAACCCAGTCTCTGCTGGAACGGGACGGTCGGTCACTGATCGTGGCGTCGCTGGACCACAACCAGATGGCCGAGCTTTATATCGTGCGGCGCGAACTGGAAGGGCTCGCCGCGCGGCTGGCTGCCAAACACGCCACCGAAGAAGAGATCAGGGTTCTTCAGGACATGGTTCTCGAAGATGACAAGCTGGTGGGCGATCCGATGGCGCTGTCACGTGCCAACCGGCGCTTTCACGAACAGATCCATCTGGCCTCTCACAACCGCTACCTTGTCCAACAGCTTGATCTGGTGCACCGGACAATGGCCTTGATGGCGACCACGTCGCTGGCCGTGCAGGGGCGCGGAGAGATTGCCCAGAGCGAACACAAAGGCATCGTCGAAGCCATTGCCGCGCGCGATGAAGAGGCGGCGGGGCGGGCGCTCAAGGACCATATCTCGATCGCGTTCATGACGCGCCTGAAACAGGACGCAAGCCGCCGCGACAAGTGATTATCAGGCCAGCGGCTCGTCTTCGCTGGCCTGCCCGTGCTGGGTCTTGTCCCAGAAAAACGGGTTGGTCGCCAATTCCCACAGCGCCTTGTAACCGGCAATCACGCCCAGCGGGAAATACAGAAACATCGTCGGAACCCAAGGCAAAAGAAACCGCCGCTCACGCGCAGATACGGCGATCAGGCCAACGCCGATACTCAGCCCCTCTGCCACCAGAAACAGCCCGATCAGCGCGGTTGAGATGGATTGCGGCAGAATAGGTCCCATCGGATTGGCCAGCCCCAGGCTTGACAGCCAGAATACCCAGAGAACGGGTGCCAGCAGAAATTGCCCCAACGTGCCCAGAAAGAACGCCTGAAGGCCCAGAAATCTGGCACCTCCAAGGTCACGCCACAGCTTTTGCGGGCTGCGCATATGCACCAGATACGTGACCATGAACCCCTTGAGCCAGCGCGAGCGCTGTCTGACCCAGGGCCAGGCCCGGAAATTCGCCTCTTCATATGTTGCGGTATCCACCATTTCGGTCCGGTAGCCGGCCCGGCACAGCCTTACGCCCAGATCAGCATCCTCGGTGACGTTATGGGCATCCCAACCGCCAAGTTCCAACAGCTTGTCGCGACGGAAAAAGAACGTGGTGCCCCCAAGTGGCACCACCAGCCCCATGCGGGCGATCCCCGGCAGGATCACGCGGAACCAGCTGTTGTATTCGATGGTAAAGCAGCGTGACCGCCAGTTGGTACGCGGGTTGTAGTAATCCAGAACTCCTTGCAGGCACACCACATCCGGCGCGGCCTGGGTGAAATGCGCCACCACGCGCTCGATCTGATCCGGTTGTGGGGCGTCCTCTGCGTCCCAGACGCCAACGAAGTCGCCCCGGCAGAAATCCAGCGCGTAATTCATGGCGCGCGGCTTGGTGGTCAGCCCGTTCAGCTCAGGCACCTCGACGATGCGCATCCAGCTGGGCAGGCTCACCTGTGCAAGGGCATTGCGCGTCACGTCATCCTTTTCCTCAAGCACAAGGATGACATCCAGCAACGCCTTGGGATAGGTCAGCCGCTGCAGCCTGTGCACCAGAGCGTTCGCAATCTCGCGCTCCTTGTACAATGGCACCATGATCGACACGCAGGGCTGCCGCAATGTGATGGCCGCTTCGGTGTGGTCCGGCTGCGTTCTCAGGCGATGCCAAAGATAAGCCAGCGTGCCAGCCGTCCGAAAGACGGCAAAAAGCACCAGAGTTCCCACAGCCATGCCCAGCATCGCCAGCAGGCCAAAGGACGGGAATACGGCAAACAGCCCCAGCACACACAACAGGGCCACCGAAGGCCCCACGCGCGACCTGAGGGTCCAGTTGCGGCAGCTTTGCGCGGGATCAACCCGCGTTTCCGCCGATCTGGCCAAAGATCCCGAGAATTGCCGCGCAATTGTGCGGTCGATCTGATCGGATGCCGCCAGCACCGGGATCACGGCATATTCGCATTCGCGCATTTCGGCGGTCACGGTTGCGAACCGGTCGGGCCGGGCCGTGGCCACCAGAACAAGGGGGCCAATCCGCATCCAGGGGATGACATTGTGTTTCAGCCAGAAATCGACCGGCATCAACCCGCTCAGTTCCGACATCGGCGGGATCTGTTCAAGATCCGCAATCTGCCAGCCGGATTGTGCGGAAAGCGCGCGCAACACGTCCTGCCGGGTGGCATAGCCTTCGCCGACCAGTATCTCTCCCAGCGGTGCGTTCTGTCTGGTTTGCTGGCTCAGCGCATGGTCCAGCTGGGATCGGGTTATGGCCCCGGTTTCCAGCAGGCAGGTACCCAGCGGCTTCCGATACCCGGGCGCGGGGATCGGTGCGGCGGACGTGAAATCCAGAAGATTAAGCTCAGCCATAACAAAACCCTGGCGCAGTTACCTGCACTCAGGGTTGTTCGATCAGGGTTAACGCCCGGTTAACACTGCACAGACAAGCAGTTATGCTTGCTCTTTCTTCTTTTCCATGGCCTCGGCGAAGCGCTCAAACAAATAGAAACTGTCCTGCGGTCCGGGCGATGCCTCGGGGTGGTGTTGCACCGAGTAAACCGGCCGGTCCGCCATGCGGATACCGCAGTTCGAGCCGTCAAACAGCGACCGGTGGGTTTCCACGACGCCATCGGGCAGGGATTGCGCATCGACAGCAAAACCGTGGTTCATCGATGTGATCTCGACTTTGCCGGTGTCCAGATCCTTGACCGGGTGGTTCGCGCCATGGTGGCCATGGTTCATCTTGACCGTCTGACCACCCAGCGCCAGCGCCAGCATCTGGTGTCCAAGGCAGATGCCGAACACAGGCAGGTCTGTCGTCTCCAGAATCTCTTTGATCATCGGCACGGCGTATTCACCCGTTGCCGCCGGATCGCCGGGGCCGTTCGACAGGAACACACCGTCAGGCTGATGTGCCAGCACGTCGGCTGCGGTGGCAGTCGCGGGCAGAACGGTAACGTCACACCCAGCGGATGCGAGGCAGCGCAGGATGTTGCGCTTGGCGCCATAGTCAACGGCAACGACCTTGTGGGCAGGGGCCTTCTGACGTTGGTACCCATCCGGCCAGGCCCACCGCATCTCATCCCAGCGATAGCTTTGGGCGCAGGTGACATCCTTGGCCAGGTCCATGCCTTCCAGCCCTGCAAAACCACGCGCCGCGGCGACCAGCGCCTCGATGTCGAAATTTCCTTCGGGATCATGGGCCAGCGCCACATGCGGCGCGCCCTGCTGGCGGATGGCACGGGTCAGGCGGCGGGTATCGACACCCCCGATGGCGATGCGCCCCCGACGCGCCAGCCAGCCCTTGAGCTCCTCGGCCGAGCGCCAGTTCGATGGCTCGGTCGGATCCCATTTCACGACCATGCCCGCCGCGACCGGATCACCGGTTTCGTCATCTTCTGGGTTCACGCCGACATTGCCGATATGAGGGAAGGTGAAGGTCACGATCTGCCCGGCATAAGACGGGTCGGTCATGATCTCCTGATATCCGGTCATCGCCGTGTTAAAGCACAGCTCGGCCACAGTTTGCCCGGTCGCGCCGAAGCCTGCGCCGTAAAACAGGGTTCCATCGGCCAAAGCCAGACATGCGGTGGGCTTGGACGGGGCATTCGGGGCCATGGCGCGACTCTCCTGTAGGGTAAATCGGCGCATACCTAAGGGGGTTGCGCGTCTGGGTCAAGTCTGTTCAATTTTTGGGCTATTGTTGTTTTTCAATGGTTTAGCTGTATTCACCCCCGGTTGTGTCAGGCTTTTTGTTTCGATATGGTCGGGGTTCCGTTGTCATGGGGATGGACAAACCAAATGGACATGCGATCACGGGTGAATGCCGCCCTGAAGCAAGCAATGAAAGACAAAGCAGCCGAGCGTCTGTCGACGCTGCGGTTGATCAACGCCGCCATCAAAGACCGCGATATCGCGGCACGTGCGTCCGACAATGAAGAAGCAAAGGGATGCAGCGACGCAGAGGTTCTTGAAATCCTTGGTAAAATGACCAAGCAGCGCAAGGAAAGCGCCCGCGCTTACGAAGAGGGCGGTCGCCTGGATCTGGCCGAACGCGAGATTCGCGAAGTTGAGGTGATCGAGGAATTTCTGCCCAAACAGCTGGACGACGATGAGGTCAGCAAAGCCATTCAAACCGCCATTACGGCAACCGGCGCGGGTTCGATCCGCGATATGGGTAAGGTGATGGGCGAGTTGAAGACGCGCTATACCGGCCGGATGGATTTCGGCAAGGTCGGTCCGATGGTCAAGGATCACCTGTGCGCAGCATCAAACGGCGACTGCTGAGGCACTGGGCCCCGTGAATTGCTACTGCGCGACTGGCTCGCGCAGTCTTAGGACCAGCTCGTCATAAAGCGTGATCCGCTCATCTTCGGACAGAAACGCCCCGATTTCGACCTCGCGCCCGTCTCCGACAAGGGTGACATAATGCGGAACCGGGCCACCTTTCTCGTGCATCGTCGGTCGCGCCCAATAGCGGTTGCAAGACCATTCGTGCTGCTCTTTGCCGGGGGTGTGGTGCACCAGCCGCGCATGTGTGCCCGACAGGGTCAGAACCTCGAAAACACTGCGGGCGCGGTAGTTGGTCTTGATGGCCAGCCAAAGCCCCAGCACAGTGATCAGCAGAAACGGCAGCAGCCCCCACAGGATTACGGAACCAAGCGTGGCCAGCAATGGGATCAGGCCAAACAGGAACACCGACAGGATCGTGATCATCGCCCCTCGCGGCGGCAGCGAGTTATGCGGCCAAAGCCGCAGTTCCTGTTCGGTTTCCGAGGTCTGATTCCACGTATAGGGCATACCGCGAACATAGCGCAGCGCCGCCTCGTGTCGACGGGTTTTGATCAGACGACGTGTCCGACCCGGGACCAGGACAGGGCGTCATCCAGACGATCGTCACCCCAGAACACCTCCTGCCGGACGACAAAGCTGGGGGCGCCGAAAACACCCAGTTTGACGGCGGTTTCGGTTTCCGCCTCAAGGGCCGCGACGATGTCGTCGCCTTGCGCGCGCGCCAGGGTCAGTCGAGGGTCCTGCTGACACCGCAAAAGCGCCTCGGACAGCGCACTTTCGCGACCGGCTTCCACCCCTTCCTCGAACCAGATGCGATAGAGCGTTTGGGTGAACGTCACGCCCCAGCCATCCTTCATCCCAAGCACCGCAACCTGATTGGCCAATGCCAGATTGGAAATCGGATAGGGTGCGGGCAGGTTGGCGTGGATGTGGTACTTGGCACAGCGGCGTTCGATGTCGCGCCACATGTAAGCCGATTTCACAGGCTTTCCGGCAAAAGGGATGTTCTGCTGGGCCGACATCACCGTGCGCACATTGAACGGGCGCCAGTTCACCGTGGCGTCATGCTGGGCACACCATTCGTCCAGACGCATCACGGTCAGGAAGCTGTACGTGCTGCCAATGGAATACCAAAAGTCGATCTCGGGCATTGCCGACCCTCCGACTGTTCCGTCCGCACATCATAGCCGATTTCGGGGCAGTTGGCGAACGCGGGGTGAGGGCAAAGAAAAACCCCGCCACCTGGGCGGGGTTTTCTTGGTTCAGATCGGGATCAGTGCGCGTGGCCCTTGTCCCAGTCTTCCTGCTTGGGCAGCTGCTCGAACGTGTGCTCGGGCGGCGGGGTGGGCAGGGTCCATTCCAGCGTATCGGCATACTCGTTCCAGTAGTTGGGCCGTGTCTCGCGTGCGCCACGCAGCAGGGCGTAGATCACGATGCCGAAGAACAGCAGGAACGAGGCGAACGAGATGAACGCACCGATCGACGAAACATAGTTCCACTGCGCGAACGCTTCGGGATAGTCGATGTAGCGGCGCGGCATGCCCTGACGACCCAGGAAGTGCTGCGGGAAGAAGGTCAGGTTGGCGCCGATGAAGAACATCCAGAAGTGAACCTTGCCCCAGAACTCGGAATACTGGCGACCGGTCATTTTTGCGAAGTAGAAATACATCCCCGCAAAGATCGCAAAGACAGCACCCAAGCTCATCACATAGTGGAAGTGTGCCACCACATAGTAGGTGTCGTGATAGGCACGGTCCACGCCAGCCTGCGACAGCACCACACCGGTCACACCGCCAACGGTGAACAGGAACAGGAAGCCAAAGGCAAACAGCATCGGTGTCTTGAATTCGATGGAACCGCCCCACATGGTCGCGATCCACGAGAAGACCTTAACACCCGTCGGAACCGCGATAACCATCGTGGCCAGCATGAAATAGGCCTGCTGACGCAGCGACATGCCAACGGTGTACATGTGGTGCGCCCACACGACAAAGCCCAGCACACCGATTGCGATAATCGCCCAGACCATCGGCAGGTAGCCAAAGATCGGCTTGCGCGAGAAGGTCGCGATGACATGGCTGATGATTCCGAAACCGGGCAGGATCACGATATACACTTCCGGGTGGCCAAAGAACCACAGGATGTGCTGATACAGGATCGGGTCACCGCCACCGGCCGGATCAAAGAAGGTAAAGCCAAAGTTGCGGTCCATCAGCAACATGGTGATCGCGCCCGCCAGAACCGGCAGCGACAGCAGAATCAGCCACGAGGTGACGAAAATCGACCAGCTGAACAGCGGCACCTTGAACAGGGTCATGCCGGGGGCACGCATGTTCAGGAAGGTGGTGATCATGTTGATCGCGCCGAGGATCGAGGAGGCGCCCGATACGTGCACGGCAAAGATCGCAAGGTCCATGGACATGCCGCCCTCGGTCGTGGACAGCGGCGGGTACAGAACCCAGCCCACGCCCGAACCCATCTGATCGTTACCACCCGGGCTCAGCAGCGAGGCCACACCCAGCGAGGTACCGGCAACATAAAGCCAGAAGGACAGGTTGTTCATCCGCGGGAACGCCATATCCGGCGCGCCGATCTGCAACGGCATGAAATAGTTGCCAAATCCGCCGAACAGGGCAGGGATGACAACAAAGAACATCATCAGAACACCGTGATAGGTGATCATCACGTTCCACAGATGCCCGTTGGGCGTACACGGGTCGGCCATGAAGCCTTCCAGGCACATGTACTGAACACCGGGGTGCATCAGTTCAAGCCGCATGTAAACGGTCATCAGAACCGAGATCAGACCGGCCAGAGCCGAAACGATCAGGTACAGAATCCCGATGTCCTTGTGGTTGGTCGACATGAACCAGCGCTGGAAAAAGCTGCGCTGGTCTTCATGGTCGTGACCATGAATGGCTGCGTCTGCCATTATAGGTGCCTCCTGTTGCAACTACACCGCGCAGCCGGACCTCTCCAACGCGCGGGATTCCTGCTGGTTTTAGAATGCGTAGGGGCGACCTTCAATGGCCGAGTTTGATCTGGATCAAGATAAATGGCCGCACCCCCCTTGAAAACGGGTGTTCGAGAAGCCGGGATCTGAGCGTTCGGGGGGGCTGGTGATACAGCGGGCCTAGCGCCTGTGTTCAGGTCGCCCGCAATGGGTCCGGCTCTCAAAGCTGACCCGGCAGGCGTGAACCTTTGCCTCTAGCCCACCCCGCAGGATCAAGGACAGGAAAGGGGGGTGTTGAGCCCGATGCGGACACTTCAATCAGCCGCAGCAAGCGGCCGCAATCAAAGCTGAAGCGGCCGTCCAGATTTCAATCTTTTCGGTTATTGATCCGGCGGCGTGTAAGGATCAGGGGTACCTGGGGGAATTGCAGGGTATTTTTCAAACGTGGCCAGATGCTGGTCAACGAGTGGAGCGGCTTGTTCAGCGACCCACGTATTTGGCAGAAGTACGTCTTTCAATTCGCCCGGATCATTGATTAGATCGTATACCCGCGGCGTTGAGTAGTTTACTGTGTTCTGCCAGGTACTTTCGTTTTCCCTCGAGACCAGCTTCCAATTGAGCCACTTCACACCGTAAATTTGCGCGCCCATGTAAACGATCACGCTTTCGCGGTTCGAGTTTTCCTGTTCGCCAAGGAAAAAGGCGGACTGATCAATGCCGTCGAAGGCCCGGTCTTCTGGAACTTTGCCACCAACAATTGCCGCCAGAGTTGGGTAGAGGTCCATCTGATGAACAATTTCATTGCTGGCACTGCCCGCGGAGATGCGGCCAGGCCAGCGGATAGCAAACGGCACGCGCAAGCTGCCTTCAAAAGGTGTAAACAACGTTCCACGCCACGGACCTGAGCTGCCCTGTGCGTGGGCCTGCGGAGCAATGTCATTGCCACCCTTTGCCGCTGTTTCTGGTCCATTGTCTGCGGTAAAAATCACGATGGTGTTCTCGCGAATACCTTTGCTGTCTATGGCTTCCAACACGCGCCCAACATACGTGTCGGTTTGTTTCAGAAGGTCCGCGAAAAGACCCATTCCGGTTGCCCCATCAAAATCGGGGTGGGCGATTGAGGGTGTGTGCATGTTTGTCATCGCCAGATAGATGAAGAACGGGCTCTCTTCACCTGCTTTGCGATCGATAAAGTCAATTGCTTTGTCGGTAAGGTCGGCGTCTATCAGTGCACGGTACTTAAGATCGTAGACGCGCGCGACCGAAGCGTCTTCGCCAGCAATTCCTTCCATGACATGGGGAGGCTCGAGATCCAATGCCTGCCAGCGAGGTGACGATGTCCACATTGTCTGGTCGGTGCTTTCGACACCGTAGAACTCGTCAAATCCCTGATCTTTCGGAAAGCGACCATCGCTCCATCCCAGATGCCACTTGCCGTACATCGCCGTGCTGTAGCCAACCTCCTTCAGCATTTCTGCTATCGTAACTTCCCACTGGGTCAAGCCGTATACGCCGCCGCCACCGGGGATCGTGTGGTTGCCGGACCTGATTCCGTAGCGCCCTGTCATGAGCGCTGCGCGAGATGGTGTGCACTGCGCCTCGACGTTGAAGTTTGTCAGGCGCATGCCTTCTGCCGCGAGCGTGTCCATTGCCGGGGTCGCAGCGCCGCGGATGATGCCGCCCCCGTTGAAACCGGGGTCGCCCCATCCAAAATTGTCGAGATTTATCAGAATTATGTTCGGTTTGACTTCTGAGAGTGCGGGTCCTGCCCCTGTTAGCAATCCAAATGTCGCCAGCGCAGAATATATGATGTTCCTCATTTGTGCTCCTCTAACGGTTACATTGATCTGCCACCTCAGGGACAGAGCAGTTCAAAACTGAATGCTGAAAGACAAAGATCCATAGTCGCCGGACAGGCGGTTTTTCGCATGAACGTCATGAACCCACGTGGCGGACAATGCGACGGCCCCTCCCGCCGACTTCGGAATCCAAGATATGGCCGGTCCGATCCCGACAGCTTCGCCCTTGAAATCCCCTAACAGCGCCCCAACGCCGGAGTCCCCGGTCAATTGCTTGTAGGCGTATCCGTGCAGGCCGATGGCCAGATCCTCGGAAACGAATTGATTGAACATGAAGTCCATGTGGAATTCTGTCCCGGTGCGGTAATTCGTATCGGGGTTTTCCGTGTTAAACATTAAACCTGGAACGACCGAAAACTCGGTGCCGGCGTTCGGATCGAACCAAGTCAATGCGGCGACCAGATCAAGGCTCCAGTGATTGCGGCCGATATTTACCGCGCTGGTCGTGCTGTATCTGCCAGTCGGCGCCACGATCAAAGAGTACAGGTTGGTGTGAAGGTTTCCCGACGACCAGAAGAACGAGGCGGGAATAATCCCGATGTCACCCAGCGCAGTGTCGCTCTGAGACCGGGCAAGCGCAGCGATCGAAGACTGGTAGGAGGCGTATCCAATGGGTATGTACCCGCCCACGGCGAACCGGCCGCCAATCGAAGGCGCATCCCACACATACAAGCCCTGCAGGAGGGAGTAGAAAGCTTTGCTTTCTATCGCTGTTTGTATCTTCCCTTCGCTGACGGCCCGGCTGGCTTCGCTGCGGTAGAGCAGGTTCACATTGGAAAAAACGGGCCCGGGTTCCGGGGCGAAGCCCGGAAGAAGGCTTCCGTAAGCACCGGGAAAGTAGTTTGAGAACGCGCCTTCACCGGCTTGGACCGGCGTTTGGGCAAGCACCATCAGCAGGACCAACGGCAACGCTGACAATCGGGGCAAAGGCATTTTTTCTCTCCTCCAACTCTGAAGCGGCAGGCCATCCGGGCAATGCGGCAACAGTAGCGGCGCGCGTGTTGATCGTTGCACCATTTCGCGCCACTATCCGGATGAGTCTTAGGATTGCTACATGTCGTCGTCACCAGCTCTGACCGCCGTTGAAGCCCTCGGCAGCATTCCGGACCTGATCCGTTCGTCGCTCGGTGAACGCAGTCTGGAAAGATGTCTCTCATCGGCCGGGTTGCCGATGGATGTTTCCGATCGCCAAGGAAACTACGTCACCGAGGCATCGATTGAGAGGCTTTTGGCCCGCGCAGCACAGCAAGCAGGTGACGATCTGTTCGGCCTGAGCCTGTTTCCGCATCTCTCGATAAGGGAGTATGGAGTGTGGGGCGACTATGTTCTGGGCGCCCGGACATTGCGTCACGCCTTGCGACGGGCATCCGATGCTATTCACCTGCATGCGGATCGGGACACCCTCGTTTTTCGCGAGGGAGCCGTCTCATGCCGGCTGGAATACATGTTTGCAGAACGCACTGGGCACGGATACCGGCAAATCGCGCTGGCTGCCCTCGGGCCGATGTTTAGTATTCCGCGTCACTTTCTGGGCAAGTCCTGGCTCCCGCTTTCCATCGATCTCGACCTGGGTGAAAACGGTTCGGCCCGCCGCATCGAAGCCGTTCTGGACCTGCAGGTTAGGACGGACCGTAACTGTGTCGCCATGGAAATTGCCAATCGCGACATTGAAACGGGAAACCCCGCCAACCAGCGGTCTTGGACAACGATTGAAGATGTGACACGGGCTTGCCGCGGTGGGCCGCCCACTGGTCTCATTCAGATTGTCGAACACCTCATCCGCCAACGAATTGGTGTTGACGGGGTCGTTATTGACGACGTGGCGAAATCGATGTCCATCAGCCGAAGAACCCTTCAGCGGCATCTGGACAGAGAGGGTGCCGAGTTTCGAATGCTGGTCGGACGGGTGAAAATGAGCAGGGCCAGGGAACTCCTGGCGTCCAGCCCGCTGACCGTTTCAGAAATCGGGTTGCAGCTTGGCTACTCTACGGCTGGGCATTTCGCGCGCGCGTTCAGGAATGCGTATGAAACCAGCCCGATGGAGTATCGCGCCTCAAAGTCTCGATAGCGGTGAAGTGACCGCATCGCGTTGAAACCCGCCGCCTGCCAGGATGTCCGCAAAGGCCTGCTTTGTCCGCACAGTGCACCTTCGACTTGAGCTTGATGAAGTATTCAAAAACTTAACCAGTTTACGTCCGATTAAGAGTTGCGAAATCTGTACTCTGCTGCGTAGGCAGGCATCACCTGTGGGGAACGTGCCGCATCTGTCTCTGATGATGTGATCTCATGCCAAATCCAAGTGTACAAAACGTACAACTCCCACTGAAAACCCGGTACAATTTGCACATTTCAGGGCTCAATCCCCCGGCTTGACCCGGCGGGGCGGGTGGACCACAACTCGGTCAAAAGCCCCTCAAGGAACGGATGGCAACCATGGTTTATGATCCCGACAACATCTTCGCCAAAATTCTGCGCGGTGAGATACCTTCGTCAAAAGTTTACGAAGACGCCGACACACTGGCCTTTATGGACATCATGCCTCGTGCCGATGGGCATTTGCTGGTGATCCCCAAAACGCCCTGCCGCAATGTGCTGGATGCCACGCCCGACCAACTGACGGCGGTCATGAACACCGTTCAAAAGATGGCTCGTGCAGTGATGAAAGCCTTCGACGCGGACGGTGTAACCATTCAGCAATTCAACGAAACCGCAGGCGGGCAGGAGGTTTTCCATCTCCACTTTCACGTCCTGCCGCGTCATGACGGCGTGTCGATGCGCCCACCTGGTAAAATGGGTGATTTCGACCTGATTGCCGAACATGCGGAGAAGATACAAATAGCTTTGTAGTCAATATCTTACGGTCTGTTTGTGAGGTGATAATCCGGACAATTACCCACACCCGCCCGCGCATATCGCCGTGATCGGAGACAAGAAAACCCGAAACCCCTCCTTGGGACCGAGCAAGTGACTCAATAGCCGGATAACGCAGAAATCGCCTGCTCCCTTGCAACGCGAATTGGCCATAAGATTAAGCGGGAAGGGGGAAATGAATTGCCGTTCCGATTTGGGGTCGGAACGGCAGACTCGTAACCAAACACTTCTCGGATTTCGAGGGCGAGCCCTTGATCACCGGTTTAACATACCACTCACTCTTGATTGGCAGTTTCATATTACTCGTTAACAACTCAGGTGTATCCTAGAGAATTAAAATTTGCCTAAAGAATACCGTAAAACTGGATCGTTCTTGGTAAATTGCGACGAGTTTCGGAAACAGAGCCTTCCGCCCATCCATATTGTTGTATCAGGGAGCGACAGAATCTGATTCGACGACTGCTGAACACCAGACAGAATCAGGTTTCCGAAGCGCCAAAAACCTCCTCAAAGGTTTTCTTCAAGGCCGCATCAAGATCATCCATGGTGACCGGAAGACCCAAATCCACCAACGAGGTCACGCCGTATTCGCTGATTCCGCAGGGAACAATGCCCGAAAAATGCTCTAGGTCCGGTTCGACATTGACCGAAATGCCATGAAAACTGACCCATTTTCGCAAACGCAAGCCAATTGCCGCGATCTTGTCCTCTGCCGGTTTGCCGGTCACCGTCAGCGGTTTGTCGTCGCGCCGCACCCAGACACCAACGCGCCCGTCGCGTATTTCGCCGTGCACGTTGAATTCGGCCAGTGCTGATATCACCCAGATTTCCAGCTGCTTCACAAATTGGCGCACGTCGCGCCCGCGCTTGTTTAGGTCCAGCATGACATAGGCCACACGCTGACCGGGCCCGTGATAGGTGTACTCGCCGCCGCGTTTGCTTGCATAAACCGGAAAGCGGTCAGGATCGGTCAGGTCTTCGATCTTTGCCGACGTGCCTGCCGTATAAAGTGGTGGGTGTTCCAGCAACCAGATGCACTCCGCCGCGTCACCGCGCGCAATCCCGGCGACGCGCGCCTCCATAAAGGCGGTGGCGTCGTCATAACTGGTCAGACCATCGGTGATTTTCCATTCCATGGCAGCCTCATATCCGCCCAAAGCGGGTAGGGGAAGAGGGGTCAGGCCGCTTCGGCCAAACACTGTTGCAGCACCCGAGAATAGGTATCGACCCCTTGTGCGCCCGTCAGCAGGTATTTTCCGCCAAATACCATGGACGGCACACCAGAGATCCCCCGGCTGGTCCAGAACTGCTGTTTCTCTCGCACTAAAGCGATATGCTCCCCGGTCTCAAGCACCTGCCGTGTGGAATCAGGGTTCAGCCCGGCAGAAGTAACAGCCTGCAACAGAACCTCAATGTCGGAAACATCCTGTTGGCGGGTGAAATACGCGTCGAAAAGCGCAAGTTTCAATTGATGTTGCAGGCCCTGACCTTCGGCCCAATCCAGCAACTGATGCGCCTTGAATGTATTCACGATCCGGCTGTCTTCATCAAAGTTGAAGGTGAACCCCAGTTCCGCCCCGATCGCCGTTAGCCTGTCGCGTGCCTGCTGGCTCTGTTCAGGGGTCGAGCCATATTTCTCAGTGATGTGTTCCCGCAGGTTCTGCCCTTCAGGCGGCATGTTCGGGTTCAATTCGAACGGGTGCCAGCGAAGTTGGGCCTGGATGCCCTGCTGTTTCAAAGCCGCATCAAGCTGGCGAAACCCGACTATGCACCACGGGCACACGACGTCTGACACGATATCGATTTGGATGATGGGGCGGGTGTCGGGCGAAGTCATCTGCGGCTCCTGTCAGATCGAAACTGTGTTGTTTACCGGCTTAGATAAGGCTGCCGCGAAGGTTTTTAAACCAGCGTGTTTTTGCCTCTTCACATCGCGCGCGCCAACGTCTATACGCCGCTCTACCAAGTCACTGGCAGTGCGGTCGTGGCGGAATTGGTAGACGCGCAGCGTTGAGGTCGCTGTGGGGTAACTCCCGTGGAAGTTCGAGTCTTCTCGACCGCACCAAATCTTTTCGCATCCTGTGAAGCGCGATCAGCTTTCGCGAAGCTGACTTTGCCGTTCTAGTCTGTTCTCTTGCATTGCAAATCCGTGGCCCGTAACTAAGCCAGGTGTCGGGAAGCGCGCCATACCTCTGCAATGATGCGATTTTTCCCTTCGTCCTGAATTTGCGGGCCGTAATTGCGGGTAGGTGCGATGAGACTTGTCATATCAACGATGAAAGACGAGGGGCCGTTCATCCTTGAATGGATCGCCTATTACCTTTCGATCGGGTTCACACATTTCATCGTTAACTCGAATGACTGTTCTGACGGCACCGACGCGATCCTGAAAAGATGCGAGGAGCTGGGTTTTCTGGCGCATATCGATAACCCCGGTCCCTGGAAGCATGGG
This sequence comes from Ruegeria sp. AI2, assembly GCF_056541275.1. Classification (NCBI taxonomy): domain Bacteria; kingdom Pseudomonadati; phylum Pseudomonadota; class Alphaproteobacteria; order Rhodobacterales; family Roseobacteraceae; genus Ruegeria; species Ruegeria sp. AI2. The sequence goes on from NZ_JBQFYB010000001.1 coordinate 517,901, forward strand.
CCGCAGGCGTCGGCCTATGCGAACGCTATGGAACATCCCTGGTACGCTGAAGCCGAGTGGATTCTGGTTTGTGATGTGGATGAGTTCTTAGACATCCGTGTTGGGGACGGGACGTTGGACGATCTGTTTCGCACCTTTCCACATGCAGATGGCTTTGCCGCGATATGGCAGATGTTCGGGCACAATGGGATTGTCGAGTTTGAAGACAAGTTTGTAATCGAACAATTCACATATGCATCAGAGTTGGGGGTGGTCACGCCGCAGAATGTGCGTGCCTTCAAATCGCTTGTCAGAAACAATGGGTCTTATCGGGCAATCAACACACATCGTCCGCGTGGCCCAGTCGTTGGCAAGGCCGAAAGCTTTGCATGGATTGATGGTGACGGAGATCCCTTGCCACCTGCAATGCGACGAAACGGTTGGTCCCATTCCACTACTGGCGCGGCCTTTGGGCAGCAGTTTTTCAGGATGAACCACTATGCCGTCCGGTCCATTGAGAGTTATCTGATGAAGCGGTTGCGGGGGGATGTAAACACAACTGCGTTTCATCCCAAGATGGAGGCAACGGGACAAGCCTATTGGCACATGCATTGCTTCAACAAAGTTGAAGAATTATCGATCCTTTCCAAATTGGACCGCCTTGTAAAATCGTATGATGAACTACGTGCGGATGGTGTTCTGGGAGACTTGCACGAAAAAGCTGCTGCTTATCACATGCGCCGTATCTCGGGGATACGTGAAACAGAGGCCGCGCAGGGATTCATAACTCGGTACAAGAATTTTGCCGGGGGGCGATATATAAAGGCGCTGGATCTGGGCGTGATGGAAGAAGGCGATCTTTCCTTTGATGCGGAGACCTACAAAGACCCTGAAGTTTCTTTCGCGCAAGTTGCGAAATGGACGCGTTTGGGCAAGATGTCCAAACCTGAAAACTCACGACCCAATAACTACCCCTGGTTTACCCGGCTGGATTCTCTGGGAACGGCCATGGAGTACGAAGAAGCGGCGGCGCAGCATGCATTAATCACTGATGCAAAACAGGTGGACTTGCCGTTCGATCCGAAGGACCCATCTTTCCTGCCGCAAGTGTCTCCGGAGGTTGAAAGAACGAAAGAGCAGCGACAGCGGTTCTTGCGGTCAATTAGTGGCAAGAAGAACTGGGTTTTGATCGGGCATGTTGAAACCGAAATCGTAGAAGAAATACTCGCCTTGGATGCAGTCGCGCAATTGACGATCATCGGGCCATGGGGGCTGTCGTGGGATACGTTCGCCTGCAAGGATACAACGCAAGATGGTAATCTACAGGCCCTGGATCGCACGTTCTATGCATTGCTGGAGTACTTCCGCGAACCGATCATTGCGGGGCGGCTGAGGGTCTACCGAGCGCTGCCGCCTTTGATGCTGAAGTTGTTTCAGGATCAAAGTGTGGGCGTCGTAATCATACGCGGCGTTCGCGCCGAGCGTGTCATGTTACAATTGTTGAACCGGATCGACAGGGTTCTGGCTCCGGGCGGAAGTATCGCCTTTACATCCTACAGGCGGGGCAAAGGGTCTTATTCCGGCATGTCTTCGGCTATTAACCGTTTTCTCGCGAGCAAAGCGAGTGACTATCGGATTACAAGCCTCGAGCCTCCGTGGCTTGGTATCGACAAGTTGCCACCACTTTCCAAATACGACACATAGCTTCTGGTTCTTGAAGCAACGACATGTTAGCCATTGCCCAATAAACAAAACGGGTTTCGTGTGAATTCAATACCCGTCTGCAAGTGAGGTCGAGATGTCAAACGAACCCAGAGTGATCGGTGCTGTTCCCGGCAGCCAGAATAAACCGAACGCAGACAAGGCAACCAAGCGCAAGAATACTAAAGACGCGATCCGTCGTACGTTCCTGACGCGCCTTCCCAAGGGCGGGGTGGCTGTTGAGATCGGCGTCTGGCAGGGCGAGTTTTCTCCGACAATCCTGAAATTGCTTGAACCCAGTCAGTTGTTTCTGATCGATCCCTGGAAACATATTGGCGAGGAATCGCATACAACGGCGTTTGTCGGCCGGACCGAAGACGAAAAGATGGAAGCCATCTTCCAGAAGGTCGTCGCGTCCTTCGAAAAAGAGATCGAGGAAGGCAAGGTTGGCATCATTCGCGATTTCTCGGTGCCGGCATTAAAGCTCTTTGACGATGAGAGCATCTCTTTTGCCTATGTCGACGGTGACCATTCTTACGAAGGAGTAACTGCGGACCTGGAGGCGTTGTTTCCCAAGATCAAATCGGGTGGGATCATGGCGTTCGATGATTACCACCGTCGCGGCTGGTGGGGTGATGGCGTGATCCGGGCCGTCAACGAGTTTCTGGGCAAACACCCCCGTGAATTGCGTATCCGGGCAATTGCTGGTGCGCAGATCGCTATAGAAAAAATCACCCCGCAAGACGACAGCAAGAAACAGGGCGACTAAGCGTCTGGGGTGAATGGCAGCGATGAACAAGCCTGAAAAAATCCTCATCTCTGCGATGAAAAATGAGGGCCCGTATATTCTGGAATGGGTGGCTCATCATAAAGTTTTGGGTTTCGACAGGATCATTGTTTACACCAACGATTGCACGGACGGTACGAACAGAATTTTGCGCCGCCTTGAGGCCCTGGGGCATGTTGAATTTCACAGGAACCGCGTGGGAACGGGCGGGATTCACAGATCAGCACTGAGGCAGGCCCGCCGTTTGCCCGTCGTGAAAGAAGCCAAGTGGGTCTATGTCTGCGATGCGGATGAGTTTCTGAATATTCATGTCGGAAACCATAAGGTGGACGACCTGATTGAGGCCACACCGGGCGTGGATGTCATTTCGATTCCCTGGAAGATATTCTCGAACAGCGGTCGCCATGTGTTGCGCGACGCGCCAGTGACGCAGCAGTTTTTTGATGGTGAGTTAGAGTATGAGCAGGGCGGGGCGGGGCGCCGGTTCGTCAAATCGCTTTTCCGACAGGGCGAAGTCTATCTCCGCTATGGTATGCACAACCCGCATCCCAAATCCGAATTTGAGGCAGGTGTGTTCCGGTCTGTTCCCGGGGGGCACGCGAAAGAACCCGCACCTTTTGGGAATCATGTTGCACCGCCTTTTGGATTTGAGATTGCACAGATCAATCACTATGCGGTCCGCTCCACACAAGCCTATCTAGCCAAGCGCAGCCGTGGGCGAGCTAATCACTCGTCCCAGACGTTGGGAACGGAATACTGGGACCGTTGGAACAGGGGTGGCGCGGCGGATGAGACGATCCTCAGGTACAAGGACGAAGTTGACGCATTGATGGCGGAGTTTCAGTCCGACGAACGGCTTGCACGGCTGCACCGAAAAGCATTCCTGTGGCATAAGGCGTTGATCGAAGATCTTCTCAAACAGCCAGAGTACAACGCGCTTTACCAGACGCTTGTTAATAAGCCGGCTGTTGAATTTGTTGCAAAAGACCGCGGATTGCACGCACGTCTTTCGGCTGACAAGCAACCGTCTTCCAGCGAAAAACAGCCTGAATCCTGACAAACTCGCCCTCGGAGAAACTGCATATGGCTGCGGAAAATACTCTTCCTACAATCGGAATGCTCTGGTTGGAAGGTCCTCTCAGTTTTCTGGAACAGATGTGCCTTTTGTCGTTTGTCGCGAACGGGCACAGGGTCGTGCTGTTCCACTACGACGAAGTCGAGAATGTACCCGAAGGTATCGAACTGGTTTCCGCGAACGAGATTCACGAACCGCAGCGGTTCATCATGAACAACCAGTTCAAAACACCGGTTCCGCAATCTGATATTTTCAGGCTGCAGTTGATGCAAAAAACCGATTTTCTCTGGTGCGATACGGATGTGATTTCTTTGAAACCGATCCCGAAAGCGGATCATATTTTCGGTTTCTTCAATCGCAATACGATCTGCAATGCGATCATGCGGTTGCCGTCAGACAGCCCCGCATTGAAAGCGTATACGGAATACAGTCTTGATCCATTCCCGATCCGACCATGGGTAGAAGGTGAGGAACGCGAGAAGCTGGAACGCCAGAAAAAGGCCGGTGAGTTGCCTCATGCCTCGGATCAGGCACACAGTGTTTACGGACCCGGTGTCATGACGTGGTTTCTGCGACATCATGGCGAGATTGAACACGCTAGCCCACCCCCGGTGTTTTATCCTTTGCCGTTTCGGCAAACGGGGCAGGCGAACGACATTCCAGCGCGGGAGTTTCGCAAAAAGTACCTTACGGATCAGACGCAGGCCGTCCATCTTTGGGGCCGTCGGATGCGTTGGTGGATTGCCAAGGGTGTAAAACGTCATTCATTTCTGGATCGAAGGCTGCGCGGTTTGGGGATCAGTCCTGCCAATGCACCTTTGCCACGCAGAGGGCGGGGCGCGCCGCAGAAAATTGAGTTTCCCGACTCGCTTCCGGACTTGCGGATCAGCAAAGAGGAAATCAGTGAGGCCACCAACGGCGTGATGTCCGTAGCTCAGGTCGCAAATTCTGAGCAGTTCTTCAAATTGGCCCAGGTTGAATTGGATAAGATAAAAGACAAAGGGCTTTATGGGGTGAATGACAAACCCCAATCGGGTCATCAGCGAGGTTGGGATCACTATGCCAATGACGCATTGCGGTTGAATGCCATGTCTATGTCGTTGTCGAGGTTTGCCAACAATCAGCGCTATTTGCCTGATTTGAGCAACCCAAAGACTGTGACTGAGAAGATGCTGGTCATGAAGCTGTTTGCCGAGATGCCCGAAGTGTCGGCGGCGGATAAGTTGACGGCGGAAAGTTATATCCCAGAACCAGCCAGGAACCTTGTTACACCGGTGAAGCGCTATTGGGTTTCATCGTCACCTGAGTTGCCGGAAGACCTCGATCTCGAGCCCGGCAGCTATTGGCTCAAATGCAATAACGGGCAGGGGCAAAACCATAGGATCACTTGGCCCATGAACACAGAAGACCGCAACCTGGCCAAGGAAAAGCTTACCAACTGGAGCAATAAACCCATTCCCCACGGCTTCTGGGCGGCAGAATGGTGGTATTCCACGATCGAAACGCGCTATTTCCTCGAGGAAGATTTGGCGGTTGAAGGTCAGGACATCATCGACTGGAAATTCTGGGTTGTCGCCGGAAAGGTCCAGATTGTTCAGGTCGACCGGGACCGCTCTCGGGGGCATGTGCAGATGATCCACGACCGGGATTTCAACTTTATCCCGAAAGAGCTGTACTTCCAGACAAGCGATGACACCGAGCCCAAGCCAGAGGTCTTTGACGATATGGTCGCAATAGCCGAAGCGGTTGGGCAACGTGTCGAGTTTGCGCGGGTGGACCTTTATGTAATTGGCGACAAGATATATCTTGGCGAAATCACGCTCTGCCCGTTTGGCGGAAAACGCAAGATGCGTACGCCCGAACTGGATGTACAGATGGGTGAGGCCTGGGTTGGCACCCGTCTGTTCCCGAAATGATCAGGTTACTCGACGGCGATTTCCTGACGCAGCTTTCCTGTTGTCTTGTCAAAGATCAGGACGCGGTTGTCGTCGGTCACGACCGCATACCAGTTGGACCCGATGGTCAGGGCCTGTGCCCGGGCACCGTCGGGCAGGTTGATCTGATCTGGCAAGGCGGGTGTGCGGTCCGATAGGCGGATGACAATCAGGGCGAATGTCACTAGAACCCCGCCAATCATCACCGCGGTCAGCAGCATGACCATCCGCCGCAGCAATCGCAGCTGCGGGGTTTCCTGCGGTTCTTGGGGTTCGGAAGGGACAGTCATGGGCACCCGCCAGATTGAGTTTCAGATCGCGGCTGATCCGCCGCCTCGCCTTGATAAGGCGCTTTCCCGCGATGTGCCAGACGGTGAAAACCTGTCGCGCACGCGGCTGGCGCGCCTGATCGAGGACGGCGCGGTATGGATTGACGGAACCCGGACGCAGGACCCAAAGGCCAAGGTGTCCGAAGGGGCGCAGGTCGCCATAACTGTGGCCGAGGCGGAAGACAGCCACATCGGTGCTGAAGACATCCCGCTTGAGGTTGTTTTCGAAGACGCAGACGTGATCGTCGTTAACAAGCCAGCAGGTATGGTGGTGCACCCCGCGCCGGGCTCGCCCGGGGGCACGCTGGTCAACGCCTTGTTACACCATTGCGGTGACGCTTTGTCAGGTGTTGGGGGGGTGAAACGCCCAGGTATCGTTCACCGGATCGATAAGGAAACCAGCGGTCTTCTGGTGGTCGCCAAATCAGACGCCGCACATCACGGGCTGGCCGAGCAATTCGCAGCACATAGTGTCGAACGCTATTACCGCGCTGTGTGTTACGGGGTTCCGGATGCAAGTGATCCCCGTTTGCGCGGCGTCAAAGGTGTCAGTTTTGAACCGGGAAACATCATGCGTGTGACCACCCAGCTTGCGCGGCACAAGACCGACCGTCAAAGGCAGGCAGTGTTGTTTCATGGCGGGCGCCACGCGGTGACACGCGCGCGGGTTGTTGAGACATTTGGCACGCCTGCTGGCCTGGCTTTGATCGAATGCTGGCTCGAGACCGGGCGAACGCACCAGATCCGCGTTCATATGGCCCATGCCGGGCATGGGCTTGTCGGGGATCCGGTCTATGGTGGAAGGCGGAAACTGGCGACCAAGGCGTTTGCGCCTGCCGCTGCCGAATGCGTGTCCGGCTTTCCCCGGCAGGCGCTTCACGCCGCCGTATTGGGGTTCGAGCACCCGGTGACCGGCGAAAACCTGCGGTTTGAAGCCGAACTGCCGCAAGATATGGAGAACCTGATTGCCGCGCTTCGTGCACCGCTGACATAATAAGCAAAGTCCTGTGAGTAAGAGTTTCTTATCTTTCCTTCATGAAAGATTAATTTCAGACTGTTAGCAGCACCTCTTGAACAGGATGGGTTCCTTACCCATATCCCATGTTAAAGACTTAAACATTTGTCGGAGGGACATCATAATGGCAAATTACGCAAATCTCCCCGCGCCGACGCCCGAGGGCGGCCTGAACCGCTATATGCAGGAGATTCGCAAATTTCCCCTGCTTGAGCCAGAAGAAGAATACATGCTGGCCAAGCGCTGGGTCGAAGAGCAGGACACAGAAGCCGCGCATAAGATGGTGACATCGCACCTGCGGCTGGCGGCCAAGATTGCCATGGGGTATCGCGGCTACGGTCTGCCGCAAGCCGAAGTGATTTCCGAAGCCAATGTGGGCCTGATGCAGGCGGTCAAACGTTTTGACCCTGAAAAGGGTTTCCGTCTGGCCACCTATGCCATGTGGTGGATTCGCGCCTCGATTCAGGAATATATTCTGCGGTCATGGTCGCTGGTGAAACTGGGCACAACTTCGGCGCAGAAAAAGCTGTTCTTTAACCTGCGTAAAGCCAAGGCACGTATCGGCGCACTGGAAGAGGGCGACTTGCGCCCCGAAAACGTCGCGCAGATTGCCAATGATCTTGGCGTGACCGAAGAGGAAGTGATTAGCATGAACCGCCGTATGTCCGGCGGGGACGCGTCTCTGAACGCCACGGTCGGGTCCGAAGGCGAAGGCACGATGCAATGGCAGGACTGGCTTGAGGATGAAGACGCCGACCAGGCCGGAGATTATGAGGCGCGCGATGAACTGGAAGCGCGTCGCGAGTTGCTTGCTGCGGCGCTGGACGTGTTGAACGACCGTGAAAAGGACATCCTGACTCAGCGCCGCTTGCTGGATCAACCGGTTACGTTGGAGGACCTCAGCGCCCAATACAATGTCAGCCGCGAGCGGATCCGTCAGATCGAAGTTCGCGCGTTCGAGAAGCTGCAAAAGAAAATGCGGGATCTGGCACGTGAAAAAGGGATGCTGGGTGTCAGCTGACCACAATACCAGCCTGCAATAGCTGCGGGCTGGTATTTCATCTGTGCGAAGAAACCTCCTCTTCGCGCACATGCCCGGCGCATCCTGACAAATCATTTCCTGCTGAACGCGTATGACCGCTATCCAGACTGTGAAGCCAAAAGAATGGCCGCAGGGCCAAAGCTATGGTACTGCAAGGACGCGTTTCATTTCGATGACGGTGTGACAGGTCGATCCTGCGGACCTCGCAGGGGCACGAACCCTTTGGGGTTCAAACATCTATGGAGAGCGTTATGCAAAAACCGGTTCAGTTTGGCGTGTTAGGTGCCGCGAAATTCGCGCGTGAATACATGGCACCGGCGATACATGCCGCCAACGGGGCGCGACTGGCTGCACTGGCGACGTCAGATGCTGCAAAGGCTGAACCTTTTTTGTCGTTCTGTCCCGATCTGAACGTGTTCGAAAGCTATGATGCGCTGTTGGCGGACCCTGGTATTGATGCGGTCTACATACCACTGCCCAACCATCTTCATGTGGAATGGAGCTTGAAAGCGCTGGATGCCGGCAAGCATGTGCTGTGCGAAAAGCCGATGACTATGAAGGTGGGTGAGTTTGACGCATTGATCCAAAAGCGCGACGAAAGCGGCTTGCTTGCCGCCGAGGCGTATATGATCGTGCATCACCCCCAGTGGCAACTGGCACGTAAACTGATTGCGGATGGTGCAATCGGCAATCTGGTGCACGTAACCGGAGCGTTCAGTTTCGACAATCGGGCAGATACCCAGAATATTCGTAACCGCGCTGAAACGGGCGGCGGCGGATTGCGAGACATCGGTGTTTACGTAATTGGCGGAGCCCGGTTTGCAACGGGGCAGGAACCGGTGGCGATACAGTCAGCCATCTGTTGGCAGGATGATATCGACATCTTCACCGAAATTCGCGCGCAGTTCCCCGGTTTTACCTACTCAAGCTACGTGTCCATTCGGATGCATCCCCATCAGGAAATGGTGTTTCACGGGGAAAATGGCCTGATCCGCCTGACTACACCGTTTAATGCGCGAGTGTTTGGTGAAGCCCGGGTCGAGTTGCATCGTCCGGGGCTTGAGGTGCTGGTCACCCGGTTCCCCGGCGCAGACCATTACAAGCTTCAGGTCGAGGCCTTTTGCCGCTCGGTCAGGGAAGGGGCAGAATATCCCTGTCCGCTGGAATTCTCTCAGGGGACGCAAGAGGTGATTGACCGCGTGTTCGAGGGCGCAGTTTCGCTGTAACTTGCCCTTTGCGCGCGGGCTCGGCTATCCTTTTGCTTACGTTTAGCAGGAGATGACCCATGGCCGGAGGCTGGGCGCGCGACGGCGCAGTAAGCGAACAGATCGAAGCGTCGATTTCGGATGAACTGGCGCGGATGCAGGCGCAAAAGCGGCCTGTTGGTGAAAGCCTGACCCATTGCGCCGAATGCGAAGAGCCGATCCCTGAAAAACGCCGCGTTGCTTTGCCGGGCGTGAAGCTGTGCCTTGAGTGCCAGCAGGAACGGGACGGCGCGTTCAAGGCACGTGGCGGCGTCAATCGGCGGGGGTCGAAGGACAGCCAGTTGAAGTGATCTCAGGTGCGGCTGCTTTGAGCCCAAAGCGGACTGAAATGTGCTCGCCAAAAATGAAGTGCGGCGATAGACATTCTCTTGAGCGGTCTAACCCATCACTAAATGCATTCACCGCCATCGATAACCAAGGCTTGCCCCGTCATAAAAGCGGATTCATCTGAAGCTAAATAGACGATCCCATGGCCAATCTCTTCAACTGTCGCCCACCGACTCATAGGGATCGCCTGCTCGACGTAGCTTTCCAGTTTGGCACGGCCACCCATCTGCTTTTCGAAGCCTGCATTGAAGGGGGTGTCTACAAATCCTGGACAAAGGGCATTGAAACGAATTGCATGGACAGCGTAGTCGGCTGCCATCTGCCGGACCATCGCAACAGCTGCGTGCTTTGTAGTCGCATAGGCGATCATCCCCCGGTCGTATTGAACCCCAGAATTGGAGGCCGTGACGATCACGCTGCCTCCACCTTGTGATTTCATATGGGGGACGGCTGCGCGTGCGGCAATGAAGTGAGCGCGGACATTCAATGCCCAAGAAGCATCCATTCCATCTGGTTCCACTTCTTCCAGCGTTCCTTCGATCTGCAACCCAGCATGAGAGTGCAACACGTCAAGCCGACCGAAGTTTTTTACTGCTTCGTCTATGGCTTTGGTAAGGGCATCGTCATCAGTCACGTCAAGCTGTAGGGCAGATGCTTGATTCCCCTGCGCAACGATCGCGGCCACAGTGGCTTCAGCAAGTGTTGCATCGCGATCCGTTACCACAACATGCGCACCCTCTTGTGCCATTGCCATTGAACCCGCCCGACCAATTCCTGATCCCGCGCCCGTCACGAGCGCGACTTTACCTGCAAGCCGCATTTCACTTGGCTCCTTTATTTAACTATTCGATTTTGAGGCGCCTCGGCGCAAAAGCAGTTGCGCTGCAACGAGCAACAAGAGCGACGCGCCCATAACCATAGTGCCGATGGCATTGATCTCGGGTGTTACGCCGCGTCGGATGGATGAGAATATGTAGATAGGCAGGGTTGTTTCTGAGCCAGCCACGAAGAACGCTATGATAAAATCATCAAATGAGAAAGTGAAGCTGAGCAGGAAGCCCGCCAAAATTGCCGGTGCTATCAACGGCAGGGTCACCTGCCGAAAGGTGCCCCAGGGCGTCGCAAAGAGGTCAGCTGAAGCTTCCATGAGGGCACGGTCCATACCCGATAGCCTTGCACGTACGATGATTATGACCAGCGCCATTGTGAACATGGTGTGTGCGGCGACAAGCGTGGGCATCCCCATGGAAAGTTGTGGGGGATTTGCTCCATCGGGCCATAGGCTCGCAAGAAGCGGGTTTAGCCAGCCGAATACGGTGACCAGGGCAATGAGTGTCGCGATACCGATGACGATACCTGGTATCATTATCGCAATATAAATCATCGCATCGAACAAAGTTCGGAGCCATCCCTTAACCCCTTGTAAAGCGATGGCGGCCATGGTTCCGAGTGTGGATGCGAGGCAAGCAGTTATGAATGCCGCAAGCAGACTGGTCTCGAGCGCGTCCATAACAAATGGGTTGTTGAGCGCTTTGCCATACCATTGGGTCGAGAACCCCATGAACTGGCTTGCGTGTCGTCCGGCATTGAAGCTGAAAAGCGCGATGACGCCAATTGGAATATAGAGAAAAAGGTAGACGCAAATCGCGTAAAAACGCATCGGACCCTCACATCAGCGAGACATCTTCGCGCTGGCCACCCAGGCGCGAGATGAATTTCATGTAAATTGAGACAGTGACAAGCATTACGACAACCAGCGTCATTGCGACCGCCGAACCGTACGCCCAGTTTCGAGACTGCAAGAACAGGTCCACCAGCGCATTTCCGACGAAAAACACTTTTCCGCCACCTAAGATCGCTGGGATCAGAAATTCGCCCATGAGTAGGATGAAGACCAGCATGCAGCCAGTTGCGATACCTGGTACCGACAGAGGAAGTGTTACCTGACGGAACGTACGCCACGGAGTAGAGCCGAGATCCGCTGAGGCTTCCAGAAGGCGTTTATCCAGTTTGTCCAAGCTTACAAAAATTGGGAAAACCATCAAAGGTAGATACCCATAGACAATCCCCACAAGCACAGCGAACGGCGTATTTATCAGGCGGACATCATCGATGCCGATCGACTCCAGTAAAGCGGGCAAGCCACGCCCCCCAAGGATGAAAATCCATGCGTATGACCGGATCAGGATCGATGTCCAGAACGGCACGATCACCAGGATCAACAGCGAAGTTTTCCACTTTGGTGAACAACGCACCGCAAGAAAGTAGGCGAGCGGGTAGGCAATTACCAACGCAGCGATAGTCCCCAGAGGTGCAAGGATCAAGGTGTTCTTAAACGCCGTCCATCGCGCAGGAAGGTTGGCATATTGTTCCAAAGTGAACGCTGGAACATAGCCTCCGGCGGCACCCCGTTCGCCAAAGGAAAAGACGAAGACGACCAGTAGTGGAAGGGCAAGCATTACCAAAAGCCATATTCCTGCCGGTGCCAGCAACAGTGCTTTTCTGCCTCGTTTGGTCATATTGTCCTCGTCTTTTCCGATATTGCGGCCTTGCCGCTTAGGCCGACTTGAAGCGGGCGAGCAACTCGGCACGGTTTGGATCGGTTAGCGTAGCCGCCGCGCCAAACTCGAGCGCATTCAAAAGGTCAGCTGCCGGATAAAGGATCGGATCTTCCAGCAATTCCTTTGGCAGCAACGCATTGGTGCGAGCATCAGCCGATGGATAGCCATGAGCGAGGACTTCTTTCGCATTAACTTCCGGGTTCAGCAGGAAGTCGATCAAGGCATAAGCGGCATCCATATGGGGTGCGCCCTTAGGAATAGCGTAGTAGTCGGACCAGAGTTCACCGCCCTCGGCTCCCAGAACGTAGGCGATTTCAGGCATGTCCACATTCATCTGCTTGCCGTCACCTGTCCAGCACATCGTCATCCACGCGTCACCGTTACGCATCGGTGGCTGATAATCCGACGAGATTGCAAACAGATGCGGTTTAGCATCCAGCAACAATTTCTCGGCATCCGCCAGTTCCTTCTCATCGACCGAATTGAAGGAGTAGCCGAAGTATTTCAGGGCATTACCGATGGTGGTGAGTTGATAATCATGCACCATTGTCCGACCTGAGTAACCTTCCATAGTAAGGTCCCAGAACTCTTTCCATGTGGTTGGAGTCGGAGCGCCGTCAAGCTTACTAGTATTCACTGCAAAGCCGGTCGTGCCCCAGTTTTTCGGCACCGCGTAAAGCTGGCCATCGACAGAGCCGGCATCTGAAAAGCGCTGTTCGAATGAACCTGCGTCGTAGTTTGGCAGTTTGGACGTATCGAGCGGGATGATCAGATCTTCGCCCACATACGTAGTGATCGTGTAATTGGTTGGAACGAACACGTCCCAGCCAGACCCTCCGGCTTGCAGTTTTGCCAACATCTCTTCGTTCGAGCCAAAAACATTGACCTGAACGTGGGCGCCAGTGGCTTCCGTGAAGGCTTCGAAGTTCATCTCGTCATGGTAGTTCGGCCACGTGGCGAGGATCACTCGGTCGCCAATGTCTCCGGCAGCAAATGCCGGGCGTGGACGCAACCCAGGCATAGCCGTGCCCAGAACGGCCGTCGCCATCCCAAGACCTGTCACGCCCAAAAAATGTCGCCGTGTGACCGAACCCTTTTGGTACCGGCGAAGCTCTTCCATGAACTTTTGCTTGGAAATAGTCCCATTATCCTTGGTCATTGTGAACCTCTCTGTTGTTGGACTGCGGGATTTGTTAATTTTCCAGGATCAGCAGTGCGCCTTCGCCCCATGAAACAAAGGCCTGTTCTCCTGCATTGAACGTCCCCTCGTTCAATTCCGCTTGCCTTGGCACAAGTACGTGGAAATCACCCAGTGCTTCGTTGCGCGCAAGGTATTCTGTGTGCTCCCCAAGGAAGATCCGATTTTGAATGGTAACTGGCAGAGCAATTTCAGCTGCGGGCAGCGCGCGGGTCAGCGCTATCTGTTCAGGACGGATGCTGACGCACACTTCCTGCCCTGCATCTATTGGAATCTCCGGAGTTCCGTGCACCTTTTGGCCACTCGCTAAACGCACAGTGATTTGGTCGGCTACTGCGTCAGTTACAGTTGCATCAAAGAAATTCGAGGTGCCTACAAATCCAGCCACGTAACGGCTGCGGGGCATGTCATAGAGTTCGCGTGGGCTGCCTACTTGCACAATACTGCCGCCTTCCATCACACAAATTCGGTCGGACATTGAAAGCGCTTCTTCTTGGTCGTGCGTGACGAGGACAAAAGTTATTCCCAGTTGTCGTTGCAGGTTCTGCAGTTCAAACTGCATTTCTTTTCGAAGCTTTCGATCCAGAGCAGCCATTGGTTCATCGAGCAGCAAAAGCTTGGGCTCGTTTACGATCGCACGCGCCAAAGCGACGCGTTGCTGCTGACCACCAGACATCTCCCAGATGCGACGTGGGCCAAACCCACCCAGACGGACAGTTTCCAGCGCCTGCTTAACCTTTGTCGCGATTGTTTGTTTGTCTACGCGTGGTCGTTGTTGGCGCAGGCCGTACGCGATGTTGTCGAACACGCTCAGGTGAGGAAAAAGAGCGTAGTGCTGAAACACCATGTTGACTGGGCGATGGTGCGCATCCAAGTCGTTGACGACTTCGCCATCGAGCAACACCTGACCTTCGGTTGGTTTCTCGAAACCCGCCAGCATCCTAAGTGCAGTGGTTTTGCCGCAACCAGATGGGCCTAAGAACGACAGGAACTCTCCTTTCCCAATGGAAAGATTCAGGTCTTTGGCAGCGACCACATTCCCGAAGGTCTTAGTCACTCCGCGGAGTTCCGCAATCGTCTGCATGGTGACGCTCATGTCAAAGCTCATATACTGCCTTTTTCCTTTTGCTTGATTTTTTGGCATTTATTGGCATACCACTCAAACAGGGAAAAAGTAACAATAACTCCGATTAGCTGTATATACCACAATTGGGGTATAGAGCTGCTTTTCGAAAATCTGGAGCAGCGTGTGTACGATTGGATGGAAGAGGCCGGCAGGGTCGTGGAGAAGATCGGAACCCCAGAATTTCCATGTACTTTGGCAGATGGCTTGCGGCAGGTCGCACCATTCGATTTTACAGTGGTGTTTGGCCATGTCGGAACCGAAGCACCTATAGACCTTCACGACGATTTTCCCAAAAGCAAACGGCGTATTTTTGTTGAGGATTACCAAGCAGGGCCCTACGTACTCGATCCATTTTTTTTGGCCGCGACAAAACCGATAACACCGGGTCTGTACCGCATGCGCGATATCGCACCGGACAGGTTCTATCAGGGCGAATACTATCGCAGCTATTACAAAAGGACTGGGTTAGCAGAGGAGATTGGCTACTTTATCGATATCCCAAGCACTGGGATGGTTGTGGTCTCGCTCATGCGATCAGTGAAGCCTTTTTCAGCCAAGGAAATTCGTCATTTGCACGCTCTATGGCCGCTCGTTCGGGCAGCCTGTTGCAAACATTGGAGTGACTTTCCAACGATGACCCGCGGCGCCGCAGCGAATGGCGTTAGTCGTCGCGTCGATCTTGCTTTCCAGGCATTTGGCGATGGCGTTCTGACGCCAAGAGAAAGAGAAGTCGTTGAGTTCACGTTGAAGGGCCATTCGGCAGAAGCTGTCGGCACAATTCTCGGCATCTCTCCAGGCACAGTCCGCATCCACAGACGCAACATTTACGCGAAACTTAGGATCAATTCGCAGGGTGAGCTTTTTTCAAAGTTCATTGAAAAGGCACTTTAAAAGGTTCCTTGAACACCCACTTTGTCCGTATTGCCGACCTTGCTACCGTGTGATCCGGAACGCCCCAACCATTGGGACGACACCGTCTGATAGCCAAGGAAGCCAACGGGAGAGGGTCGGGACGCCCGGGACCCATGTCGGGACTCTATTAATACCCGAAAACGCTTTCGGAAGTGAAGACAAGTATCCTTCCCACTCTACACAACTGTGTATTGTAAACCCAAGGATGGCCGATTTGTTTGGAGAACCATAGACCGCTTTGTCCGCTCACCGCCAATTCACGCGCGACTAGGTGAACGGCTCCTATCTCGAAGGGCGGCCATTCAAGCCTGGTTCGGCGAAGGTTCCGAGAGAGCGCAAAGCGATCACTGAATATTTACGAAATCCGGACGACTGTGGGATAGGATACTGCGAGAAGCGCGGCAATTTCGCACAGCTTTCAGCAGTCAATATTTGGTGCCGACAGATGGCTATGGTCTTTGGCGCTGATTGGCGTTTTATCGGCTCAAGACTTTGAAAACGGCCTGTTTGTCCAAAAATCAAGCAACATTTTCGCTATCTTGGTCTGGTGATGGGCATAGACCACCACGTCGAGCTTTTCCTGACCCAATTGATTGCGTAGGGAGATCAGCTCACCGCTTTCAATTTCCTTGTGCACCATGCTGAACGGCAACCAACCAACACCGAGACCGTTCAGGATCATTTCCTTTGCCCCACTTGAAAAGGCTGTCTGGCAAACGGGGTTTTTACTGAAATCGGCGGTTCCGAACGGGAGTTTGCTTTTGTTCAATGCTTCGCCGAAGTAGCTGTTCTCGGGATAGACGATGGCCGGTGTATTCAAAGGCACCTCACCGTTTCCGCGCACTGCATACCGCAATCCGCCACCGATGACCGGAATGAGGTAGTCGTGGCCCCAAGTGCCGCGACGAATGCCCGCTCCGAACGGCATTGGGGCGACGTTTCGCGCCTCATAGCATAGCAGCATGTTGGTATCGCCGCGCAGGAACAGAGTGACGCAATCGTTCAGATTGGCAGTCCTGAGGCGAAAACGGAGCCCCTTGAACGCGGCACGTGCACGCAATGCCATATCAGGGAAGGTGGAGACGACCGATGCGTGTGTCGCGGCGATCGTCACAATCGAAACGGTGGGGCCATGTTGCGCAATTTTTGTGCGCAGGTCATTTAGCCTTGCGATCAAAGAGCGGATTTCGGCCTCGTTAGAGGCCAGTGCTGGACTGATCTCGACCCGGTTCGATTTGCGATCGAGAACTTCAATCCCCAGCCACTCCTCAAAACTGCGAATACGCCTTGAGAACGCTGGTTGTGTGATGTTTCTGCGGGCCGCAGCCCGCGTCATGTTCCGCTCTTCCAGAAGGGCCAGAACATCATCAAACCACAGCATATTCATCCGCACCTCCCTAACACCCAAACAAAATGTATGAGCAGCCTGCGAAATATGCACTGTTTTTCTTCTTTTTCTTTTGAAAGTGTTTGGCTGTACGCAAAAGCAGGGAGAATGTGGTGGCTGAGACAATTCATATGACCGGCGATGACGCGATGGTTGCGCCGGAGATGGTTTTGAGTTTGTGCAAGGAGCTATCGCTGACGCTGGCCAAATTTCCCCGGGTATCGCTTGGCCATCTTCCCACGCCTTTGGAGCCGATGGATCGCCTGAGCGATGTTTTGGGTGGTCCGCGTCTATGGGTCAAACGGGATGATTGCACTGGCCTCTCGTCGGGTGGGAACAAGACCCGTAAGCTGGAATTTCTGATGGCTGACGCAGTTCAGAAAGGCGCAGATACAATCATCACGCAAGGGGCGACGCAATCAAATCACGCGCGTCAGACAGCAGCGGCGGCCGCAAAACTTGGCCTTGCGTGCCATATCCTGCTTGAGGATCGTACGGGTTCCAATGACCCGAACTATATTCTGAATGGAAACGTCCTGTTGGATCGATTGCATGGTGCCAGTGTCTCCAAGCGTCCCGGTGGCGCAGACATGAACGCCGAGATGGAAGCCTGCGCCGCGCAGATGAAGTCAGAAGGCAAAAACCCTTACATCATCCCGGGCGGTGGATCGAACCCTATCGGGGCATTGGGCTACGTGAACTGCGCGCGCGAGTTATGCGAACAGGCCGCCAATGCCGGGTTGAAAATTGATGCGCTGGTACATGCGACCGGCAGCTCGGGCACACAAGCCGGATTAGTCGCCGGTCTTGCCGCCCTAGAAAGTGACATTCACCTTTTGGGCATCGGCGTGCGGGCCCCGCAAGACAAACAGGAAGGCATGGTCCATGATCTGGCCGTACGTACTGTCGAGTATATGGAGACGGGTACGCCCATTGCGCGCGAAAATGTGCGCGCAAACTGCGACTACGTCGGTGCAGGATATGGTCTTCCGACCAAAGGGATGATTGACGCGCTCAAGCTGTTGGCCCGCACCGAAGGGCTTCTGTTCGACCCGGTCTATTCCGGTAAAGGGTTGGATGGCCTCATCGACCAAACCCGCAAAGGCTATTTCGACGGCATGGACAATGTCGTCTTTCTGCACACCGGCGGAAGTGCAGCCCTGTTTGGCTATCCCGAAACTTTTGAACTTCCTGGCTACGTGGCCTGAAATCTACAACAAACCAACAAGGAGATATCAAATGAAACTAAAAAAATATTTGATCAGCGCGGCTTTGGTTTCAGCTCTCAGCGCACCACTCGCCGCTGAAGAGGTTAAGATCGGTGTTCCCACTTGGACCGGAGCACAGGCTATAGCCCATGTCTTGGGTGAGATCGTGACCACCCGCATTGGCGGCACAGTGGAGTATGTGCCGGGCAACAATGCCACGATTTTTCAAGCGATGGATCAGGGTAAGGGTGACATCGACGTTCACCCTGATGTATGGCTGCCAAATCAGGAAGCGTTCACCAAGCAATACGTTGATGGTGCCGGCACCGTGACGTTGTCATCGAACCCCTACCAGGGCAACCAGGGTTTCTGCGTCTCCAAAGACTTTGCCGCAGAGATGAACATCACCGACATCGCGGATCTTGGACGCCCCGATGTAGCGGCTGCGATGGACAGCGATGGCAATGGTAAGGGTGAGATGTGGATCGGTGCGCCCGGCTGGGCCTCGGCCAATGTCAACGAGGTGAAGGTGCGCGACTATGGCCTGTTGGATTTCATCGATCCGATCCGCGCCGAGGAAGCTGTGAAGACCGCGCGCATCAAGGACAGTATTGCCAAAAAAGAAGGATATGCCTTCTACTGCTATGAGCCGCATGCTGTTTGGTACATGTTTGACGTAGTGATGCTGACTGAACCGACTTATGACCCTGAAAAATACGTGATGGTGCAACCCTCCGACGACCCTGACTGGTACAACAAGTCGATGGTGGCCAGTAAGGACGCTCTGAAGGAAGTTCAGATCGCCTGGTCCAACTCGCTTGCGGATCGCTCGCCGGCGATTGCGGAATTCTTCGCCAACTTCTCCCTAACCGCCGATGACGTGAGCTCGCTGGCCTTCGAGATCAGTGCCAATGGGCGCGATGCTGAGGAAGTTGCGGCCGAATGGGTTAACGCCAATTCCGAGCGCGTAGATTCGATGCTGGGTCTCTGAGCCAGGCCAAAAAAACAACGGGCAGCACCTAGCGGTGCCGCCTCACTTGAAGGCACGCACGGGTGGGCGGATGAGCGACGAGACTGTAATCGAAATTTCCAACATCTGGAAAATCTTCGGGGCAAAACCCGAGGCCGCTCTTGAAGCCATTCGTGCGCGGGGGCTGACCAAGGCTGAAGTCCTTGCTGAATTCAACGCGGTGGTGGGCGTGGCCGATGTCAGCCTCGACGTCAAACGCGGTGAGATCTTCTGTATCATGGGCCTATCAGGGAGCGGCAAATCCACACTCGTGCGCCATTTCAATCGCCTGCTCGAACCAACGGCCGGCAAGATCGAGATCGAAGGCACGGACGTCATGGCACTCGGCACAAAGGAACTTCAGGCTTTCCGCAACCGGAAAATCGGGATGGTCTTCCAGAATTTTGCGCTGATGCCCCACCGTTCAGTCCTTGATAACGTAGCAATGCCCCTGGAAATCCGCCAGGTCGCTAAGAACGAGCGTATGCGGCAGGCGGCCGCCATTCTCGACATTGTCGAATTGGGGGCTTGGGGGTCGAAATTCGCTCACGAACTCTCTGGCGGCATGCAGCAACGTGTGGGGCTTGCCCGTGCGCTCGCGGCCAACCCTGATGTTCTATTGATGGATGAGCCATTCTCTGCACTTGATCCCCTGATCCGGCGGCAGTTGCAGGATGAGTTCATCCGGCTGTCCAAAATTCTCAAAAAGACCACGATCTTCATCACCCATGACCTCGATGAGGCCGTCCGCATCGGGGACCGGATTGCGATCATGCGTGATGGCAAAATGGTGCAGATCGGCTCGGCTGAGGACATAGTCATGCATCCCGCTGATGACTACGTTGCTGATTTCGTGGCCGGGATATCGCGCCTGAAGGTGGTGCATGCTCATGCGGCGATGCAACCCTTGGACAGCTACCTCGCCACGCACGGCTCGCTACCCGCTGACATCGACCGAGTGGACCACAATGAGACACTTTCCGCTTTAATTACGCGAGCCATCGACGATGAACGGCCGGTTCTGGTGTCCGAAGGCGGTGAAGACAGAGGTGTCATCACTCGCGCAGATCTGTTGCGCACCGTGATTGAAGGGACGGAAATGTCATGAGCGAAGATCTTGGTGTGAACCCCCTTGAAGACACAGAAAGCGAAGCCGCGCAGGCCTACGCCGAGGAACGCCGCGAGAATATCCGCACCTTTGTGCGCACAAGTCCCGACTACTACATCCGCAACTTCGACAAGATCGGTTCGTCCGCGCGCTTTACGGCAACCTTCAATGTGATGGCCGGGCTTTTTGGTCCGATCTGGTTCGGCGCACGCGGACTTTGGTCATGGGCATTGGCCTTTCTTGTCGTCGAGGCAATCGGCTTTGTGCAGATAGCGCGGGGCCTATTCGGAGATCTGGGAGCGGATGCGCTGGCCCGTGTGACCTCGATCGAAGGTACGCTCGATTTGCGCTACCAGCAGCTTGCTGCAGCTCAAGAAAGCGGCTCGGATCGAGCCGCCGCCATCCAGCGCCAGATCGAAGGGCTGGAGGCCAACATTGAAGGTTTCCGCGCCGAGGCAGAGCTGCTCGCCGCGCAAGGTCCGTCGATTGCATTCACCGGGGTTATCATCTTGCTTGTGGCTAAGCTCATACAGGCTGTGGCAGCCAACTGGGCACTGGAGGCCCGGTTTTCTGACTGGCTCTCAAATCGCGCCATTCGCTCTGGCATGCCGGTCAGTCAGATTGTTTTCAGCGCGGGTTTCATGATCTTGTTGGTCGCGACCGCAATGATCCACTACAGTTTCCCCGGCCGTTTTTCATTTCTTAGCGAGTTTCCGACGGACAACTCAATCCGCCTGGCCAGTATTGACAGCGTAGAGGGTTTTATCGCCTGGTGCGTCGCCAACAGTGTGGCGTTCTTTGAAGGGCTCACCGCGGCCATTCGCTGGTTGCTGGATGCCATGGAGGTTGCACTGGTTCAAACGCCTTGGATTGTGGTGGCCTCGCTGATCGTTCTGTTGACCTGGCTCACGGCTGGGTTGCGCATGGCTATATGGTCTGGTGCCTTTCTGGCCTACATGGGCCTTCTCGGATTCTGGGAAAAAGCTATGACCACTTTGGCGCTTCTCGGCACTGCGGCGCTGCTTTCCATCGTGATTGGCATTCCTTTGGGCATGTTCTCTGCTCGCCGACCGCGGTTCTACGCTGTCATCCAGCCGATCATGGATTTCATGCAGACCATGCCTGCCTTTGTCTTCATGGTGCCTGTGATTGCCTTTTTTGGTGTTGGCAAGCCAGCGGCAGTGATTGTCACTATGATCTTCGGCGGGACACCTGTGGTACGCCTTACCGTTTTGGGTCTGCGCGGTGTTCCTGAAAGCGTGCGTGAAGCCGCGATCAGTTTTGGCGCCAACAAGTGGTACCTTCTTACCAAGGTCGATCTGCCGCTTGCCAGCCCCTCCATTCGTGCCGGTATCAACCAGACAATCATGCTGTCGCTCGCCATGGTCGTGGTGGCCTCGCTTATTGGCGCGAAAGGGCTGGGCGAAGACGTCCTCGAGGCGCTGCAATACGCCAATGTGGGCCAGGGTATCCTCGCAGGTTTTGCCATTCTCTTCTGTGCGATGATCCTTGATCGGATCGTTCAAGGTCAGCGAAAGTGATCCCCCTTGTCCTTGTTCATGGTTTCATGGGGGGCAGCGCACAATGGGATGGGTGTCGCGATACCCTACAGCAGCATGCTAATGTGGTTGCAGTCGACCTGCCTGGGTTCGGCGCAAATGCCTATCTGCCGCCAATTGACAGTATTGGCGGATATGCGGATTGGGTCGTCCGGCACCTCCGCGGCCTTGGAGTAGAGGAATATCATCTGCTGGGGCACTCCATGGGCGGTATGATCGCTCAGGAAATTGCCTTGCGCGAGGCTGAAAGGATTGACCGTCTTGTGCTTTACGCAACGGGCGCTGTCGGTGTTTTGCCGGGGCGGTTCGAGACCATTGAACACAGTAAAAATCGCGCTGCGGAAGACGGCCCGGCGGCCACCGCACGTAGGATCGCAGCGACTTGGTTTCTGGATTGCGAAGCTGCGCCAGGATATGAACACTGCGCCGGGATCGCCGCTCAAGCCAAGCTGGCCGCCATAAATGCTGGGCTTGAAGCGATGCAATCCTGGTCAGGAGAGCAGAACCTTAGCCGGATCCGGCAGGAAACTCTTGTGCTTTGGGGCGATCAAGATCGGACATATCCGTGGAGCCAAATTCAAATGCTTTGGGAAACAATTCCCAATACATTGTTAGCAGTTGTGCCAGGTTGCGCTCACGCTCTACATGCCGAGAGACCTGATTTTTTCACACGTTTAATCTCCGACTTTTTGGACCGCTGAGCAATCCCAACAACTTGGACCTTTGCAGGGCGGCAGCCAAGATCAGCTTTGTCCGCACCTTTCGAATTCACTTGGCGGAATTGAATGTCCGGACTGTGCCGATTCTGTGGAAAAACAACGTGTTGCTGGTGCAGAAAGCGGGCGTGTGAATGCGACGCGAGCGCCTTTCGGGTCAGGCTTTGTGCGTTTGCTGCGGTGCGGGAAAGATCTTTGCCAGCTTGCGGAGGTTCTGGGCGGTGGCGGCGAGGAGGAATTCGTCATTTGCACCGCATGGTCCGCGTAATCGGAGCCGTCCCAGCCCGAGGATGCGTTTGAGGTGGGCGAAGAGCATCTCGACCTTCTTTCGGAGTTTCATTGAGACGTCGTATTGCTTTGTCTTCGCAATATCGCGGGCAACCTGTCGGGCGTCTTCGTGTTCTTCACGTGTGATTTTGCGTGCATCGGTATTCGGTCAGCATTTGGCTTCGATGGGCAAGCCTGGCAGACTTCCTTCAGCGCGCGATAGCGGGCTGTGCCTTTACCGGTCGGACCTCGGTTCGGATCGGAGTAGTTGCGGCGGAACTGCTTGAGCACGTGGCCTTCCGGGCAGATGTATTGATCGTTCTCGGCATCCCATTCGAAGTCGGCGCGCGTCCAGGTACCGTCGTTGCGCCCTGATTTATCAAAGACAGGAATGTGCGGTGCGATCTCGCGGTCAACCAGCTAGCCCAGAAGTGGCCCGGTGCCATAAGCCGTGTCGGCGATCAGCCGTTCAGGATTAAGATCAAACTTTGCCTTCACGCGGTTCAACATCGTCTTCGTTGATCCGACCTCGGCTTGCCGGATCGAGCGGGTCGCCTCCACATCGACGATAACCCCATGATCGGTGTCGATCAGATAGTTGTCGGAATAGCTAAAGAACGCAGGGCCTTTACGTGCCGCCGTCCACTGGCTGGCCGGATCAGAATGGGAGGTGAACTTCCGTTGCACCTCGCCGGCGGCACCGAACGCAGCTTCATCTAACGTGTCGAGATACTCGCGAACGGCGCGAGGGGCATCGGCCGGGTCGATGTCGGAGGCGTCCCATTCTTCCTTGGGTGTCGAGTTTTGCTTGTTTGCATCCGCCTCGATAAGGCTGGCATCAATTGCCAGGCGCTGGCCGCTCAACAGACCTTCCACGATGCAGCGCGCCACAGTCGTCTCGAACAGGTGCCGCAGCAGTTCACTCTCCCGAAACCGGCCATGTCGGTTCTTGGAAAACGTCGAATGATCCGGCACGCGGTCAGTCAGGTCGAGACGGCAGAACCAGCAATACGCCAGGTTCAAATGCACTTCTTCGCACAGCCGACGTTCTGACCGAATGCCGAAGCAATATCCCACCAGCAGCATGCGTATCAGCAGTTCCGGGTCGACAGATGGCCGACCGGTGTGGCTGTAGAAATCTGCGAGGTAGGCGCGGATGCCATCCAGACAATGCGATCAATCGAGCGCAGCAGGTAGTCTTGGGGAACATGATCCTCAAGAGAGAATTCGTAGAACAACGCCGCCTGCGCTTCCTGCCTTGGTCCCATCATCGCTCAGTCCTCCCATCCTCGGGGAGAATTGAATCAGCGACTTACCTCACGATCAAGCAAGAGTTTTTCAACGAAATATGCCGTTCGCGGCTCTCTGCGTGAGCAAAGTGTAGTATCACGTTGAAGGTCCGGTTGGGGCTCAATTCACCAACTTAAACATGTTGCAGAGAAAGCCTGCAGAGAGCCCGTTTTGACCGATGCTGCATTACGCAGGAAAGACCGCTTCCCGAAGATGCAAAACATGTTATAAATGATGTGCTCAGCAATAAAGGCATTGCGCGCTGCTGTTGGGATGAACGGAGCCCTCCGTTTGTGACCCGGCAAAGTGTCAGCTGACCGCGCAAACCACAGCTCCATAACTTCAAACAGGCGGCGCGCCGTCTTGGCCAAAAAAGGGGAGCCAATTGCTGAAAAATGATCAACTCGAACAATGGGACCGTGAAGCTTTCTTTCATCCGTCCACACATCTGGCACAACACGCACGGGGTGAAAGTCCCGGTCGCGTCATAAAGACCGCCTCTGGTGTTCATATCGAAGACCGAGATGGTCAACGACTACTCGATGCTTTTGCCGGGCTTTACTGCGTTAATGTCGGCTACGGCCGCAGCGAGATCGCCGAAGCGATTGCCGATCAGGCACATGAATTGGCCTACTACCATTCCTATGTTGGCCACGGGACGGAAGCCTCAATCACGCTGGCAAAAATGATCCTTGACCGCGCGCCCACAAGCATGTCCAAGGTCTATTTCGGGCTGGGCGGATCGGACGCCAATGAAACCAACGTGAAGCTGGTTTGGTACTACAACAACATCCTTGGCCGCCCTGAAAAGAAGAAGATCATATCGCGCTGGCGCGGGTATCATGGGTCGGGTCTCGTGACCGGATCTCTGACGGGGCTTGAGCTGTTCCACAAGAATTTTGATCTACCTGTCGAACAGGTGATCCATACAGAAGCGCCATTTTTCTTCCGGCGGGAAGACCAATCACAATCCGAAGAGCAATTCGTCGCCCACTGCGTTGCCGAACTAGAGGCGTTGATTGAGCGCGAAGGCGCAGACACGATTGCGGCGTTCATCGGGGAACCGATCCTTGGTACAGGCGGCATCGTTCCCCCGCCCGCAGGTTATTGGGGGGCGATCCAAGCCATTCTACGCAAGCATGACATTCTTCTCATTGCGGATGAGGTTGTGACCGGTTTTGGCCGTTTGGGCACCATGTTTGGCTCGGACCATTACGGGATCACGCCCGACATTATCACCATCGCCAAGGGGCTGACCTCGGCCTATGCGCCTTTGTCGGGATCGATTGTCGGAGACAAAGTCTGGCAGGTCCTGGAACAAGGTACCGACGAAAACGGCTCTATCGGCCACGGCTGGACCTATTCCGCCCACCCCATCGGCGCTGCAGCTGGCGTGGCAAATCTGAAGCTGATTGATGAACTGGGTTTGGTCGAGAATGCAGGCAAGGTCGGCGCTTATTTAAATCAAGCCATGTCAGACGTGTTGTCCGACCATCCGAATGTGGGAGAGGTGCGTGGCGATGGCTTGCTCTGTGCGGTCGAGTTTGTGAAAGACAAAAACAGTCGGACCTTCTTTGATCCCGCCGAAAAGATTGGGCCGCAGCTATCAGCGCAGATGCTAGAACAAAGCAAGGTCATCGCCCGCGCCATGCCGCAAGGTGACATTCTGGGCTTTGCGCCGCCGTTTTGTCTGACCACCGCAGAAGCAGACGAGATCGTTGCCGCCACGGCGAAAGCGGTCGGCGCAGTTTTAGGTTAATCGTTACCGCCCGGAACCGGACATTCATTTCTTCGATTTGAATGTCTGGTTCGTCCGCTTAGCGGGCATTCAGGAGCCCCTTGGGTGTGACATTGCCAGGCATGGCAGGTTATTTCAGCAAGGCAGATGTCGCCACCCTCTGTCGAGGGCGTCTCAGCCCTCCATCGCCTCCAGTTCGTCAATGAAGCCTGAGATCATCGACAGGCCTTTGTCCCAGAACTTGGGATCGCTGGCGTCCAGGCCGAACGGGGCCAGCAATTCCTTGTGGTGCTTTGATCCACCTGCACGCAGCATTTCGAAATACTTGTCCTCAAACCCGTCGGCGCCGCTTTCGTAAACGGAATAGAGCGCGTTCACCAACCCGTCGCCGAAGGCGTAGGCATAGACGTAGAAGGGCGAGTGGACGAAGTGCGGGATGTAAGCCCAGAAGGTCTCGTACCCGTCCATGAATTCAAATGCGGGGCCAAGGCTTTCGGCCTGAACGCTCATCCACAGGGCGTTGATGTCATCCGGGGTCAGCTCGCCCTCACGTCGGGCGGCGTGCAGCTTGCATTCAAAGTCGTAGAAGGCGATCTGGCGGACCACCGTGTTGATCATATCTTCGACCTTGCCGGCCAGCAGAACCTTGCGCTGTTCCGGGGTTTCGGCCTGGTCCAGCATCTTGCGGAATGTCAGCATCTCACCAAAGACCGAGGCGGTTTCCGCCAACGTCAGCGGGGTGGATGACAGCATCTCGCCCTGGCCGGCGGCCAGCACCTGATGGACGCCGTGACCCAGTTCATGGGCAAGCGTCATCACATCGCGCGGTTTGCCCAGATAGTTGAGCATCACATAGGGGTGGACATCTGTAACTGTCGGATGTGCGAAGGCCCCCGGCGCTTTGCCCGGTTTCACCGCCGCGTCGATCCATCCTTTTGAGAAGAAAGGCGCCGCGATTTCACCCATCCGGGGGTCAAAGGCATTATACGCGTTCATCACCGTCTTTTGGGCCTCTTCCCAATTCACGATACGCGTGTCTTCCATGGGCAGGGGCGCGTTGCGGTCCCAGACCTGCATGACGTCCAGTCCAAGCCACTTGCGCTTCAGCTCATAATAGCGATGGCTCAGCTTGGGGTAGGCGGCCACGACCGCCTCGCGCAGGGCCTCGACCACCTCGGGCTCGACATCATTCGACAGGTGACGCCCGGTCTGAGCGGTCGGCATCTTGCGCCAGCGGTCGACGATTTCTTTCTCTTTGGCCTGCGTGTTGTGAACGCGGGCAAAGGTTTTGATATTGTCCTGAAAGACCGATGCCAGTTCACGCGCCGCGGCCTCACGTTTCGCGCGGTCCTGTTCCGTCAGCAGATTCAGGGTGCCTTCGATGTTCAGTTCTTCACCGTCGACATGAAAGGCCAGTCCGGCAATCGTTTCGTCGAACAGACGTTCCCACGCGTCGCCGACAACCCCCAGATCATGAAGGAACTTTTCCAGTTCATCAGACAGCTGATAGGGCTTCATTGCGCGGATGCGACGGAACACAGGTTCGTAGCGGGCGAGATCCGTGTTCGCCGCAAAATGCGCTTTCAGAACATCGTCTTCGATCCGGTTGATCTCGAGCGTGAAGAACACCAGCGGAGTGGTGAAGATCGTGATCTTTTCCTGCATGTCCGACAGGAATTTGGCGCGCTCTGCATCTGTGGTCAGTTGATAATAGCGCAGACCGGCAAAGGACATGATACGCCCGGCGATGGCGTTGATCTTTTCGTTGCGATGCACACAGGTCAGCAGGTCTGCGGCCTCCAGACCGGCCAGCTTGCCTTCGTAATCAGCAGCAAACGCGGCACATTCACCTTCCAGCCAATCCAGATCGCGCGCTAATTCGGGTGCGTCTTCCGAGGTATAGAGATCGCTCAGATCCCATTCCGGAAGATTGCCCAGATTGCCGGAACCACCGGTTGCGTTCGCGTCACGGACAGGGAAGGGAAGGTTGCGCATGGGTCACCTTTAGTAGACTGCTTTTGCAAACATCTAGGGCTGGCGCGCCCGGATCACAAGCGGCCAATCCCAAAGGTGAAAAGGTTTACGAGGAAACCAGCTTGGAAACGCTATTGGCCTGGTTGGCCAGAAAATGCGCCGCGATCTGGTCCAGAACAGGCCCTCGAACCTCGGGTGCTTCCATCAGCACCTCGTGTTCACCATCCGGAATTTCGATCAGCGTTCCGTTGGGCCAATTGGCCATGCGCGCACGAATTGCCTTGCGATCCACAATTTGCTCATGGCTGCCCAAAAATGTCAGGCAAGGAGTTTTCGGGGCGGGCTGTTCCATCAACCATGCACATTCGTCCAGCGACTCGCGCAGCCACAGGTTTGAAGGGGCACCCAGCGCGAGTTCAGGATGTGCGTTCAACTGATCCTGCATCATCCGGTACATGTCCGGGTCGCGGGTCAGCATGTTTCCCTCGAAAGGTTGCGACAGAACATAGCTTTTGAGCGTTGTGGTGGGGGGTGTGCGCTCGCCCAGGCCAAGCGCCGTGCCCCAATAGGCTGTTACGCGGCTTAGGGGTTTCATGACCGGAGTGAAGAAAATTCCCCACATAGGGCCCGTGAAGGCACACGCAGCAAAGCAGCCATTCTCGATGACGGCACGCAACCCGATTGCACCGCCCATCGAATGCCCGACCACGTACCACGGTTTCGGCAGGTCCAGCGCGCGTGCAAGTTTCAGGGTGACCTGAACGTCCTGCTGGTAATCGGTGAACTGATCGACATGTCCGACCCGAGCATCGTCCAGCAACCGATCTGCAAGACCCTGACCGCGCCAGTCGACGGCCAGCATGGCGAACCCACGTTCTACGAATTCGCTGGCAGTATTGCCGTATTTTTCAATGTATTCCGTGCGTCCCGGAAACATCATGACAGTGCCATGTGCCTTTCCGTCCGGAAGCCAGTGAGCAACGCGGATGCGTTTTTGATCCGACGTCGTCAACCAGCGGGCCTTTCCACCGGCGGGGCCGCCGGCCACGTCTTCAAACAAAGGGGCCGGCGAGAACTCCATCAGGCCAGTACCGATGCCAGCTTCATGGCAACACCCATGTCGCCATCAATGCTCAGCTTGCCGGACATGAACGCACCTGTCGGGTTCAATTCACCGCTGAGGATTTGTTCGAACGTGTCGGCATCCGCGCTTAGGGTGACATCAGCATCATCGTCGCTGACCCGCGCGCCGTTGGAATCCAGGACAATAGCCCCCAGATCGGCGATATCAAACTTGGCCGAGGCATCAAACGCGCCGCCTTCCAGTTTTTCATTCAAAGCGGCGGCTGCCTTTTCAAGTGTCTCGCTCATGTTTTTCCTCATATTGTTAGTGCGCCGTGAATGGACATCCCCGGTCGCAACGCTACACTGACTATTGTTATGAGCATTGCAATCTACAATCTCAAAGGTACCGTCGCGGCACTTTTTGTCCTAGTCACGATTTCCTCCACTTGCCTCGCGCAACAGGCGGATTCACGGGACGAGGGCGAATTGCTGCAACAACTTGCCCAATCGACGCCCGATCAGGCCATTGCTCTGGATCGGCAGTTGCAAGCTCTGTGGGCCCAGTCCGGTTCAGCATCGGCCGATCTGCTGCTGGAACGTGGCCGCGAAGCGTTGGATGACGGAGACGTAAGTGCGGCACTGGAACATCTGACCGCCCTGACGGACCATGCGCCCGATTTTGCTGAAGGCTGGCACCTGCGCGCTTCGGCCTTTTTCGGGATCGAACGGTTTGGCATGGCCGCTGCCGATCTGGAACATGCCCTGACCCTGAACCCCAACAATTACGAGGCAATCTATGGTCTGGGCCTGATCTTTGAGATTATCGGACAACCTGACAAAGCTTACGAGGCCTATTCACGGGCATTGGCTATACATCCCCACCACGAAGAAGTAACCAATGCGGTGAATCGACTGAAGCCGCAGATTGACGGCGCAGCGCTGTAAAGTCCGGGCAGGGGGCAAAGGTGAGCGGGTCATCCCGAATAGTGGCCGTTTTGGGCCCTACGAACACAGGTAAAACCCATTATGCAATCGAACGGATGCTGGGATACCGCACAGGTGTCATCGGTCTGCCGCTGCGTCTGCTTGCGCGCGAGGTCTACGATAAGATCGTCGCCATCCGCGGGCCGTCGGTTGTTGCGCTTGTCACCGGTGAAGAGCGGATCGTACCCCCCCGGACCCAGTATTGGGTCTGTACTGTCGAGGCGATGCCCGAAGGTATGGGTGCGGATTTCGTGGCGATTGATGAAATCCAGTTGTGTGCCGATCCCGAGCGCGGCCATGTCTTTACAGATCGCCTGCTTCGGTCGCGCGGAACAAACGAGACGCTTTTTCTTGGCTCTGACACGATGCGCGGCCCGATTGCGGCGCTGGTGCCCGAGGCGCAGTTTGTCCGACGCGAGCGGATGTCGCAGCTGGTCTATTCCGGTTCGAAGAAACTCAGCCGGATGCCGGCCCGCAGCGCTATTGTCGGGTTTTCGGTTGAGAATGTGTATGCCATCGCGGAGCTTCTGCGCCGCCTGAAAGGTGGCGCGGCGGTGGTCATGGGGGCCCTGAGCCCACGGACGCGGAATGCTCAGGTGGAACTTTATCAAAATGGCGAGGTTGATTATCTGGTTGCCACAGATGCCATCGGCATGGGCTTGAACCTGGATGTAAACCACGTTGCATTTTCATCCCTGACCAAATTCGACGGGCGGCGGATGCGCCCGCTGGCCCCGAATGAGCTGGCCCAGATCGCAGGCCGGGCCGGGCGTGGCATGTCGGACGGCACCTTTGGCGTGACCGGAGAGGCGCCGCCGCTGGACGAAGGTGTCGCGCAAGCAATCATGGACAGCCGGTTTACGCCGATGAAAAAGCTGAACTGGCGGAATGCCGCTCTCCGGTTTGGTTCGATTGATGCGCTGATCAGCTCGCTTGAGGTCAGCCCGAGTGACGAACACCTGATCAAAGCCCGCCCTGCTGATGACCTGAATGTGTTGAAATCGCTGTCACAACAGGCCGAGATTGCCGCCCGCGCAAGTGACGGTCCATCCATCCGATTGCTTTGGGATGTGTGCAGAATCCCTGATTTTCGCGGCATCAGCCATGCAGAACACGCCAGCCTTCTGGAAGTGATCTATGGCCACCTGCACGAACGCGGCAGTATTCCTGATGATTTCATGGCCCGGCAGATACGGCGGATTGACCAAACCCATGGGGATATCGATGCGTTATCCAAAAGGTTGGCATATATTCGCACCTGGACATATGTTGCGCAACGAAACGGTTGGGTGCGTGACGAATCACATTGGCGTGACGAAACGCGCACTGTAGAAGACAGACTGTCTGACGCACTACATGAGCGACTGACTCAAAGATTTGTGGACCGGCGTACATCGGTTTTGTTGCGGCGGCTCAAACAGAAGGAGGCCCTTTTGGCCGAAGTAAATGACAAGGGTGAAGTGACCGTCGAAGGCGAATTCGTCGGTCGTCTGGAAGGGTTCCGGTTCAGCCCGGACAAAAGCGCGCAAGGAACCGAGGCGAAAGCGCTCAAATCGGCATCTTTGCAAGCACTCGCGCCGCAATTCCATCTGCGTGCCGATCGCTTCTACAATGCGCCCGATACCGAAATTGATTTCACCGATCAGGGTGGCCTGATGTGGGGCGAATACGCCGTTGGCAAACTGGTTGCCGGGGCCGAACCTCTCAAGCCCGTGGTCGAGGTTTTTGTGGATGAGGCCGCCGGTCCGGATGTCGAACAGAAGGTGCGGCGCCGGTTGCAGCATTTCATCGACCGCAAGATTGCTGCGCTGTTCGAGCCGTTGCTGAATCTGTCGCGCGACGAGGAACTCAACGGTCTGGCGAAAGGGTTTGCCTTCCGCATGGTCGAGGCGCTGGGCGTTCTGCCGCGCGCCGGTGTCGCGCAAGAGGTCAAGGATCTGGATCAGGACGCCCGCGGCGCCTTGCGCAAGCATGGTATCCGGTTTGGCCAGTTCACCATCTTCATGCCGCTCTTGCTGAAGCCCGCACCGACGCGTCTGCGCCTAGTGCTATGGGCGCTGTATGGCGGTTTGCAGGAATTCCCCGAAGCACCGCCTCCGGGGTTGGTAACAGTGCCGGTCGCCAAGGATGCACCGCAGGGTTACGATACCATGTGCGGCTACCGCGATGCGGGCGACCGATCGATCCGTATCGATATGCTGGAACGTCTGGCGGACATGCTTCGTTCGGAAGATAGCCGTGGCGGGTTCGAAGCCAAGCCGGATATGCTGTCGATCACTGGCATGACGCTTGAACAGTTTGCAGACCTGATGCAGGGGCTCGGCTACAAAGCCGAGCGCGGCGAGCGTGACAAGGTCAAACCGGCACCGGCAGAGCAGCCTGAGACAGAGGCGGCTGAACAAGCCGTTATCGATGAGACGCCAGCACCTGACGCGGCCTCAGAAGAGGTCGCCGCGCCAGCCGAGGCCACCGAAAGCACTGAGGCGGCAGCAGAGGTCGTCGCAGAAGGTCAGGTTGCGGAACGTGCGTCGGATGAATCCGAGGTTGAAGTGTTTTACACCTTCACCTGGGGTCGTCAGCGCCAGCCGAACCGTGGCCCGCGCCGCGAGCCGGGGCAGGGCAAGGGGAAACCACGGGGCAAACCGCAGGACGGCCGTGGCAAACCGCACGGCAAGAAGGGCGGCAAGCCGCAGGGTGCCAAGACCTTCTCATCACGGCCACCGAAAAAGGAAAAGGCCATTGATCCCGACAACCCGTTCGCCGCAGCGCTTATGGGTCTGAAGGACGGCAACTGACGCAAGATGGCCGAGGCCAAACTGCGAATTGACAAATGGTTGTGGCAGGCGCGGTTCTTCAAGACCCGCAGCCTTGCCGCCAAACAGGTCAGTGGTGGCCATGTCCGGCTGAATGGAAACCGGGTGCTGAAACCGGCGCAGACCGTGGCCCCCGGTGACGTTCTGACCTTCTCGCAGGGCCGCATTGTCCGCGTGATACGTGTGGAAAAACTGGGGGAACGCCGCGGTCCGGCGCCCGAGGCGCAAACGCTGTACTTTGATATGACCGAAAAGCAGGAAGCGCCTCTTGTAAATCCGGGATTCGAGGGAAAAGGTCGACCAACCAAGAAAGATCGACGCGCTATTGATCTTTCTCGCCCGGAAGATCACTGATCCTGTCTTGAAGAGCGGGCCAGACTGAATTAGCTAGTCGCTCAAACCGCAAACAGGAATCCGACCATGACCTATGTAGTCACCGAAAACTGTATCGCCTGCAAATACACCGACTGTGTCGAAGTGTGTCCGGTGGACTGTTTCTACGAAGGTGAAAATACGCTGGTCATCCATCCTGACGAATGCATTGACTGCGGCGTGTGCGAGCCCGAGTGCCCCGCCGACGCGATCCGCCCCGATACCGAGCCAGGTATGGAGGAGTGGGTCGAGTTCAATCGCAAGTATTCCGAACAATGGCCGGTGATCGTCACCAAGAAAGACCCGCTGCCAGATGCGGAGGAGCGTGACGGTGAAGAGGGCAAGATGGAGAAGTATTTCTCGGAAGCGCCCGGCGAAGGCGGCTGAGTGATTCGTTCCAAGCGGCCTGTTTTGGCATAAAGACCGCGGCACAACCTGTTGAATGCAGGTTGAATATGATAAATTCCCGTAAGGTAAACTTTCGGGCGTCGTAAATTTGTGATATACTATACCTACATGATGACCGAGATTGGGATGCGCTCCGTAAGTATGCTCACTTTGGAGTTCTGAATTTGTGACAATATCGCCGCCTGACGGGGCTGAGACAGTCCCCGCATGTGGTGCTTTTGTTGTCCGTGTCCCGTCCGCAAGCAAGGAAGAAACTGAATGACAAAGTCGAAAAAGCTCGAGTTCCGCCCGAACGACTATGTTGTCTACCCCGCCCATGGCGTGGGCCAGATTATCTCGATCGAGGAACAGGATGTCGCGGGATTCTCGCTTGAGCTGTTCGTCATCTCATTTGAGAAAGACAAGATGACGCTGCGCGTGCCGACCAACAAGGTGACCGAATCCGGTCTGCGGTCGCTCAGCTCGCCCGATGTGATCAGCCAGGCGATGAAAACGCTGAAAGGCAAGGCCAAGGTGAAACGCGCCATGTGGTCCCGCCGTGCGCAGGAATATGAACAGAAGATCAACTCGGGTGACCTGATCTCGATCGCCGAAGTGGTCCGTGACCTGCACCGCACCGATGACCAGCGCGAGCAGAGCTATTCCGAGCGTCAGCTATATGAAGCCGCCTTGGAACGTCTGACCCGTGAGGTCGCGGCTGTTTCAGGCGCTGGCGAGGTGTCAGCTGCCAAGCAGGTGGACGAAGTTCTGACCTCACGCGCTGCCTGATTGAAGGTACTTTGACAAAACGGGCCGTTCCAAATTTGGGGCGGCCTTTTTCGTGGCTTGGTGATTTGTTTAAGTGGCGCTAATTTCACTGTATATGCAGCGGATTACCGGACAGACATGAAGCAGACTGTGAAATACCTGTATATCGGACACGACCCTGTTTCGGTCTGGTTTAGGTATGCACTGATCCTGTTTGACGTGGCGACAATCATTTTCTTTGTCGGGACGGCCCACATCCCGCATGGGCCGGGCTTGACCGTTGCAAGCCAACTGGTCGGTGTGCTGATCTTTCTGGATTTCTCTGCGCGTCTCTGGATTTCAAAAGACCGCTGGAGATTTTTGCGCCAGATCTACACAGTGGCGGATATCGTGGTCGTCCTCTCGCTGGTGCTTGATCCGTTTTTGACAGGAAACCTGGCTTTCCTGCGGATATTACGCGCTCTGCGTCTGATTCATTCATATCATCTGCTCTGGGATCTGCGGCGCGACAGCCGTTTTTTCCGCACGCACGAGGACGCTGTTATCGCGGCGATCAACCTGCTGGTCTTTGTCTTTGCCACCTCGACGGCCGTTTTGGTGTTTTTTATCCCCGAAGACGCGCAAACGCCTTACATAGATGCGCTGTATTTTACCATGGCGACGCTCACCACGACCGGGTTTGGCGACATCACTTTGGTCACACCGGGTGGCAAGCTGTTTTCCGTCTTCATAATGGTCGTTGGCGTGGCCTTGTTCGTCCGGCTAGCGCAAGCAATTTTCGCGCCACAGAAGGTCCGTCACAAATGCCCCAGCTGTGGGTTGTACCGGCACGACCCGGACGCCGTGCATTGCAAACATTGCGGCGATACGTTGCGAATTGAAACTGGGGGCGCTTCCTAGATCTGGGTGCTGAGGGCAAGCAGAAACGTGATCTCCGCCAATTGCTGTGACGCGCCCAGAATATCTCCGGTTTGACCGCCGATCTTGGTTTTCGCGACGAGCCCCAATACCGCAACGATTAAAGCCGCGCAGACTATCGCGTTAAGCGCCAGACTTCCGCACAAGCTGAAAGCGACCAGAATCGCGATGCCCACGGCGATACAGGCTGATCCTGCGCCGGGGGTGCCAACTGAATGGCTCAGGCCCGACTTTCTGGCGTTTGGAAGAAGAACCATTAGTGCTGGCATCAGGGCGCGGGAAAATACACAAGCCGCAACAACCATCCAGATCGGACCAACAGCGAGTATGGTGGAAATCGCCGAGATTCGTAAAATCTGCGAGATCATCAAGGCAAGCACGCCGTACGTTCCAATCTGGCTGTCCTTCATGATCTCCAGCCGCCGTTCAGGGGTGAAACCGCCCCAAAGCCCATCGAACGTGTCGGCCAGACCATCCTCGTGCATAGCGCCCGTCAACAGGATCAGTACCGCGACCAGCAACGAGGCTGCCGCAAACGGGGGCAGTTGAAGCCCCATCGCCAGCCAACCGGTCAGGCATGCCAGCCCGCCAACGACCAGCCCAACCAGTGGAAATGCCCATACCGATTGTGCCTGCCGGGCAAACACGGCTTTGGGCAAACGGGGCAGGGGCAGGCGGGTCAACAGCACCAGGGCCAGCGGAACATCCCACAGGGAAAACGGTTTGGTGTCGTTTTTATGCACGCCCGTGCCTTTCGGGGTCTTGTTGGTTTCGATCCTTCGGTTAAACACGCAGGACCACTCTGATGCAATGAGGCTTTCATGCTGCCTGAACTGAATGATTTGAACACGTTCCGTGCTGTCCTAGCGGGGGCGCCGGGCCCAGATGCTGCTGCGGTGCAGGGCGCGGCCGAGCGAAACGGACAATTGACCAAACCCCCCGGAGCGCTTGGTCGGCTTGAGGATCTTGCGGTCTGGTTTGCAGGATGGCGAGGGGACGCCCGTCCACAGATCAGCGCGCCTCAGGTCATTGTGTTTGCCGGAAATCACGGTGTTACCGCGCAGGGTGTTTCGGCCTTTCCGCCGGAAGTAACCGTGCAGATGGTGATGAATTTCGAACATGGCGGGGCGGCGATAAATCAGTTGGCAAGGGCGGCAGGCGCGAAGATGGATGTTCACGCGCTGGATCTGGACAAGCCGACCGCGGATTTCACCCAAACCCCCGCCATGACAGAGGATGAATTGCTGGCCGCGTTGCGCACTGGCTGGCTGGCCGTTGATCCGCAATCCGATCTTTTGGTGGTCGGCGAAATGGGGATTGGCAACACCACCCCGGCTGCGGCTATTGCCTGCGCGCTGTTTGGTGGCGACGCGTCCGATTGGACAGGGCGCGGAACCGGTGTGGATGACGCCGGTCTGGCCAACAAAACCCGTGTCGTGGCCGAGGGTGTCGCCAAACACGCGTCAGATGATGGTCTGGACATCCTGCGCTGTCTTGGTGGGCGCGAGATTGCTGCAATGGCGGGCGCAATTGCTGCCGCGCGGGTGTTGCGCATCCCGGTGATCCTGGACGGGTTCATCTGTTCGGCTGCCGCAGCCTGCTTGTGGAAGCTGTCGGATGGTGCGCTGGATCATGCTGTGGCAGGCCACCAAAGCGCCGAAGCAGCCCATGGTGCCGTGCTGGCAAAATTGGGTAAAGAGCCTTTGCTGAGCCTTGGCCTGCGGTTGGGCGAAGGGTCCGGCGGGGCGTTGGCGATCAACATTCTGAAAAGCGCGGTCGCCTGTCATTCCGGCATGGCAACCTTTGCCGAAGCTGGGGTTTCTGACGGCTGAACTCGCACCTGACCCGGGCAAAGGCTTGGGTCAGGCCGATTTCTTGGCGTGCTCTTCAGCCAGTTCCAGCAGCGCGGTTTCCAGATCCTTTTCCAGTGCCTGCGAACGTTCGATATATTTCCTGTTTTCGGCGATTGGCATTCCGGGGACCCAAAGCTCGGCCAGATCGCGCACCGCCTTCCTGTCATGGTTGTAAAACGTCTGCTCGGCCTGGGCTGCTTCGTATTCACTCAGTCCGACATTCTCCAGAACATAGCGACCTGCGCGCAGCGAACTGTCGAACATTTCCCGCACGATGTCATTGGCACCCGCCTGATACAACTCGTACACATGGGTCCGGTCGCGGGCGCGGGCGATGATGTGCAGGTCAGGACGCTGCCGTCTGGCATAGCTGACAAGCCGCGTGACTTGCTTGTGATCATCCATAACGGCAACAAGAACGGATGCTTTGTCCAACCCCGCCGCGCGCAGCAGTTCCGGTCGAGTGGGATCGCCCAGAAAGCCTTTGACACCAAATCGGCGCATCAGCTGAATCGTTTCAATATTGTGGTCCAGAACGACTGTCTTGAAACCGCTGGCCCGCACCAGCCGGTTGACGATCTGACCAAAGCGACCAATGCCGGCGATGATTACGGGGCCCTTTTCGTCGATCACGTCAGGTTCGGGGCTGGCCGCGGAATCGCCAATCTTCCGCGACAACGCATCGTAGACGATGAAAAGAAGAGGTGTGATCAACATCGTCAGAGCAACGATCATCAGCAGCTTTTGCGACAGGTTGGGCGGAATAACATTCTGTTTCGTCGAAAATGCCAGCAGGACAAATCCGAACTCACCAGCCTGCGCCAACCCTAGGGTGAACAACCAGTGATCGCGCCCCCGCAGTTTGAAGGCCTTGCCCACCAGAAATAGGATGATCCCTTTGGCAAGTATCACAAGCAGCGCCAGTCCAATCAGGTCCAGCGGGTCGTTGAAAAAATACCCAAAGTCTATTCCGGCCCCGACCGTGATGAAAAACAGCCCCAGAAACAACCCTTTGAACGGTTCAAGGTCACTTTCCATTTCATGTCTGAATTCAGAACTGGCCAAAACAACACCTGCCAGGAACGCGCCCAAGGCAGGTGACAGGCCGACCAGTGTCATCAGAAACGAAATGCCCACGACGATCATCAGCGCCAGTGCGGTGTACATCTCGCGCAGACGGGTTGCGTGGATGAAGCGAAACAACGGTCTTGTCAGGTAGACACCGGCCAGAATGACAAACACCACCGCGCCGATTGTGACAAGGGTAACGGCCCAGCCCGGCAGCCCTTCGACCAGCGACAAACTGTGATCGCCTGCGCCATGTGATCCTCCAGCCCCCCGGTCAATCGATCCATCTGCTTGGAAACGCGGCATGGCGGGCAGCGCCAGCAGTGGCAACAAAGCCAGAATTGGGATCACCGCGATGTCCTGCGTCAACAGAACCGAAAATGTCGCGCGGCCGCCGTTTGTCTGCATCAGGCCTTTTTCTGACAGGGTTTGAAGAACGATCGCAGTCGAGGAAAGCGAAAGGGTCAAACCCACCGCTAGGGCAACCGACCATGGATGGTTGGCGTACATAGCCACGGCAGCAATCGCGACTGTTGACAGCAACACCTGCAAACCGCCCAGACCCAATAGCTTGTCGCGCATATCCCATAAGGCGCGTGGCTCCAATTCCAGACCAATGAGAAACAGCATCATCACCACGCCAAATTCGGCCACATGCTGAAGATTTTCGGTTTCCGCTCCGACTAACCCCAGTACGGGTCCGATTATGATCCCGGCTGCAAGATAGCCCAGCACAGATCCCAACCCCAGTCTGGCAGACAGGGGAACGGCAATGACTGCCGCTGCCAGATAGATCGAAGCCTGGTATAGAAAGTCGTCCATGTGTGTCCTCGGAACCTTTTCAGGTGGGAAGGGGGGCGTCGCGTTTAAGTTGATCCATTACGATCTGGCTCTGTACTCGTGCAACGGCAGGATGCGGCAGGATCACCTGATGTAGCAAGCTGTTGAGGGCGGACAGGTCGTCACAGTAGATGTGCAGCAGATAGTCTGCCTCACCCGTCATCGTCCATGCGCTGGTAATCTCGGGGCGGGTGTCGACCATGCGGGCAAAGCTTGCGGATTGCTCGGGGCCATGGGTGCCCAGATGCACCTGAACGAACCCCTGCACCTGCAGGCCCAGTTTCAGCGGGTCCAGCCGGGCAGCGTACCCGGTGATGTACCCTTCGACTTCAAGCCGCTGTCGGCGGCGTCCCGCTTGGCTGGGCGACAGGTTCAGCATTTCACCCAGTTGATGGGCCGTCAGATGCGCGTCTTTTTGCAGCGCGGAAAGCAGTCGCTTGTCGGTTGCATCCAGCATGTGCGGAAAAATCCTGGTTTTATTAACTTATATGCGCGTTTTGCGCGTCATCTTCCAGTTTATACGAAAACAATGCGCAGAAACAGCGTCAGAAAAGTCGTATTTTTGAATCAGCAAAGAAATTCCTGTTTTCGTAGGAGACGCGCCATGGGTCCTTTCCCGCACAATGCCCCGAAATCCGTGATCAGCGAAGAAAACCCTGCCGGTACAGATGGGTTTGAATTCGTCGAATTCGCCCATCCAGAACCGCAGGAGCTGCGTGACCTGTTCGCAAAGATGGGGTTTGATCTGGTGGCCCGCCACAAGGAAAAACCCTCTGTCGAGCTATGGCAGCAAGGGGATGTGACGTATATCCTGAATGCTGACCCGGACAGTTTTGCGGCTAAGTTCGTGGCCGAACATGGGCCCTGTGCGCCGTCGATGGGCTGGCGGGTCGTGGACGCGCAAAAAGCGTTTGAGCATGCCGTGTCAAAAGGTGCGGAACCTTACGACCACGCTGACAAAACCATGAATGTGCCTGCGATCAAGGGTATTGGCGGGTCGCTGATCTATTTCATTGATCAGTACTACGACACATCGCCCTATAATCAGGAATTCAACTGGATCAAGGAATCCAAACCTCGGGGCGAGGGGTTCTTCTATCTCGATCACCTGACGCACAATGTCTACAAGGGCAACATGGACAAGTGGTTCAAGTTCTATGGCGACCTGTTCAACTTCCGTGAAATTCGTTTCTTTGACATTCAGGGAAAATTCACCGGCCTTTATAGCCGCGCGCTGACATCACCCTGCGGTCGTATTCGTATTCCGAT
Organism: Ruegeria sp. AI2; assembly: GCF_056541275.1. Classification (NCBI taxonomy): domain Bacteria; kingdom Pseudomonadati; phylum Pseudomonadota; class Alphaproteobacteria; order Rhodobacterales; family Roseobacteraceae; genus Ruegeria; species Ruegeria sp. AI2. The sequence continues at coordinate 557,745 of NZ_JBQFYB010000001.1, forward strand.
CAACGAGGACCGCGGTGAGACCGGGCAGATCGTGTCTTATCTGAAGAAATACAAAGGTGAAGGCATTCAGCATATCGCAGTGGGCAGCGACGACATCTACGCGTCAACCGATGCTATTGCTGAAAACGGCCTGAAGTTCATGCCGGGTCCGAATGAAGCTTATTACGAGATGTCCAGGACCCGCGTGGTCGGCCATGAAGAGCCGCTGGACCGGATGATGAAACACGGCATCCTGATCGACGGTGAAGGTGTCGTTGACGGGGGCGAGACGCGCATTCTGTTGCAGATCTTCTCGAAAACGGTGATTGGCCCGATCTTCTTCGAGTTTATTCAGCGCAAGGGTGATGATGGTTTCGGCGAAGGGAACTTCCAGGCGCTGTTTGAATCCATCGAGCGCGAACAGATCGAAAGCGGCGAGATTTCCGCGGCTTGATCCAAATGAACCAATAAGTCGGGGGCGGTTCTGCTGCCTCTGACGTGCCTGTCTACAGGTGATCGGTCACAGCTTTGAGCGCCTATGTCAGCTGCGTGGCATCGCCAGGGTCACGTTGCGACCTTTCTTTTGATAACGCAGTTCACTGTCACTGATAGCAATGACCTTGCCGCCGTCAATACTGTCCCCAACTTTCAGTTTTTTGTAGCGCCCACTGGGAAGCCGGACCAAGGCGCGCCGATTTGCGGGTGTGCCGTAAACGCCGATCAGATTCAGGCGACGCAAATTGATCGCGTTATCGAGCGTGGCCTGCCGGGCTACAGACGCGGTTGAGGGAATCTTGGGCGCGACCGATTTCGCCTGAAACGATCCGGCGTCGTCTGAACTCTGGTCCAGCGCGGCCGTTGATCCAAGATTGGAGTTACCAGAAGCAGGTGCCTTTGCAATAACAAGACCCGCCGGGCGCACTCTGGGGCGCGGGACGCGGACAACGGCCAATGCGGTTGGCGTCTCGTCGATTTCTGTGCGCGCTTGCAGACTGTCCGGGCGTGCTTTTGGTCGCTTGGTCGAAAGCTCTGCCAGCGACCGCCCCCCCAACTGCCCGCGTTCGAAGCTCTCGACCAGATCTGCGGGGCGAGGTTTGGGGCGAAGACCGGCCAGTCTTTCGTCGACCTCGTCAAGTACGGGTTCATCTTCGAAACGCACTGGCGTTGCTGGCGGAACCTTCGACGGTCGGCCCTGATAAACGACAATCCCATCCGGGTTCAGCGTCCCTTCCGGCGTGGGCGTTACCAGCCCGCGATCATCCAGATTGAACCGCGCTCCTGCTATGCCATGTTGCACGTCCCGAACAAAGGGTTCGTCGGTATCGAAACTGGAAGCCGGGGGCAGGGCAACCGCATCGCTGGACAGGTCGGATTTGTCAATCGACGTCAGATACAGATCGTCCGGTTCCGGGGCTTCTGGCACGTCCAAAGCGGCCGGAGGCGTTACATTCACACCGGAGGCAGCGCTGATATCCTCATCTGCCTCGGGGTCCTGAGCCACAGATTCAACAGGGGTCGGGGCCACCTTGAGCGCCTCAAGGATTGCCGCGTCGGTAGGCGTGAGTTCCGGTTGTTCTTCGGCTTCGGCGTCAGTAGGTTCCGGTGTTGGGGGCACGTCCCTGTCCAGAGCAGGGTCAGCGGGCAAGTTTTCCGGGGGGGCAATTGCCGCAACTTCGGGCACTATCGGTGGCAGGGCGTCGATAACCGGCTCGGAAACACCTGTCTCGGTTGGAATTGGGCTCGGTGCGGCCTGATCTGTTTCTCCACCGCTGTCCAAGGCCAGCCAAACGCCGAAAGCGCCACCAAGAAGAAGCGCCGCGGCAAATGCCGGGATAGCAAAACGCGGTGCCTGCGCTTTCGTAGTCGCAAACTTATTGTCAGGTGTTTCGGGGGTCAGAAACACGTTTGGTGCCGCTGCGCCTGCAATGGGATGCGCTGGTTTCCCAGAGGATTTTGCCGGTTCGGGCTGGTCTGCGTTTTTTACCGACAGCGGTAGCTCTGCTGGTCGGGTTTCCGATGTGCCTGAACGCTGCGCGAACAATGCTTCTCGGGGGAATGCGTCTGCGTCTTCCTCGGCGCAAAACAAAACCGGCACGAAACCATGGTCCGAGGCAAAGGTACGCGCCTCGCTCAGCGTTTCTTGCGCAACGGCTGCAACATAGGTGGTGCCGCCTTCGATCTGATAGTCGTAGCTGAGCTCGGACAATGCGTAAGGCGTTGCGTCGGCAAGTGCGCTCTCAATACGTTCGACCATGTCTTCGGGGGGCAAGTCATCGGTTGCAACCTGAAGGTATCGAACCTGTTCGGAAGGTAGAACAAGCTTGCAGCTTAGGTCGTTTTCCAACGCAAAGGCGTTTTCCCGCAAAACCTGCATCTGACCGGACAGGTCCGGCGAATCCAAGGGAATCGAGCCGATAACGAACCATTCGTCATCCGAGTGATGATACAGTGATATTCCGGTCGCAGAAAAAGACAGCGCAAAGGCAGGTTTCATAATCCGCAGGAACCATAATTATCAACGTCAATGCAAACACCTTGGCGTTCGCAGACCGACATTAAAGCAGGAACTTGCCGAGGGAAAGAAAAAGGCAAACTCTCCTCTTGTATGGCAATGCATCGCCGACCCATCTTTAACGCAAGCAAATCGGAGTGATAACATTGAAGACATTCGCTTTTCTGGCCGCAATGATGGCCGCAACGACCGCTGGACTTGCCCATGCGGAAGAACGTCGCATCACCGTTGACGCAACCGGAACCATCGATGTTGCCCCCGATATGGCGACGATCACATTGGGTGTGACAAATGAAAATGCCGAGGCTTCGGCAGCGATGCAGGCCACCTCGGACGCAGTTGCGAAGGTTCTTGCGCGCCTGACCGGGATGGGGATTGAAGACCGCGATATTCAGACCCGCGATCTGTCGCTTTCCCCTGTTTGGTCTGGGCGGCACGGGCAGAATGGGGAAACACCGGAAATTTCGGGGTTCGCTGCCTCGAACCGCGTGTTTGTGCGTGTGCGTGATCTGTCCAAGCTTGGAAGCATCATGGATGCGGTCATTCAGGATGGCGCCAACGATTTTGGTGGATTGAGCTTTGGGGTGCAGGATACCAAACCAATCGAAGCCCAAGCGCGCGCGCAAGCTGTCGGCGAAGCTATGGCCAAGGCCGAGCAGCTGGCACAGGCGGCGGGTGTAACCCTTGGCGCGGTGCAAACGATTTCGGAACAAACGGGGGGCGTGCGCCCGATGCCCGAGATGCGCATGATGAGCATGGCTGACGCAGGGGGTGTTCCTGTCGCAGGTGGTGAGGTTTCGGTGTCTGTCAGCGTCTCGATGGTGTTCGAGATCTCGGAATGAATTCAACCTGTCGCACGGGCCGTCAGCGGTTTTCGTTGCTGGCCCGAAGCGTCGAAATTTTCGGGTGACAACCAGGCCTCGAAAGCATCGCGGATGCGTGGCCATTCGGTATCTATGATTGAATACCAGGCTGTGTCGCGGTTGCGCCCTTTGTAGTGGGTTGCTTGGCGAAACACGCCTTCGAAGGTAAACCCAAGCCGCTCTGCCGCACTGCGCGACGGACCATTCAGCGCGTCGCATTTCCATTCGTAACGCCGGTAACCCAGTTCATCGAACACGCGCCGCATCATCAGATACATGACTTCGGTTGATTGCGGTTTGCGCTGAAGCAGGGGTGAAAAGTGGATATGCCCGACCTCAATCGCTCCGGCAGCGGGTTCGATCCGCAAATATGAGGCCATGCCCAACGGTATATCATCACCGTCCAGAACGGTATGGAACATCGGGTCCGCGCCCATGCAGTTGGCGCGCGCCCAGTCTTCGAACTCAGACTCGCCAGCAAACGGGCCGTAAGGCAGGTAGGTCCAGTTGTGGCCATCCGTGTCCTTTGCAAACGCCCGGAACAATCCGGGCGCATGTCTGTTCACATCAAGGGGCACGACAGAACAATACCGGCCCACCATCGGCGTATAGGGTGGCGTCGGGCGTGGAAAGTCACCCGAAACCGGTAAACCGATAGGCTGGCCAAGGTTGTTTGTGTCGTGCTGGGTCATGGTCAGGCGGTTGCTTTGGCCAGGGCCTGATCAAGGTCGGCAATCAGATCGTTCACGTCCTCGATCCCGATGGACACGCGCACCACGCCCGGACCTGCGCCTGCGGCTTCCTGCTGTTCCGGGGTCAACTGACGGTGCGTGGTCGATGCCGAATGAATGATCAGCGAGCGCGCGTCGCCCAGATTGGCTACGTGGCTGAAGATTTCCAGCGCATTGACCAGCTTGATACAGGCGTCATAGCCGCCCTTCACTGCAAAGGTGAACAATGCGCCTGCACCACGTGGATACTGAGCCTTCACCCGATCCTGATAGGGTGAAGAGGGCAGCCCGGCATAGGTGACGTAGTCCACGCGATCATCCGCTTCCAGCCAGGCCGCGATTTTTTGCGCGTTTTCAACATGACGCTCCATCCGCAGCGATAGGGTTTCGATCCCCATCAGCGTGTAGTGGGCTGCCTGCGGGTTCATGGTCATGCCCAGATCACGCAGACCGATGGCGATGCCATGGAAGGTGAAGGCCAGCGGGCCAAAGGTCTCGTGGAACTTCAGTCCATGATAGGCCGGTTCGGGTTGGCTGAGCGAGGGGAACTTGTCATTTGCCGACCAGTCGAACTTGCCCGAATCCACGATGCAACCGCCAGTGACGGTGCCATTGCCGGTCAGGTACTTGGTGGTTGAATGCACGACCAGGGTCGCGCCGTGATCAATCGGGCGGCACAGATAGGGCGTGGCCGAGGTGTTGTCGACGATCAGCGGAATGCCCGCTGCATCAGCCGCGTCCGCCAGCGCACGGATATCCGTCACATAGCCGCCGGGATTGGCGATGGACTCGCAGAAAATCGCACGGGTATTCTCATCGATTGCGCCCTTCACCGCGTCCAGATCATCGGTGTCCACGAATTTTGCCGACCAGCCAAAACGTTTGATCGTCTGGCTGAACTGCGTGACCGTGCCGCCATACAGACGGGTCGAGGCGACCACGTTGCAACCCGGACCCATCAGCGGGAACAGCGCCATGATTTGGGCCGCGTGCCCGGACGAACAGCAAACAGCACCAACGCCGCCCTCAAGTGTTGCCACGCGTTCCTGAAGAACGGCCACAGTTGGATTGGTCAGGCGGGAGTAGATAAAGCCCACCTCTTGCAGGTTGAACAGGGCCGCTGCGTGGTCCGCATCGCGGAACACATAGGCAGTTGTCTGATAGATCGGTGTCTGGCGCGCTCCGGTCGCCGGGTCGGGGCGGGCGCCCGCGTGAATTTGCAACGTGTCGAAACCGTAGGTGGGGCCGTCAGACATCTTGAAATCTCCTGTTGGAATTTGTCTTGCGAAATCTGTAGGCCATTGCCCGCCTGCGCACAACGATCCTGTCAGCGCAGCCAGAGGCCCTTGCTTTTGATCGTGTTGCGGATGGCCTGTTCACGTCGTGGCAGATGATCCCGGTCAAACAGGGCGCGGACTTTTGCGCCTTTCCCCTGCAGCACCATCTTTTTCAGCGGCTCATATTGCTTGAGAACTTTCTTGACCTTGTTTGGAGCGACGATGGCCTCCACGACGTCTATCACATGGTCGCTTTCACGGGCGTAAAGCAAGGGAAACAGGCGATAGTGGCAACTGACGGACCCGTCCAGCAAACCGGGGGGCAAAACATCACGACCACCGCCGAACGAGTGAATGACAAGGGGCAGGGCGGCCTGATCCAGCCAAGGGTCAAGGCTTTGGCCAGTCAACTCCGGAATGTTTTCGTCGCGGATTGTTTTGGCGTAGTCCAGAAAACGCTCACCAAATTTTCGCGGGCATTTGTAGAAGAAATAGCCTGCATTGAAATACAGGTACCGCCGCCAGTGGTCATGGGGTTGATCGGTGTCCAGCGAGCCTTCGAAATCCAACCCGAACCGGGCGTAAAGCGCGCGCCAGATACCGTCAAAGCCGGGGCCATACAGCGTTGGTTTGGGCCATGTCCCTTCAACCTTCAGTGATGCGCTGGGGCGGTCGAAGTCAAAAGGTACAGATGTGATCTCGCCAGTGATCAGCGTGTCGGTGTCAAAGAACACAAAGGGCTCATCTTCCGGCAGAGCCATCAGCGCTTCGATCTTGTTGCCGTAGGGATAGCTTTCACCGAATACATGCGAGTCGAAGGGCAGAAATTCGGCATCCAGTTGTTTCAGGGCATTCAGAACTTCTTCGTCCTGAATGCGTGGGTCCTGTTTCCAGCGTGGCCCCGGATTGGGTGTGGCGACAAACAGTTTGCCCTCGAATTGCGGTGAAGAATGGCGCAGTGAAGCCGCAAACAGCAGGGCTTCGTATTGCAGGCGGTTGTTTTGACCGACGACCGCGATGTTGAATTTCTGTGACGTTGCCTGCATCTATGCCCGTTTCCCGACAGGTGTTTGACCGTGCACCTTGAAGTCCGGATTACAGCAAGCGGCCCAAGGCGTCAAAAGCGGAAAATTTGAAATTTCATCGCGCGATCCCATTTCTTTCAGGGGTCGCAGCAGAAAGGGTTACACATGCGGATCAATGCGGATTTCACAAAACGGGTCGCAGTTCATTTTGACAATAGCGAATGGGTCGCTTCCCCTGCGGCTGGCGTCGAGCGTAAAATGCTGGACCGGATTGGTGATGAGGTGGCCCGTGCAACAACCATTGTCCGCTTTGCGCCCGGCAGCGCTTTTTCTGCCCATACCCATGACGGCGGCGAGGAATATCTGGTGCTGGACGGCGTATTTCAGGACGAGACCGGAGATTTCCCCGTCGGCAGCTATGTGCGCAATCCGCCGACGTCCTCGCACACTCCGTCTGCAGCGGAAGGCGCGACCATTCTGGTCAAGCTCCACCAGTTTGACCCGCAAGACCGTACCGAGGTGCGCCGCTCGATAAATGGCGATTCTGACGTACAACTGTTCAAAGATGATCATGAGGACGTTTTTGTGCGGACATGGGCGGCGGGGGACGTGGTCGAGCTGGATGCGCGCGAAGGCATGGAAGTGTTTGTCATAAGCGGCAGTTTCTCTGAATCGGGGGAGGAATTTTCTACATGGGACTGGTTACGCTTGCCGCCCGGAACGCACTCGCGGGCCGTTGCAGGGCCTGACGGCGCCCGGGTTTGGACCAAGTCCCACCATCTTGGCGAAATGGTCTGAAAGCTTTTCGGCCCTGAAATTAACCAAAATGCCAATGAATCCGGGTTCTACGGCCCGGATTTTCAATTTTTTGACCATTTGGCAAATTTTACCAATTGATAAAAAATTTATTTGTGGCAAGCTGAGGTCATAACAAACATATCTACAGGGAGTAGAGTGATGGCACAGGGCCAGATGGCACCCGGCATCGTCGCCGGGCGGCTTTCAAGCGATGAGCTGACCTCGAATTTCACCGATCTGCATCCGCCATTGGCCCCGCATGAGGCCGCAGTTGCAGCAGACCGTTGTTATTTCTGCTATGACGCACCTTGCGTGACAGCGTGTCCGACAGACATCGATATTCCGCTATTCATCCGTCAGATTCAGGCCGGACAGCCGCAGGCAGCCGGGCGAACGATTTTTCAGCAGAACATTTTGGGTGGAATGTGCGCCCGTGTCTGTCCGACGGAAACACTGTGCGAAGAGGCCTGTGTTCGCGAGACGGCAGAAGGCAAGCCGGTCGAAATCGGACGGCTACAGCGCTTTGCGACGGATGATCTTATGTCTGCGGGCGCGCATCCGTTTGAACGTGCGGCATCAACCGGGAAGACGGTTGCTGTCGTGGGGGCAGGGCCTGCCGGTCTGGCCTGCGCGCATCGTCTTGCCATGCTGGGTCATGACGTGGTGATCCACGAAGGCAAGCCCAAACCGGGCGGTCTGAACGAATACGGGATTGCCGCCTATAAATCGACCAACAATTTTGCGCAGGCCGAGGTCGACTGGCTGTTGAAAATCGGTGGTATCACGGTTGAAACCGGGTCGGTTCTGGGTGAAGGCATCTCGCTGGATGGTCTGGTCGAAAACTACGACGCGGTGTTCCTGTCCATCGGACTTGCCGGGGTGAATGCCCTGCGCGCGGATGGTGTTGACAAGGACGGCGTGCGGGATGCCGTCAATTTCATCTCGGACGTGCGGCAGGCTGGTGATCTTGCAAAGCTTCCTGTCGGGCGGAACGTCGTCGTTATTGGCGGTGGCATGACTGCCGTGGACGCAGCGGTAAAGTCCAAATTGTTAGGTGCCGAGAATGTCACCATTGCCTATCGCCGGGGCCGCGACGCCATGGGTGCCAGCCGGTACGAGCAGGATCTGGCAGCCTCGCACGGGGTTCAGATCTTGACCAACGTGCAGCCGGTGGCGGTACACGGCAATGGGACTGCCGCCGAGATAGAACTGGAGTATACCTCAAGCCAGAACGGCCAACTCACCGGAACCGGTGAGACGGTCCGGCTGCGGGCAGACCAGGTTCTCAAAGCCATCGGTCAGACGCTGGAAGGTGCGCCGCAAGGGCTGAAGCTGGACGGCAACAAGATCGCTGTCAGCGGTGCGGGACGCACTTCTGTGGCCGGTGTCTGGGCAGGCGGAGATTGCGCGGCGGGGGGCGAAGACCTGACCGTTACGGCTGTTGCCGAAGGCCGGGATGCAGCGATGGACATCCACGCGACGCTGGTTTCGTGATAGGATGGGGTATTCACCCCATTCCTTTCGCTGCTGAGGTATTCCCATGTCCCAGATCGAACAAGCCGTAGCGCAACACTACACCACCGGAGCACTGACCGACCGCGTCCGCGCGGCGCTTGAGGCCAGCGGTATCGATCCGGATGCGGCCACGGTCGCAGACCTGAAAGCAGGGGACGAGTTCCATACGGGCGGCGTTCTGGCGACCAACAACCTGTTTGCGCAGTTGTCGCCGACCCATGCGACCCGTGTTCTGGATGTCGGATGCGGTATCGGCGGGACCTGTCGCTATGTCGTGGATCGCTATGACTCGACAGTAACAGGCGTCGATCTGACACCGGAATTCGTTGAAACCGCCAAGGTGCTCAGCGATATGGTCGGGCATTCCTCGAAAACCAGCTTTCATGTGGGCAGCGCATTGGACATGCCGGTGCCGGATGCTGGGTTCGACCTGGCCGTCATGATGCATGTGGGCATGAACATAAAGGACAAGGCCGGGCTGTTCGCCGAAGTGTCGCGGGCGCTGGCCAAGGGTGGCACTTTTGCCCTGTTCGATGTGATGGCCGGAGACGTGGATGAGCCGCTGGCTTTCCCTCTGCCGTGGTCCACTGTTGCCGAAACCTCGTTCGTGGATGCGCCGGATGTTTACAAGTCTGCGGCAAGCGCCGCGGGTTTTGAACTGGTGACAGAAACGGATCGCACCGAATTCGCGATACAGTTCTTCGAGGACGTCTTTGCAAAGATTGCCGAATCCGGCCCGGCACCGCTGGGCATTCATCTGATGATGGGCGAGACGGCGCCCGAAAAGTTCCAGAACTACGTCAAAAACCTCAAGGCCGGGCGCATACGTCCGACCGAAATGATATTCAAAAAATCCGGCTGAGCCGGGAAGGGAGAAGCCATGGCCGATCTGACGACTAACTTTCTGGGCATTTCCAGCCCCAACCCTTACTGGCTGGCCTCTGCGCCGCCGACGGACAAGGAATACAATGTTCGTCGCGCGTTTGATGCCGGTTGGGGCGGTGTTGTGTGGAAGACGCTGGGGTCCGAGGGACCTCCGGTCGTAAATGTGAACGGCCCGCGGTATGGCGCGATTTACGGTGCCGACCGCCGTTTGCTGGGACTGAACAATATCGAACTGATCACCGACCGCCCGCTTGAGGTGAACCTCGAGGAAATGGCGCGGGTCAAGTCCGACTATCCGGATCGCGCCCTGATCGCTTCGATCATGGTGCCCTGCGAGGAAGAAGCCTGGAAAGCCATTCTACCGCGGGTGGCTGAAACCGGCGCGGACGGAATCGAACTGAACTTCGGTTGCCCGCACGGGATGAGCGAGCGTGGTATGGGGTCCGCCGTAGGGCAGGTTCCGGAATACATCGAAATGGTCACGCGGTGGTGCAAGCAATACTATGACCGTCCGGTCATCGTGAAACTGACACCGAATATCACCGATATCCGGAAACCTGCGGCGGCGGCCAGAAATGGTGGCGCGGATGCGGTGTCGCTTATCAACACGATCAATTCGATCACCAGCGTAAATCTGGACACGTTCAGCCCGGAACCGTCGATTGATGGCAAAGGCAGCCACGGAGGATATTGCGGCCCTGCCGTGAAACCGATCGCCCTGTCGATGGTGTCCGAAATCGCTCGGGCCGAGGCGACGCATGGCATGCCAATCTCGGGCATCGGGGGTGTCACCACATGGCGTGATGCGGCCGAGTTTATCTCGCTGGGATGTGGCACGGTGCAGGTCTGTACCGCTGCGATGACCTATGGGTTCAAGATCATTGATGAATTGACGACAGGTCTGTCGGAATGGATGGATGAAAAGGGGTATACCAGCATTGATGAGGTGATCGGGCGCGCGGTGCCCAATGTCACCGATTGGCAATACCTGAACCTGAACTACATCGCCAAAGCCAAGATCGATCAGGACCAGTGCATCAAATGCGGCCGATGCTATGCCGCCTGTGAAGATACCAGCCATCAGGCGATTTCAATGTCGGATGACCGTGTGTTCGAGGTGATGGATGACGAATGCGTCGCCTGTAACCTCTGCGTTGATGTCTGCCCGGTCGAGGGCTGTATTTCGATGGTGCCGATGGCGGCGGGTGAAATCGATCCGCGCACCGGGAAAGAGGTTCAGCCGACCTATGCGAACTGGACCACGCACCCGAACAATCCGATGGCCAAAGCAGCGGAATGATCGAGACAGGGAATATCCCTGAGGGGCCGCTGACGCGGCCCCTGCATTCATGGCGTCAGAAGCTTTCGGTACAGCGTATCGACAAAGGGTTCTGCACCCTCAAACGGGTTTTCGTCACCCAGAATAGCCCGCACCTGAACGTCGAAATCGGCATAATGCTGCGTCAGCGCCCAGATCGAAAACATCAGATGATAAGGGTGCAACCGCGCGATTTTGCCCTGATCCATCCAATTGGTGAGAATGGTGACCTTTTCGTCAACCAGTTGTTTGAGATCATTGGACAAAGCGTCGTGAATGCGCGGCGCGCCTTGCACAAGTTCATTGGCAAAAAGGCGGCTTTCCCGTGGTAGCTCCTGACTCATTTGCAGTTTCCGGCGAATATAGGCCAGCATTTCCTCCATCGGATCACCGGTCTCATCCAGATCGTGCAGGGGCGCCAGCCAGGTTTCCAGCAAGCCCGAAAGCAATTCGGTGTGGATCGCCTCTTTCGACGCGAAATAGTAGAGGAGATTGGGTTTGCTCAACCCCGCCTCGGCAGCAATCTGATCGACGGTCGCCCCACGAAACCCGTGTGCGGAAAACACATTCAGGGCAGCCTCGAGAATCGCGGCTCGGTTCTTCTTCTGGATACGAGTCGGTGCGCGGTCTTTCGGCATGATTTCAGTGTGTCTCTTTTTTCGTCGGATAGGCACGGATTACACTGAAATTTCAGGCTTTGCCGCGCAATTTCTTGACTGATACCGAACCCGTGATAGCGTGAGTTTGACCAGTTGGTCAAATCAAGACACCAATAGCGAGCAAAATCGCAAGCAAACAGGGAATAAGACAATGGCAGCTCCGGCGCAGAATCTCAGGATCAATGGCGACAGGTTGTGGGACAGCCTGATGGAGATGGCCAAGATCGGTCCCGGTGTTGCGGGGGGGAATAATCGGCAAACTCTGACTGACGAGGATGCCGAAGGCCGCGCCTTGTTCCAGAAATGGTGTGAAGAGGCCGGATGCACCATGGGGCTGGACCAGATGGGCAACATGTTTGCGCATCGTGAGGGCACCGACCCGGACGCTTTGCCGGTCTATGTGGGATCGCATCTGGATACGCAGCCGACCGGCGGAAAATATGACGGTGTGCTGGGCGTTCTGGGCGGGCTGGAGATTATCCGCACGCTCAATGATCTCGGGATCAAGACAAAACATCCCATCGTGGCAACCAACTGGACTAACGAGGAAGGGACGCGATATGCGCCTGCCATGCTGTCGTCTGGTGTCTTTGCGGGAATGCACACGCAGGACTGGGCATATGGCCGTGAAGATGCCGAGGGTAAGAAGTTCGGGGATGAGCTGAACCGGATCGGTTGGCGCGGCGAAGAAGAAGTCGGCGCGCGCAAAATGCATGCTTTCTTTGAGTTGCATATCGAACAAGGCCCGATCCTTGAAGCCGAAGGAAAGGATATCGGCGTCGTCACCCACGGTCAGGGTCTGAGCTGGACACAGGTCACGGTGACCGGCAAGGATGCCCATACCGGTTCAACCCCGATGCCGATGCGCAAGAATGCCGGGCTTGCGATGGCGCGCATTCTTGAGAAAGTGGACGAAATCGCCTGGTCTCATGCGCCGCATGCGGTCGGTGCCGCGGGGCATATCGACGTATTCCCGAATTCTCGCAACGTAATCCCCGGAAAAGTCGTTTTCACGGTCGATTTCCGCTCGCCCGAGCTGGAGGTGATCACCGACATGGAAAATCGCCTGCGGGTGGCGGCGGAAGATATTGTCGAAGAAATGGGCCTGCAGATCGAATTCGAGAAAGTCGGCGGTTTCGATCCGGTGAAGTTCGACGACGATTGCGTGTCTGCCGTGCGCGATGCGGCTGAAAGGCTGGGCTATTCGCATACCAACATCATCTCGGGCGCGGGGCATGATGCCTGCTGGATTAACCGCGTGGCCCCGACCGCCATGGTCATGTGCCCCTGTGTCGACGGGCTGAGCCATAATGAGGCTGAAGAGATTAGCAAGGATTGGGCGGCAGCCGGGGCAGATGTCTTGCTGCATGCCGTGGTCGAGACTGCCGAAATCGTGGAATAGGGGGCGCTGCCCCCGTCGCCCAAGGGCGACTCCCCCGGGATATTTTTGGCCAGATGAAGCAAGCGGCGCAGACCGCATCAGGGAGTTCAAAATGAGTACTGTTATTAAAAACGGAACCGTTGTCACCGCGGATTTGTCATACAAGGCGGATGTATTGGTCGAAGGCGGCGTCATCACCGAGATTGGGATGGGTCTGAAAGGGGATAAAGAGCTGGACGCGACCGGCTGTTATGTGATGCCCGGTGGGATTGATCCGCATACCCATCTGGAAATGCCGTTCATGGGCACCTATTCCAGCGATGATTTTGAAAGCGGTACGCGGGCGGCCCTGGCGGGGGGCACGACTATGGTTGTTGACTTCGCACTGCCCAATCCGGGTGAAAGCCTGTTGGATGCCCTGAAGCGCTGGGACAACAAATCAACGCGGGCGAATTGCGACTACTCGTTCCACATGGCGGTGACATGGTGGGGGGAACAGGTATTTGACGACCTCAAGACCGTGATCGAAACGCGCGGCATCAACACGTTCAAGCATTTCATGGCCTATAAAGGCGCGCTGATGGTGAATGACGATGAGCTTTATGCTTCGTTCAGGCGTTTGGCCGAACTGGGCGGCATCGCAATGGTGCATGCCGAGAACGGAGACGTCGTTGCCGAACTGAGCGCCAAGCTTCTGGCCGAGGGGAACTCTGGCCCGGAAGCGCACGCTTATTCCCGACCGCCGCAAGTAGAGGGTGAGGCCACAAACCGGGCCATTATGATCGCAGATATGGCGGGCGTGCCGCTGTATGTTGTTCATACATCCTGCGAAGAGTCTCATGAGGCCATTCGCCGAGCCAGAATGCAGGGCAAGAGGGTGTGGGGCGAGCCGCTGATTCAGCATCTGACCTTGGATGAAAGCGAATATTTCAATCAGGATTGGGACCACGCCGCGCGGCGGGTCATGAGCCCCCCGTTCCGCAATAAGCAGCACCAGGACAGCCTGTGGAATGGCCTGCAATCAGGATCGCTGAGTGTTGTGGCAACCGACCATTGCGCCTTCACGACCGAACAGAAACGCTTTGGAGTTGGGGATTTCACCAAGATCCCGAACGGGACCGGCGGTTTGGAAGATCGGATGCCGATGCTGTGGACGCATGGTGTGAATACCGGACGCCTGACGCCCAATGAATTTGTTGCGGTGACTTCAACAAACATCGCCAAGATACTGAATTGCTACCCTAAAAAAGGCGCGATCCTTGTTGGAGCGGATGCGGATATCGTCGTGTGGGATCCTGAAAAAACAAAAACGATCAGAGCCAGTACGCAGCAATCTTCGATCGACTACAACGTGTTTGAGGGCAAAGAGGTCAAAGGCCTGCCGCGCTTTACGCTGACCCGTGGACAGGTTGCGGTACATGATGGTGAAATCCGCACGCAGGAAGGCCATGGCGAGTTCGTTGCGCGCGAGGCAAATACGACCGTCAACAAGGCTTTGAGCGCGTGGAAAGAACTAACCGCCCCTCGGCCAGTTGAGCGGACAGGTATCCCGGCGACGGGGGTTTGATCCGTTGGGCCGTTTTCTGGGCGGCCCCAGCACCACTCTTTTCAAGGCAATAGAATGACCACTGAAAGCACGACCCAGCACGTCATCGAAGCAAGGCAGCTTGACCTCACCTTTCAAACCAATGACGGGCCTGTTCACGCGTTGAAAGACGTGAACCTGACGATCGACAAGGGTGAATTTGTTAGTTTCATTGGCCCCTCGGGCTGTGGGAAAACCACTTTCCTGCGCTGTATTGCGGCCTTGGAGACACCGACCGGCGGGTCGCTGACTGTCAACGGAATGACAGCGGACGAAGCACGGCGGAACAGGGCCTATGGGTATGTCTTTCAGGCAGCGGGCCTTTATCCCTGGCGCACCATAGCAAAGAACATCAAGTTGCCGCTTGAGATCATGGGCTATTCCGCGTCCGAGCAGGAGGAAAGGGTGAGAAAAGTCCTGGAACTGGTTGATCTTGAAGGATTTGGCGGAAAGTTTCCCTGGCAGTTATCCGGTGGGATGCAGCAGCGCGCCAGCATCGCCCGGGCCTTGGCCTTTGATGCCGATATCTTGTTGATGGATGAGCCGTTCGGCGCTTTGGATGAGATTGTACGGGACCACTTGAACGAGCAGCTTCTGGCGCTTTGGGCCAGAACAGAAAAGACCATCGGCTTCGTGACTCATTCGATTCCAGAAGCCGTATATCTGAGCACCAAAATTGTCGTGATGAGCCCGCGGCCGGGGCGGATTACGGATGTGATCGACAGCCCGCTGCCAAAGGAACGGCCGTTGGACATTCGTGACACTCCGGAATTCATCGAAGTGGCCCATCGTGTTCGCGACGGGTTGCGGGCGGGGCATTCTTATGACGACTGATCCGGGGGCAGAAACCATCAGACGGGCCGTGGTAAGTGACTTGCCGGCTTGTGCTCGTGTGATTTGCAGCTGGGCCTGGCAGACGGACTGGATGCCTGATGAATTACCGGTGGAGGAATTGTCGACCCTGATCCATGAAGCGTTCGACAGTCGCGAGATCTGGGTCGCGGGTGATCCGGTTGATTGCTACATGTCCATAGATCCGGCGCAGTGTAAAATCGGTGCGTTGTATTGCAGCCGGACGGGGCAGGGAATTGGCAAGCGTTTCGTTGCCAAGGCGAAGCGGGGTCGGACCCATCTTTGGCTGACAACACACAAACCCAATCAGGCGGCGCAGAGGTTTTACCGCCGTGAAGGGTTCGAGGTAACTGCCGAAGAACCACCCGTACCGCCGGATACAGTGCCCGTCTATCGAATGGAGTGGCATGCATGAAGCAGATCATTGCCGTTTTCACCGTCGTCGCCGTGATCGTTCTGTTCTGGTATGTCGCTTGCGTTCCGATGAACATCAAAGGGGTTTTGACCGAGCTTGAACGTGGCGGTGCCGAGGTTCAGCCACCCACTGCAAGTGCGCGCCGGGATCTGGGAGAGTTCGGTCTGGTTCTGAATAATTCGTTCGCGATTCCAGCAACTTGGGAGCAAGGCAAGCCCCGTTTGCCATCACCTCATCAGGTGGCGATTGAATTGTGGGATACAACTGTTCTGAAGAAAATCAACTCGAAAAGATCGCTGATCTTTCATGGGTGGGTGACACTCAGCGCTACGATGCTGGGCTTTGTCATCGGGACCGGGCTGGGTGTCCTGTTGGCCGTTGGGATCGTGCATAGCCGCGTGATGGATTTGTCGGTCATGCCATGGGCTATCGTTAGCCAGACGATCCCGATTATCGCTCTGGCACCGATGATTATCGTGGTTCTTTACTCGGTCGGGGTTCAGGGGATCATTCCCAAGGCGATCATATCAGCGTATCTGAGCTTTTTCCCGGTTGTCGTCGGCATGGTCAAAGGGTTGCGCAGCCCTGACGCGATGCAACTTGACCTGTTGCGGACTTATAATGCCAGCCAATCGCAGGGGTTTTGGAAACTGCGCCTGCCGGCGTCGATGCCATACCTGTTCACTTCGTTGAAGATCGGTATCGCGGCGTCGTTGGTCGGCGCAATCGTGGGTGAGCTGCCGACAGGCGCTGTCGCAGGATTGGGTGCTCGGTTGCTGGCAGGCAGTTACTATGGTCAAACCGTGCAGATATGGTCAGCGCTGTTTGCTGCGGCCATTCTGGCTGCCTGCCTGGTCGGTTTGCTGGGATTGATTGAACGGTCGGTTCTGAAGCGGATGGGGATGGCGCAATGATGTTGGTTGTCTTTGCTTTGCTGCTGTGGGCGTTCGGCTGGTGGTTGAACAGCCGATTGGCCAGTGGCCCGCAAGCCAACAGCCAGATGGTACGCTTTCTGGCACCGGTGATTTTTGGTCTGACCATTGTTGGAGCCTGGGAGCTGGTGGTCCGTGGGCTTGAAGTGCCGCTGGTCATTCTGCCGGCACCGTCTGCCATAGCGGTGCGATTTGCAGGTAGCCTTGACATTCTTTGGTCCGACTTTGTTCAGACAATCCTGAAAGGAGCGCTCAGCGGATATGTTATCGGCTGTGGATCGGCCTTCCTTATGGCGATTGCTGTCGATCGGTGGGATTTCCTGCGTTTGGGGCTTTTGCCAGTCGGAAATTTCGTCGCGGCTTTGCCCATTGTGGGGACGGCACCCATTCTGGTCATGTGGTTCGGGTTTGATTGGCATTCCAAAGCGGCGGTGGTGGTTGTGATGGTGTTCTTTCCGATGCTGGTCAACACCGTGGCCGGTCTGCGCGAGGCCACCGCAATGCAGCGTGACTTGATGGAAACTTATGCTGCAAGCTATTGGCAGAGCTTTCTGAAGCTGCGGCTGCCCGCGGCGATGCCTTTCATTTTCAACGGGTTGAAGATTTCGACAACTTTGGCTTTGATTGGCGCCATCGTGGCGGAATTCTTCGGATCGCCAACGCTCGGTATGGGATTTCGGATTTCCACCAGCGTCGGTCAATTGTCGTTGGACATGGTCTGGGCCGAAATCGTTGTTGCCGCTATCGCGGGTACGGCCTTTTATGGCCTGGTGGCGGGAATCGAAAAAGTGGTGACGTTCTGGCACCCCTCACAACGCGGATAAGACGAAGAAAATCAACAGACCCTGAAAATCGGGGCGCAACAAGCAACTAGGAGAAATGAAGATGAACAAGCTATTCAGCGGGGCGGTTGCCGCCTTTGGTCTGGCAGCCAGTACGGCGCTGGCGGCGGATGAAGTGACACTGCAACTGAAATGGGTCACGCAAGCACAATTCGCGGGCTACTACGTTGCCAAGGACAAGGGCTTTTACGAGGAAGAAGGCCTGGACGTTACCATTCTGCCCGGTGGGCCTGACATCGCTCCGACACAGGTGATTGCGGGCGGCGGTGCTGATGTGACCGTTGAATGGATGCCTGCCGCTCTGGCCGCACGTGAAAAAGGGTTGCCGTTGGTGAACATCGCCCAGCCGTTCAAAAGCTCGGGCATGATGCTGACCTGCTGGAAAGATGCCGGTATTTCGTCGCCTGAGGACCTGAAGAACCGCACGCTGGGTGTCTGGTTCTTTGGCAATGAGTTCCCGTTCATGAGCTGGATGAGCCAGTTGGGCATCAGCACTGATGGGAAAGGCGACAACGGTGTGGAAGTTCTGAAACAGGGCTTCAACGTCGATCCGCTGCTGCAACGTCAGGCGGATTGCATCAGCACCATGACCTACAATGAATACTGGCAGGTCATCGATGCCGGTGTCAGCCCAGATGAACTGGTGACCTTCAAATACGAAGACCAGGGTGTCGCGACGCTGGAAGACGGTCTTTACGTTCTGGAAGAAAATCTCAGCGATGCGGCCTTCACCGACAAGATGCAGCGGTTTGTTCGCGCCTCGATGAAAGGATGGAAATACGCCGAGGAGAACCCCGACGAAGCAGCGGATATCGTGCTGGAGAACGATGCAACGGGTGCGCAGACGGAAGAACATCAGAAACGCATGATGGGTGAGATCGCGAAGTTGACCGCAGGTTCGAACGGCGCGCTGGACCCGGCGGATTTTGATCGCACCGTTGGTACCCTGTTGGCTGGAGGTTCTGACCCGGTGATCACCAAGACACCTGAAGGGGCCTGGACGCACCAGATTACGGACGCTGCTCTGAACTGACGCTAACCGTTAATTTGAAGGTCAAAAGCGCGGTCCCAATCGGGGCCGCGTTTCGCATTCGTGGTGTCGGAATTGTGTCTGTACTTGACACCGATATAAAGTAGTATTTCCCTGTAAACTTACGCGTTTCTATACGAAGGGTCGACTACAGGGAATAAAATGCAGGAATTTTCATCAGAATTCAGCGCTGCGATTGCCTTGATCCTTGGGGGAGATTCTGAGCTGTGGGCAATTGTGCTGTTGTCTCTGAAAGTGTCCGTTTTTGCGGTGCTGGTTTCTGCTCTGATCGGAATGCCCGTGGGGGCTGCGTTGGCCGTCGCCCGGTTCCCCGGCCGCCGGATGCTGATCGTCCTGATGAATGCACTGATGGGGTTTCCACCGGTTGTCGTGGGCCTGCTGGTCTATCTGATGCTGTCCCGTTCGGGCCCCTTGGGGGTGCTTGAGCTTTTGTACACTCCGACCGCCATGATCATCGCGCAGGTGGTGTTGGTCACTCCCATTGTCGCGGCTCTGACGCGCCAGGTTGTTGAAATGTTGGCTGAGGAATATTCAGAACAGCTGCGGTCCTTGGGAGTGTCACGGCTGGCCTCGGTCCCGGTTTTGTTGTGGGATGCGCGACTGGCACTGGTCACGGCCTTGCTTGCCGGTTTCGGACGCGCCATCGCCGAGGTGGGCGCGGTTATCATCGTTGGCGGAAACATCAATCATGTGACCCGCGTGATGACGACAACCATTGCGCTTGAAACGTCGAAGGGAAACCTGTCGCTGGCACTGGCGCTGGGGGCGATCCTGATCGGGATTGCAATTGCCGTAAACGCGATGGTCAGCGCGGTCAGTTTGCGGGCCGAGCAGGAGGGGTTGCGCCATGCGTGACGTGATCTGTGAAATGTCGAACTGTCTGACGGTTGAAAAAGTGCAAATTCGCAGCAACGGCAAGGTTTTGCTGGATGTTCCTTCATTGGTTCTGGATGGTCCGGGGCCGACGTTGCTTCTTGGCCCCAACGGTGCGGGAAAAAGTCTGTTGCTACGGTGCTTGCATGGCCTGATCTCGCCGGATCGCGGGCGGGTGGTGCAGGACGGAAACCCTCTGGGCGCCGCGCAGAAAACGCGCCAAGCCATGGTATTTCAGAGACCGGTTCTGTTGCGACGGTCTGTTGCTGCAAACCTGGGCTTTGTCCTCAAGCGTCAGGGTATGGGGCGAGCGGCAAGAAAGGCACGTATCATCGAGTTGCTGGCCGAAGGCGGGCTGGAGGGGAAGGCCTGGCAATCTGCCCGGTCGCTCTCGGGGGGCGAGGCCCAGAGGCTGGCCATTTTGCGTGCCTTGGCGCTGGAGCCCGAAACACTGTTTCTGGACGAACCGACCAGCGCCCTTGATCCCGGCGCGACACAGATGATCGAACGTATGGTTCTGCGCGCCTCGGCGCGGGGTGTACGGATCGTGATGGTCACACATGATATTGGCCAGGCCCGTCGTTTGGCGTCGGATGTGGTCATGATGCAGGGCGGTCATGTGGTTGAACACGGCCCCGCAAAGCAGGTTTTGGATACCCCCGAAAGCGAAGCATCGCGTCGCTACCTCGCGGGTGGATTGGTTACCTAAAAGAAAAACGGAGAAAATGATGTTCCGCGCAATACTTCGGGCAGCGGTGATAGCCCTTGGTCTGTCGGCAAATGCGGCCTTGGCAGAGACACCGTTCATTGTCGTGCAGTCTACGACATCCACCCAGAACTCGGGGCTGTTGGACTATATTCTGCCGTGGTTCGAGGCCGAGTCGGGCATTGACGTACGCGTTGTGGCCGTAGGAACCGGTCAGGCAATCCGCAACGCAGTGAATGGTGACGGGGACGTTCTGCTGGTTCACGCCAAATCCGCCGAAGAGAAATTCGTCGCTGATGGATATGGCGTGGAGCGGAAGGACCTGATGTATAACGATTTTGTATTGGTGGGCCCCAAGGCAGATCCCGCTGGAATTCGCGGTGGTGCCGACATTCTGAGCGCTCTTACAGCGATTGCAAAGGCTGAAGCCCCGTTTGCGTCGCGCGGTGATGACAGCGGAACGCACAAGGCCGAGCTGCGGCATTGGTCGGCTGCGGGGCTGGACCCAACCGGCGCGTCCGGCAGTTGGTATCGGGAAACCGGTTCAGGTATGGGGGCGACGCTGAACGTTGCCAGCGGCATGGACGCGTACACTCTGACAGATCGGGCGACGTGGCTGTCCTTTGGTAACAGAGGCAATCTTGAGATCCTGGTCGAAGGCGACCCGCGTCTGTTCAACCAATATGGTGTGATCCTCGTAAATCCTGAAAAGCATCCGCATGTACGGGCGGCCGCTGGTCAGCGTTTCATCGACTGGTTGACCGGGCCCGACGGGCAGCAGGCGATCGCCTCTTTCCAGCTGGACGGTCAGCAGGTGTTTTTCCCCAATGCGCAATAAGCTGGCCTGCGGCCAGCCCCGCGGGGCGAGTATTTTTGAAAAGATGAAGGCGCGGGTGGATTTTCACCCGCTGGCCCCATTGTGGTGGATCGTGCCAAGACCAGACAGGTCATAGCCGCCGAACTCGCGCGCCCGCTGGGCGAACTGACCCGAGCGCAACAGGGTTAGCAGTTTCTGTATCGGCGGATCGAAAAAGGCCCGACGCCAGATGGCAAGATCCAGCCGCTCGGAATGAGTGGGGACAAAACCTAAGTTGTAGAGACCGGCTAGGGCGCCAAGCCCAAAACCGGCCTCGGCCTTCCGGTCATGCAGGGCGATCGCAAGCTCTTCTTCTGTACGTGCGCAGCCGGGTCGAATGTCCAGATCATCCCGGCGCAGGCCGTGGGCGTCCAGTTGGGCGTCAAACAGGCGCTGGCTTGCCGCACTGTCCTGACGCAGTATGACGGTGCGTGACTTGAGGTCGTCAAAAGAATTGATGTCGGATATGCCCGGGGCAAGAAGCAATCCACGCTCACGTCGGGCGACTTCATATAGGATCACCGGGGCTTCGCCCAAAGTGTCTTGCAGGGATTCCTTGTTGAATCCGCCATTTTCGTGGATGTGTAACACAGCGCCCTGTGCGCTTCGTTCACTGAGCCTGATCAGGCCATCAAAAGAACCGTCGTAATAGGTGGCCAGCCCCGACCCACTTTCACGCAGCGCCCAGTCCAGCAAGGGATCGTGGCTGCCTGCTATGATCGGGGGCAGGGGCGGTTCAGCGACCTGAGGGCCGGATCGCGACGCGTTGAGCCAGGCAATGATCTCGGCCCGCGGAAACAACAGCTTGCCCATGGCGCGCACACACGGCACCTCGCCTGACGAGGCAAGGTCATAAGCCTTCCGCTCGCCAATGCGCAGCAGATCGGCCAGTTCACGGGTGGTCAGATATTGCGCCATTCAGTCGAGGCGCACGGCGATGCCGGACGTAGTGTCAGCGGTGCTGAACCCGATCTGTTCCAGCACAAACGGGGCTGCGCCTGCAATAACGACCATCGCGGCGACGGCGGCAAGAAAGGCTTTCATGGGCTCCTCCGGTTCAGTTCCGGTCAGTTGTTGCGCGACGCAAAAAAGCAATAAGATCCTGGCGATCCTGTGCTTTGGCAATTCGCTGCATCGGCATTTTCGACCCCGGAATGTAGTGGTCTGGCCCCTCGTCGAAAAGGGCATTTATTGTCTCGTCATTCCAAATGATATCAGAGCCTTGCAATGTATCCGAGTACAAATACCCACGAACCGTGCCGGCCTGACGTCCAAATACACCGTGCAGGGTTGGGCCTGCACGTCGCACGTTATCGGAGGACAGGCTGTGACAGATCGAACATTTGCGCGCAAACTGGCGTTCCCCGTTGTCCATCTCATCAGGATTTTTCAGGAAACTCGGTTCTGCCGAGGCCATCTGGTGTTGGTCGGACAGAGCGTCCACAGGCCAGCTGTACATCGCCTCGTCAAGTCCGCCCGCATGGATGTTTTTACCGTCTTTGGAAAATGCCAAAGCCCAGACCGGACCGCGCAACGTGGCGCGAAAATCCTGTGCAATGCGCCAATCGACGGTGTCGATGACCATAATATACCCTTCGCCATCACCTACGGCCAAAAGTTTCCGATCCGGGCTGAGCGCAAGGGCAAGGATCGGGCGGCGGTCCAGTGTAAAGTCGCGCTCTTCACCGTTGGAAAGGTCAAGGATACGTGTGACACCGTCTACCGCACCGTAAGCGAGCCAGTTGTCCTGTGCATTCAGCGCCAGTTCATTGATGCCGAACCCGTGCTCGACAAGACGCCTTGTTTCTTGCCCGCTGGACACGTCCCATAGGCGCAAAGCGCCGTCGACGCCCGCCGAAAATAGCTGCGTGCCGTCAGGTGAGAATGCGACCGCGTTTACGCCACTGCCGGTCGGTCCAAGCCGCGCGGGTTCTGTGCCATCGACAGGCCACAGGCCGATTGTTCCATCCCAGCTGGCCGTGGCAATAAGGGTTTCTGACGCGGCAAGGCCAACAATCTTGCCCTTGTGTCGGCCAATGACTTCACCGCTGGGCCATTTGCGCAGGGTGAAATCGTCCCCGGCAGAATAGAAAGCGGAGCCGTTGAACGCGACTGCGTTTACGGCGGCTTCGTGCCCTTCGAACCAATTTGGCGTTTGCCCGGTCCAAAGACCCACTGAGTTGTCGAAACTGGCTGTTGCGATGCGACCGTCTGGCGCGGTGGCAATGCCCATGATAGGCCCGCCATGCCCTTTCAGTGTAAAGAATTCTGCCACGGCAGGCAGGGGCACCAGCGCCAGCGCCAGAACCAGCCCACGCATCTATTCAGCGGGTGAGGCGGCTGCTTTGCCAGCCTCTTTTTCCTGCACCTCTTCCAGCCAGAGCGAGTGATGCTCGCGCGCCCATTGTTCTTCGACCTCTCCGGTTCCCATGGCGTCAAACGCGCCCTCCATCCCGACCGAGCCGAGATAGATATGCGCGACGATGATCGCGATGAACACATAGGCAATCATGACATGCCAGACTTGGGCGAATTGCATCTCTTCTTGCGGTGACATCTGCACTGGCAAGGTCAGACCCAGCGCCTGCGGAATGCCCGTGGCGTTTGCGACCGAGAAGGTCTTGGCGAACAGGGGCATCTCGAACGGGAACAGCAGTGACAAGCCGGACAGGCTGATCGACACGCCCAGCAGGATGCAGGCCCAGAAGATGATCTTTTGCCCCGCATTGAATTTCCGGGCGGGCGGGTGGTTGCCCTTGGTGAACAGGCCCCCGCCAGCGGCCAGCCATTTCAGGTCAGTGCGGTTGGGGATGTTATGAGCAATCCAGTTCACCGTGACAATGATCAGACCCAGCATGAAAGCCCAGGCCAGATTATTATGCAGCCACTTGCAGCCCTGTGCGATGGTGGCGAAACCTTCCTTGCCGAAGATCGGGATCAGGAAGTCGCGGCCATAGAGCGTGAGCAAACCAGTAATGGCGAGGATCAGGAACGATCCAGCAAACAGCCAATGGCCAAAACGTTCAATCCCGTTGAAACGGGTGACCGTGCGGCCCGTTTTCTCTCCATCAATGCGGATTTTCCCACGGATCAGGAAGAACAGCAGAATGATGCCCAGCATCCCGGCGATGATGTAAGTGCCATATTCGCGCAGCGGTCCGCTGCGGAAGTTCAGCCACCACATGCCGCCATCCTGTATCAACACGCTTGCGGCGGGGCCGTTTGACGATACGGTCACATTGGCCGAGCCATAGCGCAACGCACGATATACATCACTGTCCGACGCGACACCACGGGTGCCAAGCTGACCCATCAGCCCCTCGACATTGCTCTGGCCGGTATTGCCGGAGCGATATCCGTTATCCACCTGCTCACCACGTTGCCGGGCGAGAATATCTTCAAGGGTCGTCGCTCCGCCGGTTCCCGCCCTTTCAGGCGTGGCGTTGCTGTCATCGGTCGTTTGGGCGGCTGCCGAAAAGGTCAGTCCAAGGGTGAACAGAAAAGCGATGAGAAAGCGGAGCATCTGAACCTCGGTCAAATTCCAAGATCGGACAACCCGCGCCGAGCGGGTTGTCCATTGCTTTGTGCAGACAGCGGCTTAGCCGTCTTTCTGGTCGTAGGCAGTACCCCAACCCCAGGCGCCCGAGCCGAAACCGCGCGCCACGACGCGTTCACGGTACACAGCCGACACCACGTCGCCGTCACCGGCAAGCAGGGCCTTGGTGGAGCACATTTCGGCGCAGATGGGCAGTTTGCCCTCGGCGATCCGGTTGCGACCGTATTTGGCGAACTCTGCGGTCGAGTGGTTTTCTTCGGGACCACCGGCGCAGAAGGTGCATTTGTCCATCTTGCCGCGTGAACCGAAATTGCCTGCCTGCGGGTATTGCGGCGCGCCAAACGGGCACGCGTAAAAGCAATAACCGCAACCGATGCACAGGTCCTTGGAGTGCAGGACAACACCTTCTTCGTTCTGATAGAAGCAGTCGACCGGGCACACCGCCATGCAGGGCGCATCCGAACAATGCATACAGGCCACCGAGATCGAGCGTTCGCCCGGATTGCCGTCATTGATCGTCACCACCCTGCGGCGGTTGATGCCCCAGGGTACCTCATGCTCGTTCTTGCACGCGGTTACGCAGGCGTTGCATTCGATGCAGCGTTCAGCGTCGCAGAGAAACTTTGCTCTAGCCATTAATCGTCCTCCTTACGCTGCCGAGATCTTGCAGAGAGTACACTTGGTCTCCTGCATCTGGGTCACTGAATCATAGCCATAAGTCTGGGCGGTGTTGGAACTTTCGCCCAGAACATAGGGGTCAGCACCGGCGGGGTATTTGTGCCGCAAGTCCTCGCCCTGGAAATGGCCGCCAAAGTGGAAAGGCATGAAGGCGACACCGGCACCGACCCGATTGGTCAGCATCGCCATCACCTTGACCTTACCGCCTTCCGGACCTTCGACCCAGACCTGTTGCCCGTCCCGAATGCCAAGGTTGTTGGCATCGCGCGGATTGATCTCGACGAACATGTCCTGCTGAAGTTCAGCAAGCCATGGGTTAGACCGGCTTTCCTCGCCGCCGCCTTCATATTCAACCAGACGACCTGACGTCAGGATTATCGGGTAATCCTTTGAAAAGTCGTTCTTTTGGATCGAAGCATAAAGGGTGGGCAGGCGATAGGCGTGCCGGTCTTCGTAGGTTGGATAGTCCACCACCAGATCACGCCGGTTCGTATAAAGCGGCTCGCGATGCAGTGGGATCGGATCCGGGAAGGTCCAGACGACCGCGCGGGCCTTGGCGTTCCCGAAGGGCGCACAGCCATGCTTGATCGCCACCCGCTGGATACCGCCCGAAAGGTCGGTTTTCCAGTTGGTTTCGGGGCCTGCAACGGCATCGATTGCAGCGCGTTCTTCAGCCGTCAGGTCGCCGTCCCAGCCAAGGTCCATCAGCATCTGCATCGTGAATTCAGGGTATCCGTCCTGAATTTCTGATCCAACGCTATAGACCCCTTCGGCCAGCAGGTTGTCGCCATCGCGTTCCACTCCGAACCTGGCGCGGAAGGTCAGGCCGCCTTCGGCCACCGGTTTGGACATGTCATAGAGGTTCGGAGTCCCCGTATGACCCATCTCAGCGGTTCCCCAGCACGGCCAGGGCAGACCATAATATTCGCCGTCGTTTGGTCCACCAATGGCTTGCAGCGTGGTTCGGTCGAACGTGTGCTGATTGGCCATATGGCTTTTCAAGCGTTCCGGCGACTGCCCGGTATATCCGATGGTCCAGAGGCCCGAGTTGAATTCACGCGTGATGCTTTCAACATTCGGGGTCTCGGGGTCTTCCATCTCGATATTGCGGAACAGGCGATCCGCCCAGCCGAACTTGTTGGCGAACTTGGCCATGATGACCTCGTCCGGCAGGCTTTCGAACAGCGGATCAACGACCTTGTCACGCCACTGCAACGAGCGGTTTGACGCGGTGACCGAGCCACGGGTTTCGAACTGCGTACAGGCGGGCAAAAGGTAGACGCCATCGGTGCGGTCATGCAGAACGGCCGAGACAGTGGGATACGGGTCAATCACGACCAGCATGTCCAGCTTTTCCATTGCCGTTTTCATTTCCGGACCCCGCGTTTGCGAGTTCGGCGCGTGACCCCACAGAACCATGGCGCGGACATTGTTGTCCTGATCCATGTTCGCAGGATCTTCCAGAACACCGTCGATCCAGCGAGAGACCGGGATACCGCTTTCATTCATCAGCGGTTTGTCCTTGCCGTCTTTGCCCTTGATCGTGGCGAACTGGCCCTTAAGCCAATCCAGGTCTTCACCCCAGACGCGGCTCCAGTGACCCCATGCGCCCGCGGACAGGCCGTAATAGCCGGGCAGAGTGTGGGACAACACACCAAGGTCTGTCGCGCCCTGCACGTTGTCGTGGCCGCGGAAGATATTGGTGCCACCACCCGAGGTACCCATGTTGCCCAGCGCAAGCTGAAGCACGCAATAGGCGCGGGTGTTGTTGTTGCCGTTGGTGTGCTGTGTGCCGCCCATGCACCAGATGACCGTGCCGGGGCGGTTGTTGGCCATGGTTCGGGCAACACGTTTCAGTTGCGAGCCAGGCACGCCGGTGACGCGTTCTGTTTCTTCAGGCGTCCATTTGGCCACCTCATCCTGAATCTGGTCCATGCCCCAGACACGGGTGCGGATGAACTCTTTATCCTCCCAACCGTTGTCGAAGATGTGCCACAGGATGCCCCAGATCAGTCCAACGTCTGTACCCGGGCGGAAACGGACATATTCATCCGCATGGGCTGCGGTGCGCGTAAATCGCGGGTCGCAGACGATCAGCGGGGCGTTGTTCTGCTCTTTCGCGCGCAGAACGTGCAGCAGAGAGACAGGGTGCGCCTCGGCCGGGTTACCGCCGATGATGAAGATGGCGCGCGAGTTGTGGATGTCGTTATACGAATTAGTCATGGCGCCGTAGCCCCATGTATTCGCAACACCCGCAACAGTGGTCGAGTGACAGATACGGGCCTGATGGTCCACGTTGTTCGTGCCCCAGTAGGCGGCGAATTTGCGGAACAGATAGGCCTGTTCGTTATTGTGTTTTGCTGAGCCCAGCCAATACACGCTGTCGGGCCCGGATTCTTCGCGGATCGACATCATGCCGTCGCCGATCTCGTTGATCGCCTCTTCCCAGCTGATGCGCTTCCACTCGCCGCCTTCCTTTTTCATCGGATATTTCAGGCGGCGCTCGCCATGGGCGTGCTCGCGAACCGACGCCCCCTTGGCACAATGTGCACCCAGGTTGAACGGGCTGTCCCAGCCGGGTTCCTGCCCGACCCAGACACCGTTCTGCACTTCGGCAACGACGGTACAGCCGACCGAACAGTGGGTGCATACGGATTTGATGTTTTCGACGGCCTGATTGGCCGCTGTCTGGGCACTGGCTGGCGTCACGGTTCCACCCGTGGCGCTGATCGCGGCAAGGCCGCCGATCGTCAGGCCCGAGCCACGCAGGAATGCGCGGCGATCGACGGTTTTCTCGCCGACCTGGGACAGGATACTTGTCCGCTGGGGGCGTCTCGCAACCCCGTTGGTCTTTTTCCTAAGCATGTCTTTCCTCCCTTGCGCGCCGTGTCAGCCACGGCTGGCTTGGTACTGCTGAAACCGACGTCAGGGCCAATCGCAACCGTCTGCCGGGTATGAAAGCGTCCGGTCCTAGAACCGGGTGCTCTCGATGTAGGCGCGTGTATGCGCAGTATCCTGAATGCGGGTTTCGTCGGTCGGCAGCGCGGCGGCTTCGGCCTTCCCGGTCAGGCTGGCGGCGGCAACGGCAGCAGGCGCTGCGGTTCCGGCCAGTTTGAGGAAGTCACGGCGGGTGGCGCCTTCTTCCTTGGTCTTGCTCATGGGAACCTCCTTTCCCAATTGCAGTGTAACGCCCGTTTGGGCGCTGGCGAATGACAGCGGTTCACGCTGTCGTCATCCGGAACGCTTCGCGCTCGATCTCCATGAACACCCGCCCGGCAGTGCCGACGGATGCATAAAGAACCGAGTTCTCGGCTGCTTCCAAATCCGAATAGAAATGCGTGGCCCACGGGCCGATATGCTTGCTCCAGAATGCCTTTTGGTCATCAAGGGATGCCGGGCTGCCAAAACGCCCGACGATCATTCCGGCCATCATCTCCATCAATGAGGCGATGTTATCTTCGGGCTCGAACACGTTCTGGGCACGTGTAATCCCGCGAACCGCCATGTCATTGCGCAGCTGAGCCAAGGGTTTCTCGTTCAGGAAGCCCGTCAGGTAGAAACTGGCGTAAGGCAGCAACTCACCCCGGCCCAATCCGATGAACAACGCATTGAATTCCCGTTCGGCAGCGGCTGGCTTGGTAACTTTGGCAACCCGCGCCATGGATTGAATGGCCTTGCCAAGATCCGTGTCATCTCCGACCAGACCAGCCATTTGGTTCAGCAATATCTGGTCCGGAGGACCTGCCAGTAACAGACCCAGAAAGTTATAGAAATCCGCGCGCAGGCGATCCTCGGCTGAAACATCCAGAGTGTGCGCGTCACTTGCGGTCATTCGGTCATCCTTCAAATTCAAATGTCATTCGACGTGGCGACGGGGGACGTTCGAGTTCTTCCGGCTCTTCTACCTGAGCAACTGAAACCGGCTGTGGCACGGGATCGGGGTCAACCGGCACGACCTCAGGTTCAGAGAGCGTATCAGCCTCGATTTCGTCTACTTCCGTTTCTTGCGCGTCGGCGGCCAGTGCCTCGACATGCGCCAGCATGCCTTTTCCAACCTGATAGGCGGTTTGGATGTTTTCGATCACGCAGGCCGAATCGGTGTAGTCCTCGCCGTAATCAACCAGCCCGTCGACATTGGCCAGAACAGGGTTCAACCGCCACAGCCGACGCAGGGCACGGCGCCGCAGGCGATCAGGCACTGCCTTGGACATAAAGCCTGAAATATCTTCGCCGGGTCCGAGGGTATCGGGATCGGGAAGGTTGAATTCGGCCAAAATCTCGGCGTCACTCTTTTCTTCAAGTTCGGCGTGATGGGCTGCGATCACTTGTTCTTCAAGGGCCAGCGCCTCGGCTTCAGCTTCGGCCTGAACGGCAGCCTTTCGGCGCGACCAGAAATCACGCCGCTCTGTCATTGCAGCACCCGTCTCGGGGCGCGGAAAACATCCGATGCCTGCCGGATACGCGCGTCGCCCTTACCATCCTCCACCAAATCGGTTCGCTTTCTGTCGCGACGGCGCTTGACGAACACTTCGTGCTGGTGATGTTTCAGGGTGAAATCCCTTACCCAGGCGATCAGCCCTTCGGTCATTGGGATTTTCTCGACAATCTCTTCGCCGGTATCCGCGTAATCCTGCCCCTGGAACGGAGAAGCGGTGATCAGAACTGCATTCAGGGGCGTGTCGCCCTTCAGCTCATTCCGCAGTACAAGATAGATTGAGGGCTGCCCGTCCGACAGGTTGACCAGGTAGGCTTCGGTCTCGTCCGCCCAGAGGGTCAGGGGGAGGGTGGCAGCGTGGTATTCGACCGCCTCGCCTTCGCGGCGCAGTTCCTGCCAATCGGCTGGCCCTGCACCGGGCAACACGGCGACCGCGCGCCAGTTCCAGCGGGCCCAACGTGTGACCCCGGGTGTTTTGCGCACAATGACGCCAACCGGCATGTCGATCTGGCTTGCGGCCTTGGCCACTGGATCCTCCCCGAAAGGCTCTCCCCTGCCTTTCCATGTCCACTATGGAACACAAAATAGCCACGTGCCAAGCCTGCGCTTTAATACTTTGGTCGTATTCCCGGTAGCGTCTTCGTGATCAAAGCCTGAGAAGGCTTTTGTTTTATGGGATTTTGCCGCGAAACTCTGCCGGGCGCGCTGTGCGCTTCGCAGGGTTGAAGTTGCCTCATCGGGAATGCAGCCTAAAGTGCAAAGGATCGGGATTGCTTCCCGAGGGAGGGGACATGGGCACGAAACTATTGCTCTGCAATTGCGCAGGAACTCAGGCGCTGGATCCGGACAGGATCGAAAGCGCCTGCGGGATTGCATGTTCAAAGGTGCATACTGCGCTTTGCTCAAAGGAACTGCAATCCGCTGCGGCCTTG
This sequence comes from Ruegeria sp. AI2, assembly GCF_056541275.1. NCBI lineage: Bacteria > Pseudomonadati > Pseudomonadota > Alphaproteobacteria > Rhodobacterales > Roseobacteraceae > Ruegeria > Ruegeria sp. AI2. Next base: position 588,401 of record NZ_JBQFYB010000001.1, read on the forward strand.
ATGCAAGAGGGCGATACCGTCATCGCCTGTCTGCAGGAACAAGAGGTATTCCGGTCGCTTGCCGAAGATATGAATATCGAAATCCCCGGCTTTGTCGACCTGCGGGATCGTGCCGGTTGGTCCGATCAGGGCGCAGATGCGACGGCCAAAATGGCTGCCTTAGCTGCCGAAGCGTTCCTGCCGCAACCGGTGACGCCCAGCGTTGATGTTATCAGCGAAGGCACGTGTTTCATCATTGGTCCTGGTACCGTTGCCTTTGGACTGGCGGAAAGGTTGGCCCGAACACTGGCTGTAACCGTTCTGGTCACGGATCAGGCTGAGCCAGACTCTCGGGCCTTCGACGTCATTCGGGGACAATTGCGGTCTGTTTCGGGTGCTCTGGGTGGGTTTTCCTTGCGTCTGGACAATGTGCAGCAAGTGGTTCCCGCAGGCAGGGGTGCTTTCAATTGGACGGAACCAAGAGATGGGGCGCAATCGGCCTGCGATATCATCGTTGACCTGACGGGGGGCACGCCCTTTGTGCAGGCTCCGGCCAAGCGCGAGGGGTACCTGAGGGCTGATCCCAAGGATGCGGTGTCTGTAGAACGTTTGGCTTTTGAAGCCGCCCAACTGGTTGGAACATTCGAAAAACCACTGTACGTGCGACTGGAGGAAACACTTTGCGCCCATTCGCGGGCGGAACAGGTTGGGTGCTCAAACTGTCTGGATATCTGTCCAACCGGTGCAATCACACCCTCGGGCGAGCATGTGGCGATTGATCCAATGGTCTGCGCTGGGTGTGGCGAATGCGCGGCGGTCTGCCCGTCGACGGCGATAACCTATGAAGATCCACCTGTTTCGGCCTTGCTGTCACGGATGCATATTCTGGCACGCACGTACCGAATGGCAGGCGGTATCGCACCCCGGTTGCTTGTGCACGACGCCTACGGTGCCGAAATGATAAGGCTTACAGCAAGGTTCGGCCGGGGATTGCCTGCGGATGTTATCCCGCTGGAATTGAAAGTGATATCCGGGTTCGGCCATTCGGAAATGCTGGCCGCGCTGGCACATGGATTTGCGCGTGTGGATGTGTTGCTGGCCCCGACGACCGAACAGGATGCGCTGGATCGCGAAATTGAACTGGCACGTGCCATAACTGGTTCGGATGGGATCGGGCTGATCGAGGAGGTGGACCCTGACGCGATGGCAGACTTGCTGTATGCTCAGAAAGTTCCCGAACCGTTGGCAGATCCGGTGTTGCCACTTGGCAACCGCCGACAAATCGCACGGTTGGCAGCACAGGCCCTGAATCCGCAGGCCAAAGCCCCGCTGCCATTGCCTGAAGGTGCGCCTTACGGTGCCGTTGCTGTGAATACAGACAGTTGCACGCTCTGTCTTAGTTGCGTGTCGCTGTGCCCGTCCGGGGCTTTGATGGATAACCCTGACAAGCCCCAGTTGAACTTTCAGCAGGATGCGTGCCTGCAATGCGGAATGTGCAAGACGATCTGCCCCGAAGACGCGATCACCTTGGTGCCGCAACTGGATCTGAGCGATGCTGCCCTGTCTCAGCAGGTCCTGAACGAGGAGGAACCGTTTGCTTGCATCGAATGCGGGGCTTTGTTCGGGGTGAAATCAACCGTTGAACGGATCATGGAAAAGCTTTCGGGCACGCACCCGATGTTTGCCACGTCGGATCAGGCACGGATGATCCAGATGTGCGACAATTGCCGAGTGAATGCTCATTTCCAGCAGCAGGACAATCCGTTCCAGTCAAAACCCAAGCCTCGGGTCGTTACCACCGAGGATTACTATTCGGATAGAAAGGATCACTGAAGCTTTAGCGGCGCGCCCAGATCAGCGGCGTCTATGCGCGAAACAAACGCCAGGATGGCTTCAAGATCGTCCAACGTCATCTTGACCGGGTGAATTGGGGATGGGCGCTCGGGATCAAAGGGCGGTGTCAACCCGTCGATCTGCGTGAATGCGGGGTGGGGATTGAGGGCAAAGAACGCTTCGAACCGTTCCGACCAATCCGGCATCGCGCGCAGGACGGCGAAAGAGGGGGTCGAGCCAAGCCCGTTCATCCGATTGCGGGGGCCAATCACATGACATCGACCACAATGGGTCATCGACAGTTCTTCGCCCAACACGGTGTTGCCGTCCAGGGTATCGTCCGACTGGGTGACCTTGGGATCAAAGCTGGCGCTGAACGGTTCACCCACCACAGGAGGAAAGCTTTCGACAGTGCGCTTGCCGATCTCTGATTGCAGCCAGTCGCGAAACCGGATTTGACGATCATCGCCTTCGATCCGCAGGTGATAAACCACGCCACCACGGGCAAAGACAGGATCGCCGGGTGGTTCGGTTACCAGCACCATGGCACCGGCATCATCTGCGACAACGCGTATCCCGGTCTTGAGAGAGAAGCGAGGAAGGATATGTTGCAACAGACCGGAGTCGTTAACCTCTACCGGGGCCGCAAGGCCAATCGCCTCCTGCGACAAGGAGGGGGTGGCGGTGAGCGTCAGGCTCAGGCACAACAAGACAAGGCGCATGGTTTAGCCTAACTATGAAGGCTGTTACGCGTCAAATGAACAGAAAGAGACGGAGACACATGCAATGAGCGGCGACCAATACATGTCGACACGCACGCCCCTGTCGGCGGGGCATACCAAGGAGAGAACAGCATGAGTGTTCGTGACGCGGTTCTGGCGAACCTGAAAAAGATCACCGATCCGGTTTCAGGTCAGGACATTGTCAGTGCGGGCATCGTGCGTGCGCTGAATGTCGAGGGCGATTCGGTTCGCTTTGTCCTTGAGATCGACCCGAAGCATGCCGAAAAGATGGAACCTGTGCGCGCAACAGCTGAAAAGGCCGCACAGATGGTTGAGGGCGTCGTAAATGTATCGGCCCTGATGACTGCTCATTCCGACAAGGCGCCGCCGGATCTGAAGCCGAAACCCAAGCCCTCGCAAACTGGACCGCAGGCCGTTCCCGGTGTTGACCGGATCATCGCGGTTGCGTCTGGCAAGGGGGGTGTGGGCAAATCCACCGTGTCGGCCAATCTGGCCTGTGCACTGGCCGCAGAAGGGCGGCGCGTGGGTTTGCTGGACGCGGATGTTTACGGGCCGTCGCAGCCTCGAATGCTAGGCGTCTCGGGCCGTCCGGCCAGCCCCGATGGCAAGACTATCCTGCCGCTGCGCAACCACGGCGTCACCATGATGTCGATGGGGTTGATGACCAATGAAGGGCAGGCCGTTGTCTGGCGCGGGCCGATGCTGATGGGGGCGCTGCAACAGATGATGAGCCAGGTGCAATGGGGTGCCCTGGACGTGCTGATCGTCGACCTGCCGCCGGGTACCGGCGACGTGCAACTGACGCTGAGCCAGAAATTCAAGGTGGACGGCGCTATTGTCGTCTCGACGCCGCAGGACGTGGCGCTGATTGATGCCCGCAAGGGAATCGACATGTTCAATCAGCTCAAGACGCCTATCGTTGGGATGATCGAAAACATGTCCACGCATATCTGTTCGAACTGTGGGCACGAAGAACATGTTTTCGGTCATGGTGGTGTCAAGTCCGAGGCCGAGGCGATGGGTGTGCCGCTGCTGGGTGAAATCCCGTTACATCTGGACATTCGTGTCGCCGCAGACGGTGGCGCGCCAATTGTGGTCAGCAAACCAGACAGCCCTCAGGCTGAGGCTTTCCGCAAGATCGCCCGCGACATGATCGCCAAAGGCACCGCATGAGCCAACCGGTCTTTCCCCCTTTGTTGACGGGTCACCCGGTTCAGGGTGGGGAAGACCCGTTTGAACGCGCCCAGGCTATGGCGGCTTTGGGCTGCGATGCGGGGGCGGTTGTTTATAACATTCAGGCCGATTACCTGCGTGTCGCGATCGTTTTCGCGCCCGAGGTGCCGCTTCGGGACGCGATGGCGATGCTGCCGCTTTGTGCTGTTGGGTTTCAGAATGCGCTGGGCGCTCTGGCCCCACCCGAAGTGGCGGTGCATCTGGGGTGGGACGGTCTGATTTGTGTGAATGGTGCGAAATGCGGTGTGTTCCGCGTTTCGGCCTCCGGGGAAAACGCGGAAGAAGAACCGGATTGGCTGATTGTCGGCTGGGAGCTCGCATTGATGCAAACCAGCAGCGCGCCCGGCGAAACGCCGGATGTCACAGCCCTTTATGATGAAGGTTGTGCCGAGGTTTCGGCCACGCAACTGGTCGAAAGCTGGTCACGCCATATGCTGACTTGGCTCAACCGCTGGCAGGAGGATGGCAACGCGCCCCTGCATGCCGAATGGATGGGCCTGCTGCGTGGCGTAGGTGAGCCACTGGTTGATGGCGGTGTATTCCTTGGCACGGATGAGAGGTTTGGAATGCTGATCCGCGACGGGGTCAACACCCGTCTTCGCCCGCTGACGGAACTATTGGAGAACGGACGATGAAACTGGCCCGCGCGATCCATTTCGATGAAAGCGACATGAACGTGTTCCATTCTCCGGCACGTACCGGCGAATGGTGCGTTTCGGGCGGGTTCGAGTTTTCGAACTGGAGCGGCGCGGATCTGGAAGGTAAGGCGCGTCAGGCTTTTGCGAATGGCTGGCTGGGGTTGGAAACCTTTGGCCGGGTGACATTTGTGGCGGTAACCCAGATCGAAGCGGCTGAAAGGGATCAGATCACCCGCAATCTGGCAGAACATTTCGTGCAGTATTACGGAGCGCCCTCGGTCGAAGCGGCATTGAGCGTGGCACAGAACGAAATCGATCACATGTCAGAGCTGTGTGAAGACCATGCCGCCAACACGCTGCTGACCGTCGCCAGAGAATTGTCTGAGACAGGAGTGCACGAAGCCTTTCGTGTGATCACTCCGCAAGACGCACAGCTAGAGGTTCTGGCGGTGCATGGGTCGCTGGACGACTAGAAAGGGTCGACAAACCCGCCGAACTGACCGCGCTTGAAGATCAGACCCTTGCCGGTGCGGTACATGACCTGATCCACATGACCCACAATGATCAGATGATCTCCAGCCTCGTGCCGGGCATGCAACCGGCAGTCAAACCGTGCCAGACAATTGGCCAGCTGCGGGCGATCAGCCTCGTCCGTCGTCCACTCGGCATGGGTGAAATCCACACCGTCGCGGGCAAATCTAAGCGCCTGGTCCTGTTGATCCTGAGCCATCACATGGATCGAGTAATGCGTGCAGGTGCTGAAAGTGTCGAAGCGGTTTGACTCTTTGGCCAGGCACCACAACACCAGCGGCGGGTCCAGGGACACCGACGCAAACGAGTTTACGGTGATTGCACGTGGGCCGTCATCGGTTTGCGCAGTTATCACGGTGACGCCCGTTCCGAAACATCCCAGCGCCTCACGAAAGGCGTGGCTTTGATCCGGGGTCGGTGTGAAAATCTTTTCCGTCATATCGCGCGCGTGTTCCTTGGCCGCGCATCAGGTGCCATGCGTGGCCCGGATTGTCCACGAAAAGCTGAACGGTATTTGCAAATTCGGTGTTAATTCAGGTCTTCCAGAAGACGTCCGTGTTTGCGGGTCTGGACAATGACTTCGCCAAAGGTGTTCAGCCCGCGCGCTTGCAGAATGGGCAGCATCTTGACCAGCGCCTCGGCCGTTGCCACCGCGTCGCCCAATGCCGTATGGCGCAGCGCCTCGGGGATAGTGATGTCCAGCCGTTCGCACAGCGCGTCCAGTGTATGTGTATCGCTTGCGCCGAACAAAACAGCCGACAGCAGCACAGTGTCGAGTATCGGATGATCCCATTCGACTTCCATACGCTTGGCATGGCGGCGCAGGAACGCCATGTCGAACGGGGCGTTATGGGCTACGATCACCGCATCGCGTGAGAATTGGTGAAACACACGCCCGGCTTTGACGATATCCGGCGCGCCCTGAACCATGCGATCACTGATCTTGTGCACGCGGGTCGAGGCAACAGGGATCGGAATGCCCGGATCAACAAGCATGTCCAGATGCTCGCCCGCAACGATCTTGCCTTTCACAACGCGGACCGCGCCGATTTGAACGATCTCATCCTTGTGCGGCAGCAAACCGGTTGTTTCCGTGTCAAAGACCACAAAACACAAATCCAGCAAAGAGCGGTTTTCGAACGCACCGTCACCCGGCGTGTCCAGCAACTCGAAATCATAGACCAGTGGGCGAGCCTCATCTGGCGACATACGGGCAACGCTGTCTTCGAACACCAGCATGTAACCGGGTGCGTCCCCCAGTGGCTTCATTCGGGCCGAATAGGTTTGTCGGCCGTCCACGCTGGTCAGGGTGCAGAAAACATCCTTACCTGATTTACACAACTTCCCGTACGCGTCCGTCAGCCCCGTCGATTCGATGTATTCGAAGAGCGAGGCGTTCAGGCGGGGATGCGCGATCTGGGCCAGCACCTCGGCTGCCTGACCATCATACAAAACGATTTGGTGTTTCGGACTGGCCAGCAACATGGCGACCGGAATTTCGGTCAAAAGGGCAGTAAGGCGCTGTTTTTCCGCAGCCAGATGAGCGGTTTCGGCGGCCACCGCCTCGGCTGTGTGCATGGCATTCGCGGCAAGTTGCTCGGCCAGGCCGGCCGCTGCTGGGGCCAGATCGCCCAGGTATCGCGCGGCTTGCATGTCCAGATCGGTGCTGACACCGGCATGAGCGCGGGCCCGCAGTTGCGCTGAAAGCCGTTCTATCGGTTTGGCGACATTGTCGTCAAACAACAGCCAGATACCGGCGATCAAAGCCAGCAATCCAAACCCGATCAGAACCTCGGCAAAGATGAAGTCATCAAACAGGTCAGGTTGCGCTGCCCGGGCATAGGTGATCCACAGGGCGGCGGAACTGATTGATATCCCGCCGAGCGCGAGCAGACAGAAAAACAGAAATATCCTGAGCCTCAGGCTTAACCCTGTGAGCATAGTCAAACCCCGCAGGTGGCGTCGATGATGGGGTCGGCAGGCCCGGCAGATATCCAGTCTGCATTCAGCAGACGTCCGTCATCAGAAAACTCAGCGCCGTCTGCAAGGTTGGCGCGACGATTCTCGGCACAGTTTACGGCTACGGGCAGTTTTGAAACCGGGGCCCAGCGGCCGAAGAAGTAAAGATCGACAAGCCGTTGATCTGGCACGTTTTCGTTTGTACGCACCGACACGGTGTCGATGGCGGCAAAGCGGTCGACGAAGGGCATGGCGTAGGTCCACGGGCGGTAGAGGGCGCGGCTTTCAACCTCTTGTACGATTGCCATTTCCTCGGGAAGCTGTTCGCGCGTGCGGTCATACCAGGAATACTCGCTGGAAATTGTCACAGCGATCATCCCCAAACCCGCCGCGACCGGAGTAACCCATTTTGGCAACCGCCCTCCGGTCAGCTTGTTCAGCACAAGTACGATGCCCGCAAATGCGAAGCCCGCAAAAACAGTGCCGATCAATTCCAGAAACATCGTGTCACTCCGTTCTTCAGATACGTGTCAGCCCAGCATTCCCTTGCCGTGGCCGACCGCCGATTGCATCGTTTTTACCACAACGAAGGCGTCACGAAGATGACTTCGCTCAAAGTCCGAAAGATCGGAAGGTGGCAGATAGTTGTCTGGTTTCTTGCCCGATTTAACCAGCTGGACCTGGTGTTCAAGCCGGGTTTCAGCGATCAGATCATAGGCGTCCAGTAAATCGCGTGCGCCCGACGCGCTGAGAACGCCATTGGCCTCAGCCGCTTTAAGGCGGGCTCGCGTATTGGCCTCGGGCAGTTCGCCTTGCAAGGCGTAGATCCGTGCCAGATCCACGACCGGAACAACTCCATTGTGTTTCAGATCCAGCGTATTGCGGTGTTCGCCCGACCGGATGGTTGCAAACCCACGCAGCAACCCCAGCGGCGGGGTGTGTTTCAACGAGTTCGAGATCATATGTGCGACGAAGATCGAATTGGACCTGGCCGCCGCCAATGTGTCGGCCTGCAGGTCGGCGAACAGGTCGAACGCGCCGCCAATCGGACGCAAGTCAAACATGACCGAGGCCAGCATCTGCGCTTCGGGGTTCGGTTTGGCGATCCATCCCTTGAAATAGTCGCGCCAGACACGCACCGGCTGACACCAGCGCGGATTGGTCGCCATCATGTCGCCGGGGCAATAGAAATAGCCACAGGTATCCAGCCCGTCCGACACAAACTTGGCCAGCTTTGCAAAGTACTCCATATCCGCATCGGTCACGCCGTCATCCAGCATCAGGCAGTTGTCCTGATCCGACACGCCTGTCTGCTCCTGCCGACCTTGCGAGCCGCAGGCCAGCCACAGATACGGCACAGGGGGCGGGCCCAGTTTCTGTTCAGCAAGGGCCAGAAAGCGCCGGGTAACCGTGTCAGCAATATCGGTGATTAGGCGCGTGACGATTTCGTGCCGGTTCCCGCCTGCAACCAGTTGCACCAGCAGCTGTGGGATTTCCGCCGTTACCCGCGCCATATCTTCGGCGGTATTTGCCTGAGCGATGCGTCGCACCAGTTCGGCCGAGTTCACGGCCTGATAATGTGTCAGGTCGGTTTGTGTGACGATACCGACCAGCCGACCGCCCTCGGAAATCGGGACGTGGCCGATGCCGCGTTCCATCATGATGTGCAGAACGTCGGAACCGATGTCGCCGGGTGACAGGGTGACGGGGTTCGCGGTCATGATCTCGGAAATTGGCGTGGACGGAGGTAGTCCGTCCGCAACGTATTTGCCCGAGATATCCCGCAGCGTTGCGATGCCCTGCAACGTGTCGCCGTCCGTGATGCACAGCGACGAGATGTGCTTGTCGCGCATGATCTGCGCCGCTTTCTGAACAGGCGTATCCGCGGGGCAGGTGGCCGGGTTATGTGCCATCAGAATATCAATGGAACTGGTCGCAAGGCTTTGCGGGCCACTTCTGTCGCCGCGTGTGCGGTTGAAGAACTTGGCGACCACATCGTGACCGTCGATCAACTCGCGCACCAGATCCGGTGGCAAAACAATCAGGACCGACGGAGTGTGCGCACGCGCCTTGGTGGCTGCCTTGCCGTCTTTCAGCAGCCCGCGCTCTCCAAAAGAATTGCGCAAACCCAGTTGAGAGACAACGGCACCATTCTCATCGGTGATTTCAACCTGTCCTTCATAGATCACGAACACACCGGGAAGCGCATGACCCAGTTCATAGACCGAGGTGTCTTCCTCGACTTCCCAGACCTCGATCTGTTTTACGATCTGATCCAGGGCATCAGCCGGTAACGCGTCATAGGGATGAACGGATTTCAGAAACCGGGCGATTTCATCGTGGGACAGGGGCATCTGATGTCTCCGGTGTTCTGGTGAAAAAATCCCGCCCAGTGGTATGCCGGGCGGGAGTAGTGGATCGAAAGACGCGGTCGAAGGCAAGAGCCAACGACCGCATCATGCTCACTTGTTCTGAGCTGCACCCGCACCACGGGGAATGCGAACGCTTTCGACCAGTTCCTTGATCTCCTGAGGAGTTTCCTTGGTCATGCCAGCCACAACATAGGCGACAGCGAAGTTGACCATGGCACCGATTGCACCGAACGAGGTTGACTTGATCGTACCCAGCAGCGGGTCGGCATCGGTGAACGAGTTGGTGTCCGGAATGAACAGCCAGCCCTTATGCAGGAAGATGTAGACCAGTGTAACGACCAGACCCGCCAGCATACCCGCGACCGCACCGGTGTTGTTGATGCGGGTCGAGAAGATCCCCATCATCAATGCCGGGAAGATCGATGCCGCTGCCAAGCCGAACGCGAGAGCAACAGTCTGCGCCGCAAAACCCGGAGGGTTCAGGCCCAGATAGGTTGCAACCATAATGGCTACGGCCATCGCGACACGGGCTGACATCAGTTCACCTTTTTCCGAGATTTGCGGGTTGATCGCGCCCTTGATCAAGTCGTGGGACACGGCCGACGAAATCGCTAGCAGCAGACCAGCAGCTGTCGACAGAGCAGCTGCAAGACCGCCTGCAGCGACCAGACCGATCACCCAACCTGGAAGGTTCGCAATCTCGGGGTTGGCCAGAACCAGGATGTCACGGTTGAACTTGGTCAGTTCGTTACCGACCCAGCCTTTTTCTTCCGCAATAGCCTGCATCGATTCAGACTTGTCGTTGTAGTACTGAATCTTGCCGTCGCCGTTCTTGTCTTCCCAATCCAGCAGACCGGTTTTTTGCCATGTGGCCATCCAGTCGTACCGTGCATCGTTGTCGATCTGTTCGACTGTAACGGCACCACCTTCGATGCCGCCATTGGGCCACATCATTTCGGTGATGTTGAGACGAGCCATCGCACCTACGGCCGGAGCAGTCAGGTACAGAAGAGCGATAAAGACCAGCGCCCAACCAGCAGACCAGCGTGCGTCAGCGACTTTGGGAACAGTGAAAAACCGCATGATGACGTGGGGCAGACCGGCAGTACCGATCATCAGCGACAACGTGAACAGCACCATATTCAGTGTGTCCGAGTGGTGCGCTGTGTATTCCGCGAAACCAAGTTCGGACACGATGCCATCCAGCTTGGTCAGCAGCGGTACGCCGCTTGCGGTGTCGCCAAACAGACCCAGCGCCGGAATCGGAGTGCCGGTCAGCTGTAGCGAGATAAAGATGGCAGGGATGGTGTAGGCGGTGATCAGCACGCAGTACTGAGCGACCTGTGTATAGGTCACGCCCTTCATCCCTCCGAACACCGCATAGGCAAACACAACGCCTGCACCGATCAACAGCCCGGTGGTGTTCGACACTTCCAAGAAGCGGCCAAAGGCAACCCCAACACCGGTCATCTGACCGATAACGTAGGTCACCGATGCAACAATCAGACAGATCACCGCAACGATGCGTGCTGTCTGGCTGTAGAAGCGGTCGCCGATGAACTCCGATACGGTGAACTTGCCGAACTTCCGCAGGTAAGGCGCAAGCAGCAGGGCCAACAGCACGTAGCCACCCGTCCATCCCATCAGGAAGGTCGAGTTGTCATAGCCGGTAAAGGCAATCAGGCCCGCCATCGAGATGAACGAGGCCGCAGACATCCAGTCTGCCGCTGTCGCCATACCGTTGGTGACCGGGTGCACGCCGCGACCGGCGGCGTAGAACTCTGATGTGGAACCCGCGCGGGCCCAGATCGCGATGCCGATGTACAGCGCAAAGGATGCGCCGACAAACAGCAGGTTGATGGTAAACTGATCCATTATCCCCGCTCTCCCTTACTCTTCATCCACGCCGTGTTCGGCGTCCAGCTTGTTCATGCGCCAGGCGTAGTTGAAGATCAGCACCAGAAAGACCAGGATCGATCCTTGCTGAGCGAACCAAAAGCCCAGATCAGTACCACCGACGGCGATGCCCGACAGCAGCGGACGCAGCAGGATGCCGAATCCAAATGACACCAGCGCCCAGATCACGAGGCTGATGTAGATGAGGCGCAGGTTGGCCTGCCAATAGCCCTTGTCGGCTTCGGCTGCCTGCGCGGAGTTTGTAGATTGATCCGCCATTGCGGGTTCCTCCTTCGCTTCCTCGTTTGGCGGCCCGGTGCCCAACTCCTCCAGTGCGTCGGTCCGCTTCTCGACAATGCCCAACACCGTGTGGTGTCAGGCAAAACTCCACCAGTCCGCCGCAGCGGTCTTTTGAAGTATTCTTTTTAGGATCAAAGCCTTGCGGCTTATCTCCTCCCCTTAACTCATCACGTCGCTGACGATCCCTTCGAGATCGCCCGCGATATGTTCGATCCTGCCCATGGCATTGATGCGTTTCAGAACACCGTGACCGTCGTAATAGGTGATCAGCGGCGCGGTCTGCGCATGATAAGCTGCCAGACGCGAAGCCACGGTTTCAGCGTTGTCATCCGCGCGGCGCTTGAATTCGGTGCTGCCGCACTTGTCGCACTTACCGTCTTCGGCAGGCTTCTTAAACTGGTCGTGGTACCCTTCACCGCAGCCCGCGCAGGTGTAGCGGCCCGAGATGCGGATCACCATTTCGGCATCTTCCACTTCCAGGCTGATTGCTGCGTTGATCTTCTGGTCATTGGACGCAAGCAGACCGTCCAGTGCCTCGGCCTGAACCGTTGTGCGGGGGAACCCATCCAGAATGACACCCTTGGCGCAATCCGGTTGCGCCATACGGTCGCGCAGGATCGCAATGACGATCTCGTCACTGACCAGATCACCGGCTTCCATCACGGCTTTGGCGGCTTTTCCTGCGTCGGTGCCTGCGGCAACGGCTTCGCGCAGCAGGTCACCCGTGCTGAGTTGAACAAGTCCGAATTTCTCTTCCAGCATCCGGGCCTGCGTGCCCTTCCCGGCGCCCGGAGGGCCGAGAAGGATAAGTACTGCGGGTGTGGTGATCGTAGCAGCGTCCATCACATCCTCACTTGCCCGCGCGGTTTTCGATCAGGTCTTCGACCACCGACGGGTCGGCCAGTGTCGAAGTGTCACCCAGCGAACCGAAATCGTTTTCGGCAATCTTGCGCAGGATGCGACGCATGATCTTGCCCGAGCGTGTTTTGGGCAGGCCCGGGGCCCACTGGATCACATCGGGGCTGGCGATCGGTCCGATCTCGGTCCGGACCCAGGTGCGCAACTCCTTGCGGAGCTCTTCGCTTGGTTCACGGTCATTCATCAAAGTGACATAGCAATAGATGCCTTGCCCCTTGATTTCATGAGGATATCCGACAACAGCGGCTTCTGCGACGGCGGCGTGTGCTACCAGTGCGCTTTCCACCTCGGCCGTTCCCATGCGGTGGCCGGACACGTTGATCACATCGTCCACGCGCCCGGTAATCCAGTAGTCGCCATCCTCATCGCGACGGCAGCCATCACCAGTGAAGTAGTAGCCCTTGTAATCCGAGAAATAGGTCTTTTCGAACCGCTCATGATCACCCCAGACGGTGCGCATCTGGCCGGGCCAGCTGTCTTTGATGCAGAGCACACCCTCGACACCATTGCCTTCGATCTCGACGCCGGACTGCGGATCCAACACCACTGGTTCGATGCCAAAGAACGGCTTCATTGCCGATCCGGGCTTCATTGCATGGGCGCCGGGCAGGGGGGTCATCAGGTGACCGCCGGTTTCCGTCTGCCACCATGTATCCACGATGGGACATTTGCCCTTGCCGACCACTTCGTTGTACCAGTTCCAGGCTTCGGGGTTGATCGGCTCACCCACGGTTCCCAGAGTGCGCAGATCGCTGAGGTCGCATTTCTCGACAAACTCTTTGCCCTGACCCATCAGGGCGCGGATCGCTGTGGGCGCGGTGTAGAACTGGTTCACCTTGTGTTTTTCGCAAACCTGCCAGAAGCGCGACGCGTCGGGGAAAGTTGGAACGCCTTCAAACATCAGCGTGGTCGCACCATTGGCCAGGGGGCCATAGACGATATAGCTGTGGCCGGTCACCCAGCCCACATCCGCAGTACACCAATACACGTCACCTTCGTGATAATCGAAGGTGATCTCATGCGTCATTGCGGCGTAAACCAGATAGCCGCCGGTTGTGTGAACAACGCCTTTTGGCTGACCGGTCGAGCCAGAGGTGTAGAGAATGAACAACGGATCTTCGGCGCTCATTTCGGCAGGCGCGCAGTAGTCGTCCGCCTCAAGGGCCATTTCGTTGTAGTCAAAGTCACGACCGTCGATCCAGGTGGTCTGGCCACCGGTCCGTTTGACGACAAGGCACTTGACCGTATCCTTGCAGTGCAGCAGCGCCGTGTCGGCATTGGATTTCAGCGGCGTTTTACGCCCACCACGCGGAGCCTCGTCCGCGGTGATCACAACCTTGGCGTCACAGCCATTGATCCGGGCAGCCAGCGCGTCCGGCGAGAAGCCCGCAAAAACAATAGAGTGAATCGCGCCGATCCGCGCACAGGCCAACATGGCATAAGCGGCCTCGGGGATCATCGGCAGATAAATGACGACGCGGTCGCCTTTGCGCACACCCAAAGATTCTAGGATGTTTGCCATGCGGCAGGTGCGGCGGTGCAGTTCCGCGTAAGAGATATGCTGAGCCGGGTCATTTGGATCGTCCGGTTCCCAGATGATTGCCGTTTGATCACCGCGGGTTTTCAGGTGGCGATCCAGACAGTTGGCCGAGACATTCAAGGTGCCATCAGCATACCAGTTTATTTTAACCGAACCGAAATCGTAGTTAACGTCTTTGACCTGGGTGAAGGGTTTGATCCAGTCAACGCGCTTGCCTTGCTCGCCCCAGAATGCGTCGGGGTCACTGATCGAAGCGGCGTACATGTCGGCATATTTTTCGGCATCAACATGCGCACGGGCGACGGTTTCTGCGGATGGCGGATAGGTCTTGGCATCTGCCTGGGCAGCGGTGGTCATTTTTGAGGCTCCTCCCTCTGGACTGGATTGCGTTGGGACATTTTTTGCCACTTGGTCCGGCAATGTCGATCCCGTTCCTCCCCGAGTTCGAATATTACCGAGTTCTGAAAATAAATAAATAAATTGCCGGAATCCCTGAATTTATTTGTAAAGAAATTTCTAACTGCGACCATATCTAGTAAAGAAAACGCACTAATTCCGTAAAAATCCATTTAAAATATATGGATAGGTGTAACACATGTCCTACTTGCAGTTCCTAACACAAGTAGGTGTCAGTCCACGAATGTCGGGTTTTTCTACATGCGCAATCCAAGCGGGAACTGCTTCTGATACCAGCGGAAAACCAAGGCAGGGTTGGCACAGTAGAATGTTGGCGCTAGCTTGATCCTCAAGCGCCTCGGGAGGAGGCGCATCAATGGGAGATCAAATGATGAAAAAGATGTTGAGCGGCGCCGCTGTCGCCGCCCTGAGCTTTGCCTTTGTCGGTGAAGCTTTTGCTACTGAGTGGAACGCATCGGTCTGGGGCAAGCGTCGAGCCTTCACCGAACATGTTGAAAAACTGGCCGAACTTGTTAGCGAAAAAACCGGTGGTGAATTCACCATCAATGTCAGCTATGGCGGGTTGTCCAAGCCGCGCGAAAATCTGGACGGCATTGAAATCGGCGCCTTCGAGATGGCTCAGTTCTGTGCAGGTTACCACCGCGACAAAAACCGCGCGATTACCGTTCTGGAGCTGCCTTTTCTCGGCGTGAACAACCTGCAGGAGGAGGTGGCGGTCAGTCATGCGGTTTATGACCACCCCGCAGTCAAGGATGAGATGGCGCAATGGAACGCCCGCATCATCATGACCTCACCGATGCCGCAGTATAATCTGGTCGGCACTGGCGAGCCGCGCGATGAACTGGCTGATTTTGACGGAATGCGGGTCCGTGCAACTGGCGGTTTGGGGCAAGCCTTCGAGGCGGTCGGAGGTGTTCCGACTTCGGTCCCGGCAACCGAGGCATTCAATGCCATGGAATCCGGTGTCGTCGACACCGTGGCCTTTGCCCAGCACGCACATCTGTCTTTCGGGACAATCAACGAAGCCGACTGGTGGACGGCAAACCTGAACCCCGGAACGGTAAACTGCCCGGTCGTGGTCAACATTGACGCCTACGAGGCTCTGCCAGCCGCGCATCGCGAGGCGCTGGATAGCTCGATTGATGAAGCCATCGCACACTACCTCGCGAATTATGGCGGATTGCTCGAACAATGGGACAGCGTTCTGCAAGAAAAGGGTGTGCAGAAAGTCATGATCGACGATGCCGTGATCGCGGAGTTCCGCACCAAGGCAGCCGATCCGATCCGTGAAAAGTGGATCGCGGACATGACGGCACAGGGGCTGCCAGCGCAGGATCTTTATGATCTCGTGCAGATGACGCTGACGCAACAGCGCGGCGGCAACTGATCCTGAACCCGGGTGCCTGCCAGGCACCCGGTACACCAATATTGGGGAATACTGGAATGGCAGGACAGGCCACAGTGCTGGTGGACGGAAGCCGTCTGAGCCAGCTGGATCAGCAGTTGTTGAAACTGGAGCGTTTTCTCGCGCTCATCAGTGGTTTGGCAGTATTTGGCCTGATGGTCCTGGCCGTTATCTCGGTCAGTGGGCGCAATGCCCTGAATGCCCCATTGCCAGGTTATGTTGACTGGATCGAACAGGCGATGCCATTGATCGCATTTCTTGGCATTTCTTATGTTCAACGCGACGGTGGCCACATCCGCATGGACATCGTTTTGTCACGCCTTCACGGCAGATGGTTGTGGCTTTTCGAACTGGTCTCGGTGGTTTTGATCCTGCTTCTGATGCTTGCGCTAGTTTGGGGCAGCTGGTCTCACTTCGACCGATCCTTTGATTTGGGCGCACCATTTTGGAGCCGGGACAGTTCCATTGATATCGGAATTCCGTTGTGGCCCGCGAAACTACTGGCCCCCATCGCGTTTTCCGTTCTGTGCCTGCGGCTTGCCTTGCAGGTCTGGGGATATGGCCGCGCACTATGGCTGGGATTGGAAGCTCCGGTCGCCGTTCCGTTGATACAGGACGCGGCAGCACAAGCAGCGGCTGAGGCCGAACAGTTCGAAGGGCAGGACTGATTTATGGACACGATTGAAATTGGCCTCTGGGTCACGGGCGGGCTTCTGATCTTTGTCGTGGTCGGCATGCGCGTGGCCTTTGCTGCGGGCTTGGCCGGGCTAATTGGACTTGTTTGGATTTTTTGGGCCAAGTTTGGGTATGATCCGGCGCGGTTCGGTAAAGCGCTGACTGTTGCGGTCAAAACCGCCGGGCAAGTGCCGCATTCCAAAGTTGCCTCTCATACTCTTAGCCTGATCCCGACCTTTATCCTGATCGGGTATTTGGCTTATTACGCAGGTCTCACGCGGGCGTTGTTTGAAGCTGCCAAACGCTGGGTCGCATGGGTCCCCGGAGGGTTGGCGGTTTCAACCGTATTCGCCACCGCCGGTTTCGCCGCGGTTTCGGGTGCCTCGGTTGCCACCTCTGCCGTCTTCGCCCGTATCGCGATCCCGGAAATGCTGAAGGTCGGCTACAACAAACGCTTTGCTGCCGGTGTGGTGGCCGCCGGAGGAACGCTGGCCTCGTTGATCCCACCATCGGCCATTCTGGTGATCTACGCGATCATCGTCGAGCAGGATGTCGGGAAGCTACTTTTGGCGGGGTTCATTCCGGGTGCGTTTTCCGCGATCATCTATGCCGTGCTGATTGTCGGGATCGCCGTGATTTTCAAATCCGTCGGTCCCCCGGTCACAGGCTTTACATGGAAACAGCGCTTTTCGGCCCTTCCCGGAGCCATTCCTATTGTCGCCGTCATCCTGATCATCATCTGCTTTGTCTATAACCCATTTGGTGAAAAAGCGTGGGGCACGCCGACGGAAGGCGGCGCAATCGGCGCTTTCATTGTCTTCTGCTTCGCCCTGTTTCACGGGATGCGTTGGAGCGAGTTCAAATCCGCGCTGCTGGAGACGGCCAAGCTTACCGCAATGATCTTTTCGATCATCTGGGGCGTTCTGATCTATGTGCGGTTTCTAGGGTTCGCAGATCTTCCCGGCGCCTTTTCAGACTGGATAACCAGCCTTGAAATGTCACCCATGATGATCCTGATCTGCATTCTGCTGGCTTACGCGGTGCTTGGCATGTTCATGGATGCGATAGGAATGCTTCTTTTGACCTTGCCTGTTGTTTATCCGGCGGTCATGGCGCTGAACGGTGGTGAAACGGTCAGTGCTGCAGACAGTGCGTTTGGCATGTCCGGGCCGATGTGCGCGATTTGGTTTGGAATTCTGGTCGTCAAGATGGCCGAGTTTTGCCTGATTACGCCGCCGATTGGGTTGAATTGCTTTGTCGTCGCCGGGGTGCGCCCGGATTTGAGTGTTCAGGATGTCTTCAGGGGTGTGACACCCTTTTTCGTGGCCGACGCCCTGACCATAGCAATGCTTGTGGCATTTCCTGGTATTGTACTCTACCTGCCATCTCT
The DNA here is from genome assembly GCF_056541275.1 of Ruegeria sp. AI2. Classification (NCBI taxonomy): domain Bacteria; kingdom Pseudomonadati; phylum Pseudomonadota; class Alphaproteobacteria; order Rhodobacterales; family Roseobacteraceae; genus Ruegeria; species Ruegeria sp. AI2. Next base: position 606,230 of record NZ_JBQFYB010000001.1, read on the forward strand.
TGCGGGGTAGGTAGGATGCGAGGCTCTGCCTCGCGCTCCGGGATATTTAGAGCCAGATGAAGAACGGATCCCCTGCTTCATCTGGCCAATAAATATCCCGGGGGAGGCGCCCGGCACGGGTGGCGGGGGCAGAGCCCCCTTAGGCGCGCCTAACCGGCCCGCATCAGCATTCCGAACAGGTCGCGCGGATCGTCCGGGTCGGCCAACATGTCCAGTGGCTCAAAGAATGCAGTGCCTTTGATCGCCTGCTTGACATAGCGTAGGGCTGAGAAATCTTCGATCGCGAAGCCAACACTGTCGAACAGGGTGATTTGGCGGTCGTCTGTGCGCCCTTTGGCAGCTCCGGTCATAACCTGCCACATCTCGGTCACGGGATGATCAGCATCCAGCGCTTGAATCTCGCCCTCGATCCGGGTTTGCTCGGGGTATTCGACAAAGATGTCCGAGCGCAGCAGGATATCCCGATGCAATTCAGTCTTGCCGGGACAATCGCCACCGATGGCGTTGATGTGGACGCCGGGGCCGACCATGTTGTCGGTGAGTATGGTGGCATATTTCTTGTCGGCCGTGCAGGTGGTGATGATCTGAGCGCCTTCAATAGCGTCTTCCGGTGTCTTGCATGGGATGACCGTCAGGCCTTTGCCTTGCAGGTTTGCGGTGCATTTCGCTGTTGCACCGGGATCGGTATCGTAAAGCCGGACAGTGTCGATCCCGCACATTGCCTTGAAAGCGAGGCATTGAAACTCGGACTGCGCCCCATTGCCGATCATGGCCATGGTGGTGGCATTCTTTGGGGCAAGATAGCGCCCGACCAGAGCAGACGTTGCCGCCGTGCGCAACGCCGTCAGCATGGTCATTTCGGTCAGAAGGGTGGGGTACCCAGTGTAAACATCCGCCAGCAATCCGAATGCGGTCACTGTTTGCAGACCCTCGGAGGTGTTTTTGGGATGGCCGTTCACGTATTTGAACCCATATGCCTCCCCATCCGAGGTGGGCATCAGTTCAATCACACCGTGGGGAGAATGCGCCGGAATGCGCGGGGTCTTGTCAAAGCTTTCCCACCGTTTGAAATCGGATTCGATTTGATCGGCGATCTGTACGATCATCTGTTCGACACCTATGTGGTGAATCAGCCGCATCATGTTGTCGACGGACACAAAAGGCACGAGCGCCTTTTCAGAAGGTTGGGTCATCAGAAACTCCGGGTGGGGCGGTCAAAGATGCGACGGCCCATAAGTGAGGCGGCCAGATCGACCATCAGTTTTGCGGTGCGGCCACGTTCATCCAGGAACGGGTTCAGTTCGACAAGATCCAGCGAACTGACCAGTCCGCTTTCATGCAGCAGTTCCATGACCAGATGAGCCTCGCGCTCGGTCGCACCGCCGGGAACAGTTGTGCCGACGGCAGGGGCAATGGCCGGATCCAGGAAATCAACATCCAACGAGACGTGGAGAAGAGCGTTTTCGGCTTTCACGCGATCCAGGAACGCCAGCAACGGCGCCTTGATCCCATGTTCGTCAATGCTGCGCATGTCGGCCAGCATGGCGCGGTCCTGTTCCAGCGCCAAACGTTCCGCCGGGTCGACAGAGCGCAGGCCGATCATGCCGACTCGATCGGTTGGGACGACAGCGGGTAAGGGCGGAAGCGCCTCGAAACCCGACCTTCCTGTGAAATAGGCGACAGGTGTGCCATGCAGGTTGCCGCTGTCTGAGCTGTCGGGGGTGTGAAAGTCACTATGGGCATCCAGCCACAGAACGAACAGTGGGCGGTCGACCTTAGCAGCATAGGCGGCCATCCCGGTCACGGTTCCCATGGACAATGCGTGATCGCCGCCCATGAAGATTGGAATGCCCTGTTTAGCTGCTGTCAGTGCGGTCTTGCTCAGCGCTTGCGTCCATCCGACGCATTCGGGCAGCGCGAACAGGTGCGGATGCTCGGGCAGGTCCGTTTTTCCAGGTTGCACGTCGCCCCAATCGCAAACGGAGTGACCAAGATCGGCCAAGGCCTGATCCAGCCCAGCCACGCGATATGCATCAGGACCCATTCGGCAACCCTGACGCCGTTTTCCGGCGTCCATCGGCGCGCCGACTAAAATGATGTTTTTGCGTTCCATGTGGTTCATTTAGGCCGTCACTGTGTCTTGCGTGAAGAGCACAAAATGCTCAAAATGGATCAGGAAACTCCTTAATGAGAAGGTAATATGGACGAATTGGATAGTCGTCTGCTGGGCGCATTGCAGCGTGACGCGCGCGCCAGCCTGTCAGAGCTGTCGGAAACGCTTGGTGTGACCCGCACTACGGTGCGCAGCCGTTTGCAACGGCTCAAGCAATCCGGTGAGATCGTCGGTTTTACCGTGTTGACGCGTCGGGATCTGGCGCAAAGCCCGGTACGTGGGCTGATGATGCTGGAAATCGAGGGGCGCGGCACCGAGCGCGTGATGTCCCGGATCGGGGCCATGCGGCAGGTCACGGCGGTCCATTCGACCAACGGCAGTTGGGATTTGATTGCCGAAATCAGTACTGAAACTCTGGCCGAACTGGACGAGGTTCTGTTTCATATTCGCAGGATCGACGGCGTTACACGTTCGGAAACGAACCTGCTGCTGTCAACACGCAAGGGGCGGCTCTAGTACTTTGAGATGAATGCGACTTGTGCCAGAGTTTGTGAGTAGACAGGGTGCGACTTACCCTTAGGTAGGCCGCTTGCTGACTAAGGGTTCAGTATTTCCGGAAGGCTTGCGGCATGACCACATCTGAAAATGGTGACGAACCTTTGGCCGGACAGTGGGCCGAACGACTTGCTGGTCTGCTGGAAAAACCCTGGCTGCGCATCGCGATACCGGTCGTTATTACCGGGATTGCCCTTTCGGTTTTGCACGATCTGTCGGCCCATGTGAAATGGTCGGATGTCCAGACCGATATTTCGGCGACATCATGGAAATTGATGTTTTTTGCGATGTGCTGGACAGCGTTCAGCTTTTTGTCGCTGTCGCTCTATGATGTGTTCGCGGTACAGAGCGTGGCAGATGGCAAGGTGCCGTTACCCGTGGCGGGGATGGCCGGAGCCAGCGGATACGCGGTGTCGAACTGCCTAGGGTTTTCCTACATCACGGGAACTGCGATCCGGTATCGAATATATGCGTCGCTTGGCTTGGACCTTGGCCGGGTGGCTGGCGTAATCGCGACCTCGTGGGTAGCGTTCTGGATGGGTCTGATCCTGATTTTGGGCTTATTGCTGACCCTGCACCCGGATGGAATATCCAAGGTGATGCCCGTCAGCGAAACGGTCGAAACCACCATAGGATTGTGCTTGCTGGCTGCATTTGTCGCGATGTTCATTTGGCTGTCCAGCGGTGGCCGGCGGTTGGCCGTTGCAGGCGTCGGTTTCGATCTGCCCGGAGGGAAACTGGCGGGCCTGCTGACGTTGGCTGCCATTGGCGACCTGTTTGGCGCATCCATGGTGCTTTACGTTTTGATGCCGGATGATCTGGGTGTCGGGTACCCGTATTTCTTCACGATCTATATCGCTGCCATTGCCGTTGGGATCCTAAGCCATGCGCCGGGTGGGATCGGCGTGTTTGAGGCGACATTGATTGCCGGTCTGGGGGCGTCAGGCCGTTCGGATGTGATTGCTGCGTTGCTGCTTTATCGGGTGGTTTACACTTTTCTGCCATTTGCAGTCGCCAGCCTTTCCATTGCCGTTGCATCTGCCTTGACGCAAAGAAACTTGATCGGCGGTGCCGCCATCTGGGTCTATCGCGTGATCCGTCCCATGGTTCCGATGGTAGCGGCCGGGGTTGCCGCGGTGGCCGGGGTAATCTTGCTGGTGTCGGGCGCGCTGCCAGCGGGGGCGCAAAAGCTCAGCACACTGAAAGATATGCTGCCGCTTTCGTTTGTCGAGGCTTCGCATCTTGCAGGCAGTGTCGTTGGGGTGTTGCTATTGCTGGTGTCGCGCGGGTTGTTCCGCAAGCTCTACCGGGCATGGGTCGTTGCGATGGTGTTGATGGGGGTGGGGTTCTTTGCGTCGCTTGCAAAGGGGCTCGACATCCACGAGGCGTTTTCGATGCTGGGAACGATTGGGCTGCTGGCTATGTTTCGTGGCGCGTTCTACCGGGTCAGTGGTGCGTCGATATTTCGGCTGAACATCCCATGGCTGATCAGTGTCGTGGTTCTGTTGGCGGTGATATTCTGGATCGGGCTGTTTGCATATTCGCATGTCGAATACCAAAACGATCTGTGGTGGCAGTTTGCCTGGAACGGTGACGCCTCGCGCTTTCTGCGGTCCAGCCTTGTTGTAGCCGTGATCGTGGGCATTGTTGCCGTGAACTCTCTGTTCGGGCGTGAGATTCCGACACCACAGCGGGTTGAAATCCCAGAGGTTGTCGAGCGGCTGGTGATGGAGAGTGAGGATACGGAGTCGCAAATCTCGCTTACCGGTGACAAGCAATTCCTGGTTTCACCGGATGAGACCGCGTTTATAGCCTACGCAGACACGGGCAATGCGCTGATTTCAAAAGGAGAACCGGTTGGTGACGAGAGGGCCGGGCAGCAACTGATTTGGCAGCTTCGGGAAATGGCGGATCGTGAAGGTAAACTCTGTGCTTTCTACAGTGTCTCGACCAAATATCTGCCGACTTTTCTGGATCTTGGACTGTCGATCCTGAAGATTGGCGAGGTTGCGCGGGTGTCATTGCACGATTTCTCGCTGGACGGAAAGTCGCGCAAGCGGTTCCGGCAGGCCAAGAACCGTGCTGAACGCGAAGGATATGTGTTCGAGATCATTCCGAAGGAAGAACTGAGGCCTCTGTTGTCAGATTTGCGTGGGATTTCAGACCGCTGGCTTGCGCAAAAGGCCGGTGCAGAAAAGGGCTTTGCACTGGGGGGATTTGATGATCAATACCTGTCCTATTTCGATCATGCGATCCTGCGTGATGGCAACACCGGCAAGGTCATGGCCTTTGCCAATCTGTTCCAAGGAGGGAACAAGTCCGAGCTGTCACTGGACCTCATGCGTTATGAACCCGATAGCCCAAGTTTCGTCATGGACGCTCTTTTCGCCGACATGATGGATTGGGGGGCGCAGCAGGGGTTTCACTGGTTTTCACTGGGTGCGGCACCGTTTTCAGGGATCGAAAACCGTCAGCTTGCTTCGCTTTGGAACCGCATCGGTGGGTTCGTTTACGAACATGGCGAACAGTTCTACCATTTTGAGGGCCTTCGTGCGTTCAAGCAGAAGTTCGATCCGGAATGGAGCCCGAACTATCTGGCCAGCCCCGGCGGGCTGGCCGCGCCCCGCATCCTCTATGAGGTTAATATCCTGATCTCGGGCGGGTTGCGCGGGTTAACCAAGTAGCACCTAATTCAGGCTTGCGCGGGTTGGGGTTTTCTGCAGCAGATCGCCCCAATCCGTGCGATAGGCCATCTCGGCCAGAACGGTTTCGGGCAGGAATTCCTGATTTTGCCGGATTTGCCATCCGCCGCCCAAACCCTTGTAAACCGCCACCAGATTGCTGGATACCTGCTGCCGTGCCTCGATCAGATTGGCCTGCGACCGCAATAGTGCGGTCTGGGTGTTCAGCACGCGCGAATAATCGGCAATGCCATCTGTATATTGGCTGACGGCGATTTCGGCAGCTTTGCGTGAGGCGTCGACACTTTGCTGATAGAACCCGACCTGCTTACGTGCCTGCGCATAAGCGACCATGGCACTTTCAACCTCGGAATAAGCGGTCAGCACAGTGTTCTGATAATTCGCAATCAGCGCCTGGTAAGCGGCGTCCTGCGCGCGAACATTGTTCTTGATGCGGCCATAGTTCAGCACATTCCAGACCACACCCGCACTGGCCAGTCCGGTTGTGCTGCCGCCGCCGAACAGATCGCGCCCGCCGGATGCCTGCAAGCCGATTGCGCCTGACAGGATGAATTGGGGATACAGGTCCGCCATCGCGATGCCCACCTGCGCCGACTGCGTGGCTGCCGCCAGTTCAGCCGCGCGCACATCCGGGCGGCGACGCAGCAATTCAGCGGGAACGCCCACAGCCACATTTGCCCAGGCCGATGGAATGCGTCCGGTATTGCCCAACAGACCGGTCATGCGAGAAGGTGTCGTGCCCAATAACACCGCAAGCGCGTTCTTGGTCTGTTGCAGGTCGCTTTCCAGTTCGGGTACCAGCGCCTTAGTGTTGTTCAACAGGGCGGTGGATTCCTGCACGTCCAGTTCCGTGGTGACGCCATTGTTGAACCGCAGCTGAGTCAGGTCTGCCGAGTCCTGCTGCAATTTGATGTTCTCGCGCGCAATTGCCAGCGTCTCTTGCAGCGCCCGGATATTGACGTAAAGCGCGGCGACGTCCCCGGTCAGCGTAACCAACGCGTCGTCGTAGTTTGCCACTTGCAGGGCCAGGTTGGATCGCGCCGCCTGAACACCGCGCCGCTGGGCGCCCCAGACGTCCAACTCCCACTGGGCATCGAAGCCGACTTGCGAGGTCGAGAATTCGGTATCCAGCGGGATGACGCGATTGACATCCGAAATTGGCCCCAGATTGTCGCTGATCTGGCGCCGTTCAAGCGAGCCGCCAATGGCCTGCGACTGCGGGTAAAGCTCGCCAAAGGCGATACCCAGTTGCGCGCGCGCCTGCAAAACCCGCGCACCAGCGACCTGAAGTGTCAGGTTCTGGGCGTAGGCCTCGGCAATCAGTTTGTTGAGGGTCGGATCATTGAATGTCTGCCACCATTTCACGACAGGCGCACTGCGCGAAGTCAGCCCGCTTTGACCGGCGCTGGGGTTGTTGACCTCAATCCATTGTTTCACGACAGGTGAGTTGGGGCGCACGAAATCCGGTCCAACGGGTGTGCAAGCCGCGAGAGTGGCGGCGCAAATGGCGGTTCCCAACAACCTGCGGAGTGTCATGGCGCGCATCCTCAGATATCCAGGGGTCGGATGAAGTTGGCGAAGGAATAAAGGCGGATGTTGATGCGTCTCAGAAACTCAAAACTTTTGCCCTGGCCTGTATAGATCGCCACAGCGGCATGGCCGCCCGCTGGGAAAATGTGGTCTTCCGGCACATCGACGGTGATCTGAACCGCAATCCGACCGGGCAGTTTGGGCAGCTCGAAACCGGGCAGGCGGCCCGACGGGATGAGTTGCCCTTGCCGGGTGGCCCACCAGATCGCTTCGACCTTGCCCGTCAGGATTTCGCCGGGATAAAGATCAAGCGCGACTTCGACCTCTTGTCCCGGTTCGACAAATTTCAGGTTCTGCTGGCGGAATGTGGCAAGGATATAAGGGCTTTCATCAGTCACAAAGCTGGCGATCGCACCCAACCGGACGTCACCGACCACCAATCCGGGGCGGGCCTGCTGTGAGACGATCATGCCATTTTCAGGCGCATAGATTGTTGTGTTTTCCAGAAAATACTCGGCCTCGGCCAATTGCGCCTGCGCCTGAAGGATGCCGGTGTTCACGCCGTCAATCTGCGATTCCAGCGCCAGTTGAGCCTTGGACAGGTTGGCCCCAGCCTGTTTGACGGCGGCCTGGTCTTCGGTCACCTGTTCGTTCCATTGATCCAGATCGTCCTGACGGGCGCCTCCGGCCGGAACAAGATTCTCATACCGCGCCTGTTGGGTTTGCGCATAGGCCAATTGCGCATTGGCCCGTTCGACAGCTTCGGTCGACGCAATGACATCCTGTTCAAGGATTTTAGCATTCTGCTGTGCCGCCACCAACTGGGCCTGCGCATTATCGACCGCCAGCGAAAACACCGTGTCATCGAACCGATACAGCGGATCGCCCTTTGTGACCGGTGTATTTGGTTCGACAAGCACCTCGGACAGGATCGTTGGCTGTGTCAGCTTGGGGATTATCTGTATGGTCGAGCGTACCACGTGGCTGTCTGCCGAAAATGGTTGAAAGAAGCGAAGCGCCACAAGGAAGATCAGCAGCAGATGTGCACCCACCCAGAACGAAGCAATGCCCCAGGCAATGTTGAACTTCAGCCATTCCAGCTTGAAGAAAATGAGCCAGACGAAAATGATGTAGAACAGCGTGATGCCGAGGGCGACGAACATAGGTATTAGGGTCCTTCGGTCTTAACTGGGTTGTGTGTCGTCTGTGTCCAGACGATCCTGGTATTCGGGTTTGACCTTGCCGCCCAGGCGTTTAATTTCATCTCGAATGGCATCTTTTTCCTCGTCCGGGCCCCGGCGAATATCGACCGTGACGCCATCGTGGAAAGCCCACATGAAGGCGTGAACCCAAGGCACGACAGCCAAAAACCCCATCCATCCCATGATCTTTACGGCTTCGGCATGGGGATGATTACGTTTGATCGCGATCCGCCCCGGAAGGCCCATAATGAACAGGAACAGCGCCATAACTGCTGCAAGCAGCAGGATCAGCGCGACCAATGTCAGATAGTCATAATAGCCCAGCGGCTGGCCCAATAGTCCCATGTGCGTGCCTCCATCAGGGGAAGGTTAGGGTATCCTCAATCATTCGTTTTCAGTTCGTCAATCAACTTGTAGTCCGTTGGCGGGTCATCACAAATGCCCGGTCCGCATTCCAGCAGAGTTGAACCGGCGTTCAGTACGGCAAGTGCCAGCATGACAAAGAAGGCGGTTTTGGCCAGCTTGTTTCCCCCAAAACGTACCTCGCTGGCCGCGCCCGAGTCATATTGGCGATCAAACAGCAGCATGAACGACGTACCCAGCAGGACAAGGAAAAAGGCGATGCCCGCCCAAGTGTAATAATGCAGCCCCAGAACGGGCGATCCGTAGTGGCCGGTTCCAGGCACAATGTGCAACAGGATTTGCCGGATCGAAACACTGCCGCCATACAAAGCGGCAATCAGCATGATGGCATAGTGCTGCGGTCGCGCGCCATAAAGCAGGTTCAGGCCCAGCCCGACGCCGACGGCTACAAAGCCGACACGCTGCAACAGGCAAAGCGGACAGGGCAGTTCGTAAAGGACAAGTTGATAGAAGAATGCCAGCGCCAGAACGAGACTGACGGCCAGCATTCCGATCGCGTTTAGTGTACGTGACAGTTCGGGTGTCATGATGAGGCCCTCAAAGCTGAATTGTCAGCTGACTGGTGGCGTGGAATTTCAACCAGTAGATACTGAGGGCAATTGTAAGGAAGAACAGCGCTTTGCCTGCCTTTGTCATGTTGAAATAGTTGAGCCCCATCGTGGCGGTAAGTAGTGCAAATAAAAGCGCAATCATGGCCCGGTGCTCCCCTCCCGTGCACATATCTTTATGAAGACGATAGTGTCAGGCCGGGTGGCATCTGGCAAGCGACGCGGTAATTTGGGGACTATTCTTAATGTCCGCTAGTTACACAGGACGATGTCCGTTTGCCATTCCTGACTGCGCAGGTGCAGATCGCCTGGTAACGGCGCATCCGTGTAAATTGCGTCGATTTCTGCCAAAGAAGTGATGCGGGCCGGGGCCGAGCGGTGAAACTTGGAATAGTCGGCAACCAGAAATGTGCGGCGTGCCTGCACAATGATGGTCTGGCTGACTTGTACCTCCTGAAAGTCGAAGTCCAGAAGATCTCCGTCAGTGTCCAAAGCTGAACAGCCGATTACGGCAAGGTCAAATTTGAATTGCCGAATGGTCGAAACAGTCAGGTTCCCGATCAACCCGCCGTCGGTGCGCCGCAGAACGCCACCGGCCATGACGACCTCACAATCCGGGTTCTCAATCAGAATGTTTGCGACATTCATGTTGTTGGTCACAACCATCAGATTCTTGTGGTTCAGCAATTGCCGCGCCACGGCCTCGGTGGAGGTTCCGATGTTCATGAAGATCGATGCGCCGTCGGGGATATCGGTGGCGCAAGCCTTTGCAATACGGGTCTTGGCGTCGGCGTTCAGGGCACGGCGGTCTTCATATCCGATGTTGGACACGCCCGAGCGCAGCACCGCGCCGCCATGCACCCGATCCAGTTTACCTGCCTCGGCCAGCTCGGTCAGGTCGCGCCGGATCGTCTGGACCGTGACACCAAATCTTTCGGCCAACCCGTCAACGGTGACGCGGCCTTCGGCCCCGGCAATGTCCAGAATGTCAGATTGGCGAAAAGACAGGGACATGGTGTTTCCAAACTTGAAGTGCTTCTTTCGTTTTTGTTCTTTTTGGCCGGTTTTGCAAGGAAGGTGTTAGAAAATTTCAGGTTACTGTTACAAAGCGAAAAAATTCGAACAAAAACATTGACCATACGAAGGATGTTCTGGCAAATGCCTGTCATCCATCCTGACAAGGAATCATTGGTATGCGGTCAGCCGACGTTCAGACAACGGACCTTTTTATCATCGGTGGCGGGATCAATGGTTGCGGCATCGCTCGGGATGCTGCTGGTCGCGGGCTGTCAGTTACATTGGCAGAGATGAATGATCTGGCCTCGGCCACGTCATCAGCCTCGACGAAATTGTTTCATGGCGGTTTGCGCTATCTGGAGTATTTCGAAATCCGTCTGGTCCGTGAGGCACTGATCGAGCGTGAAACCCTGTTGCGCGCGATGCCGCATATCAGCTGGCCGATGCGCTTTGTGCTGCCATACCACAAGGACATGCGGTTTGACTCGGAAACGCCGACCTCTCGGCTGCTCAGTACGGTCATGCCGTGGATGCGCGGGCGGCGTCCGGCTTGGCTGATCCGGTTGGGTTTATTCATGTATGACAATCTGGGTGGTCGCAAAATCCTGCCGGGCACCACGTCGCTGAACCTGCGATCGGCTCCGGAAGGCGTCCCGTTAAAGGACAAGTTCGAAACGGCTTATGAATATTCTGATTGCTGGATCGAAGACTCGCGGTTGGTGGTTCTGAATGCCCGCGACGCCGAGGCGCGCGGTGCGCAGATCATGGTGCGAACCGAGGTGATTTCGGCCGAGCGGGTGGACGACCTTTGGCAGGTATCGATTCGTGATCGCAGCAGCGGCGAAACCCGTCTTGTTCGGGCCAGAATGCTGATCAATGCGGGTGGCCCTTGGGTCGGGGACATCATCCAGACCAAGATCCGTGTGAACTCACGCGAGGGTGTTCGGCTTGTTCGGGGCAGCCATATTGTGACATCCCGGCTGTATGACCACGACAAGTGCTATTTCTTTCAGGGCGAAGACGGCCGCATCATTTTCGCCATTCCATATGAGCAGGACTTTACCCTGATCGGCACAACGGATCAGGATCACCCGGACCCTGACACGAAACCCGTCTGTACCGAGGCCGAGCAGGAGTATCTGTGCGCCTTCGCATCGAAGTATTTCAAGCGCGCTGTGACCCGCGAAGATGTTGTGTGGACCTATTCTGGTATGCGGCCGCTTTATGACGACGGTGCCAGCAGTGCCACCGCAGCAACGCGAGATTACACGCTGAAAGTCGATGCGCAGGGTGGGGCGCCTGTATTGAACGTGTTTGGCGGCAAGATCACCACCTATCGCAGGCTCGCGGAAAGTGCTCTGGAGAAGGTTGGTGAATTCTTTCCAAATATGCCGGGCCCCTGGACCGCTGGTGTGGCGTTGCCGGGCGGTGACTTTCCGGTTGACGCTGTTGAAGCCCTGACTGACCAGCTTCAGGCCGCGTATCCGTTTCTGGGTGCCGCCTGGGCTGCACGCCTGATCAGGGCCTATGGAACCGAAGCAACAGATGTCCTTGGGGATGCGCAACAGCTGTCTGATCTGGGTGAGGATTTTGGCGCAACCCTGACCGCGCGGGAAGTCGCGTGGCTGATCGACAAGGAATATGCACGGACCGCCGAAGATGTCGTCTGGCGGCGCAACAAGCTGGGCCTGCGACTGAATGCCGAGCAGATCGCGCGGATCGACGGCTGGATGGCTGAACGGCTGGCCCCCGGCTCGACCTGATCCATCTTTCTATCCTCTTGGCGGGTGATGAGTGTTGTGCTAGCCGTTGGATACGGTCGGCAGACACCGAGGCGTCGCTGCTCTTACCCAGAGTGCTAAACCTGCCAGTGTATGGGAAACTATCGCAACCATCAGGGCGTTGTTTCGTCAAGTCAGCGACCAACGATCGCGCAAAACGCCCGATATGGATTTGTGATGAGCAAAACTCCTGTACCCTTGCACGCCGATGATCTGACCGGATTCGTGCGTATCCTGTCCCAACAACTTGGCGACTCCAGCCCGTCGCACCTGACCCTGATGAATATGGTCGCTCGTGCCGCCGGGTTTCAGAACGTGCAACATATGCGCGCCACCAGTGCCGCTGCCAGGCGGATCGAGGCTCGCCCGAAACAACCAGTTGCTGACATGCGCACGGTTGAGCGCACACTGCACCTGTTCGACGGGCAGGGCAGACTTCGGCAATGGCCGTCAAAACGATCGGTGCAGACTTTGTCTTTGTGGGGGCTCTGGTCTGCGGTACCGGCAGCCGTGGCGCTGCAAGAAGGTGCGGTCAACGTGTGCCTCAATGCCGAACATTGTTTTGATGACCCTGCAACCCTGCGCCGGACCATGATTTCCTGTGGGCTGCTGACACGGAACCGGGATGGATCGGATTATCGCCGGGTCGAGCAGGCGCCGACACCAGAGGCAAAGGTGGTGATCCGCGAACTCTCTGATCGGCGGCGGGAAAGATCAGACTGACACCAGAAAAAAAGCCCCGCTGATGGGCGGGGCTTTGATCGGATCAGGCCGCTTCTTCTGAAGGGCCGGGATCGTTTTTACTGCCTTTCAGCCACTCGCGCATGCTTTGCATCAGGGCGTAGAGGACAGGCACCACGATCACGCCAACCAGCGTCGCGGCCAACATACCACCGAACACGGCGACACCGATGGCTTTCTGGCTGGCCGCACCCGCACCATTGGCAGCCAGCAGCGGTACGACGCCCAGCAGGAAAGACAGGGCTGTCATCATGACAGCGCGGAACCGCTGATGAGCTGCCTCGACGGCAGCGTTCTTGATCGAAAGACCCTTGGCGCGCTGTTCCATTGCAAACTCGACGATCAGAATGCCGTTCTTCGAAGCCAACCCCACCAGCATGATCATCCCGATCTGCGTATAGAGGTTGATGTCACTGCCAACGATGGCAACTGCCGCCACCGCCCCGAACAGGGCCACGACCACAGACAGCAAGATCGAGACCGGCATAGTCCAGCTTTCATACTGTCCAACCAGAAACAGGTAACCGAATAGGATAGCCAGCCCCAGAATGACGATCACCAGGCTGCCTGACGCCAACTGTTGTTGTGCCGTCCCCGTCCATTCGAACGAGTATCCCGGCGGCAGAGCCGAAGCAGAGACCTCTGTCATCGCTGTGATCGCGTCGCCGCTGGACAGGCCCGGCGCTGGCACCGCTGTCACCGTTGCCGACCGGAACAGGTTATGCCGTTTCAGCAGAACCGGCCCCAAAACGTTTTCCACGTCAATCAGGGTACCCAGTGGCACCATGTCGCCCTTCTGTGAACGCACATAGAGGCTGGCAATGTCATCGACATTGTCGCGATAGCTGCCTTCCGCCTGGATCATTACGCGATAGACGCGACCAAACAGGTTGAAGTCGTTGACATAATACGACCCCAGCTGGGCTTGCATGGTCTGGAAAATCTCAGCCACCGAGACGTCCAGTGTCTTGGCTTTCTCGCGGTCCAGATCCACGAACAGCTGCGGAACGTTGGCACGGAATGTCGTATAGGCTTGCCCGATCTCGGGTCGTTGGTTGGCCGAATAGACAAACGACCCCACAGCCGATGCCAGATCCTGCGGTGAACCGCCACCGGTTTGCTGCACCTCCATCTCAACCCCGGCAGACATGCCGAGACCCTGAATTGGCGGCGGGTTGAAGGCAACGGTCGAGGCTGCGGTCTCATTATTCGCGATGGCCAGCACCTTGGCTAAAATGGCTTCGGCGCTCAGGTCTTCTTCCTGCCGTTCGCTCCAGTTGTCGAGGTTCACGAAGATCGCAGCGCCGTTGGTGATTGTGCCGTTCAGCAATGAGAAGCCATTGATCAGAACGGTGCTGGACACACCCGGGATCTCGCGTATCTGGTCATCGAGGCGCTTTGTCACGGCCTCGGTCCGTTCCAGCGTCGCGGCGTCAGGCAGTTGCACGTCGACAAAGAGATAGCCATTGTCTTCCAGCGGGATAAACCCGGCGGACGTGTTTGACATGATTGCCCCTGTTCCCATGCCGAGCCCAACCACGATGGCCAGCGCGATAGCCGGAAATACAAGCAGTTTGCGAACAATGGCGACATAGCCGTTGCGAACGCCACCAATGAAGTTTTCGAACAGTGCAAGCAGCCCTTTGGGCGGCCCTGAGCGGGCCTTAAGGACCAGCCCACACAGCGCGGGCGACAGTGTCAGCGCGTTGATCGACGAGATCACAACAGCGGTCGAGATCGTGACAGCGAACTGAGAGTACAGCCGCCCTGAGATGCCCGGCATGAAGGTCACGGGCACGAATACCGCCAGCAATACCAGCGTGGTCGCGATGACCGGGCCTGTGATCTGCCCCATCGCCTTACGGGTGGCTTCGGCTGGGGGCAGCCCCTCATCAGCGATGATGCGCTCGACGTTTTCGACCACGACGATGGCGTCATCAACCACGATCCCAATGGCCAGTACCAGCGCGAACAGCGAGATCGTGTTCAACGACATGCCGAAGGCCAGCAAGAAAGCAAACGTGCCGATCAGTGAGACCGGGATGGCAACCGCGGGGATGATCGTCGCACGCCAACTTCCCAGGAACACAAAAACGACCGAGATCACGAGGGTGAAGGTCAGGATCAGTGTCGATACGACGTCATTCAAAGAGGCTTCGACAAAGTCTGTTGTGTTGAAGGGTACTTCATATTCGACATCCGTCGGGAATGCGCGGGACAGCCGCTCCAGTTCCGCCTGCACGCGCTCTGAAACGGCCAGGGCGTTTGCGCCTGGGGCTTGATAGATGCCGATGACGGTGGCAGGCACGGCCTGAAAATAGCCGGATGCCGAGTAGAATTCTGCACCAAGCTCAACTCGGGCGATGTCCCTTACGCGGATAATTGCGCCAGCATCTCCAGTACGGATCACGATATCGCCAAATTCTTCGGCGGATGTCAGTCGCCCTTTGGACTTGATCGTGTATTGAAAGGTCTGGCCTTCGGGAACAGGTGGCGCACCGATCGAACCGGCGGACACTTCGATATTCTGTTCGCGGATCGCGTTGATCACGTCACCTGGCGTGATGGAAAGGGCCGCCATCTTGTCAGGGTCCATCCAGACCCGCATGGCGTATTCCAAGTTGGTCAGAACATCAGCTTTACCCACGCCCTGCACACGCGCCAGCGCATCGCGCAGGTTGATCGAGGCATAGTTGGAAAGAAACACGCTGTCATAGGTGCCGTTGGGCGAGGTCAGCGTGACCAGCATCAGCATGTTGGTCGACGATTTTTGTGTGACAACGCCCGAAGATGTCACTTCGGAGGGCAACGACGACATTGCCTGTGCCACCCGGTTCTGAACGTTGACCGAGGCGATATCAGGGTCGGTGCCAACTTCGAAAGTTACGTCCAACGAATACGAGCCGTTGTCAGACGATCTGGACGTCATGTAGATCATGTCGTCCACGCCGTTTACCTGCGCCTCGATCGGAGCGGCGACGGTGTTTTCCACTGTTTCCGCATTTGCTCCGGTGTATTTGGTGGATACGTTGACCACGGGCGGAGTAATGTCGGGGAACTGCGCGACCGGCAGCACCAGATAGCCGATGCCACCCATGATGGTCAGCACAAGCGAAATGACTAACGCCAGCTTCGGCCGGCTGATGAACAGGGCTGAGAACATCGATTACTCTCCCGGCTGTTCAGAGGCGACAACCGCGTCAACAGCCACACCGGGACGGACCCGTTGCAGGCCCTCGACAATCACGCTTTCGCCCTCACGCAAGCCTTCGGTAACGATGATGGCGGTACCTTCTGTGTTGCCTGTGGTGATGTATCGCTGCTCCACCATCTGCTTGTCGTTTACAACCAGAACAAAATCACCACGCTGATCGCGTTGCAGCGCAGCTTGCGGCACCAGAACTTGCAAGGTCGGTTGCAACGCTTCGATCTGCACATTCACGAATGCACCGTCCAGGATCAAACGGTCGGCATTTTCGAACTGGGCGCGCATTGTGATCGCGCCGGTCAACGGGTCGATACGATTGTCAACGAATACGATCCTGCCCGTTTCATCCAACTTGGTTCCATTTGGCAGCGTGATATGCACATTGGGGCTTTGCGGGCTGTCCGCAAGAGAAGCTGAATTTGCGCCAACTGCCTGAAGAACCGAAGTGAAAAGTTTTTCGTTCAGAGAGAAATTCACATAGATCGGCGTCTCGCTGACAATGTTCACCAGCGGCGGGTTGGTCGGGCCTACCACATCGCCGACGCTGGTGGTGATGCTGCCGATACGCCCATCAAAAGGTGCGTGGATCTGCGTATAGCTCAGGTCCAGTTCGGCCTGCTGGATCGCCGCATTTGCGGCCTTGACCTCAGCCTCGGCGACCAGTTCGTTGGCCCGCGCGATGTCGCGTTCGGATTCAGGTGTCGCGTCGCGTTTGTAAAGCTCTTCCTTTCGCGCCAGATCGACCTTGGCCAGCTCAAGGTTCGCCTCGGCCCGGTTTAGATCAGCTTTTCGGGCCTCCAATGTCGCCTCGTAAAGGTCCGGCTCGATGGTGAACAACAGGTCTCCTTCCTTGACCGTAGCCCCATCCTCTACATTCCGGCTGTTGAGAAAACCGTTCACGCGGGCGACGATGTCGACCTTATTGATCGCCTGAGCGCGCCCTATGAAGGAAGCCTCGTCGGTGATTTCTTCGGTGAAGGCGGCCGCAATCGTAACTTTCGGTGCCGCTCCTTCGTCCTGTGCAGTTGCAGGTTGGGCCAGTCCCAGGGAAATCAGCAATAGTGCGGTGGCTATTGGATTGCGGGCCTGAGTTGGAAAAGGGAAAACTTGGGACATGGCGAAAGCCTCGTGCATTTCAGAAACAATTGGTGTCCATCCCGGCGGTCACAATCGCGCGAGTCGACAAAACTTGTTTGCAGGATGGCTTGTTTGCCACGAATTCTCAAGCGCGATGAATCCCGCTGTGGTTTGCGATGACGCCAAAAATTTCAGCAACTAAGCTGGTTTAGGTGTCGGCCTGTTCCGAGGTGCTAAACGAAAACAGGGGCCGACAGCCCCCGTTTGAGCTGACGAATACCAGGGTGGTCAGCCGCGTTTGCCGGCGAATTTTGCCTGCCATTCTTCGCGCTGTTCGTCTGTGATCTTGGCAAACAGAACGTCAGGAACGACAAAGTCGTGACCCGCTGGCAGGGCGTTCAACGCTGCGGCCACGTCCTCGGGCCAGCTGGTATCAAGCGTGTTCATGGCGCTTAGCATCTTGGCTGAGGTATCAGGGATGAACGGCGCGCTGAGCACGGCATAGAACCGGATCAGGTTCAGGCCCAGACGCACCTGCGCAGCGGCCCCTTCGGGGTCTTCCTTGAAGGTTGACCACGGCGCTGCAGCTTGCAGGTATTCATTGCCAGCCACCCAGATGGCCCGCAGTTCCTGAGCCGACTTGCGGACGTCCATTGCTTCCATATGCGCCTCATAAGCGCGGACGCGTTTGGTGAGTTCATCGATCAGAGCGTTCTCACGCTCGCCAAACTCACCGCCTTCGGGCACCACCTCACCGAATTTTGAGCGGCAGAACTTGGTGATGCGGCTGACGAAGTTGCCCAGAACATCGGCCAGATCCTTGTTCACGGATTGTTGGAAGTTCTCCCACGTGAACTCGCTGTCGCTGCTTTCCGGCGCATGGCTCAGCAGCCACCACCGCCAGTAGTCGGCTGGCAGAATCTCGAGCGCCTGATCCATGAAAACGCCACGCCCCTGCGAGGTCGAGAACTGGCCGCCGTCGTAATTCAGGTAGTTGAAGGATTTCAGATGGTCGACCATCTTCCACGGCTCGCCCGACCCCAGAATAGTGGCGGGGAAAGAAAGCGTGTGAAATGGCACGTTGTCCTTGCCCATGAACTGGACATAACGCACATCCTCCGCACCCTTATCGGTGCGCCACCAGCGTTCCCACTCGGAATCGGGTTTCCCGGTCGAATCCGCCCATTCCTTGGCACAGGCGATGTATTCAATCGGCGCATCGAACCAGACATAGAAGACCTTGCCTTCCATACCGGGCCAGTCCTGTTCGCCTTTCTTGACTGGAACGCCCCAGTCCAGATCGCGGGTGATCCCCCGGTCTTGCAGCCCGTCGCCATCATGCAGCCATTTCTTGGCAATGGATGTGGTCAGGATCGGCCAGTCAGTTTTGCTGTCAATCCAGGCATCCAGCTGATCCTTCATCGCCGATTGGCGCAGATAGAGGTGCTTGGTCTCACGCACTTCCAGATCGGTCGAGCCCGAAATGGCCGAGCGCGGTTCAATCAGGTCGGTCGGATCCAACTGCTTGGTGCAGTTTTCACACTGGTCGCCACGTGCGTTCTCATACCCGCAATTGGGGCAGGTGCCCTCGATATAGCGGTCGGGAAGAAAGCGACCATCTGCGTTGGAATAGACTTGTTTTTCCGTGACCTCACGGATCAACCCGGCCGCATCAAGTTTTCCGGCGAAATGTTGGGTCAGCTTTTTGTTCTGATCGCTGGATGAGCGACCAAAGTGGTCAAAGCTCATCCCAAAACGCTTGGCGATGTCGGCCTGAATTTCGTACATGTCCGCGCAATACTCGGCCACCGGCTTTCCAGCTTTGGCAGCGGCCAGTTCGGCTGGCGTGCCGTGTTCGTCGGTGGCACACAGGAACATGACCTCGTTCCCCCGGCCACGCTGGTAGCGTGCATACAAGTCGGCAGGCAGTTGCGAGCCGATCAGATTGCCGAGATGCTTGATCCCATTGATGTAAGGGATCGCCGAGGTGATGAGAATCCGAGCCATATTTCGTTTCCGCGTATCTAACTGCGCGTTCGTCTAACCTAAGTCACCGCTCAGCAAAAGCCCGGTTTCGTAGATGACTGGAATAACTCTGATTTGTGACGCGCGCCTGATGGGACGACCAAGTTACCGATGGCCGTTGTAAACCGGTCAGAATGTGGTCAGTCAATATGCAGACTCTGCGCAATGCAGGGCTGCGGGTCCGCTATTCATTCCTCGCGGGCGCGTTTCAGCAACCTTCCGACCGTAAAGGATGTACGTGGTGCGTAGACGTAATTGGTTCTTTCCGCGGGTGTCGGACGCGACCGCATCCGGGCCAGGCCGAAACCGATCAGGAATACGTGGCCGACCGCAACAAATGCAAACAGCGCGCTGGGTCCAAAATCCTGGATCAGTGTTGACGTGATATAGGGTGACGCAATAGCCCCCAGCGCGTACCAGAACATTAGGGCGGCAGACAACTCGACCCTTTGTTCGGTTGTCGCAAAATCGTTGGCATGCGCGGATGACACCGAAAAGATCGGGAATGTCGTGAACCCAAAAAGCGCCGCTGCAAGCATGACACCGACGGTTCCCGTGTCGCTTGCCGCCATTGTGACCCCGCAGCTTAGTACCGCCGCGACCGAAAGCCAGATCAAGACCCAGCGCCGGTCGTATTTGTCCGCGAGCCATCCCATCGGATACTGCGCCAGCGCCCCGCCCAGAACGAAAGAGGCGAGGAAGAAGGCGATTTGATCCACTCCCAACCCGACTTCCTGACCGTAGACAGGCCCGACCATTCGGAAAGATGCTGAACTGAGTGCCGAAACAATGACGCCCGCGACGGCCAACGGCGAACTGTGCCATGCCAGTTTCGGGCGCAGGCGCGGGGCGTCTGGTGTCTTCGGCTGACTTGCGCGTGTTAGTGTCAGCGGCAGCAATGAGGCGCAGCAAAGGATCGCCAAGAGGTTATAGGAAACATACGAGGCGGGTGGCAGGACGGCGATGATCAACTGAGCACTCAGCGAGGCACCCATATCGACGATGCGATAGGTGCCCATGGCTCGTCCACGTGTCTCATTGGTCACTTTTGCATTCAGCCAGGCTTCGATGACGGTGTAACTACCTGCCACACATGTGCCCGAGGCGATGCGCAACGCCGCCCATACATAAGGATTGTCTGTCAGGGTGTGCCCGATCAACCCCATCGCGCCCAGCGCTGTGCATACGGCAAATGCGCGGGAATGCCCGACACTGCCCATCAGACGCGGCGCCCACCAGCAACCTATGAAAAAGCCAAGGAAATGCGCTGAACCCAGCATACCGATCTGTTCGGTCGAAAAGCTTAAGGTGATCCCGGAAATGGCATCAAGTGGCCCGACGCCGCCCGTTGAAAGCTGAAGCAGAATGACCGAAAGAAACAGGGCGGCAAATGAAATGATCGTGCGCATGGTTTTCTCAGATAGGCGGCGTCACCGGACAATGCGCGCAACTATTCGACTTTATCCAGTCGTTTTTTGCTTTTTGTCGATTAGGTTGCACGAATGATCTCGGCACGTATGTCCAGTCCGACGTTTTGTCCTACCAGATCGGGATAACCCGAGGCACCGAAATCGTGCCGGTTCAAAGTCCCGGTCAAACCTATGGTCAGTCGGTTGAGGTCGTTCGCGGCTGTTCCGGGCTGGCGGAATAGGTTGGCATCCAAGGTTATGGGGTGCGTCACATCTCGGATACTCAGTTCCCCCGTGACACGAGCACCATTCGATATGCGCCCATCGGCCCCCAATTGAATGTCAGTCGATACGAATTGAATTGTCGGGTAGGTTTCGGCGCCCAAAACACCGGGGCCGAGCATCGGCATGCGGGCAAAGGGCAAGCGTGTTCTGGCCTTGTTGACATCCAGAACCACTGTGACCCGGCTATTTTGCAGGCGGTGCATGTCAATCTGTACGTCCGCCTGCCGGATCGGCATTGATCCGGTCTGAGGGATACCTGACAGATCAAAGGTAAAACCAACCACGGTGGCTTTCGTTGACAAAATGTATGGCTTCAACGCGGCTTGCACCGTACGGGCCAAAGGCAGAGCCACCATCCCTGCAAGCACCAAGCGGCGGGTCAGGTGTGTCATGCCATGACGGTGTCCCGTCTGGGGCGGGATCTTTTGATCAACATCAGAACGATGGCAATGTTCAGACCGTTCCAAAGAATTCCGTTGACGAAAGCCAGTTGGTAACTTCCGGTGGCATCGTAAATCCAGCCTGACATCCAGCCGCCAAGCGCCATGCCAAGGATGGTCATCATCAAGACGAATCCGACCCGCGCCCCGGCGTCCTGCGGCGGCATGTATTCACGGACAACCAAAGCGTAGCTGGGCACGATGCCACCCTGCGCCAGACCGAACAGCAAGCTGATCACATAAAGTGAGACCATCCCGTCATATGGCAGGAACAGGAACAGGGCGATGCACTGCAAGACTGAGCCGATCAAGAGCGTCATGACGCCGCCCAGACGGTCGGCCAACAGGCCCGAGAGAATACGGCTGGCGACGCCACCTAGCAGCATCAGCGATAGCATTTCAGCCCCCACTGCGGGGCCGTATCCCAGCCCGACGCAATACGACACGATATGGACCTGTGGCATGGACATCGCTACGCAGCATCCAATACCAGCCAGGCCAAGGATGTACTGTAACACGCGTGGTGAAACGCCGACAGTGCGCGCGTTGATCTGGGCTGTGGCCGCGGCTGTGCTGTGTGCTTCGACCGGGACCTGACGACGCAACAGCAAGGACAGGGGGATGACAATTAGCAGCGTCAATAGCGCCAATGTCAGGTAGACCTGTTGCCAGCCATTCCGTAACAGAATGCCGGACAGCAGGGTGGGCCAGATTGCGCCAGAGATATAGTTTCCGCTGGCCACCAATGCGACGGCGAACCCACGCCGCTTCATGAACCAGTGCGAGATATCGGCGATCAAGGGGCCAAACCCGATCGATGTTCCCAGCCCGACCAGCAGATGCGCCGCAGATAGTAGTGTTATATTCGGGGCCAGCGTTGCCAATAGATAGCTGAAGGCGCTTAATACAGCGGCGCCGATCAGGGCGCGTGTCACGCCCAGCCGGTCCACCAGTTGTCCTAGCCACATATTGCCCAGCGCAAATCCGATCATCGTAAGCGTATATGGCATCGAGGCTTCGGCGCGACTGGCGCCGAATTCTGCTTCGACAGTAGGCATGACCACGATGACCGCCCACATCCCTACATTCGCCACAGTTGCGATGGCGAGCGTGATCAGAAGGCGAATCCAGGAATAGCGGCTGTCATGGATCGGATGGCTCATGCGGCGACGCTAGGGTGCGATCCGGAGTTTGGCGAGTCACATCTTGCGTGATCCTTGCGGCTTCACGTCAGAATGTCCTCTGTTTCAATGCGTTTCAGGTGCAGACCGGTGCGGGCAGCGGTCTGAGTGGCCTGCCAGCTGACCGGGGGCAGGGCGCGGGCGCGGCGGCGGGTCAGGGTCCAGTGCCTGGCATCCCCCTGATGGGCGGCGGCCATGTGCCAGCGTGTCTCAACCCCTTGTGCGCCGCCATCACCGGGCGTCAGCAGCAAGCCAAGCGGGGCTTGGCCCATCGTACCGCCTTGTTCTGCGGCCAGATGCATCCGCCGCACCGGCGTCAGCCCCGGCGCGCCGGGCAGGTCGCCTATGATCAGCGGGATGGCCCCGCTGCGCAGCGCCTCTTCAATACACCATAGCAGATCTTCGGCGCGGGTGGGGTGGACGAACAGAAAACGCGCCGGATCAGCAAAGGCCATAATTCCGTCGGGGTTCAGTTGAGCGGGCTCCCACGCGGGGGAAATCCACAGCACGGGACCCTGTGTCTGACCGGCCAGCCAGATGGCAAAGCTGCGTCGGGCGGGTCCGCAAGCTTCATGCACGCGACCCGGTTGCAGGGTGATCTGGGAATGGAGATTTACCCCCGGGACCTGACGTGCAGGTTTGGGACCAAGAAGCTGAGCAGACATGCCCGCAAGCTATCATGTTCCACTTTTGTTCTCAAGAGGTGAGAGGCATCAACGGGACAGGATCAGCTTGCCATCCGCAAACTGAATGCTTGAAAAACGGTGCAGATATTCCATCCCTAAAAGCGATTTATCCAGCTCACCCTCGTTGACCCAGGCCGAAACGTTCTGATCCGTAATGGGTCCTATCGTCAGGGTCTCAAGCCGCACCGGCGCGGTACGCACCTCACCGTTTGCAGTCAAGGCGCGCCCGAAATAGTTCAGCTGATCGGGATCAATGCCTGCCCGTTTGGCATCCCGCGCGTTCAACACGATCTGGCTGGCACCGGTGTCGACAAGAAAGGTGATCAGCTCACCATTCACCAGAACCGGAAGGTAATAATGGCCATCATAAGCGCGGGGAACCTCAACCGAGTTACCGGTGACACTCATCTGCGGCGCGGGAGTGACCGAGGAACGAATATCCTCCCACAGACCGACCAGTGCAATGACCCCGACAAAAATGAACACCCATGCCATGACCTGCTGCAATGTCTTGCCAAGCGACTGCCGATTATGCGTGACAAACCACATCAGCAGCGCCGCCCCCAGCAGGGCCAGATAGATCAGGCGTCCAATATCGAAACTGTCCATGCGGTTACCCGAAAATCCCCTCAACCTTGTGAATATGGGGATTTAAGATGCGAATCCAAAGGCCTTGAGGCCATCAAGAATAAACTGAACAGACAATGCAGCCAGCAGCATCCCAAGAAGCCGGGTCAACACGTTCAGCCCGGTTTTCCCCAAAAGCCGTGCCACGGCCCCTGATGAAAGATACATCACAAAAACCATTGCCAGAACGACCAGCATAACGCCGATGACCACCGCCAGACCCTGAATGCCGGGATGTTGACCGGCCAGTAGGATCATGGTGGCAATCGCACCGGGTCCTGCAATCAGTGGGATGCCCAGCGGAAACACCGACGGGTCCGGATGTTCTTCTTCTTCGGCGCTGTTTTCACGACGTTTGGTCCGGCGTTCAAACAGCATGTCGAGCGCGGTCAGAAACAGAAGAACACCTCCCGCAACGCGAAACGCCTCCATCGAGATGCCGACAAAACCCAGCAACGCTTCGCCAAAGGCCGCGAACATGGCCAGAATGCCGCCTGCCGTCAGGCATGCGCGTATCGCGACAGAGCGGCGCGTGTGCCAATCCATGTTCTGGGTCAGGGCCACAAAAATCGGAGTTTGCGCCGGTGGATCAAGAACCACGAAAAGCGTTGTGAACGCAGTGATCAGAAATGCGGTGTCAATCACTCTTTGCTACTCTGTTGCAGATGTTTCAAAATTTTTAGGGCGTCTTCGGCCCGTCCGGAGGGAACATAAACATGATCGTGGTGATAGCCCGCAACCATGTTCGCCGGAATTCCGGCCTGTGCCAACACCCCCGAGACCGCAGCGGTCAGACCCACGCCTTCGAGCGAGGAGTGCACTTGAAGCGTGATACAACGCATAGCAACCGCCTCTTTTGGTGCGCAATGGAACGGAACGATTAAAGACAGCCCTTCGGCCTCGACATAACTGGCGCGTGTCCCGTCGGGCCAGTCCATATCTTCGGGCCAGACCACAAATGCGAATTCGTCGGGTTGAATTTCGGGGTGCATTCCCGCGATCATCGCTTTGGTTTCAACAACGGGATCGCTCATACCGTTTCTGCCTGTTCCAGTCGCTCGGCAGCGGCGATCCAAAGCGCTTCTGCTTTTTGCATGGCCTCGACCACCTCGGCGAATTTGCGGTTCCAGGTTTCCAGATCGTTGATCTTGTCGTCTTCGTAAAGCGCCGGGTCGGCCAGTTTTGCCGCGAGCTTGTCGTGCATCTCTGTCAGTTTCTCGACCCGGTCCTCGCATTTGCGCAGGTCCGCCCGCAGTGCCAGCATGGTATCGCGCGAGGCGCGTTTGGGCTTCTCTGTTTGCGGCTTTTCTTTCACCGGTTTGTCACGCGCCAGCAAAAGGGCCCGGTAGGATTCAAGGTCACCGTCATAAGATTTGACCGTACCGTCCGAGACCAGCCACAACCGATCGGCAACAAGCGACAGAAGGTGCATGTCGTGGCTGACCAGCACGACAGCGCCGGAATAGGCGGTCAGTGCTTCGACCAGCGCCTCACGGCTTTCGATATCCAGATGGTTCGTCGGTTCATCGAGGATCAGCATATGCGGTGCGTCGATGGTGGCCAGCAGCAGTGACAGGCGTGCTTTTTGCCCACCCGACAGGCGGCCAACCTCGGTTTCCGCCTGAGCCGCATTCAGGCCGAACCCCGCTAAACGCGAGCGCCACTTGCCTGGCGCCTCGTCCGGGCGCAGGCGGCGCAGGTGGTCCAGTGGCGTTTCGTTCACATAAAGCTCGTCCACCTGATGCTGAGCGAAATACCCGATGCGCAGCTTGTTGCTGCGGGCCATCTTACCCGCCATGAGGGGCAGGCGGTCTGACAACAGTTTGGACAGGGTAGATTTGCCCTGACCGTTCTTGCCCAACAGCGCGATACGGTCATCCTGATCGATGCGCAGGTTCAAGCGGCGCAGTACTTCGATCTCGCCATAGCCGGTGACACCACCTTCGATCTGGATGATCGGCGGCGACAGTTCCTCGGGTTCGGGGAAGGAAAACGCGCGCAGCGCGGCCTCTTGCGGGGTTGAGACCAACTGGATGCGTTCGATCATTTTCAGGCGCGATTGGGCCTGAACGGCCTTGGATGCCTTATATCGAAACCGATCCACGAAGCTCTGCAAATGAGCGATGCGGGCCTTTGCCTTTGCATTCTCGGATTCCGCCTGCGCTAGACGTTCCGCCCGCCGTTCGGCGAATTTGTCATAAGGCACGGCGTAATAGGTGAGTTTGCGATCCTCCAGATGCAGGATCGACCCTACGGCACGGTTCAGCAAGTCCCGGTCATGGCTGATGATTATGACCGTGTGCGGATATTTCGCCAGATAGCTTTCCAGCCACAGCGCGCCTTCGAGGTCCAGATAGTTGGTCGGTTCGTCCAACAGCAACAAATCCGGTTGAGAGAACAAAACTGCCGCCAAGGCCACGCGCATCCGCCAACCGCCCGAGAAATCCGAGCAGGGGCGCAACTGGTCTGCGTCGTCAAACCCCAACCCCTTGAGGATCGAGGCCGCGCGGGCCTCGGCCGACCAGGCGTCGATATCGGCCAGCCGCGTCTGGATTTCGGCAATTCGCGTGGGATCCGTTGCGTTGCCAGCCTCGGCCATCAGGGCGCTGCGCTCGGTATCAGCGGCCAGAACAGTGTCGATCAGCGAAACGTTGGACGAGGGGACCTCTTGCGCGACCCCGCCAATGCGGGCGCGCTTGGGGACCGAAATATTGCCCGATTCCAGCGCCAGTTCCCCGCGGATCAGGCGAAAAAGCGTGGTCTTTCCCGTGCCATTCCGGCCCACAAGGCCAACCTTGTGACCGTCTGGTATGGTTGCGCTGGCGCCATCAAACAATGGGCGGCCTTCAACGGCATAGGTGATGTCTTCGATCCGTAACATGGAGCGCTCTTAGCAGAGGTGTGATGCCGCCGCCAGCGGCTTGGCATTTTCAAGCGTCAAGCAATGTGTTAGCGCTGTCTCGTTTGCTTTTTGAAACGGTTTTCCACATGCGCGCGGCCCGGACGCCTCCATCCCTGATCACGTTGATCTTTGCTACGGCGCTGTCTGTACTGACGCTCAACATGTTCCTGCCGTCGCTGGCACATATGAGTGAAGATTTCGCTGTGGATTACGGTCTGATGAACCTGTCGGTCGCGGGGTATCTGGCGGTTTCGGCAGTATTGCAACTGATTATGGGCCCTTTATCAGATCGCTTTGGTCGCAGACCTATCCTTTTGATTTGTATATCAATATTTGTCCTTGCGTCGATCGGATGCACGCTGGCTGGATCGATCTGGGTTTTTCTTGGCTTCCGTCTGCTTCAGGCTGCTGTTGTCGCGGGCTCGGTCCTGTCCAGCGCGTCGATCAGAGACCGTTACGCACCGAATGAGGCGGCAAGCAAACTCGGTTACGTCGCGATGGCCATGGCGCTGGCCCCGATGCTTGGGCCGATGTTGGGTGGGGCGCTGGATATGCTTTTCGGTTGGCGCTCGGGGTTTGTCCTGTACTCGTTGCTTGGGGCAGGGTTGCTGGTGCTGCTTTGGTTCGACATGGGCGAGACCAACACCAACCGCTCGTCCACATTTGGTGCCCAACTGCGCGAGTATCCACACCTGTTCCGTGCCCGCAGGTTCTGGGGTTATGCCCTATGCGCGGCGTTTTCGATTGGGGGGTTCTACAGCTTTATCACCGGTGCGCCGCTGGTTGCCGCAGCGTGGTTCGACCTGAGCCCAGCAACGCTGGGGCTGGGGATTGGCATCATCACCGGCGGGTTCATGGTTGGCAATTTTGTCACCGGTCGGATTGCGGCCCGGACGCGGCTGACGACGATGATCTTGTCGGGGCGGATCGTGGCCTCGACCGGGCCGTTTTGCGGATTGATGCTGTTTCTCGCTGATCAGGGATCGGTCTGGGTCTTCTTCGGCTCGGCAATCTGTGTCGGCTTTGGCAACGGTTTGACCAATGCCAATGCCGCGGCCGGTGTCATGTCGGTACGCCCCGGACTGGCAGGAAGCGCGGCAGGGCTGTCGGGGGCAATGATCGTGGCTTTGGGAGCTGTTCTGACCTCAATGACCGGCGCGTTCGTTAGCCCCGAAAATGGGCCGTATCTGGTACTGGGCATGATGTGGGCCTGTAGCTTTGCTGGCTTACTGGCGGTGCTTTACGTCCGTCGACTGGACCGCGTCGACCCTTTGCCAGACACAATCTGAACTGCAAAGCCACGGGCAAGGCATCATTACACTTTTCATGGGCCAAAGACCGTGATACCCGGCGCGCGATGGATTTCGGCGCGGGTCCCGCGTCACATTATAAGGAGAGGCCGACATGGCACTGGAACGCACATTCTCGATCATCAAACCCGATGCAACCCGTCGCAACCTGACCGGCAAAATCAACGCTAAGTTCGAAGAAGCTGGCCTGCGCATTGTGGCGCAAAAGCGCATTCACATGACCAAAGCTCAGGCTGGCAAGTTCTATGACGTTCATGCCGAACGTCCGTTCTATGACGAACTGTGCGAATTCATGTCGTCGGCTCCGGTTGTTGTTCAGGTTCTGGAAGGCGAAGGCGCCATTGCAAAGAACCGTGAAGTCATGGGCGCAACCAACCCTGCAGACGCAGCCCCCGGCACCATTCGCGCCGAATTCGCGGAATCGGTCGGTGAAAACTCGGTCCACGGTTCGGACGCTCCGGAAACCGCAGCGGTTGAAATCGCATATTTCTTCTCGGGCATTGAGCTGGTCGGCTAAGCCACAGCCATTGCTGACAGATTGGGGCCGCATCCTTGGTTGGGTGCGGCCTTAATCGTTCAGACCTGCCTTAGGTCCTTTGGTGCAACACGAACCCCGATGGCGTCCAGATCTGCAATCATCTGGTTTTCCGGAGCCGCCCCGTTACCGGCTTTGATTGTGTCGAACCTTTCGCGCAGGGCTTTTTTCTCGTCACCCTTGCAGTCGTTCCACGGGCGGCCCTGCAATCCCATCACCAAAACATAGTATCCGATGAAATGTGCCCTGGTGCCGGCGCGCAACAGGCGAGCATAGGCTTCGTCCGGCCCCAGTTCACGCAGCGCCTCGGCCGAATGAATACCAGCGCGGGCGCAGGCCTGTTCAAAGGCGGGGCCAAGGTTTCGGATTGAAGATACTGGTTCGCTCATAGCGGTGTCTTACTTCGGCGCCCGGGGCCTGTCACCCCGTGAATACACTCGGTCGCAGTCATAATGCCTTGATGTCCTTTCGGGTTCCGCCGAGACTGAACAAGAAAACCCAGAATGGCGTTGGGGCAGCCCACCAAACAAAGGGGCGGGCGCGCAAATGACCGTTGAGAAACCTGTAAAGGGGTTTCTGAATTTGAACTGGAAAGGCCTATCATGACCAGATCGTCAGGCGATCAGTTCATTTTCCCAGCGAAGATTGACGAAACGGCACTGGAAAGTGCCATTGCCGGGTTTCCCCCAAAAGCTTCACCCGATAGCCCCGTCAAAGCTTTCGCATTGCTGGATTGTCACGATCAGTCATTGCGCGCCTCCGGTCGTGCTTTGATCCATACCAGCGGGGTGTTGCACCTGCTGCGGAAGAATCATGGCCCTTTGTCTCAGCAATACTCGGGGTATCTGCGGTTTGCGCGGGACTTGCCAGTAGGACCTGTGCAGAAGGCGCTAAGCGACTTTCCTGAACTACGGGCGCTGACGCAGATCGGTGTTGGAGAGATCGAGGCAAAGACCCTTGCCGTGCTTGATGATCAGCAAAAGATTCAAGTCAGGGGAACTTTAACGTACATGTCAACGCAATCAGGGCAGGCGACCATTGTACGAATTCAGCAGTTGCGCGGGTATAAGAAGGCCTATCAGTTGGTCCGTTCTGCTCTCGCCAACATTTCGGGCGGTGTTCGTGACATTGAAACCGTCTATTCCAGTCTGTTTCCAGACATGGTTCCCTATCAGGCCAAGCCTGAAATGAAGATTGGTCAAGCAGAACCTTCCTGCGAAGTCGCTGCAAAAATCATTCAAACATATCTGCGGGTTGCGCGGCAAAACGAAGAGGGCGTGATCGCTGATATCGACACTGAGTTTTTGCACGATTACCGGGTATCGTTGCGCAAGATCAGGTCAGTGATCAGCCTGTTCAAGGGTGTGTTGTCCGAGGCCCAGACGGCCGAGCTGAAGCGGGTCTTTTCCGACCTCATGACCTGTACTGGACCTCTGCGTGATTTGGATGTCTACCTTCTGGAAAAAGACAAGTATTTCAATCTTATCCCGCCGAACCTTCACTCAGGACTGTCCGAGATGTTTGATCAGTTTCAAACGGAACGTACACAAGAGCAACTGCGCCTGTCACGCTGGTTGCGCAGCGCCGACTACACGACGTCCATGACCGACCTGACCGCAATGTTCGCAAGTTCAGATCACTTGGACCTTGGGCCAAACGCGCATCTTGGTGCGTATGACTATGCCTGCGCGCTGATCTGGAAGCGCTATCGCAAGGTGTGCAAACTGGCGCGCGGCATAAGCGACGATAAACCAGACAAGACGGTGCATGACCTTCGTATCGAATGCAAAAAGCTAAGATATCTGATGGAATTGTTTGCCCCACTATTCGACGGGAATAGATTTAAAGTGATCCTTAAGCCGTTGAAAAAACTTCAGGATAGTCTTGGTTTGTTCAACGACTATTCTGTTCAGCAAAATGCGTTGTTGACCTTTGTAGCGTCTCGCGCCGATACGCAAGGCCGCGTAAACGCGCAGATCGGTTTGTCCGTGGGCGGCCTAATCGCTGTGCTTGATCAACGCCAAAAGACGGAAAGAAAGCGCGTTGTCGCAAGTTTCCATCAGTTTGACGGGCAAGAAATCCGGCACATGTTCCGCAGTCTGTTTCACCACAAAAAGGAGTAAGGAATGAAAATCATTGCCTTTTACAGCAATAAGGGCGGTGTTGGACAAACCGCGACTTCCGTGAACCTTGCCTATGTCTGTGTGCAAACCGGTCGGCAGGTTTTGCTGTGCGATCGCGATTCTGGGGATGCGTCTGGGGTCTATTCTCGAGCCGCCAATGAAATCCTTGTTCCTGCCATTCCCACAACCCTGTTCGAGCGGTTATTTGGTCAACTGATTAGCATTTTCGACAAACACAATATGCATCAGAAAAGCTGCGGTCGTTCTTTTCAATGGCGCAGCATCGGGCCTTTGCCAATACTTACGCAGGTCGCGGCGCGGCTGGCAAGCATACCGGGCGCTGTTTGATGAGCTGGAAGAAAGAGTGGGAGCGCTCCGATGAGTACAGAAATTGAGCGCAAGTTTCTGGTGGCAAATTTACCGGACTTGAGCCGCGCAGAAAAAGCAATGGTGCGTCAGGGTTATCTTACCTCTCCGGAGGATTCGACCGAATTGCGCCTGCGGCAAAGGAACGATGTGTTTTTCCTGACCTTGAAAGGGGGAGGTGATCTTGTACGTGTTGAGCGTGAGACAGTGATAACCCGAGACCAGTTCGAAACTTTCTGGCCGGAAACCCAAGGACGCCGGGTCGAGAAGGTACGTTACACGGATCAAATGCCGGACGGCCACCAGTTCGAGCTGGATGTTTTCTCAGGCGGCCTGGAACCCCTGCGTTTGGTTGAGGTTGAATTCCATACCAGTGAAGCCGCAAATGCTTATGTCCCACCGGATTGGTTCGGTGCGGAAGTTACAGGCGATAAACGGTATAAAAACACGATATTGGCGGTAAACGGACTGCCGGATTAACTCTGAATTGCCAGATTGATCGTGGTTTCCAGACCCGGGTCGCAGTTTCGGGCTGCGAATGTCCCGCCATGCATATGGGAAATCGCGGCAACCAGTGCGAGCCCCAATCCCGCGTTGCGTTCCGTCCGCGCCGGATCAAGCGTAACGAAGGGAAGCTGAAGGCGATCCAACTCTCCGGGCGGAACACCCGGACCACGGTCCCGAACCCGCAATTGGGCAAATCCGCCTTGGGTACCGATTGAGATCGTGATTGCGGTATCTGCCGGTGCATAGCGCATAGCGTTTTCCAGCAGATTGGAAAGAGCCTGCGAGAGGAGGGGCCGGTGCCCCTGAATAGCTGGGGCAGAGCCCGTAACCTCAAGACGGATGTCCTGATCCGCGGCTACCGGATCGTAAAGCTCTACGACATCGCCAACCAGTTGCTGCAAGTCAATGTCTTCGAATTGCTCGCGACCCAGACCAGCCTCGGCCCGCGAAATTTCGGTAAGCTGTCCCAAGACCCGCAAAACATGGTCGATTTCTCCCGTTGCCCGCGCAATGTCGATTTCGCGGTCCAGATCGCTTTTGCCGGGCTCGGAAAGGGACTCGACACGTTGACGAAGGCGGGACAAAGGAGAGCGCAAATCATGTGCGATCGAGTTCGAGGTAGTGCGCAGATTACTGACCAGCTCTTCGATCCTGTCGAGCATGTTGTTCAGCGTTCCAGAGACCTGATCGAACTCGTCCCCGGTTCCGCGCAGGGGCATCCTTTTGGAAAGATCGCCGGAAACGATGTTTTCGGCTGTGCTTGCAATGTCCGACAGGCGTGAAAACACCAGGCGTGTGAACAGCCAGCCGGTGATCACGCTCAGAACAAATGCTATCCCTAGCGCCAGTGCCAGAGATCGGAACAATACACGGTCGAATTGTTGACGGGCCGCCGCATCCCGTCCCACCAGAAGGCGTTCGCCACCGGGCAGGCGGATCGATGCCGCCGAGATAGGCACCAGTTGGTCATTGTCAGCCCTGCGCAACTCAAGGTCGACCCAACCGCTTCCGGCGGTCACATTGACCGGCCAGGTTTTCAGGTTACCCACAAGCTTGACGCCTTGCCGATCCGCCAGAAGATACAGCGCGTCTCGGTCGGGCGCGCTTGGAAGACGGCGTTCGATCGCTGTGATCAGCCCGATCAGCCCGCGCCGTTCATATTCATCTGCAAGCCCGGTCAGTTCGGCGGACACGACTGATCGGGTCTCGGATTCGATGCTTCTGTTGGCCGTCACATAGACCAATGCCAGCACGGACGCGGTCAGGAACGTGCTTAGCACCATGCTGGTGGCGACAAGTCTTGTTCGTGAATTATTAAGGGAAAGCCGAAGGTTATCCATCGGACATCATGTAACCTGCTCCGCGAACAGTTTCAATCAAAGGTGTGTCTCCGCCTTCATCCAACTGGCGGCGCAGCTTTGAGATGTGAACATCCACAACGTTGGTGTTCGGGTCGAAATGATAATCCCAGACGCCCTCAAGCAGCATGGTACGCGACACGACACGGTTCTTGCGGCGCAGAAAGAATTCAAGGATCTGGAATTCACGGGGCGTCAGCGTGATCTCATGGCCGTCCCGCGTAACCTTGCGGGTCAGAAGATCCATTTCAAGATCCTTGCAGGTCAGAGTCGGCGTTTCCTCGGATTCCTGCGGACGTCGCAACAGGGCTTCGATCCGTGCATGAAGTTCCTGAAACGAGAAGGGCTTGACCAGATAATCGTCGGCGCCTGATCGCAATCCTTTGACGCGCTCGTCCACTGCGCTCATGGCCGTCAACATCAAGACCGGTGTTTTCAACCCCGCCGCGCGGAGGGATTTGATCAGCGACAGCCCGTCCAGACCGGGAAGCATCCTGTCCAGCACAATGGCGTCAAACCCGCCATCCGTTGCATGGTACAATCCCTCTCGGCCATCAGCAGCCGTTTCGACCACATAGCCTTCTTCGCCAAACCCCTTGGCAATGAAATCCCTGGTGTCAGCGTCATCTTCGACGATCAACAGACGGCGGCTCATGATCTGGCTCCTTTTCCCTTGGGATTTAAACACATTATCCAAACAAAGCCCATGGAATGCAGAATATCTTGCCGGGTGCTGGGCACGCACCCGGCAAGCCCGACGGACAGCGGACAACTCAGGTCCGCCGGGTGAGGCGCGCGCCGGATCTCCCCATCAAGCGGCGCGCGCATAGTGTTGGTCAGACCAGTTCGACGGCAACGAAGATCTGGCTGCCGGCCCGATTGATCAATACCAGTGCCGGGTCTGTCTTTTCGCTGTCCAGTGCCGCCTTCAGCGCTTCGGGTGTGAACGTGTCTTGGTTGCCCAGTTTGACGATCACATCACCACGTTGCAGACCCGCCCGAGCCGCAGGGCTGTCCGGTTGCAGGTCTGTGACGACCACACCTTCGACGGCTTTAGCGATACCTGCCTCGGCCCGCACCTTTTCGGTCAGCGGGGTCACGGTGACACCAAGCGACGTGCCTGCCGCCTCGGATTCGACAGGGGTGTCGGACTGAGCCGCCGCTGCCTGATGCTGGCCAACGGTCAAAGTGACCGTTTCCTGTTTGCCATCGCGCAGAATGGTCAAATTACTGGCGGTGCCGACCTTGGTTGTGCCCACCAGAATGGGCAGGTCACCACTGGAGTCTACGGCTTCGCCGTTGAAGGACAGGATAACATCGCCTTGTTCCAGAACTCCGTCAGCGGGGCTGTCGGCGACAACATCTGCCACCAGTGCACCCGAGGAGGCATCAATTCCCAGCGCCGCCGCAAGCTGCGGGCTGATATTCTGGATAGATACACCCAGCCACCCACGGCTGACCTGCCCGTCATCCTGCAGATCGGCCGCAATATGCTCAACGATGTTCGAGGTTACGGCAAATCCCAGTCCGACAGATCCGCCACTGGGGGAATATATGGCCGAGTTCACGCCAATTACTTCGCCGTCCATGTTGAAAAGCGGGCCACCGGAGTTGCCCTTGTTGATGGCGGCGTCCGTTTGAATGAACTCGGCATAAGGCCCGTCCGAGATATTGCGACCTTTGGCCGATACAATGCCGGTAGTGACCGTCGAACTCAAACCAAACGGGTTTCCGATCGCTACGACATCTTCGCCTACGCGGATTGCATCGCTGTCACCCAGTTCGACAGCTTGCAGGCCCGGGCCTGCATCGATCTTCAAGACTGCGATGTCTGTAAGCGGGTCGGTGCCAACCACCTCGGCCTCAAATGTTCGGTCATCACTTAGGCGAACGGTTACAGTCGCGGCATTGTCCACCACATGGTGATTGGTGACGATATAACCGGCTTCATCCAGTACAAACCCTGACCCGAGCCCTTGTGCCGGCCCGCGTTGAGGCATGTTGAACCCTTCAGGCCCACCAAAGCGCTTGAAGAATTCCCCAAACGGATGACCGTCGAAATCAAAATTCTGCCCCTGTGCGGGGCTTGGGCCGGCCTTTTGCTCGGCAATGATGGTTACAACCGAAGGGGAAACGGATTCGACAAGATCGGCAAGCGCCTCATCCGCCATCGAAGGTAAAGCGGTTGTGGCCAGCATAGCTGCGCCCAATGCGCTGACCCCCATCCAGTTGGATGTGCGGGGAAGTAAAAGCGAAGATTTTCGGATGCTCATTTCTGTCTCCTGGTTTGATCACGCAATTTCCGTTGCGCGTTGAGACATGAGATGCACTGGCAGGATTGGGGTTTCCTGACTGATCAATTAATAAATCTTAATTTTGCCACAAAGCGGGTGTTTTGTGGCGAAGGACGTTGATCAGGATTCGCTGATTTAACCGGGTAGGTCGAAGGCGAATCGGAGGATTGTTGCCAAAACGGACGTCAAACTTTCAAAAAAGTTGAATTTTCTTTGTTTTGTTGACAATGCTTTCACTGAATAGTGGGGAAAAGTGCTGCTCTTCCAATGGTTGTGGGCGAGTCCGGGAGTCATCGGACTTGACGCTGTAACTTTGCTGACAGGCAGCTGAATGGGTGCATAAGTTTGCGCTTAATCCCGAATCGTTGATATGCGCACCGGACTTGGATCGCCTATAGGTTGAGCAAGCCGTGGAGCTATGTTGCCTAAAAGCCAAATCGAGGTGCGCGAAATTAACCTATTCTTCCAATTTTACGTTGTTTCTAAGGATCGGATAAGTGAGGATGAAATTGCCCAAGTGAGGGGAAGCCAAAAGCGCTAGGGGGCGCTGGCGGCTAACTCAGTTACCGGAAGTTTTAGCGGCGTGTTAACGAGGGGGTCTTGTTTAGGTTTAGCGGCTAGGGAACCAGAGCGTCTTTAAGACCTATTGGTCAAACTTTTGGAATTGTGGAAAGTGGTAGTCCTGTATTGGGCACCGGCCCGGTCGATATCGACCGGGCCGTGTTTATTCAAGAAGTGCGCTTCTTGCACCAAGCATCCCAATCTTCCGGCGTATCCAAATCCAAAACCGCGTTTTGACCGGGTAGGGCTTGCAGGAATACGCCACCCTGTTGTGACCGAACCACCGTCTGCGCGCCGTGATCGCCGTGCAATGCCAAGAGCTGACTGAAAAGCGTCCGATCGAAGATCACCGGGTGCCCGGGCTTTCCATCTGCGGTTGTTCCGCGCCAGATTACATTGTCGGGATGTAATTGACGTGCATTCAAGATCGTTCTCAGATCAGCCTGGGTCAGGTCAGGTAAGTCGGCCAGCAAAACCATGACTGCGGGTGCGTCTACAGGAAGGTATTCTATGGCGTTGCGCAAACTGGCGTTCATTCCCTCTGCCGCGTCCGGAACCGGAACGGTCTGAACATCCAGTCCCGCAAGTGCATCATATCTTGGGTGTGGACGCGGTGGCAGGGCGACAAGGACAGGCGCCACACCACGCGCAAGGGTCGCAGTGCGGGTCAGCAGTGGAATGCCATCGATTTGCTGCAAAAGCTTGTCCAACCCGCCCATACGACTGGATTGACCGGCGGCAAGCAGGATGATTGGGATTTCGGTCATTGTGCCTCACTGCCGTCAGTCATGTGTGCTGTCATCCCCTCATGCGTGTGCCATCTGGGTCAAACAAAGGTGTCGAGATAACCTTCGCTTTGCGCATCTGCCCCAGAATCTCGATTTCAACCCCCAGACCATCTTCTATGCGCCCGGACGGCAGAAAGCCCATGGCGACGGATTTTTGCGCAAAATGAGAATAGCCGCCGGAGGTACAGAACCCGACAACCGAACCATCCAGCCAGATCGGTTCATAGGCGTTGACGTCTGCATCGTCTGTTTCAACCTCGAAGGCTGCCAGCTGGCGGGTGGTTCCGTTGGCCCGTTCTGATTCCGCTGTATCGCGGCCGATGAAACGGGTGTTTTTGTTGAAAGCAATGAACCGGTCCAACCCCGTTTCTGCGGCGGTGTAATCTGGCGAATATTCCCGCATCCATGAGCCAAAGAACTTGTCTAGCCGCAGGCTCATCATTGCGCGCATTCCGAACGGAACAATGCCGTGGGGTTGTCCGGCCTCCCACAGCGTCCACCAAAGCTGACGCTGCGCTAAGGGGTCGCAATAGATTTCATAACCAAGATCACCCGTATAGCTGACACGCTGAACGATACAGTCGGTCATGCCGACAGTCATCCGGCGCACGTTCAGGAAGTTGAAATCGGCCAAGTCGTCTCGGGTGCAGGCTGCCAGAACTTGCGTTGCCTTCGGGCCGGCAATCTGGAAGCCGTTCAACCGGTTGCTGACGTTTTCAATTCTCACGCCGTCCTGAGCGTTTTGCTGGAACCACCGCATGTGGAAGGCCTGACTGCCATAAGACGCCGTAAGCTGGAACTCGGTGTCAGTCAGGCAGGAAACGGTGAAATCACCGATTAGCTTGCCCTTGTGCGACAGCATCGGGGCCAAAGACAGCCGACCGGGTTTCGGAATGCGGCCAGCCATGATCCGGTCCAGCCAGTTCCGAGCATCGGGTCCGGTGATGCGGTATTTGCCGAAATTGTGGACTTCGTTGATACCCACAGCTTCACGCACCGCCCGCACTTCGCGCCCTGTCGCCGCGAACGCGTTCGAGCGGCGGAAGGATGGCGTTTCAAACCCCGGCTCATTTTCCTGAGCAAAATAGTTTGGGACCTCAAGGCCGTATTGCTGCCCCCAGACCGCGCCCAGCTCGCTGAAGATGTCATACATTGGTGTTGTGCGGTTGGGGCGCGCGGCAGGTAGTTCTTCGTTCGGATAGGCGACGCTGAAGCGTTTCTGATAATTCTCGATGACTTTGGGGCGGGTGTAACCTGGGCTGATCCAGTCTCCGAAGCGGGCAACATCCATGGCAAACACATCGCGCTCGGGCTCGCCTTCGATCATCCACTGCGCCAGCGTCAGGCCAACGCCGCCACCCTGACTGAACCCGGCCATGACACCGCAGGCCGACCAGTA
Source organism: Ruegeria sp. AI2 (assembly GCF_056541275.1). Lineage (NCBI taxonomy): Bacteria > Pseudomonadati > Pseudomonadota > Alphaproteobacteria > Rhodobacterales > Roseobacteraceae > Ruegeria > Ruegeria sp. AI2. The sequence continues at coordinate 643,923 of NZ_JBQFYB010000001.1, forward strand.
GTTGCGCATTCCGGGTACAGGGCCGACCAGCGGGTTGCCATCAGGGGCAAAGGTAAACGGCCCATGGATCACCGATTTTATCCCAGCCTCAGCCAGCACGGGAAAGCGGCGATATGCGAATTCGATACTGTCGGTGATCTTGTCATAGTCATCGGGCAGCAACTCGTGCCCGAAATCCCACGGGGTGCCGTCTACTGCCCAGGGCTTGCAGGGCTGTTCGTAGAACCCGATGCACAGGCCACGCCCTTCCTGCCTTAAATAGCTTTCACCTGCCGGATCCATGACATGGGGATGCTCGCCACCCGCATCGATAATTGCTTCGATCTGTGGGATCGCGTCGGTGACAAGATATTGATGCTCCATCGGGTGCAGGGGAAAATAGACACCGGCCATGGCGCCAACTTCACGTGCCCAAAGCCCGCCTGCATTAACAATGTGTTCGGCATGGATTGTGCCCTTGTCGGTGACGACATCCCAGCTTCCATCGGGGCGCTGGTTGGTTTCACGCACCATACAATGGGTTTCAATTGTGGCACCGCCCATTCGCGCGGCCTTGGCATAGGCATGGGTGGTGCCTGAGGGGTCCAAATGTCCATCCAGCGGATCATAAAGAGCACCGATAATTCCGTCGATATTTGTAATGGGCGCGATCTTTTTGATTTCTTCCGGGCCGACGATTTCTGTTTCAAGCCCCATGAACCGATGCTTGGCGCGTTCCGCCAGCAGCATATCAAACCGGTCCTGATTGTCGGCAAGTGTCACACCGCCCACGTGGTGCAGGCCACAGGACATGCCGGTGATCTGTTCCAGTTCTTTATACAGCCTGATCGTGTATCCCTGTAGCGCCGCCATGTTGGTGTCGCCGTTGAGGGTGTGAAACCCGCCTGCCGCATGCCAGGTCGATCCGCTGGTCAGTTCGGACCGTTCCAGCAACATGACGTCCGACCACCCGAGCTTGGTCAGGTGATAAAGAACCGAACATCCGACAACACCGCCACCAATGACGACCACCTGGCATGTGTTTTTCATACGCTCCTCCTTTTCTGGTAGGACGGTGCAGATCAATGGCAAAGCATTCTGTCAAACGAGCGACAGAGCGCGTCGTTTTTGTCTAGCGTCCAAACCCTATAAGGGCCGCACTTTCAGGGCTGTGATACGATTGCCTTCGCGTGCTGTAACCTCGAACCGGAAGCCATGGAACGAGAACACTTGCCCAACAACCGGGATCATCTGGGCTTCGTGGATGACCAGACCAGCAAGAGTGTTGGCTTCTTCATCCGGTAGCGACCAGTCCAGCGCACGATTGACATCGCGAATGGTCATAGCACCTTCGACAAGGAATTGGCCATCATCCGTCCGCACGACCGGCACCTCTTCGGCGATATCGAACTCATCGGCGATTTCGCCCACGATTTCTTCCAGAATATCCTCAAGCGTGATCAGTCCACGCAATGAGCCGTATTCGTCCACCACCAGCGCAAAATGACCATGCATCCTCAGAAACTCGCGCATCTGGTCATCCAGAGTTGTGGTCTCTGGAACGAAATAGGGGGCATTTGCGACCTTGCCGATGTCGAAGCTGGCCAGCCGGTCGGTGCCGCCATCGCTGCTGCCAGCCTGTGCATACATCGCGCGGAACAAGTCCTTGGCGTGAACAACGCCAACTATGTTCTCCTGCTCGTCCCTGAAAACAGGCAGACGAGTGTGAGGGCTTTCAAGGCATTGCCTCAGGATAGCTTCGGGTGGGGCGTTCGCATCGATCATTTCGATGTTGGAACGGTGGAGCATGATCTCTTCCACCGTGCGGTCGCCCAGATCCAGTGCGCCGAGGATGCGGTCGCGATCTTCTTTTTCGACAACCCCTTCCGAATGGCCCAGTTGCAGGGCGCCTGCGATTTCTTCGCGCACGGCCAGAATGTTGCTGTCAGGATCGATCTGAACTCCGAACAGGCGCAATACGCCACGCACTAACAAACGTACGGCCGCGACAACAGGCGAAAACACGGTCACGACCACGCTGATGATCGGCGCAACGGCCGCAGCGGCCTTTTCGGAATTGGTGATGGCGTATGTCTTGGGCAGCACTTCGGCAAAGATCAACACCAGAAAGGTCATGACCAGGGTCGCCAATGCCACACCGCTTTCGCCAAAAAGACGTGTGAACAACGCCGTCGCCAGTGACGCGGCCAGAATGTTGACGAGGTTGTTGCCCAGCAGAACCGACCCGATCAGACGTTCGTTGTCGTCGGTGATTTCCAGAGCCTTTTTGGCCCCGCGCGATCCCTTGTCGGCCTGAGCGCGCAGTTTCCCCCTAGATGAGGCGGTCAGCGCCGTTTCCGAGCCCGAGAAAAATCCGGACAGGATAAGCAGGAACAGGATAGCGCCGGTCGTAAACCAGAATGCGCCGTCGATCATAGAAGGTAAGGGTTCCATTGGTCCTTGATAGGTTTGTGTACTGCATCCGTTATGGGGACGTCGCCCCGCTGGATCAAGGTCTTAGCCCTTGTCCCCATTGCGGTCTTTGCTCAGCGGGTGATGTTGCAACACCAGTTCCGCCAGACGTTCATTCAGAACATGCGTATAGATTTCTGTCGTCGCTACGTCTGCATGGCCCAATAACGTCTGGATCGATCTCAGATCAGCGCCGTTGGCCAGCAGATGCGTAGCGAATGCATGGCGCAGCGTGTGTGGTGTGACTTTTTCAGAAGAAACACCGCCGCGTACAGCCAGCTCTTTCACCAGCAAAAAGAACCTGTGCCGTGTCAGATGACCGGACTTGCCGCGTGATGGGAACAGAAAGCGCGAGCGCTGAGCGCCTTTTTCCGCGGCCAGATCCTCGGCCTCGTCCCGCGCGGTCAGCCAAGCGGCCAAAGCATCCCGGGCCGGCGGCGACAAGGGGACCATTCGCTCCTTCCCCCCTTTTCCCAGCACCAGCAGCATCCGGGGGTCGCCACGGGCCGAGGAGACGGGCAGGGAGACAAGTTCAGTCACCCGCATTCCGGTAGCGTACAAAACCTCCATCAGGCAGGTGTTTCTTAGCCTGTCAGATTCGGTTCTCCCGGTTTTTCGGGCAGCCTCCAGCAAACGATCAACTTCGGGCACATCCAGCGTCTTGGGCAGCCGTTTCTGCCGGCCGGGACCTTTGATCTGAATGGCAGGATTGGTCGCGCGCCAGCCTTCCTCGAAGGCAAACCGGTACAGCTGCTTGATAGCAGACAAACGCCGTGCGCGGGTCGAACGTGACAAGCCCAGTGCATCGCAGTCGATCAGGTAGGCTTCGATCAGGTCGCGATCTGCCTGATCAAATCCGGATTTCTTGCGGTCCAGCCATTCGGCAAAATCTTTCAGGTCGCGCCCATAAGCCAGCAGCGTATTGGTAGCCGCGCCTAGCTCTGCCGCCTGCGCCTGCAAGAACGTTGAAATCCACAGCGAACCTAATGCCGGAGAGCCCATGATCAACGCTTTTGCAGGATCAAAAGGGACAGGGCCGCACGTCGCGCGGTGTCTTCCAGCCCAACGCGCCGGAATGTTGCAATTGCCGCTGTCAGGTCCACCAGATTGCCCCGTGCGCCATGTGCAAACAGTTGCATGGCTTCAATAATGGCTTCGCCCAATTGACCGTTGGCCAGCAGCGCATCAATGTCGCCTGGCACAGGCGCTGCCCATTCAAACCCCTGAGCGACAGCATCAGCCAAAGGGGACGGGGACACCGCGCGCCCGGGGTCACCTTGTGCCAAAGCGGCAAGAAATCGGGTTTCGTTGGATGTGTCGGGCGCTGCCAAGGCGGCCTGTTCGTAAAGCCCCGACAGCATCAGAATACGCCAGCGCAGGATTTCGGTGGCTGCAACCGGCAATGTGACAGACGACAAGCGCTCGGCGAAAAGTTCGGCAAACGGAACCTCAAGCCCGACACTGCGCATCTGTTGCCAGACCGGTTGCAAAGTCTTTCCGATCGCTTCCGCGTTCCCGGTGTCTAACGCGCTTTCAAAACGCTGAACGGCGGCCACCCGATCCCAGACAGCACCTGAGGCTGCCGGATCACGCTCGGTATAAAGGCCCAGCAGCTGATTGGGGGTTAATGCGCCAATTCGGGTAAGCCGTTCCGCTGCTTCGATCTGTGCCTTCCAACCTGCGACATCGCGCAGATCCGCATTGGCAAACGCCCGCGGCAGCGGAGCGGAGGGGAGTCGTTCGCCAATTGCCTCAAACAAACGGAACGTCAGGGGATCAGGGTTTTCCGGCTGCGGCAGGTAAGCTGCGCCTTCATACAGTTCCGGGCTGAGGAAACGGTCCAGAACAGCCAGATCCTCGGGTGGAAGGATTTCAAGCGCATGTGCCGCCTCAAGCGTCAGCGCAGCCGAAGCCCAATCCCCGCGGCGGGCCTTGCAAAAGATCTGAGCCGCATAGTCCTGCGAAAGATACGGCTCGGCAATAAGGGCGGTACAGCTACGATCCTCATCCCCGGTCAAGAGCGTCGCATCGAACCAGCGCTTGAACCGGTCCTGCGTGTCAGTGGGTCCGGCCAGTTGAACAAGCGATTGTGCCGGATCAGCGGCACCCAGTTGCATCAACCGATCCAGCCGGGCCAGCAAAAGGGTTTCTTCGGCCAGAGGCCCCGACGGCGCGCGGGTTTCAGACAAGAGCAACGTGAACAACAAACGCTGCATGGCCGGGTTGTCACGCACGTGGACGTCGGCGATCAGTTCGGCCAGGCGATCCGCCTCGCTGCCCTGCCAAAGGTCGACGGGCAGACCGGTGACAGAGGACGAAACAAGGCCCAACGGCTGCGACAGTGCCTCAAGCGAAGTCACTTCAATTTCCGGCAATGCGCCATCTTGCGTAACCGGTGGTTCCAGCAGAACGGTTCCCGGCAGGTTTTCCGGCGGGTCTGTCAGCCATTCGATGGCGGATAAGGGTTCCTGCGCATGTGCCGACCCGGCCAGTGTGATTGCCAAAAGCAGTTGCTTAGTTGACATCCAGTACAACCGGCTCGCGAATTTCACTTTGAGGCGCAGAGAAATCCACACCAAAGAATGGACCGACATAGGCATAGGCAACCAGCCCGATGAATGTCAGGCACAGAACATATATCAGGAATTTGATCAGACGGCTCATGGCGTCACGCTGCCTCAATTTTTGATTTTGACCAAGTTATAACTGGCATTTTTCCCAAGATCACGTCATTCACGGTGAAATGAGCGAAATTAAGCATAACACGCATTCAGCGGACGCGCAGACCCGATTTGATCTGCACAAAACCGTGGTTCTGGTGGGCATGATGGGGGCCGGCAAGACGGCCGTGGGCCGCGCTTTGGCCGCGCGTCTGGGTGTTCCCTTTCTGGATAGTGATGCTGAAATCGAATCAGCCGCCAACATGACCATCCCCGAAATCTTTGAGCGGGACGGGGAGCCGTTTTTTCGCACCAAGGAAACACAGGTCATCAGCCGCCTGCTGGACGAAAAAAAAGGCATCCTTTCAACGGGTGGCGGGGCGTTTCTTCAGCCCGACAACCGGCGTTTGATCACCTTGCGTGGGGCGTCTGTCTGGTTGCGGGCAGACCTGAAAGTTTTGTGGAGCCGAGTTCGCCACAAGGACACGCGCCCACTGCTGCGCACCGTTGATCCGTATGCGACATTGAAAGCCCTCTACGAGGCGCGTGTTCCGGTTTACGCCGAGGCTGATCTGATCGTGGATTCGGATGGCGAAACGTCGATCGAGAATATGGTGGACCGGGTTGTCAACGCCTTGTTGGCGCGCCCTGATGTTTTGGAAATCAGATAATGCATCAAACAGTACATGTGGAACTGGGTGACCGGTCGTATGACGTTGAGATCGGTCCGGATCTTCTGGCACGAGCGGGCGAATGGATTGCACCACTATTGGCGCGCCCCAAGGTGGCCGTCCTGACAGATGAGAACGTTGCTGACCTACATCTGGACGCGCTGTGTGCAGGTCTGAAAGTCGCCGGAATCGAAATGTCCGCGCTGGCCTTGCCCGCCGGCGAGGCAACCAAAAGCTGGCCTCATTTCGAACGCGCGGTTGAGTGGCTGTTGGCTGAAAAGGTTGAACGTAGGGACGTTGTTGTGGCCCTTGGTGGTGGCGTAATTGGTGATCTTGCAGGCTTTGCCGCGGCCGTCCTGCGCCGAGGCGTTCGGTTCGTGCAAATCCCCACGTCTTTGCTGGCGCAAGTAGACAGCTCCGTCGGGGGGAAAACAGGGATCAACGCCCCTCAGGGGAAGAACCTGATCGGCGCTTTTCATCAGCCATCGCTGGTTCTGGCAGATACATCTGTGTTGCAGACCATGACCCAGAGGGACTTTCTTTCAGGGTATGGCGAGGTGGTGAAATACGGCTTGCTTGGGGATGCGGAATTCTTTGAATGGCTTGAGGTGAACGGGCAAAGCGTCTCCTCGGGCGACATGGCCGCACGTGTGCGTGCGGTAACCCGCTCGGTTCAGATGAAAGCCGATATCGTGGCCCGGGATGAAACCGAACAAGGTGACCGCGCCCTGCTGAATCTGGGGCACACCTTCTGCCATGCCTTGGAGGCCGCCACAGGTTATTCGAACCGTCTATTGCATGGCGAGGGCGTGGCCATTGGCTGTGCACTTGCGTTCGAGCTTTCGTCCCGCCTTGGCCTGTGTTCGCAAGAAGACCCAAGCCGGGTACGCGCGCATCTGCGGGCGATGGGCATGAAAACGGACCTGGCTGATATTCCCGGTGACTTGCCAAGTGCCGAGGCGCTGGTGGATCTGATGGGGCAGGACAAAAAGGTTGTGGACGGCCAGCTGCGTTTTATTCTGGCCCGGGGAATTGGTCAGGCTTTTGTGACCTCGGATGTGCCGAAGGATGCGGTCTTGTCGGTTCTGTCGGACGCGCTGGCCCCGGTGTGACGCAGGGGATCAACGGCCCTGAATAACCATCAGCTCGCCAATGTTTTCGCGGGTTATGTAACCGATCATGTGACCGCCATGGGTCAGAACTGCAATGGCCGGAGCCCCATTGTGCAGGTGTTCCAGCACGTCCTCAAGGCCGGTTGTCAGCAAGACTGCGGGAACGTTGGCATCCATGATCGAGGTCGCGGGCGAAGTTCTGGGCTGGTCGCTTGCCAGGGCAGTGAACAGGCGATCGCGTGTCACAAAACCCAGCAAAGTGTGATTTGAGTCTAGTATCGGAAATTCGTGCTGCGTGGTGTGAATGACGGCTTGCGCAGCTGTGCTCAGCGTATCGCTGGGGGATAGGGCATGAAATTCGGTGATCATCGCGTCCCGGGCCAGAACGCGGCGGACCGCGGATCGCAAAGCGACTTCCTGGCTTTCTGCATTGGCCGCAAAGAACACAAATACGGCGATCAATACCAGAATTGGATTGCCAGAGCTCAGCCCTAGAAATCCAAACCCGATGGCGACAACCTGGCCACCAACGGCTGCAATTCGGGTGGCTTTGACACGATTCATGCGTAAACACAAAAGGGCGCGAAAGACGCGGCCTCCGTCCATTGGGAATGCCGGGATCAAGTTGAAGATGGCCAAGAGCAGATTGATATAGGCCAGCTTGTCCACAATCCTCACATTTGGTGACTCCAATTGCGCGAGGGTCTCAAGCGGCATCCCTGCGCCAAGCACGGCAAGGCCAATAAAGATTGCGATATTCACTGCCGGGCCCGCAAGCGCCACCAGAACCTCTTGCATGGGTTTTTCCGGCATTCTCTCAAGTCGGGCCAGGCCGCCGATGGGCAGAAGGGTGATGTCGGGGGTTTTGATACCATAGCGCCGCGCCATAAGGGCGTGACCGAACTCATGCGCGACAACGCAGGCAAACAGCGCCAGAACAAAGAGAAGGTTCTCTATCGCGGCTGGCATGCCACCGGCTGAGAACGCGGCAAAACCGACCCATGCAAGCAGCAGAAAAAAGGTGACATGGACCCTCAATTCGGACCCGAGCAATCGGCCGAGAGAGAAGGACCATGTCATGTTGTTTCTCCGTTTTACTTAGAACGGAATCTCGTCGTCGTCGATTCCGCCCGAGGCTGGTGCCGGAGAGCTGGATGGACCGCCATAGGGGTCACCGTAACCGCCACCGGCCTGGCCGCCACCATACCCGCCGCCGCTGCCGCCACCGCCTTCGCCACGACCGTCCAGCAGGGTCAGTTCCCCGCGATAAGGGCGCAGGACAACCTCGGTCGTGTACCGATCCTGACCGGACTGATCCTGCCATTTGCGGGTTTCCAGCTGGCCTTCGATATAAACCTTGCTGCCCTTGCGCAGATATTGCTCAGCGATGCGGGCCAGTGGTTCCGAGAAGATAGCAACCGAATGCCATTCTGTCCGTTCACGACGTTCACCCGTGTTGCGGTCTTTCCAGTTTTCCGAGGTGGCAATGCGCAGGTTGCACACTTTGCCACCGTTCTGGAACGACCGGACTTCGGGGTCGCGGCCAAGATTTCCCACCAGAATGACCTTGTTGACTGAACCCGCCATGTAAATCCTCGTTCTGTTCTGCGTAAATGCGCCGAATCTGGCGCAATGAGTTTCGTGAGACCCTATACGGCCTGCATCATGGTTGAAAACAGTTGATACAACACTGTCGAACAAGAGTCTTACTGTACTATTTACCAAGCTTTCATTTTTTGCGGGAATACCTATACTCCCACTGGTTTTGATCGAGCAGGATAAGCAAAGATGCGTTCTTGGGTTGCTGGGTTTTCCGTTGCCTGCCTTGTATTGGCCGTTGCGCCGGTGCAGGCACAAACATTGTCCAGCAAAAGCCGCAAGGATATTTTCCTTAAACAGGCGAAGGTTCTGGATTCTCGTGCGGCAACCCAGTACCGCGACTCGGCCCGGCTGAAACCCAAAACAACGCGCGATCAGGTCAGCAAACGATATTCAGGAAAATATCGCGGAGAATATCTGGAAATCGCGCGACGTGTTGCCCGCCTTCACAACATCCCTGAAGATCTGTTCTTGCGTCTCGTGCAGCAGGAAAGTGGTTGGAACCCACAGGCGAAGTCACATAAAGGTGCGTTGGGATTGGCGCAGCTTATGCCACAAACGGCTGAGCTTTTGGGCGTAAACCCTCATGATCCCAAGCAAAACCTCGAAGGCGGTGCCAGATATCTGTCCTGGCAATACCGCAAGTTCAAATCGTGGCCTTTGGCGTTGGCGGCCTATAACGCGGGACCTGATGCGGTTGAAAGGCATGGTGGTATCCCGCCGTACAAGGAAACCCAGAACTACGTGAAGGTTATCTGGGGCGGCTGAAACCGATGCTGCGCCGCAGAGTGTCGTTTTCTTGATTCAGTGTAACGCCTCCAACTAACCTGACAGGGTATCGCCCAGTAACTGGTGAGGCCCCTTATGCCTGCTGATCACCCGCAGATTCCCAAAGAAACGCTGGCAAACTGGCAGCAACTTGTTGATCTGGTCGCAGAACTGGCCGACGTGCCCGCAAGCCTGATCATGAAAACCGACGCGCCGGATCATGCGGTTTTGATCACATCCGATCACCCCGAGAATCCATATCCGGTCGGTCTGAGTTTCCAGTTGAACCCCAAGCTATATTGCCAGGGTGTTCTGGAGCGTGACGGAGAATTGGTGGTCGAGGACGCCAAATGTGATCCGGTTTGGGCGGATAACGACGACCTGGAACACGGAATGACCTTTTACATCGGCTTACCGCTGAAATGGCCCGATGGCTCGGTGTTTGGCACAATCTGTGTTCTGGACCGAAAACAGAACCGGCGGGCCTTGTTGTTCCGAGAGGGGCTGACGCAGTTCGCGCGCATGGTCGAGTCGGATTTGGCTTTGTTGCAAGAGGTTTATCTGAGACGCGCGTTGGAGGAGAAACTGAACGAAACACTTGCCCAGCTTGAAACGCGTGTTTCGGATCGAACCCGAGAGTTGCAGGAGACGAACACAGCGTTGCGCGTATTGCTCTCAAGTCTCGACGATGACCGCAAGAACCGGGATCACGAAATCGTCGAGCAGGTTCGAAGCAGAGTTTTGCCGTATCTTGAAAAGGTTCGGGCGCAGCTTTCCGGCGACGAGGCGCAATTTGTCTATCTTGAGCTGGCCGAAAAGAACCTGAACGAGATCACGTCTTCGCTGTCTGACAAGTTGACGGATGCCTTCGCGGCAATGACCCCGACCGAAATGGAAATTGCACAGATGGTCATGTTTGGGAAAACCACGAAGGACATTGCCAAGGCCCTGTCCCGAGAGACGTCGACAATCGATTTTCACCGCAACAACATTCGTCGAAAACTAGGACTTGAGGGACGGGATCAAAACCTGCGCAGTCATTTGCTCTCGATTTCGTGAATGTTGAATGTGGGGAATGCCCCCATATTCCACCCCCATTTTTTCGGTCTGAGCTGATGTGCTTTGGCTTGCTACCCTCTGGGATGAGGTGCCGAAAAACGGCGCACGTCCAACAGAGAGGTACATAGATATGGATCGCAAGGATCTGAAACCGACCATCCTGAAAGGGGACAAGGATCATCTGGCACCGGGGTTGTCTCGGCGGTCATTTTTCATGGCGGCAGGTGCTGCCGGTGTTGGCGCGACAGCTTCAGTGCTGGGGGCAAAACCGGCCGAGGCGCAATCGCAGGCGTGGTTGCAACCAGGGAACAATAACCATGTGATCGACCTGCAGGGATCGACGGGGCAGGCCAGTGCCGGAGTTGTCAGTATCGACTATTATGGCCATTGCGCCATCAAGATCACCTCGCCCAACGGCGCAACGGTCCTGTTCGACCCCTGGCGTGATGACCCGTCGGGCGCGTGGGGGCTTTGGTTCCGCAATGAATTCCCCCAATTCCCGGTGGACATTACCTTGTCGACACATGCGCATTTCGATCACGACGCAATCGAACGACCAAGCTCGACCATGGTGCTGGACAGGATGGTGGGCAATTTCGAGTTCGCCGATATCAAAATCACTGGTTTTGCAGATAAACATGCCTGCGTGGCGCCGGGGTGGTACAACTGGACCAATGCACTGGCCGAGTTTGGGGTCGAAGCCTGCCCACCGAACAATGTGGGTCATATGGATATGGTGGTCTATCTGGTGGAAACAGGCGGCATTCGTACGCTGATCTGGGGTGATAATCGCCACAATCCGCCTCAGGAGTTTTGGGACGCCGTCGGAAAGGTCGATGTTCTGACCCTACCAGTAGACGGGTCGCAACATATCCTGAGTTTCGATCAGGGTAATGACATCGTGGCCAAGCTAAAGCCAAAGATCATTATCCCAACTCATTACCTGAACGAAGTCACGTCTTATACGCTGACCACGCTGCAATCAGCAGACGAGTGGGTAAAGGGACAGCAAAGCTATCAGTTGCTTGACAGTGCCAGCCTGAAACTGGAGGCCGGAGAGATTGCTGGTATGAGCCAGGAGTTCATGCATTTCGGCAACAATGTCATGACCGGCTGAGAGTCTTACAGGGAACCACCACTCACAGGCGCCGCCAGTTTCCTCGTGAAACGCGGCGCTCACAGAAAGGGCCGGTCAACGACCGGCCCTTTCCAGTGAAGATCCGCAAACCTACTCGGCCGCGACTTTGATCACGGGTTGCATCCGTGCCAGCACCTCTTCGGACAAGTGGCACTTTACCTGATGACCCTCGGCCAATGTCTGCACAGGTGGCACATGTGACTCGCAACGGCCGTCAGGCACTTCGGATTTCCAGCGACACCGTGTCTGGAACGGGCATCCCGGTGGCGGGTTCATGGCTGAAGGAATATCACCCTCCAGTACGATGTGCTGCTTTTCGACCGATGTATCGGCGATGGGAACAGCACTCAGAAGCGCTTCGGTATAAGGGTGGTAGGGGGGGGCAAAAACCTGATCAGTTGTGCCCAGCTCGACCACGTGGCCCAGATACATCACCATCACTCGGTCGCTGAGGTATCGCACGATGGAAAGGTCATGGCTGATGAACAGCAACGTGGTTTTGTGCTCGCGCTGAATTTCCATCAGCAGGTCGGTCACCGCAGCTTGCACCGAAACGTCCAGCGCCGATACGGGCTCGTCGGCTACCACGATGCGCGCATCGCCAGCAAAGGCGCGCGCGATACCTACGCGCTGCTTCTGGCCACCCGACAGCTGACGCGGCATCCTGTCGGCAAAGGCGCGCGGCAGTTTTACCAGATCCAGCAGCTCCAGCATCCGCTTCTTGCGCTCGGCCTCAGAATTGCCAACACCGAAGATTTCCAATGCCCGGATGATCTGGCGCCCAACGGTCATCGACGGGTTCAGCGTGTCGAACGGGTTCTGAAACACCATCTGAACTTCACCAACGGTCTTTGCGTCGCGCTCTTCTATGGGCACCTGTTCGATATTGCGGTTGTCCAGCAGAATCTGCCCGTCCGTGGCCGTCTCAAGACCCATCAAAACCTTGGCGAACGTGGACTTGCCGCAACCGGATTCACCCACGATGGCCAACGTTTCGGATTCATGCGCCTCGAAACTGAGCGTTTCGTTTGCCTTCACAACCTTCTTTTCGCCACCGCCGAACAGGGCATTTGCTGCAACCTCATAGTATTTCTTGAGGTTGTCCATCTTCAGAACGACCCTGCCGATCTCACCTTTCTCTTTCTGTTCACCCACCGTGATTGGTGCGTTCCAGTCAATCTCTTTGAATTTAAGGCAACGGGTATGGTGCCGGTCATTTCCGGGCACCGCCTCCATCAGGATGTCCTTGGCGTCACAGCGACCTTCTTCGAAATAGTCGCAGCGCGGACCAAAGTTACAACCAGGGGGCCGCTCATGGGGTAGGGGAAAGTTCCCCGGTATAGCCACCAGCGGGCGCGAATTCTTGTCGGCCCCCGGCAGCGGGATCGACCGGAACAGGGCCTGCGTGTAAGGGTGCTGCATCTCGTCAAACACATCCTTGATCGAGCCGCGCTCGACCGCCTCACCCGAATACATCACGCAAAGCCGGTCACAGGTTTCCAGAACCAGCCCAAGGTTGTGCGAAATGAACAGCATCGAGGTGCCGTATTTCTTGCCCAGATCCTTCACCAGCTCGACCACGGCAGCCTCAACCGTCACGTCAAGTGCCGTTGTTGGTTCGTCAAGGATTAGCAGCGCCGGTTTCGACATCAAGGCCATCGCGATCACGATGCGCTGCTGTTGACCGCCTGACAGCTGGTGCGGGAACGAGTTGAGCATTCGCTCGGGGTCCGGCAGGCGCACATCGGTGACAACTTCCAGCGCGCGCGAATACGCTTCTTCCGCGCTGACGCCCTCGTGAATCATGGGCACTTCCATCAGCTGCTTACCGATCTTCATTGCCGGGTTCAGTGAGGCCATCGGCTCCTGATAGATCATCGCGATCTCATTGCCACGTATGTCGCGCAATTCGTCTGAACTCATTTCCGCCAGATCACGACCCTTGAACTTGATCGTACCACCAACGATGCGACCGTTTTTGCCAAGGTCCTGCATGACACCCAGCGCCACCGTGGATTTGCCGCAACCGGATTCACCGACCAGACCAACAGCTTCACCGGGTTGCACACTGACAGAGAAATCCATCACGGCCGGAATTTCCCGCAGGCGGGTAAAGAAGGAAATCGACAGCTTGTCGATCTCAAGGATCGGGCCGTCATAATCCGCCATCTTGCTCATCTTGTATCTCCTCGCCAGATCGAGGGGATCCTCTTCATCTGGCTAAAAATATCTCGGGGGGTCCGGGGGGCTGGCCCCCCGGTTGTTTTCACGTCAGTCTTTCAGGCTTTCTTCGCGCAACCCGTCGGCCAGCAGGTTCAGACCCAGAACCAGCGTCAACAAGGCCAGCGCGGGTGGCAGAGCAGGGTGCAGGTAGATCGACAAAAGCTTGCGCCCCTCGTTGATCGTCGACCCCCAGTCCGGGCTTTCGGGTGGCAGACCCAGACCAAAGAAACCTAAGGTTCCCAGAAGGATGGTGGTATAGCCAATGCGCAGGCAGAAATCGACGATCAGCGGGCCACGCGCGTTGGGCAGGATTTCCCACAGCATGATGTACCACGGACCCTCGCCACGGGTTTGTGCTGCCGCTACGTAGTCCCGTGTTTTGATGTCCAGCGCCAGTCCGCGCACGATGCGGAACACGGTGGGCGAATTCACAAAGACCACCGAGACAAAGACCACCAGAATACCGCCTGGAATATCGAACAGATCCAGATAGGTCGGCAGCCCCCAGATACGATAGGCGTCGGTATTGATGATGTAGCCACCGGTCGAAATCAGAGACAGGTAGAACCAACCCGCTACCCCTAAAACTCCGATCAGCAGCGGTGTTCGGAAGTTCGGTCTGGTATAGTAGCGTGAGTTCAACAGCACGCCGAGGAATATGATCGGGAATACGAACAAGACGGCCGCCATGTAGTTCGGTACACCGGTCGCAACGATCTCGGGCGTGACCAGCAGATAGAACAGCAGGATCACCGGGAAGGCCAGGATCAGGTTCGCAAGGAACGACAGCAAAGTATCCAGCCGACCACCATAATAGCCTGCCGGCAGACCCAGCGTGATGCCAACCATGAACGCAAACATCGTGGCAAGCGGGGCGATCTGAACAACAATCCATGCACCTTTGACCATGCGGCTGAACACATCGCGGGCCAGATTGTCGCCACCCAGCAGATACCAGGCGTATTGACCGTCCTCCAGATTTGAAAGTGGCGTACCTGGCACTTTGTTCTTCATGCCCGAAACCTGCGACAGCGGGTCATGCGTGACGATCAAATCCATCGCGCCGAATACCCCGGTGAAAACCCAGAACATCACAAGGCCAAAGCCAATCATGCCGATGGGGCTGTCAAACAGTTTGCCGTAGAGGCCAAGCTTGCGTTTGAAGGCTATCGACATGGCATAAAGGATGATCAACGACACCCATACGGGCAAAAACTGCTGGGACATGGCGCCAATAATCCCGGCGCTGGTGCCCATTAGTACGCCCAGTACGATATAGGCGAGTGCGATTCCGACACTGGCCAAGAAACTGTAGCGCAGTGCAAGTTGTATCAGTGTCCGCAGGCCCGAGCTTGAGCTCAACGTACCGTCCGGGTTCACCGTCATCTGGTCTTCAGGCAGCACGATGCTGGCCAGCATCCAGATGGCAATGGACAAGACCATTAGCGCAAGGCCAAGGGCAAAAAGCGGGTTCAGGAAGGCGATAGAGCCGGTCCAGGTAAGTGGTTCCATGATCTAACCCTCCTTAAGAAATGCGGATGCGCGGGTTGAGGTAGACATAGCCGATATCCGAAATCAGCTGGGTCACCAGCACCACAAAGACCGAAACGACCGAAATCGCCAGCAACAGCTGAATGTCGTTATTGCCCGCGGCCTGAACCAGCGCCCAGCCGAAGCCCTTGTAGTTGAACAGGGTCTCGACGATCACCACACCATTCAGCAGCCAGGGGAACTGCAGCATGATGACGGTGAACGGTGCGATCAGCGCGTTACGCAACGCATGCTTCATGACGATATTCGGGAACGAGACACCCTTAAGGCGCGCGGTGCGGATATATTGCGCCGTCATCACTTCGGTCATCGAGGCGCGGGTCATCCGTGCAATATAGCCCATCCCATAAAGCGCAATGGTCAGGACCGGCAGGAAGAAGTTCTCAAAGGTCGGGTTCTCCATCGCTTGCGTGGCCGTACCTTTAAACCACTTCAAACCAACTGCGGATGAGGTGAAGATGGCGATAAAGATCACGCCCGAGACGTATTCCGGTGTTGCTGTCGTTGTGATGGCGAAAGTCGACAACGTCCTGTCAGTGGCAGATCCTTCTTTCATTCCTGCCAAAACACCAAGGATCAACGCAGACGGAACCATCAGCAGCATGACCCAGAGCATCAGACGACCAGTCAGAGCCAACCGGTTCCCAACAACGGTCGAAACCTCTTCCTTGAAGACAGTCGAATAGCCCCAATACCCCTGCAGGATTCCGCAGAAATTCGGGGATTCTTCGGCGGTTTTGCCCGGCAGGATGCATCTTCCCTGAACGGTTCCGTCTTCATTCGTGTACCGATACGAGGGCAGGACACCCAGCCATTCGCCGTATTTTATCGGAGTGGATTGGAGGTAACCATTTTTGCTCAGGTAGCTCTCAACCTGCTCATCCGACATCCGAAAGTTGCCCTGCGTTTTCGCCAGCTTCTCGAGGTTCGGATAGAGGTTGGTTAAGAAGAAAACCAGGAATGTCAGACACAATGCCGTCAACAGCATGATGCCAACCCGCCTTAGAATGAAAAGTCCCATATTTGCCCCTGTGGGTCGGCTAGCGCGGGTTTCATGGAACGCCACGCTTAGCTGTTATTACTTGTTCGTCGCGTTCAGGACGAAGAGGCCGCGCCAGGGTGGCGCGGCCTTTTGCGTTTTGGTTCAGGACGTAAAGCCGAACTTATAAAGCTGCGGCAAGTCAGCGATATGCTTTTCAACACCCACCAAATTGTCGCGGTGATGGCGCATCGCTGTCCGCCAATAAGGCTGGATCGTGACACCTTCGTCGATCATGATCCCCTGCAGTTTGGCCATCACTTCACGACGTTTGTCGACATCTGCGATCGAGTTCGCCTCGGCCAGCAACGCATCAAACTCTGCATTGGCGAAACCGGATTCGTTCCACGCGACTCCCGATTTATAGGCCAGTGCCAGCACCTGAGTGCCCAATGGGCGGTGGTTCCAGTTCGTCGACGAGAAGGCGTATTTCGTCCAGTCGTTCCAGAAGGTCGATCCCGGCAGAACTGTGTGCTTGGCCTTGATACCCGCGTCGTTCAGCTGCGCTACAACCGCGGCCGTGGTGTTACGGCGCCAGTCATCGTCGATTGATTGCACTTCGTGCTCAAAATCACCCATACCCGCTTCGTCCATCAGGGCTTTCGCCCCGGCAGGATCATATGGGATACGAGTCACGGCCGAGTCATGTTCAGGGTGCATCGGCCCGACGTGGCAGTTGTCAGCCGGAATGCCGTAGCCCGACATGCCCAGCTCCAGGCACACTTCGTTGTCCACCGCCATGGCCAAAGCCTGACGAACGCGCTTGTCGCCGTAGATCTTGTTGCCGTTTTCGTCTTCGGCCAACTGGTTCGGTCGGATAACGATGGTAAAGCCCGACGGGATTTCCGAGCGCACAAGCCCAATGCCGTCAAAGATGTCGACGAATTCGCCAACAGATTCCCAGTTCATGTCGATCTCTTCGGCCTCATAAGCCGCAAGGAATGCCGCCGGGTCAGTGCCGTAGTCGATGAACTCGATGCGGTCGATATAGCCGCCTTTGCCAGCCTCATATCCCCACCAGTCGAAACCTTCGTTGCGCACCAGCACGCCTTTGACGCCAACTTCGTGGCTGTCAGGCAGCATGAAGCCCGTGCCGACAGGGTTTGAAAGCATGTCGTTTGCATCGAAGCTGCTGTGCACGATTGCGGCGGGATAGTCCGCCATACCCGGGATGATCGTGATGTCAGGCGCGTTGCACTTTAGTTTGACAGTATGGGAGTCAACCACAGTGATTGCACCGTCCGCAGCTTGCTGAGTGCTTTCGTCGATAAGCGACGCCATACGCGATGCCATCGAGTTGCCTTCCAGGCCAGCGTCACACCACCCTGCAATGTTACGGGCCACGTCTTCGGCCGTGAAATCGTCGCCATTGTTCCACTTTACGCCCTTGCGAACGTTCAATGTGTATTCAGTGGCGTCGTCATTGGCTTCCCAGCTTTCCAGCAGCATCGGCTTGAACGAGCCGTCGTTGTTGTATTCAACGAGGTACTCCAGCCAGCCTGCTGTGAAAGTGGCAATTTGCGTCCAGTCATAAGTTCGCGGATCTTTAAGCGCGCGCACTTCCATCTGATAGCGGATGGTACCACCGCGCTGCGGTTCTTGTGCCGCCGCAGGCGATTGCAGACCGATCAAACCATAGGCCGTCGGTACCGCGACACCCAGCGCCGTCGCGCGGACCAGAAATTCCCGGCGGCTAAGCTTGCCGTCACGGTATTCCTGCGCGTGCATCTCGGCCGCCCAGTGCACCTTGTCTGTGGTGATTGCCGTATTGGTCATAAATGTCTCCCTGTGACATTGATTTTGTTGATTTGTTCTTGTTCTAAGCGACACGGGTTAGTCGTGTCGAAAGAAAGAAGGATTCCGGTTTTTGGACTCTGTGCATCCCCATGCCGCCATTCGGCACCAGAAATCACTCAACGTCAACGTTCGGAATCGACATAAAATGCACAAAAGCGACGTTCCCGCAGTCTTGATATTTCGGTACGGATTTTGTCATGTGGCGCTCCTTCAGGAGAAATCCTTGCGGAGATTCTGCGTCAAATTACTGATAACAGACGAAAAACCAGTTAGTTTCCGTTGATCTGTTTGCTTTCGGTGTCAAATCCTGTGGAATGAACAACACCAGATATCACTTTGAGAAATCAACGTGATTCCATGTTTTCATTCTGGCCCGAAACCACGTGCGTTGACGTTTGGCAAATTGCCGGGTCGAGATTGTGGCCCGTTCACGGGCCTGATCCAAAGTCAGTGTTCCATCCAGATAGGCCATAAGCTCTGGCACACCAATGGCTTTACAGGCGGGAAGAGCGGGGTCGAAACGATCCCGCATGGCGCGTACTTCGTCGATTGCGCCCAGCTCCAGCATCTGATCAAAACGGCGTTCAATCCGATCCAGAAGCCACGTTTTGTCGACGTCAAAAACGATAGGAACCGCATCATCCAGCCGTAAAATTGGCGGTGGTGTATCGGCCTGCCAGGACAATAGGCTGCGACCAGTGGCGCGCTGCACTTCCCAAGCGCGCTGCACGCGCGCGCGGTTCTGTATATCCAGGCCAGACAGTGTCTGTTCGTCGACCCCGGCGACCAGCTCAGATACGGTCAGCAAGTCTGCTTCGGCCCGCACCTGCGCTGGGGTCGCAGGAATTTCGGCCATGCCTTCGGTCAGGGCCGTGAAATATAAACCGGTCCCGCCGACGATGATTGGCCGCTGGCCCCCAGTCAGCAGTGGCACCACTTCGCGCAGCCAGTGACCGGCTGAATATTCCTGATCATAGGCGATGTGACCATAGAGCAGATGCGGCGCGCGTGTTTCTTCTTCGACAGATGGTCGGGCCGAGATCACTCGCCAGCAGTCATAGACCTGACTTGCGTCTGCATTGACGATGACGCCGCCATGCTGCTCGGCGATCTCCAGCGCCAGTGCTGATTTCCCGGATGCCGTTGGCCCTGCAATCAGGACAGGTATGTCATCGGGAATAGGGGGCAATTGCTGAAATATCGTGTCTGTTGATCGCTGGGTCATAGGCGGTTGCCTCAATCCTCACCAACCGCATTGAACCTGCGGAGCTTTTGCTTCATTTTGCGCCGGAAATTAACCCCGTGCCAGCCCGGAGCGCAACATGAGCCTTTCCCCGTCTTCTGAAACTGCCGAAACCCCGAAAACCACATACAAACGTGTCATGTTGAAAATTTCAGGAGAGGCATTGATGGGGGATCAGGGCTTTGGCCTGCACCCGCCAACCGTTCAGCGCATCGCGCAAGAGGTGAAATCGGTTCACGATCTGGGCGTTGAGATCTGCATGGTTATCGGTGGCGGAAACATTTTCCGGGGCCTGAGTGGGTCTGCTCAGGGTATGGAGCGGACCACAGCAGACTATATGGGGATGTTGGCCACGGTGATGAACGCACTGGGTATGCAATCTGCCCTGGAAGAAATTGGGGTGTTCACCC
Source organism: Ruegeria sp. AI2 (assembly GCF_056541275.1). NCBI lineage: Bacteria > Pseudomonadati > Pseudomonadota > Alphaproteobacteria > Rhodobacterales > Roseobacteraceae > Ruegeria > Ruegeria sp. AI2. Next base: position 663,644 of record NZ_JBQFYB010000001.1, read on the forward strand.
GGGTCATTTCGGCCATTCGCATGGATGAAGTGTGCGAGCCTTATATCCGCCGCCGCGCCGTACGGCACCTTGAAAAGAAAAGGGTTTGCATCTTTGCGGCCGGTACCGGCAACCCGTATTTCACCACCGACACCGCGGCGACCTTGCGCGCCAATGAAATGGCGTGTGAGGCGATTTTCATGGGCAAGAACGGTGTCGACGGCGTTTACGACAAGGATCCCAAACAACATGCCGACGCGGTGCGTTATGACACGGTCACCTATGACGACGTTCTAGCCAAGCGGTTGCGGGTCATGGATGCGTCAGCCATCGCGCTGGCGCGTGACAACAACCTGCCTCTGATCGTCTTTGGTCTGGATGAGCCCGGTGGTTTCCGTGGAATTCTTGCAGGCGAGGGGACATATACCAAAGTTCAGGGTTGAGGCCCGAACGAGACCCGCCCCAGAGTGTTGGAAATTCAGCCCCGGCAACCCCGCCGGGCTTTTTCTTTTGCTTCAGCTTGACGGTCGCGGATGGTGCTGTCTAAGTAGCGTTGTCCTTCCGAAGTGAAGGGCTGCCCGGTGTTTCGTCAGCTCATGGCGCAAGCACAGGCTGGGCTGGAAGACCTGCCATGATTTCTGAGATGTCCGGAAACATGAGCGGGCATCTTGTTGATATGACAGCACAACTAAGGAGCAATGAGGCATGAGCTCTCTGGATATCGATTTCGTTCGGGCACAGTTTCCGGCTTTTTCCGAACCCAGCCTGAAAGGACAGGCGTTTTTTGAGAATGCGGGCGGGTCATATACCTGCAAGCCGGTGATCGACCGGTTGACGCGGTTCTATACGCAGCGAAAGGTTCAGCCCTACGCCCCTTATGAGGCCAGCCGTCTTGCAGGTGCCGAGATGGATGAGGCACGCGCGCGCATGGCCGCCATCCTGGGTGTTGAAACCGATGAGCTGAGCTTTGGCCCTTCGACGACACAGAATACCTATGTTTTGGCACAGGCGTTCAGGCAATGGATGAAACCTGGCGAGGCGATTGTCGTGACCAATCAGGATCACGAGGCAAATTCGGGCCCATGGCGTCGTCTGGCCGAGGCAGGGATTGAGGTGCGGGAGTGGCAGATCGATCCTGAAACCGGATCACTGAACCCGCAGGATCTGGAAAACATGCTGGACGAAAAAGTGCGTCTGGTCTGTTTCCCGCATTGTTCCAATGTCGTGGGAGAGATTAACCCGGTCACCGAGATCACTGCGATTGCCCACGCGGCTGGTGCATTTGTCTGCGTGGACGGCGTATCTTACGCCCCGCATGGGTTTCCGAATGTTGGCGATCTGGGGCCGGATATCTATCTGTTTTCAGCCTATAAAACTTACGGCCCGCATCAAGGCTGCATGGTCATTCGCCGAACACTGGGAGAGTTGCTGCCCAACCAAGCGCACTACTTCAACGCCGACGTTCTTTACAAGCGCTTTACCCCGGCAGGCCCGGATCATGCTCAGATTGCGGCAAGTGCAGGTATGGCCGATTACGTCGAGCTCCTGTGCACGCATCACGGTGGGCCTGACGCCGGCGCAGCAGAGCAGGGTGCCTTTGCCCATGACCTGATGCGCGCGCATGAGGTGTCCTTACTTCAACCGGTTCTGGACGCGGTTAAAGACCGCAACGCGGTACGTCTGATCGGCACTTCAGATGCCACCCGGCGTGCGCCGACGGTAGCGCTGTCGCTGAACCGTCCCGCTGAGTCAGTTGCAGCGGAACTGGCGCAATACGATGTTATGGCGGGGGGAGGCGACTTTTATGCTGTGCGCCCATTGCAAGCGATGGGCGTGGATCCGGCACAGGGCGTTTTGCGGGTCAGCTTTACGCATTATACCTCGCAGCAGGAGATTGATCAGCTTTTGGAGGCGCTTGAACGCGTTTTGTGATCCACTCTGCTTGGGGCTTCGTAGAACGAAGAAAACCTCAGGGTGGATATGGAAAACGAGCCGTCTCCGATCATCTTATGGTTCCGACGGGATCTGCGCCTGTCGGACCATTCGGCATTGACTGCTGCTGTTGCAAGCGGCCGTCCGATCATACCAGTCTTTGTTCATGACCCTCTTGTGCAACACCTTGGCGCGGCCCCGAAATGGCGGTTGGGGTTGGGTCTGGAGGTCTTTTGCGACGCTCTGACGAGGCTTGGTAGCCGTCTGATCCTGCGGCGTGGCGATGCGCTTGAGCAATTGCGGACACTTGTCAAAGAGACGGGCGCAAAGGCTGTCTATTGGTCGCGGGCCTATGATCCAGCGTCGATCAGACGCGATACACAGATCAAAACGGCGCTGACCGAACTGGGTGTAAGCGCAAAGTCGTTTCCTGGTCATTTGCTTTTTGAGCCCTGGACAGTAGCAACAAAGCAGGGCCAGCCGTTTCGTGTCTACACCCCTATGTGGCGCGCGGTTCAGCGGCGGGACGTGCCAGCGCCGGATGCGTTGGTGTCACGCTTGGCGGGGCCTGCAACCTGGCCTTCCAGTGATAAACTGAGCACCTGGCATATGGGTGCGGACATGTACCGAGGCGCTGCAATCGTGCGCCCCTATGTCCAACCCGGCGAGAAGGCCGCCCGCGATCGACTTGAGCACTTTCTCGACCAAGTCCCCCGTTATTCCAATGACCGTGACCGGTTGGATCTGGACGGAACATCAAACCTGTCAGAATACCTTTCATTGGGCGAGATCGGGCCACGCACGGTCTGGCACAGGGTTCAACAGGCTGCGATGACGGGAACCCCCGGCGCCGAGGCATTTCTGCGGCAGTTGGTCTGGCGTGAGTTTGCCTATCACCTGATGTATCACTCACCGCATCTGCTGACTGATAACTGGAAAGCGGAATGGGATGATTTCCCGTGGAATATCGATCCAGACCACCCTGAAGTTGCCGCCTGGAGGCAGGCCCGAACCGGAATTCCTGTCGTCGATGCTGGCCTGCGGCAGATGTATGTGACAGGCCGTATGCATAACCGGGCCCGGATGATTGTTGCCAGTTACCTGACCAAACATCTGATGACACACTGGAAAATCGGGATGAACTGGTTCGAGGATTGCCTGATTGACTGGGACCCAGCCTGTAACGCCATGGGCTGGCAGTGGGTTGCGGGATCAGGCCCGGATGCGTCGCCCTTCTTTCGTATATTCAACCCCGAAACGCAGGCGGAAAAGTTTGATCCGCAGGGGGCTTACATGCGGCGCTGGATCGCCGAAGGCCAGACGAAACCCAGTGACGTTGCACTTTCCTATTTCGCTGCGGTTCCCGGTTCATGGAACCTGTGTCCGCAGGCGGATTATCCCGAACCTGTCGTGAAACTGGCGGATGGACGAAACCGCGCCTTGCGTGCGTATGAAAGCCGAAAATCCCACTAAGGAACTGAAAACTTGCCAGAAACAAAATCGCGGCCTAGCCTGATACCTGTGCCGCAGAGGGGAGAGCGGATGGTGCTGACGACGATAGAGGGGCAGTCGGATCTGCCCAGGTATTTCGCCCAGGTGTTCAAGATGCTGGCCCGAATGGAGTCGGGGCGACTAGACATAACATTGCCTGATGGCCGCATCTTTCGCGCAGAGGGGCCAAAGGCAGGGCCTGTTGCTCAGATCGATATCCACGACGGAGATGTTTTTGCCCGTCTGATCCGCGAAGGCGAGCTGGGGTTTTCTGATGCTTACCTTGAAGGACATTGGAGCACGCCTGATCTGCGCTCATTCATGGATCTTGTCCATCTGGGGTCCGAAACCGTCTATGACGGGTTTACTGGAAAGTTCCTTGTCCAGGCCTATGAACGGCTGCGGTTCTGGCTTCATCGCAATAACCGGACGCAGGCGAAAAAGAATATCTCTTACCACTATGATCTGGGTAACGACTTCTACGGTTTGTGGCTGGATGACACGATGACTTATTCCAGCGCCATTTTTGAGACCGGGCAAGAAAGTCTTGAGAAGGCGCAAACTGCCAAATATGCCAGCCTTGTCGATGAAATGGGGGCCAAACCCGGTGACCACATTCTGGAAATCGGATGCGGTTGGGGCGGTTTTGCCGAATATGCCGCGAAAGAGCGGGGTTTGCATGTAACCGGCCTTACGATTAGTGAGGAACAGTTCAAGTTTGCTAATGAACGTATTGAAAAAGCGGGACTTTCAGATCAAGTGACATTCAAGTTGCAGGACTATCGCGACGAGCGTGGACAATATGATGGCATAGCCTCAATCGAGATGTTCGAGGCGGTGGGCCAAAAATACTGGCCGGTTTATTTTGAAACCGTTCGTGAGAGGCTGAAGCCGGGGGCGCAAGCGACCTTGCAAATCATAACCGTAGGTGACCACCGCTGGGATTATTACAAGAACGGTGTTGATTTCATTCAGAAATACATATTTCCGGGTGGAATGCTTCCGTCGCCCACGATCCTACGGCAGCAGATCAATCAGGCGGGTTTGAATGTGGTGAAGTCGAAAGAATTCGGCAAAAGTTACGACCTGACGCTGCGGCGGTGGTATGAGACGTTCAATGCAAAATGGGAACAGATCGCAGACCTCGGCTTTGATGAGCGTTTTCGCCGCATGTGGAATTATTATTTGACTGCCTGTGGCGCAGCCTTTGACACGCGCAATTGCGATGTGACACAGATCACCGTATCAAAGCAAGTTAACTGACGGACCGTAACATGCCCACTGCCTCGCGTCTTGTAGCCGCCGTTTGTCTCATCGTGCTGGCATTCATTGTCTCTGGCATGATTATCGAAAACGGTGAAGAAGGTAAGGATTACGGGTACTTTACCCTGGTTAACATGGGCCTTGGCGCGGTTTGCGGGTGGGGAATCATGGGCAAGCGTGCAGGGCGCGGCTGGACTGCTGGGATCAATAACGGTCTGACTGGTGTCGCCTCGCTGATTTTCTGGGCGTTGTTCGTGCAGGGCTGTTACGAAATGTTCCGGCTTGCCATGCGCAATCGTTACGGTGGCCCATTTGAGGCCATTCTGGCCATTTTCAAGATCGGGATTGAGTACGGTAAGCTGTTGATTTACCCGGAAATCCTGATTGCATTCCTAATTGGGGCTGTTGTATCGGGACTGGCCACAGAACAGGCCGCCCGATCATGGCGCTGATCCGTTTCCCGACAAGAGAGATCGACTTTGTCTGATTTGTTTTTTTATGGAACGCTGCGACACTTGCCGTTGTTGGAACGCGTTCTTGGCCATCCTCTGAGCGAAACCAAAGCGCGGCCCGCCCAACTTCGAGGCCATGCTGTCCATTCTGTTCAGGGGCAGGATTTCCCAATGATCCTGGAAATGGAAGGTGCCAGTGCCGAAGGTGTACTGGTGCAGGAATTGTCGTCTGTGGATCTGGCCAGGCTTGATTATTACGAAGGGTCATTCGACTATGATCTGAAGCCGTTGAAGGTCGAATTGGAAGATGGGACCAATGCCCAAGCTCAGGTCTTTTTTCCTGCCCCCGGTGCCTGGAGGCCGGGTGATTTGTGGTCGCTTCAGGAATGGGCGGACAGATTGGGCGAACTTACAACGCTCGCCGCTGAGGAAGAGATGGCCTATTTCGGGAAGGTCGATCCCCGAGTCATGGCCCGCAGTGTTCGCGCCACTCAAACGCGTGCCTGGTCAAAGATTATGGCCGGGCAGCGGAGAACCGGTGATCCGCGGGACATTGCAAAAGATGTGATCGTGCATCGCCATGACCGGGTGTATCTTGATTATTTCGGGATGGAGGAAATCGACCTGCAACACCGGCGGCATGACGGCAGCATGGGGCCGGTACTGCGCCGTGGAAGCTTGTTGCAGGGCAGTGCGGTCGGCGTTCTGCCCTATGATCCGGTTCGTGATACCGTTTTGATCGTGGAACAGTTCAGACCACCGGTTTTTCTGAACAACGATCCGGAACCCTGGCTTTGGGAAGCGGTGGCCGGGATGATTGATCCGGGCGAGACACCCGAACAGGCCGCGCATCGAGAGGCGATGGAGGAGGCGGGTATTCGTTTTGACAGGCTGGAATATGCTGGCGGTGCCTACACCTCGAGCGGATCTTCCACCGGGTTCATGTATCTTTATGTTGGTCTTGGTGAGTTGACACACACCACAATCACCGGTGGCCTGGACACAGAAGGTGAAGACATCCGCAGTCAAATCTTGCCGTTCGACGAATTCATAGACATGACGGATCGCCATGTTTTCAAGGATCTACAATTGGTGTCTCTGGCTTATTGGCTGGCCCGCCACCGGGACAGATTGCGCGGGTGACTATCCCGCTTGTGGTCGCGGCGGTGCGGCTGTAAATCTTCGATGGTACAAAACGACAAGGGGCCATCATGCGCATTGCACGAGATCTTGCTGACGCAGTAGGAAAAACACCACTGATCCGGCTGCGCCGCATCAGTGAAGAAACTGGTTGCGAAATTCTCGGCAAAGCCGAATTCATGAACCCCGGTCAATCCGTCAAGGACCGTGCTGCACTCTATATTATCCGTGATGCCATTGCGCGGGGCGATTTGAAGCCCGGTGGCACCATTGTGGAAGGAACCGCAGGCAATACTGGTATAGGTCTGGCGCTAGTGGGTGCGTCAATGGGGTTCAAGACCGTGATTGTGATCCCGGAAACCCAGTCGGAAGAAAAGAAAGACATGCTGCGGCTGGCCGGTGCTCAACTGGTTCAAGTTCCGGCCGCACCTTATCGCAACCCCAATAATTTCGTGCATTATTCCCGGCGTTTGGCCGAGGAATTGGCGCAGACGGAACCCAATGGGGCAATCTGGGCCAACCAGTTCGACAACGTGGCGAACCGTCAGGCCCACGTTGAAACTACAGGACCCGAAATCTGGGAACAAACAGACGGTAAGGTCGACGGGTTTATCTGTGCTGTCGGGTCGGGCGGTACATTGGCCGGGGTTGCCGAAGCGCTGCGGCCCAAGGGTGTAAAAATCGGTTTGGCCGATCCCATGGGTGCGGGTCTCTATTCATATTACACCACCGGTGAAATCGCGATGGAGGGCGGATCGATTGCTGAAGGTATCGGACAGGTGCGGATAACAAAGAATCTGGAAGGGTTCACGCCGGATCATTCCTATCAGATCACTGACACCGAGGCGTTGCCCTATATCTTTGACCTGCTCCGCGAAGAGGGGCTGGTTATGGGCGGGTCAACCGCGATCAACATGGCGGGCGCCGTGCGTCTGGCCAAGGAAATGGGGCCGGGCCACACCATTGTGACTGTCCTTTGCGACTATGGCACACGGTATCAGTCCAAGCTTTTCAACCCGGATTTCCTGCGCGAAAAAGACCTGCCGGTACCGAATTGGATGACCGAAGCACCGCGCAGCATTCCTGGCGTTTTTGAGGACGTGTGATGCCTAAGCAGGTTCGCCTGTTTCTGACACTGGTTTTCCTGTGTCTTGTCGGGGTCGCAGGCGGTGCTGTTGCGCAGCTGACCGACAGGCAAAGTGAGTATTACCGGGGCTGGATAAAAACGGCGGACCGTGCCGAGTCGGTGATCGAAGCAAACCGTGCGTCAAACGCTGCGTTTGAGAATTTACGTTCTGAAATAAACGGTTACCGAGAGGACTTTAACAAGGCGCGAAGCGCCAACACGGATCGCATCGCAACGCTGGAAAGCCAGATCAAGGCGCTTGGTCCGAAACCCGAAGGGGACGCGACCGAACCTGAAGACATCGCTAAGTTGCGAACTCATCTTAATGATCAGCTCAACAGTTTGCGCGTGCCCCGCATCATTTCCGAAGAAGCGTATAGCCGCGCAAACGGATTGATCAGTGAAATCGATCGGATCATCCGGGCGCGGCAGACAAAACAATTCTTTGAGCGCGGTCCGTCACCGATCAACCCCGTATATTGGGGACCTGCATGGCAAGACGTAAAAGAGGCGCTTCTGAGCCTGACAAATGAAACACTTACCAACCTGCGTTCGGACGTAGTGAAAGAGCGTATCCGTGATCGTGGCTTGGGAATCCTGTTTCTCGTGAGTCTAGCGGCGGTTTTATTGATCTTCGGCAAACGTTGGTCCGAGCGGGGCGGCGACTATCTAAGATTGCTGGGCGGAGCGGGCACTGGTGTTTGGTCCTTCATCATTTCTCTGCTGCGGATTCTGTTGCCATGGATCGGTGTCGTTGCCGCCATCGCCGCGATCAGCCTGTCGGGTGTTCCGGGTCTGCGAGGCAGTTTGTTGCTGGAAAAAATCCCCTACTGGGCGGCAATTGCCTTCTTCTACGACTGGATTGGCCGACAGATTTACGTGATTGGTGCTTCACAAGGATTCAAGCGCCTGTCTGCTGCTCGGATTACCGAATTGCGGATACACATTGATCTGTTGGCTTTGATGTTGATCCTGCACGAACTGGCGCTTCTGTTCCAGCAGATCGAAAACGTTTCGGATGCGACCCGTGCGGTTATCAGCTTTCCAGTGATTGTCGGAACGGCATTGCTTTTGCTCCGCGTGCGGCAGATCCGGACGAACGACCGCCTGCTGGACCAGACGACGTCTACCCGGGCCGCTGGATTCAGCCAGTTGGTAGAATTCCTGCGCAAGGCCATGTTCCTGCTGGGGATCGCAACACCCGTACTGGCACTGGTTGGCTATACTAATGCGGCCGAAGCGATTGTGTTTCCGGCGGTAAAAACACTGGTTCTGATTGCCGCACTGGCAATTTTTCAACGGTTCGTCAGTCAGATATACGGATGGATCACAGGGCAGGGCGACGCTGCGCGCGACTCTCTTTTTTCAGTCTTGGTGGGCTTTGCACTGGCCATCGTCGCGCTGCCTGTTCTGGCGATATACTGGGGCGCGCGCGAAACGGATCTGCTTGAAGTATGGTCACGCCTGTTGCTTGGCTTTGACATCGGTGGTGTCACGATCTCACCCAGCAATTTCCTGACATTTATCGCCGTTTTCGCAATCGGTTATACGCTGACGCGGTTGTTGCAAAGCGGGCTGCGCAACTCGCTGTTACCCAAAACCAGTATCGATCCGGGCGGGCAGAACGCGATTGTCGCTGGCTCGGGGTATATCGGGATATTTCTGGCCGCGCTGGTCGCGATCATGGTCGCGGGGTTTGATCTGTCGTCTCTGGCAATTGTCGCAGGTGCACTGTCTGTCGGTATTGGCTTTGGCCTGCAAACGATTGTGTCTAATTTCGTGTCCGGCATCATCCTTCTGGTCGAACGGCCGATCTCTAAGGGTGACTGGATCGATGTGAACGGGATGATGGGCTACGTGCGTGACATTTCCGTTCGCTCGACCCGTATCGAGACGTTCGACAGAACGGATGTGATCATTCCAAACTCGGACCTGATCAGCGGCGTCGTCACCAACTACACACGTGGCAATACCATCGGCAGGGTGATTGTACCGGTCGGTGTCGCCTACGGAACAGATACACGGCTGGTCGAGACCATTCTGGGCGAGGTCGCAAACAACCACCCGATGGTTCTGGCCAACCCGGCGCCCAGTGTGGTGTTTCAGGGATTTGGAGCGGATGCGTTGGATTTCGAGATCAGAGCGATCCTACGGGATGTGAACTGGGTTTTATCCGTCAAATCCGACATGAACCACGAGATCAATCGGCGCTTTCTGGAAGCGGGTATCGAGGTGCCGTTTGCACAGCGTGATATCTGGTTGCGCAATCCCGAAGCTTTGCAGACCTCGAACAAGGTTAAAGAGGCAGGCCTTGCGCCCAAACAGAACACAACCGATTCAACGGCAGGAAAGCCAGTTGAACTGACAGAATCTGATCTGGACCCTGACGCGGGCGATGAAATCTGACGACCAGCCCGACAGCTGAAAGGTCGCGTTTCTGGTCGCTTGACGCTCTGGGTAGACTACCGGATTTAATTGATCCTTTCCGGTGATTTCACCGAATTGGGGCCTTGCAAATCTCATGACATTGGTCCAAACATCGCCGGCACGGAGAGGTGGCCGAGTGGTCGAAGGCGCACGCCTGGAAAGTGTGTAGGCGGGGAACCGTCTCCAGGGTTCGAATCCCTGTCTCTCCGCCATCACCCCCTTAGACAGAAACCCAAACCAGCCCCGGAGTCTTGGCTGTGTACAACTTGGTTTCGTGTACCACGCCGGGTCTTCGAAAGCGCAGGATTTTAAATCCCGGACACTTTTGCTTGTCCTAAAATGAACGCGCGTTAAGCCGGAAAACGAAAAAAATACCATAAACATTAACAAAAATGTCCATTTGATATAGAATTACAGTGTTTTTGTTCGGTAACTCTTGGGTTTTCGTGTGGCGCAAACGCTTTATGATAAATACGGTGGCTTCAAAACGATCAGCCGTGTCGTGATGACCTTCTATGAAATGGCGTTGGATTCGGATGACATCGGCCATTATTTTGAAGATATAGATATGCCGCGGCTGATTGATCATCAGACGAAGTTTGTATCGTCCCTGATCGGCGGACCGGCGTCATTCAGTGATGACAGGATCGAAGCCGTACACAGGCATCTGAGTATCTCACATGACGAATTTGATGTGATGGCTGAGCTGTTTGGCGAAGCGCTGAGCGTGCATGGTATGTCCGATCAGGATATCAAAACCGCGCTGGCCGCAATTGAAGGGAAGCGTTCAATTATCGTCGCCCGAAACGCGGCATGAGCATTCATGCAATAAACGAACAGCTGTTACGCGCCATCGGTGTCGGCATTGCCGTGGTGCGCGCCTCGGATCTTCAGTTCGTTTTTCATAACGGACCTTTCGCAGAGTGGTTTGGAACTCCCGAGAACGGCAGTACTCTTACGGACATTCTGCCGGCCCTTGATCCCAAAGAATTGGAAGACGTCAAGCAATCGGGCTTGAGATATTCGGTTGAATTGCAAATCAAGCCGAAGCGGCGGACCTTGATCTTTGCAGTCGCAGTTTCGTTGGCCAAAGGGCTGTCCGAGCAGGTTCTGATTGTCGAATGCCAGAACATCACGCGCATTCGCGAGCTGGAAAGCATGATTGACAGCTATTCCACCATGGTCGAACGCAACACGCGAGAACTGGAGCGCGAGAAAGAACGGGTTGAACGGCTGCTTTTGAACCTGATGCCACGGGCCGTTTATGAAGAGTTCAAAACCTTCGGTGTTGTCACTCCGCAGCTCTACAAGCAGGTGTCCGTGGTCATGCTGGACTTTGTGGGTTTCACCGATTTCGCGGCCAAGACCGACCCGACAGTGACCCTGAGTGAGTTGAACGACATTTTCACAGCGTTTGACAGGATCGTTGAGCAATTCGGGTGTGAAAGGATCAAAACAATTGGTGACGCATATCTTGCGGTCTCAGGCATGCCTGACCCGACACCCGATCACGCGACTGCTGTGGCCCATTGCGCGGTACGTTTCCTGCGTTATCTCGAACGCCGTAACGAAAGCCACCCGCACAAATGGCAGGCACGGATCGGTTTGGGCATGGGGGCCGCGGTCGGGTCTGTCGTGGGTATTCAGAAATACGTCTACGACGTTTTCGGTCCGGCGGTAAATATCGCGTCCCGACTGCAAATATTTGCCAATCCTATGAAAATCGTTGCGCCGGAAGAGATGAAATACGCCCTGATTGACGAATTTCAGGTCTCGGACTTGGGACGTGTTGACATAAAGGGAATGGGCGAGATGAATCTGATCAACGTAACGTCCGGGCTGAGCTTACCGCAAAGCAGCCGAACTTTTTGACAGGTGTCAATCGTCCTGCGGGATCAGACCCAGCCCTCGCAGGTAGATACCAATGCCGCTTTCCAGCAGGTCTTCCGGGGGGAAGGGAGACGTCGCTCCGGTATTGCGCGCGTATAATTCAACCACACCATGGCTCATCGCCCAGATATGTGCGCTGAACATCGACGCGGGCGGGCGCTTTTCAGGTGGAATATGTTGTGACAGGTCGTCGGCGGCTTTTTCAAGAACCGATTTGGCCCGATTGGCGGCCATTGATAGTTCGGGGGTGCGATTCAACGATATTCCGCTTTCGAACATGGCGATGTAATGGCCGGGGTTCTTCCGCGCAAAAGCCAGATAGGCCCGCCCGGTTGCCTCGAAGGCGGAAAGGGCAGAGGGTTGGCCCTTGTCATAAGCGTATTGCATCAGGTCCGCGAACATCTCGAACCCTTGCCGTGCAGCTTCGGCGATAAGGTCTTCGCGCCCTTCAAAGTGGCGATAGACTGCGGCGGGTGTTACGCCAGCGGTTTTGGCGGCTTCAGATAACGTAAAACCTGTCGGCCCCTTTTCTTCGATCAGGGACAAGGCTGCCTCGATCAGGGCTTGCTTTAGGTTTCCGTGATGATAACCGCGTTTCGACATCCCGGCCTCAGGTTCTTTGATTAGGTATTGGAAGACAAGGGGATAGACCAAATACACACGGTCGTCCAACGCTTGCCCTTGAAATCCTTGGCCGGGCAGGGTGAAAACGCAACCTAGGCTTCCCAGACATCCGGACCACCGCAGATCAGGGGATCAATGTCGCCAATGCTTTTTGCGTCCTTCTCATCATAGTCCAGCGTGTGCAGAACCGTTTGAATTGCTGCAAGACGGGCGCGTTTCTTATCGTCCGACCGGACAATTGTCCAAGGAGATACGTCTGAATGTGACCGGGTCAGAGTTTCTGAAATCGATTGTGTGTATTCGTCCCACTTGTCCAACCCAGCCACGTCAATCGGGCTGAGTTTCCATTGCTTTAACGGGTCGGTTTCACGGGCCAGAAAGCGATTCAGCTGCTCAGCCCGCCCGACATTGAGCCAGTACTTGAAGAGTTTGATGCCATCGTTGACCAAACCCGTTTCAAGCGGCAGAACCTGACGAAAAAACCGCTCGCGCTCTTCCTGGGTGCAGAAACCAAATACGTTCTCGACCACGCCGCGATTGTACCAACTGCGGTCAAAGAACACGATCTCGCCAGCGGCAGGCAGGTGAGGGATGTAGCGCTGGAAGTACCATTGACTGCGTTCAGTTTCTGAGGGTTTGCTGAGCGCCACATTGCGCGCGCCGCGTGGGTTCAGGTTTTCGCGAAACCGTTTGATCGTTCCGCCCTTACCGGCGGCATCGCGGCCTTCGAAGATGATGGCGATCCGTTGCGCCGTGTCCTTGACCCAAGACTGCATTTTGACCAACTCGATCTGGAGCAGTTCCATCTGCTCATCATAGTCCTTGGTCTTCATCTTCTCGCTATACGGGTAGGTCGGGTTCAGGATTTCGCCTTTCTTCGAATTCTCGATCTCATCCCGCACAGCTTTGGGCGCGCTTTCCTGAAAATACTTCTCGATAGAACCTTTTTCGGTCCGGGCCATATGTCACCTCGCGATAAAACCCATATCCGACTATGGATTAGAGCTTGGATTAACGCAAACCTGCACGCCGCGCTGCACGATCAATTGCGGCGGCAACCTCGGGGGCTGCGACAACCTGCGGCATGTGACCGATCCCCGGTAACGCGACCAGTTCGGCCTGCGGGATTTGCTGGATCAGACGTTGGGAATGCCACTCGAGGCCGACAGTGTCGTCGGCGGTGCCGTGAACGATTTCGGTTGGCACTGAAATCTCACCGTATTTCGGCTGCAATTGGGTTATCTCATCCAATAGATTGGCCCGTTGCTTGGCATTTGCATGCATGGAACTGCGCCGGATGGTCAGGCCGGGTCCGAAATGTTCGGCGTATCCAGCGGGGGCCGATTGGGGCGCAAATACAGTGTCCAATGCCCGTGTCACGTACCAATCGGGCACGAAGGAAGAGATCAGGGGCAGGGCGAGCGCGTTGCCGACCGTGGTAGATGCCAATTGGTTAAACCCATCCAGCGGCGTTTCCCACGGAATGGCAGCAGGTGCGATCAAAACAAGCGCCGAGAGATCCTCGGGCCTTGTGACCGCCCATGCAAGCGCCACTGAACCGCCATAGCTTTGGCCCGCAACGACAGGCTTTTCCGCCCCAAGTTGGGCAGCAGCTTTTTGCAGGATATCCGCTTGTTCCGTGATCGTTTCACCGTCTGGGTTGAAACTTTCTGAAAACCCCAGGCCGGGCCGGTCAAAAACGATGACGCGGTAGTTTTCCGCCAGAGTGGGTGCCAGCGCAAAGGTCATGTCGCGGGTGTTGCCGCTTGAGCCGTGAAGGAGGACCACATCTGGCCCTTTCCCCATGACAACCGCATGAACGGCGATCCCATCGACATCAAGAACCTGGCCTTCGGGTGGGAAAGCCGCTTCTGCCTGTGCTTCATTTCGGGCGCTGCGCCACGCAGTCACAGCGGCAAGGCCCAGAACGATGAGGCCAAAGGATATCAATGTTTTAGCGGCCAATTTCGCTCATATCAAAAGGCGTCGTCTGATAGATTTCGTTTATCCAGTTCCCGTAAAGAAGATGCGCGTGGCTGCGCCAACGGTTTTGAGGTGTCTTGGATGGGTCATCATCCGGATAGTAGTTGATCGGCACGTTGATGGGCGTGTCATTGGCGACGTCGCGGTCGTACTCCTGTTTCAGCGTGTCGCTGTCGTATTCAAAATGGTTGAAGATATACAGCGCGCGATGGCTGGTATCTTCGACCAGACAAGGGCCCACATCATCGCTGCCAAGCAGGGTGGTCAAACCCTGCGCGGCGTCGATCTCATCTTGTTTCATTTCCGTCCAGCGGCTGACCGGGATAACGCAATCGTCAGAGAACCCACGTAAGAAAGGTGATGCAGGGTTCAGATTGCGGTGACGGAAACAGCCAAAGGCCTTGGCATCCAGCATATGTTTTCGGACACCATGAAAATGGTTGATCATCGCCATCCCGCCCCAGCAAACGCCAAAGGTTGAATGAACGTTTGTCTGGGTCCAGTCGAAGACTTCGCTGATTTCATCCCAATAGGTGACGTCACCGAATTCCAGATGCTCGATCGGCGCACCAGTGATGATCAGGCCGTCGAATTTCTGGTCCTTAACCTCCTGAAAAGGCAGGTAGAACTCTGACATATGCTCGGCGGCGGTGGTTTTTGTCTGGTGTTCCGTCATACGGATCAAAGACAGTTCGATCTGCAACGGAGTTGCGCCGATTAGACGTGCGAACTGGTTTTCCGTCTGGATCTTCTTCGGCATCAGATTCAGCAGCCCAATGCGCAGGGGGCGAATATCCTGACGCATTGCCTGATCCTCGGACATGACCATAACGCCCTCTTTGTTCAGGACGTCGAAAGCGGGCAGATCTGAGGGGATTTTGATGGGCATGTGTCTGACTTCGAAGAGATTAGGGAAAACTGGTAGTTAGGCGTTATTGCGACTGGCCTCAAGGGTGCGTTCGATCAACTCGTCGAAATCAGCCGCATCGCGGATCTTGCCGATGTCGTTGGCATCAATCGTCACGCCCCAGTTCTTTGCCATCGCCTCGTACCGGGGCTGACGATGGGCCAGGGCTTGCGCATAGGTCCAGCGGACAAAATCATCGGGGTTGACCTCGGTCTCGGCACAGCCGTGTTGATCCAGATACTCTGTCCAGGAACGGGTCAGGAAATCGGCCTGATAGGACATGGGTTTCGGGGATTTGTCGAAACGGCGCACAAGATCGACCGTGTGACCCTCGTCACCCTTTAGCCAGATCATGAGGGTATGCCGTGCGAGTTCGGACAAAACCTGATCTCTTGGGTCTTCGGGGTCTACCCATTCGCAGATCGACCCACCCGTATCACAGATAAAATGGGGATATTTATATAAACGCTCGGCGCGGTCGATGAAGTATTCGGTGTCCAGCAGCGCATGAATTTCGGCCAAGCGAAACTGTTCCTGCCTGCGGCGGTATTCCGGCATGTCCAAGCCGCCCAGATCGGGGTTTCCCGGCTTGCCCAGATAAGCAGCAACAGGTGTCAGATTGGCGAATGAAATATTCGAACCGATATAGATCGAATCCGACAACAGCAGTTCACGCAAGAACGGAACTTTCATGGCCTCGGCCTTGGCATTGTCGGTGATGTACTCGCCCATATAGCGCGTTCCGATCCGGTAATCGATCGAGTAGTGGAACCAGTTCCCGGAATCTCTGAGGATGTTGGATACGTAGGTCTTGCCTAATCCTGACATGCCAAAGAACAGCACTTTCTTGCGGCTTGCGGTGCGCCAGTCATTGGCTGAGGTGTAGATCATTTTGCGCTGTCCTTTTTGCCTTAGCTAAATCGGGCAGCGCACGGCGTCAATTGGGCCGGGACGAACGATTCAGAACCAAAAGGCCAATCGCCAGAACGGCAAAGCCCAGAAAGGCGTTTGGGGACAGGGACTCTTCGCGCAGCAATGCGCCCAGAACAATAGCGACCGGGGGTATGACAAGCGTCACCAGCATAAGATTACCACTGCCGGCCATTGCCAAAACCCGATAGTAAAGCAGATATGCGCCGGCCGTTGCGACGATCGCATAGTACCCGATGGCCGCCCAGGTTATTGCGGGTAGCGCCAAGCTGGGTACTCCATCAACTGCAAGTGTTATTGGCAATACCAGCACTGTCGAAGCCGTCAGCATACCGGCGGCGGCAATCACCGGGGAAAGGTGCGATAACGTTTGCCTCGCCCAAGCCGCGGCACATGCGTAGGAAATTGTTCCGGTCAACACTGCAAGCTGAGCGGTGCTTTGCAGGCTGAAACTCAAGAAATTCTGCACTCCGATCGCGATTGAGACACCAAGAAAGCCCAAGCAGACACCCAGTAGCCGGGTTTTTGTCAATCGTTCGTCGCGAAAAAACAGTGCTGCTATCAGAACGCCGAAGACCGCAGTCGCCGCGTTCAGGATCGCCGTCAGACCCGTGTCAATGTGAAGCTGCCCCCAAGCCATCAGGCTGAAGGGGATGAGGTTGTTCAACAGCCCCATGGCCAGAAAAGCGCCCCAGATACGGGGCGAGTGCGGCACCTTGATCCCCTTGATCCAAGTCACCAGCCACAAGACCAGCATGGCCCAGAATGTGCGGTGCAAAACCGACGTCATCACGGGAAGTGTGTCTAGAGCGACCCGGATGGAAACAAAGGAGGCGCCCCAGATCAGTCCAAGCAACAAAAGCTCGGTCCACCCGCGGAGAGAGAGTTGTTTTTGTTCGTTCATGCGGGCACTGTTTCATTGAAGTTAACCAACGGCGACCCGGTTCATGCGAAAAAGCCCCGCAGAAACTGCGGGGCTTTGTGGGAACATATGATACTCAGATCAGTTCAGAGCGTATGTGATCTGGAAACCAACGCTCCAGGCGCTGTTGCCTGTGAACGTGCCACGTGCCGCTGGACCAGCGCCATTCGCGGTGGCATCTCCGATATCCGTGTAACGCACACCACCGGAAATTTTGGCATTCTCAAGAGAATAGGTGCCACCCAGACCGATGCTCCAGAACCCATCTGTCGGGCCGAGGTTCGACACCGGCGTACCTTGGGAAGATTCGTAGCCAAGTGTCACAGCACCAGAAAACTCTTCCGAGAACTGATAGCCCAAACCCAGCGAGTAGGTGAACGTGGCTTCGTCATAGTCAACCAGGTTGCTGGTCGGCGGATAGTTTGGCGGGTTATACACAAGCTGTGGCCAGTCGACCCAACGGATCGAGCCGAACAACAATGTCTTGGGCGCCACACCAGTCTGGAAATCCAAGTTGATTGACTGGGGTGTTTCGATCTCACTTGTGGTGTTGAACGTTGCCACAGTCCCCGGTGGAATTGGTGGGAAAGGAGGCGGATTGAGCGATTCTGTCTGCGAAAGGTCGTGGCTGATTTTGGAGTTGTAAGTCAGCGAAACGCGCGCGGCGATTTCGGGTTTTTCCCACGCGACACCAACGACATACCCGAATGCGGTATCAGCGCTGGTATCCACCTGATAGCCTGCGGTAATAGGAACAGTTATCGAAGCCTCGACGCGTTGCGCGCGAATACCGCCGATGGCACTGAATCCGCCATCGAATTTGTAGCGCAGCAGCGCAGTGATGGCATCTGTATCCGCTGTCGCCCTCAGGCTGTCGGTCCGACCGCCGGGAATTGGGTTGATAGACAGGGGATACGTGCTCGCGTACTGAATATCGGCGCCATAGGGTTGATCGTAGATCAGCGCGAAATCAAGTTTTTCCGTAAGCGCCGTTTTGTACCCCAAGTGTGGCGTAAAAAAATCGTTTGCAACTTCGCCGGAAGCAACGGGTTGGCCGCCGTTTGTACCAAAAATGTCTGGCATCGTGCCGGTCACGCTTGGGTCGGTGTACCCCAACCGAAACTGAACTGCAGAGCCTTCTTCAAAGATCAGGTTGATACCCTGACCGCTGCGGTCCAGGCCGCCTGCAAAACCAGCCGTTGCTCCAACGCACAAAGCGCACGTTGCGAGTAGTGTTGTTCTCATTCTGTCCTCCCGAACTTTTTCGAGTATTTGCCTGGCGAAGAATTGAGTGAGTCCAGCGCCTACTCGTGTGTAATGCGCGATACTTTCTTTTCAGTTAGTTTAAGGTCAACTGGTGACGGTGCGTTACTTGTTGCCACTACAGTTCTGAACTGTTGCTAAACTGTTACGATTTTCGGACCAGATGTTCAGGAAAATGCCTGCAAAGATGATAGCGGCGCCGATCAGCACCCAATGGTCGATGGGCTCGTGATAGAGGATCATTCCGATCACCGCGATTGTCGGAAGGCGTGCAAAATCAAAGGGAATGACGACGGTTGCCGGGGCGATAGACAGGGCATTGGTAATGCAAAAATGCGCTAGCAAACCCGCCAACCCAACCAGAATCAAGTAGGGCGCGGTTTGCATTGTCGGAAGCACAATCTGACCGTCGATGCCAGCGGCTGTGGCCCCAAGGACCGCTTGCATTGCAGTCAGCCAGAAAACGATACACCCAATACTGGCAAATCGCGTGAGCTTCTTGGTGGTAATCGTTGTAAACGCAAAGAAAACCGCTGATGCTGCTGCTGTTATTAAGCCGGGGCTCAGGGGGGCAGCGCCTGGGCGTGTGACGATCAGAACCCCTGAAAACCCAATTAGCGCCGCAATCAACTTGAGCGGGGTCAACCGTTCGTTCAGAAACAGGGGCGAAAGCAGGATCACCCAAAGCGGTTGAGTGAACTCCAGCGCGAAAACCTGTGCCAAAGGAGCCACTGCCACGGCGTAGAACCAGAGATTTTGCCCTGTAAAGTGTAAGGTGTTTCGTAGGGCGTGCAATCCCAGCCGTTCGGCTGAAACTTGCTGCCAGTTGCGCGTTAAAGTCAGGACTGTCGCAACAACGACGAACCCCACGATGCTGCGATACATCATGATTTCAAAGGTATCATGCGCAGAACTCAGCTCACGCCCTGCAACCGCCATGGAAGAGAATGAGGCGATCGCACCTGTCATCCATAGACCGGCCTTCAACACGTCTTTCTGCGCATGGCTCATTTCGGGCGCCCTCAGGTTCGTCGCGTAGCCGCGCGGCCAAAAGACCGCAAGGCCAAGAGCTTATGATAAGCAGGCTAGGTTTGCCCGGCTATTCAAACGTCGAAGGTGCACCAGATTCAAGGTCGTATAGATGACTGCCCTGAACAATAGCTTGAACGAGAAGGACGTTTTGCAGCTCAATCAGTTAAGTTTTACGCAGACACCCACCGGTTATTCCCACTCGATGGTGCCGGGTGGTTTCGATGTGATGTCATAGGTGCACCGGTTGATGCCCTTAACCTCATTGATGATCCGCGTTGCCGTTTCGCCCAAGAAATCATGGCTGAACGGGTAGTAGTCTGCGGTCATGCCATCGACAGATGTGACGGCCCGCAGCGCACAGGCGTAGTCATAGGTGCGTCCATCACCCATGACGCCTACCGTGCGCACTGGCAAGATGGCGACAAAAGCCTGCCAGATGTCGTCATAGAGGCCGTGTTTACGGATCTGGTCGATATAGATCGCATCGGCTTCCCGCAAGATACCCAGTTTTTCACGTGTGATTTCACCGGGGCAGCGGATTGCCAGACCGGGTCCGGGGAAGGGGTGACGCCCGATGAAGCTCTGCGGAAGACCAAGTTCGCGGCCAAGTGCGCGCACCTCATCCTTGAACAGCTCTCGCAGGGGTTCGACCAGTTTCAGGCCCATCTTTTCCGGCAAGCCACCGACATTGTGGTGCGATTTGATGGTTACAGAAGGCCCGCCCGAGAATGACACCGATTCGATTACGTCCGGATAAAGCGTGCCCTGGGCCAGGAACTCGGCCCCTTCAATGGTATCGGCGTGTTTCTGGAACACGTCGATGAACAGTTTGCCGATGATCTTGCGTTTGGTCTCCGGGTCGCTTTGCCCTTCAAGCTCGCCAAGGAACAGTTCGGATTCGTCCGCGTGGATCAGTTGGATATTGTAGTTGTCGCGGAACATGCCGACGACTTCTGTCGCCTCGTTCTTGCGCAACAGCCCGTGGTCAACGAAGACGCAGGTCAACTGGTCTCCAATCGCCTCGTGGATCAGGATCGCCGCGACCGAGCTGTCAACGCCGCCCGACAAACCGCAGATGACCTTCTTGTCACCAACCTGCTCGCGGATCTTGCGGATCATCTCTTCGCGATAGGCCCCCATGGTCCAGTCGCCCTTGAAACCGGCCAGCTTGACGAAGTTCTCGTACAGCTTCGCGCCCTTGGGCGTGTGGTGCACCTCGGGGTGGAACTGCACGGCATAGAAATGGCGCGCTGGATCGGCTGTGATCGCAAAGGGCGCGTTGGGCGATGTGCCAAAGACCTGAAATCCCGGCGCGATTTCACTGACGTGGTCACCGTGGCTCATCCAGACCTGTTCATCCCCGTCGTCAAACCAGCCCTTCAGAATTTCCAGTTCGTCTTTTGGCGTGACAAAAGCCCGACCGAACTCGGCGGTGCCATGGCCACTTTCGACCTTGCCGCCAAGCTGGTGCATCATCACTTGCTGGCCATAACAGATGCCCAGAATCGGCACGCCGTAGTCAAAAATCTCTTGCGGAGCACGGGGCGACCCTTCGCGCGTCACACTGTCCGGCCCGCCCGAGAAGATCACGGCGCGCGGGGCCATTTCCCGCACGAAATCCATCGTGACATTCTGGTAAGGGTGAATTTCGCAATAGACATTCAGTTCGCGCAGGCGGCGGGCAATAAGCTGCGTAACCTGGCTGCCGAAGTCGATGATCAGAAGGCGGTCGTGGGATGTCTGGGTCATGTCAGCGCCTTAGGGCAAGCCTGCACATTTCGCAAGAGCGAGGTCCGATTCCGGCGCGGGATTCGATGAAGATCGCCACACAGGCCTTCGGCACTCGTGTTTCCTGCCGTTCGTGATCCGAAGTAGGCAGGCGCGGTAACAATTGGGCCGCACTTTCCAAAATCCGATTATCCCCAATTGCAGCCCGTTGGCGGGATTGCAGAACGGCAATGTCGCTTTTTCCCCCAACGTGCCGCAATCCCTATGCTTGCGTTCCGGCAAACCTGTATCAAACGCTCAATCTAACCAACAACACGGGATCTTCTCATGACCGAGGCAAACACCCGGCGCAGGGCGAGAGGTGGCGGTGGCGCTGCCCGCCGTGCCGAGCGGACTGCAGTTCGTATCGAGACCGCGAAATACATCGAACGCAACATTCCGAACTTCGAAATCCTCAATGAAGAGGCACTGGAGATCATCGAAAACAATGCGGAAACCGTGTTGGAAGAGATCGGTGTTAACTTTGTTGATAACCCTGCCGCTCTGGAACGCTGGCGCGACGCTGGCGCGGATATCGACGGTGAACGCGTGCGCATTCCGCGTGGCCTGGCTCGTGAGCTGATCAAAACTGCGCCCAGCGAGTTTACCCAACATGCCCGCAACCCTGAGAAATCGGTCGTAATCGGTGGCCGAAACATGGTCCTGGCCCCGGTTTACGGCCCTCCTTTCGTGCGCGATGCACAGGGCGGTCGTCGTTACGCGACGATGGACGACTTCAACAAGTTCGTGAAACTCGCCTATATGTCCAAGTGGTTGCACCATTCGGGCGGTACTGTGTGTGAGCCGACCGACATTCCGGTGAACAAGCGCCATCTGGACATGTTGAAGGCGCACATGACCCTGTCGGACAAGCCTTTCATGGGTTCTGTGACCGATCCCAGCCGGGCGCAGGATTCGGTCGAAATGTGCGAAATCCTGTTCGGCAAGGAGTTCGTTCAGCAAAACACGGTGATGACGTCGCTGACCAACATCAACTCGCCGATGACATTCGACGATGTGATGATGGGCTCGCTGGAAGTCTATGCACGTAACAATCAGGCCTGCATCATCTCGCCCTTTATTGTGGGCGGCGCGATGGCGCCGGTCTCGGTGGCCGGTACTTTGACACAGGTTCTGGCCGAGGTTCTTGCCGGTGTGGCGTACAGCCAGATCGTCCGTCCCGGTGCACCCGCGATCTTTGGTGCATTCGTGACTTCGATCGACATGAATTCAGGTGCGCCGACCTTCGGAACACCAGAAGCTGCGCATATCACCTATGGCGCGGGTCAACTGGCGCGGCGTCTGAACTTGCCCTATCGGTCCGCAGGATCGTTCTGTGGCTCGAAACTTCCGGATGCGCAGGCGGCTTATGAAACAGCGAACTCGCTGAATATGGGACTGTTGGCTGGCGTGAACTTCATGTTGCATGCCTGCGGCTGGCTGGAAGGTGGTCTAGTGGCCGACTTCGAGAAATTCGTTATGGATGCCGACCAATTGGGTGTTTTGCATTCGCTGGCCAAGGGCGTGGCCTATGATGAAAACGCGCAGGCCATGGATGCGATCCGGGAAGTTGGCCCGGGCGGGCATTACCTAGGATGTGCCCACACACAGGCGAACTTCAAGGAATCGTTCTGGAAGTCCGATCTGCTGGACTACAAGCCATATGAAACCTGGCAGGAAGAAGGCGCACGTGATACGCGGGCTCTGGCCTCTGCGCGGGTTGAACACCTGCTGGCTAATTACCAGCAACCGCATATGGAACCGGATACAGCCGCAGCGCTGGAAGCCTATATCGCCGAGAAAAAGGCCTCCATGCCGGATGCGTTCTCCTGATTAATGAAGGACCGAGGCGCGGCTGGCCTGATACAGCCGCGCCTCACCCAACAGCGCGATAAGAATGTCGAGATGCCGGACCAGAGAGTATGCGGCATCATCTTCTTTGCGCAGTTCATTTACCTCTTTTTCCATCTCCATCAGTCGCAGCAGGGCCTGACCTGAACCCGGCAATGACCCGTATCCCAGAATACGTTGCAGATGCCTGTCCCGGTTGTACTCTCTCGCTCCGAAATTGGCGGCTCTTGCCAACGTGCGTGGGCGATGAAGCGTTGAGATCATTGTCATCAGGTCCTGCATCTTATGTGTCCTGTGTCTGAGGGTTTACGGGACCACTTAATGCACAACCTAAGCGGGTGTTGCCTGCGTGACAGCCTCTCCGAACGATGGTTTCACGACTGTTTATCTTTTTGAATCAAATCTGGTTCGTGCCTTGTGAGGTTAACGAACGAGTAACGAATGGACTTCTAGTTAGATTTGGTTAACCCGCAATCCGAGGGCGAAAAGTGACATCTTGTTTTGTCGACGAGGGCAAATAATCATGGAAAACAACATGGCTTTCACCATTCCGGCATGGGTTCCAGAGGGGGCGCAAAGATACCTTGCTCATACCGAAACCGGACGCTCGATCCGCGATATTGCGAGATCGGCAGGCTGCCATGCGTCAACCATCCTCCGGCAAATCCGGCGTATCGAGATGCGCCGGGACGACCCATTGGTGGATGCTGCTTTGCAATCGCTGGCAGAAACACATTTTTCCATGTCCGACGACGCAGGCGACGCGGTCGTGGTCGCGGATGAAGCTGCCCAGGAAGAAGCGTTCGAAAGAGAAGCATTGCGCATTTTGCGCCGCCTGAGTGAAACCGGTTCGGTTCTTGCCGTGGCTGAAGAAATGGACAAAGCGGTAGTCGTTCGCGACACCGGCAACGCCGGAGCGACCAGAACTGCGGTCGTCGATTGCGAGATCGCTCAGGCTCTGGCCTTAAAGGACTGGATTTCCTGCGATAACCCAGGTCGTATTTCACGGTATCGGATTTCTGCAGCTGGCCGAACGGCCCTGAGCCACCTGATTGCGAAAGCGGAAAACAAGGCGCGGGTGGGGACCGAATTTGGATTTGCCGAAGCCCAGTCGTTGTTTCAGTCTAAGACGTCGGCCGGGGCGGGTGACCGGATCAAGCGCATTCGCTATAGCGCCGCGGAAAGCCCCTTGGTTGCCCTTGCACGCAGGCGTGACCGCGACGGCAAGCCTTTTCTGGATGAAACGCTTGTCAGCGCCGGAGAGCGTTTGCGTGAAGATTTCGAATTGGCGCAGATTGGCCCACAGGTTTCACAGAACTGGGACCGGTTTCTAACGGCTGGTGGCCGTGGCTGTTATGACAGTGAAAGCCACGGAGGAAAGGGGTCATCCGATGCGCGGGACCGCGTGGCGCGGGCCTTGTCTGATCTTGGCCCCGGGTTAAGTGACGTTGCCCTGCGGTGTTGTTGCTATCTCGAAGGGTTGGAACTGGCGGAAAAGCGTATGGGCTGGTCCGCACGATCAGGCAAGATTGTTCTGCGGATCGCGTTACAGCGTCTGAAACGCCACTATCAGGATCAGGCTGAACGCGACCGCATGATTGGCTGAAGGCACAAAAAAGGCCCGTCAAAACGGGCCTTTATTCGTCTTGTTAATACTCAGGCCAGTTCGGGCTCTGCCGTTGCCTGAAGATGTTTCATCAGGTTTTCAGGCGAAGACACGCCATAGGGATCTTCTGGGCAGTTATCCATCAGGCCAGGTTCTTCGAACCAGGCTTCGACAACGCCGTCGTTTACGATGGCCGCATAGCGCCATGACCGCATGCCAAAGCCCAGATTATCCTTGTCAACCAGCATACCCATTTTGCGGGTGAACTCGCCCGATCCATCCGGAATGACCTTGACGTTGGTCAGGCCCTGATCTTGCGCCCATTTGTTCATCACAAAGCTGTCGTTGACAGACATGCAGTAGATTTCATCGACACCCCGGGCAATGAAATCGCTATACCCGTTTTCAAAGCCGGGCAGTTGATATGTCGAGCAGGTGGGCGTGAACGCGCCGGGCAACGAGAACAGGATCACACGTTTTCCGGCAAAATAGTCAGCGGTGGTCTTGTCTTCCCAACGGAATGGGTTTGCTCCTTCGATTGAGTCATCACGGACACGGGTGTGAAAGGTCACGTTGGGCAGATTTGCGCCGGATTTCATGGTCAAGCTCCTGTGATTCACTGGTGATTTTGTTGTGACTTAAAACAGTTCTAAACTACCTTCAATCGACGAAACGCCGCATTTTGAACTAATAATCTCTTCTCATTAGGCATTGAAAACATGTGGTAAAACGGGAATTTTCAATCGCGCTCCTGCTTATGCACGACGGTGTTGCATAGCGGCTATGCGCCGCTGGTGTAACACTGCGCATCTGTCTATGTTATGAGCGACAGGATTGACCCAAAGTCAGGAAAATTGCCCGTGCGAGATCTGAAGATCCCCGAACAGCGCCACCCGGAAAAAGCGCACCGCCCGGATAATGCGCAGCCCAAGAAACCGAACTGGATCAGGGTCAAGGCACCCGGCGGCAAAGGTTATGCAGATACGCGCCGGATCATGCGCGACAACAATCTGGTCACCGTCTGCGAAGAGGCAGGATGCCCCAATGTCGGCGAATGCTGGAGCCAGGGTCACGCCACCATGATGATCATGGGCGAGATTTGTACCCGTGGCTGCACATTCTGCAATATCGCTACCGGTCGCCCAGACGACCTTGACGCCTTTGAACCCGGCCGGGTGGCACATGCAGTCGAAAAACTTGGCCTGAACCATGTGGTTATCACCTCTGTCGACCGGGATGATCTGAGCGATGGAGGAGCCGAGCATTTTGCGCAGACCATCCGCGCGGTGCGGCACCGCTCTCCCAAAACCACGATCGAGATTCTGACACCCGATTTTCTGAAATGCGATGCGGATGTTCTGGAAATTGTGGTTCAGGCGAAGCCGGATGTCTTCAATCACAATCTGGAAACCGTACCGGGTTTGTACCCCGAGGTTCGCCCCGGTGCGCGGTACTTCCATTCCCTGCGTCTTTTGCAGCGGGTGAAAGAACTTGATCCGTCGATCTTTACCAAGTCCGGTATCATGGTTGGACTTGGCGAAAACGAACAGCAGGTGCGCCAGGTCATGGATGATATGCGCGCGGCGGATATCGATTTTCTGACGATTGGCCAGTATCTGCAACCAACGCCGAAACACCATGGCGTTGATCGTTTCGTTACACCCGACGAGTTCGCGTCATACGAAAAGGCGGCATACGGCAAAGGCTTTCTGATGGTATCTGCGACACCTTTGACCCGGTCTTCTTATCACGCTGGTGACGATTTCACCCGACTGCGCGCGGCGCGCCTAGAAAAGCTACAAAAAGCGTGACACCGGATCAGATCGCGCGACTGACTCGTCTGCGCCACGAGCTGCATCAACACCCCGAACTTTCGGGACAAGAAAAGAAAACCGCGGCGCGGGTGGCTGAATTTCTGCGCGACGCTGGTGCTGACCATGTCATGACCGGATTAGGTGGGCACGGGATCGCTGCTGTTTTCGAAAGTGGCCAACCCGGTCCCACGCTGGGCATTCGCTGCGAACTGGATGGGCTGCCGATCCAGGAGTTGGCGAACCATTCCCATGTATCACAGGTCGCGGGCAAAGGGCATTTGTGCGGCCACGACGGGCATATGACAATGGTTCTGGGCGTGGCAGACGTGTTGAATCATCAACGCCCCAAGAAGGGCCGCGTCGTATTAATCTTCCAGCCAGCCGAAGAGACCGGCCATGGTGCAATCGCTTTCCGAGCTGATCCCAAATACGCCGAGGTTGCGCCCGACCTGGTGTTGTCTTTGCACAACTTACCGGGATTGGAGTTGGGGGCGGTCGAAATTTGCAGCGGTTCTGCCAATTGCGCCTCACGCGGGATGCAGATCGTTCTGACCGGAAAGACGTCACATGCATCCGCTCCGCAAGATGGGGTGTCACCTGCCGGTGCGCTGGCAAACCTGATACCTGCTTTGACCGTGTTAGGGGACGGCGGGGATCTGAATGACGACTACGCGTTGACGACCGTCACACATGCCGCGTTGGGTGAGCGCACGGTCGGAGTAGCACCGGGGCGGGCCGAGCTGTGGGTGACGCTTCGCACCGTCACGGACACGAGAATGGCGCAACTGATCAGCGATGCTGAGTCGCTGGTCCGCGAAACGGCCAAAGCCGAAGGGCTGGCGGTCGAAATCAGTTATGACGAAGTGTTTGAGGCTTGTGCCAATCACCCGGAAGCAGTTTCGATCCTGTCCAAGGCCTGCACGGAGCAGGGCGTTTCTTGCAGGTTGACCGATCAGCCACAGCGTTTTTCAGAAGATTTCGGCGAGTTTGGAAAAAGCGCGAAAACCGCCATGTTCTGGTTGGGGTCGGGGCGCGACCATCCCCAGTTGCACAACCCGGACTACGACTTCCCGGATGCGCTTATTCCGATTGGTACCGGGATATTTTTGAAGGCCATCGACGCTGTGTTAGGCCGCGACTGCTAGGACCAAGGCTTTCAGTTCATCAAATCGCCAACGATTCCAACAGCTTCTATTACAGTCTTCGTATCATCCGATATCGAGATTATTTCGTCGTCGACCCGAATATACCGTTGCCCTGGCTTCAGCGGTTTGAGCTTCCAGTTGTCGAGGTCGTCAATATAATCAAAACGCAGGTCGTTCGGCAATTTCTGACCTCGGGTGTATCGTTTGATTTGACCGGGCGGAACAGCTTTGCCGTTTGACTTAATGGATTTCTCTACTTTGGTTTTGTTGGCACCTTGCCCTTTGCCCTTGTTGTCTTTTGCATAAGACGCACCTGCAAGGGACACGATCACTAAAAAGACGCCCGCTATCGCGAAAAACCGCTTCATCATCAATACTCCTGCTATTTCCTGAAAGGTAAAGCGACGAGGCGATGATTGTCCAATGATATTCTAAAAATAGAATTTTTAAACGGGTCTGAGCACGAGATCTGTAAATTGCCCGCTCAGCTATTCGTCTGTAAAGCGGACTTTGCCAATATAGGGCAGGTTGCGATTGCGTTGGGCGTAGTCAATTCCATATCCCACGACAAATTCGTCTGGAATCTCAAACCCGATCCAGTCTGATCGGAAATCCACTTCGCGGCGGCTCGGCTTGTCCAGCAGGGCAATGGATTTCAGGCGCGCGGGGTTACGGCTTTGCAGCAACTTGGTGACATGGTTCAACGTATGGCCAGTGTCAACGATATCCTCGACAACCAGCACGTCGCGCCCTTCAATTGCGCCGCGCAAGTCTTTAAGAATACGAACTTCCCGGCTGCTCTCCATCGCGTCTCCGTAAGAAGAAGCTTCAAGGAAATCCACTTCGATCGGAAGGTCAAGTTCGCGCACAAGGTCGGCGATGAATACAAAGCTGCCGCGCAGCAGACCCACGACCACCAGCTTGTCGGTGTCTTTGAACTCTGCCGAAATGTCGCGACACAGCTCCTCGATTCGAGCAGCGATGGCCTTTGCCGAGATCATCTCATCTATCACATATGCGCGGTCAGTCATCGCAGCCCCCTTGATCTTTGGCGCGCAACATACGACATGACGCGCCATTGTCACCTGCAAATACCGGACGTCATGCCTATCCATTCGGAAACCCGCCACCTGCCTTATACTGCCCAGCAGATGTACGACCTGGTTGCCGACGTGGCCAAGTACCCGCAATTTCTGCCGTGGTGCGCTGCTGCCCGCATTCGCAAGACCTATGCGCTGGAAGAGGCTGAGGTGATGGAGGCGGATCTGGTCATCTCGTTCAAGGTTTTCCGGGAACGTTTTGGCAGCAAAGTAACCCTGTTTGCGGATCAAAAGAAAATCGACACCGAGTACCTGGACGGCCCCTTCAAATACATGAAATCCGACTGGCAGTTCGAGGACGCGCCTGATGGGGGTTGCAACGTCTCGTTCCATGTGGACTTCGAATTCAAGAATGCCATCCTGCAAGGGATTATCGGCGTGGTATTCAACGAAGCCATGCATCGGATCGTGCGCGCGTTCGAGGCGCGCGCGCAAGAACTCTACAGCTAGGTCTTTACCCTTGTCAGGCGCACGCTAGACTACGCGCATGACGGAAATTACAGCATCATTGGCCGCATTTGCGGCAGGCCCGGTTTCGACGTCGTCTCAGGCAAGAATCGTCACGTCGCTATCTGTTCTTGACTGGGTCGCTGTGGGCCGGACAGGCGCGCGCGAACCCGTCTCAGCCACGGTTCGCGACATGATACTGTCCGAGGGCGGGAATCCTCAGGCACATCTCTTTGGCGGCGACTCGGCACCGCTGCGCGGTGCGGCTTTGGTCAACGGCACGGTGTCCCACGCGCTGGATTACGATGACACGCATTTCGCCCATATCGGGCATCCTTCCGTCGCCATTTTGCCCGCAGCCCTTGCTGTGGCCGAATGGGATGACCGTATTCTAGTCGACATGCTCGAAGCCGCTTTGGTGGGTATGGAAACCTCAATCCGAATTGGCTTGTGGCTTGGACGCGGCCACTATCAGGCAGGGTTTCATCAGACGGCAACATCCGGTGCCTTCGGGGCGGCAGTTGCTGTTGGCCGTTTGTTGGGGTTTAACGCAAACCAGATGCGAATGGTTCTGGGTCTGACGGCAACGCGTGCGGCGGGGCTGAAGGCGCAGTTCGGAACCATGGGCAAGCCGTATAACGCCGGACTTGCCGCCTCGGCAGGGGTCGAGACCGCCTTGCTGGTGCAGCGCGGTTTTCAGGCCAACGCCGACGCGCTGGAAGGTCCTTTTGGGTTTGGCGCAACGCATCAAGGCGCGGCAGACCAAACTGCTCTGGATGGGTTGGGCGATGAATGGCTGTTTGAAACGGTCAGCCACAAGTTTCACGCCTGTTGCCACGGTCTTCACGCCGCGCTGGAAGCCGCGCGGGAGTTGGACATAGCGGAACCGGAGGTCGCCGAGATCCAGATAAAAACGCATCCGCGCTGGATGAGTGTGTGCAATCAGCTGTCACCGACAACCGGACTGGGAGCCAAGTTTTCCTATCGGACAGTGATCGCGATGCAGGCGCTGGGATATGATACGGCTTTGCCAGGCAGTTTCACTGACAAGGTCTGCCTTGACCCGCGTATTACGTCTTTGCGCGCCCGCATCACGGTCGAGGCAGATGACAGCCTGTCAGAAACGCAGGCGCATCTGTCCCTGTTGCGTCGCGATGGCATTCGCCGCGAAGCAACGCATGATCTGCTGAACCCAATGTCGCTGTCTGACCGCGAGGATCGCGTGCGCGACAAAGCGACCAAGCTGATCGGCGCGGATGAGGCGGACACGATCTGGTCGATGCTGCGCACCGGGGGGCGTGCCCGCGATCTGGCCGAACGAATGGCGGGTTAAGCCACGCGCCAGTGCAACGGAAAGCCCGGGTCAAACACAGTGACCGGTCCATCGCCTGTGTCAATCTTTGAGGGATACGAAACGGGCTCACCCTTGGTCAGGGTGATCATATCCTGGTTCACCGGCAAGCGATAGAAACCTGGCCCGTTGAGCGACACAAAGCCTTCCAGCTTGTCCAAAGCATCTTCCCGGTCAAACATTTCGGCGACCAAAGACATGGTGTTGGTCGCTGTGAAACAACCGGCACAGCCGCAAGCCATTTCCTTGTTGGCATCCGTGTGCGGGGCGCTGTCTGTGCCCAGAAAAAACCGCGCATCGCCCGATGTTGCGGCGGATAGCAGGGCCAGACGGTGTTCCTCTCGCTTGGCAACAGGAAGGCAATAGTAATGCGGTTTGATGCCACCAACCAGGATATGGTTGCGGTTGATAATCAGGTGATGCGCCGTGATCGTTGCACCCAGATCAACCGCGTTGGCTTTGACATAATCCACACCATTGGACGTGGTGATATGTTCCATCACCACACGCAGGCCAGGTGTCGATCTGCGGATCGGATCCAGAACACGGTCGATGAACACGGCTTCGCGGTCAAATATGTCGATCTCGGGATCCGTCACCTCGCCATGTACGCACATGGGCAAGCCGATTTCGGCCATCTTCTCAAGCACCGGGCGCACTTTGTCGAAATCGCGCACACCCGAGGCAGAGTTGGTCGTAGCCCCGGCAGGGTACAGTTTGACGGCCTTGATCAGACCGCTGGCACGGGCTGCGGCGACATCTTCGGCATCTGTATCCTCGGTCAGATACAGGGTCATCAGAGGCTCGAACGTCATACCGTCGGGCAGGGCCGCCAGAATGCGGTCGCGATAAGCGGCGGCCTGGTCGCCGCGCACAACCGGCGGCACCAGGTTCGGCATAATGATCGCACGGGCGAAATGGCGCGCGGTTTCGGGCAGGACGGCCTGTAGCATCGCGCCATCGCGCAGATGTAGGTGCCAGTCGTCGGGGCGGCGGAGCGTAAGGGTGTCGGTCATGGCCTTCCGCTAGCATAGCTGTTGCGAAAGACCAACTGCGTCCGCGCAAGCCACAAAGAAAATCTTGTCAACCGACCTGAACGTCGTAGCTCTGACCAAGGTTGAGGCCTTGACGGCCAGACGGTTGCATGACCTGTTTATCCCTAAAGCAGAGAGGGGTTCCATGACACAGCCAGTTTCCATCGATGCCGTGCAGCAGATGCTGGGTCGTCAGGGCTATGTCTGCGGTCGCGCCCTTGCGACGGTTGTGTTCCTGTCGCTGAAACTTGGACGCCCGTTGTTTCTGGAAGGCGAGGCAGGGGTTGGAAAGACCGAGATCGCCAAGGCTCTGGCATCCGGGTTGAACCGGCGCCTGATCCGTCTGCAATGCTATGAAGGTCTGGATGCGTCTTCTGCCGTTTACGAATGGAACTTTCCGGCGCAGATGGTCGCGATCCGAACGGCCGAGGCCGCAGGTGGGGCCGACCGGGGCGCGTTGCAGACTGAACTGTTCTCGGACGAATACTTGATCGAACGCCCCTTGCTGCAGGCAATGCGCCCGGACGAAAACGGAGCGCCAGTTCTGCTGATCGACGAACTGGATCGGACCGATGAGCCGTTTGAAGCGTTTCTGCTTGAAGCGCTTAGTGACTTTCAAGTCACCATCCCCGAACTTGGCACGATAAAAGCCCCCGAACCGCCCATCGTGATCGTCACCTCGAACCGGACGCGGGAAGTGCACGATGCGCTCAAGCGCCGTTGCCTCTATCACTGGGTCGATTACCCCAACTTCGAGCGGGAGATCGAAATCCTGCACGCCCGTGCGCCTGAAGCCGCGGAAGCACTCAGTCGCGAGGTTGTAGCCTTCGTTCAACGTTTGCGCACCGAGGATCTGTTCAAGAAACCCGGCGTGGCCGAGACCATTGACTGGGCGAAATGTTTGTTGGCGCTGGATGTGATGAACCTGAGCCCCGAGGTAATCGGGGATACGCTGGGTGCGATCCTGAAATATCAGGACGACATTCAAAAACTTCAGGGGTCCGAGGCAAAACGCATCCTCGACGAGGCCAAGGCCACGCTCGAACCGGTTTGATGTTTCACCTTTTTTCAAATACTCCGGGGGTATGGGGGCAGAGCCCCCATAACGTCTGATGGCCGAACAACTTCCGCTGGATATCCCAGACAACCCAAAGCTGGCGCACAACATCACCCATTTTGCCCGCGCACTCAGAAAGGCTGGGCTGCCAATCGGACCCGGTCGTGTGATCGACGCAATTCGTGCCGTGCAGGCGGCAGGTTTTTCCGAGAAACAGGATTTCTATTGGACCTTACACGCCTGTTTCGTGAACCGCCCGGAACACCGCGTGGTTTTCGCGCAAGTCTTCCGAATGTACTGGCGAGATCCGCGTTACATGGAACACATGATGGCGATGATGCTTCCTGCAATTCGCGGCGTTCAGGAAGAACGCAATGCCGATGCCGGTGAAAAGCGCGCAGCTGAGGCGCTGCTGGACGGGGTTGAGCGTGATTTGCCGGACGCTGCAGGACAAGAGGAAGACGAAACCGAGATCGAAATCGACGCAACCCAGACCGCATCGTCCGAGGAGCGGCTGCGCAATCTGGACTTCGAGCAGATGAGCACGGTCGAAATCGCGCAGGCCAAGCGCGTTTTGGCGCGGATGACACTGCCAGTAAAGCCAATTGAATCACGCCGCGGGCAGACCAGTCATCTGGGGCACCGCATCGACCGTGCCCGCACCTTGCGCGCGGCCATGCGGCAAGGGGGTGAGTTGCGCGATATTGCCAGGCTACAACCCAAACCGCGCTGGCCAAATCTTGTCGCACTTTGCGATATTTCCGGCTCGATGAGCCAGTACAGTCGGATCATCCTGCATTTCCTGCACACGGTATCGAACACCAAGGGAGCGGGTTGGGCCAAGGTCCATGCCTTCACATTCGGCACACGCCTGACCAACATAACGCGCCACCTGCGCCAACGGGATGTAGACGCGGCACTTGCCGCCGCAGGGGCTGAGGCGCAGGATTGGGAGGGCGGCACTCGTATCGGCGAGTGCCTGCATCAATTCAATCGGGACTGGTCACGCCGGGTGATGGGGCAAGGGGCGGTTGTTCTGCTGATCACCGACGGGCTCGAGCGAGGTGATCCCGAGCTCCTCAGGAAAGAGATTGAGCGTCTGCACCTGTCCTCTAAACGCCTGATCTGGCTGAATCCTTTGTTGCGTTGGGACGGGTTCGCGCCCAGGGCGCAAGGGGTTTCCGCAATGCTGCCGCATGTTGACAGTTTTCGCGCAGGGCATTCGATTGCCTCACTCGAAGACTTGGCCACAGCGATTTCACAACCCGACGACCAGGGGCAGAAAGCGCGGCTGATGGCCGCGTTTTCCGACTAGCAGCTTACGACAGCTGTTCTTCATTGCATTTGCGGGCCATCTCCATGGCTTTGTAAGTGCCTGTCAGATCGACCGTGAAGGCATATGTTGTCTCAGGGAAAACGATCATGACCTTTTTCTTGGCCAGATCATCCGCGAACTGAGGGCTGTCCGACAGGACATATCCACCGGAATAGCCTTTGGTGATGTTACCTTTCATGCCGGTCGCTTCACCCAGATAGATGTTGTCGCCCAGCAGGATAGCAACTTCTTGCGTCTCGCCACGTTTGATATCGGTTTCAGCCTTGGTGAACACGCCGACATATCCGACACCGCGATCTTCTGTCAGGCCCATCTGAACGACGTTTTCCGCATCATCAACGGCCTCGATCAGGCAGGATTTCTTTTCATTGTCGATGAAGACTTTCCAGCCTTCAACCTCTCCATAGCGTTGGAATGTGTCAGCCCACGCTGCGGTTGAAGTCAAAAGACCAACTGCCGCGCCCAGTGCAAGAATTCGTTTCAACTGCATGTCTCCGATCTATGAATTGTTTGTTATGCAAGCCAGACCTGATGTCGGTTGCCCGCACAGGCTAGAACTCGGGTCACAAACAATCAATGCTATGATTTGTTGAATATCTTTCAGGCCGTGGCGTTGCCTTATGGGGTTCAATATAGACCTTTTGGTAAGCTTGGTGCGCTTTTCATCCCGCAAATCCCGCTTATGTTGGTGTCATAGGTCATCCGGAGGTTCCTATGGAGCGATTCGACAACAGTCCTGAAACGGCGCTTGACTGGCACCGCAGCGGGCGCGGCGCGGCGCTCGCTACGGTTGTCGAAACCTGGGGCAGTGCGCCGCGGCGGGTGGGATCCCAATTGGTGATTGGCGGCGATGGTCGGATAGAAGGCTCTGTTTCTGGTGGATGTGTCGAAGGTGCTGTTATCGTCGAGGCGCTTGAAGCCATTGATGAAGGCGAAGCGCGTTTGCTTGAATTCGGGGTCAGTGACGACGATGCCTTCGCGGTTGGTTTGGCCTGTGGGGGGACTATACGCATTCTTGTCGAACCCATAGGACAAGTCCTGCCCGAACCTATGTTGGCGGAACTGGTTGCTGCTCGGGCCGCTCGTGCACCCATTGCCTACGAAGTCAATGTCGAGACCGGGCGCAGGGCGTTGCGCCGCAATGCTTATGCCGACAGGCTGCGCATGGATCGGTCAGGGTTCGAAGAAGATGGCCAGACCTTTGTCGCAGTGCACAACCCGCCGCTGAGGTTGCTGGTCGTTGGTGCGGTTCACATTGCGCAGGCTCTGGTGCCGATGGCGCGGATTGCGGGCTACGATCCAACCATCATCGACCCACGTGACGCCTTCGCGTCCAGTGCGCGTTTTCCCGGCGAAACGATCCTGACGGATTGGCCGGATGAAGCCGTTGCGAAGCTGGGACTGGACGCGCGGACCGCGATTGTCTTGCTGACACATGACCCAAAACTTGATGATCCGGCGCTACAAGCCGCATTGGACGCCGATGTGTTCTATATCGGTGCATTGGGGTCAACACGCACCCATGCCAAGCGCATTGAGCGTATGAAAGCGGCCGGTTTCACCGATGCGCAAATCTCAGGCATTCATGGGCCCATTGGCCTGGATATCGGGGCCGCCGGTCCCTCGGAAATCGCGGTTGCGATACTGGCGCAGATCACTGCAGTTCTTCGAGGGAAAGCATGAAATTTGGGCCTGTACCGGTGTCCCGGGCAGAGGGGGCCATTCTGGCGCATTCGGTTACAGCGGATGGGCGAAAGCTTCGCAAAGGGCTTGAATTGCGCTCGGAACATTTGGCGCAACTGGAAAAGGCTGGTTTAAGCGAGGTCATTGTTGCCCGGCTGGATACCGGTGATTGCCATGAAGATCAGGCGGCACGCAAACTGGCGTCTGCGCTGGCACCTGATCCAGCTTCAGCCAACTTGCGGGTAACCGAGGCATTTACCGGGCGGGTAAATCTTTTGTCCGATGGGCCCGGGGTTGCCGTGCTTGATGTTCACGCACTTGAAATGTTCAATCAGGTCAATCCGATGATTACCGTTGCGACCGTTCCACAGTACCAGCAAATGGGGGCGAACGGCATGGTGGCGACCATTAAGGTCATCTCATATGCCGTGCCAGAGGCTGATGTTCAGCGCGCCACCGGGCTGGCACAAGGAGCTGTGCGTTTGGCGCGGCCAGTTCATCGGACAGCCGGTCTTGTTGTCTCAGAGATACCCGGTGGGCCACCGAACGAAAAGGGGATTGCCGCCATTCGGGGACGGGTCGAGGCATTGGGAATGGAGCTTTCGGAGGTGCAGATTGTTCCGCATCGAACAGATTCCTTGACCAGCGCGATTTCTAAGGGGAAGGGTGATCTGCTAATGATATTGACGGGTTCGGCCACCTCGGACCCGAACGATGTCGCACCGTCGGCCGTTCGGCAGGCCGGTGGGACGATTGATCGCTTTGGTATGCCGGTTGATCCGGGAAACCTGCTGTTTCTGGGGGACCTGCAAGGCCGACCTGTGATCGGTTTGCCGGGATGCGCCCGCTCTCCAGCGTTGAATGGGGCGGATTGGGTGCTGTCGCGTGTCGCATGCGGGATTGAAACAACAGGCGCAGATATTGCCGGAATGGGTGTTGGCGGATTGCTGAAGGAAATCCCAACCAGACCCCAGCCGCGGGCGAAACGAAACGACTGACCGCCGCCAAGGTCCGCGATATTGCGTATGTACTATTGATATTCTAGGGTTTTCTCATCCTTGGCAAAACGCCGGGCCGCCAATACGCGCCGGTGTCCTCCCGCGCTTTTTGAAACTGTTCGACCCTATCCCGTGCAGCTTCGCCCCCTGCATCAAAGAGATGACCGAGCAGGCATTCCAGAACCGCCATCGCGCCGGAAAAGCTTGAAAACGGATGTAATGTGCGGGTGCTGACGGGCAGAACCACATCCGGGTTGACGCCGGGGGCAATCACCTCGCTATCCGACAGCAGTACAATCTTTATGGCCCTGTCGCGGGCAAAGCGCATCGACTGGATCGTATCTGCGGAGTAGGGATGGACCGTGATGGCAAACAAACAATCCTCGGACGTGGCCTCGACCAGGTCATCGATGGCCGAGCCCATGTGCCGAGGTATCAGCTGTAATCCGGGATGGGCCATGCGCCCCGCGTAGTGAAAATAATAGGCCAGCGCATGACTGGACCTTGTGGCGGTCACATAACAACGACGTGCAGACACCATGTATTCAACGGCACGCTTGGCCAAATTCGGCTCCATCAGACGCAGTGAGCGGGACACAACATTCATCTCATTGCGCGCGAATCTGGCCTGTGCGCCGTGGAAAGGGTCTTGTCCGGGTGATGTGGTTAGCCACCCATGACCTATCCTGTCTTCGCTGTCTGTTGTGAGGGCAAGGCGAAATGGGTGGCGGAAGGCGTCAAAACTGTCGAAACCCATACGCTGCGCCAGTCGAACAAGAACACTGGTGCTGATGCCGATCCGGTTAGCGGTCACCCTGACTGGGTTCAGGCCGAAATCACCGGGATGGTCGATGATATATTTCGCCGCGACTTGCATCTGCGCAGGCATCTCGTCGATCTCGCGCCGAATTTGGCTGGTCAAGGCTGCAAGGGTGGGTGCCATACCAAAAAGAAACATATGTTTTCTTTAGTGTAAATTGAAAACGTCATCCAGCGAATCTAACTGAAGGCAAAGACTTGGGTGGTGCTATGACATCAAAAACAACTGACAGCTTGGACAGGCCCTACATTCTGGTTGCGCCAAACGGTGCCCGGCGGAACGCGTTGGATCATCCCGCCTTGCCGCTCAGGATTGACCAGATCGTCATATCTGCACGGGATTGCCATGCCGCAGGTGCGGACGGGTTGCATCTGCATATTCGGGATGCAGATGGACGGCATTCACTGGACGCCGGATTGTACCGGGAAACGCTTGCGGAATTGCAGTGCGAGGTTCCAGGAATGGAGCTACAGATCACGACCGAAGCCGTTGGGAGGTTTGACGTAGCATCGCAACTGGACTGTTTGCAAAAGGTGCGACCTGAATGGGCCTCAATCTCGGTGCGTGAAATCGCCCGCGACCTTAACCTTGCACCCAGGGTCTATGCACAATGCGCGGATCAGGGCACACGGGTTCAGCACATTTTGTATGATGCAGAGGACGCACGATTACTGGACCGTTGGCACGTTCAGGGCATCGTACAGGCGGATCAGACAGACCGTTTGCTTGTTCTGGGGCGATACAGGGATGGCCAGCAATCTATGCCATCCGATCTGGGTGCCTTCCCAGAAAGCCCGGCCCGTTGGATGGTGTGCGCCTTTGGTGCGCAAGAACATGCCTGTCTAGCCGAGGCTGCGCGACGCGGTGGTGACGTGCGGGTTGGGTTTGAAAACAGTCTGACCGGACCGGATGGCAGACCGTGGGCAGATAACGCGGCTTCGGTCGCAGCATTAGTTGAATTGCTTGGAAGGGCAAAGAAATGAGTCATGTTTTCCCACGTCACACGAAATCGGACCTCCCCGTCGCGGTTGGCGGCGATGGCTGTTATCTGATTGATACAGAGGGCAAGCGATACCTGGATTGCGGTGATGCCGCAGTATCATGTCTGGGTCATTCGAATCAGGCTGTGATCCAAGCGGTACAGCAGCAGGTGGAACAGATCGCCTTTGCACATACCGGGTTCATGACATCGGAACCGGCCGAGGCTTTGGCCGAATTGTTGATCCGGCATGCACCGGGGGATCTGGACCGTGTGTATTTTGTTTCGGGCGGGTCCGAAGCGACCGAAGCGGCAATCAAACTGGCGCGTCAATATTTCCTTGAAATCGGACAACCTGAACGCCGTCACGTTATCGCGCGAAAGCAAAGCTATCACGGCAACACTTTGGGGGCTTTGTCCGCAGGGGGTAACGCATGGAGACGAGCACAATTCGCCCCGATGCTGATCGAGATGACCCATATCTCTGCCTGCTACGAATATGCTGAAAAACCGGAAGACGAGAGCAGTTTTGACTACGGCCAGCGTGTGGCGAATGAACTGGAAACCGAAATTCTGCGGCTGGGTCCCGATACGGTCATGGCATTTATGGCCGAACCAGTGGTCGGGGCCACCCTTGGCGCAGTTCCTGCGGTTGAAGGATATTTCAAGCGTATTCGCGAGATTTGCGACCACTATGGTGTGTTGCTGATCTTGGATGAGGTGATGTGCGGTATGGGCCGAACCGGTCACATGTTTGCCTGCGATCATGACGGCATCGCGCCAGATATTTTGTGTATCGCCAAGGGGTTGGGGGCTGGATATCAACCAATCGGGGCCATGCTGTGCACCGGCAAGATCTATGACGCGATCAGCGACGGATCAGGGTTTTTCCAGCATGGGCACACCTATGTCGGTCATCCGGTCGCCACAGCCGCCGCATTGGCGGTGGTCCGTGAGTTGACCGAACGGGATTTACCTGCGCGTGCCGGGGTCATGGGTAACAAGCTGCAATCCGCCCTTGAGGCAGCATTCGGACAGCACCCGAACGTGGGAGATATCCGTGGTCGTGGGTTGTTCCGAGGTATTGAACTGGTCGTTGACCGTGACACCAAGGAACCTTTTGATCCATCACGTGGCATCGCAGGTAAGGTGAAAAAGGCAGCACTGGCTGAAGGGTTGATTTGCTATCCCATGGCAGGCACGCGGGATGGCCGGAACGGCGATCATGTCCTGCTGGCGCCGCCTTTTATCATCGAAGAGGAACAGATAGGCGAACTCGTCAGCAAACTGGAACGCGCCATTTCCGCCGTGCTTTGACATTACCGTGAGCGCACTGTTCGCCCGCAGCTTATTTGTTAGTGTCGCGGGAGAAGTATCTGAAAAAGCGAAATCAATGGTGCTGGATATTTGGCGCAGTTTCCGCGCGCTTCCCCTTTGGGTGCAGATCTGGGTGGCCGTAATATTGGTGCCGGTTAATTTGGTTCCGCTTGCTTTCCTGGATCAGCCGCAGGGGATGCTCATCGCTGTTCTGGCGATTACCGGTATGGCGCTGAACATACCCATCATGGCGGTTGCGCGCGGGATGAGCGGCGCGATGGCTTTGCCGCACATTCTGTGCTGGGTTCCACTGGTTGTTATCGTAACGCTTTTGTTGTTTTCCGATGCGACCCTGAGCATTGCCTTTATCAAGTTTCTTTGGGTGCTTCTGATCGTTGACATAATTTCCTTGCTTTTCGACTTCAGAGATGCGGTCAAATGGTTACGAAGCAGACGCGCAACCTGAACAAAAAAGCCCCTTCGGCAGCGAAGGGGCTTTGATCGTTTCTGTCTTTTAAGCGGATTACTTATGCGGAAGCGGGCCGATCATCATGACCATCTGACGGCCTTCCATCTTCGGCATGTTTTCGATCTTGCCGACCTCTTTGATGTCTTCGGCCACACGTTCCAGCAATTCGCGACCCAGGTTCTGGTGCGCCATTTCGCGGCCGCGAAAGCGCAGGGTGACTTTGACCTTGTCGCCCTTTTCCAGAAACTTAAAGACGTTCTTCATTTTGACGTCATAGTCATGCGTATCGGTGTTCGGTCGGAACTTGACCTCTTTCACTTCGATGACTTTTTGTTTTTTGCGCGCTTCGTTTTCGCGTTTTTGCGTTTCGTACTTGTACTTGCCGAAATCCATGATCTTGCAGACCGGTGGGTTCGCATTGGGCGAGATTTCGACCAGATCAAGACCTGCATCTGCGGCCATCTGCATGGCTTTGGCGGGATGAACCACCCCGACGTTTTCACCTTCGGCGCCAATCAGGCGAATTTCGGGGGCACGGATCTTATCATTGACGCGCGGGCCGGTGTCTCTCTGTGGCGGCGCGTTGTGAGGTCTGCGAGCTATGGGTTCATTCCTTTGATGATTGCAGAATTTCGAGCCCGGAATTTAAACCGGGCAGAGCCGCACTTCAAGCGGCATAAATACAGGGTAATGCGAAAAAACTTGTTTTCTGCCGGTGTTTTTCGCGTTCAGGGTGGCAAAGCCCTGAACGCAGGGTTGCTTTAGCCGACAAAGGCTTTTTCGATCACGAACTCCTTGGGTTCCGAGTTGGCACCTTCACGCAATCCAAACCCTTCGAGGATTTCCTTGATATCCAGGTTGAAAGCCAACGAACCGCAAACCATTGCACGGTCGGTTTCGGGCTTGATGCCACCGTCAATACCCAAGTCGGAAAACACGGTGCCGTCCTGAAGCAAAGTGGTGATGCGACCCATCTTTGGGCTCTCTTCCCGTGTGGTGGTCGGGTAATAGCGGATCTTGTCGGCAAATCCTTCACCGATCAGTTCGGCCAACAGTTCGTCCTGACGGATGCTGTCGATCAGCTGACGGCCATATTCCAGCTCTGCCACTTCGCGGCAGGTGTGGGTGATGATGACCTCGTCATAGTCCTCATAGGTCTGCGGTTCACGCAGCAGCGAGGCAAAAGGCGCAAAGCCGGTGCCGGTCGCAAAAAACCACAGGCGCTTGCCGGGCAGCAGGGCGTCATGCACCAATGTGCCAACCGGTTTGGGACGCAGGATGATCTGGTCACCCGGTTTGATATGTTGCAATTTCGAGGTCAGCGGGCCGTTCTGAACCTTGATCGAATAAAACTCCAGCTCTTCATCCCACGAGGGCGAGGCGATGGAATAGGCGCGCAGCAACGGCTTGCCGTTGTCACCCAGCAGACCAATCATCACAAACTCGCCCGAGCGGAAACGCAGCGAGGCCGGGCGCGACACCTTGAATGAAAACAGGCTGTCGGTCCAGTGTTTGACTTCGGTTACAGTTTGCGCATCCGGAAGGACGGGGACTTTTACGGCGGTTGCTTCGCTCACGGGCTTCATCTCTGTCATCGTTTACCTGCCGGTCTGCTAAACCGACATCTCCGTTTAATCTTTGATCCAAGTCAGGAAAAGGGGACAGATTGCCCCCTTTGCGTCACAAGCTGGCGAGTGCGGGGTTCAGCCGCGCAGGCGAGCCTGATAGTTATTCTCTTTCCAGTTCGCGCGGGCCAGCCACTGATCCTCGGGTTGGCGGTCTGCCAGTTCTCCGTCGATCTCGACCTCGTCAAAGCCGCTGCGGCGCGCCATGGCGTATTGATCGGCAAGCACATGCCCTTTGGCGCGCAGCCGGCCTTTGTAGCCCTTCAGGCGCAATGTGCGGGCGATGGTAAAGCCGCGACCATCTGCGAAAGAGGGAAAGTCTATCCGAACCAGCCTGGTGCCGCCCAACCGGTCAAACAGTTCGTCCGGGTCTGTCTCGGAACTGACGTCCAGCGCGACCACGTCATTGGCGGCATCATCCAGAGTGACAAAGCCGTCGGTCCAGTCATCAGGCGAAAAGCCCTCATCCGTTACGATTACGTTCATGTTTTCTCTCCAACGCGCATCATCTTGCCATCGACAAAATGGATGCCGCATTCTTCCTTGTTCTGGTCGCGCCAGCGTCCGGCGCGGGGGTCTTCGCCCTCTTTGACAGGCGAGGTGCAGGGCGCACAGCCGATCGAAGGGTATCCTTTGGCCACCAGCGGGTGCCGGGGCAGGTTGTTTTCTTCCATATAGGCCCGCACATCCTCGGGCGCCCAATGGGCAAGCGGGTTGACCTTGATCCGACCTGTTCCGTCCTCGACCTCGAAGAATTCCAGCGCAGCGCGCGTGCCTGCCTGAAACCGCTTGCGTCCGGTTATCCAGCCATCGAACCCCACCAGCGCTCTTTGCAGCGGGAAAGTCTTGCGCAGGTTACAACATGCATCCGTGTCGCGCAGGCGCAATGCGCCGTATGGGTCTTCGCGTTCAACCTCTGCATCCTCGGCTCGGATGATGCGAATGTTGGTAAGCCCCAGACGCTCGCTCACCTCCTGCTGGTATTCCAGCGTTTCGGTGAACAGCATTTGCGTGTCCACGAAAAGAACGGGCGTTGCCTTGTTCACCACCGCCGCCATGTGCAACAGAACGACGGATTCCGCACCAAAGCTCGAGACCAGAGCAAGCTCATCGATCTCATCAATCGCTCCATGCATAACATCATGGGCGCTGTGGTGCCGGAACCGGGCATTCAGGTCTTCGACACGTTCAGTCAGTTCGCGTCTGTCCCGGCCCAGTTCCGTTTGGATCAGGTCAAGCGGCATTTGCGCGGGCCTCGGGGTAGAGGGCGTCTTTGAACGGCACCATGCCCACCCGGCGATATGTTTCCAGGAATGTCTCCTCTGCGCTTGCACGCTGGTTCAGATAGGTGTCGACAATGCGCTCTACGGCAGGAACAATTTCGTCATAGGCAAAGCCCGGACCGGTACGATCACCAATTGCCGCAGTTTCGGTTGCATCGCCACCCAGAGTGATCTGGTAGTTTTCGACGCCTGCGCGGTCCAGACCCAGAATGCCGATATGGCCGACATGGTGGTGACCACAGGCGTTGATGCAGCCTGAGATCTTGATCTTCAGGTGGCCGATGTCATGCTCGAGCTTCAGGTCCTCGAACCGCGTTGCAATTTCCTGAGCAACCGGGATCGAACGCGCCGTCGCCAGCGCACAATAATCCATGCCGGGGCAGGCGATGATATCGCTGATCAGACCGATATTGGCGGTTGCCAGCTCGTATTCCTTCAGCTTGGCGTGAATTGCAGGCAGGTCCGATTTGTGGACATGTGGCAGGATCACGTTCTGCTCATGGCTGATGCGCAGCTCGTCATAGGCGAACTCTTCGGCCAGATCGGCCATTACGCGCATCTGCTCAGCCGTCGCATCGCCCGGCGTCTGGCCGTGCTTCTTGATCGAGATCGTTACAATCGCGTGGTCCGCATTCTTGTGCGGCGCGATGTTGGTGTCGACCCACGAGCGGAAGACCGGATCGTTGGTATAGGCGCTTTCGAATGACGCAACGGAACCTTCGCGGAAGGTGGGCGGGGCGAAGTGGCCCTTGATCTCTTCCAGCAGGTTCATATCCGCGCCCTTGAACTGTGGGCGGACTTTCAGGAAACGCTCGTTCACCTTGGCGCGGATGGCGTCGATGCCATGCTCGTGCACGGTGATCTTGATGCGCGCCTTGTACTTGTTGTCGCGGCGGCCGATCTGGTTCCAGACGGAAACGGTGGCTTCGAGGTAAGCCAGCAAATCGTCAAAGGCGACGAATTCGGACAATTCTTTACCGATCATCGGCGTACGGCCAAGACCACCACCCACGATAACACGGGCACC
Organism: Ruegeria sp. AI2; assembly: GCF_056541275.1. Lineage (NCBI taxonomy): Bacteria > Pseudomonadati > Pseudomonadota > Alphaproteobacteria > Rhodobacterales > Roseobacteraceae > Ruegeria > Ruegeria sp. AI2. Next base: position 707,714 of record NZ_JBQFYB010000001.1, read on the forward strand.
AAGAACGCCGTCACGCTCGACCAGTTGCAGTCCGATGTCATGCGCCTTGATCACGGCGCGATCGTTTTCGCTACCGGTGATAGCGATCTTGAACTTACGAGGCATGAATTGGAATTCCGGGTGGTCGGTGGACCACTGGCGCAGCAGTTCAGCATAGGGGCGCGGGTCGGCAACCTCATCCGCGGCAGCACCGGCGAAGTGGTCGGCTGTCACGTTACGGATGGTGTTGCCTGAAGTCTGGATGGCGTGCATGCCAACCTCGGCCAGCGCGTCTAGCATATCCGGCACGTCGTTCAGTTTGGGCCAGTTGTACTGGATGTTCTGACGGGTGGTGAAATGGCCATAGCCCTTGTCCCACTTCTCGGCCAGCAGGGCCAGTTGGCGCATCTGCGCGCTGGAGAGCGTGCCATAGGGAATCGCAACGCGCAGCATGTATGCGTGCAACTGCAGATACAGGCCATTCATCAGGCGCAGGGGCTTGAATTCGTCTTCGGTCAATGAGCCGTCAATGCGACGCTCAACCTGCGCCCGGAACTGAGCGTTGCGTTCTGCCAAAAATGCTGTGTCGAACTCGGAGTAGCGATACATGTTTAGCTGTCCTTAGTTGCAGCCCCGGACCTGGGGCCTTGAAGGGGAGAGAGAAGAGCCTGAAATCAGACCCGGGGCTGCGGGGAGGTTTCCTGTTTGCCGTGGGCATAGTTGGACGGACCAGTCCGGCGGAAATCCTCCCGGAAATGGGTGGGTTCAGGTCCCTTGTCACCGGCGATCGCGTCGGCGAGATACGCGCCAACGATCTTGTTTGCCTGGCGCGCGGCATCCAGCAATCGAACCTGCGCATGGGCTTCATCGGTGATCAGCTCGGCCTCGGACAGATCGCGCGACCAGCTGTCATCTTCGGTCTGATAAATCACGTCGCCTTCCAACAGGTCGTTGGCGGTGACGACTTTAGGGGTAAAAGCGCGGGCCATCAGGCAAACTCCTTATTGAATTCGGTTACAGCCTGCGCCGCTTCGCGCGGGGCAAGGCCATAGAATGTCAGGGCTGGTCCGTCCATTTCGGCGGTGGCCAGGTCGGCGGGCAGTTGATCCAGTGTGGTGGCCAGAATCCGCTGGTTCGGGCGCGAGGCGTTTTCGACCAGTGTGACTGGAGTGGCGCGATCGGCACCGTGCATGATCAGGCGACCCTGGATAAAGCGGGCAGATTTCTTACCCATATAGATCGCAGCAACCGAACCGGACCGTGCCAGTGCATTCCAGTCATGATCGGCAAAACCTTTCATGTCATGCCCGGTCAGGAACCGCACCGAGGAATTCCGGCCGCGTTGAGTCAGGCTTTGGCCGATACCAGCCACCGCGGCAGAGGCCGCCGTGATACCGGGAACGATCTGCCACGAAATGCCCGCCGCCTTGACGGCCTCGATCTCTTCATCCAGACGGCCAAAGACAGTGGGATCGCCGGACTTCAGGCGGACCACGCGGTTACCTTTCAGGGCATATTCGACCAAAAGCGCGTCGATATCACTTTGCTTCCAGGATGGACCGAACCCGGCTTTGCCGACATCAACCAAAGCGGCGCTTTGACCGGCTATGTCCAGAATGGGTTCACTGATAAGGCGGTCATGCAGCACAACATCAGCCCGCTCAAACGCAGTCAGCGCCTTGAGTGTCAGCAACTCGGGGTCGCCTGGACCTGCGCCGACAAAGTCGACATGTCCTTTGGTGCCTGTTGTGCGAACGTCCTGCATCGGATCATCTCGGGTGTGGTTTGACTTGACCCTCAATATAGGAAATATTCCCACCAAAGCGCCATATGGGCGCTCAAATAAGGACAAACGTTCCATCGAAACAAAATTTTGGAACGAAAGCTTCGATGTGGAAGGAATATTGGAATGTCGGTGCGGATAGATGATACGGATCGGAAAATTCTGGCCGAGCTGCAACGTGATGCAGGGCAGTCACTGGACGAAATAGCGGCTCGGGTCGGCAGTTCAAAGACGCCTGTCTGGAATCGTATTCGTAAGCTCAAGAGTGCGGGAATCATTGGTCAGCAAACGGTTTTGCTGGATGCCGAAGCGCTTGGGTTTGAGGCGACTTTCTTTGTTTTGATCCGCACGTCGGAACACGAGGCTGAGTGGCAGCGCAAGTTCCTTAAGGCATTGCGCGAACATCCCGAAGTGCAGGAGGCGCATCGGCTGGCAGGCGACATTGATTATATTCTCAAGGTTCGGGTCAAGAACGCGCGCGCCTATGATCAATTCTACCAGTCGCTGATTTCGGAAGTACGGGTGCACAACGTGACCGCGCTTTTGTCAATGGAAGAAATCAAGTCCACAACGATGCTTCCCCTCAACGCGTTGGTTGAAGGGGCTTAGAAGGCAGGTGCTGCCAGCGCCGGATCGATCCGCGCCTTATATAGGTTAGACCTGAACCATTAACCGTTCCAGACCATGGAAGTGATAGCTGTCTGAATAGGTCGGCGGATCGGCAAGCCGCAGGTTCGGGCAGCTGTTGAACAGAATGGGCAGAGCTATGCGCATTTCCAACCTTGCCAAAGGTGCGCCGACGCAAAAATGGATGCCTCCACCAAAACTTGTGTTGACCTCAATCGCGCGCGTCGGATCAAACCTGTCGGGTTCATCCCAGACAGCAGGGTCGCGGTTTGCAGCGCCAAGCAAAAGCGCGATCTGATCACCGCGCCTGAACGAATGCCCAAACATATCAACGTCTTCATACGCATAACGTGTGAACATGTGTAGGGGCGGGTCATAGCGCAGGATTTCTTCAATCGTTGCGTCGATCTGGTCCGGGCCTAGAACGTCGGGGCTGGTATGTGTTTGCAACAGGGTTTTCACACCGTTCGCCAGCGAATGCACCGTTGCTTCGTGACCTGCATTCAACAGCAAGATGCATGTTGCGACCAGTTCGTCGATGGACAGCTTTTCGCCTTCCTCCTCGGCGCTGATAAGCCGGGTGATCAAATCGTCACGCGGGTCATTGCGTCGTTGGTTAATGTATCCCAACAGGAAATCCGTGAACTCCTGAGAGGACTTGGTGGCCTTATCCTCGGTCGCCTGTGTCCGGTTGGCCTGATACATCGCGACCATGTCATGCGACCACTGCAACAGGTTGGGCGCCATGTCTTCGGGAACGCCCAACAGTCGGCAGATAGTTACCACCGGGACCTGAGTGCAATAAGCACTCAGCAGATCGAAAGGTGTATTCGGAAACGCCTCGACAAGACTGTGGCATAGCGATTCTATGGAAGGCTGCAACGCAGATATTTCCCGCGACGTGAAAGCGCGCATAACAAGCGCCCTTAGGCGGGTATGTCGCGGGGGTTCAGCTTCAAGCAGCGAATGGGCTTCGATAGCCAGCCAGGGGGCCAAATGGGCGGGGCCCTGTATCGCGCATTCAGGCGGAACTTCCCGCCCAAACCGGCGGTCGCGAAGAAGTGCCCGCACGGCACGGCAGGACGTCGCAGCAACCATATCGTAGTCGCGCCAGTAGAACAGATCACCAGCAGCGCGGGCCTGATCATAGAAAGGGTAGGGGTTCTGAACGAAAACCGGGTCTGTCGGGGATTGCGAGAATGACTTCATGCGACGCACACTTGCCACGAGCCGCGTTGAATGCAAGACCCTGTCTATGCAGAGAGTTTGGATCATTGTCGGTTTTTTGTCCGCTGTCGGGCTGCTGTCAGGTTTTGTTTGGTCTTATGGCTATCGTCAGGCGCTGTCTCAGCTAAGCGACAAGGCCGAAGCCGACCTTGAACTGGCGGCGGATCGACTCAGCACCCAGATGCAGGTCTACCAGGAACTGGCGGTTCTGATGGCGACACATCCCGCCTTGCACGCGTTGGATACACCGATACAAGTACACGACGCGCAAGCGATGTTGTTGGACGTTGCTGACAAGACAGCGGCCGTCAACATGATGTACCTGGATCGCAGCGGTCGGGTTCTGGTCGCCGCACAGCCAGTGGCACAGCGAGACATGTCCGCACATCCAGCGTTCAGGCGCGCCATGCAGGGTGCGGTGGGCACCGCGCATGAGGTGGTTCCAGACAGTGGCGACCGGATATATTCCTATGCCGCTCCGACTTTTGCCGCCTCCGGGCAAGTCGAAGGTGCAGTGATGGTGGTTGCCGATGTCCAGGACATTGAACAAACTTGGCGGGGCAGTACCGAAGCCGTTTTCTTTGTTGATTCTGACGGCGTCGTCTTCATCTCAAACCGGTCGGACTTGCTGTTTTGGAGCCGCGAGGTTGGTCAGTCCGGGCTGACACCACCAGAGGGTGCCTCGGTGGATTTTGCCGCGACGCGGGTCGGCCAGCATGAATTGTGGCGGCTGAACTGGGGGCGGTATTTGCCACGCGATGCGTTGCACCTAACGCTTGAATTGCCTGTGATCGATATGACCGCCGAGGTTTTGGTGGACGTGGCCCCGGCCCGGCGACTTGCCGGGTTGCAGGCGGCGGCGGTCGCAGCGATCTGTCTGGCGTTTGGTGCGATGCTGTATCTTGCGATGGAACGGCGACGGACGCTGGCGAATGCCAACACGGTTCTGGAAAGCCGGGTGGCGCAGCGTACCCGTGCTTTGACCCAAGCAAACACCGCATTGCGCCGCGAAGTTGCAGAACGTCAGGAGGCCGAAGCAGCACTGAAAAAAGCGCAGGCAGAGCTGGTGCAGGCAGGTAAGCTCAGCGCGTTGGGGCAGATGTCGGCGGGGATCAGCCACGAACTCAACCAACCGTTGATGGCGATCCAGCAGTTCGCCGACAATGGTACGGCCTTTCTTGAACGCGGCAAAGGTGACAGGGCCAGCGAAAACCTTGGGCGTATTTCGGAAATGGCCGCCCGCATGGCCCGGATCATCAAGAACCTGCGCGCGTTTGCCCGCAATGAAAGCGAACCGATGGGCCGGGTCGATCTGGTGCAGGTTCTGAAAACTGCCGTCGAATTGACCGAAACCCGTTTGCGTGACGATGATGTGACGCTGGAATGGGAACCGGGACAGGCTGCGGTTTATGTTTGGGGGGGGGAAGTCCGCTTGGTGCAGGTCTTTGTTAATCTGATCAATAACGCGGCGGATGCGATGCTGGGGAGACCCAAGCGGTACATTTCGATTGTGATGCACGAAGAAGACCGGTTGCGCGTTTCTGTGCAGGATACCGGACCGGGGATTGAAGACCCCGACCGGGTGTTCGAGCCGTTTTATTCGACCAAAAGCGTAGGATCATCTGAAGGTCTGGGGCTTGGTCTTTCTATATCATATGGTCTTGTTCAAAGCTTTGGGGGTGAAATCCGCGGGGCAAACACGGCTGATGGCGCAGTGTTTACCGTCGAGCTGGAGCCCTACGGAAAAGAAGAGGCAGCATGATGCGCAGGGTTCTGTTGGTCGATGATGACGCAGCTGTTCGCGAGGCATTGGCGCAAACCATTGAACTTGCAGATTACGCACCGACAACAGCCGGTTCTTTTGTGGCGGCCAAGGATAATATTCGGCGGGATTTCCCCGGTGTGATTATTTCGGACATTCGAATGCCCGGGCGGGATGGCTTCCACTTGTTGGCGTATGCTCGGGACATCGACCCCGAGCTTCCGGTGATCCTTTTGACCGGAGAAGGTGATATCCCAATGGCCGTAGAAGCCATGGGAAAAGGAGCGTTTGATTTTCTCGAAAAACCCTGCGCTGCGTCTGACCTGATGGACGTTCTTGAACGCGCATTCGCAGCCCGCACCCAAGTGTTGGAACAGCGCGCCCTGAAATCCGAACTTGAAAAGGGGGACCCGGCCGCACGTTTGCTGTTTGGCCTGTCTCCGCAAGCTGAGGCGCTGCGGGATCGCGTGCGGACCGTCGCACCGACAGGGGCCGAAGTTCTTGTTACCGGCCCGCCGGGTAGCGGCATATCCAAAGTGGCCGAAGTGGTCCACCTGATGTCGCCCGCTGGTCAGGGGCCTTTTGTCAAACGTCCGGCTTCAAGCCTAAGCCCCGATGATCTTGCCCAAAGCTGCGGCGATGCTGTAGGTGGTTCCCTGTTTCTGGACGAAGTGTCCGCCATGCCCCAAGCCACGCAGTTTGCGGCGTTGGAGATCATCGAGCGCGGTCCGGGGGGGCGTATTATTGCAGGAACAACCGCCGACCTATCCGCGTTAAGTTCGGAAGGGCGGTTCAACGCTGATCTGTTTTATCGTTTGGATGTAATGCGGGTGCGTGTTCCTTCACTGGCGGAACGCCCCGACGACATTCCGGTTATCTTTCGTCACTATGTGGCGCAAGCGGCCGAGCAGGCAGGCATCGCAAATCCCGAGATTTCGTCTGAACATCTGGCGGCCTTGATGGCCAGCGACTGGCCAGGCAACGCCCGTTCGCTGATGTCAGCAGCGATGCGGTTTGTTCTTGGAATGCCCGAGGAGGTTACGCAGGCTACGGATCTGGGGTTGAGCGAACAGATGGCGCGGGTTGAACGATCCTTGTTGATTGCAGCTTTGGGCCGCCACAATGGAAAAGCGTCAGATGCGGCCAAGGCGCTGAAGCTGCCGCGCAAGACCTTTTACGACAAGCTGGCGCGCTACCAGATTCGTCCCGAGGATTACCGCAGATAAGCAGGAACCGGATTGGCGCATCTGATTCGAAGAAGTGATTCGGAAATTGTGCGGAAATCCGCACAAGCCGCTCTGAGGATGTGCGAGTTTTCGCACGGCTCGGACCTGTGAAGCGCAGAACCTGAACCAGCAACGACGTAACACTTTGGTATTAAACAGGTAATCAGACACGTTCCGCAATCGCAGTCAAAAGTTGTGCGCTTTACCCTGAGTCGCTTCACTGCATGCCATACGGCGCTTACCCAGCGTCGACTGCAAGTTTCAAGGAACTCTGGGAGGATATCAGATGAAGCTTCTGACAACGGCAGCAACTGCGCTTGCTCTGACAGTAACCGCAACGGCTGGTATGGCTGCATGCGACGAAGGTGAAATCGTCGTCAAGTTCGCGCATGTGACGAACACCGACAAACACCCCAAAGGAATCGCGGCATCGCTGCTGGAGCAGCGGGTCAACGACGAAATGAACGGCACGATGTGTGTTGAGGTCTACCCGAACTCGACGCTCTACAACGATGACAAAGTTCTCGAAGCGATGTTGCAGGGTGACGTGCAACTGGCCGCGCCCTCGCTGTCGAAGTTCGAGAAGTTCACCAAACAGTTCCGCCTGTTTGACTTGCCGTTCATGTTCAAGAATGTCGACGCTGTAGACGCGTTCCAGGCCTCGGCCGAAGGACAGGCGATGAAAGACAGCATGCAGCGCCGCGGCCTGCAAGGGCTGGCGTTCTGGCACAACGGCATGAAGCAGATGTCGGCCAATAAGGCTTTGGTTGATCCGTCGGATGCAAACGGTCTGAAGTTCCGCGTGCAGTCGTCAGATGTGCTGGTGGCACAGATGGAAGCCATCGGTGGTAGCCCGCAGAAAATGGCATTCTCGGAAGTGTATGGCGCGTTGCAACAGGGCGTTGTGGACGGGCAAGAGAACACCTGGTCGAACATCTACGGCAAGAAGTTCTTTGAGGTGCAGGACGGTATCACCGAAACCAACCACGGCATCATCGACTATCTGGTCGTGACATCGGTGGATTGGCTGGACAGTCTTGATCCGACGGTGCGGGACCAGTTCCTGACTATTCTGGCCGAAGTTACCGAGACCCGGAACAAAGAAGCCTTTGCTGTGAACGAAGCGGCCAAAGCGTCGATCATCGATGCAGGCGGTGTCATCCGTGAACTGACCCCTGAACAGCGTCAGGCCTGGGTCGACGCAATGAAACCGGTTTGGGACAAATTCGCCGGTGACGTGGGTCAAGACAAGATCGACGCGGCGCAGGCCATCAACGCCGGATTCTGATCCCGTTCAAGACCGCGCGTCCGGGGACTGGGGAGTATTCGACGCGCAGGCCGGGCGGGCTGAAATGGCCCGCCCCATTCTCAACTCTCTCTTCAATAAAATGCGGGGACTGAAAGATGTCTGGTGCGAACTCCGGCCAGGGCGGGCTGATCGACCATATCGAAGAAACCCTGATCGCGTTGCTTTTGGGCCTTATGACGGTCGTTACATTTGCCAACGTGATCGCGCGGTTTGTCTTTAATTCAAATATCCTATGGGCGCTTGAGTTGACAGTGTTCACGTTTGGCTGGCTGGTGTTGCTGGGCGCGTCTTACGCGGTCAAGAAACATGCTCATCTGGGTGTGGATGCAATCCTGAACATGCTGGCGCCAGCACCGAGGCGCATTATGGCGCTGGTCTCGGTCGGGTTCTGTCTGATGTTCTCGCTGCTGATGCTCAAAGGGGCATATGACTATTGGGCAGTCTTTGCAGATCTGCCGCCAACATCGGGCCGCTGGTTCCCGACCGGGTTTGATTTCGGCGCACGCAGCCAGAGTTTCTACGAGGTAGACGACATCCCCATGGTCGCTCCGCTGCGCTTTCTGGAAGACCTGATCAACTATGGCGAGCGGTATGAAAAACTGCCCAAGGTCGTACCTTATCTGGTTCTGCCGGTGTCCATGCTGCTGCTGGTGATCCGGTTTACGCAGGTCGCCGTTCAAATTTGGCGTGGTGAGACCGATCGCCTTGTCGCCAGCCACGAAGTCGAGGACGAGATTGAAGAAGTCCGCGCACAACAAGGGGTGCATGACTGATGGACGTTATCCTTCTTTTCTCGATGGTCATCGGCCTGCTGCTGATCGGGGTTCCGATTGCGGTAGCACTTGGCCTCAGCTCGACCCTGTTCCTACTGATCTATTCTGACAGTTCGCTGGCTTCAGTTGCAGGCACGCTGTTTGAGGCGTTCGAGGGGCATTTCACCCTGCTGGCGATCCCGTTCTTCATTCTGGCCTCGTCCTTTATGACGACAGGTGGTGTAGCGCGTCGGATCATCCGTTTCTCGATTGCTTGCGTGGGGCATCTGCCCGGCGGCCTGGCGATTGCGGGCGTGTTTGCCTGTATGCTGTTTGCCGCGCTGTCAGGGTCGTCCCCGGCCACGGTTGTGGCGATCGGATCGATTGTCATCGCAGGTATGCGCCAGGTTGGGTATTCCAAAGAGTTTGCCGCTGGTGTGATCTGTAACGCGGGTACGCTGGGCATCCTGATCCCTCCGTCCATCGTGATGGTTGTGTATGCTGCCGCCGTCGAAGTTTCAGTTGGGCGCATGTTTCTGGCTGGCGTTATTCCCGGTCTGATGGCTGGCTTCATGCTGATGGTCACCATCTATGTCATGGCAAAGGTCAAGAACCTGCCCAAGGGTGAATGGAAGGGGTGGGGTGAGGTCTTTACCTCGGCCCGCGAGGCCGGTTGGGGCCTGTTCCTGATCGTTATCATTCTGGGTGGCATTTATGGGGGTATCTTTACCCCGACCGAGGCTGCCGCGGTTGCTGCGGTCTATGCCTTTTTCATCGCCAGTTTCGTCTACAAGGACATGGGTCCGCTGAGTACGGAAGGGGACGCACAGAACTTGCCGCTGCTGAAAAAGCCTTACGCGTTGGTCACGGCGTTCTTTCACCCCGATACCAAGCATACACTGTTCGAGGCGGGCAAGCTGACGGTGACGCTGTTGTTCGTGATCGCCAACGCGCTGATCCTTAAGCATGTTCTGACGGACGAACAGGTGCCGCAGCATATCGCCGAGGCGATGCTGACCGCAGGGCTAGGGCCGGTGGCGTTCCTGATCGTTGTGAACGTGATCCTTCTGATCGGTGGACAGTTTATGGAGCCGTCGGGCCTGTTGGTGATCGTCGCACCGCTGGTGTTCCCGATTGCCATCGAGTTGGGCATCGATCCGATCCATCTGGGCATCATCATGGTGGTGAACATGGAAATCGGAATGATTACGCCTCCGGTTGGTCTAAACCTGTTCGTAACCTCGGGCGTTGCAGGTATGCCGATGATGAGCGTTGTTAGGGCAGCGCTGCCGTTCCTCGCTGTTCTCTTCGTCTTCCTGATTATGGTGACGTATATTCCGTGGATCTCGACATTCCTGCCCAACACCTTCATGGGCCCGGAAATCATAACCAATTAGGTGGTTTGACGATGTACGTAGCCGGGCGGTTTCGACTGCCCGGTTTTTTCGTATCTTGAACCCCGGCATCAAGTGCTTAACTGGGGTTCAGAGGACGACCTCCCCATAATGGGACATCTTTCGGGACGACCCGAACGAATACGAGGTTGTCATATGCCCTGGATCTTTCTTCTTTTTGCAGGCCTATTGGAAATCGTCTGGGCTGTAGCGATGAAGCAATCGGCTGGTTTCACCCGATTGTGGCCTACGGCCTTGATGGCTCTTTCGATGATCGGCTCTTTCGGCCTGTTGGCGCTGGCGATGCGCGACCTGCCATTAGGCACGGCTTACATCATCTGGACGGGTATCGGGGCAGTGGGGGCGTTCTGTGTCGGTATCCTGTTTCTGGGTGAAGCCCTAAGCCCTGCGCGGATTCTCGCGGCCCTTCTGATCGTGTCAGGTCTTATCCTGATGAAGCTGGCATGAGCCCTTTATTGACCAAGCTATTGCGCTTGGGCAGGGTTCGGAAGACACAAGAACTGGAGACCGGAATGCTGACTGAGACCGACAAGCGCCTGCTACGCGTTGCTTATGACGAGGCCAAAGCCGGGTTTGACGAAGGTGGATGCCCGATCGGGTCAGTTCTGGCGCGGGGTGGCGATATTGTTTCACAAGGGCGTAATCAACGTGTGCAGGGCGGGGATCCGATCGCACATGGCGAAATGGATGCCTTGCGCAAAGCGGGACGTCAGAAAACCTATCGGGATACGGTTCTTTACACGTCGTTGTCACCTTGCATGATGTGCTCGGGCACTATCGTTCAGTTTGGTATCCCGCGTGTGGTGATCGGCGATACCCAGAACTTTGGTGGCAACGAAGACTTCCTGCGCGAACGCGGTGTCGAGGTGGTGATAGCCAACGATCCTGACTGCATCGCACTGATGCAGCGGTTCATCGAAGAAAATCCAGAGCTTTGGGTCGAAGATATTGCCGAGTAAAGGCGAATCCTAGACGCTCTCCAGCGCCTGAATAATGCCCGTGAAATCCCCGGCCTTCAGGCTGGCGCCACCCACAAGCGCACCATCGACATTTGAAACCGCAAAGATCTCCGCCGCGTTGGAGGGTTTGACCGACCCACCATACAGAAGACGGACAGAGCGGCCCACACCTTCGCCAAAGCGGCGCTCTAGCCGGGCGCGGATGAAGTCGTGAACTTCCCCAATCTCATCAAGCGTCGGAACCTTGCCGGTGCCGATGGCCCAGATCGGCTCATATGCAATGATCAGGTTCTCGCCGGTTGCCTGATCCGGGATCGACCCCGACATCTGACCGCCGATTATGTCGAGCGTATTGGCCGCCTCTCGTTGCTCCAGACTTTCGCCTACGCAAATGATCGCTTTTAACCCCGCGTCCATCGCTGCACGGGCCTTGGCACGTATTTCCTCGTCATGCTCTTCATGGTCTACGCGACGTTCGGAATGACCCAGGATGACTGACGTCGCGCCCGCGTCCAGCAGCATCCCGGCGCTGATATCGCCTGTATGCGCGCCCGCGCTTGCCGCGTGACAATCCTGCCCGCCAACGGTAACCGCTGACCCGCGTACGGTGTCTGCGGCACGGCTGAGCAATGTTGCCGGAGGGCAGATGAGTATATCGACCGAAGCGTCTGGGTGAGACTTGCACAGTGCTTCAAGTTCGCTCAGCGCAGCACCGGTTCCGTTCATTTTCCAGTTTCCTGCCGCAAGCCTGCGCCGCATACCCGTATCTCCCTGATCATTCGATGATTTAGGATGCGGATAGCATTGTCGACGCGATCTTACAATTCCACGGATCGGGTGGGTTCAAGCGCTTTGATCGACAATACGGCGTTCTGTCCGGCCCGTGTCACGGGATTATCCGGCGCAAACTAGGATTGCTGCGCGATACTTTCATCGAACTTGATGGATTCACCGCAACCGCAGGCGTCGACAACATTCGGGTTCTTGAACTTGAAACCTGATTCCAGCAACGAAACCTCGTAATCGATTTCAGTCCCGAACAGGAACATCTGCGCCATTGGCGCGATCATGACGCGTGCTCCATCCTGTTCGACAACTTCATCATGCGGATCAGCCTGATCGACATATTCCATGGTGTATTCCATGCCTGCGCAGCCGCCTTTCTTGACGCCAATGCGCAAGCCAGCGTGGCCACCCGAGTTCATCAGGCGGGTGATTTGTTCTGCGGCTTTGGGCGTCATGGTCACAGCCTGTTTGCCGGGAATGCCGAACATGTAAGTCTCCGTTGTCGCGCGTTGCGTTTAATTTAGGGCTCAGGAGGTCAAGGCTCAAGACGGTGTGTTATAAAGAGTTTTATCCGGATGAAACAACCCGGCATTCAGAATGGGTTCGCTGAAGATATCCAACCGTAGAGACCGTGGAACTGAATGGGTTCAAGTTGGTCAGCAGTTAACTCGGTTTGCTTTGAAATACTATTAGAAATGATAATATTGTGAATGAGTTACAGGCGATTGTTAAATCGATCTTGATGGGCGCGGTGCTTGCCATTGCAGTTCTTCTGTTTGTTCCGGATGATGCGGCGGCCATCAATGATGGAGAGAGGCATCCGGTAAACTGCGCGACCGGCGAGGGCGATCTGCGCGCCATCGCGGCCGAGAAAAAGCACGCGCAGGACCAACAGTTGGAAAGTGTTGCCGCTATTACTCCTGCCGGGGCACTTTTGGGGCTGGTCACAGGAACGGAATACAAACGGCTGCAAATGCTATCGGGCGACTACATCAATCAACTAGATGCCAGATCAGCGGAAATCAAAAAGACCTGCAATTTGAACTGATTACCCGACGTTCGGTGGTTAGGATAAGAAAAGGACCGTTCTCGGGCAAGAACGGTCCGTGTTTCGGGGCCGGAACTCGGGGGGCGGTCAAATCATGTCTGGCCCGAGGTACGACACTGATTGGTGCCGTCCGCAGGTCTTTTCCCGCATCATTGTGACAGGGAAAGCACGAGCAGGTAACAAAACCACCAATGTTTTGTGACAAATACCCGAGAAACTGTGGCAGGTGCCTACATAAATCCCAGTTCCAGACGCGCTTCGTCTGACATCATTTCCATACCCCAGGGCGGCTCCCAGGTCAGTTCCACGTCAACCTCTTTGACGCCTGCAACAGGCTCGATCGCTTCCATGATCCATCCGGGCATGTCGCCGGCAACAGGGCAACCGGGTGCTGTCAGTGTCATGATCACCTTCACGGCGTTGTCCGAGGAAATGTCGATCGTGTAGATCAGGCCGAGGTCATAGATGTTCACCGGGATTTCCGGATCGTAGACCGTGCGACACGCCTCGACCACGGGCTCGTACAGGGGGTGCTCAATGGTTGACGGCGCAATCAGCGGTGTGCCTTCAAACTGTTCGCTCGGGTGAGTCATCTTTGCCTCGGGTCAGTTGCCTGAGCGATTATATAGGGAATAGGAGCAACAGGGTCCAGTAGGGCGGCGGCGCCGATTGGGGCGCCGCGGCAATTTAGTCGTTGATGTCGTGGTTGAAAGTCTTGACCTGACCGTTCGGCAACGCAAACAGTTTCCGCAAAACAAGCCACGCAATCAGTGACATCACCGCAAAGATCAGCGCCAATACATTCAAAGACAGAGCCATTCCGGGTACGGCAAGGATAAGCCCCGTAACTGCGGCTCCGATTGCAAAGCCAAGAAAAATGAAACCGGGCAGGAAAATCTCAAGGATACCCAGCGCCAATGCGGCGGCCAGCCAGATCCACCAGGTCAACCAGAAGGGGTCTGCCATCATTTTCCTCCTTTTAACATTTTGAATGCGTCACCAAAGGCTTCCAGTGCGTTGGCAGGCAAAACAATGGTCTGTTTACCAGTGCCATTTCCAAGCGCGTTCAAGGCTTCAACCTGTTTCAGCGCAACCTGATACTGCGCAGCTTCGATGCCGTTATCCTGAATGGCCTTGGCGACCACACCTGTCGCGAACGCCTCGGCTTCGGCCTGGATACGCCGCGCCTTGGCAGTTTGTTCAGCCGCGTAAAGCTCGGCGTCGGCATGCAGTTCGACAGCACGCTTCTTGCCCTCGGCTTCTGTCACCTGTGCGCGGCGGGCTCGTTCGGCGTTCAGCTGTTGCAGCATGGCGTCACGGGTGGCCTGATCCAGATTTACGTCCAGAATCTCGGCGCGGGTGACTTCGATGCCCCAGTCATCGACAGCTGTTTCAACGCTTTCCTGAATACGCGTGATCAGTTGGGACCGGTTCGACTGAACCTCATCCAGATCCATCTTACCAATCTCGGCGCGAACGATCCCGGCGACAGTGGTGGCAATCGCGCCATCTACGTCGCGAATCCGGTAAACCGTCTTTTCAGGTTCGAGAATACGGTAGAAGACCGATGTATCGATCTGCACCAGAACGTTGTCCTTGGTGATTGCGTCTTGCGTCGCGTTTGGCAGCTGGCGTTCCAGGATCGAGATCTTGTGACGCGCAACGTCCAGCAGCGGAACGATAAAGTTAATGCCGGGGCCAAGCACGGAATGCAGGCGCCCAAACCGTTCAACCACATATTTTTCGGACTGAGGCACAATCTTGATGCCCTTGAAAATGATAACAATTACCAGCACTGCAGCCAGCAGGTAAATGATGTTTGACGAAAGCAATCCGATGATTTGGTCTTCGGTCATACTGTCCTCTTGTTTTTGTGTACTATAGTATACATGTGGCGATTGAGTCGCCCGATTTCAACTCTGGTATGAGTGGAAAGCAGCCCCATGCAAATGCTCCAACTGTAAAACGCTGTATCGAAAAATAGTGCTGTGACCGCTTTGCATCCCTAATTGTTTGCGGTATCGGGCTTGGATGAAACTGATAATCGATACAGATCCTGGCATCGATGATGCCATGGCAATCGCCTATGCCGCCGCAGCGCCCGAGGTCGAGCTGATCGGCCTGACCACCGTGTTCGGAAACACGCATGTTCATCAATCCAGCCGCAATGCCCGGTTCCTGCTTGATAAGCTGGGTCTGGATCTGCCTGTCGCGGAAGGGGCTGCGGTTGCCTTGGGTGCCGATACGCATTCGCCCTCCGAACATGTGCATGGTCCCGAAGGATTCGGTGACCTGACTGAAATTCCCGAAATTGGAAGCAACCACGCCCTGCCGGCTGCTGAATTTCTGGTTGATATGGCGCGAACCCACAAGAAAGAGCTGGTGGTGTGCGCCGTGGGCCCCCTGACCAACATCGCCAACGCCATTCGTCTGGATCCGGAATTCGCCGACAATCTGGGGCGTTTGGTGATCATGGGCGGGGCGGTGTACTGCCCTGGTAATATTACAGTACATGCCGAGGCCAACATCTATCATGATGCGATTGCCGCTGAAGAGGTCTTTGCCACACCGCCGGAAACCGTACTGGTCGGCTTGGATGTCACGCTGAAAACGCTCTACGAGACTGCAGATTTCGAAAGCCTGGCAATGCGATCACCTGACATGGGGTCCTTTCTGCGAGATATCTCTCGCTTTTACTTGAAGTTCTACAAGGACGTCGGTGGTCTGGAGGGCTGCGGCCTGCACGATTCGACGGCTGTGATTGCTTGTTCTCATGGTGCTATGTTTGACATGGTCGAAACGGGTCTGCGGGTCGTCACCGAAGGCGACCAGAAGGGTGCGACGCGACCTGATCCGGAACGTCCCGCAGTTCTGGTCTGCCGCGACGTGGATGGGGCAGGGGTCGTACGACTGTTTACAGACCGAGTTGCCTCGCTACCCTGACGGGTTGCAAAGACCGACCGGATCGGGCAAAGCCTGCCCGGTTCGGCGACCCGAGGCGATGACATGACCCAACAGTTTACTTTTGATCTGAAAGCCACAGACGGCAAAGCCCGGACCGGTGTGATCAGCACACCGCGCGGCGACGTGCGAACGCCTGCCTTTATGCCGGTTGGCACTGCGGCAACGGTCAAGGCGATGATGCCGGAAAGCGTTCGCGCGACGGGGGCAGACATCCTGCTGGGGAACACCTATCACCTGATGCTGCGTCCGACCGCCGAGCGTATTGATCGACTGGGTGGACTGCACAAATTCATGAACTGGGATCGGCCCATTCTGACAGATTCCGGCGGATTTCAGGTCATGTCGCTGGCCGGTTTGCGCAAGCTGACTGAAAAGGGCGTGACCTTCAAATCCCATATTGACGGGTCAAAGCACGAATTGACACCGGAACGGTCGATGGAGATCCAGCGCCTGTTGGGCTCGGACATTGTCATGTGTTTCGATGAATGCCCTGCGCTGCCAGCGGATCGTGACCGCATTGCCGAGTCGATGCGCCTGTCGATGCGTTGGGCCGAACGGTCGCGCGATGCGTTTGGCGATCGTCCGGGGCATGCGCTGTTTGGCATCATGCAGGGTGGGCTTGAAAAAGATCTGCGAGAAGAAAGCGCCAAGGCGTTGAAATCTATTGGTTTCGAAGGCTATGCGGTTGGTGGCCTGGCCGTCGGCGAAGGGCAGGAGGCCATGTTCTCTTGCCTCGACTATGCCCCCGATTTCCTGCCATCGGACAAGCCGCGCTATCTGATGGGCGTTGGCAAGCCCGACGATATCGTCGGTGCTGTTGCCCGCGGGATCGATATGATGGATTGCGTGTTGCCCTCGCGGTCCGGGCGTACAGGGCAGGTTTTCACCCGCTACGGCGTGGTGAACATCAAGAATGCCCGTCACGCAGATGATCCGCGCCCGCTGGACGCGCAGTGCACTTGCCCAGCCTGTTCGAATTATTCCCGCGCTTACCTGCACCACGTGTTCCGTGCGAATGAGATGATTTCCGGCATGTTGCTGACATGGCATAACCTGCATTATTTTCAGGAGATCATGGCCGACATGCGCGACGCGATTGCCGCGGGTGCGTTCGAAGTCTGGCAAGCCGATTTCCACGCGCAGCGCGCGCAGGGGGATATCGAACCGCTGTGATGTTTTGCCGCCTCCAAGGCGAAAACGGCCAGTTCTGCACAGCCGGGCTGTTTTCTGGCGACTGATCGCGCAAGAGCAGGGTGTATTCTACTATTTTGGTGGATATGTTCCCGGCACGCCTTGCAGTCCGCCAAACCTCGGTTCATTCTGATTGGTGATACATGGCGATAAGGTTGAAAATGGGCGATGAGGCCCCACCTTTATCGTCCAAGACAGGAGACGGTCAAATGTTGCCTCGATGAGGGACAAGTGCCGTCTTGCCAATGATAAGGATAGAGCATGCAAGAGCCTCTGAATTCCTCCTACCCCGTCCTGCCGCTGCGCGATATTGTGGTGTTCCCACATATGATCGTGCCGCTTTTCGTAGGCCGTGACAAATCGGTCCGCGCGCTGGAAGAGGTGATGCAGGATGACAAGCAAATTCTGTTGTCCAGCCAGATCGATCCCGGCGTTGACGATCCGGATGAAGAAGGCATCTACCGCACCGGCGTTCTGGCAAATGTGCTGCAACTGCTGAAGCTGCCCGATGGCACGGTAAAAGTGCTGGTCGAAGGGCAGGCGCGCGTTCAGATCACCGAGTTTCTGGAGAACGAAGAGTTCTTCGAAGCCCGCGCGGAATACCTGACCGAAATTCCCGGCGACGTCACCACGACCGAAGCACTGTTGCGCACTGTCGCGGACGAGTTCGAGCGTTACGCCAAAGTGCGCAAGAACATCCCCGAAGAGGCACTGACCGCAGTGGGCGATACAACCGAGCCTGCGAAGCTGGCCGACCTTGTGTCGGGGCATCTGGGCATCGAAGTCGAACAAAAGCAGGAGCTTCTGGAAACTCTCAGCGTCAGCGAGCGGCTTGAGAAGGTCTATGGCCTGATGCAGGGCGAGATGTCTGTTCTGCAGGTCGAGAAGAAGATCAAGACCCGCGTCAAATCCCAGATGGAGAAGACGCAGCGTGAATATTATCTGAATGAGCAGATGAAGGCCATTCAGAAGGAACTTGGCGATGGTGAGGACGGCAGCAACGAAGTTGCTGAACTGGAAGCCAAAATCGCCGAGACCAAGCTGTCGAAAGAAGCGCGGGAAAAGGCCGAGGGTGAGCTTAAGAAGCTCAAGAACATGTCGCCCATGTCGGCCGAAGCCACAGTTGTGCGCAACTATCTGGATTGGATTCTTGCTCTGCCTTGGGGCACCAAATCCCGTGTCAAAAAGGATTTGGGCCGCGCGCAGGAGATTCTGGACGCCGACCATTATGGGCTTGAGAAGGTCAAGGAACGGATCGTTGAATACCTTGCTGTTCAACAACGTTCGAAAAAGCTGAAAGGGCCGATTCTGTGCCTTGTCGGCCCTCCGGGCGTTGGTAAAACATCGCTGGGTAAGTCGGTTGCGAAGGCAACCGGGCGCGAGTTCATTCGCATCTCACTGGGTGGCGTACGCGACGAATCCGAGATCCGGGGCCATCGTCGGACTTATATTGGCTCGATGCCCGGCAAGATCATCCAGGCGTTGAAGAAGGCGAAAACCACGAACCCGCTGATTTTGTTGGATGAAATCGACAAGATGGGGCAAGATTTCCGGGGTGACCCGGCATCAGCGATGCTTGAGGTGCTGGACCCCGAACAGAACAACACGTTCATGGACCATTATCTTGAGGTTGAATATGACCTGTCCAACGTGATGTTCCTGACCACGTCGAACAGCTACAACATGCCCGGGCCTCTGCTTGACCGGATGGAGATCATCCCGTTGGCCGGTTACACCGAGGACGAAAAGCGTGAGATCGCCAAGCAGCACCTGATCAGCAAACAGGTCAAGAACCATGGTTTGAAAGCCAAGGAGTTCGAGCTGACCGACGAAGCGCTGCAGAAGATCATCCGCACCTATACCCGTGAGGCGGGCGTACGGAACCTTGAACGTGAAATCGCCAAGGTTGCGCGCAAATCGCTGACCAAGATCATTAAGAAGGACGCGGAAACCGTTAAGGTCACACCCGAAAACCTGCAAGATTTCCTGGGTGTGCCGAAATTCCGTTATGGCCTGGCCGAGCAGGACGATCAGGTTGGTGTTGTCACCGGTCTTGCCTGGACGTCAGTGGGTGGCGACCTGTTGCATATCGAAGCGTTGAAACTGCCCGGCAAAGGGCGGATGAAGACGACCGGTAAGCTGGGCGATGTGATGAAGGAATCCATCGACGCCGCTTCGTCCTATGTGCGTTCGATTTCACCTCAGATCGGGGTAAAGCCGCCGCAGTTTGACAAGATCGACATTCACGTTCACGTGCCGGATGGCGCGACACCCAAGGATGGCCCATCGGCTGGTCTGGCCATGGTCACGTCGATTGTATCGGTTTTGACCGGTATTCCCGTTCGGAAAGACATTGCTATGACCGGCGAAGTCTCACTGCGCGGGAATGCGATGCCGATTGGTGGGTTGAAAGAAAAACTGCTGGCCGCGCTGCGTGGTGGGATAAAGACCGTTTTGATCCCGGAAGAGAATGAAAAGGATCTGGCGGATATCCCGGACAACGTCAAAGAAGGGCTGAAGATCATCCCGGTCAAACATGTCTCGGAAGTTCTGGAACATGCTTTGGTGCGTAAACCGGAACCGATCGAATGGGACGAAGCCGCGGAAGAGGCCGCAGCAGCGGCGGCCGCGTCGCCCGGTAATACCGGACCTTCCGCGACCGCGCATTAAGTCTTTGGTAAATCAAAAAAAGGCGAAGCAATAGCTTCGCCTTTTTTGTTGAGGGATGTAGTGAAGACCGCGCCATGCAGCGCCAAGACGCTGCATGAAACCAGCGTTTCATTTTGGGCATCGGTGTGATCTGGAAAATGGTGGGTGATAACGGATTTGAACCGCTGACATCTTCGATGTGAACGAAGCGCTCTACCACTGAGCTAATCACCCATGGGACGGGGTGATATCTTTCCCGAAGGTTGGCTGCAAGGGAAATAGAACCCGCGGCATCCGCAAAAAATCGCGCCGTATACAAAAATCTGGAATCTGGCAAAAAACTTGAAAACGCCGCTTGACGCTGCCCGAGCGTAGCCATAATACACCCAAACGTTCAGCAATGAACATGCAGCGGGCGGTTGTAGCTCAGTTGGTTAGAGTACCGGCCTGTCACGCCGGGGGTCGCGGGTTCGAGCCCCGTCAACCGCGCCATCGCTGCCATCCTTGGTCCAGGCAAAAGGCCACGAAAATAGATGCGCGGTTGTAGCTCAGTTGGTTAGAGTACCGGCCTGTCACGCCGGGGGTCGCGGGTTCGAGCCCCGTCAACCGCGCCATTTTCCTCCTTAATCAGATCAACGGTTGCGCCTTTACGGGCACCTTTTCCAATCCATTGATCATTGCAGGTTCTAATCGGCGAAATTTCGACTGTTCACTAAATGTTCTAACTTTTCTGTTGGAGTCTTGGTCTGGCTCGCCTATCTCTTAACCACTTGTTTGTTGGGGGCCGCATATGGCTGAGCTGAAGAATATCGAGGTGCGCGGCGCGCGCGAACATAACCTCAAAGGTATAGACGTTGATATCCCTCGGGATCAGTTGGTGGTCATCACCGGACTGTCGGGTTCGGGGAAGTCTTCATTGGCATTTGACACCATCTATGCAGAAGGCCAGCGCCGGTATGTCGAAAGCCTTTCGGCCTATGCCCGGCAGTTCCTGGATATGATGGAAAAGCCGGATGTCGACCATATCAGCGGCCTGTCTCCGGCAATTTCGATTGAACAAAAGACGACGTCCAAGAACCCGCGTTCAACTGTGGGCACGGTAACCGAAATCTATGACTATCTGCGTCTGCTGTTTGCCCGCGCCGGAACGCCCTACAGCCCAGCCACCGGGCAACCGATTGAGGCGCAGCAAGTGCAGGACATGGTCGACCGGATCATGGCAATGGAAGACGGCACGCGCGGCTATCTTCTGGCCCCCATCGTGCGCGACCGGAAGGGTGAGTACAAAAAAGAATTCCTGGAGCTGCGCAAACAGGGTTTCCAACGCGTCAAGGTGGACGGAGAGTTCTACGAACTGGATCAACCGCCTGTATTGGATAAGAAATTCCGTCACGATATCGATGTGGTTGTTGATAGACTGGTTGTACGGGAAGGAATGGAAACGCGCCTGGCCGACAGCCTGCGCACCGCTCTGGACTTGGCGGACGGGATTGCCATTTTGGAAACTGCCCCGCGTGAAGGTGATCCGGAACGCATCACATTCAGCGAGAATTTTGCCTGCCCGGTCAGCGGTTTCACCATTCCCGAAATCGAACCACGCCTGTTTTCGTTCAACGCGCCATTCGGTGCCTGCCCGGATTGTGACGGTCTTGGGGTCGAGTTGTTTTTCGATGAACGCTTGGTGGTGCCGGACCAGACGCTGAAACTCTACGATGGTGCTTTGGCCCCGTGGCGCAAGGGCAAATCACCATATTTCCTGCAAACCATCGAGTCCATCGCGCGCCATTACGAGTTTGACAAGAACACGCCCTGGAAAGACCTGCCGAAAAATGTGCAGGAGGTCTTTCTGCGTGGGTCCGGGGATGATGAAATTCAGTTCCGGTACGACGAAGGCGGGCGCGTCTATCAAGTGACCCGCAGTTTTGAAGGCGTGATCCCGAATATGGAACGGCGGTACCGCGAAACTGACAGCGCGTGGATTCGTGAGGAATTTGAACGATATCAAAACAATCGCCCCTGCGGCGCCTGCGAAGGCTACAGGCTGCGGGCCGAAGCGCTGGCGGTTAAGATCGCCGGGCTGCACGTGGGGCAGGTGGTTCAGATGTCGATCCGTGAGGCTTTGGCGTGGATCGAAGATGCGCCCAACCACCTGAGCGCCCAGAAAAACGAAATTGCCCGCGCCATCCTCAAGGAAATTCGCGAGCGACTTGGTTTCCTGAATAACGTTGGTTTGGAATACCTTACGCTGTCCCGTTCAAGCGGAACACTGTCGGGTGGCGAAAGCCAGCGTATTCGTCTGGCCAGTCAGATCGGCTCGGGGCTGACCGGGGTCCTCTATGTGCTGGATGAGCCTTCGATCGGACTGCATCAGCGTGACAATGACAGGCTTCTGGGTACGCTCAAGAACCTGAGGGATCAGGGCAATACGGTGATCGTTGTAGAACATGACGAGGAAGCCATCCGCGAAGCTGACTATGTTTTCGACATCGGTCCGGGGGCAGGCGTACATGGCGGGCAGGTGGTCAGTCACGGAACGCCTGCGGAAGTCGCGGCAGATGCGGCCTCTATTACTGGGCAGTACCTTGCGGGAACGCGTGAAATCGCGGTTCCGGTGCAGCGCCGTAAAGGCAAAAAGCAGAAAGTCACGGTGGTCAAAGCCACGGGCAACAACTTGAAGAATGTCACAGCCGAATTCCCCTTGGGCAAATTCGTTTGCGTCACAGGTGTGTCGGGCGGGGGTAAATCCACCCTCACGATTGAGACATTGTTCAAAACCGCGTCAATGCGGCTGAACGGGGCACGTCAGACACCAGCACCCTGTGAAACCATCAAGGGGCTGGAACACCTCGATAAGGTCATCGACATCGACCAGCGCCCCATTGGGCGAACGCCGCGTTCAAACCCGGCGACTTACACCGGGGCCTTCACCCCGATCCGAGATTGGTTTGCCGGCCTGCCCGAGGCTAAGGCACGCGGGTACAAACCCGGTCGCTTCAGCTTTAACGTCAAAGGCGGGCGGTGTGAGGCATGTCAGGGTGATGGTGTCATCAAGATCGAGATGCACTTTCTGCCTGACGTCTACGTGACTTGCGAAACCTGCAAGGGGGCGCGGTACAACCGCGAGACGCTTGAGATCAAGTTCAAGGGCAAATCCATCGCGGATGTGCTTGATATGACAGTGGAAGATGCGCAGGAGTTCTTCAAGGCCGTGCCCTCAATCCGGGACAAGATGGACGCCCTTGCGCGTGTGGGTCTTGGCTATATCAAGGTGGGTCAACAAGCCACGACGTTGTCAGGTGGCGAGGCGCAGCGGGTAAAGCTGTCCAAAGAGCTGTCGAAGCGTTCAACCGGACGTACGCTCTATATTCTCGACGAACCGACAACAGGTCTGCATTTCGAAGATGTGCGCAAGCTGTTGGAAGTGCTGCACGAACTTGTCGATCAAGGCAATACGGTCGTGGTGATTGAGCATAATCTGGACGTGGTTAAAACAGCGGATCATATCATCGACATTGGACCCGAAGGTGGTGATGGCGGTGGCGAAATCGTCGCCACTGGAACACCGGAAGACATAGCCGATGTTGAACGCAGCCACACCGGGCGATACCTGAAGCCGATGCTGAAAGGGACGCGCGTCGCGGCAGAATAAGTGCCCAGACGCGGCCTCAGTTCAGGATATCTGCGATCGCACCAATCAGGTTCAATACTTTGCGTGTCTCGGGGTCGACCCGGTACACGTAGTCACCTGCACGGACATATGAGTAGTTTCGGTTCAACCCATAGCGATAGGGGTCATTGATCCAGCGGTAGTCGTTGGTAATGAAGTCACCATCGCGATAGATTTTCTTTGCCTGACCCGGGGGCACACAGGGAACGGATTTCTTGGCCAGACCAGGAGGGCAATGCCCGGCCTTATTTTTTGCAACCGCGGCAACCGGGGAAAGGGCCAAAGCCGCCAGAGTTGCCGTCGTCACCAAAAATCTCGTCATGTCGCCTTCCTTTGCGATTTGGCCAGCCGGGGCCTTTTGTTCATGACTGCCTAGATGGTCGCTTGCCCAACATCTGTCAAATCGTTGGGCAAGATGCCGCCAGTTGTCTTAGTCACGCCCGCGCTTTTCGAACCGTGGCAGCATGGCACTGAAATCGCGTCCCTTGCCATCTTCGTTCTCGACAAATTGCTCATAAAGCGCGGTGGCCACCTGACCCATCGGTGTATCTGCATCTGCACTCTCTGCCGCCTGCTGGCTGAGGCGCAAGTCCTTCAGCATCAGTTCGGCCGCGAATCCGGGGGCGTACCCATTGTCCGCAGGGCTTTGCGGGCCGACACCGGGGGCAGGGCAATAGGCGTTCATCGTCCAGCTGTATCCGGACGACGTACTTACCACGTCAAACATCTTTTGCCGGTCCAGACCCAGCTTGTCGGCCAATGCGAAGGCTTCACAGGTTGCAATCATGGTGACACCAAGGATCATGTTATTGCAGATCTTGGCAGCCTGACCGGAACCGGCCTCACCACAGTGAACAGCTTTCTGCCCCATGATGTCGAACAGAGGGGATGCCTTGGCAAACGCGGCTTCTGATCCGCCAGCCATAAAGGTCAGCGTGCCAGCCGCAGCACCACCGATGCCGCCTGAAACCGGCGCGTCTACGGACAACAGTCCGGCGTTGATGGCCTTATCGGCAACTGCACGAGCGCTTTCCACATCAACTGTCGAGCAATCGATCAGCACAGCACCTAGTGTCATTGCGGGAATGATCTGATCGGCAACGGCCCTCAGAATCGCACCGTTTGGCAGCATCGTGATGACAGCATCGGCCGTTGCAACAGCTTCCGAAGCGGTTGCGGCCTGAGTTACCCCTTCAACCGTCACGCCTGCTGTGTCAAAGCCAATAACCTGATGACCGGCTTTTGCAAGATTGGCCGCCATTGGCGCGCCCATGTTTCCCAGTCCGATGAAACCGATTTGCATCTCTTAATCCTCTTCGAAAGTCAGGGCGTCCGCACCCAGTGGCTGCAGCATTTTCGACACGGCCACCAGAGGGACGTTCATGTCAGGAAACTGCCAGTTCGGATTGCGATCCTTGTCGATGATCTGCGCGCGGATGCCTTCCAGAAAATCGCCATGCTCCATCGCGCGGTGGGTGAAACGATACTCCATCTCCAGAGCTCGGCGTATGGTCAGAGAAGGGGAGCGCAGGCGATGAAGAATCTCGATTGTGCAAGCCACGGAAAGCGGCGCGTTTTTCCTCAGCATGCCCAGAGTTTTCGCCGAAAACTCACTGTCGTCGCTGCGCAGACTGTTCAGAACGTCGCCAAGGGTTTCACCGGAAAAATGCTGATCGATTTGGGCCTGCAAGTTCACCAATTCACCATCAGTCGGTGTATCGGCGTGGTCAGCCAACAGCTCAGCGTTTCCAGAGGCTTCGAGCAACTCGATCAGATCGGACCATTGTGATTGCGGGATGAAAAGGTCGGCAAACCCGGCATAGATCGCATCCGCAGGCCCCATCCGATAGCCCGTTGTTCCCAGAAACTCACCCGTGCGTCCAGGTGCAAGGGCCAGCATCAACGAGCCGCCGACATCCGGCACCAGTCCGATGGAGCATTCTGGCATGGCAATCTTTGCGCTTTCTCCCACAACGCGATGGCTGCCATGGCATCCGATGCCAACACCGCCGCCCATCGCGAACCCCTGAAGAAAGCTGATGACCGGTTTTGGATATTCGAAGATCAGAGCATTCAGACAGTATTCGTCACGCCAGAATATCTGACCGTAAGAAAAATCACCCTTGGTGCCGGTTTCATAAAGTTCAGCAATATCACCGCCCGCGCAGAAGGCCTTTTCCCCTTCGGCGTCCAGGATGATCAGGTCAATCTGATCGTCCTCGCGCCAGTTGCGCAGCGCTGTGTCGATAGCCATGCACATGTCATAGGTCATCGCGTTCAGCGCATGAGGACGGGTCAGGGTGATACGCCCGGCACGGCCTGTGGTGCGGATATCGATATCTGACATGGGTGCCTCAGCGATTGGCAAGCAATTGGCGTGATACAATCACACGCATGATCTCGTTCGTGCCTTCCAATATCTGGTGCACACGAAGATCACGCACAAGCTTTTCGATGCCGTAATCCGCAAGATAGCCATAACCGCCATGCAATTGCAGGCACTGGTCCACAACTTTCGATCCAGTCTCGGTAACGAACTTCTTGGCCATGGCGCAGAACTTCGTGGCATCCGGCGCGCCCTGATCCAGCTTCCAGGCTGCCTGCCGAAGGAACGTACGCGCGGCCTGCAATTCGATCTCCATATCCGCCAGACGGAATTGAAGGGCCTGAAACTGGTCGATGGACTGGCCAAAAGCCTTTCGTTCGGACATGTATTGCAGCGTCATATCCAGCCCGGCCTGAGCGGCGCCAAGCGAGCAGGCCGAGATGTTAAGCCGCCCGCCATCCAACCCCATCATCGCGTATTTGAATCCGTCACCTTCCGCGCCCACAAGGTTTCCGGCCGGTATCTTGCAATCGTCGAACTGAACTTGCGCGGTGGGTTGGCTTTTCCAGCCCATCTTCTGCTCGAGCGCGCCAAAGCTGAGGCCGGGCGTGCCGTCTTCAACGTAAACGGTCGAAATCCCTTTGGGCCCGTCCTGGCCAGTACGCACCATACAGACGTAAGCGTCGGAATATCCGCCGCCTGAAATGAAGGCCTTTGTTCCGTTCAGCGTATAGCCTTCGTTGGTCCGTTCGGCGCGTGTTTTCAGCGCTGCCGCATCCGATCCAGAACCGGGCTCGGTCAAGCAATAACTCAACACAGTTTTCAAGCTTAGAACATCGGGCATGATGCGCGCCTTGAGGCCATCGTCGGCAAAGTTGTCGAGCATCTTGGCGCACATATTATGGATCGACAGGAACGCCGCGACCGACGGGCAGGCCATCGATAGGGCCTCAAAAACCAGAGTTGCATCCAGACGGGTCAGGTTTGACCCACCGCTGGCCTCGGACACGTAAAGGGCACCGAAGCCAAGCTCTCCGATTTGGGGCCATAAGGTTTTGGGGATCGTTCCATCAGCCTCCCATTGCCGGGCAAAAGGGGCGATATGTTCCTGCCCAAAGGCATGTGCCATGTCGAAAATGGCTGTTTGTTCCTCGCTGAGTGCGAAATCCATGGCGCTCCCTCCCATCGGCAATGAATTGAACGGTTGTTTATTTCTGAATTCTTACAGAAATTTTGCAGGCTCAACAATGGCTCTGGGCAGGGGACTGTTGTCGCCAGTGTCTAAAGATCCGCGTGGAACTCTTCGATCAGGTGGCGCACGACGGCCTTGCCGGGATCTTCCCCGCGCGCGGAAGCCTCGGCATGAACGCGGCGCTGGCGTGTGGCCGAGGTGCCGTATTCGGCGATCTGCCGCAGGCGGGCCAGTTCCGACATTGTGCCCAGTGCCTCGGCATCTTCGGCCAGCAATCCCATCAGATCACCGATCAGGTCGGACATGGGTTTGATCGAGCGATCGCCGAAATCGATCAATCCTTCGCCCACACCATATCGCTGCGCGCGCCAGCGGTTTTCACCTATCAGAAAGCGATCGTATTGCCGCCAGCGCAAGTTGCGATCTTTCAAGCGGCACAACATTCTGGTTAACGCCTGAACAAGGGCGGCCAGTGAAAGCGTGTGTTCCAACCTTGGTTGGACATCCATAATCCGCGTTTCAAGCGTTGGAAAGCGATGCGAGGGGCGCAGGTCCCACCAGATCTTAGTGGTATCTTCGATGACCCCAAGTTCAATCAAAATACCCGTGGTGCGTTCATATTCGCCCCAGCTTGCAAAGACCGGTGGCAGACCGGTACGTGGCAGATTGTCAAAGACGGTCAGACGGTACGACGACAGGCCCGTATCTTCGCCGTTCCAGAAAGGCGAGGACGTTGACAACGCCAGAAGATGCGGCAGGAAGTAAGACAATTGTGGCATCAGATCAGAACGCAAGGCTTGGTCTTCGACCCCGACATGAACATGCATGCCGCAGATCAACATCCGGCGGGCCACGCCCCCAAGCGCGTGTTGCAGCGCATCATAGCGTTCCTTTCGGGTGTGATGCTGATCCTTCCAGTTCGCAAAAGGGTGGCACGACACGGCTATTGGTGACAGGTTATAATCGGCAGCCCGTTCCGATACACAGGAGCGCAGGCGTTTCAGGTCCTCGCGCGCCGAAGCAACGGTCGCATGCGGGCGGGTGCCGACTTCTATCTGACATTGCAGGAATTCGGGGCTGACCTGTCCTTCGAAATCATTCTGACAGGCTTCCATCAGCGCTTCGGGAGCTTCGGACAATTGGAGGCTGTCGCGATCTACAAGAAGGTATTCTTCTTCGATCCCGATCGTGAATTCCTGCTGCATGGCGGCCCTCGCGGTAGTTATTTTGATCAGTGAATACGGAAATTTTCTTTTTGCCAAGGGTTTGCCCGGCTTGTCCTTGCAGAGGAACGACTAGCAAAGGTATGGAATAACGCAGCAAAGACCACGGAGCCAGCGACTTGAAACCCAGAAAATTCCCGCAGATCAACGCCGCCCTGGATGAGCTGGGTGTGAAACTGGTCGACAAGGTCACTGAACAGGATGAGCGCACACGCCTGGAAGCTTTTGAGGCTGCCGGAGGTCTGACGCGCCCCGTCTATGCTTTGTCGCCGGGAATGGATGGGTTTGATATTTCGCAACTGGTCAGTGAATACGCCGCGCATAAGCATGCGCTGGACGCGCTGAAGGATCCTGAGCGCAATCAGACCGGCTATCGTGCTGGAAACGGCTATTACGACAGCCCCGACGCGGATGCCTTGTATCTGATGATCCGACGCTTTCAACCCCGGCGGGTGATTGAGGTTGGATGCGGAAATTCGACCAGAGTAACCCGGCAGGCAGTCATTGATGGCGGGTTTGACACCACAATTACGGCAATTGATCCGTATCCCCGCGCTGACATCGCCCAAGTTGTTGATCGGTTCGAACAAAAACGGCTGGAGGACGCCGACCCGGCGCTGTTTTCAGAGCTGGAAGCCGGCGACATTCTGTTCATCGACTCCAGCCATGTTGTTCGGATGAGCAACGACGTCGCGCACTTGTTCTGCCGCATCATTCCGACACTGAAGCCCGGAGTGGTGATCCATGTGCACGATGTTTTTCTGCCCTACGAATACCCCAAGCGGTTCTTTTATGACTGTCCGGGTTGGGGCGAGCAGTACATGTTGCACGCTTTGCTGCAATCTGGCGCATATTCAATGCTTTGGCCGGGATATTACCTGCAACAGGATCGACCCGATGCCGTCGCCAATTTCCCCTTTTTGGCTGAAGGGCGCGCTCAAAGCATCTGGGTACAGCTAAAAGAAAAATGAATTCAGACTGATCCGGCGTGACGATAGCCCCGTACCCCTTTCCATAACAAGCTGGAGAGGAGAAGACAGCCATGTTTCGTCGTACTTTTATGGGTGCCGCCGCCGCATTTGCATTTGCCATGCCGGTCAAGGCGCAGGCTGCGGATATCGTTGATACCGCTGTAGCGGCCGGATCGTTCAACACGTTGGTTGCCGCAGTTCAAGCTGCAGGTTTGGTAGATACCCTGAAAGGAAAAGGTCCATTCACCGTCTTTGCCCCAACAGACGAAGCGTTTGCCGCTTTACCCGAAGGCACGGTGGAAACGTTGTTGTTGCCGGAGAACAAAGATCAACTCGTGTCAATCCTTACGTACCATGTTGTACCAGCCAAGGTGATGTCCGGCGACATAGCTGGCAAGCGCGCGAAGGTTCTGACTGTACAGGGTGATCGGCTGAGCGTGAATGCCAAAAACGGCGTCAAAGTGAATGACGCCAAGGTCATACAGGCAGATATCGAAGCCAGCAATGGCGTGATCCACGTGGTTGACGCTGTTATCCTGCCGGAATGATGCTCTGCTCCTCAAGAAATCAAAGCCCCGGCGTATGACCGGGGCTTTTGCTTTTCTAAGCTGGTAAATTAGACCAAACGAACCTGTGTGCCGACCTTAACCAGTGGATACAATTCTTCAACGTGTTGGTTGTACAGGCCAATGCATCCTGACGAGCTCTGACGACCGATCTTGCGCGTGTCGTGCGTGCCGTGGACGAGATAAGCAGGCCAGTCCAGATACATGGCGCGGGTTCCCAGCGGGTTGCCTGGATCGCCACCTTCCATCCGCACCGGCAGAGTAGGGTCACGCTCGCGCATCGAGGCGGTCGGCGTCCAGCTTGGAAATTCGGTCTTGCGCACAACTTTTGTGTAGCCGCGTTTTGTAAGTTCTTCGCTCATGGGCACAGAGCTGGGGTACAGCTTATAGGTGCCATCCGGCGCCCAATAGTGAACCGCGCGGCTGGTAATGTCGGCCAACAGGCAACCAACGCCCAGCTCATCAAAATGGTCTTGCCAGTTTTGTTGCGCGAAGGACGATACATTGCGCCGTACCGGTAACTGTGTGCTGATCGCGTCTTCTGTCTCCGGAAACGCGTCCGTGCTTTGGGCCCGAACAAGGGCGGGGGTCGCCATCAGGGATGCAACGCCCAGCAGGGCGGAACGACGGGTTATTCGGGATTGGGACAAGGGTGCCTCCGGTAAATTCACTGCTCGTTGTGTATTTGGCGGCAAGATATTTCCATTGGTCGCAATTTTCCAGAGTGACGCACCTGAATTTCTTGTGAACGTGGGGAATTTGAACGCTGCTCGGCGGAAAAATGCAGAAACCCGGACCTGAATAGGGCCGGGTTCCATAGTTTTTCAGGCTGAAATCAGTCCATGGCTTTGAAGTTGAACTCGCCACCTTCCTTGATGCCCGACGGCCAGCGTGCGGTTACTGTTTTGGTGCGGGTGTAGAACTTGAAGCTGTCCGGGCCATGCTGGTTCAGATCGCCAAACATGGATTTTTTCCAACCTCCGAAGGTGTGATAAGCCAGCGGAACGGGGATCGGAACGTTGATACCCACCATGCCGATATTGATCCGGCTGGCAAAATCGCGCGCTGTGTCACCGTCGCGGGTAAAGATCGCTGTGCCGTTGCCGTATTCGTGGTCCATCGCCAGGCCGATCGCCTCTTCGTAGGAACCTGCACGGACAGTCGACAGAACCGGGCCAAAGATCTCCTGTTTGTAGATGTCCATGTCCGGAGTGACGTGGTCAAACAGGTGCGGGCCGACGAAGAAACCGTCTTCATAACCTTGCAGGCTGAAGTCGCGGTTATCGACGACCAGCTTAGCGCCTTGCTCGACACCCGAATTGATCAGACCAAGGATACGCTCTTTTGCGGCGGCGGTTACTACAGGGCCCATGTCGACATCGTCACCAGCGGTGTAGGGGCCCACTTTCAGCTTTTCGACGCGCGGGATCAGCTTTTCGATCAGCTTGTCCGCGGTTTCTTCACCAACCGGAACCGCAACAGAGATTGCCATGCAGCGTTCGCCTGCTGCGCCAAACCCGGCACCGACCAGCGCGTCGGCGGCCTGATCCAGATCGGCGTCGGGCATGACGATCATGTGGTTCTTGGCACCACCAAAACACTGGGCGCGTTTGCCGTTTGCGGTAGCACGGCTGTAGATATACTGAGCGATCGGGGTAGACCCCACAAAGCTGACGCCCTGAATGATCTCGCTGTCGAGGATCGTATCAACGGCCTCTTTGTCACCATTCACGACCTGGAACACACCCTTGGGCAGACCGGCTTCGACAAACAGTTCGGCCAGCATCAGCGGAACCGAGGGGTCACGCTCGGACGGTTTCAGAACAACGGCGTTACCGCAGGCCAGTGCAGGACCGACATGCCACAGGGGCATCATCGCAGGGAAGTTAAAGGGCATGATCGAACCCACGACACCCAGCGGCTGGCGCATGGAATACATGTCGATGCCGGGGCCTGCGCTGTCGGTGAACTCGCCCTTCAGCATCTGCGGTGCACCGATGCAGTATTCGATCACCTCCAGACCACGCTGCAAGTCGCCCTTGGCGTCGGGAATGGTCTTGCCGTGCTCGCGGCTTAGTGCCTCGGCCAGTTTGTCCATGTCGCGGTTCATCAGGCCGACCATTGCCATCATGACACGTGCACGTTTCTGAGGGTTGGTTGCGCCCCATTCCGGCTGGGCAGCGGCTGCGGCCTCAATCGCCGCCGTGGTTTCCGCAGCACTTGCCATCGGGCACTTGTATTGAACCTCGCCCGTAGCCGGGTTGTAGACGTTGTCGAAACGACCGGATGTACCGGCGACCATTTCGCCGTTCAGGAAATGGGTCAGATCTTGCATCAATAACTCCTCCGATAGATTTGTGCGCACAATAGGCTTGCAGAAATCCCGCGAACAGAGGCAATGTCTCAAAAGAGTTTTGCAAAAATGCAAAAGGAAACGGTGTGACTCCAAACTGGGACGATATGCGGATCTTTCTGGCCGTGGCGCGCGAGGAAAGTCTTTCCTCCGCTGGTCGTATCCTGAAAATCGATCCCGCCACCGTGGGGCGACGTGTTGCGCGATTGGAAACGACGCTGGATTCTGCGTTGTTCACCAAGTCGCAGCAGGGATATGTCCTGACACCGGCAGGGCAGCGCCTGTTGGAGCATGGGTTGCATGCAGAAGAGGCGATGCGCGCAGCGGCCGGAGCCGTGGCGGGATCCACGAAATCACTCAGCGGGCAAATCCGGATCGGCGCGCCAGATGGCAGCGCAAATTACCTGTTGCCCCAGGTCTGCGCCAGGATCAGTGATTCAAACCCGGAACTGGATATTCAGATTCTGGCTCTGCCGAGGGTGATCAACCTGTCCCGTCGCGAGGCCGATATGGCCGTTACTGTCAGCGCGCCAACCGCAGGGCAGCTTTTGGTCAAGAAAATCAGTGATTACAAACTGCACATGGTCGCGACCGATGAATATCTGAAACGTCACGAACCAATCCACTCGGTCGCTGACCTCAAGGGGCACCGGTTGATCGGTTACATTCCCGACATGATCTTTGACCGCGAACTGGATTACCTGAACGATATTGGGGTTGACCGTGTCGCGCTTGCATCGAACTCGGTCTCGGTGCAATTGCGGCAGGTCAGTTTGGGAACTGGCGTTTGCGTGGCACATGACTTTACGTTGCCGTTCCATCCGGGACTTCGGAAAATCCTGACGGATCAAGTGAGTCTGACGCGCAGTTTCTATCTGGTTCGGCATGAAGGAGATCAGCGCAACGAACGGTTGAACCGCTTTGCCGATGCCCTGACGCGCGGCATTCGCGAGGAAGTGCTTCGATTGGAAGCAGATGCCGGTGCTTGACAGGTCGCCACAATCGCGCAACGCTTTGGAATAAGTGTTATTATTCCGGAGGAATTCTTCATGTTGGTACAGGCTATCCTGACGTCCAAAGCGACAGACGGCGTTGTAACGGTGGCGCCAATGGCGACAGTTTCAGAAGCCTCGAAGATTCTTGCGGAAAAGCGGATCGGGACGGTTGTTGTTTCTGACGATGGCGGAGAAACCGCGATTGGAATTCTGTCTGAACGCGACATCGTTCGCGAGCTTGCCGCCAGCGGTAGTGGCTGTCTCGACCAACCTGTAAAATCTTACATGACGCAGGACCTGATCACGACGACGCGCCAGGCCTCTGTTCAGGATATCATGGCCCGCATGACAGAAGGGCGCTTTCGCCATATGCCGGTTGTCGAAGACGGTAAACTGATCGGCATCGTCACACTTGGTGACGTGGTAAAGGCCCAACTGGCCGAACTGGCGATGGAAAAGGACGCCTTGGAAGGCATGATAATGGGGCACTAACAGCAAGGGGTGCCAAAGCAATCACTTGCACCTGCAGCAAAGTTGTGTTTGCTTGCGCAGAAATTTTATTGCGCAGGAGGGCGTGATGCGGGTTGGTTTGTATCCGGGAACCTTTGACCCTATCACCATAGGGCACATCGATATCATTCGCCGGGCGGCTGCATTGGTGGATAAACTGGTCATTGGCGTCGCTATCAACCGGGACAAAGGCCCCTTGTTCTCGCTGGAAGAGCGCGTCGCGATGATCGAGGCCGAATGCGCCGAACTGACTGAACAAACCGGCACTGAAATTATCGCTCATCCCTTCGAAAATCTATTGATCGATTGCGCAAGGGATGTCGGTGCGCAGATCATCGTCCGCGGTTTGCGCGCTGTCGCGGATTTCGAGTATGAGTTCCAGATGGTTGGTATGAACCGCGCACTGGACGACTCGATCGAGACTGTCTTTTTGATGGCCGAGGCACGCCATCAGGCGATTGCTTCAAAACTGGTGAAAGAAATTGCCCGCTTGAACGGAGACGTGTCGAAATTCGTCACGCCCCGTGTCAATGCCGCACTGCGTGAGCGGTTAGGCTAGGGCGCCCATCGCGGCGGCCGTATCCAGCATCCGGTTCGAAAAGCCCCATTCGTTGTCATACCAGGCCAGCACGCGAACCAGCGTACCGTCGGTGACTTTGGTTTCTGCCAGTGACACCGTCGAGCTGTGCGAGTCGTGGTTGAAATCGACCGAGACCAGAGGACGGCTTTCCGCGGCCAGAACACCGGGGATCTTTGCCGCGGCATCAATGAACAGTTGATTGACCTCATCTTCGGTCGTTGGGCGCGAAACCTCGGCAACCAGATCAACGACCGAAACGTTCGGGGTTGGTACCCGGATGGCCTGACCCGTCAGTTTGCCCTTGAGTTGCGGCAGTACCAGCCCCACAGCGGCGGCTGCACCGGTTGTGGTGGGGATCATCGACAGTCCAGCGGCGCGCGACAGGTAGGGGTCTTTTCCAACTGTGTCATGCACAGGCTGGCTGGCGGTGTAAGCGTGAACGGTGGTCATGTTGCCATGTTTGATACCAAGACCTGCGTCCAGAGCTGCGGCAACCGGAGAAAGGCAATTCGTGGTGCAGGATGCGTTCGAAACGACCAGATCTTCGGCCGTCAACTCGCTATCGTTGACACCAAAGACGATGGTTTTCACACCGCCGTCACCCCGTGCAGGGGCTGAGATCAGGACTTTCCGGGACCCGTTCTTGAAGTGACGTTCAGCTGCTTCGCGCGTGCGGAAAACCCCGGTGCATTCCAGAACAACGTCGATGTCAGACCAGGGCAAGTCTTCGGGATTACGCTCACTGCTCAGGCGGATCGGGCCGCGCCCCACATCCAGACCGGCGTCTGTAAGCGTGACAGGGTTGGGATAACGGCCATGAACGCTGTCAAACTCGAACAGATGCGCGTTCATGTCGGGCTTGCCCAAGTCGTTGATCGCGACGATCTCAACGTCTGCACGCCCGCTTTCCATCACCGCGCGCAGAACCCCGCGCCCGATCCGTCCAAATCCGTTGATCGCTAGTTTCAGGGTCATGGTTCGCTCCGTACAAATATCTCAGCCATATGAGTTAGCGCTAACAATTACAGATCAAGCGAAATGTCAAGAAAAACCTCTGTCATCGCCAAAAAGCGAGCCAGTCCAGAAAGTCGTATAGCTTCTTACCGAGGAACAACATGTGCTCGGTTCCATACAAGGCTACGTCCAGCATCATGCCCCCAAGCAGAAGGACGCCAAGCCAGATGGCAATTTGATTGTTCATGTCGGTTCCGAACGAAAATGCCCGCCCAGATAACCTGAGCGGGCATCAACGTACAAGCGAAGTCCGAAGGGTCAGTTAAGGCGTCCCATGGCGACGGCTACGTCTGCCATGCGAACCGAGAAACCCCACTCGTTGTCATACCAGGCCAGCACGCGCACCATGCGATCATCGACGACACGGGTCTGATCGGGTGCGAAGATCGAGCTTTCTTCGGTGTGGTTGAAATCGGTTGATACCAGCGGTGCGGGCTCATATCCCAGAACGCGCTGCATCGGGCCCTTGGCTGCTTCTTCGACGATTGCGTTGATCTCGGCCACCGAGGTGTCACGCGACGCACGGAAGGTCAGGTCAACCGCAGAAACGTTCGGGGTAGGGACCCGGATGGCAGAACCGTCCAGACGGCCTTTCAGGTTTGGAAGAACTTCACCCAAAGCTTTGGCAGCACCGGTTGAGGTCGGAATCATCGACATTGCGGCAGCGCGGGCGCGATAGAGGTCGCTGTGGCGACGGTCCAGCGTGGGCTGGTCGCCGGTATAGGCGTGAATGGTGGTCATGATACCGTGTTCAATGCCGACGCCCTCGTCCAGCACCTTGGCCAGCGGGGCCAGGCAGTTCGTGGTGCAGGAGCCGTTCGACACCATGTTGTCGTTCGCGGTCAGGGTGTTGTGGTTTACACCAAAAACGATGGTTTTGTTCACGTTCTTGCCGGGGGCGGACAGCAGCACCTTACCTGCACCGTGATCCAGATGTGTTTTGGCCTTGTTGCCGTCATTGAATTTACCGGTGCACTCCAGAACGACGTCACAGCCTTCCCAGTCCAGTTCATTCATATCGTAGGTCGAAAACATCTGCATCGGGCCACGGCCCAGATCCATTGTGTTGCCTTCGATCGAAACTTCGCGCGGGAACCGACCGTGAACGCTGTCATATTTCAGCAGATGCGCAGAGGTTTCCAATGGGCCGGTTGCGTTGACTTTGATCACTTCGATGTCGTTACGCCCCGACGCGGCGATGTGCGACAGGGTGCAGCGGCCAATACGGCCAAAACCATTGATACCGACCTTGATGGTCATGTGACGTCTCCTGATGCGCTTGCGTTGAGGGCCATATAGCGGCGAAATGGGAATCTCAAAAGGGCAAAAACGGCATATTTTTAAGGTGTTAGCGCAAACCTGCGACGGTTGCGCTAACGCTTGCGCTAGCCGTTGGATCAGGTAGGGTCCAGATGCGGCAGTGATTGGGAAAGGAAACGCAATGAGTGGTCTTTTGGCCTTGTTGGACGATGTGGCCGGGATCGCCAAGGTTGCGGCGACATCGGTGGACGATGTCGTGGCCGCGGCGGGCAAGGCAGGGGCCAAGACGGCCGGTGTGATCATTGACGATGCTGCAGTGACACCGAAATACGTTCAAGGCTTTGCCCCGGCGCGCGAATTGCCGATCATCTGGCGTATCGCGCGCGGTTCGGTTTTCAACAAAATCATACTCCTGTTGCCTGTAGCCTTGTTGCTGGCCAATTTCGCCCCGTGGCTGATCACCCCACTGTTGATGCTGGGTGGATCATATTTGTGTTTTGAAGGCGCCGAAAAGATTTTTCACGTTCTGTTTCCTCATGGAAGTCACGTCATAGAGGAAGACATGAAAAACCGGGATCCGGGCCATCTGGAAGAGCAGAAGGTCAAGGGCGCGATCAAAACTGATTTTATCCTCTCAGCCGAGATCATGACCATTGCACTGGCGGCGATTGAAGCGCCAAACCTTTGGATGCAAGCCGCAACTTTGGCCGTTGTGGGGATTGGCGTGACGGTGGCGGTTTATGGCTCGGTGGCTCTGATCGTGAAGATGGATGATGTTGGGCTTTATCTGGCGCAGAACGCGCCGACACCTATAGGTCGCGGTCTGGGCCGAGGGTTGGTCAAGGCAATGCCCGGGGTGATGAAAACACTGTCCATAGTAGGAACTGCGGCGATGCTGTGGGTGGGGGGCTCGATCGTCATCCACGGGATGGAGGTGTTGGGCTTTGGATGGTTGGGCCATCATATCCATGATTGGGCCTATGCCATTGGGCATACTGTGTCTGATCAATGGGTTGGCGCGGTTGAGTGGGTATCCAAGGCCACGATGGATGGCGTATTTGGTTTGGCTTGGGGATTGGTTTTGATCCCTGTTGCAACCCGGATCATAGCACCACTGTTAAGTAAGAATGCGAAACACTGAATTGACCCGTTACCGTCTGGGCACGACCATCGATGGCCCGCTTATTCGAAAAGTGGGCACCCGCGGATCAAACGGCAGATCCTCAATTATTTCTGCTTTGAGTGTTGCTGCCGACGAGGTCCCATTCGATGAATCCGAGCTGTACAGTTTCTTGCATTTTCGTGTTGATACCGCTTTCAGGGCGCAGAAGCGTAGCCGTTGGTTCGGGGGACGCTTTTACAACGATTTAGTGGGTCAATCGGCCAATTATGTTCCGCTGTCTGGAACACATCTTCGCCAGGCGTTGTCTTGCCTCGGCCTGCAAACACCTGAGAAAGTGGTGGTGCAAGGACGGTATGAGTTGCGATTGGATTACGCTCTGAAAGCCTATGAAGAACTTGCACTTCGGGTTAAGGCTGAACCCAAATGAAAAGGGCGGCCAAGGCCGCCCTTTGCTCGATCAGATGGGACTGATTTACAGCCCCAACAATTCCTTGACCTTGGCCACGGTTGCTTCGGCGGTTATGCCGAAATGCTTGTACAACTCACCGGCAGGGGCCGAGGCACCAAAGCTGGACATGCCGATGAACCCGGCTTTGGCTTCGCGGCCACGTTCACCCAGCAACCAACGATCCCAGCCGCCAGCACGAACCGCGGCTTCGATACCAACGCGGACCGGACCTGCCGGAAGGACGCGCTTGCGGTAGGCTTCGTCCTGCTCTGCGAACAGCTCCATGCAGGGCATCGAGACGACGCGGGTGCCGATACCTTCGGCCTCGAGCGTCGCTTTGGCTTCCATGGCCAGCGACACTTCGGAACCTGTTGCAATCAGTATCGCCTGACGATTACCTTCTGCTTCGGCCAGAACGTAAGCACCTTGTGCGGTCAGGTTCTTGGTCTTGTGCTCGGTACGAACCGTTGGAACACCCTGACGGGTCAGCGACAGGACCGAGGGGCTTTCCTTGAAGGTCAGCGCCAGTTCCCATGCCTCGGCGGTTTCAATGGTGTCAGCGGGGCGGAACACAAAAGTGTTCGGTGTCGCGCGCGAAATCGCCAGATGTTCAACCGGCTGGTGGGTCGGGCCATCTTCGCCCAGACCGATCGAGTCATGGGTCATCACAAAGACGCTGGGGATCTTCATCAGCGCGGCCAGACGCATGGACGGGCGGGCATAATCTGTGAAGGCCATAAATGTACCGCCATAGGGGCGGATACCACCATGCAGCGCCATACCGTTCATCGCGGCCGCCATGCCGTGTTCACGGATACCGTAATGGATGTAGCGACCCTTGCGGTTATCCGGAAGGAATACACCCATATCGGCCGATTTGGTGTTGTTCGATCCGGTCAGGTCCGCCGAACCACCAACGGTTTCGGTCATGATCGGGTTCACAACGTTCAGGACCTTCTCCGACGACGAACGGGTGGCCAGTTTCGGCTGGTCTTCGGACATCTGCTTTTTGAAGGCACGAATGGCGCCAGCCAGTCGCTTGGGGGCCTCGAACGCATAGGCGCGGGTGAACTCAGCCTGCTTACGCTCGGACAGTTGTGCGAAACGCGCTTCCCATTCCGCACGCTCGGCAGCGCCACGCGCACCGATGGCTTCCCATGCGGATTTGACATTGGCAGGCACGTCAAATGCATCATGCGCCCAGCCATAGGCCTTCTTGGCAGCCTTCAGCTGATCCGGATCGGTCAGCGCACCGTGCCCCTTTGACGTGTCCTGAGCCGCGTGGCCCAAAGCGATGTGGGTTTCGCACGCGATCATGGTTGGCTTGTTCGACTTCTTCGCCTGAACGATGGCCGCGTCGATGGCCTTGGGGTCATGACCGTCGATTTCGATCACATGCCAGCCCGAGGCCGCAAAGCGACGAACCTGATCGGTGCGGTCGGCGATGTCGACGGTGCCGTCGATGGTGATGTTGTTGTTATCCCAGAAGACGATCAGCTTGCTCAGCTCGTGACGGCCGGCCAGCGTGATTGCCTCCTGGCTTACGCCTTCCATAAGGCAACCGTCGCCCGCGATGACATAGGTATAGTGGTCAACAACCTTCTTGCCATAATGTGCACGCTGGATTTCTTCGGCCATCGCAAAGCCCACGGCGTTCGAGATACCCTGACCCAGCGGGCCGGTCGTGGTCTCAACGCCAGCGACTAGAAAGTTCTCGGGGTGGCCTGCGGTTTTTGCGCCCAACTGGCGGAAATTCTTGATCTCCTCCAGCGTCACATCTGCATATCCCGTAAGGTACAGCAGCGAATAGACCAGCATCGAACCATGGCCGGCGGACAGGATGAAGCGGTCGCGATCCGGCCAGTTCGGGGCCGAGGCGTCAAACTTCAGATGCTTTTCGAACAGGACGGTGGCGACATCAGCCATGCCCATGGGCATACCGGAATGTCCGGAGTTTGCAGCGGCGACGGCATCAAGGGTCAATGTGCGGATGGCCGCAGCTTTGTCCCAGTGTTCGGGGTTGGCATTGCGCAGCGCAGTCAGGTCCACGGGCGTTGTTCCTTTGGATAAAAAGCAGATTGCGGGCTCAATACCACTCAGCACTCAAAGTGCAAGCAGAACCGGGGTTTATCCGCTTGGATTGCTTGAAGTGCGCGGCCCAAGTGGTTGAAAGCAAACAGTGGGTATTTTCTGTCGCATTCCGTTAGACTGGCGGCAGGCGGGATTCGATTTTGATTCGGATCGCTTCGCAACAGAATGAACCTTGATAAAGAGGTGACAGGGGCATGAGCCAACTTGAGGAATTACAGCACCGCATTATTGCGGCGATGGACCGTATCGGAGCGGGCGTCGACGCATTGGGCGGTGCGACCGTAGATGCCCGGCCAGATGACGGCCTCCAGGCAGCGCTTGAAGATGAAAAAGTTGCGAACGCGCAGCTTCAGGAACGCCTGAGAACCCTGAAGGAACAGCACGAACAGGAAGTGGACGGGTTGCGTGCCGATCTTGAGGAGTTGCGAACCGCTCCGGCTGATACAGCCGAAACAGACGCTCTGCGATCCGAGCTGGAAGAAGCCCGTGCGAAAATCGCATCGGTCGAAGCCGCGCGCGCTGAATTGGCCGAAGCCAAGGCCGCATTGGACAATAGCACCGAGCTGGAGGCGCTGAAGGCGGAAAACAGCCGTCTAAAGGAAGAACTGTCAGACACTGTCCGCGTCGACGACCTGAGCGCCGAGCTTGAGATGCTGCGCGCTGAACGGACCAGCCACGGCGCTGCAATGTCGCGGCTGGACGACGATCTGCAACGGATGCGCAAGGCAAACGAGCAGTTGCGCACTGCGATAGACGAATTGCGCGCCGCCGCCGCCGAAGGTGTCGCAGATGCCGAGCTGCTGAACCGGGCCACCGTTGCGGAACTGGAAGCAACGCGCGCGGCGCAGGCGTCAGACGCTGCCGAAGCGCAGGCTGTTCTTGCAAGGTTGGAACCTCTGCTGTCGCAGGCGAAACTTGTTGAAGGTGAGGTAGAGTAATGCCCGAAGTGACCATTCATATCGGCGGGCGCGGTTTTGACGTATCCTGCCGGGACGGGGAAGAGCCCTTTCTGCACGCTGCTGCCAAAGTGTTGGACGACGAGGCGCAGGTGCTGTCCGATCAGATCGGTCGTATGCCGGAATCCCGCATGTTGCTGATGGCCGGATTGATGCTGGCCGACAAGACTGCGGCGACAGAGGACAAGGTCAAATCGCTCGAAGGGAAACTGGCCGCAGCCGAAGCCGAGCTTCAGGCGCTGCGAAGCGCCCCGGCGCCCGAACCTGAGCGCATCGAAGTTGCCGTGGTTCCGCCATCCGTTACGGATACGCTGGCCGAACTGGCTGCACGGGCCGAAGCGCTGGCCGCAGTAGTTGAGGAGAAAAAGGCACGATGAGGTTCCTGCGCAAATTCATCTGTGCGGCGGCGCTGGTTACGCCCGCGACAACGGCACTGGCCGAAATCGATATTCTGTCTGTCACTTTCACCTGTGAAAACGGAATACCGCTGCCTGTTACCTATTTCAACGCGCCGGATAGTACAGGGGCAGCGGCAACCTTGGTAGACAATTCTCTGGTTGTGATGCGTCAAGTCCAAAGCGGGTCTGGTATCCGCTACGAATCCATTGGTGATGGTGGAACCTACATCCTGCGCTCGAAAGGGTGGGACGCGTCCGTAAGCTATTTGGCGGCAGGCGCCGCCGTTGAGCAGGAGATCTACCGGGGTTGTTCCAGCCGTTAGGCTGGATTACGCGTTTGCTTCGCGAATTTTGTCGGCTGCTTCCTTGTTGTAGCCGACGTTGTTTTCATCGAACAACGCATCCAGTTCACCCGACAGCGTCATCTCGGTGATGATATCGCAGCCGCCAACAAACTCGCCTTTGACATAAAGCTGGGGCACGGTCGGCCAGTCGGAATAATCCTTGATCCCCTGACGCACTTCTTCGTCGGCCAGAACGTTCACATCCGTGTATTCAACGCCCATGTAGTTCAACACCCCGGCCACGCGCGAGGAGAACCCGCATTGCGGCATTTCCTTGGTGCCTTTCATATACAGCACCACATCGTTGGCTTTGACGGTTTCGTCGATCTGGGTCTTAACGTCGGTCATTTTGTATTTCCTTTTCATCCGCATCTGCGGGGATTGTTCCATCACTGGGCAAGCTGGGTGCCCATCCTTCCGTTTCAAGCCGCCGGTGTTCGGCCTGCGCCATTTTCACCGGATCAAGCCCGTATCTCTCAAGGCCGCCCACTTTGCTGAGTTCACCCGGATCTGGACGCATGTCGGCGAGGTTGCGTTTTCTGTTCCGCTTCACATAGGCTTCGATCAGCGCGGCGGCAACTATCAAAGCTGCGATTGCTGATATCCAATCCTGCCATGAACTCATTTTTTGGGAACCATCGCTTTGGCGTAGGCCTGTGGGTCTCTGGTGACCCGAGACACGGTTACATGACCACCGCCGCCTCCCAACACGGTTCCGTGGTCTATCAATTGGTCTCCGTGACCAGGTTTCACACCCCGAATTTTGTCGGAGCGCCTATTTTTCATTGCCGATCTGATAATAAAGGCGCTGCCGGCAAAGGCAATCAGTCCACAAATGCCGTATATCCAGACGGTTGCACTCACTCAGGTACTTTCGTCGTCAGCGCCAGCGCGTGCAGCTCACCATCTGGGCCATCCATCTTGCCTTTCAGCGCGGCATAAACCGCGCGTTGTTGCTGCACCCGGTTTTTGCCGCGAAAGCTCTCGTCCACCACCATGGCGGACATATGAACACCGTCGTTGCCGCCGACCTGAATATCCGCGTCAGGAAAAGCTTCTCGCAGCAGGTGTTCGATTTGATGGGCGCTCATCGGCATGTAGGTAACTCCTGAAGGTCTTTCCAAAGATGTAGAGCGCCTGAACCGGGCGCGCAAGTGCACTTGAATGCGCCAAAACGACGAAACCTGCGCTTATTCAGGGCGCAGGTTTCGAGCGAGTTTTTTTCAGCCTGATCAGGCGACGGCGTCGGCAAAACTGTTGCGGAAAATGGCCTTCAAGTCTTCTAACGAGGCCTCCGAGCCGCCGATCCTGATCGTATCGCCGGTGAAACGGCCAACCGAGACCAGCGGCACACCTGCCTGACCCGCCGCGATCATCAACGCCTCGGCCTGATCAAAGTTGCACGCGACCAGATACCGCGCCTGATCTTCCCCGAACAGGAATTCCGTCGGTGCATCATCCAGGCACACGCCAACCCCGGCGGCCTCGGAAAGTTCGAAGGCCGCCAGCGCAAGGCCGCCATCACTCAGGTCTGTGCAGGCCTTGATCATTCCACGATTGGCGCGAATGAAATCACCGTTGCGTTTTTCAGCGTCCAGATTCACATGTGGCGCGTCGCCATCTTCTCGGTTGAAGACTTCGGCCAGAAGGGCTGACTGACCCAGATGGCCTTTGGTTTCACCGATCACCAAAGCCACGTGACCCTCGCGCACTTCGTTGCCGATGATTTCATCGCTGTGGTTCAGCAGCCCGACAGCGCCGATTGTGGGGGTGGGCAGGATCGCCTGGCCGTCGGTTTCATTATACAGCGACACGTTGCCGGACACGATCGGCATATCCAGCGCGCCAACTGCGGCACCGATTCCCTGAATGGCGCCAACAAACTGGCCCATGATTTCGGGCTTTTCCGGGTTGCCGAAGTTCAGGTTGTCGGTGGTAGCCAACGGTTTCGCCCCAACAGCCGTCAGGTTGCGGTAGGCTTCGGCC
This sequence comes from Ruegeria sp. AI2, assembly GCF_056541275.1. Taxonomy (NCBI): domain Bacteria; kingdom Pseudomonadati; phylum Pseudomonadota; class Alphaproteobacteria; order Rhodobacterales; family Roseobacteraceae; genus Ruegeria; species Ruegeria sp. AI2. The sequence continues at coordinate 751,394 of NZ_JBQFYB010000001.1, forward strand.
ACCGCCTGTTTGCCGCCTTCAACCGGGTTGGCGCGGACGTAGCGCGGTGTCACGTCAGAGGTAAACGCCAGCACCTTGTCGGTGCCGTGCACGCGCACCATACCCGCACCCAGGCCCGGTGTCCGGTTTGTATCCGCCATCACCATCGTGTCGTATTGCTCATAGACCCACTGCTTGCCCGCGTAGTTGGGCGACGATAGCAGGGCGCGCACGCCGTCAATCGGATCGATCTGAGGCACTTCGGCCAGATCCTCGGCTTCGGGCGTCGGCACCCAAGGGCGATCATATTCGGGCGCGGTCGAAGACAGTTTGGACAGGACGAGATCGGCCTTGACCTCACCGTTGTGCATGATCAGGAAGCGGTCTTCGGCAATGGTTTCGCCAACGATTGCGAAATCGAGATCCCATTTTTCGAACACGGCGCGGGCCTCGGCCTCAAGTTCGGGTTTGAGAACCATCAGCATGCGTTCCTGAGATTCGGACAGCATCATTTCATAAGCTGTCATGTTCTCTTCGCGCTGGGGGACGTTTTCCAGATCCAGACGTACGCCCAGACCGCCCTTGTCGCCCATCTCAACCGCGGAACAGGTCAGGCCCGCAGCACCCATGTCTTGAATCGAGATCACGGCACCGGTCTGCATCAGCTCAAGCGTTGCTTCCATCAGGCGTTTCTCGGTGAAGGGATCACCCACCTGAACAGTAGGGCGTTTTTCCTCGATGGTGTCGTCAAACTCGGCCGAGGCCATCGTCGCGCCGCCAACACCGTCGCGTCCGGTCTTGGCACCCAGATAAACCACAGGCATGCCCACGCCCGACGCGGCAGAGTAGAAAATCTTGTCACTGTCGGCCAAACCGGCGGCAAAGGCGTTCACAAGGCAGTTGCCGTTGTAAGCGGGGTGAAAGCGGACCTCGCCCCCAACGCAAGGCACACCGAAACAGTTGCCATAGCCGCCAATGCCTTCGACCACGCCGTTGACCAGCTGGCGGGTTTTGTGGTGGCCGGGTTCACCGAAGGACAGCGCGTTCATCGAAGCGATCGGGCGCGCACCCATGGTGAACACGTCCCGAAGGATGCCGCCGACACCCGTTGCCGCGCCTTGATAGGGCTCGATGTAAGACGGGTGATTGTGACTTTCCATCTTGAAAACAACGGCCTGTCCGTCGCCGATATCCACGACACCGGCATTCTCGCCCGGTCCACAAATGACCTGAGGCCCCGAGGTCGGAAGAGTGCGCAACCACTTCTTCGACGACTTGTAAGAACAATGTTCGTTCCACATAGCCGAGAAAATGCCAAGCTCGGTAAAGGTCGGTTCACGCCCGATGATCTCAAGGATCATGTCATATTCCTCGGGCTTGAGCCCATGTGCGGCAATCAGATCGGGTGTGATGGCGGGCTCTTGCATCTTCTGTCCTGTGTCCAAGTGGGCCGAGATTGCGCGCCTTGTAGGGCAAGCACGCGCGTGTGGAAAGGGTCAAGTCGGCGCAGGTCGCGTCTTTCAAAGAAAAACGGAACCGGCATCACAGCCGGTTCCGAATAACCGTACAGCAGTCCTGCTGCAAATCGCCGACGTAAACCCCGAAGGTTACGCCGATCCCTGGTCTTTGTTGACCTCGGCAGCAGCTGCGGCGCCAACAGCAGTCTTCTGTTCGGGCGTCAGATGCTCGACCTCATCCAGCCCGGGGATTGCAACGCGCACCTCGCGGCGGGCAAAGTCGATGCCGTTGGCCTTGAACTCGGCCTTGACCTTGTTGAAGATTTCCTTGCGCAATGTGAATTGCTTGCCCGGTTTGGCCATGAATTTACCGCGAATGATCATGCCCACATCATCAAAGTCGAACACACCCTGAGACTTGAAGGGTTGCAGGAAGCCTTCTTTGTGGGTTTCGTCCTCCATCATTTCGGCCCCGATCTTCTTGAAGATTTTCTTGACCTTGTTGGGATCGGTATCGAAGGGCACGGTGAACTTCAGCTTCATGATCACCCAGTCACGGCTGTAATTCGTCAGCTTCTGGATTTCACCATAAGGGATTGTGTGCACAGGCCCCCTGTGATGACGCAGTTGCATTGAACGGATCGAGATTTTTTCTACCGTTCCGGTGGTTCCGCCCACATCGACATATTCGCCGACGCGGAAGGCATCATCGACCAGAAAGAAAACACCACCGACGATATCCGCCACCAGTTTCTGAGCACCAAAGCCGATGGCCAGACCCAGAACACCGGCACCGGCCAGAAGCGGTGTGATGTTGATGCCCAGCGCACCCAAGGCCAGCAGGCCAAAGATTACCGAAATTGTGACTTGGGCCGTAATCCGCATCAGCGGCAGGACCGTCGCCAGACGAGAGCCTCCGGCACCGCCGCCTTCACCGCCGGCTTCTTCGTCGACTGCCTCAGCTGCGGTCTGTTCCTTGGCCAGCCGACGATTGATCCATAGCGAGACGACCTCGTTCAGGATATAGCCGACAGCGATGATCAGAAGGAATTCAATGACAGCGCCGCCAACTTCGGCACTAACACCGGCCGAGGCGACATTGCGCAGGTCCAGATGCCACGTGCGGGCGATCATGAAAACCACGACCAAACCCGCAATAACCCGCCCAATCCGGATATAGCTGCGCTTGGCCGCGCGATGAGCGCGTTCGGCCAGCGGGCCTTCGCCTGACATTGGCGGCTGCAAGTGGCGCACCAGCCCGCGGATCAAAGTGTCGAGGGCAGGGGCAATCAGCAACCAGAACATGGTTGTGAAATGCGCACCACCTCCAAGCAATCTGAGCGTCGATGGATCGCGTTGTGCGACCAGGAATTCGACCAGCAGCCATATTGTCACCGAAACGCCAATGGCGAAGTAGGGGTAATAATGCGCGACTTCTTCATCGAATTTTGTGCGGTCCGGGTCTGTTCCCAGCATCATCTGAGACAACCCGTCGCGCGCGGTCCAAGCGATGACGGCGATATAGACATGGATTGCCGCATTCAGCCAGAAGGCGATGCGTGTGTCGTCCCCTGTGATACCATTTAGGGCGTTGAATCGCACAACAAACAGTGTGAACCCGATCAGGATCAACAGCCCGATCAGATTGCGATGCAGATACTTTGCCCAATGGTCGTCAATACTCACCAACCGATATTTGGGCTTCTCCGGTGCCAGAACAAAACGTGAGGCCGCAGCCCCCAGGCGCGGGATCCAGATCAGATAGAACACAAACGGAGCGGCATAAGTGATCTGTTCGGGTGTCAGAAGCCCGCGACCAATCGCGCGAATGACAACATAGAACACGATCAGCCCGGCAATTTCGCGGCAGAACCTGCGGAACAGGTAGCTGATGGCGCCCCTGAGATCGGCCTCATCACCAACTTCGGTCGCTTCATGCCAGCGGCGGGTCAGGAAAATGAACAGTTTCTCGGCTATGAAACCCGCAATCAACACAGAAAGAATAAGCCCAAACAGGGTAAGGACGCCGGACGTTCCAAACGTGTCGCTGAAATTGCCAAACGCAGTTATCTGTGCCGTGACAATATTGGGAAGCGTGGTCAGAACATGTGTCCAGGACGAGACCATCTCGGCCCATATCTCACTGATTTCGGTCAGCGGGTCTTCCACGTTCGCCTTCTCGGCAGCCTGCTTTTCGGCGACTGCATCAAGGCGCTCTAACAGAATGGCGCGCACCTGGTCATCTGACATGCGGGCAACCAGACCATCGACCTGTTCAGGTGTTAGATCGTCTGGAATGGTCACTGAAGAAGTTGAGCCGGTATCTTGCGCAAAAAGCGGAACCGCCAAAAATAAAGCGCAGACAATCGCCAACATAAGGCGGAATGGGTGGAACATGGATTTTCCCTCGAACACGAAATTGTATCGTTTTTTTTGGGGATCATATGCCCATGCGTCTATTTTTCCCAGAGCTTTCGCTGACTTAATACAATGCTTTGAGCAAAAAAAAGGCCGAGCAATAAGCTCGGCCATAGTCCAACAGGGAGGTATGAAGATGATGAGCGTTTCAGCATCACCGCCTTCGAGTGCTCATTTAGGGGTCAGTTTGTAAACGTTCAAGGAAATTAACCCTGAAATGTCCTCATGCCCGCTATGCTATTTGTGCATAGCTAAAGTTTTCCCATCTTTTTCAGCTGTTTGCGTTGCGCGATGATCTCGTCCTGCACAAAGTCGCGGAACGCACCGACACGTTTGGAGTGTCGGAGTTCTTCGGGATAAGCCAGATAGACCGGCACGTCAGCGGTTTCGACATCCGACAGAACCGGCACAAGATGCGGGAAATCCTGCGTGACGTAATCTGGCAGAACCCCAATACCGAGATTGTGCAACACTCCCTGAAGGACGCCGAAGTAGTTGTTTACAGTCAACAGGGATGCGGGATTGTAGGTCATAAGGTGGCGTACCATTGCCGCGCTGGCGCCCACCTGGGGTGCCGCGGGTGTTTGACAGATCAGCCGGTGATTTTGAATATCCTCCAGAGATTTCAGCATTCCGCCATGGGCTTCGATGTAGTTGTGCGTCGCGTAAAGCGCCATCTGAACCGTCATCAGGCGTTTTCGCACAAGATCTGCCTGGCTGGGTTCCTTCATGCGAATGGCGACATCCGCTTCTCGCATGGGAAGGTCCAGAACACGTTCTTCCAGCATCAGGTCGATGTTCAGATCAGGATATTGTTCATAAAGCTTGGGCAGGCGCGGCGCGAGCCACAGTGTGCCGAACCCAAAGGTCGTCGTGACCCGAAGAACGCCAAAGACCTCTTCTTCACTGTCGCGAATGCGTGCGGCAGCTGCGTCCAGCCGTTTTGACATGGCGGATGTGGCGTCGAACAACAGCTCACCCTGTTCGGTGAGAATCAGCCCCCGGGCGTGACGGTGAAAAAGGGTGGCATCCAATGACTCTTCCAGCGCACGGATCTGTCTGCTTACGGCGGATTGAGACAAATTGAGCTTGTCCCCGGCATGTGTAAGGCTGCCTGCATCGGCCACCGCGTGAAATATTCTAAGCTTGTCCCAATCCATCGCCGCAACTTTCGTTATCTTTTCGAACGCCTATATGAAACAGGTAACAAGTTCTACAATCAAAGGCCGAAAACGTTACGGTTCAGTGCATAAAGCCTATACAGGTCAGAAATTGTGACCTAAAATGCACTACGAACATGCACACTGATCTGGCGAGGGGAGACGTCTGATGAGTCAGCCACAGATTACGTTAAACGACCGGTTCGATCTTGAGAAAAGTCCCGTTCTTCTGAACGGAACACAGGCGCTTGTCCGGTTGATGCTGATGCAAAAGGCCAGAGACCGGCAGGCGGGACTGAACACGGCGGGGCTGGTGACTGGATATCGTGGCTCGCCACTTGGCGCTGTTGATCAGCAGATGATGCGGGCGCAAAGGCAGTTGTCCGAAAGCGATGTTACGTTTCAGTTCGGATTGAACGAAGATCTGGCGGCAACGGCGCTGTGGGGCAGCCAACAGGCCGGCTTGCGCGGCGACGGCAAGTTCGATGGGGTTTTTGGGCTTTGGTACGGCAAGGGGCCGGGCGTAGACCGGTCCGGTGATGTCATGCGCCACGCGAATATGGCCGGAACCGCCAAGCATGGCGGTGTGCTTATGGCGATGGGTGATGACCATACCGGCGAAAGTTCGACCGTGTTGCATCAGTCCGAATGGTCACTGGTAGATATGTATATGCCTGTCGTCAGCCCGGCGGGTGTGCAGGAAATCCTCGACTACGGAGTTTACGGCTTTGCGCTCAGCCGTTTTGCCGGGGTTTGGGTCGGGCTAAAGACCATGAAGGACACAATCGAGGTTACCTCGGTTGTGGATGGTCGCCCCGACCGAATGCAGGTCGTCGTACCTGATTTCGATATGCCGGAAGGCGGTTTGAATATCCGCCTTGGGGACACGCCGCACCTGCAAGAAACGCGCGTCATCGATTACAAAAGGTTTGCAGCCGAGACGTTTTCGCATGCCAACAAGCTGGACAAGCGGATATGGGGCAAACCGGGTGCAAAGATCGGGTTTGTTGCGGCGGGCAAGAACTGGCTGGACCTGACCCATGCGCTGTCGCTTTTGAATATCAATGAATCCGAAGCCGAACGGCTGGGGATCACGACCTACAAGGTGGGGCAGACCTTCCCGCTGGACATGGTCGGGTTCCACGACTGGGCCGAAGGGCTGGACCTGATCGTGATTGTCGAGGAAAAGCGCAAACTAATCGAGGTTCAGGTCAAAGAGGCTATCTTTGACGACCGTCGCGGCCGCCGGGTATATGGCTGGTACAAAGGCGGTGCCGGTACGTTGCACCGCGATGAACTGTTCCCGACCCGCGGCGCGCTGGACCCGATCATGATTGCCGAAAAGCTGGGTGAGATCCTGATCGAAGAAGGGCGTGAAACCGATGGTATTCGGGCCGGGCTGGCCTCTTTGTCCGAGGCACGCCGAGCCGACAATGCGCAGGAAATTGCAACGCGGCTTCCGTACTTCTGCTCGGGCTGCCCGCATAACAGTTCGACCAAAGTCCCGGATGGCAGCCGTGCCTATGCAGGGATCGGTTGTCATTACATGGTTCAGTGGATGGACCGGAACACCACGGGCTTTACCCAGATGGGCGGTGAAGGCGCGAACTGGATCGGTGAGGCCCCGTTTTCGACCACCAAACATGTGTTCCAGAACCTTGGCGATGGCACCTATAACCACTCGGGCGTTCAAGCGATCCGCGCGGCGTTGTCTGCAGGCACGAACATCACCTTCAAGATCCTGTTCAACGATGCCGTCGCCATGACGGGCGGGCAGGAGAATGAAGGCGATCTGACCGCAGAACGGATCGTTGCCGAAGTCAAAGCCATGGGTGTCCGTGAGGTTGCTCTGGTCTATGACGAAAAGGAAGACGTGAACTTCAAGGCTCTGCCGTCGAGTGTTCAGACGTTCGAGCGTGCGGAACTGATGCAGGTGCAGGAGAAGTTCCGCGAGATCGAGGGTGTTTCGGTCATTGTCTACGTTCAGACCTGTGCGGCCGAGAAGCGCCGCCGCCGCAAACGCGGCACGTTCCCGGACCCGGACAAGCGCGTCTTCATCAATACCGATGTTTGCGAGGGCTGCGGCGATTGCGGGGTGCAATCGAACTGTGTGTCGATCGTTCCCAAAGAAACAGAACTCGGGCGCAAGCGCGCCATCGATCAGTCAAGCTGCAACAAGGATTATTCCTGCCTGAACGGCTTTTGCCCTTCCTTCGTTACGCTTGAGGGGGCGAAGATCCGCAAAGAGGCAACAACCGAAATCGACTTGCCCGATCTACCGATGCCGGTGCTGCCCAAGATCAGCGGTACGCATAACGTGGTGATCACGGGTGTCGGGGGAACCGGTGTTGTCACGCTGGGTGCGATCCTTGCGCAAGCTGCCCAGATTGACGGCAAAGGCGCGGGCATGATGGAAATGGCGGGCTTGGCGCAGAAGGGCGGCGCGGTCCACATCCATTGCCGTCTGGCCAACGCACCCGAAGACATCAGCGCCATCCGTGTCGCAACCGGCGAAGCCCATGCGCTGATCGGCGGTGATCTGGTGGTATCCGCCGGAGCCAAAACATTGGGCCTGACCCGCACTGGCCGTACAGGCGCCGTTGTGAACAGCCATGAGACGGTTACAGGCGACTTTACGCGCAATACCGAGTTCCGCATTCCCGCCGATCAATTGGAACTGGCTCTTCAAGCACGACTGAAAGAAGATGTCTCGCTGTTTGACGCGACCGAGTTGGCACGCGCCGTGATGGGCGACTCGATCTATTCCAACATGATGATCTTTGGCGCGGCCTGGCAGCGCGGGTTGTTGCCCGTCAGCCATCAGGCGATCTTTGATGCCATCGAATTGAACGGAACTACGATTGAACGGAACAAGCGTGCGTTTGATATCGGGCGTTGGGCGGTTCTTCATCCGGCAGAGGTACAGTCCATTCTGTCCCCGACCGTAACCGAGATGCCCAAATCGCTGGATCAGAAGATCGAATTCCGCGCAAGCCATCTGACCGACTACCAAAGTGCGCGGCTGGCCAAGCGGTATCGCAAGCTGGTCGACAGTGTTGAGGATGCGGATATCCGCGAAGCGGTGGCAAAAGGCTATCACAAGCTGTTGTCCTACAAGGATGAATACGAAGTCGCGCGCCTTCTTCTGACAAGCCGTGACAAAGCGGCTGCCGAGTTCGATGGCGATTTCAAGATGACATTCCATCTGGCTCCGCCCTTTTTGGGGGGATCGGGCAGCAACGGCAGACCGCGCAAACGTGCTTTCGGGGAGTCGGTCATTGGCCCATTGAAGCTTTTGACCCGGTTGAAGGCGCTGCGCGGTACGCCGCTGGATATCTTCGGCTATTCGTCGGAACGCAGGATGGAGCGTGCGTTGATCCGTCAATATGAAAAGGACATGCGCGAAGTTCTGCCGCTTGTGTCGCAGACCACGCGCGATGCGATTGCTGCCCTGGCCCGTTTGCCGCTGGATATCCGTGGATTTGGCCCGGTATTGCGCGAGAACGAGGCCAAAGCAGCCAAGCGGCGCGAGGAATTGCTGGCCGTCATTCGCGGCGGAGGGGCAGGGTTGCAGGCCGCGGCAGAATAAAACGTCACAAGCGTGTCACGATAACTAGGCAAAATTGTTACTTGCACTTATTTTGCAGGCAGCAAACCGGAGACCCATATGCCTTCTCGTCGTCATGCCGTTCGCGACATTTCCTACGCGCATTCCGCCGAAACCAAAGGCGGGCGGATGGTCATCAAGCTGATGGAGAACACCACAGGCCGTATGCGCCTGATCAAACGCGCGGACGGGTACGAGAAAGACGTTGCCAATGGGCGCGACTTTTGGGCCGTGATGGTTGAACGTTATGGGCTGACACTGGACGTGTCGGGGGGATCGCTTTCGAATGTTCCGAAAGACGGTCCTCTGATCCTGATTGCCAATCATCCCTACGGAATTCTGGATGGCCTGATGATGGGACATATCCTGTCCGAGACACGGGGTGATTTCCGCATTCTGGCCCATCGGGTGTTTCGCAAGGCCGAAGACCTGAATCGCATCATTCTGCCAATTTCGTTTGATGAAACGAAAGAGGCGATGCAGCTGAACCTTGAGACCCGCAAAACCGCGCTCAGCTATCTGGGCGAAGGCGGGGCGATCGGCATTTTTCCCGGCGGGACGGTCAGCACCGGGGTTAAGCCGTTTTCCCACCCCATGGATCCGGGTTGGCGCGGGTTTACCGCGCGGATGGTGGCCAAATCGAATGCCACAGTTGTCCCGGTTTTCTTTGATGGCCACACGTCTCGTCTGTTTCAGATCGCCAGCCATCTGCACAGTACTTTGCGGATGGGCCTGCTGATCAAAGAGTTCAAGAAACGCGTTGATACACCGGTGAAAGTCGTGATCGGAGAGCCGATACGCCGTGACATTCTGGACCCGCTCAGCAAGGATACGCGCAAGATGATGGATTTCCTGCGCAAAGCCACGTATGAGCTGTCTCCAACGCCGTTGAAGTCTTATGACTACGGCTATGAGTTTGAGGAACGGCATCGCGCCTGAAGGATCTAATGGCAGTAGGTATCTTCGATTCCGGTTTGGGCGGTCTGACCGTCCTGAGTGCCGCGCAGCAACGTCTGCCGGACGTTGATTTCCTGTATTTTGCAGATAGTGCACACGCGCCATACGGTGTGCGTGATGCCGAGGATATCTATCAGCTGACCCGCAAGGCGGTTCAGGATCTGTGGTCGCGTGGCTGCAATCTGGTGATTCTGGCCTGCAACACGGCCAGCGCCGCAGCGTTGCGGCGCATGCAGGAAGAGGGCGTGCCCAGCGGCAAACGCGTTCTTGGCGTTTTTGTCCCGTTGATCGAGGCGCTGACCGAACGGCAATGGGGCGACAATTCTCCGCCGCGCGAAGTGGCCGTCAAACATGTGGCGTTGTTTGCAACGCCTGCCACCGTGTCCAGCCGGGCCTTTCAGCGTGAACTGGCATTCCGGGCCATCGGTGTGGATGTCGAGGCACAGGCCTGTGGCGGCGTTGTGGATGCCATAGAAGACGGCGACATGATCCTGGCCGAAGCCCTGGTGCGCAGCCATGTGGATGCGCTGAAACGCAAGATGCCGGAACCTCAGGCCGCTATTCTGGGCTGCACGCATTACCCGTTGATGGCCGAAGCATTTCAGGCGGCGTTGGGTGAAGATGTGCAGGTTTACAGCCAGGGTGCGCTTGTTGCTGAAAGCCTGGCAGATTACCTGCAACGTCACCCCACCATGTTGGGCGACGGCCCAAGTGGTTTCCTGACAACAGGCAAACCCAATGTTGTCAGCGACCGGGCGACGCAGTTCCTCCGACGACAAATCACGTTCCAGGCTGCCTGACTTAGGTCAAGGACGCAGCCGCTCTGCTTCCCTTATTTCAAGGCCGTCGCATCGGCGGTCGAAACATGTGACACTCAAGTGAAAGAGGTCTGACATGACCCACAAAATCGCAATTCTGGGCGCTTCGGGCTATACTGGCGCTGAACTGGTGCGGCTGATCGCCGAGCACCCGAACATGGATATCGTCGCGCTGGCCGCCGAACGTAAGGCTGGCATGACCATGGCGCAGGTCTTCCCGCATCTGCGCCACATGGATCTGCCGGATTTGTGCAAAATCTCCGAGATCGACTTTGCGCAGGTCGACCTGTGTTTTTGCGCCTTGCCGCACAAAACCAGTCAGGAAGTGATCCGGGACTTGCCGAAAGACCTGAAAATCATTGACCTGTCCGCAGACTTCCGGCTGGCAGACCCCGACGAGTACGAAAAATGGTACGGCAATCCGCATATCGCGCTAAAACAGCAGGAAGAGGCGATTTATGGTCTCACCGAGTTCTACCGCGAAGACATCAAGGGGGCACGGCTTGTTGCGGGTACCGGGTGCAATGCGGCGACCGGCCAATATGTTCTGCGGCCACTGATATCTGCCGGGGTCATTGATCTGGACGATATCGTTCTTGATCTGAAATGCGCCGTATCAGGGGCAGGGCGGTCACTGAAGGAAAACCTGCTGCACGCTGAACTGAGCGAAGGCAGCAATGCCTATTCCGTCGGAGGGACACACAGGCATCTTGGCGAGTTCGATCAGGAGTTTTCGAAACTTGCCGGTCGGGCTGTGCATGTGCAGTTCACGCCTCACCTTATTCCTGCAAACAGGGGAATTCTGGCCACAACCTATGTGAAGGGTGACCCGCACAGCATCTACGAAACGCTTGCCAAAGCCTATGCGGATGAGCCGTTCATCCAGATGCTGCCGATGGGTGAGACCCCTTCGACCCACCATGTGCGGGGGTCGAATTTCTGTCACATCGGTGTTGTAGCCGATCGGATTGAGCGGCGCGCAATTGTGATTGCGGCGCTGGATAACCTGACAAAAGGTAGCAGTGGGCAAGCCTTGCAGAACGCGAACCTGATGTTAGGTGAAGATGAAACTCTGGGCCTGATGATGGCCCCACTTTTCCCGTGAGGATGGTATGAAAACGCTCAAGAAACGTCGGCGTGTACAAGTCATTCTGGTGGCAGTTGTTGCCTTGGTGGCGGCAACTGCGTTGATTGGTTGGGCATTGCAGGACGGGATCAACTTTTTCCGCTCGCCCAGCGAGGTGATTGCAGAGCCGCCGAAACCGACCGAAGTGTTTCGGATTGGCGGCTTGGTCGAAGAAGGCTCGATCATCCGCGGACAGGGCGAAACCATCCGTTTTGTTGTAACGGATGGCGGCGAAAGCGTTCCGGTCTCGTTCACAGGTGTTCTACCTGACCTTTTCTCGGAAAATCAGGGAATGATCGGCACGGGAAGTTACGTTAACGGCGTCTTTGAAGCGACTGAAATTCTTGCCAAACATGATGAGACCTACATGCCGAAAGAGGTCATGGACGCTCTGAAAGAGCAAGGTGTCTACAAAGGCGCGGAAGAAAGCTGAAGCCGTTTGAATCTGTTACGGAGCGTTGCGTGCCTGGTGCATGCAGCGCTCCGTTTCGTTTTAAATCATTAATACCTGTCGGAAACGGTGTGGCCACCTAACGTTACGAGGGTGGTATGCAAACGGTTCGCCAAATTGCCAAAGAGATTGTGGCCCGTGAAGGGGGCTTTGTTGATGACCCCGACGATCCGGGCGGGGCAACCAAGTTCGGGGTCACGATTCACACCCTGCGCAGGCTGGGTGTGGATCTGACTGGCGACGGCCGGGTTGACGAGGCTGATGTGCGCGCATTGTCCCCTCGGCAAGCGGTCGAAATCTTTGTGCAGCACTATTTCGACAAGCCGCACATTGCGGAGCTTCCCGAAACCCTGCATGCTTCGGTTTTCGACATGTATGTGAATGCCGGTGCGCAGGCGGTGAAGATCCTTCAGCGGCTGCTACAGGAAATGGGGTTTAACGTCACCGCCGACGGCGTGATAGGCCCGCAAACCGTGGCGGCCTGCCAAAGCGCGGCGCAGCCAGAGCCCGACGTCCTGCGCGACGCCTACGGGATTGCGCGGCGAAACTACTATTTTCGCCTTGCTGATCGGCGGCCTGCATCCAGAAAATACGCGCGCAACCGTTCAGGCGGCAAAGGTGGCTGGATAATACGGGCCGAAGAGTTTCTGTCGCCGCGTTATCATCTTTCGGACAGCGAATTTACCAGAAGGATCGCGGCATGGGGCTGATTTCAGGTGTGCTGGCGCTTTTATTTGGTAACGGGCGCAACGTCTTGCAGGAAACCGCAGAACTCTATCGTGAAAACACCGAAGCAAGCGCAGTACGCGCCAATGAGATTCAAACTCAAGCCATGTTACAGTTTGGCTCTGAATTTCAGGCACCTCAGAAGGGTCTTTTTGACCGTGTCATGGACGGCGTGAACAGGTTACCGCGCCCGGCGCTGGCATTGGGAACGCTTGGCTTGTTTGTTGCCGCCATGGTCGACCCAATATGGTTTGCCGCACGGATGCAGGGCATAGCCTTGGTCCCAGAGCCGCTTTGGTGGTTGCTGGGCGTGATCGTATCGTTTTACTTTGGCGCGCGTCACCAAAGTAAAATGCAGGATTTTCAGCGGGATATCCGCTCAACCATGACGCAACTGCCAACGGTCATGAGCAATATCGAGGCCTTGCGCACGATGCAGAGCGACAGCCCGGGAGTTGCTGATCCCGGTCCGGATGCTGTGCTGAACAGCGATGTCATAAGTCCCGAGGAAAACCAGGCGCTGAACGATTGGCGAAAGCTACGCGGTATCTGACCCGCGACACTTTGTGCGTGCAGAACAAGCTAAAGGTCATGGCCCCCGGTTCCGCACCGGCGTATATTCCGGGGCATGATTACAGAGCTTGGCCACTTCACCCTGATCCTCGCGTTCTTTGTCGCAATTGTGCAAAGCGTTGTTCCCCTGATCGGCGCCTCAAAACGCTGGACCGGCTGGATGGGCTTTGCAGAGCCCGCCGCGATCGTCCAGTTCCTGCTGACGGCGTTTGCATTTGGTGCATTGATCTGGGCGTTTGTAACGTCTGACTTCTCCCTCAGGATTGTGGTCGAGAATAGCCACACGGCAAAGCCGATGCTGTACAAGATCAGTGGAACATGGGGCAACCACGAAGGATCTATGCTGCTGTGGGTGCTGATTGTCACCCTGTTTGGTGCGATGGCGGCCTTCTTTGGTGGCGGCTTGCCACCGACACTCAAAGCCCGTGTTCTGGCCGTTCAATCGGCTATTGCCGTGGCGTTTTTCGGTTTTATCCTGTTCACGTCGAACCCGTTTGACCGACTTGCCATCGCTCCGTTTGACGGGCGCGACCTGAACCCGCTGCTGCAAGATCCCGGGCTGGCCTTCCACCCACCGTTTCTGTACCTTGGCTATGTCGGCTTGAGCATGGCATTCAGCTTTGCGATTGCTGCCCTGATCGAAGGGCGTATTGATGCGGCCTGGGGCCGGTGGGTACGCCCCTGGACGCTGGCGGCCTGGGTTTTCCTGACTATCGGTATCGCGCTGGGGTCCTGGTGGGCCTATTACGAATTGGGCTGGGGCGGCTTCTGGTTCTGGGACCCGGTCGAAAACGCGTCCTTCATGCCCTGGCTGCTGGCGGCGGCGCTGTTGCACTCGGCAATTGTTGTGGAAAAACGCGAAGCATTGAAAAGCTGGACCATTCTGCTGGCAATCATCGCGTTTGGATTTTCCCTCATAGGCACGTTTATCGTGCGTTCGGGGCTGCTGACCTCGGTTCACGCCTTTGCCAATGATCCGGAACGCGGTGTGTTCATCCTGATCATTCTGGTCTTCTTCATCGGCGGCGCGCTTACCTTGTTTGCCACACGCGCGCAAGCGATGGAGGCCAAGGGCGTTTTTGGCATGGTCAGCCGCGAAAGCGCGCTGATCGTGAACAATGTCCTTCTGGCGGTCAGTTGCTTCGTCGTTTTTGTTGGGACGATGTGGCCGATGGTGGCCGAGATGATGTTTGACCGCAAACTTTCGGTTGGGGCACCGTTTTTCAACGCGGCGTTTTCTCCGTTCATGGTTTTGCTGGGGCTTATCCTGCCAATCGGGGCAATGCTGCCGTGGAAACGCGGTCGGCTGGGCAAAACGGCCTGGTCCCTGCGCTATGCCTTTGGTCTGGCGCTGGCGATTGCGCTGTTGGTTTGGGCGATGCAGACCGGTCGCAGCGCGTTAGGACCCGTAGGCTTGTTTCTGGGGGCTTGGATTACATTCGGCGCCGCCATTGATTTGTGGAGCCGGACAGGCCGCAATGGCAGCTTCAAACGTCTGATCCGACTCCCGGGCGCCGATTGGGGTAAGGCAGTTGCCCATACCGGTCTTGGGGTGACGATCTTTGCGATTGCCGGTCTGACCGCGTGGGAGGCGGAAGATATCCGTGTAGCGCAACTGAACCAGCCGTTCGAAGTGGGTCAGTTTACACTGACATTGCAGGACGTGCGACGGGTACAGGGGCCGAACTATTTTTCAACCACGGCTGATGTTCTGGTCGAAAAGGGCGGTCGCGTCATCGGAACGCTGCATCCCGAGAAACGGGATTATCCCGTTGCACGCATGCCGACGACCGAGGCCGCGATTGACTATCGTTTTCTTGGTGATCTTTACGTCGTCATCGGGGATCAGCAGGCAGATGGCGGCTGGGTCATGCGCACCTATATCAAGCCTTTGGCGAACTGGATCTGGGGTGGATGTATCCTGATGGCGCTCGGCGGTGTCCTCAGCCTGAGCGACAGGCGGTTCCGTGTCGCCGCAGGTGCGCGCAAATCCCCCGCTGGCGGAGTACCCGCAGAATGAAACGCCTTGTATTGATCCTGCTGCTGCTGGCAGCGCCGGTGTTTGCGGTACAACCTGATGAAGTTCTGGACGACCCTGTTCTGGAGCAGCGCGCGCGCGACCTGAGTGTTGGGTTGCGATGCCTGGTGTGTCGCAATGAAAGCATTGACGAAAGCAACGCTGAACTGGCACGCGATCTGCGCTTGCTTTTGCGTGAACGCCTGGTTGCGGGTGACAGCGACGAAGAGGCCGTCGCGTTTATCGTTGACCGCTACGGCGAATATGTCTTGCTCAAGCCCACCACCAGTGGCTCGAATCTGCTGTTGTGGCTTGCCGGGCCGATCATGTTGCTGATCGCTGCCGCAGTCGGGTTGAACTTTCTTCGCACACGCGCCAGGGCGCAGGTTTCAGGTGAAACCGAAGCTCTAAGCGCAGAAGAACAGGAACGCCTTCGCCAAATTCTTGAAGACTGACGTTTGGTTCTGCTTTTCCCAACCAGCCCGGACAAGTAAACGTGCTTAAACACGTGGCGCGAGGGAAAAGTCTTCATGAATTACGAAACGGTTCTATTGGACATATCGGACGGTCTGGCGGTTCTGACCCTGAACAGACCGGACAAGATGAACGCGCTGACCACTCGGATGCGGGCAGAGATTACCCACGCGATGAAAGACGCCGCGGTTAAAGCGCGTTGTATCGTTATCACCGGGGCAGGTCCGGCGTTTTGTTCCGGGCAGGATCTGGGCGATGCATCATCGACCGGTAAGATCGATCTGGAACGATCATTGCGCGACGAATACGAGCCGATGCTGGAAACCATCCACAGCTGTCCGGTTCCGACGATCGCTGCTGTAAACGGACCTGCTGCGGGGGCAGGGGCCAACCTTGCGCTGTGTGCGGATGTGGTTATTGCAACGGAAAGTGCGTATTTCCTACAGGCGTTTGCACGTATCGGCTTGCTGCCCGATGCCGGGGGCACCTGGTTCATGCCGCGCCAGATGGGCTTGGCCAAAGCGATGGGGGCCGCCTTGTTTGCTGACAAGATCAGCGCCCGGCAGGCCGAAGAATGGGGCATGATCTGGGAAGCTGTGCCCGATGATACGTTTGCCGAACATTGGCACAAAAGGGCAGAATATCTGGCCAAAGGTCCAACCGCAGCCTATGGCGCGATCAAACGTGCCATTCGCGGGACGTACGAAAACACATTGCAGCAGCAGCTTGCGACCGAGGCGCATCTTCAAGGTGAATGTGGCCGGTCGCGGGATTTTGCTGAAGGTGTAGTGGCGTTCATGGAAAAACGCCCTCCGAAATTCGAAGGGCGTTGATAAGCGTTAGGCGCGGCGGCGGCGACGCGTACGGCGTTCGGGGCCCGCGTCGTCCTCGGTTCCGTCCGAAGCCGACGAAAACGGCCCCAGTGCCTCGGTGATCTGATCCAGTGTCGGGCGCTCGCCGCGCGAAGTGGTATCCAGCGCTTCGCGCATTTTGCGCAGATGATCGGGCATGGTCCCGCAGCACCCGCCGATGATTGTGGCGCCCGAATCCCGCGCCATGGCAGCATACCGACCCATCAGTTCGGGTGTCCCGTCATAGTGGATATGGCCATCCACGTATTTCGGAATGCCCGCATTGCCCTTTGAGATCAGCGGGCGCTCGGTGCCTTGCGCAGCAAAACCCAGAACCGTGCGCAGGATATCCGACGCGCCGGTACCACAATTGGCCCCAAAAGCGATCGGTGGGTTTGGCAAGGTTTCAACCAAAAGCGCAAGATCGGCCGAGGTGACACCCATCATTGTGCGCCCGGCCGTGTCAAAGCTCATCGTGCCGCACCAGGGCATGTCGGCCAGTGCAAAGGCCTCGGCTGCCGCGCGGAACTCCTCGGGCGCGCTGATGGTTTCTACCCAAAGAACGTCAACCCCGCCCGCTTTCAAAGCCTCGGCCTGTTCATGGAACATTTCAACCGCTTCGGAATGCGACAGGCTGCCGACCGGCTCCATAATCTCGCCGGTGGGTCCAACCGATCCGGCCACGACAACAGGGCGCCCGGCTTTGTCTGCGACTTCACGTCCGAGTTCTGCGCCGATACGGTTCAGCTCGCCCACGCGGTTCTGCGCATCATGCAGTTTCAGACGCGCCGCAGTACCTCCAAACGTATTGGTCAGAAACAGGTCGCTGCCCGCATCGACTGACCCCTGATACAGCGCCCTGATCTTGTCCGGAGCATCCACGTTCCACAGCTCAGGCGCATCACCTGATTGCAGACCCATGTTAAATAAGTTGGTCCCCGTTGCACCGTCCGCAAGGATGGCGTCTTTGGTGTCCAGAAGTTTGCTCAGCGCGTTTGTCATAGGGTTATTCCAGAAAAAGCGTATAAACGCTGCAAAAAAACAGAGACGCCCCATGTCTCATGACCAGGGCGTCAAATCAAATTCATAAAACTCATGAAGATCATGAGTTTTGCATTTCAGGCAATCAATGCTCGCCTTCCGCCATCACCTGTTCTTTGGCCTCAACCAGAAGCTCGGCCATTTTCGAACGGATCGTGGCTTCATCTGCAAGATCACCCAAGTAGGCTTTGACTGCCTCGACAACATCGTCCTCGCCGACATGCTGCAGGTCGGTATGAACCAGTTCCTGTCCGTATTTCCGTGCCTGTTCAACAGTTTCGCCCTTCAGCGCAGACGCCCAGACAGCCATAAAGCGGTTGCGGCGCATCCGTGCGATGAATTGCATCTTTTCGTCATGGGCGAATTTGCTTTCAAACGCGGCTTCACGTTCGTCGAATGTGGTCATTGGTTGGGGACCCCTTGGATTACCGTTTCTCACTGATGATATGACAATAGGACACTCTGGGTGCAAGGTATTTGCGCTGCGTCAAAGGCCCTCGGGGCAGCGAACTTGCGGGAACGCAGGGCTTGCACTATGAGGACGCCAACGTGAAGGGACTCATTCCCTTTCGCCAGTCTGGAAAGGTCGCTTATGGCGCGTCGCAAGAAAATCTACGAAGGCAAGGCCAAAATTCTGTATGAAGGCCCTGAGCCGGGCACCATCGTACAGTATTTCAAGGATGACGCCACCGCATTCAACGCCGAGAAGAAGGACGTGATTGACGGTAAAGGCGTGCTGAACAACCGGTTGTCCGAGTTCTTCATGACCGGACTGACCCAGATTGGCATTCCGAACCACTTCATCCGGCGCCTTAATATGCGCGAACAACTGGTGCGCAATTGCGAGATCATTCCGCTGGAAGTGATCGTGCGCAATTACGCGGCGGGTTCGATGTCGAAACGTCTTGGCATTGCCGAAGGGACGCAATTGCCTCGTCCGATCGTTGAATACTGCTTCAAGGATGATGCCTTGGGCGATCCTCTTGTCACCGAGGAACACATCGCCGCGTTTGGCTGGGCCAGCCAGCAGGACATGGACGACATCCTCAGCCTTGCGCTGCGCGTGAACGATTTCCTGAGCGGCGTGATGCTGGCGGTGGGCATCCGTCTGGTTGACTTCAAGATCGAAATCGGGCGCGTGTTTGAAGGCGACTATCAGCGGCTGGTTGTTGCGGATGAAATCAGCCCGGACAGCTGCCGCCTGTGGGATATCAAGACCGGTCAGAAACTGGACAAGGATGTATTCCGCCGCGATCTGGGCAGTCTGACAGATGCCTATTCCGAGGTCGCCCGAAGGCTGGGTGTGCTGCCTGCCAGTAATGTCACCAAGCCGACGCTGATCAACTAAACATTCCTTCTCAGCAGCGCCGCCCCCTCAGGGCGGCGTTTTGCCTTTGCCAAGTTGTTGGCAGAGCAGGGTGTTTGCGTGTGGCCGGGCCGTTTGATCAGATGACTATTCCGAAGTTTCCAGCTGCTGCGCCAACAAAACTACTCAGGTCCAACTGACGGCGCAGGATCGTCACTCGCCTGCGGCAAACTGCGTTTGAAACAGGGTTGTCGAAACCCATCAGGCGCGCTATCCCCCGCGCAACGAAATGGGCCTTGTATGCGGCCCACAGTTGGAGTTGCCAAAATGAAAGCACGGGTTCATGTGATGCTCAAGAACGGGGTGCTGGACCCGCAGGGCGAAGCAGTACGGCACGCATTGGGTGCAATGGGCTTTGATCAGGTCGAAGGTGTACGTCAGGGCAAAGTCATCGATCTTGAGCTTGCCGATGGCGCGACCGAGGCAGACGTGACCGAGATGTGCGAAAAGCTTTTGGCCAACACCGTCATCGAACGCTACGAGATCGAACTGGTCTGATTGATGCGGGCCGCGCGTCTGATCACCTATCGTCAACCGCTTGAGGTGTCGACGATCCCCGACCCGGTTCCCGCCGAAGACGGTGTTGTGGTGCGGGTGCTGGCCTGCGGCGTGTGCCGGTCCGACTGGCACGCCTGGTCGGGCTCAGACCCGGACGTTGTCCTGCCCATGACACCCGGCCACGAGTTTTGCGGCGAGGTGGTCTCGGTCGGTGCGCGCGTCTCACGGTGGCGTGTCGGGGACCGGGTGATTGCGCCCTTTATCCTAGCCTGTGGGCATTGTCCGGACTGCGCGCAGGGTCATCAGACAATCTGTCCGAACCAGGTCGTACCCGGCTTTACCTGTGACGGGGCTTTTGCTGAATATATTGCCGTGACTCATGCCGATGCCAACCTGACATCCTTGCCCGACAGCATCGCGCCCGAAATCGCTGCCGCATTGGGGTGCCGCGTAACCACGGCGTGGCAGGCGCTTGTTGGCCGGGCGCAAGTGCAGGGTGGTGAGTGGATCGCTGTCTTTGGCGGCGGCGGCGTCGGAATATCAACACTTCTTCTGGGCAAGGCGCTTGGCGCGCGTGTAATCGTTGTCGATATCGCCGAGGACAAGCTGGCCTATGCCGAAACTCTGGGCGCCGATGCGGTGGTCAACGCTGCGACATGCGATGCCCCTCAGGCGGTGAAGGACATCACCGGTGGCGGTGCCGATGTTGCGATCGAGGCACTTGGCGTCGAAGCCACGACCGTTTCCGCCATGCGATCCCTGCGCAAAATGGGGCGCATGGTGCAAATCGGAATGCCCGCAGGGGACCATGCGCAGATGTTGCTGCCGATGGATGTGCTCTATTCTGGTCAGCTCTCCGTATTTGGCACCCGCGGGATGCCAAGCTGGCGCTATCCGTCGCTGTTGTCGCTGATCGCGGGTCAAGGGGTCGACCTGAGCCCGCTGGTGACCCGGAAAATAACCCTGAACCAGGTAAGCGCCGAGCTTGCCGCTTTTGACCATCCAACGCCTCCGGGTGTTGCGATTGTCACAGATTTTGTCTCGTAGGAGGGCCCGCCATGCGTGCAGCCGTAATCGTATTCCCCGGATCCAACTGTGACCGAGATCTTGCCGTCGCCTTTGAGCAGGCCGGTTTTCAGGTCGATATGGTCTGGCACAAAGACGCGGCTTTGCCCGAAGGTATTGATATCGTGGGTGTTCCCGGCGGGTTCTCTTACGGAGATTACCTGCGTTGCGGCGCAATCGCGGCGCAATCGCCGATTTGCAAGGCCGTGGTCGAGCACACGCAACGTGGCGGTTATGCCGTCGGAATTTGCAACGGTTTTCAGGTTCTAACGGAAACCGGCATCCTGCCGGGCGCGTTGCTGCGCAATGCCGGGCTGAAATATATCTGCAAGACCGTCGGCCTGAAGGTCGAAACCAGCGACAGCGCGTTTACCAGCGGTTACAACGCAGGCGATGTGATCGGTATTCCGATTGCGCACCACGATGGCAACTATTTTGCGGATGACACGACACTGGCCGCTTTGAAAGATCAGGACCGGATCGCGTTCACCTATGCCGAAAACCCGAACGGCTCGGTTGGGGATATCGCCGGGATCCTGTCGGAAAACCGCCGCGTGCTTGGAATGATGCCGCACCCCGAACGCGCAGCCGATCAGGGTCATGGCGGCACAGACGGGGTGGCGTTGTTCCGCGCATTGTCAGGTGTGTTTGAAGCGGCGTGACTTGAGGTCTCGCCCGCCGGGGCGTAACCTTTCGCAATGAACCCCGAAGTTCGATCTGGCTGGTCAAATATGTTGAAACCGTTTCGTGGTGCACCGCTGGGCTGGCGGTTGCGGCTGGCGGTTCTTGTTCTGCTGGTCGCTACAATTGCAACGGTGTGGGTCACGAACCGGCTGTTGACCGACAGGTTCACCGAATCCACGCGCAACCGGGCGGAACTGCGGCTGACGCTGTATTCGGGCAACTTGCTGAGTGAATTGCGCCGCAACTCGATTGTTCCGCAATTGCTTGCCCGCGACCCGACGTTGATTTCGGCATTGCAGTCAGGCGATTACACCCTGTCGACACAGCGCCTTATTTCATTCGTGGAAGAGATCGGCGCGGCCTCTCTGGTTTTGCTGGACAGCGACGGGCGAACAGTTGCCGCAACTGACCGAAGCAGGTTGGGCGAGGGGCACCGGAACACGCCCTATTTTGTGGATGCGATCCGCTCGAACGCGACGATCTTCTCCGTTATTCCCAAGGATGCAGGCGGATACAGCTTTGTGTATTCGCGCCGGTTGGAGAACGGGGCGGAGTTTCTGGGGGTGATCGTCGTCGAGGTTGACCTGCAGAAGTTCGAACGCGCCTGGGCCGGTATCTCGGACGCGGTGATGGTTACCGACAGCACCGGCAACATCATTCTGTCTACTGAACCCCGGTGGCGCGGGCTGGATGAGAACACGGCGATGCTGCGCCAACCTCCACAAGGTGCGATCCAGCGCGCCATCCGAGCAACAACCGATTGGACCGCGCTGCCGCCTGATGCCTATCTTCAGGGCGAAGCGGTAATGCGGATCGAGACGCGCATTCCGTTCCGCGGCTGGCAGATGACCTCGTTCACGACCTATGCCTCGATCCGGGAAAAGGTGAACAGCGTTCTGGCGCTGGAAATCATGGGGTTTGCGATTCTTCTGGCGCTTGCGTTCTATGCGTTGAGCCGCCGTGCCACGTTGCGCATGACCCTGTTCCAGCGCGAGTCGGCAGAGCTTCGCGCATTGAACGCACGGCTACAGCGGGAAATCGCTGAACGTGAACGGGTTGAAAAGACGCTGGATTTGGCGGAACAGACGCTTGCGCAAAGCTCGAAGCTGGCCGCCCTGGGCGAGATGTCGGCAGCGGTCAGCCATGAGTTGAACCAGCCTCTGGCGGCAATGAAAACCTATCTTGCCGGGGCCCGTCTGCTGCTGCGCCGCAACCGCCCGGAAGAGGCCCTTGCCAGCTTTGGCCGCATCGATGGTCTGATCGAACGGATGGGCGCAATTACCCGGCAGCTCAAGTCTTATGCACGCAAGGGCGCGGATGCGTTTTCACCAGTAAATCTTGGTGAAGCGCTGGCCTCATCCCTGTCGATGATGGAGCCTCAACTGCGTCAGCGCCACGTGAAGATCACGCAGATCGTACCAGAGGAACCTGTGATCGTAATGGGGGATCGAATGCGCATCGAGCAGGTCATGGTCAACCTCTTGCGAAACGCGCTGGACGCCACCAAATCAGTGGTAGAGCCGGATGTGGAAATCATCCTGGCAGCAGGTGATATGGCAGTGCTGACCGTACGCGACAACGGGCACGGAATCGAGGATATCGAAAACCTGTTCGAGCCGTTCTACACGACCAAACAGCCCGGAGACGGTGTTGGTCTGGGGCTTGCCATCTCGTCAGGGATCGTGAACGACCATGGGGGACGGCTGACTGCGCGCAACGGCCAATATGGCGGTGCGGTGTTTGAAATGCAGTTGCCTGCACTGGGAAGAGACGGCCTTGAAGCCGCGGAATAACGAGGAATGACTATGGCACAAGCCATGAAAATTGCCATTGTTGACGATGAACAGGACATGCGCCAGTCGATCAGCCAGTGGCTCGCTTTGTCCGGCTACGACACGGAAACCTTTGCCAGCGCGGAAGATGCGCTCAAGGTGTTGGGTCCGGATTATCCTGGGATTGTTATTTCGGACATCAAGATGCCCGGAATGGACGGCATTCAGCTTCTCAAAAAGCTGATGGGCGCTGACAGCACCTTGCCTGTGATCATGATCACCGGTCACGGCGATGTTCCGATGGCTGTCGAGGCGATGCGTGTCGGTGCATTCGACTTCCTTGAAAAACCCTTTAACCCCGACCGCATGTCCGAGCTGGCCAAAAGGGCCAGCAATGCGCGGCGTCTGACGCTGGACAACCGCGCGCTGCGCCGTGAATTGTCCGGCGGCACCCAGATCATGAACAAGCTGATCGGCGCCAGCCCGGTTATGGAACGCCTGCGCGAGGATATCCTCGATCTGGGTCAGGCGGATGGCCATGTGCTAATCGACGGTGAGACAGGAACCGGAAAGACGCTTGTTGCACACGCCTTGCACGCGGTTGGCAGCCGTGCCGGTAAGAAGTTCGTGCTGGTGTCCTGCGCGGCACTCGAGGAAGACGCGCTGGCCAAACGTCTGTTTGGGCCGATGATGCCCGAAGATGCCCAATTGCCCGCCATCGAAGAGGCGCGGGGCGGGACGCTGGTTCTGGAAGATGTCGAGGCGCTCAGCGACTCCCTGCAAGCCAAGCTGCTCAGCGTGATGAACGAGCAGGGCACGCCGGCCGAGACACGCATCGTTGCGATCTCGAACCTGCAAGAGGCGGGAAAAACCTCCGAAGATGTCTTACGGCCGGACCTGTTCTACCGATTGGCCGCCTTGCGCATCACCATGCCACCCCTGCGCCAGAGGGGCGAGGATATTCTGACCCTGTTTACCCGTCTGAGCGAGCAGTTCGCCGAAGAATACGGCTGTGATGCGCCTCAGGTAAGTGCTCAGGAAGCGGCGCAGCTGTTGCAGGCGCCCTGGCCGGGGAACGTACGTCAGTTGATCAATATTGCCGAACGCGCGGTGCTGCAATCGCGCCGCGGGTCCGGAACAATCGCCTCGCTGTTGATGTCAGATCACGAGGAAATGCAGCCGGTCATGACCACTGAAGGCAAGCCGCTGAAGGAATATGTCGAAGCCTTTGAACGGATGCTGATCGACAACACGATGCGGCGGCACAAAGGCTCGATCGCGTCTGTGATGGATGAGCTGTGCCTGCCGCGCCGGACGCTGAATGAAAAGATGGCCAAATACGGCCTCCAGCGGTCGGACTATCTGTAAACTTTGTGGCGGGGGCTCTGCCCCCGTCGCCTTTGGCGACTCCCCCGGGATATTTTTGGCCAGATGAAGGCGATCCCGCACGCCGTGGCAGGGGCGGTGCAGTTTGCCCATTGTCTTTTCCACAGGACTGCTTTTATTGTGTCCGGACGGGCCGGGCCAGTTTTGTGTCCATAAGCCCCGAATCATTGAGTTTCGCTGCTTTGCTGATGGTGATGACGGATTGTTCGCCGCAAAGCAGACCGATTGTGCCTCATTTGGGGCAATGTAGTACCTGAGTCCGACATGTCGGGCGAAAGGAATAATGGGCAGGCTGCGGCTAACGCGCCTGTCGGAGAAGAACCGCGATGACGCGCGCGCAACGATTGAGTGACCGGGCAGGGGGCCACAGCGCCAGACCCTGCCGCGCGCCGTCCAATATCGCCCTGACAAGACACCTCCCCAAATGTGCCTGTCCACCTGGACGGGTCAGGACAACGCGTTTGGCGCGGTGCACCAAGGACACATGGCTAAGAAAATGCTTATCGATGCCACCCACGCGGAGGAAACCCGCGTCGTGGTGGTCGACGGAAACAAGGTCGAGGAGTTCGATTTTGAATCCGAAAACAAGCGCCAGCTTGCTGGCAACATCTATCTTGCAAAAGTAACACGGGTTGAGCCGTCGCTTCAGGCGGCCTTTGTGGATTATGGCGGGAACCGGCACGGCTTCCTGGCGTTTTCGGAAATTCACCCGGACTATTACCAGATCCCCATCGCCGACCGTGAGGCGTTGATGGAGGAAGAGCGCGCTTATGCCGAGGCCATGAAGGCGCGGGATGAGGCCGACGAGGGCAAGCCGAAAAAGCGGCGTTCTCGGTCCCGATCGAAGGCCGCGGATCTGAAGTCGGACGATTTGGTCGAAACGATGGAAGTTTCGACCGAGCCGACCGGTATGGAAACCATCGATTTTGACGAAAGTGACGAAGCGGACATGGAGGTGCCCGAGGGGACATCGCCAATGGAAGTCGTCGCTGAGACCCCTGTTGAGGAGCCTGAGGACAACGAAGCGCCGGAAGCTGTGTCAGATGACACTGTAGAGGGAACGGCTTCGGAAGACGAGGCAGAGGCTGAAACAGTTGAGTCTTCACAAGACGACGCAGCAGGGGATTCTGATGACGCGGCGGATGTTTCAAGCGCTGACGATGGCGATGAAGCGTCTGAATTGTCTGAAGATGACCAGGACGCAGATGATGGCGACGCTGATGAAGAACACGCTGACGCTGCCGCGAAAGATGACACGATTGAATCCGTGGCCGAGGAAGACGACAGCGAAGACATCCGCCCTCCGCGCAAGCCACGCCCACGCCGGTATAAGATTCAGGAAGTGATCAAAGTGCGCCAGGTGTTGCTGGTGCAGGTCGTCAAGGAAGAGCGCGGCAACAAAGGGGCAGCCCTGACGACATATCTGTCGCTGGCCGGTCGCTATTGTGTTCTGATGCCAAACACCGCCCGTGGCGGTGGGATCAGCCGCAAGATCACCAACGCGGTTGACCGCAAGAAACTGAAAGAAATCGCCGCGGATATTGATGTGCCCACGGGGGCGGGTTTGATTATCCGGACTGCGGGCGCCAAGCGCACCAAATCGGAAATCAAGCGCGACTATGAATACCTGCAACGCCTGTGGGAGCAGATCCGGGCATTGACCCTGGAATCCATCGCACCTGCGAAGATCTATGAAGAAGGCGATCTGATCAAACGGTCGATCCGGGACCTTTATAACCGCGATATCGATGAGGTTCTGGTCGAGGGCGAAGGCGGATACCGCATCGCCAAAGACTTCATGAAGATGATCATGCCGTCGCACGCCAAGAATGTGAAACGGTACGAGGACGCGCTGCCGCTGTTTGCGCGCTATCAGGTGGAAAGCTACCTGGCGGGGATGTTCAACCCGACCGTTCAGCTGAAATCTGGCGGGTATATCGTGATCGGCGTAACCGAAGCGCTGGTGGCAATCGACGTGAACTCGGGCCGGGCCACGAAAGAAGGCTCGATCGAGGAAACGGCGCTGAAAACCAACCTGGAGGCTGCGGAAGAAGTGGCCCGCCAGTTGCGTCTGCGTGACCTTGCCGGTCTGATTGTCATCGATTTCATCGATATGGACGAGCGCAAGAACAACGCGTCCGTTGAAAAGCGTCTGAAGGACAAGCTGAAAACCGACCGTGCCCGCATTCAGGTCGGCCGGATTTCAGGTTTTGGCCTGCTCGAGATGAGCCGTCAGAGGCTGCGCCCCGGTATGATCGAGGCGACCACGCAGCCATGCCCGGCATGCCACGGCACCGGCTTGATCCGTTCGGACGACAACATGGCACTGTCGATCCTGCGTCAGATCGAAGAGGAAGGCACCCGCCGCCGCTCACGCGAGGTTCTGGTGCGCTGCCCAGTCAGTATCGCGAACTTCCTGATGAACCAGAAGCGCGAGCATATTGCACAGATCGAATCGCGCTATGGCCTGTCTGTACGGATCGAAGGCGATGTGCATCTGGTCAGCCCGGATTTCTCGATGGAGAAATTCAAGACCGCCAGCCGCATTGTTCCCGAAGCGACAGCACCTGTCGTGTCGGTCGATGCCTCGCTGATGGATCTGGTCGATTCTTCGGAAGATGACGAAACCGAAGAGGATATTACGCCGACCGAAGATGACACCAAACCCAAGCGCAAGCGCCGCCGTCGTCGTCGCAAGAAGGGTGGGGGCAATGGTGACGCGCCGGAACAGGGCGCGGATGACGGTGAAGGGACACAGCAGGAGGATGCCACAGGTGAATCCGCTGAAACCGAAACCACTGTCGAGGCAGCCGAAGCCGAAGCGACCGAAGAGGAAAAACCTGCCAAGCCTAAGCGTAAGCGCGCTCCGCGTCGTCGTAAGAAAGATTCTGTAGCAGATGAGGCTGCGGAACAGCCTGCAGCAACGGACGCCGATGCCGGGGCTGATGCTCCCGCGGTTGAAGAAGCGGCCTCAGACGCCGAAGCCGAACCTGCCGAGGCGGCGGTCGCCGAGCAAAGCGAAGCTGTTGAGGCCGCTGATGCTGCGCCTGAAGCAACAGAGGTAGCCGAACAGACCGAAGAAGTCGCACAGGCTGAAGCGGTGGCAGCGGTGGAAGAACCTGCAGTTCAATCTGCCGATGAGCCGGTCGAAGACGCGCCCGTTGCAGAAACACCCGTGGCAACAGAACCTGAACCGGTGCTTGAAACTGTGGCAGATGAACCTGAACCAGAATCCGACAGGCCCAAACGGCGCGGATGGTGGTCGCTGGGTAAATGATGAAAGGGCGGGCAGGTTTGCCCGCCTTTCTTTTGTCGTTAAGTCAGTCGGATTTTCGGATCAGATAGATCTGATGTGCGCCGTCGAAATCCTGAGACAGCAAGGTGTGGCCAGCTTCGGCGCAAAAATGCGGGACATCGATGATGGCTGCCGGATCATCAGCCAATACACGCAGCACAGAGCCTTGCGGCATGGATTTCAGCCGTTTGCGGGCCTTGAGGACGGGCAGGGGGCACAGAAGGCCCAGCGCATCCAGCGTATCTGTAATCTCTGACATGATTTTCGGGATAGGGCGAAGTTGTAATATTGTCCAGATTCCAAGCACGAGGATGTGACTCATTGGCCCCGTGACGGACCGCCATTCATCACTTATGTGCTAAAACATGTTCGGAATAGAAATCATAGACGCGGGGCTGCTGCCCGCCATGTTTGTTGCCCTGCTGGGTGGCCTGATCAGCTTTCTGTCGCCTTGTGTGCTGCCCATCGTGCCGCCCTATCTGGCATATATGAGCGGTGTCACGATCAACGAGATGCAGGATGAGGCCCGCGCCCGGCGCAAGGCAACCATGTCAGCGCTGTTCTTTGTGTTGGGCCTGTCGACAGTTTTTCTGCTGTTGGGTTTCACTGCATCTGCCTTCGGGGCGTTTGTGCTGCAAAATCAGGTACTTTTCGCCAAACTGTCCGGTGCCGTTGTCATTGTCTTTGGTCTGCATTTCCTGAACGTCTTCCGCATCCCCTTTCTGGACCGCGAAGCGCGGATCGAAACCGGTGATTCCGGTGGTTCGGTCTTTGGTGCTTATATTCTTGGATTGGCCTTTGCCTTCGGTTGGACGCCTTGCATAGGCCCCCAACTTGGCGCGATCCTGTCACTTGCGGCATCCGAGGCCTCGGTGGCGCGTGGAACGCTGTTACTGGGTGTTTATGCGGCTGGATTGGGTATTCCGTTTCTGCTGGCTGCCATGTTCCTCAACCGCTCTATGACCGTGATGAACCGGATCAAACCCTATATGGGTGTGATCGAAAAAGTCATGGGTGGGCTGCTGCTGTTCGTGGGCATCATGCTGATCACGGGCCTGTTCACCCGCTTCAGTTGGTGGTTGCTGGAAACCTTTCCGGCGCTTGCGAATTTCGGTTGAGCGTCTGACCCCCTTACCTTGACCTAAAGCCTGCGTTAACCTGCGCGGCAGAAGGTAAAGGCATGAGCAGTCAGAGAAATCAGTCACAGGTGCGCAAACGCCGGGTGTTCTACATCCCCGGTTATGACCCGATGCCGCCGCGACGATATCGCGAGCTTTACCGAACCGAGTCGCAAGCGCAGGCCCGGATTTCAGGATATGAGATCACGATTGCCCCTAAGTCCGCAAAAGGTCTGTTCGGCTGGTCCGTGACATCAATGCAGGACGGTGCGTCTGTTGAGACAGAGATCGAAGTACTGGTCTGGTCAGACATCGTGCGCGACAGCATGTCCGCGTCGATCCCAGCAACCTATGCGAAGTTGGCGCACACGGCGTGGATATACATTTCGACCGGTGCTTTGTGGCGCCTCATGCGGTTGCGCAAAGGCCCGGTGATTGCGGCGCTCTATCCGGTGGCGATGTTGGTGTCTCAGCTGCTGGTTGCGTTTGCAGTCGCGTGGGCATGTGTGGCGATGGCTGGCTGGTGGGGTCTGTTACCGGGTATTGCCGTTGCGGTTGCGCTGATGCTGTGGTTCCGCAAGATCGACAACCGGTTGTTTGCCTACTACCTGATGCATGATTACGCCTATTCCGCACAGTTAAAGGGGGAAACTCCGCTTAAACTGAAGGAAAGGCTGGCCGCATTCCGCAAAGCGATTGAAGCCGCGCTGATATCCGGTGTAGATGAGGTTCTGGTGGTGGGCCACAGTTCGGGTGCGCATCTGGGGGTGTCTGTTCTGGCCGACCTGATCCGCGACAGGGCCGTGCCGCAACAGGGGGCAGAGTTGTCGTTCCTCAGCCTGGGGCAGGTGATGCCTATGGTGTCCTTTCTGCCAAATGCGCATGGCCTTCGGTCCGACCTTCAATTCCTGTCTTCCAGTCCGGACATCACGTGGGTCGATGTCTCGGCCCCCGGGGATGGCTGCGCATTTGCGCTGTGTGATCCGGTGGCCGTTACAGGGGTGGCCGGGCCGGACAAACGCTGGCCGCTTGTCCTGTCGGCGGCCTTTACGCAAACTCTGGCGCCTGAACGTTGGAAAGCCCTGCGCTGGCGGTTCTTCCGGCTGCATTTTCAGTACCTTTGCGCATTCGATACGCCGGGTATTTACGACTATTTCCGAATTACAGCAGGCCCTTTGACGCTGAAACAGCGGTTCCGAGGACGTGCCCCCTCACGCAGCCGGATTGAGACGCCTGTGTCCAAATACACGTCGGTTCGCCCATGATCCCGCCCAAGCCCCAGCCGCGCGCAGACAAGGTTTCCCTATTGCGTTACCTGAAACTGTTTCGTCAGGATCTGCTGTCTGCACAGCCAGCGCGCCTTTATCGCGCGTGGATGGCCGAATTCAGGACACCCTTCTTCCGGTCCTTCCTGGTCAATGAACCGGACCTGATTGACACCGTCCTCAGGAAAAGCCCCGAAGATTTTCCTAAATCGGGCCGGATCAGCGAAGGCCTGCGCCCCTTGCTTGGTAATTCGGTGTTCCTAACCAATGGAGAGACGTGGAAACGTCAGCGGCGCATCATTGACCCGGCATTTGAGGGCGGGCGGCTGAAAGACACGTTTCCCGCCATGCTGGCCGCAGCAGACGCTTGTGTTGAGCGGTTGCGCCCCCATGTCGGCAAACAGATCGAAGTCGAAGAACAGACAAGCCACGCCGCAGCAGATGTGATTTTTCGCACCTTGTTTTCGGTGCCGATCGACCACGCCATAGCCAGCAAGGTGTTTGAAAAGTTCCGCAACTACCAGCGTGAACAACCTCTGCTGAACCTTGCAGCTTTCGTTCCGCTGCCCAAATGGATGCCTCGGTTCCACTCCCGGACGACACGGAAAAACGCCGAAGACATCCGTAACCTGATCACTGACCTGACCCATGAGCGGGCAGAGGCGATCAAGGCCGGAACCGCCCCCGATGATCTGGCAACCAAGATCATGACAACCGCTGACCCTGAAACCGGTCAGTTTTTCGGGCCCGAGGAGATGGTCGATCAGGTCGCGATCTTCTTTCTGGCAGGCCATGAAACCAGCGCATCGGCCCTGGCGTGGACATTGTATCTGCTGGCGTTTTATCCCGAATGGCAGGAAAGGATTGCTAACGAAGCTGCCGTTCTGGACGATCCGACCTTTGCCTCGGTTTCCAAACTCAAGATCAGCCGCGACGTGTTTCGCGAGGCACTGCGCCTTTACCCGCCGGTTCCCATGATGGTGCGAGAGGCCACGTGCCCACACCAGTTCCGAAACAGGGACGTTCCCAACGGGTCACAAATCGTAATCAGCCCCTGGCACCTGCACCGTCACGAACGGTTATGGGACAATCCCGACGGCTTTGACCCGACCCGCTGGAACAGTGACAACGGCAAAACATGCCAGCGTAAGGCATATATCCCGTTTTCCGCAGGTCCCCGCGTCTGTACCGGGGCCGGGTTTGCCATGGTCGAAGGGCCGCTGATCCTGTCGATGCTGGTGCGGAATTTCAAATTCGAAACAATCAGCGGCAAAACGCCGGTTCCGGTGGCCCATCTGACCGTTCGATCCAGGGATGGCATATGGTTGCGGCTGGTTGAGCGCTAACAAACTACCATCGGTCCTGACTGTGATGTATGCGGGGGAAGACATCGGAATCATCATTGAACGGGAAAACATTATGGCCAAAGCAGAACAGCGCGCGCAGATGATCAACGGCGCAGGCTTTATCGCGGCATTGGATCAAAGCGGCGGCTCGACCCCGAAAGCTCTGGCGTTGTACGGCGTTGACGCGTCGACCTACAGCTCGGACGCTGAGATGTTCGGCGAAATTCAAAAGATGCGCGCGCGGATCATTCTGGCCAATGACTTCACCAAAGACAAAGTCATCGGTGCGATCCTGTTCGAACGCACCCTTGGTGAAGAGATCGAGGGCCGCAAAGTCGCTGATTACCTCTGGTCGGTCAAAGGAATCGTGCCATTCCTGAAAATCGACAAGGGCCTTGAGGATCAGGCCAACGGTGTTCAGTTGATGAAACCGATCCCCGGTCTGGCCGACACGCTAGCTAAGGCAGAAGGCGTGTTCGGTACCAAAGAACGTTCGGTCATCCACGAGGCCAATGCCGAAGGCATCGCGGCCGTGGTTGCCCAGCAATTCGACGTTGCCCGTGAAGTGACTGACGCCGGAATGGTTCCAATCGTCGAGCCTGAGGTCAACATTCATTCAGAAACCAAGGCCGAGGCCGAGGAGATTCTGAAAGCTGAAATCCTGAAGAACCTTGACCAGCTGGGTGAGGGGCAGGAGGTCATGCTGAAGCTGACGATCCCGACACAGGCAAACCTGTATGACGAACTGGCCGACCATCCGCGCGTTCTGCGCGTTGTTGCGCTGTCAGGTGGGTATTCGACCGAAGAGGCCTGCGACCTGTTGGGACAGAACGGCAAAATGATCGCTTCTTTCTCTCGCGCACTGACCGAAGGTCTCTCGAAACAGCAGTCGGACGCCGAATTCAACACCGCCTTGGGCGGCAATATCGACAAGATCTTCAAAGCTTCGGTCTGATCCTCAGACAGGTTTCATGAAAGAGCGGCGCAACTGTGCCGCTTTTTTTCTGCTGATACAGCCTTCGGCATGGTCATTGACCAGCCCCATGGCCTGCATGAACGCAAACACCGTCGTGGGGCCAACAAATTTCCAGCCCCGTTTCTTGAGGTCCTTCGACATTGCCACCGACTCGGGCGATGTGGATGCCGATTGTGGGGGCGACGGGGTTTCCGCCTCATACCGCCAGACATAAGCCGCCAGCGATCCTTCCGACGCCACCAGCTCCTGCGCGCGGCGGGCGTTGTTGATCACCGCCTCGATCTTGCCCCGGTGGCGAATGATCCCATCATTTTGCAGCAGACGTTCAACATCGACTTCAGAGAACTCGGCCATCTTGTTGAAATCAAAACCGTAAAACGCTTCTCGGAAATTCTCGCGCTTGTTCAGGATCGTGCGCCAGCTAAGACCCGACTGAAAGCTTTCCAGGCACAGTTTCTCGAACAGTCGCCGGTCATCCGAGACCGGAAAGCCCCATTCGGTGTCATGATAGTCAAAGAATTCCGGCGCCGCCTGGCACCAGGAACACCGAGGTTGACCGTCAGGTCCCAATACCGTGCTTCCCATGAGTGTACCCCTTTTGTTCTATGGTGAAGTTACACTTAACAACCAAGATC
Source organism: Ruegeria sp. AI2 (assembly GCF_056541275.1). Classification (NCBI taxonomy): domain Bacteria; kingdom Pseudomonadati; phylum Pseudomonadota; class Alphaproteobacteria; order Rhodobacterales; family Roseobacteraceae; genus Ruegeria; species Ruegeria sp. AI2. The sequence goes on from NZ_JBQFYB010000001.1 coordinate 784,455, forward strand.
TGACAAGCGTTAAACCTTGTCTCGGTACCAGTTCAGAATAAACACGCGAATAGCCGAGGCCAATCCGGTTTCCGGGTCGCGGTCAACATCAATTTGCGCGGCCAGTGCATTGATTGGCTGATCTTTTTCTTTCGCAATGTCGCGAAATGCCCGCCAAAACTCATCTTCAAGCGAGACAGATGTCCGGTGTCCCTTGAGGGTCAATGAACGTTTTATTGGCCGACCGCTCATTCATCCAGCTCGTGATTGTCAAGGTCACGCCTCTGCTTGTCCTGCTGAAGTTTGACGATTGTTTTCTCGGACTTGGTGCGCCCAAAGGCGACGGCATTCTGATCTGCGCGGGCCTTCTTTTCGGCCCGCGCCTTTTCTTTTCGATACCGGTTCAGGTTGACCGGCTTGCCCATCAGTCTTTCGGGCCGATCATCTGTTCGGGGCGGACAACGGCGTCAAACGTTGCCTCGTCCACAAACCCCAGCGCAATGGCTTCTTCCTTGAGGGTTGTGCCGTTCTTATGCGCGGTCTTGGCGACCGTTGTGGCGTTGTCATAGCCGATGGTCGGGGCCAGCGCCGTCACCAGCATCAGCGATTCCTTCATCAGCTTGTCGATGCGCGGCTCATTGGCCTTGATGCCCAGCAACATCCGCTCGGTAAAGCTGTCGGCGGCGTCGCCCAGCAACTGGATGGATTGCAACAGATTGTAGGACATCATCGGGTTATAGACGTTCAGCTCGAAATGGCCCTGACTGCCTGCAAAATTCATCGCGGCGTTGTTGCCCATTACGTGCGCAGCAACCTGTGTCAGAGCCTCGGCCTGGGTCGGGTTCACCTTGCCGGGCATGATGGACGAGCCGGGCTCGTTCTCGGGCAGGATCAGTTCTCCAAGCCCCGAACGCGGGCCAGAGCCCAGGAAACGGATGTCGTTGGCAATCTTGTAACAGCTGCCTGCGATGGTCGCCAAAGCCCCGGACATAAAGACCATGGCGTCATGGGCGGCCAGCGCTTCGAATTTGTTCGGCGCAGTCACGAAGGGCAGGCCGGTGATCTGCGCCATATGGCCCGCAACCGCTTCGCCCCAACCGTTTTGGGTGTTCAGGCCGGTGCCGACGGCGGTGCCGCCTTGCGCCAGTTCGTAGATGCCGGGCAGCGCTGCGTGTACGCGCGCAATCCCCTGACGGATCTGGTGGGCATAACCGCTGAATTCCTGCCCCAGTGTCAGAGGCGTTGCATCCTGCGTATGAGTCCGGCCGATCTTGATGATGTCCTTGAACTCATCAGCTTTCTGCTCAAGACCTGAGGCCAGCTTTTCAAGCCCGGGCAGAAGGACGTCACGAACACTCATCGCTGTGGCGATGTGCATCGCGGTGGGAAAGGTGTCATTCGACGACTGACCCATGTTGCAGTGATCGTTCGGATGCACGGGGTTTTTTGAACCGATGACACCGCCCAGAATTTCGATGGCGCGGTTCGCGATGACCTCGTTCGAGTTCATGTTCGACTGGGTGCCGGAACCTGTCTGCCAGACGACCAGCGGAAAGTTGTCGTCAAACTTGCCTTCGATCACCTCACCCGCGGCCTGAATGATGGCGTCGGCAATCCTGGCATCCAGTTTTCCGGTCGCCTTGTTCTCCATCGCGCAGGCTTGCTTGATCACGCCCAGCGCACGCACAATGGCGATGGGTTGTTTCTCCCAACCGATCGGGAAGTTCATGATCGAACGCTGCGTTTGCGCGCCCCAATACTTGTCGACAGGAACCTCGAGCGGGCCAAAGCTGTCGGATTCGGTGCGGGTCTGAGACATCTGTCACTCCGTCTGGTATGCTGTTGTATGCCGTTTAGCCGCAGCCAAGCTGTGACGCAATCGGCCAGTTGCGCGCACCTTAAACCCAAGGGCGTCAAAGGTATAGGCGCGGGGTGCGTCACTTTTATTGTTATCGTCAGGGAATGTGCCATTGTGCGCGGCCCCCTCTCAGCTACAATGGGTTCGTAGCCGCCTTGGAGGACAAGATGTCAAATTTCCATCGCATTACGCTTGAAAAAGCGATCGTGTTATTTGCTGTCTGTGCTTTGTGGCTGTCTGTTCTGGGCGCATCTGCGCGCGCCGCGGACATTACCCCGTTCCTGGGGGATTATGTGGGCTCGGCAAATGTCGTGGATGCGGACGGAACCTCAACCCCGCGGGATATGAGCGTTTCTATTTTCGAGACCAAAAACGGGTTCAACGTCAGCTGGCAGACCACGACCTACAAGCTGGACGGGCGGGTAAAAGAACAGCAGTTTTCCATCGACTTCGTGCCCTCGGACCGCCCGGATGTATTTTCGGCCGCAATGAAACGCAACGTGTTCGGTCATGAGGTTCCGCTGGATCCGATGAAAGGTGAACCCTTCGTCTGGGGGCGTATCGAAGGCGAAACGCTGACGGTGTTTTCATTGTTCATTGACGTGGACGGCGGATATGAATTGCAGCAGTTCGACCGAACCCTGGCCGAAGACGGGCTGAACCTGTCATTCTCGCGCTTCATAGACGGTCAGAAATCCCGATCTGTCGAAACATTTCTGATGAAACGCTGAACCCCGCGCAGGGCAGGGCTCAAAAGCTTATTTGCGGAAGCTGTCCAGTGACACGACATCGGCGTCGTGATGCGCCTGTTCTTCCTCTTCGACTTCGATCAAGTCCTCTGCAACATAATCGTCATCATCTTCGTCGTCCGGGCTTTCGAACCGCAGTCCAAATTCCACCGATGGATCGACAAAGGTTTTGATCGCGCCATAGGGGATGTAAAGCGGCTCCGGCGCGTCCCCGAAATTAAGGGTAATGGCGAATCCGTTCTCTCCGACCTCGAGGTTTTCAAACCAGTGCTGCATGACGATTGTCATTTCTTCCGGATACCGGTCGCGCAGCCAATCGGCGATATCCACGCCATCTTCGCGTGTGTCGAAGGTAATGAAAAAGTGATGCGCTCCGGGCAGACCGGATTTCGAAACATCCGTCAGCACAGTCTTGATAAGCCCGCGCATGGCGGTGTGCATCAGGTTGCCATAGTCGATGCCTTGCGACATGTGTCATCCTCAAAAGTGGTTAAGCTCAGCATAGGGGTTTTGTTCGGAAACGAAAGGGCAGGTATGATCGGATTGATCAGATATTATGCGCAACCAGCCCTGCCAGTGACATCAGAACCAACACTGTTCCGATCCCCAATTTTAGTCGAAATATCAATATTCCAGCAATAAAGGTTAATGCAAGAGCCGGAATGTTCAGCGAAGACACTTGGGGCACGGGTATTGCCGCCGGACCCAAATTCATGTCTGGCACCGATTCGAAAAGAACATTCAGGGCAAACCACACGGAAAGGTTGAGAATCACTCCGACAACGGCGGCGGTGATACCGTGAAGGGCGGCAGACAGGCGGGGACGTGTGGCCAGACGGTCAAGGTAAGGGGCCGTCAGGAAAATCCACAAAAAGCAGGGCACAAACGTTGCCCACAACGCAACAGCGCCCGCAGCAAGCGCCAGTGAGAAACCACCGTTGATCTGTCCCGCCAGCATGGCGACAAACTGTGTAACCAGTATCAATGGCCCGGGGGTGGTTTCTGCGAGCCCCAATCCGTCAATCATCTGGTCTGCACTGATCCAGTGATACTGATCCACAACGGTTTGCGACATATAGGCGAGAACGGCATAGGCGCCGCCAAAGGTCACAACAGCCAGACGGGCAAAGAACCACCCCAGATCGCTGAGCAATTGATGGCCGCTGAGTGTTAAAACAACAAGCGGCCCCAGCCAAAGCGGCAACCAGACCGCTATCGTCCGGGCCGAACGAGCAAAGTTCGGCGTGTCCTGAACAGCGGTTGCCCAAATGGATCCATTATAACGCAAATACCCCCACAGGGCCGCGATCAGAATGATCAGCGGGAAGGGCAGGTTGAACAGAAAGATTGACAGAAACGACAGGCCTGCGATGACACGATGTTCCGTATCCGTCAGCGCCTTACCTGACAGCTTGCGCAGGGCTTGCAGGACGATCACGATGACGGTCGCCTTGATGCCAGTAAATGCGGATTGCACCAGTGGAATGTCGCCAAATGCTGAATAAAGCGCGACCAGAACAGTAATGACAAACGCCCCTGGCAAAACGAACAGGCTGCCCGCAATCAGCCCGCCCGCGACACCGCGCAAGCGCCAGCCAGCGTAAGTAGCCAATTGCATTGCCTCGGGACCGGGCAGCAACATGCACAAGGAAAGCGCGCGCAGATAGGTCTGTTCATCCAGCCAGGGCCGGCGCTCGACCAGTTCCTGATGCATCAGCGAGATCTGGGCGGCGGGCCCCCCAAATGACAACAGGCCGATCCGTCCGAATACCTTGAAAAGGTCCAGTGCCGTAGGTCTCATGCGCCATGACCCGATGGCCAGTCATGCTTTTCATCAAACCCGTCGCGCGCCCAGCGGAACAGGGCATCATAAAGGTGCAACCCGGCTTCAAGCTGAGCATGATCATCGCGATACTGGCGGGACAAACCGACCGAGAACGCCAGCAACCCAGCGGCTTCCGGGGCCAGATCATTCTGGTCGGTATCCGCAGCGCGTATGATCCGGGCCATACGCTCAAGTGCCTCGGTTCGCAGGTCAAATGCCCGGATCATCGTGTCAAATGTGCAGCCGCTGTCCTGATGCGTCCAAAATGTATTCGGAACGTCAAAGGGGGTGGCACCAAAGTGATCAACGACTCCCTGAACTTCTTCCGACGCGACGAAAAGGAACCGTGCATTGCGATCGACAAACCGGCGGATCAGCCAGGGGCAGGCGATACGGTCAATTTTGGGCCTTTGGCGCGTAACCCACAATGTGCTGCCATTAATGGGCGCCGGCAGAATCGACTGTGGGACCAACGGCGCCTCGCGCTGTTCGTGCCACCCTTCAAACCCGCCTTCCAGATGTTCGGCGTTTTTGCCCTTCCCGCGCAGCCAGGACGCCACCCCCTGACTCAGCTTTTTGCCTTTGTGGCAGATAATTACACAAGGGTCGTTGCCAATCAGACGACTCATCGCGTCGATTTCCGTGTGCGGGCAGCGAATTGACCCCGGAATCAGCCGCGGATCGTCGCTGAAATCCGCATCGGTGCGTATATCGATCAGAACCGGCGCCCGAGGCGTTCCGATTAACCGGCTCAATTGGGTCGGTGTGATGGCGTTAAGAGCAGCCATAGCATGTCTCCTTTAGTCGTTCGGATCCATGCGAAGCTTGGGCTGACGCCTCACGGGGTGTTCGCAAGTTGACCCCCTGCGCCAGTGCTACCGCGCAAGAACATAGGGGGTCAAGTTTGCGGTTTGTACCGTCAGGCCCAGTCGAGCCGCTGACCGGTCATACACACGGGAAGGGTGTCGGCGGGAAACTGGCCCATCTCCTCAAAGAACGAGATGAAATCGAAATGATTATACGCTTCGACCATCTTATTGTCTTTAAACCGGGCCATGACCTGACCGGTCACCTCCAAAGGGGCACCGTTATCGGCCCGGCACGTCTGCACATGCAGGATTGCGGATACCCAATCGCCATTCTCGATGATCTTGGGCAAATCCACCTTGATATCCCCCAAGACATGACGAAATGCCGTTACGAGGTCCCGAAAATCGTCTGCACCCACCTGCATTTCGGGGATCAGTCCCTCGGCCATGGTTTCGGGCGCAAAGAACTGATCGATTGCCTCGGTGTTTCCGTTTTCCCAAACCTCAGAATACCAGGATCTGAGTATCTCCGAATTTGTCATCCCAACGCTCCTGTCCAACTGCGAACACGATGGCAAAAAGGAATGAACAAACTCTGAATCTGCGCAAAGGCGGCATAAATATCAGACATATTGGGGGGAAGTGCAGGTTTCTGTTGCCAGGTACCTGCGAACCCCGCCTTACGCGGCTAGGCGCAAGGACTTAAGTTTCGGTCTTGTTACTGCTTACGCAGCAACTGCAACCGGAGCACGATTGTCGTTTGCAATTGTACTGTTTTCGCCGGTAACGGTGGCAGACAGCCGAGACAAAGCTTACCCCTTTAGACGTTCGTCGATCCTGTTTCGGCCCCCTGATCCTCAAACGAAGGATTTTGGTGGAGCCGCCGGGTACCGCCCCCGGGTCCGATCCGCTTATTACGAGCGCGTTTATGTCCATAGTCCCGAAGGACACCTCATATATAGGTGAGGTCAGCGGCGGATGCAAACCCGGATTGCACATCTTTGTTAGCTTTAATTACAGTGTGTTACGCGGCCCGATTGAAGTTTGCGGCGATCAACCATATCGCCAGCACCAGTTCGATTCCACCAAAGGTTGCTGCCTTCACAAAAGGCGGGTTATCCAGCGCCAGTGACAGGAAGCGGCCCAATGCGGCACCCGCATAGACTATGCCCAGCATCGTGTAGGCCATCGGAGCATTCAGCCAGATGACAGCAATGCCCGAGACCACAAACAGCCCTCCGACCGAAGCGCGCAACTCGCTCAGACCCATGGTGCTGTTGGTAGGTGCAAGATCCAGCGCGTTGGCGGTATGAACTGGCGCCAGAAAGCCGAACAGGCCAAAACCGATTGTCAGCAACGCGGCAATGACATTCAGGGTAGTGATCATCCGGGCCTCATTGAATTGTAATACTAGCACCTAAGGATAGTGTGTTGCGGCCCAAAGGAAAGCGATTAAACCGCCGACCACAGCCCCAAAAGACCAACTAAAACAAGGCTGAGCGCCCAGATGAGTTCCAAGTTGAACCAGCTGCGGGACAGGAAACGCAGCCCCAGCCAACGATAAACAGCGAAGGCCAGAAACCCTCCGCCCAGAACCATGGCGGCGGTGTGCAAGGCCGCAACTCCCAGAACCAGCAGACCGTTTGTTGTCATGATTTTGGAGATCGCCTGATGACCGGCATCCAGTTCGTCCAACTGGCACAGACCAAGATAGATCGGAACCAGCATAAGGGCGGCCCCGTGGGCAAGCGCCACCAGAAACGACCACAGCGCCAGTTTGCTGGGCGGTATGCGCGACAGAAAACGGGGATGACGGCGGGTGATCGCAATGTATAGCCCCATCGCGATGACAATCAACGCAGCCCCGATGCGGATTTCCCGTTGATAATCGACCAGAACGGCCATCAGGGCAAAGGGCAGAAGGACACCCAGCATGGCAACAAAATGCCCGCTGGCCAAAGCCGCCAGCGCGCGCCAGAGGGCGGATTGGCGCTGCTCCATCAGGGCCGAGGAAACCGCCAGCGGCCAGCCCATCCCGGGGTTCAGCCCGTGATACGCGCCGCTCAGAACAACGGCCAGCCAAAGGCCAGCCGTTGATGTCATCAGAATCTCCAATTCAGACCGAGGGGTAGCAGAAACTGTCGGTTGAGCAATCTCCGCCCTCCAGCCGGATTTGGTGGCTGCGATATCCTTTGGGGAAATCAACCCAGAATTTCGGGTCCAAAATCAGCCCGCCATTCTCACCGACATCCGCCTTGACCATGGCCGCGCCGCCTTCTTCGGGATAGAACTGATCGTCCCACGTGGAATAAAGTGAATTGGTCCAATAAACGCGTTTACCATCGCGGCTGATCTCGACCATTTGTGGCCCATAGCCAAAGGTCTGACCGTTCGGATGTTTGGTCTTTTTGACAATCCCTCCGATTTCGACCTTCCCGGCAAGGGTCGGGTTCATCGGATCGGATACATCATATTGATGCATCTCGCCGGTGCCCCAGCAAGCGACATAAAGGTATTTGTCATCCAGGCTCAGGTCGATATCGGTGACCAGTGGTGGTACGGCGGCAAACCCCTTGAGAAGATCAGGAAGATCATCAGGATCAGCGGGTTGCGGGTCGATGGTGATCGTTTTCTTGGCTTCGAACGTGCCATCTTCATTGCGCCACCACGTAAAGATTGCGCCTTGCAGGTTGGTGGTGTCGACGACAACACCACAGAACCCGTATTGTTTGACTGGGTCATGCGCGGGCCGGATTTCCAGCGCCATCTGGTGGTTTTCGCCCAGATCGATGGTTTGGATATTGGTCCGGTTGCGCAGGTTCCAGAAATGGATGCGGTGACCGTATTTGTTCGAAAGCAGATCCTCGGCCACCAGCCCGTTTTCAAATTGCGGGGGAAGGCCCCATTCGGAACTTACCATGTAATCGCGCGGCAGATTCCACCAGAAATCATAGTGCTTGTCCTGCACGCCGCGCTCGATCTCATAGCGCCCGATGATCTCGAAGGTTTCACAATCCATGATGAAAATACCCGGAGGGCCATCCGTGCCGTCCTCACCGCCACCGCCCAGCGTGCTCACATAGATGCCTTCCGGCCCGCAATGGATCGTGTGTGGTCGTGAATACCCTGTTTTGTCAAAGACTTCCTCGGGTTCGATGATCTTGTGAATCTTCGCCTCAAGCGGGTTCTTTACATCGATGATGTATATCCGGCTGGAACGGATACCGGGGATAATCAGATAGCGACGTTCCAGAAACGCGTGACCGCTGAGCGGTGACAGTGACGACGAACAGGCATTCCAACCAAAATGGTGAAACTCGTCGCCTTTTTCGGGCATGATCACCTGATGCACGATCTTCCCGAAATCGGCCGAGGTTGGATCGACATTCACTACTGCCAGCCCGTCGGGTTGCGAAAAATCGGGGCTGAGCATCAGCGTGAAAGCAAGCGTTTCTGCGGGGCCTTCCATCGCCAGCTTGGCCGAAGGATAAAAGGTTGGGTCCGGTCTTTTGTTCATAACGTCCTCCCGTAAATCATTGTCATTCAATTCTTATTGAGAGTTCCGATCTTGATGCCGGATGACATTCTGCCTGCTCGACCTCTGCCTTTAAAGTATGTTTCCGTTTAAGCCTTCAGGCCGGTTTACGTTTGCGTTCGGCCACATCGTGGGCCAGTTGCTGTGTGTAATGCTCCAGATCGACCAGCGCGGCGTCGACGGTATCTGCGTCTTTGGCCTCAAGCGCGTCTGCAATTCTGGTGTGCAATGCGATGATTTCTTCACGCGAACGTGCCGTGAAGGTAATCATGTTCATCAAAGGCTGCATCGCCTCGACCGCGCCAGCCAGTTGATAGGACAGGACCGGGTTGTCGGCCCCGTCCACCAGGGCCCTGTGGAAGGTGACGTCTGATGCACAAAACGCCTCATCCGTCAGACCGGGCTGGGACTGGCGAAAGATTTCCGCCCGCATCGTGGCAAGCTGATCCGCTGTTCGTCTCTGGGCAGACAGGGGGGCGCAGGCCCGCTCCAGCGCATAGCGGGCCTCGCAGGCCGTATCAAAGCTGACAGCGTTCATCGACAGCAGCAGGGTCGAGGTCGTGATCTGCTGAGAATAGGCATCTTCGAAACTCAGACGGTTTACGAACGCACCTCCGGTTGCGCCACGCTGTGTGCGGATCAGGGATTGCGCCGCCAGTCGTTTCAAAGCCTCACGCACCGTTGGGCGCGAGACCTGAAATTGCTCGGAAAGTTCCGCTTCCGAGGGCAGGCGCGCATCCACAATCAACTCGCCCGAAACAATCGCATCCCGGATGGCTTGTGCAATCTGGGCAGACAGGTCGGCGGTTTTCCGAGGTGCGATTTTCATATTCAGAAGACCCTGAGTAAATTTTTATTTGTCTGACATTTAAAAGTCTGACATTTGAAAAGCAAGAGAGTTGAGTCGGGAGGCCGAAGTGAGTCGTACTTGGCTGCGCAGCGGAATGTGGCTGGGCTTTTATGTCCTGATCCTGTGGGCATGGTGGGTCATGTTCGCGATGGGCCGCGACATGGACTTGGACCTGATCGGTCGTCCGGGGCCTATGGGGCAGGCGATGGCTGCGATGGACCCGCGCATGGACATGTACATGCCCATGGCCGAGTTTGGCACGCTGTTCTGGATGTGGGCGATCATGATGGCCGCCATGATGCTGCCGACGCTTGTGCCAACCCTGCGCAGTTATGACGACCTGATCCGCAGCGCCAATGGCACCCGTGCCGGGTGGCTGGGTGTGCTTGCAGGGTATTCCTTGGTTTGGGTCGGGTTTGCGGCTGTGATCGCGGGAACGCAACAGGCTTTGCTGTTTGGTGGCGTGATCGACATGCTGGGCATTGCCAGATCCGGCTGGGTTGCGGGCGGGTTGATGATAGCGGTTGGCGCGTTTCAGTTCTCGCGCGTCAAAGAGGTCTGCCATGGCGTGTGCCACGCCCCGATGACCTATTTCCTGGGCCATTGGAGAACCGGATTTGCGGGCGGCGTTCGCATGGGACTGGGCCTTGGTGCCTTCTGCGTCGGATGCTGCTGGGGTTTCATGGCGCTGGGTTTTGTAGGCGGCGTCATGAGCCTGTTGTGGATGGGTCTTGCGACCCTGTTCATGGTTTTGGAAAAACTTCCCCAGATCGGGCATGCTGTAACCCGACCGGTGGGAGTTGCATTGATTGCGGGCGGTCTTTTCCTGCTCGTCTACCCTATTAGCTACGGAGGATAAGCCAATGGCTAAGAACAGAAAACCAGATGCCGATCGGTTGCCCGTCAGCCAGCGTATCGACAGCCGGATGCCCAATCCCAAGCGGCGCGAGATGAGCCCGACGGACTGGGCCATCAAGGGGGAGTTGATCCTGAACTGCTCGTGCGATGTGTTCTGTCCCTGCGTCGTTTCACTGGGCGCGCACCCTCCGACCGAAGGGCATTGTCATGCCTGGATGGGTATTATCGTTGATGAGGGCCATTACGAGGGCGAGGACCTGTCGGGTCTGAATGTCGGCCTGCTGGTCGATATTCCCGGCCGGATGGGCGAAGGCCAGTGGAAAGTGGCGGCTTACGTAGATGAACGCGCCAGCGGCAAAGCCTATAACGGGCTGCTGCAAATCTTCAGCGGGCAGGCGGGCGGCACCACCGGTCTGTTCACCATGCTCGTCAGTGATATCATCGGGGCCGAACGGGCGCCGGTTCAGATCGAGCGTGACGGCACCAAACGCCGCATCATGATAGGTCGCAAGATTCAGGGTGAGATCGAGATGCTGGCAGGCAAAGACCCCGAGCATCCCGTGATGGTTTCAAACTCAAAATACTGGATGGGTCCTGACATCATCGTGGCGCGTGGCACCAAGTCGAAAGTGCGCGACTACGGGCGCGTTTGGGATTTTGGCGGCAAGTCGGCTGAAATCTGTCCGATTGATTGGCACGGGCCCAAGTGATGATCACCGGCGCTTATGCGCAAGAGATGGCACGCTTTAATGGCTGGCAAGGCGAGCAGTGTCACATCTGGATCTGACCCGATCCCGAGGACACCCATCTGGCGCTTCGCCGCAAAAGAGGTCGATGTCACAATGCCTTACGAAAACTATGTGATCCATTTCTTCAACCATCAGACCCACCATGGGGGTCCATTGCTCAAAGTGCTGACCGAAGTTCGGTCGCAAGCGCCCGTTAGCGACATCGTCTTTATGTCCGAGGAGGTTTGAATGCCGCAGATTTCCGCTTCGCGCCGCTTACGGCGCACACCGTTTTCAGACGGGGTCGAAGCCGCAGGGGTCAAGGGGTACACGGTTTATAATCGTATGCTGTTGCCCACGGTCTTCGAAAGCGTCGAAGCCGATTACCGGCATCTGAAATCCCATGTGCAGGTCTGGGATGTCGCGTGCGAGCGGCAGATCGAGCTGCGCGGACCGGACGCCGCGCGCCTGATGCAGATGCTGACCCCGCGCGATTTGCGGGGGATGCTGCCGGGGCAATGTTTCTATGTCCCCATCGTGGATGAAACCGGAGGCATGCTGAATGACCCGGTTGCGGTAAAACTGTCCGAAGACCGCTGGTGGATTTCTATCGCTGACAGCGATCTGTTGTTGTGGGTCAAGGGAATCGCCGTTGGATATCGTCTGGATGTGCTGGTGGACGAACCGGATGTGTCACCTCTTGCTGTTCAGGGTCCCAAAGCTGACGATCTGATGGCGCGTGTCTTTGGCGACCGGGTGCGCGACATCCGGTTCTTCAAATTCGATATGTTCCAGTTTGAAGGTCGCGATCTGGCTGTGGCGCGATCCGGTTATTCCAAACAGGGCGGGTTCGAGATTTATGTGGAAGGCAGCGATATCGGCATGCCCCTGTGGAACGCTCTGTTTGCGGCAGGGGAAGATTTGCAGGTGCGCGCCGGATGCCCGAACCTGATCGAACGGATTGAAGGCGGTCTGCTGTCCTATGGCAATGACATGACCGACGACAACACCCCGCATGAGTGCGGTCTGGGCAAGTTCTGCAACACACATACCGCGATTGGCTGTATCGGCAGGGACGCGTTGCTGCGTGTGGCCAAGGAGGGGCCCGTTCAGCAAATCCGCCCCATCGCCATTACGGGCGATCCGGTGCCTGGCTGCGACCGCCCATGGGGCCTTTACGCCGACGGCAAGCGTGTGGGGCAGGTGACCTCGGCCGCGTGGTCACCCGATTTCAACACCAACGTAGCCATTGGCATGGTACGCCTGAGCCATTGGGATGCGGGAACGGAGCTGGACGTGGAAACGCCAGATGGGATGCGCCGCGCGACCGTGCAGTCGCATTTCTGGATTTAAAGGGGGGGGATGGGGGCGCTGCCCCCGTCGCTGCGCGACTCCCCCGGGATATTTAGGGCCAGGTGAAGCAGCGGGCCGGTTACAGAAACACGAAAGGAATTGAGAGATGTTCAATGCACTTGTGATGGACAAGGACGAAGAAAGCGGTTTGGCGAGCGCGTCGGTCAGGCAGCTTACGCTGGATGATCTGCCGCATGGCGACGTCACGGTCGCGGTTGAATATTCCACAGTGAACTACAAGGATGGTTTGTGCCTGTCACCGAAGGGGGGCGGTTTGGTGCGGGCGTATCCGCATGTTCCCGGAATTGATTACGCCGGTACCGTCGAGGCATCGACCGATGCGCGTTACAAGCCGGGTGACAAGGTTGTTCTGACCGGGTGGCGGGTAGGCGAGGCGCATTGGGGTGGATATTCGCAGAAAGCCAGTGCCAAGGCGGACTGGCTTGTGCCTCTGCCGGATGGGCTTGATGCCCGGCAGGCGATGGCCGTAGGCACCGCCGGGTTTACCGCAATGCTGGCCGTGATGGCGCTGGAGGATCATGGGTTGACCCCCGATCGCGGCCCGGTTCTGGTAACCGGGGCGGCCGGTGGTGTTGGGTCGGTGGCCACTGCCATTCTGGGCCATCTCGGGTATGAGGTGGCCGCCGTGACCGGGCGACCTGAAACCGGCGATTATCTGAAATCGCTGGGCGCAACGACAATAGTGCCCCGCGATGAGCTGAATGAGACAACCAAGCGCCCGCTGGAAAGTGAAACCTGGGCGGGCTGCGTGGATGCCGTGGGCGGTGCGATGCTGGCGCGTGTGCTTGGGCAAATGAAATACGGCTGTTCGGTTGCGGCCGTGGGTCTGGCAGGCGGCGCGGCGCTTCCTGCAACGGTGATTCCCTTCCTGCTGCGCGGCGTGAACCTTCTTGGCATCGACAGTGTTATGCAGCCCTATGAAAACCGGGTTCGTGCCTGGAAAAGGATTGCAACCGACCTGCCGATGGACAAGCTTGAGTCGATGGTACAACCAGCGGCCTTGTCCGACCTTCCGCAACTGGGTGCCGATATCCTGAAAGGGCAGGTCAAAGGGCGCGTTGTTGTCGATGTGAATGCCTGAGTGCAGTTGACAGCCTAAACCCGATACGACGCCGTGTCGGGTTTTGCGGAGGCGCGTTTGGTACAAAATGATCGCAACACCTCTGGCCATTGGTACAAAACCGCCTCATGATTGCTATACATCCCAAATGTGATGGCGTAAGACCCATCCAAAGAGTACCTGAATACGGGGAGTGAGCAGCATGTCTGACGACTTCGAACTGGACACCGATGACCTGAAACGCCGTATGGATGGCGCAATGGCCAATCTGAGAACCGAATTTGCCTCGCTGAGAACCGGGCGCGCCTCGGCCTCGATGCTGGAACCTGTCATGGTCGACGCGTATGGCTCGATGACACCGATCAACCAGGTGGGCACCGTCAACGTGCCTGAGCCCCGCATGGTCACTATAAATGTGTGGGATAAGTCATTGGTCGGGAAGGTTGAAAAAGCCATTCGCGAAAGCGGCCTGGGCATCAACCCGCAGCTGAACGGCACCATCATCATGCTTCCGATTCCTGAGTTGAACGAAGAGCGTCGCCGTGAACTGGGCAAGGTCGCTGGCCAATATGCGGAAAGCGCCCGGATCGCGATCCGCAATGTGCGCCGGGATGGCATGGATCAGATCAAGAAGGCAAAAGCGGACGGTATGTCTGAAGACGACCAGAAGCTTTGGGAAAGCGAAGTGCAGGATCTCACGGATGCGATGATCAAGGCGGTCGATGCGGCGCTTGAAACCAAGCAAACTGAAATCATGCAGGTCTGATCTGGTCTGATGCCAAAAGATCCCCAAACCGATCCGGTCTGCGGCCCGCGCCATGTCGCTATCATCATGGATGGCAATGGCCGTTGGGCGCAGGCGCGCGGTCGCCCCAGGTTGTTTGGGCACCATGCCGGTGCGCGGCGTGTTCGGGAGGTTGTCGAGGCCTGCCCGCATCTGGGGATCAAGTACCTGACTGTATTTGCATTCTCGACCGAGAACTGGAAGCGAACGCAGGTTGAGGTGGCCGGGTTGATGAGCCTGTTTCGGCGCTACATCATCAAGGAGACACGGACCCTGGCGGACAATGGCATCCGGGTTCGGTTCATTGGCGATCGGGTAAGGTTGGATTCGAAACTGACCGAATTGATGGATTCACTTGAAGAGGAAACCAAGGACAACGACCTTGTTCATCTGACGGTCGCCCTGAACTATGGCGGTCGGGACGAGGTGGCGCGCGCCACCAAACGTCTCGCGCGGGATGTGGCCGACGGGCGGCTTAGACCCGAGGATGTGGATGAAGAAACGTTACCTAAGTATCTGGATACACGCGTCCTTCCGGATCCTGACCTTGTCATTCGCACCAGTGGCGAAGCACGGATTTCGAACTTTCTGCTGTGGCAGTCCGCCTATTCCGAGTACGAATTCATAGATACCTTGTGGCCGGATTTCACCGCCGCAGAACTCGAACGGCTTTGTCGCAACTATGGGGCCAGAGAGCGTCGGTACGGGGCGGTTCTGGCATGAGTGATGGCCGGTGGTCTGATCTGACGAGCCGGGTCCTTTCTGCCGCCGTTCTGGTTGCAATAGGGGCCATCGAAGTCTGGCTTGGCGGTTTCTGGTTCGAGGTCTTCATTGCGGCTGCTTGTGGCCTGATGACCTGGGAACTGGTTCGGATGATTGACCCTGAAAGCCAGGGTGTGGCCGTCCAGTTGGGCGTTCTGACTGCGTTTGCGGTTATCCTCAGCTACCACCTGCCGGCGCTATACACGCTTCCAGTCGTGCTTGCGCCAGCTTTGGTGGGCATGGGACAGATCAGCCGTTCGAAACCCTTGTACGGAATGTTCGCGGTCTGGATTGTTGCGGCTGGTCTGGGTTTCATTTCCATTCGCGAAAACTCGGGTTTTGGCTGGATGGTCTGGCTGATCGCGGTGGTGGTTGCCACCGATGTGGCGGGCTATTTTGTGGGTAAAATGGTCGGTGGACCCAAGTTCTGGCCAAAGGTCAGCCCCAAGAAAACATGGTCGGGAACGGCAGGCGGATGGGCTGCCGCGGCCTGTGTCGGTATCGCCTTCGCAACCCACGCGGGTTTTGGATTTGCCTTTGTTGTTGTGTCCGTTCTCGCTTCAATGGCCAGTCAAGCGGGTGACATAATCGAAAGCGCGATCAAACGTAAATTCGGGGTCAAGGACAGTTCAAATCTGATCCCCGGCCATGGCGGATTTCTGGATCGGTTCGACGGCATGATGGGGGCTGCGGTGTTTGTTCTGATCGCAGGGCTTCTGTACACGCCGGGTGAGATGTAATGCGACGGATTTCCGTTCTTGGGGCCACGGGTTCGATCGGGCAAAACACGCTTGATCTGATTTCGCGTAAACCCGAAGACTATGATGTGGTGGCCCTTACAGGCGGCGCAAATATTCGACAACTTGCCGATGACGCACGTCGGTTGCGTGCCGATCTAGCTGTCACGGCACACGAAGACAGGTTGGAGGATTTGCGTGCCGCACTGGCCGGAAGTGGGGTCGAAGTGGCGGCCGGGCCGCGTGCGATCGCCGAGGCCGCAGCGCGCCCGGCAGATTGGGTCATGTCAGCCATCGTCGGAGCAGCAGGCCTTGCGCCTGGGATCGAAACCCTGAAACAAGGGACAACACTGGCCTTGGCCAACAAGGAAACATTGGTCTGCGCAGGATCATTGGTTCTGGACACTGCAAAAAACCATGGCGCGCGTTTGCTTCCGGTCGACAGTGAGCATTCTGCCGTGTTTCAAGCGCTGGTTGGCGAAGATATCAACACGGTCGAACGCGTGATTATCACGGCAAGTGGCGGAGCGTTCCGCGATTGGCCGCTGAAAGATCTGGCAAACGCCACCGTCGAACAAGCGTCCAGCCACCCGAATTGGAATATGGGACAGAGGATCACGATCGACAGTGCCTCGATGTTCAACAAGGCGTTGGAAGTCATAGAAACAAAAGAATATTTCGGAGTTTCTCCGGATCAGATCGAAGTTTTGGTTCATCCCGAATCCATTGTCCATGCAATGGTCGGGTTTCGGGATGGCGCGATGATGGCGCATATGGGGGCCCCCGATATGCGCCACGCCATTGGGTATGCGTTGCACTGGCCGGATAGGCAGGAGTTGCCGGTTCAAAGGCTGGACCTGGCAAAGCTGGGACAGCTGCGCTTTAACGAACCGGATCTGACACGCTATCCAGCTCTGAAACTCGCCTGGGACGTGATGCAACGTGGTGGGCTGGCTGGCGCAGTATTCAATGCCGCCAAGGAACGCGCGCTGGATCACTTCATTGCGGGCCGGATCGGCTTTCTTGATATGGCGGATACCGTTTCTGCCGTTTTGGACAGGTTTGACGCAACGGGTGGCCTTATTGATGCCCCGATGACACTTGATAACGTGCAGCAAACCGACCATCTGGCACGTCAGTGGGTCGACAACACTGTGATGGAACGAGCAGGATAGAAATTTGGACGTACTTTCGCTGATCCCGCAATTCGGCAATCTGCTGTGGACGATTGTTGCCTTTGTTATTGCGCTGTCGGTCATTGTGGCCGTGCATGAATATGGCCATTACATTGTGGGCCGGTGGTCTGGTATCCATGCCGAAGTCTTTTCGCTCGGGTTTGGACCGGTGCTCTGGAGCCGCAAGGATAAACGCGGAACCAAGTGGCAGATCGCAGCGTTGCCTTTTGGTGGATACGTGAAATTTCTGGGCGACGCCAATGCGGCCTCGGGCAAGGATGAAGAGGCGATGGAAGACATCGCGACCCAAAATCCTGAGGAGTTGCGCCGCACCATGCACGGCGCCCCGCTATGGGCGCGGGCAGCAACTGTCGCGGCTGGCCCGGTCTTTAATTTCGCCATGTCCATTCTGGTTTTTGGCCTGATCTTCTGGTCACAGGGCGTTTCGCGTGAACCCCTGACCGTTGGCGCGTTGCAGCCTTTGCCAGGCACCGTGCAGGAATTGCGCGAGGGAGATGTGATCACGGCTATCGCCGGTCGTCCGACACCGGACTATGACGAAGAAGTCGCATGGAAGGAATTCATCGACCAGCTGCCTGTTCAACCGGTTCTGGATTATTCCGTGATCCGCGATGGCCAACCCCTTGAGGTTCAGGCCCCCTGGATGCTTCCGCCGCTGATCCGTCAGGTTGCTCCCCGTAGCGCGGCTATGGATATCCAACTGAAGCAAGGGGATGTCATCACCTCGGTCAATGGTGAACCGATCTTTGCCTTCGAACAGCTAAAGGATCATGTCGAAGGATCGGACGGCCGCGTCTTGCTGCTTGAAGTCTGGCGGGATGGTTCCGAGTTGGAGTTTGCCCTGGCACCCCGGCGCACAGATGAACCGCAGCCTGATGGTGGTTTTGTCACCCATTGGCGCATCGGAATCGTCGGCGGCATGATGCTTGAGCCTGCAACCGTACCGGCTGGTCTTTTCGATTCCCTAAAGGGCGGTGTCATCCAGACTGGACGCATCATCGAAGGGTCCTTATCCGGCATGTGGCACATGGTGACGGGTGCAATCAGCACCTGCAACATCTCGGGGCCAATCGGAATTGCCGAAACCTCGGGGGCGATGGCCAGCCAGGGGGCGCAGAATTTTATCTTCTTCATTGCTGTCCTGTCGACGGCGGTCGGGTTGTTGAACCTGTTTCCCATTCCGGCGCTGGATGGCGGACATCTCGTCTTCTACGCCTACGAGGCCATTGCCGGGAAACCGCCCAGCGACCGGGCGTTGCGCATACTCATGGGCATTGGAATTTCGATCATTCTGACCCTGATGCTGTTTTCGGTCAGCAACGACCTGTTCTGCTGAATGTGGCGGCTGGAGCAGATTCCAGCCGCATTGCCGCCATATTTCAGCGCTACAACATTCCCGTCTAAAGGGAACAGTCATGTCCAAAACGCTGAAAAAATCTTATCAAAGCTTTAGCTTCCTGTTCATGTTGAATTGGGACGTTATGCTGAGTTTTGCCGTTACAGCGTTGGCGATGGCTGGAGCCGCCTATCTGGCGGGAATGTGATTCTCGGGAAAATCGTAGGTCTGTTGTCGCGTGGTCGTCTGCCTGACTGCTTCGATATCGCCTTTTGACAAGCTCATTCAATCCCGTTACTCAGCATTAAAGTCTCAAAATTCTGGGTAGAGCATAAAATGACTGACAGGCGAGACGCAGGCACATCCTGCGGGGGGCATATGCCGACAAACAATATTTTGTGGCAGGCGCTAACGGTTTTTTTCCTTTTTGTTGCGGTAAGTTTACTGGCGTTTCCGCATGCGGCATCGGCGCAAAACTACACAATCAACTCGTTTGATGTTGAGGGGAACCGCCGGATCGAAACCGGAACAATTATCGCTCGGACCGGAATCGAACCGGGCCAGACTGTAACGGCCGGGCAGCTTAACGATGCCTATCAGCGTTTGCTTGACAGTGGTGTATTTGAGACAGTTGAATTGACGCCGCGCGGCACGACTCTGGTCATTCAGGTCCAGGAATATCCAACGATCAACCAGATCAGCATCGAAGGGAATGCTCGCGTCAAAGACGACGTTCTTCTGGACGTGATCTCGTCGCAACCCCGCCGGGTCTTTACGCCACAGGCGGCCGAAGCAGACGCCGACACCATTGCCGAAGTGTATTCCGCCCAGGGTCGCGTCGCGGCAACCGTTATTCCTCGCATTATCCGTCGCAGCGACAACCGGGTTGATCTGGTCTTTGAAGTGGCAGAAGGCACGACCATTGAGGTCGAGCGCGTCAGCTTTGTCGGCAACCGCGCCTATTCGGACCGGAGGCTGCGCCGGGTTCTGGAAACCAAGCAGGCAACCTTCCTGCGGACATTCTTCCGCAACGACACGTTTATTGGCGACCGCATCGAATTCGACAAACAGGTCATTCGCGATTTCTACCTGTCGCGGGGCTATATCGATTTCCGTGTGAACAGCGCCAACGTCGAATTCACCCGCGAACGGGATGCGTTCTTTCTTGTGATGAACGTCACCGAAGGCCAAAAGTTCTCGTTTGGAAAGATCACGACGGTTAGTGAAATCGCCGGCGTTGATGCAGCGCCTTATCAGGATGTGCTGAAAATCAAACCGGGCGTGACGTATACGCCGACACTGGTGGAAAACTCGATCGCGCGGCAAGAACGCCTTGGGGTGAAACAGGGTGTTGATTTCCTGCGGGTTGAACCGCGTGTGACGCGCAATGACCGTGATCTTACCCTGGATATTGAATTTGTTCTGACGAAAGGTCCGCGGATTTTTGTTGAACGGATCGATATCGAAGGCAACACCACCACGCTGGACCGTGTAATCCGTCGTCAGTTCGACACCGTCGAAGGTGACCCGTTCAACCCACGTGAAATCCGTCAGGCCGCGGAACGCATCAATGCGCTTGGTTTCTTTGCAGTTGCGGAGGTCGAGCCTCGGGAGGGGTCATCACCCAGCCAGGTCATTCTGGATGTGGATGTCGAGGAACAGCCTACAGGTTCGCTGAGCCTTGGCGGCAGCTACTCGGTCACAGACGGCTTCGGGATTGCAATCGGCCTGAACGAGGCAAACTTCCTGGGACGCGGTCAGAATCTTGGTGTGTCGATCTCGACAGCACAGGATTCAGAACAGTACACGATTAACTTTACCGAACCCTATTTGCTTGGTCGCAAGCTGCGTTTCGACCTTGGTCTGGGGCTGTCGGCAACCAATTCCGGCTTTGCCAGCTACGACACGAGCTCGTTGTTCTTCACACCTCAGCTGACCTATGCAATCGGTGAACTGTCTGCTCTTCGCCTGCGCTATGGCTGGGACCGCAGCGAGATGACGCAACAAAGCAATCAGACCAATGGCGCAGTGATCGCGTCCGAGATCGCGCAAGGCAAACGGACGTCCAGTTCACTGGGACTGTCCTACATTTATGACAGCCGGATTGGTGGTCTGGACCCGAATTCTGGTGTTCTGTTCGAGGTGGGCGTCGACGCGGCAGGCCTTGGCGGTGATAACAAGTATTTCAAAACCACTGCGCGCGGCATCGCTCAAACGCGGGTCTGGAATGAAGAAGTGGTACTACGTGCCACATTGGAGTTGGGTGCGTTGAATTGGAGCGGAAATGACTTCAGCCGCACTGTCGACCGTTTTGTTTTGGGGCCTCGCACTTTCCGCGGCTTTGAACCTGCAGGTCTTGGCCCGCGTGATTTGTCCAATGGCCAGGATGATGCCATCGGCGGCAACTATTACTGGGTCGCGCGTTTTGAAACCGATTTCCCCTTGGGTCTGCCCGAGGAGCTGGGCCTGCGGGGCGGTCTGTTCTATGACGTTGGAAACCTTTACAACATCAACGATGTAAATACTGCAGGGGCAAATATCGTTGGTGCAGACGGGTCCATTCGTCACGTAATCGGCATCTCGGTCTTGTGGGAAACGCCGTTTGGACCTTTGCAGTTCAACTTCTCGAAGGCTCTGAAAAAGGAAACGTTCGACAAGGAACAGAACTTTGACCTGACCATTCAGGCCCGGTTCTGATCTGCGATGACGAACAGGTTCTTTACCTCGATACAGGGCCCGCTTTGGGCCCTGTGTGCATTTATGATGCTGTTTCAGGCCCCTTCGGCTGATGCGCAGCAGCTGGGTGTTCCGCAAGCCAGTGTGGTTACTTTGTCCGGTGAGCAGCTGTTCAAGAATTCGGCATTCGGGCAACGTGTATTGCGCGAGATCGAAAAAGAAAGCGCAATGCTTGCGGAAGAAAATGAACGGATTGTCGCGGAACTCAGCCGAGAAGAAAAAGACCTGACCGAAAAGCGCACGACCATGCCAGCAGAGGAGTTTCGCCCGCTGGCCGAAGCGTTCGATGTCAAGGTTCAGTCCCATCGAGACGGACAAAGGGCAAAGCTGGACGCGCTGGCACGTCGCAGCGAGGAAGCGCAGCAAACGTTTTTTGAAATTGTTCGCCCGATCCTTGTTGATTTGCTACGCGAATTCGGGGCCAGCGTGATCATCGAACGCTCCAATGTCGTTGTAAGCACGTCAGATATCACCGAGGCCGCGATAATCCGTGTGAACACGGCAATTGGCGATGGCAGCGGGTTGCAAAAGGACACAAGCGAATAGGTTCGCTTGCCCTTGCGAGGCTGTATTGCTAACCACGCTGAAAAAGAAACATTCAGAACGGGATACCTGAATCATGACAACGGAACCCAAAAGCGCCGATATTCAGTTGATCCAAAGGATCCTGCCGCATCGTTATCCGTTTTTGCTGGTCGACAAGGTGGTGGACATCACTGGCTATCAATCAGCCCGAGGTATCAAGAACGTCACCATGAACGAGCCGCATTTCCAAGGGCATTTCCCGGGAACTCCGATCATGCCAGGTGTTACCATCGTTGAGGCGATGGCGCAGACAGCAGGCGTAATGCTGGGCGTGGGTATGGATGTCATCGACACCGAGTTGCTGATCTATTTCATGAGCATCGACAAATGCAAATTCCGCAGGAAAGTTGTTCCTGGCGACGTCCTGGAAATGCATGTCGAAACGGTTCGCGGCAAGAAAGGTGGCAAGCTTTTCAAATTCAACGGCCGCGCAACTGTTGATGGTGAAGTGGCCGCCGAGGCAGAATTCTCGGCCTATGTCGATTGGGATATGGAAAAAACAACATGAGCGGTATCCACCCCAGCGCGATTATCGAAGACGGGGCGCAGATCGGGCAGGATTGCGTCATCGGTCCTTTCAGCTATGTGGGCGCCAATGTAAAACTGGCTGATCGGGTCGAACTGAAGTCTCATGTCGTTGTGACCGGTGACACATCGATTGGCGAAGACACCGTGATCTTTAATTTTTCGGTGATCGGTGAGATTCCGCAGGACCTGAAATTTGGCGGTGAAAACACGCGCCTTGAAATCGGTCAGCGCAACCGCATTCGCGAGCACGTGACGATCAATACCGGGACCGAAGGTGGCGGCGGTGTAACCCGGATCGGGGATGATTGCCTGCTAATGGCAGGTGTTCATGTGGCCCATGACGTGCAGATCGGCAACCGGGTTATCATGGTGAACCACGCAGGGGCAGCTGGTCACTGCATCGTCGAGGATGATGTGATCGTCGGTGGCATTTCGGGCCTGCACCAGTGGGTGCGTGTTGGTCGCGGGGCGATCATCGGTGCGCTCACCATGGTGCCAAAGGACGTCATTCCCTACGGTTTGGTACAAGCGTCCCGGGGTGAGCTTGAAGGTCTGAACCTCGTGGGCCTCAAGCGTAAAGGTGTTTCGCGCGAAGACATCTCGGCATTGCGTGCCGCGTTCAAGGAGCTGTCTGAGGGCGATGGAACGTTCATGGATCGCGCCAACCGTCTTGGTCAGGGTAACGAAAGCGACTATGTGCAGCGGATCGTTGATTTTGTCACCGGACACAGCGATCGGTCGTTCCTGACACCGAGGAAATAGGGACATGCTTGCGTTGATTGCGGGAACCGGGGCGCTGCCGACCGAATTGGTTGCCCAGCTGGCAGAACGTCCGCTGATCTGCGCGATGGAAGGGTTCCTGCCGGATGATCTGGTCGCAGATATCGTGTTTCCGCTTGAACAGCTTGGCAGTTTTATTGCCGGGCTTCAGGCGAAGGGCGTGACCGAGATTTGTATGGCCGGCGCAGTTCGGCGCCCGCAGGTTGATCCCAAACGTATTGACGCGGCAACGATGCCGTTGGTTCCGGTGATCCAGCAGGCCATGCTGTCGGGTGATGACGGAGCGTTGCGGGCTGTTATTGGCCTGCTGGAAGGCGCCGGTATGCGAGTCCGGGCAGCGCAGGAAATCGCCCCAAGCCTTTTACCGCCTTTGGGCTGTCTGACCGAAGTGCATCCATCCGAAAGTGACATGACAGATGCAGATCGTGCTGCCGGAATTCTGCGGGCCATGGGGGCTGCGGATATTGGTCAGGCCTGTGCCGTCTCAAAAGGGCAGGTTTTGGCAGTCGAGGGCATCTTTGGAACCGCCTGGATGCTTCAATCCCTGACGCAACGCCCGGACGCGGGGGGTGGCATACTATTCAAAGGCCCAAAGCCCGATCAAGATCGGCGTGCTGATCTGCCTGCCATCGGGCCCGACACCGTCACGGATGCGGTCGCGGCAGGCTTGTCTGGCATCGTTCTGGAAAAGGGCGGTGTGCTGGTTTTGGAAAAAGAACAGGTCATCGCCGAATGTAACCGTCTTGGGCTGTTCCTGTATATTCGCGAGCGGGCGGTCTGATGCGCGTCTTTCTGGTCGCCGGTGAACCTTCGGGCGACCGGCTGGGCGGCGCGTTGATGGAGGGGCTGAAATCCCTTATCCCCGATATTGAGTTCGACGGGGTGGGCGGACCTTTGATGGCTGCTCAGGGGCTGACCAGCCGGTTTCCGATGTCGGAACTTTCGGTGATGGGTTTGATCGAGGTTCTGCCGAAGTTTTT
Organism: Ruegeria sp. AI2; assembly: GCF_056541275.1. Lineage (NCBI taxonomy): Bacteria > Pseudomonadati > Pseudomonadota > Alphaproteobacteria > Rhodobacterales > Roseobacteraceae > Ruegeria > Ruegeria sp. AI2. The sequence goes on from NZ_JBQFYB010000001.1 coordinate 808,504, forward strand.
TCAACTCAAGCGTCGGATCTCGGAGACCGCGCACGCAGTGTTGGACACGCGGCCGGATGTTCTGATCACCATCGACAGCCCCGATTTCAGCCTGCGTGTCGCCAAACTCGTCAAGTGCGCCAGTGATATTCGCACCGTGCACTACGTTGCGCCCAGTGTCTGGGCCTGGCGTCCGGGACGGGCGGACAAAATGGCAAAGGTCATCGACCATGTGCTGGCACTGCTTCCGTTCGAGCCGCCATACATGGAGCGGGCAGGGATGGAGTGCGACTTTGTCGGCCACCCTGTTGCCAGCGAACCGACGGCAACACAGGCCGAGATTGCGGCCTTCCGGAGCAGGTACGACCTAGGGGATGAACCAGTCCTGCTGGCTCTGCCCGGATCGCGACGGGGTGAGATCGAACGTCTGGCAGACACGTTCGGTGAGGCATTGCGGCTGTTTTTGACGGACCATCCCAGTTATCGTGTCGTGGTTCCAACCGTGGGTGCGACAACTGACCTGGTCAACGCTCTGACGCAAAGCTGGCCGGGCGCACCAATAGTGCTCGACCCGCGACAAATGGGGGCCGGGCAAGCCACGGTCGAAAAACGCGCGGCTTTTGGCACGGCATGTATCGCGCTGGCCGCTTCGGGTACGGTTTCTTTGGAACTGGCGGCGCAGAATACACCTATGGTGATCGCCTACAAACTCAATTGGCTGACCCAGAAAATGGCCGAACGCATGGTCAAGCTGGACACTGTTACATTGGTCAATCTGGTATCTGAAACACGCGCCGTGCCTGAATGCCTGCTGAACGATTGCCAGCCAGACAAGATCGCCAAAGCCCTGCATGACGTGACCAATGCCCCTGACACTCAGCAACTCGCGATGAACCTGACAATGGAACGGTTGGGGCGCGGAGGAGAAGCACCGGGGTTGCGGGCGGCACGAGCTGTGCTGGACAGAATGCAGATTAAGCATGCTTGATCACACGCTGTTCGCCGCTTCAGCCGCGGTTGCCATGATATCCACCAATCTGGACAATCTGGCCGTCCTACTGGGTTTGATAATGGTGATCGAGCAACGCCGCGCCATCATTGGCTTTGCCGTCGCGCAGACAATTGTTCTGACATTGGCCATGACCGTCGCATTGGGTGTTGACCAGAGCGGCGCACCGTTTTGGATCGGGTTTCTGGGTCTTGTACCACTGGCCTTTGGTTTGCGCGGAATCTGGCGGCAGTTTTTCGGGGCCAATTCTGAAGGAACCGAGTTAAAAGGGGCCGTAACATCGGTGGTTACCCTGTTCCTGAGCCTGTCGATTGACAGTTTCGCGGTCATGACACCGCTATTGGCGGAGTCTGCCCCTTCATACCGTGTTGCCGCCTTGATCGGCGCAGCACTGGCCGCTTCAGTTCTGGTCGTAGTTGCCGCCTGGGGCGCACCTCGGGCCAAAAGCCTTGGACCACGCGTCGCCCGTATGGATCGGATCGCCCCATATATCATGGTCTGCGTCGGGCTTTACATCCTCTTCAATTCGCCCACGGATGCCCTGTAACAGGCCTGTTTCGGCATTCCGTCTCGGGTTTGTTATCCGAGACCGTCTGTTGCAGCGGTGCGGACTTAAGATATCCTCGCTGAAAAGGAGATTTCATCATGACCCGCATCCCCCCCTTGTCAGACCCTGAGATGGCAGACGAGACACGCGCGTCACATGCGGCTTTGGGTGCTTATGGCCCGTTCGACAATTGGGCCCGGGTTGCCGCACATTGTCCACCGGTTCTGGAACATGTCGCGGGCATGTTGACGGCGTTGCGGGAACAGCAAACCTTGCCGCGTCGTTCGCTGGAACTGGCCATGGTGACGGTTTCCAAATTGAACGCCTGTGACTACTGCGTCTCGCATCATACTCCGCTGTTGACGGTTGCAGGTCTCAGCCCCGAAGGCGCGGCGCGTTTGCCAGATGTCGACAACCACCCCGAACTGGACGCGTGCGACAAGGCTGTCGTGCGATACGCCGAGGCGGTGACGACACGTTCAGGCCGCATGCGCGACGCTGAGGTTTCCAACCTACGGGACTGGTTCAGCGATGCCCAGATTGTCGAGTTAACCTGGCGCATCGCATTGTGCGGTGCATTCAACCGGTTCAACGATGCGCTTCAGATCCAGATCGAACCCGAGGTTGAACCCGTTTCAGCCTAGTATCCGCGCCAGATCCAGCCACCGCCAAAGATGCGGCTGCCTTCTGAGGCATAGAAGACGCAGGCCTGACCGGGCGAAATGCCTTCTTCGGGTGTCAGCAATTCCACCTCAGCAGCGGTGTCGGACAGTGGTCGAATAATGGCCTCGCGCGGGGGGCGGGTCGAACGGACCTTGACTGACAGGTGCCATTCTTCGCGCGATGTGAAGGCTTCATCGCCCAGCCAGTTGATCTCACGCACGGGAACGACACGCGTTGCCAGCATCTCTTTGGGGCCGACAACGACCTGTTTTTTGTCCACGTCCAGCTTGACCACATAAAGCGGCTCGCTCAGGCCGCCGATGCCCAAGCCGCGCCTTTGGCCGATCGTGTAATGGATCACCCCGTTGTGCTGTGCCAGAACGCGGCCATCGGCATGAACAATCTCACCCGGTTCCGCAGCACCGGGGCGCAGCTTTTCAATGACGTTGGCATAATTGCCGTCGGGCACAAAGCAGATGTCCTGACTGTCGGGTTTGTCCGCCACAGACAACCCATATTGAGCCGCCATTTCGCGGGTCGCGTCTTTTGACGGCAAATGACCCAACGGGAAGCGCAGGAAATCAAGCTGTTCGGGCGTTGTTGAGAACAGGAAATAGGATTGATCCCGGTTAGCGTCTTCGGCGCTGTGCAGTTCCGGGCCGTGTGGCCCCATCTTGCGCTGGATATAGTGCCCGGTGGCCATACAGTCGGCCTCAAGATCCTTGGCGGTTTCCAGCAGGTCCTTGAATTTTACGCGCTCGTTGCAGCGAATGCAGGGGACGGGTGTTGCGCCTGCCAGATAGCTTTCCGCAAACTCATCGATCACCGCGTCCTTGAAGATGTTTTCATAGTCCAGAACATAGTGGGGAAACCCACGCTCTTCTGCTACGCGGCGCGCATCGTGGATATCGATCCCGGCACAGCACGCCCCTTTCTTGGCCAAAGCCGCGCCATGGTCATAGAGTTGCAGTGTCACCCCCACCACATCATAGCCCTGATCGGCCAAGTAGGCCGCGACGACGGAGCTATCGACGCCCCCTGACATGGCTACAACCACCCGCGTTTCCGAGGGCGGTTTGGCAAAGCCAAGCGAGTTCAGGGGGGGCTCGGTGTCGAGGGCCATTGGCGGTTCCTGTCCGGGTTAAGAAAGACCGGCAGAATATAGGAAAATTCTACACACTCTCAAGGGGCGGTTTCATACGACCTTAAGTAGGCTGGTGCCAGCTTTGATGCAGCAAAAAGGGTAAAGCGATGTATTTGCACAAAGTGGAAGGGCCAAGGTCTGTTTCTCTGCCGGATGGATCCATACTGACGCGCGCCGATCTGCCGCCGACAAGCACAAGGCGGTGGGTGGCCTCCCGCAAGATTCTCGTCGTGCGTGGGGTACTTTACGGGCTGATCAGCCTGTCCGAGGCAAAACAGAAATACGGCATCAGCGACGAAGAATTCAACGGCTGGGTTTCCCTGGTCGCGGAACACGGTGTCGAGGCTTTAAAAGCCACGGCCTTAAAAAAGTATCGACAACCTAAAGGAGAGCAGAAATATATGATTCAACGGTAACGTCAGATTAACCATTCTTGGTCAGGTTTAATTTTAATTGGAATTATTGACCCGAATTGGAGCAGTGAAAATGCGTATACTTCTTGTCGAGGATGATCCGACCACGTCTAAAAGCATCGAACTGATGCTGACGCATGCGAACCTAAACGTTTATGCTACGGATCTTGGCGAAGAAGGTATCGATCTGGCAAAGCTCTACGATTACGACCTGATCTTGCTGGACCTGAACCTGCCGGACATGAACGGGCATGAAGTGTTGCGCCAGCTACGGATTGCCCGTGTGGAAACACCGATCCTGATCCTTTCGGGCACAGATGATACGGACAGCAAGATCAAAGGTTTCGGGTTTGGCGCGGATGACTATCTGACCAAACCCTTCCACCGCGAAGAACTGGTGGCCCGCATTCATGCCATCATCCGCCGGTCGAAAGGGCATTCGCAGTCCATCATCCATACAGGTCGCGTGGCTGTAAATTTGGACGCCAAGACCGTTGAGGTGGACGGAAAAACCGTGCACCTGACAGGAAAAGAGTACCAGATGCTGGAATTGCTCAGCTTGCGTAAGGGTACGACTCTGACCAAGGAAATGTTTCTGAACCACTTATACGGAGGCATGGATGAACCCGAGCTGAAGATCATCGACGTCTTCATCTGCAAACTGCGCAAAAAACTCAGCAATGCAACCGGTGGTGAGAATTATATCGAAACCGTTTGGGGGCGGGGCTACGTGTTGCGCGACCCGCAAAGCAACACTCTGGACGAGACGCGAATGGCGGTCGGCCTCTGATTTGAACCGTTTGTGTCGCTGGTGGTCCAGGGCGGCACATTGCACTCACGGCTCAGCACATCTGGACCTGGCCATGGCCTCGCCCTATCACTGAGGTCCAAGAACGCGTGACAGGGCGAGGCCATGAGCAATTCCATTCCCATATCAGACCTGACGGATGATGAGGCGCGTGCCGAACTGGCGCGGTTGGCGGACATACTGTCCCGAGCCAACACGCTGTATCACGCAGAAGATGCGCCCGAGTTGTCGGATGCGGATTATGATGCCCTCAAACGCAGAAATGCCGAGATCGAGGCGCTTTTTCCGCACCTGAAACGTGCTGACAGCCCGACAGAGCAAGTCGGGGCCAAACCGGCGGATGGGTTTTCAAAGGTTACTCATGCCGTCCGAATGATGTCACTGGGAAATGCGTTCGACGATGGGGACATTGCCGATTTCGACGCCTCGATTCGCAAATATCTGGGCTTTGATGCAGGCGCGCCGCTGGCTTTCACAGCTGAACCCAAGATTGACGGCCTTTCTTTGTCCTTGCGATATGAGAACGGACAGCTGGTTCAGGCCGCAACGCGGGGCGACGGTGAAGTTGGCGAGAACGTAACGGCCAACGCCTGCACAGTCTCTGATATTCCACAGCAGATTGGAAACGCGCCTGACGTTCTTGAGGTTCGGGGTGAGGTTTACATGTCCCACTCTGATTTCGAAGCGTTGAATGAGCGGCAGACTGAACGGGGGGGCAAACCCTTTGCCAACCCGCGCAATGCGGCGGCAGGGTCACTGCGCCAGCTGGATTCGGAAATTACCCGATCCCGCCCATTGCGTTTCTTCGCCTATGCCTGGGGTGAACTGTCAGAGCCTTTGGCGGATACCCAGATGGGAGCAATTGAGCGTCTTGCGACCCTTGGGTTCCCCACGAATTCCTTGACGCGCCTATGTGCCACGACTGAGGGCATGATCGCTCATTACCGGGATATCGAAGCGCAGCGTGCGACCTTGGGGTATGATATCGATGGGGTCGTCTACAAGGTAAACGATCTGTCATTGCAGGCGCGTTTGGGTTTCCGTTCGACGACGCCAAGATGGGCAATCGCACATAAGTTCCCAGCCGAACTGGCCTGGACCAGGTTGGAGGCGATTGACATTCAGGTTGGTCGAACAGGGGCGCTCAGCCCCGTGGCACGGTTGCATCCTGTAACGGTTGGCGGGGTGGTCGTCTCCAATGCCACTTTGCACAACGAGGATTACATCGCCGGGCGCGACGCCAAAGGCGGCACGATCCGTGATGGAAAAGATATCCGAGTGGGCGATTGGGTTCAGGTCTATCGCGCGGGCGACGTGATCCCCAAACTGTCGGATGTCGACTTGTCCAAACGCCCCGCCGATGCACGCCCCTTTGCCTTTCCGACACATTGCCCCGAATGCGGAAGCGATGCGATCCGTGAAGAGGGCGACGCGGTTCGACGGTGCACCGGCGGCCTGATCTGTCCTGCGCAGGCCGTTGAAAAGCTGAAACATTTCGTGTCGCGCAAAGCCTTTGATATAGAAGGGCTGGGTGCAAAACAGATTGAAATGTTCTATGGGGATCCAACCCTTCCGATCAATGCACCAGCTGATATCTTCACGCTGGAACAGCGGGACGCAGCCAGTCTGACGCGGTTGAAAAACCGGGACGGGTGGGGCGAAACATCTGCCAGGAACCTGTTCGAAGCCATTGATGAAAAGCGGAAAATTCCATTTGCACGCTTGTTGTTTGCACTGGGCATTCGACATGTGGGCGAAGTCGGTGCGCGCGATCTGGCGCTGTATTATCGTGATTGGGATGCGATGGCGCTCGCGCTGGACACTGCACGACCGGCTGCGCTGGCGCAACGGCGGGCGGATGAGGCGGAAGACGCAGAGCGTGCGGCGGCCCAGCTTGAAGGGCGTCGCGCACGCGTGAAAGAAGTGCGGGACGCGGCCATCGCGGAGGCCAATGTCGCAGCCGATGCCAATGCCGCCTGGGCAGAGCTGATCGGCATCGACGGAATTGGCGCAACACTTGGCCTTTCATTGTCGGACGCATTTGCCAATGAAGAGGAACGACGGGCTTTCGACACGTTGCGCAGCGAATTGACGGTTATCGCCCCGGACGCGCCAGCCTCGGACAGTCCGGTCGCAGGTAAAACCGTAGTGTTCACCGGAACGCTGGAAAAGATGACCCGCGCCGAGGCGAAAGCGCGGGCCGAGGCGTTGGGCGCCAAGGTTTCCGGCTCTGTCAGCAAGAAAACCGATATTCTGGTCGCGGGTCCCGGGGCCGGGTCAAAGGCGAAAAAGGCAGCGGAACTTGGGATCGAAACTTTGGACGAGGATGGCTGGCTTCAGCTGATAGAAGGCGCATGAGCGGACGGCCCGAACAGCTTTTCCCGCTATTTGCGGGGCTGGAAACGTTGGATGGCGTCGGCCCCAAGACAGCGCAGGCCATGGCGCAGACCGGGGTGGAATCCCCGCGCGATGTTCTGTTCAGCCTGCCTTATGCCGTGGTGGATCGGCGCAGGCGGGATACAATTCAAGGGGTGGACCTGCCGGCCACTCTGACCGTGGAAGTGACAGTTGGCCCGCACAGACCGCCCCGCAGCAAGGGGGGTGCCTATCGCGTTCATGTCGAAGACAGTCAGGCCGATTTCCAGCTGGTCTTTTTCCACGCACGTGGTGAGTATCTGAAGAAAGTGTTGCCACAAGGATCACGCCGCATGGTTTCCGGTAAGTTGGAACTGTTCGACGGCATGGCGCAGATGGTGCATCCGGACCACATGTTGCCCGTTGAACAAGCAGGAGATATCCCGGAATTCGAACCGGTTTACCACCTGACGCAAGGGCTGACGCAGAAAACAGCGTTCAAGGCCAGCCGCAGCGCATTGGCACGCGCACCCGAACTTGAGGAATGGATCGATCCGGCGCAGGTGTCGCAGCAAAACTGGCCGAACTGGTCCGCGGCCATTCACGCCGGTCACAATCCGCGCGGCGCGGATGATGTCGCGCCGTTTGCCCCTGCACGTCAGAGGTTGGCGTATGACGAGTTGTTTGCGCATCAGCTGACGCTCGCTCTGGCCCGGCAACGAGAGCGCAAGTCGCGGGGGATCGTCAGCGTGGGAACCGGGGTACTGCAATCGAAAGTGCTGGCAAGCCTTCCATATCGCCCGACTGGCGCACAAACGCGCGCCATTGATGAGATTTCGGCTGATATGGCGTCTGACGCCCGAATGAACCGGCTGTTACAGGGCGACGTCGGCGCCGGTAAGACGCTGGTGGCCTTCATGGCCCTTCTGATCGCGGTTGAGGCAGGCGGGCAGGGCGTGATGATGGCCCCGACCGAAATTCTGGCGCGCCAGCATCTGGAAGGATTGCGCCCCCTGGCCGAGCAGGCCGGAGTGGTTCTGGAACTGCTCACCGGGCGTGACAAGGGCGCGGAGCGGCGTGCCAAGCTTGAGGCGCTTAAACAAGGCGATATTCACATACTGGTTGGCACACATGCAGTGTTTCAAAGCGATGTTGAATTCAAGGCGCTGAGATTGGCCATCGTCGACGAACAGCACCGGTTTGGCGTGCGGCAGAGGATGGAGTTGTCGGAAAAAGGCAAGGGGGCAGATGTTCTGGTAATGACTGCCACCCCCATCCCGCGCAGTCTGGCGCTGGCGCAATATGGCGACATGGATGTTTCGGTGCTGGATGAAAAGCCTCCGGGGCGAAAACCGATCAAAACGGCGATTGTCAACACACAGCGCACGGACGAAGTCATAGCCCACCTGCGGCGTGCGATTGATGAGGGGCGACAGTGTTACTGGGTGTGCCCTCTGGTCGACGAATCCGAAGTTTCAGACCTGACAGCGGCCGAGGAACGCTTCAAACGCCTGCGGGCCATTTTGGGTGAGGGCGTTGTGGGGCTGGTTCATGGTCAGATGCCACCCGCCGACAAAGACGCCGCGATGAGCGCATTTCAGAATGGGAAAACAAAGGTCCTTGTTGCCACAACGGTGATCGAGGTCGGCGTGAACGTACCCAACGCAACGATCATGGTCATTGAACGGGCCGAGATCTTTGGGCTGGCGCAATTGCACCAGTTGCGGGGGCGCGTCGGGCGCGGGGATGCGGAATCCACCTGTTTGCTGATGTATCAACCACCGCTCAGCGAGGGAGGGCGCAAGCGGCTGGAGGTTCTGCGCGAGACAGAGGATGGCTTCCGAATCTCGGAAACTGACCTTGAGATGCGAGGCGCGGGCGATCTGATCGGAACTGCGCAATCCGGGTTGCCAAAATTCCATATCGCGGATCTGGAACGTCAGGCAGGATTGATGGCCGTCGCCCAATCCGATGCGCGGGCGCTGCTAACGACCGATCCCAAACTGACTTCGGACAGGGGACGGGCCGCACGTGTACTTTTGTGGCTGATGAAACAGGATCAGGCGATCCGTTTGATTTCAGTGGGTTAGCTGTAATGTTCCCTAAAGTTCACAAATGTTCTTAAAAAGTTCTTTACCTGCGCTTGGAAATATGAGAACAAAAGGTCAACAAAGGATTAAAACTCTGACCGGAGGTGACCCTATGCTGACCCAGATCAAGACCGCTTTTAGCCGCGCGCAATCGACCATCCTGCAGGATGCCGTTGGCGTGTTGTCTTTGGTCGTGATGCTGATGGTGGCCCTTCACCTGCCGGTTGGTTTCTAAGCCTTTCTGCCTGCGATCTCGTGCCGAAAAATCCGCGCTGTCATCCCCATTTCAGTCAAGGGTGACCTGCCTGTCCCAAACCCCTTGAGGGGCCATGCCTCGGCCCCGCGCGGTACACCGGACCCCACACGAGACACGCAATACCTGCCGCCGCCCTTTCGCCCGGAAAGCGCGGCGGCTTTTTTTACAATTGGCCGGTTTTGAAGATCTCCAACAGCGCGGACAGGACTGAGTTGGCAGCAACCGAGGCTAAAATCATCCCCATGACACGGCTGATGATTGCCGCGCCTGAATGACCGATCAGCCGAATGATGGGCTCGGCCAAAAGCATCAGTACAAACGCAACCAGCAATACGGAAAGCATGACAAGCGCTGTGATACCCTGATCCGCGATGCTGTAACGGTGGTTGTCAGTTAGGATAACAATTGCCAGCATTGCGCCGGGGGATGCCAGTGAAGGCACGGCAAGCGGGAAAATCGCCGGGTTCTGCTGGTGATACGCGTCTTCACGATCTTCTTCGGCTTGCCGTTGTTCGATCTCTTGTTTGCTTTCACCAAAGATCATCGTCAGGGCAAACAGAAACAGAATAATGCCGCCAGCGACCTGAAACGAATTCAACCCGATATCCAGCGCTTCGATCAGCACCTGACCAAATACAAGGAAGAACAGCAATACGGCAGCACTTATCACGGCTGCTAACATCGCTGTCCGCCGCCTGCCTGCCGCGTCCAATCCGGCAGTAACTGCAATGAAAACGGGAATTGTTCCAATCGGGTCGATAACGACCCAAAGCGTAACGAAATGCTCGAGCAAATTATTCAAACCCATCCCTCCTGAAATCTGGGCAGAGGGTAAACGGGTTTACACCAAATAGCTATAATCAGGCGCAGTTTGCCTGTTCAGCCTGCGCCATGGCCTCAGCCGTGGCATCCAGAACCAGCAGGATCGACGCGTGGCGGTTTTTATAATCCCGTGCGGGCATAAGCACCTCAAGCCCATCAAACGGCGCATCAGGTGCAGGGCCGCCAGTCTTGAGCATGGCCGCCAACTGATCGCGCGCAGCTTCGACCTGCGCCCGCGACGCGCCAATTATCGCTTCCCCAACGACCGAGGCGGACGCTTGCCCCAAAGCGCAGGCTTTGACTTCCTGACCAAAGGCACTGATCTGACCATCGCGAACCTTGATGTCCACAGTTACAGTCGATCCGCATAAAGGTGAGCGTTTCTTGACGGTTGCATCGGGATCTTCCAGTCTCTCAAGATGCGGAATATCCGCAGCCAGCGCCAGAATGCGCCCGGAGTACAGCTTAATCAGGTCGTTCTCGCCGCTCATGGCTTTCCCTCGTCGTGTGTTACCCATACATAGTGGCGAGCCCACCGGATGCAAAAGGTTTTTGAGATGTCTGACCCAGTCGTGTTTGATCCCTCTACTTTGAGATTTAATGAGGCGGGTCTGATCCCGGCGATTGCGCAGGATGAAACATCAGGCGAGGTTCTGATGATGGCCTGGATGAATGTACAGGCGGTTGAAAAGACCCTCGAAACCGGGCGGGTGACCTATTGGTCACGCTCGCGGCAGGCTTTCTGGATCAAGGGCGAAACCTCGGGCCATGTGCAGGAACTTGTGGATTTCCGGATCGATTGCGACCGGGACTGCCTACTGGTTCTTGTCCGTCAAACCGGAGCAGCCTGTCATACCAACCGACGAACCTGTTTTTTTACCGCCGTTCGGGGTGGGGTGGAAACTGAACTGATGGCGCCAATGGAATAGGGGGTCAAAGCCCAACCATTCGGCGTATGTCATCTGGGCTGGCTCCGTCGGCCCGGTACTTTGCAATTGCGCGGGCATCGTCGCGTTTGGCCAGCCGTTTACCTGCATCATCGCGGATCAGATCATGATGGAAATACTCGGGTGTCGGTAGGTTCAACAACGCCTGCAAAAGAACGTGGATGCGGGTTGCTTCGAACAAGTCCCGCCCTCGAACCACCTGTGTTACGCCCTGAGCAGCATCGTCAAGCACAACGGACAAGTGATACGACGTCCCCATGTCGCGGCGGGACAGAACTACATCACCTATGGTGGTGACCAACTCATCAGGCGTGAAAGTGATAATGCCGGTTTCGCCGCCCGGACCCGATCCCAACTCAAGAAATTGGTACCTGTCCGGGTTGCGGACCGCCTGACACGCCTTGACCACGTCCAATCGCAAGGGGTCCTGAGTTGGACGAGGAAGGTTCGATAAATCTTTGCCAGCAAACCTTTTTCGACAGGTTCCAGAGTACACAAGCCCGTCGGGTCCAAGCATGGGTGCGCCTTCCTGCGGCGCACTGGCTGCTGCTGCGATATCTTTGCGATTACACGTGCATGGATACAAAAGCCCCTGCGCCCATAGCTGGTCCAACGCCTTATGGTAAACGTCCATACGATCCGATTGGCGCATTACGGGTTCAGGCCATGTCAGCCCCAGCCATCTGAGGTCGCTGTATATCTGATCCTCCCATAGCTGTCGTGAGCGGGATCGATCGATATCCTCAATTCGCAGCAAGAACCGGCCGCTTTCAGATGCGGTCCTATCGCTGGCAACCAACGCAGAATACGCGTGCCCGAGATGAAGGGGGCCTGTTGGGGATGGCGCAAAGCGCGTTACAAGAGTCACGCTTTTTCTATTACATACACGTCAGAGTTAAGGTTGATTCCAGGCAGGTGGGGACCGTGTTCACGAAATAACAAACGTGCTGCCCCCATGTCGACCCAATCCGTCAGACGGCAGGTGAATTTATGGTCCGCCAACGCATGATCGTTCAGCGAAAAGCCAAGCAAACCACCCTTGGGCAGTGCGTGCATCAACAAATCCAGTGTCTCGGGCGGGGCAGCACCTTTTCCGATCACTCCTATGGCTGCGATCATCGTGTACTCCCCACGTTTCAACGGCGCGGGCTTGGCGATATCGAATCCGGTCAATGTTCGGTAAACGCCCTTGCTGGCGGCTTCCTGAAGCATGTTTTCTGTTGGGTCCATCCCATCGATGACCTCAAAGCCAACTGCGCGCAGGGCAAGCCCCGACAACCCGGTGCCGCAGCCGTAATCCAGAATGGGTGTCTGAGGCTTCGGTGCGAAAGACCACAAAGCCGCTGCTACACGGCCCGGCGTGGCGTAACCGTGTTCACCAACTTCCTTTTCATAGGTTGCAGCCCAGTTCTGATAGTGCGCTTCAGTCGCTTCAGGCGTGCCGAGATTGTATGTGCTGTTCAGAAACGTGTCGTTCATTCCAGCATGCTAGGCTGAGACCGCATTACGCGTCCAGTCAGCAATGCTCCAGCCAGGTACTCCATTCGGCTTTGGCCCGGTCGGTATAGGCCTTGTACCTGTCTTTACGACCCCGACGACCGCCTTTCAGACCATCCACGGGGCGAAACAGGCCGAAATTCACGTTCATCGGCTGAAAGGTCTTGGCCTCGGCACCGCCCGTTATGTGGTGAATCAAAGCACCCATTGCGCTGTCTTGCGGAACGGTTGGCAGGTCACGCCCCAAAATCTGAGCGGCGGCCAGCCGACCGGCCAGCAACCCCATCGCTGCGCTTTCTACATAGCCTTCGACACCCGTGATCTGTCCGGCAAACCGGATGTTGGGTTTGGATTTCAACCGCATTTGCGAATCCAAAAGCGTGGGAGAGTTGATGAACGTGTTGCGGTGGATGCCACCCAACCGGGCAAAGCTGGCATTTTCCAAACCCGGGATCATACGGAACACTTCGGTCTGGGCACCATATTTCATCTTGGTCTGGAAACCCACGATGTTGAACAAGGTGCCCAAAGCGTTATCACGGCGCAGCTGCACCACCGCATGAGGTTTCACGTCGGGCTCATGCGGGTTGGTCAGCCCGACCGGTTTCATCGGACCATGGCGCAGCGTTTCGCGACCGCGTTCGGCCATAACCTCGATGGGTAGGCAACCGTCGAAGTAACCTGCTGTCTCTCCTTCGTGAAATTCAGTTTTATCTGCTGCCAGAAGCGCGTCTATGAAGGCTTCGTACTGATCCCGGTCCATCGGACAGTTCAGATAGGCTGTGCGTTCTTCTTCGGTCTCGCCCTTGTCGTAGCGTGATTGCATCCACGCTTTGCTCATGTCGATGCTCTCGGCATAGACGATCGGTGCGATGGCGTCGAAAAAGGCAAGTGCGTCAGACCCTGTCTCGGCCTGGATGGCCTGGCCCAGCGCAGGTGACGTCAGGGGACCGGTCGCAAAGATCCACTGGCCTTCGTCGGGCAGGGTCGTCACTTCTTCGTCGGTTACCGTCACGCGCGGGTGGGCGCGAAGTTTTGCGGTCACGCTTTCTGCAAACGGGTCACGATCCACAGCCAGCGCTCCACCGGCTGGCAGGCGGTGTTCATCAGCCGTTGTCATGATCAACCCATTGGCGGCGCGCATTTCCCAATGCAGCAGGCCCACGGCATTCTGCTCATCATCATCCGAGCGGAACGAGTTCGAACACACCATTTCCGCCAGATTGCCGGTCTGATGTGCAAAGGTGCCGATGGACGGACGCATTTCGTGGATCACAACATCCACGTCCATTTCAGCAGCTTGCCAGGCCGCTTCTGACCCGGCCATGCCGCCGCCTACAATATGCAAAACTTGTGTCATGCGATGCCACATATGGCAGACCACAATCGGGCGCAACTGAGGCAAAGCGGTTTCGCGAATTTTGTGGAAGGGGTCTTGGGGTCGCCGCTGCGGGATTGTCAGCGCTGGTGAGAGAGACCAGCTGGAGGGACCTTCCGCCCACGGCGACCCAAAAGTGTCCTGAGGCCTTGGCCTCGACCCAGCTTTGCCACAGTGTCGCCCTTTTGAAAAGTGCAAAAATCAAAACAGTGGCGAAAAATGTGCAAAACAATTGCATTATTGGGACCAATTTGGGGGGCGTTTTTCGATAAAGGCTGAAATGCCTTCTTCTGTATCCCGGTACAGCATGTTTTGCGCCATTACGTCGCCGGTATAGGCATAGGCCTGATCCAGCGGCATCAGAAGCTGTTGATAAAACGCCTCTTTGCCTATCTTGACGGCGGCTCCCAGTTTGGAGGCAACCTGTTCTGCAAGCGCATTGGCTTCTTGTTCAAGATGCGTCATGGGGACAACGCGGTTGACCAAACCCAAATCGGCAGCACGTTCAGCTGATATGAAGTCTCCTGTTGTCAGCATCTCAAATGCCTGCTTTTTGGGGATATTGCGGCTGAGGGCCACCATTGGGGTGGAGCAGAATAAGCCGATATTGACCCCGTTCACCCCAAACCGTGTGCCTTCGGCAGCGACGGCCATGTCACAGGTGGCCACCAGCTGACACCCGGCGGCGGTTGCAATGCCGTGGACCTGTGCGATGACGGGCTGGGGCAGGGACTGGATCGACATCATCACTTTCGCGCAGCGCGAAAACAGGTCATTGAAATAAGCTTTGCCGCCATCTTCGGACTGGCGTCCGGCCGTCATCTGTTTCAGATCGTGGCCAGCGCAAAATGCCTTGCCCTGACCCGCCAAGATCACTGCCCGGATCGACGTGTCTTTCCGCAACGTGTCCAGTTCAGCCTGAAGCGCCGACAGCATCTCGTCACTCAGCGCGTTCAGCCTCTCTGGGGCGTTCATTGTAAGCCGCGCAACAGCGCCGGTGTCGTTACGTTCCAGAATTGCCATCTTGCCCTCCGATCCCATGTTGGGCCAACTCTAGGTCGGTATGAGGAGGAGGGAAAGCATGGCGTTGGCAATGAACCGGGACGAACTGTCACAATACCTTAAGCAGGTTTTCCCGCAGGTGCACAAAGACTTTGTCGTCGAGGACCTGACCGAAGATACAATCACCATGCGCCTTGTTGTGCAGGATCAGCATTTGCGGCCGGGGGGCACGGTTTCGGGGCCATCCATGTTTGGGTTGGCCGATGTTTGTGTATACGCAATGGTTCTGGCGCGAAAAGGGCGTCAATCCCTGGCGGTCACAACGAACAGTTCCCTGGATTTTTTGCGCAAACCAGAAGGCAACACGGACATGATCGCCAAATGTCGCCTGCTGAAACTGGGCCGGACTTTGGCCGTCGGTGACGTGCTTATGTATTCCGATGGCGCAGAAGACCCAGTTGCCAGAGCGACGATGACCTATTCCCTGCCACCAGCAGGGTCTGCAGCCGCGAAATTCGGATAAAAAAGACCGGGGACAAGCCCCGGCCCAGGAAGAGGTCCCAATAATGGGACTGGGGATCAGTTAAATCTGCCAAAAATGGCGCTTTACTTCGCGGCGCGCATCATGGCGTGTCAGACCGACGTCTTTCAGCAAGCGGTCATCCAGATAACTAAGATTGACGCGGCTGCGGCGACGACGCTCCCATTGAGTGACCGCTGCCGCAAACCGCACGGCCAGTGCAGCGGCCAGAGGCAGCCGGGGGCTGTCGGTCAGCAGCAGAAGGGCGGGGGTGTGCATTGTGCGTGTCATCTCGGAATTCCTTTCAAATTGTATTGACACAAATTAGCTGTACTTGGTACACATGACTGATACATTCGAAATTGTGTCAAAAGCAAAGGAAGAATTGTAATGGATACAATTTGGCCAGAGGCGCTGTCAAAAGCTAAAGGACCGAAATACACTCTGGTTGCCGACACAATTCGAAAAGCCATAGATAACAAATCTTTGGAAGTCGGTGTCAAACTCCCTCCGGTGCGCGAACTGGCGTATCGACTGCAAATAACACCAGGTACAGTCGCGCGCGCCTATACAATCCTGACAGATGAGGGGTTGTTACAAGCCGAAGTCGGACGTGGTACATTTGTTGCGCCGCCGAAATCGCCCATTCTTGACGACGTTTGGGCGCGGCAACTGCATCTTCGCGACGACAAGTACAATGCCAATGTAAGCCTGTTCAGCCCAAGGTTGGCGGATATGGGGCAGGTGTCCCTGATCCGTGAATGTTTGAAAAAAGTGTCGCAAGCCGATCCGGGTTTGTTTCTAAATTACCCGACGCGCGATGCGTACCAACCCGTGCGACAGGCGGTTGTGGACTGGTTGTCAGATCTTCCGCTGGGTGCACTGACCCATGATGATATTGTGTTGACACATGGTGGCCAGAACGGGCTTTGCGTTGTGTTTCAGACGATCCTGCGCGGGCCCAAACCTGTCGTTCTGGTCGAGGACCTGTCTTATGCCGGGTTCCGTCGCGCAGGCGAACTTATGCGCGCGGAAGTGGTCGGTGTGAAGATGGACAAATGGGGTGTCGATCCCGCAGCGTTGGAGCATGTTCTGCGCCAGACCACAGCGCAGGCCGTCTGTGTGTCGCCAGAAGTTCAGAACCCAACGGGCGCGCACACACCGTTGGAGCGGAGGAAAGAGATCGTTGAGATTGCCCGTCGCTTTGATTTGCAGATCATTGAAGATGACTGCTATCGCATGGGCGAAGCCCGAGAGCCCAGCTTTCGGGCGCTGGCGCCTGAACGGGGATGGCACGTGTCATCAATCTCAAAGATTCTGACACCGGCATTGCGTGTGGGTTTTGCTATCGCCCCCAGAGAAAGAAGTGTGGATTTGCGCCGGTCCGCTGAATACGGATATTTCGGATTAGCCCAACCGTTGGCGGAATTAACCCGTCATTTGTTGTCCGATCCGCGCACGCGCCAGATCGCCAAGGATGTGCGCACGCGGATGGGAGATTATCTACGCGTCGCCGTCAATACCCTGGGTGGGTTTGATCTGAACTGGGGCCCGGACGTTCCCTTTGTCTGGCTGAGCCTTCCGTCTGGCTGGCGGTCGGCTGCATTCAGTCGCGCGGCCGAGCGGGAAGGGATACAGCTCCGATCCGCCGACGAATTCGCGCTGCGCGATGGGCGCGCGCCGAACGCGGTACGTATTGCCATGAATGGCCATGTGTCGCTGGAACGGTTCGAGGACGCGATGCAACGCCTGCGCGTACTATTGGACAATCCACCTGAACAAATCAGCGTTTGAAGATGGGGTAAAATAATACCTATTTTTTAAGTCTTTGTTTTTACGCATATAAATAAGACAAGTGTTGCTTGACCTGCGTGCAGGCACCTCATAAAACCCGTCCATCGAATTCGGGCCGCTCCGCTGGGGCGGTCTTTCACATCAAACAGGACTATCCTGCCATGAAAACCTTTTCTGCAACACCTGCAGACATCGACAAGAAGTGGATCCTGATCGACGCCGAGGGCGTTGTTCTGGGCCGTCTTGCTTCGATCGTCGCCATGCGCCTGCGTGGCAAGCACAAAGCGTCGTTCACCCCGAACATGGACATGGGCGACAACGTCATCGTGATCAACGCTGACAAAATCCAGATGACCGGCAAGAAGCGCGAAGAAAACTTCTACTGGCACACTGGCCACCCGGGCGGCATCAAGTCGCGCACCAAACAGCAGATTTTGGAAGGTGCGCACCCCGAGCGCGTGGTCTTCCAGGCCGTCAAGCGCATGCTGCCAGGCAACCGCCTGTCGCGCCAGCAGATGACCAACCTGCGTATCTATGCCGGTGCCGAGCACCCGCACGAGGCCCAGGCCCCCGAAGTTCTGGACGTCAAGTCCATGAACAAGAAAAACACCCGGAGCTAATGACCGATGGTTGATCAGATCAATACTCTCGAAGAGCTGAGCGCCGTCGCAGGCGTTGAAACCGTGGCCGAAGAAGTCATCGTGCGTGAACCCGTACGTGACGAGCTGGGCCGCTCCTATGCCACCGGCAAGCGTAAAGACGCTGTTGCCCGCGTCTGGATCAAGCCGGGTTCCGGCAAGGTCACCGTGAACGGCAAAGATCAGGACGTCTATTTTGCACGCCCCGTTCTGCAGCTGATTCTGCGCCAGCCGTTCCAGGTTGCCGGCGTAGAAGGTGAATTCGACGTTGTTGCAACCGTCAAAGGCGGTGGCCTGACCGGTCAGGCCGGTGCGGTCAAGCACGGCATCTCGAAAGCGCTGCAACTCTATGATCCGAACCTGCGTGGTGCCCTGAAAGCCGCTGGCTTCCTGACCCGCGACAGCCGCGTTGTGGAACGTAAGAAATTCGGTAAGCGAAAAGCCCGCCGTTCGTTCCAGTTCTCGAAGCGTTAATTCGCCGGGAATACCCAAAAGAAAGGGCTCGCACTTGCGAGCCCTTTTGCTTTGCGCGGGTCAGAGATTCATTCTTCGTGAACGAGTTTCCACGCGCCGTTTTCAACAACGTTGACGAATACAGTATCCGCGCCCTGATGGTCTTCAGGACCATAGGTGATGTGGTTGCCGACCAGATCATCCTGATAATCCAGAGTTTCCATCGCCGCGATGAAACTGTCCTGCGTCAGATCGGGGCCTGCGGCCTCCAACGCCTTGACCATCATCTCAGCCGCCGAATAACCCAGCATGGCAAATCCGACCGGATCTTCACCCGTAGCTGCCTTGTATTCCTCGATAAATGCGGCCGGGGCAGGTTGATCGGCACGCGCCCAAAGATCCTGCCACGAAGCTGCCGCGTAGAATCCATCGGTCACGCCACCAGGCACCTGCGCCACGACCGTCAGGAAACTGGCCGAGGTGCCGAGAAATTTCATATCAGTCAGGCCCATTTTCTTTGCGGTGCCCACGACGGTGATCGCCTGCCGCACCCCAAGCGCCATGGTGACGATATCGCAACCCTCTTCTTTGAGCTTGCTCAGCGATCCAACAAAGTCCGTCTCATCCGGTTTATGGGTGGTTTCTGATCCAAAAGTGATCCCGGCCTCTTCGGCTCCGGCCTTGCTGCCTTCTAGAATTTCCTCACCAAAATCTGTCGGCAGGTACATGGTGCAGACCGTCTTTGATCCAAACTCGCCTGCCAGATAGTTCACACCGACACGCGCCTGATCGAAATAGGTCGAGAAAGAGGTGAACTTGTTCCGCATGGGTTCCTGCAACATCTGACGCGCGGCAGTAAGAGGCGCCACGTTGGGAATGCCCTTGGGATCCAACAGCTTGAAACCTGCCATGTTCATCGGCGTTCCAAGCGACTGCAACATGGCAAATACCTTGTCGCGATTCAGCAGTTTGTTATAGCCCTGCATGGCTCGCGGCATCTGATAGCCATTGTCTTCGACCACGTAACGAATTTTGCGCCCGTGCACGCCACCCGCTGCATTCACCCGATCAAAGACGACATTTGCACCTTTGGTCGCCGGAACACCCACCGCGGCAAAAATCCCGCTCAGGTCGTTGACAGAACCAATGACAATCTCATCATCGGTCACGCCCTGTGTTTGCGCCCAACCAAGTGTTGCCGATGCTGTCAGCAGTGATGCAGCCGCCAGCCTGTTACGTAATTTCTTCATCTCTTTCCTCCCGTTAATCTTTTGGTCAAGTGTACATGTCTTCGATCAGATGCCCGTGTTTCTTTTCGACCAGTCCGCGCTTCAGCTTCATCGTGGCTGTAAGCTCGTCGTCTTCAGCGGTCAGCAGGACGTCAATTAGACGGAAATCCTTGATCTGCTCGACCCGGGCAAACTCTGCATTCACAGCGGCAATTTCTGAACTGATCAACTGCCTGATTTCCGGTGCTGCGCATAGCGAGGCGAAATTCGAGAAGGGGATTTTATGGCCCTGCGCGTATTTTTCGACATTTTCCTGATCAATCATAATCAGTGCCGTCAGAAATTTACGCCTGTCCCCGATGAGGATTGCGTCCGCGACATAGTGACTGAACTTAAGGCGGCTTTCGATCTCGGCTGGGGTGATGTTCTTACCCCCCGCGGTGATAATGATATCCTTCAGGCGGCCCGTGATGGTGACATAGCCATCCTCATCTATTGACCCCATATCCCCCGTACGCAGCCAGCCATCGGCGGTGAAAGTTTCTGCCGTCTTCGCGTTGTTGCGCCAGTATCCTTGAAAAATGTTCAGGCCCTTCAGTTGGATTTCACCATCGTCCGAGATGCGGATGTCGCACCCTTCGACGGCTTTGCCTATGGTTCCGATCTTATTGCTGTCTGTGGTGTTGAGCGTGGCAAGGCCCGAAGTTTCGGTCATCCCGAACCCTTCCACTAACGGCACGCCGATGGACCAGTACCATTTAAGCAGATCGGTCGAGATTGGGGCAGCACCCGTTCCTCCTCGTCGCAGTTTGTCCAAGCCCAGCATTCGGCGCAGGTTTTTCAAAACCAGCTGATCCCAGAACCAGAATCTGGTGGCGACGCCGGTTGGAACAGGTTGGCCAGCACTCAGATATCCGGCACGGCGCGCACCAATTTTCAATGCCAGGCCGAATGCCAGCCGCCCCAAAGGTGTGGCTTCCTGCGTCAGGATCTGGACGTGTGAGTAGATCTTTTCCCAAACCCTTGGCACCGCTGTGAAGGTTGTCGGCGAGACCTCCTGAAGGTTTGGAAAAACAGTTTCAGGGCTCTCGGCAAAATTGACAGTGCAGCGGGCAGCCAAAGGAAAATAGACCGAGACATTACGTTCCAGAATGTGACACAGGGGAAGGAAACACAGCTGTTCATCGCCGGGCAGTGCTGGCAGCGCCCGTGCCGCGGATTCGACGGCGGCCAGAATATTTTCATGGCTAAGCATTGCGCCTTTCGGCTGACCGGTTGTGCCCGACGTATAGACCAGCAAGGCAGTGTCCTGCGGTTTGGCCAATGCAATTTCCGCTTCGAAGCGCCCGGGCTCGGCCAGTTCTGCCTTTTGGCCCAAGGCGAACAGCTCGTCGATCATCATGCAGCGCGGATGGTTCAGGTCATGCAATCCTTCGTCTTCAAGGATGATTACCTTGATCAGATCGGGAACCTCGGTCTCAATTCCCAGAAACTTGTCCAGATGTTCTTCGTCCTCGACAATCAGAAACCGGCTGCCGCTGTCGTTGATCAGATACTGCAACTGACTGGCGGAATCCGTGGTGTAGACGCCGGAAGCGATACCGCCAACGCCCTGAATACCCATGTCGAGCCAGGCCCATTCCTTGCGATCTTCGGACAGGATAGAGACCACATCGCCACGCTCCAGCCCCAGCTTGCGCAAGGCCAGCCCGATCCATTTGGCATGCTGCCAATAATCGGCCCAGGAATAGGAGTTCCAGATACCCAGGTCTTTTTCGCGATGCGCTGTTCGGCTGCCCAGTTCGGCACATCGGCTTTGGAACAACTCAGCAATTGTGATGCAGCCATCAACACGCACCGGGCGCTGTCCTGCCGTTGCATTGAACTGAACGCCGTTTATCACGACCTGTGGGGGTAGGGGCGTGGCGTCCATCCGTCTTACCTCCACGTCTTTTTCCGCTTCCAGCGGCGGCTTTCGCGCGCGCCTTCATCCTGTTTTCCAAGATAAAAGCTTTGGATATCGTCCGATTGCAAAAGCGCATCCGCGGCCCCGTCCATGACGATGCGACCCACCTCCATGACATAGCCGTGATGCGCCAGTTCCAGCGCCGCGTTGGCATTCTGTTCAACCAGCAACATCGTCATATTCTGTTCTTCGTTCAGACGTTTGAGAATGCCAAAGATCTCTTGCACCAGCAGAGGGGACAGGCCCAAAGACGGCTCATCCAGCAACATGATACGAGGTCTGGCCATCAATCCGCGCCCTATTGCCAGCATCTGTTGCTGCCCACCCGAAAGGGTTCCGGCCTCTTGCGACCGACGGCTTTTCAGAACCGGAAAATAACGAAAAACCAACTCACGATCCTGTTCGATCTGGTCTTTGTCTTTGCGGGTGTAGGCGCCGAGGCTTAGGTTTTCATCAACCGTTAACAGAGGAAACACTTCGCGCCCTTCCGGGATGTGGACCACCCCGCGCTGGACAACCTTGTGCGGCTCCCAGCCCTGGATGTCACCGCCGTCAAAGGTAATCGTTCCCTTTTCCGGGTCCATCACTCCAGAGATGGTTTTCATCAATGTGGTTTTGCCTGCGCCGTTTGCGCCAAGGATCGACACGATTTTTCCTTCGTGTACATCCAGTGAAACGCCCCGAATGGCCATGATCGGACCGTAGAAACTTTCGATATTGCGAACTTGCAAGATCGGAGCGTTCATGAGGCTTTCCCCAGATATGCCTCAATCACGGCCGGGTGCGATTGCACGTCTGCCGGTGGCCCGAGGGCCAGCTTTGCCCCATCTGCCATGGCCAGGACCCGGTCGGACACGCCTGATACCAATCCCATGTCGTGTTCGACCATCAGCACGGTAATGCCCATTTGTCGCCGGATATCGTCGATCCACCAACGCATATCGGTCGTCTCTTCCACCGACAGCCCCGACGCCGGTTCATCCAGCAACAGTAACTTGGGATCGGTCGCCAGGGCACGTGCCACTTCGACCACTTTGCGCACGCCGTAAGGCAGCCCTGAAATCATCTTGTCGCGATAGGCCTGCAAGTCGAGGAAATCGATGATTTTTTCAACTTTTTCCCGGTTCTCCAGCTCTTGCCGTCGAACTGCAGGGGTGAACAAAAGTTCTGAAATCAGGTTCGTAGTCCGATGCCTGTGTCGTCCGACCAAAAGGTTTTGCAGGACAGTTGCGTGTTCGAAGAGCTCGATGTTCTGGAAGGTTCTCGCCACACCAAAGGCCGCCACGCCAGACGGTTTGACCTGAAGCAGATCGTGACCATCAAACCTAATCGACCCTGAAAACGGTTCGTAAAAGCGCGAGATCAGGTTGAAGACCGTCGATTTGCCCGCGCCATTCGGCCCGACTATGGCAAAAACTTCGCCCTTCTGAACCTCGAAGGACAAATTGTCCACGGCCGTCAGACCACCAAATTTCAGGGTAACGTTTTCAAATTCCAGCAAGCTCATCTCAGACGCTCCGTCTTGAGATAGGATTTCTGCCGTTTGAACATGTCCTTGCGATAGAAAGGAAACAGTTCGAACCAGGTGCGGATTTTTAACCAGCGGCCATAGATGCCCATGGGTTCGAAAAGGATGAAGCCGATCAGGATCATGCCAAAGATGCCGAACTCCAGCCCCGGAATGGCAACGGTGTTTCCGCCGATGATCGCGCCGACATATTCCTTTGAAATCGATAGAAACTGCGGCAAGAACCCGATGACGATTGCGCCCAGGAACGCGCCATGGATCGAGCCCAGCCCGCCAATAACAATCATCATCAGCAATTGGATCGAAATCAGGACGCTGAAGGTTTCATTGTTAAACGCACCAGCAAACAGACCCATCAACGCGCCGGCCCAACCTGTAACCGCACAGGACAAGGCGAATGAAATCATCTTTGTTCGCGCGATATCGATACCCATCGCCTGCGCCGAAACCTCGGAGTCGCGCACGGCGATGAAGCTACGTCCTAGCGGGGCCCGCAGCAGGTTTATATATCCCAACGTGACCAGAACGGTGACGAACAGAACCAGCCAGTAAAAAAGACCAGGCGTCCCCCAGCGGTCAACCGTAAGGCCAAAGATCTCGACCCCGCCGATATATTTACCCGCGACACCACCAGTGATCGGCTCGGACAGAACGATGATGTCATCCATCAGGATGGACAGCGCCATGGTAAAGATCGCCAGGTAGATACCGTGAAGCCGCAGGGCAGGGACTGCGACGGTCACACCCGCGATCCCGGTCAGAATTCCGGCCAGCGGAAACGCGACTAGAAAAGGAACGCCTGCCTCAATCAGGGCCACGTTGGCATAACAGCCAAAGGCCAGAAAGGCCGCATGGCCCAGGCTGACTTGCCCTGTATGTCCGGTCAGGATCATCAGACCCAGACCGGCGATTGCCCAGATCAGAACGTTTGTCAGTTCACCTAGATAGAAATCGTCCAGTGCGAAAGGCGCGGCCGCGACGACAAACAGTAGAAGCAGATAAAGGCGCAACTGGAACCCGTCTTTCCAGGGGCGGATATCCTGCATGTAGTCGGTTTTGAAAACGATCCGCATGGCTCAGACCTTCTTGACCCGGACCTGACTGAACAGCCCGTTTGGTCGGAAGATCAGGACGGCAAGCAGCAAAGCGTATGGCGCGACCTGGCTGTAACCTGCCGCAATGTACCGGCTGGCGAAGGGTTCGATAACGCCGACAATCAGCCCTCCGGCCAATGCACCCGGCAAACTGCCGAACCCGCCGATAACGGCGGCGGCAAACGCCTTGATGCCCAGCAATCCTGTTGTCGGATCCACAGCCCCTTTTGCAGCAAAGAGAATTCCGGCAATTCCTGCAACGCCTCCGGCCAAAGCCCAGACCCATCCCTGAACACGCCTGACGGGAATGCCCATGTAATAAGCTGCCAGCTGGTTTTGCGAGGCGCCCTGCATCGCCAGACCCAGCTTGGTGCGGCTGAAGAAAACATAGAGTGCCCATGTCAGCAGCACCGTGACAACGATTATCGCGACATCCTCCATCCCCAGTACAAGACCGCCCATACGCACTTCTTTGCCCGCAAGCGGGTTTTGCAGCGTTTGCGGCTCGTGCCCCCAGATTAGACCGGCAACGAAACGGATCACAAAGCCCAAAGCAATGGTCAGTATGACAACGGCGGTCTGGCTTTCACCGAACAAGCGGCGAATGATCAGGCGATCAAGAAGAAAACCGAGCGCGCCCATTATTCCCAATGAAACAGGCAGAGCGAGCCAGAACGGCAACCCCATATATTCGGTATTTGTCAGGCCGATGGTCACAAATGCGCCCAGCATCATGAAATCACCCTGCGCAAAATTCACCGCTTCGGTTGCCTTGTAGATCAATACAAAGCCAAGCGCGATCAGGCCGTAGACACACCCGTTCGCCAGCCCGCTAATCAGCAGCTGCGCGTTATCCACACTGTCCTCCCTCCACCGGTTTTCCAGCGTCTTCGTCCGCCCGCGTGTATCCTCCGGTAACGCAGGTGAGTTCTACTATGGGGTGATAATCACCTTTCCGTCACTCTTTTTCAGCGCATCGGCAAGATTCGACACAAGATTTTCGAGTGTAAGGTGTTCGGAAACATCCGTTTTCCAGCGACCATCGGCAAAGCGGGCCTGAACTTCGGCCACAACCCGCATCTGGTCAGCGGGCGGTGTCGACATCATCCATTGCGTCAGCCAGAAACCTTCGATCCGTTTCCCCATGAAGATCAGCTGGCCGGTCTGAGAAAGCGTTGGCGCTTCGGTCGAAAGTTTGCCGTAGCTGACCCAGCGCGCCCGGTTGGGCATGGCGCAGAACAGTTTCTCGGACAGTTGATCCGTCACCGCATCAAGGAAGACCCGAGGCTTCAGCGTGGCGCTTATCGCGGCAAACTTCTCGACGATTTCAGGATCGGACGTCACAAGCACTTCGGCTGCTCCAAGACTTTTCAGCGTATCGACTGTCTCGGCCCGGCGCACCAGCGCGATGGGTTTTAACCCCAGATCACGCCCGAGGCTGCACATCAGTTTTCCCAATTGGCTGGACGCAGCGGATATCACAAATGCATCGCCGTCTTCCCTTGCCATGTCCACCATCGCCATCGCGGTGAGAGGGTTGACGATTTGCGCGGCTCCGTCATCATCTGAAATATCCGGACGCAAAGGAATACACATTTGCATCTGCGTCACGATGTATTCCGCCCAGGCGCCGGAACCTGCGGCCACGAAAGCGACGCGCTGTCCCTTCAGCGCCTCGGCACCTTTTCCGGTTGCAACGACGTCGCCACAGCCTTCGAATCCGGCCGCGGCACCTTTGACGCGCGGCTGGCCGTATTCACCCTTGATGAAGTGGAGGTCGGACGGATTGACCGACGACGCGCGCAGGCGGATCAAAACCTGACCGGGGCCGGGATTGGGAACGGGCAGTTCCGCAGCTTCAAGCCAATCAGCCGCATCCTCGATGACTGGTCCGGTCGAAGTGGCCGAGTACCCGTCGTGTTTCAGGATGGCAGCTTTCATTGTTTGGGGCAGGTCAGTCATGGGATCGTCCTCAAGATGGCTTGTTCAATGCGCACACCCCCTTAAACAGGAGATTGCCAACGGGCGATCTCGGGGTGAGGATGTGTTGTCGGGGCAGCCAATCAAAAGCCGCACACTGGGTCAATTCAGAGAAACGATAACGTAAGGGCACGACTGGAAAATTGGCGTGAGAGGAAGGGGCCGGGAACTGGCAACCGGCCCCTTCTTTGTTATTGCTGCGTCAACAGCGCGGTCAGTTCCTGAATCTTCAAGGCGATGGTTTCAGGCGACTCTTTAATGTCATTTACGATCTTGATCGCCTGTTCTTTCAGATCCGTGGCCAATGTGCTGTCCTGAATCGAGCTCATGATGCCTTCATAGTCGAAATTGGTGGGGTCCAGCTTGCCTTCCTGAATCCAGGAGCTCAGCAATTCCTGTCCCTGACCCGCCAGCGCCGCCACCTGATCACCGGCTTGCTGTGCTGCCTCGGATGCTTGTTCCGCAACAGACGAAGCTGCCTCACTGGCTTGGTCGGCAACCGACGATGCGGCTTCCTGCGCCTGTTCGGTCAAGGATGAAGCTGCCTCGCTGGCCTGTTCTGTTGCACCTTCCAGCGCGTCAGACGCAGCTTCCTGAGCGGTTGACGCGGCATCAGCCACTGCATCGCCCGCCTCCTGCGCTGCGGATTGCACTTGTTCAGCCGGGGTTTGTTCGGACTGGTTGAGATAGTAGTAACCACCAACACCAACAGCGGCGATGATGATCAGGATAAGAATACGCGACATGTTTGTCTCCTTTGGAAAATGTGTCGCTGGGATGCGTTAAATGTAGCGGATATACAAAGGGGAATTCCTGTGAATTCTCAGCAGAATACAGGTTTGGGCCGTGCTACGCTGATTGCACCAGATTTCACGGCAAGAACACGCCGGGTGACATAGGCCACTACAGTTTCTGACAGCGGACCACTTGCAATTTTGTTGATAACCCAAATCAGACCGGAAGACGTTTTCTGACAGCCTTCGATATTGGGAATGTGGCGGAGAGACAGGGATTCGAACCCTGGGTGGGCTTGCACCCACAACGGTTTTCGAGACCGCCCCGTTCGACCACTCCGGCACCTCTCCGCGGGGGTCTGTGAGGGGGGGATTTAGTCAGGAACGAACGGGGGCGCAAGCAGAAAATTCCGGAAATCGTGATTGCCCGGATTTTCCGTTGCCTGCCAGCGCAAAACACCTACTCTGAAAGGTATGACACAGTTTGCACACCGCATCGCCTTTTGGTTTCTCGCCCCGTTTCTGGCGCTTGTTCTGGTTCCTTTGGAGCTTTCTGCGGCGAACCGGGATCGGATTGAGGCTTTTCTGACGACGACCGGTTTTGACGTAGCTCTTGAAAGCATCGCCCTGAGCTCACGGTCCGCGCCGCAGATGTTGGGTGTTGACCCAGAGGGTTTCGGCTCGGACTGGACCCGTTTGACGGACGAGGTTTTTGAAGTCGGTGCAATGCACAACACCGCAGTTTCCATTCTGGAACAGACCCTAAGTGACGAGGCCCTGGCACACGCTGTCGAGTTTTACGCGTCTGACCTTGGTCAACGTCTGGTCGTGGCCGAAAATGCCTCACACATGCAAGAAGACGATGACGTCAAGCAATTGGCAGGTCAAAGGATCATCTCTGACCTGATCAAGAACGGGTCGAAACGGGTCGAAAGTTTTAAACGCATGAACGCCGCGATCGATTCCACAGGTACGGCGTTGCGTGCCTTGCAGGAAATTCAGGTGCGCTTCCTGTTGGCGGCCAGCGCATCGGGAGTCATCGAGCTACAGCTGGACGGGGATGAACTGCGTGAATTGATGAAGCAAAATGAACCGGCAATGCGTCAGTCACTGCAACTGTCCAATCTGGCGGGCGCTGCTTACACTTATCAGGATTTTTCCGACGCTGATGTGGATACATATGTTGACGCGCTGGAACAGCCGCTGATGCAGGAAGTCTACGAGCTATTGAACGCCATCCAATATGAGATCATGGCCATGAGGTTCGAGGTTCTGGCCGCGCGGATGGCCGAATTGCACCCGGCACAGGACATTTGATGCAGCGCGTAATTCTGGCATTTGTGGTCGCCCTGTGTTGGGCACTGCCGCTGTATGCCGATGGAAAAGTCGACCGACTGGCGAAAGCCATGCGCCTGACACAGGTGATGGAAATCCTTGTTCACGAGGGGCAGGGCCATCGCGAGACTCTTGATGATACTTTTTTGGATAACAAGGGTGGCGCTTTTTTCGAGTCGCAGGTCAATCGTATCTACGATCCCCTTTGGATGCGGGAACATCTGACGGACGCCTTCAAAGAAGGTATGTCCGATATTCAGCTTGATCAGGCCATCTTGTTTTTTGAAAGTGATCTTGGCCAGACCATCGTAACACTGGAAAACTCGGCCCGGCGCGCCATGTCGGATCAGGCAATCGAAGACATGGCCCGAGAAGTCTACAAATCCGCAGAACGCAGCACCGCTCAGTTTGCTTTGGTCAAGGAATATATCGAGGCAAATGACCTGATCGAAAAGAATGTTCAGGGGGCATTGACGTCTGACTACAGCTTCTTTCAGGGCCTTGATGTTGATGCGCGGACCGATGATCAGGAACTGCTGGCAGAGCTTTTGTTGCAGAAAGAAAGCCGGGCCGAGGACACTGAGGAGTGGCTTTATTCGTTTCTTCTTATGGCCTACCGCCCGTTGGATGAGGCTCAGATGCGCGAAAATATCGCGTTTTCCAGAACCGAGACGGGACGCGCCTTGAATGAGGCCGTGTTTAACGGCTTTGATCGTATGTTCAATGATATTTCCTATCGCCTGGGGCAGGCGGTTGGACAAGCGCTGAGGGCGTCCGATCTTTGACGCCGCTTTGGTGTTGACTTTTACCTGTAATCTATGGATAAGCGCGCATCCCGGCCGGTTTTCCGCGCCGGGTATCGTTATTATTTGGCCCTCATGACGTTGTCAGGGGCCATTCACACAGCCCGAAAAGGGCACGCTGTTCGAGGTGGCTTTCAAGTTTCTTGGGGCCAAAACACCCAACCGGGGACCACAGAACGCGGGTTAGAAAAGGAAAGACGCATGTTTGCGGTCCTCAAGACTGGCGGCAAGCAGTACAAGGTTCAGGCGGGCGATATCCTCCGCGTTGAAAAACTGGCTGCCGACGCAGGTGAAAAAGTTCAATTCAACGATGTTCTGATGCTGGGCGGTGACGCTCCGGTCGTTGGCGCACCTTTCGTTGCAGGCGCAGGCGTTCAGGCCGAAGTGATCGAACAGATCAAAGGTGACAAGGTCATCAAGTTCGTCAAACGCCGTCGTAAGCACAGCTCGAAGCGTACCGTTGGCCACCGTCAGAAACTGACACTGGTCAAAATCACCGACATTCTGGCGTCGGGCGCCGACAAATCCGGCATCAAAGCTGCAACCGGTTCCGCTCCGGCTGGCGAGGCGGCACCCGCTGCAAAGCCTGCCAAGAAAGCCGAAGCCAAGGCTGAAGCACCCGCTGCTGCCGCTGCTGACGATCTGACCCAACTGAACGGTGTCGGCCCTGCCGCCGCCAAGAAGCTGGTTGAGGCCGGTATCGAGAGCTTTGCCGCTCTGGCCGCCTTGTCGGATGAGCAGATTGCTGCTATCGAAACGGTCAAAGTGAAACCCGAATGGGTTGAGCAAGCCAAAGAATTGGCTAAAGGCTAAGGAGAGAGAGAATGGCACATAAAAAAGCTGGCGGTTCCTCCCGTAACGGTCGCGACTCAGCTGGTCGTCGCCTTGGCGTAAAACTGTATGGTGGCCAGGCCGCTATCGCAGGCAACATCATCGTGCGTCAGCGCGGTACCAAGTTCTGGCCGGGCGAAGGCGTAGGCATTGGCAAAGATCACACCATCTTTGCAACTGTCGATGGCGCCGTGAAGTTCCACAAGGGACTTAAAAACCGCACCTTTATTTCGGTCCTGCCAGTGGCGGAGGCCGCAGAGTAAGCCGAGACCCAGAAGGTTTAAGAAAAATTCATGGGGGACCGGCACAAAGTGCCGGTCCCCTTTCTCGTTTTAACGCAGTCGTGATCGAAAGAACCGATGACAGTCGCAACCACCAGTTTCCTGATCTTTGCCGCCTCTCAGGTCGGCACGCCGGGGCCGGCCAACATGGTCCTGCTGGGAACGGGTGCGCGCTATGGGTTTCGTGCCGCATTACCTTTTGTGGCCGGTGTCGTGCTTGGTAAGCAGCTGATTATCTGGCCCGTGGGCTTTGGTTTGCTGCAACTGGCGGAACAGGTTCCGACGGCCTTTGCGGCGCTGAAATATGCTTCGGCTGCATATATTTGCTGGCTGGCGTGGAAGATCGCGAATTTGCGACTGTCGCGCGAAACTGCGGTTGGTGATGTTCCGGGATTCTGGGCGGGGTTGATCGTGCATCCGCTGAATCCAAAAGCCTGGGCCATGATTGTTGCAGGTTTTACGGGCTTTGTCGCGGCGGGGACGTCCAGCTTTGACGCAACGCTCACGATCGCTCTTAGTTTGTTGATCTGCCAGATTGTTTTGCACCCGATCTGGACTTTTGCGGGGGATAGAATCGCGCATGCGGTTGAAGGTCGCCCGGCGGAAAAATATCTGATGTGGACGTTGGCGGGTCTTACGGTCGCGTCCGTACTATTCGTGTTGTTCGGAGGAGGAACACACCAATGAAGCTTGAGACAATAATAAATCAGCCGGTCATTGAAACCGAGCGGTTCGACCTGCGCCCCCTGCGCCGGTCGGATATGGGCCTTATCGAGCATTACGCAGGTGATGAGCGCGTGGCGCGGATGACCACCAGTATTGCACATCCACTGGCCCCTGGTTCGATCGAAGCCTTTGTAACCCGTTCGATGGCTGACAACCGGGACGAGGACGTCTGGGTCATGGATGCTACCAAGGACGGTGGCCCGGAACTGATCGGTGTGATTTCGCTGAAACGGCTTGATCGGAATCAGTCTGAAGTCGGCTATTGGGTCGCGCCGATCTATTGGAACACGGGCATTGCCTCGATGGCTGTGGAAGCGCTTGTTAACGCCAACCCGCTGGAAAACGCGACGATGTTTGCCAGTGTGTTTCAGGATAATCCGGCCTCGGCCCGGGTCCTGACCCATTGCGGGTTCCAGTATCTGGGCGATGCGGAAAGCTATTCGGTGGCGCGCGATGCGAATGTGCCCACCTGGACATACAGTAAAAAACTCTGACTTGTGGCCGATGGGGCCTTTGCAGTAGGGGACACACATGAAATTTCTCGATCTCGCAAAGGTCTACATCCGGTCCGGGGCCGGCGGTAGCGGCTGCGTCAGCTTCAGACGCGAAAAGTTTATCGAATACGGCGGCCCCGATGGCGGGGACGGCGGCAAAGGCGGGTCTGTCTGGGCCGAAGTTGTGGATGGGCTGAACACCCTGATCGACTTCCGCTATCAGCAACACTTCTTCGCCAAAAACGGGCAACCGGGCCGGGGGCAGCAACGCACCGGCAAGGATGGGGACGATATCGTTCTGCGTGTTCCGGTTGGCACTGAAATCCTGGACGAAGACGAAGAAACCGTCATCTGCGACCTGACCGAAGTCGGGCAACGCGTTCTGCTGGCCAAGGGCGGCAATGGCGGCTTTGGCAACCTGCATTTCAAGTCCGCCACCAATCAGGCCCCGCGCCGCGCCAATTCGGGGCAGGCGGGGATTGACCGCACAATCTGGCTGCGGCTCAAGCTGATCGCCGATGTGGGTCTTTTGGGTATGCCGAATGCAGGCAAGTCGACCTTTCTGGCGGCCACGTCGAATGCGCGGCCCAAGATTGCCGACTATCCGTTTACCACGCTGCACCCCAATCTTGGCGTTGTCGGCGTGGACAACGTCGAATTTGTTGTGGCCGATATTCCGGGCCTGATCGAAGGCGCTCATGAAGGCCGTGGCATTGGTGACCGTTTTCTGGGTCACGTGGAACGCTGTGCCGTGTTGTTGCATCTGGTCGATGGCACCTCTGCGACGGTCGCCGATGATTACCGCACGATCATTCACGAGCTAGAAGCCTATGGCGGTGAACTGGCTGAAAAGCCCCGGATCACTGTTCTGAACAAGATCGACGCGCTGGATGACGAAGAACGTGCCCTTGCCGTCGCTGAGCTTGAGGAGGCCGTGGGCGGCCCCGTCATGACCATGTCCGGTGTGGCACATCTGGGTGTAACCGAAGTTCTGCGGGCGCTGCGCAGCCAGATTGACGACAACCGTGTGCGTCAGAAACCCGCTGAGGAGGCACAGCCTTGGCAACCCTGACCTCGGCACGCCGTCTGGTGGTAAAAATCGGGTCGGCTTTGCTGGTTGATCGCGACACTGGTTTGCTGCGTTCTGACTGGCTGCTGTCGTTGGCGCAGGATGTTTCCTGGCTCAAGGGACAAGGGAAAGATGTAATCCTTGTTTCGTCCGGTTCGATTGCACTGGGCCGCGGCGTTCTGGGACTGCCGATGGCGGCACTGCCCTTGGAACAGTCACAGGCTGCTGCTGCGGTTGGGCAAATCCGGCTTGCACGCGCTTATGAAGAAGCGTTGGCACCCCATGGGATCACCACGGCGCAGGTTCTGGTGACGCTTGAAGATAGCGAAGATCGCCGCAGGTATCTGAACTCACGCGCAACCTTGGAAACTCTGCTTGGGTTGGGCGTCGTTCCGATCGTCAATGAAAACGACACGGTTGCAACGGACGAAATCCGGTATGGCGACAATGACCGCTTGGCCGCGCAAATCGCCGTGACAGTAGGGGCCGACCAACTGATTCTGCTGTCGGATGTGGATGGCTTCTATTCGGGTAATCCCAAGGAAGACGCTTCGGCGAAGCGCTTCGAGACAATCGACAGGATCACACCCCAAATTGAAGCCATGGCCGGTGATGCGGGCTCGGGCCTGTCAAAAGGCGGGATGAAGACAAAACTGTTGGCAGCCAAGATGGCGACCGCGGGCGGTTGCGCCATGGCGATTACCGAAGGGTCGGTTCTGAACCCTCTGAAAACGCTCGAAAACGGTGCCAATTCCACATGGTTTACCGCGACATTGGATCCACATGCAGCCCGCAAACGCTGGATTTCGGCGATGAAACCTCGGGGTGAGATTACCGTGGACGAGGGGGCGGCCAAGGCACTGGCCAATGGCAAAAGCCTGCTACCTGCCGGGATTGTGGAAGTGACCGGAGATTTCGGTCGCGGCGATCCTGTCGCCGTCCTTGATCTGGAATCCCGCCGTCTGGCTCAGGGGATAAGCCGGTATACGGCGCAGGAAGCCGATGCGATCAAGGGGCGTAAGTCTTCTGAGATTGAAGCGACGCTGGGCTATCCCGGCCGCGCAGCCCTCATCCACCGGGACGACCTCGCCCTTTAACCTTCAATAAGATGATCTGAAAGGCACGCGATATGAAAGACTTCGATAGCATTCCTGCTCTGATGGAAGATCTTGGGAAACGTGCCAAAGCCGCTTCGCGTGAACTGGCTTTCGCAACAGCTGAACGAAAGCACGCAGCGCTGATTGCAGCCGCAGACGCGGTTTGGGCCAATCGGGCACGGATCATCGAAGCCAATCAAAAAGATCTGGAATTCGGCCGCGACAAGGGACTGAGCCCCGCAATGATGGATCGCCTGATGCTGGGTGAGGCGCGTGTTCAGAGCATGGTGGACGGACTGAGAACCGTCGCGGAGCAGGCCGACCCGGTGGGTGAGGTTCTGTCTGAATGGAATATGCCCACGGGCCTTAACATCCAGCGCGTCCGGACACCGTTAGGGGTTATCGGCGTGATCTATGAAAGCCGACCCAACGTGACTGCGGATGCCGGGGCGCTGTGCCTGAAATCGGGCAATGCGGTAATCCTGCGTGGCGGATCCGAAAGCTTTCATTCCTCAACCGCGATCCATGCCTGTCTGGTCGAAGGGCTGAAGGCCGCGAACCTGCCCGAAGACGCCATTCAACTTGTGCCCACACGCGACCGCGCCGCGGTGCAGGAGTTGCTGACATTGACCGACTATGTCGACGTCATCGTTCCACGCGGAGGCAAGAGACTGGTGGGCCTTGTACAACGAGAGGCCCGTGTGCCGGTCTTTGCCCATCTCGAAGGCATCGTGCACATTTACATCGACAAGGCTGCTGACCCGCAGAAAACGCTGGAAGTGGTACTGAATGCCAAGACCCGCCGCACTGGTATTTGCGGAGCCGCTGAATGCTTGCTGGTTCATCAGGATATCGCCGACACACTGGGGCGTGACGTGGTTGCGGCACTGGTCCAGTCAGGCGTCGAGGTTCACGCCGACGGTGTTCTCGCTGGGGAGGGTACAGTTGCTGCTACGGCGGATGACTGGGGAAAAGAGTTCCTCGACAGCGTGATCGCGGCGAAGCCCGTTGCCGATATTGATGCCGCGATTGCTCATATTCAGCAATACGGCTCGAACCACACCGATTGCATCATGACCGAGGATGACGCGGCAGCGGCCCGTTTCTTTGAGCGTCTGGACAGCGCAATCCTCATGCACAATGCCTCGACTCAGTTTGCGGATGGTGGCGAGTTTGGCATGGGGGCAGAAATCGGAATCGCGACGGGCAAGATGCACGCGCGCGGGCCGGTTGGGGCGGCGCAATTGACCAGTTTCAAATATCTCGTGCGCGGGAACGGAACGATCCGGGCTTAAAACCGAAGTGACACGCGGGTTGCCGAGGTTTCAACGGCAATCCGCCGACCCATCGCAGCTGCCGTTTCAGGCAGCAACGCGAACTGAACGTGCGCGGGCGTGATCTTGGTGGGAAACCGACCTGTCACAACGTTCTTCCAAAGATCACTATCGACATTCAACCGGTCTGCAACCCCGGTCACAATCCAATTGTTGCCCTGATTGACGATTTCGACCGCGCCGCCCAGCGGCATGGCACTTTCGCAGCACATAAACGCCAGAAAGGCCAGTTTGACCTGATTACGCGGCACTGGCCCGGTCAGGTTCCAGTTGACCCGTATCCGCCCGGCACGCTCGATATCTTTCAGCAGTTCGGTTACTTCGGTCCGACCAAGCGGCTGATCACTGGCCGAGCCAAAGGCAACGCGGAAAAAGCGTATACGCGCCCCGGCACTTCCGACACTGCCCGAGATCAGTTCCATCTCGGGGCCCTGTACGGCGCCCACCATATCCAACAGCTCAAGCCCGTTGGTGATCGCCCCGATCGGGCTGATCAGATCATGGCAAATCCGCGAACCGATCAATTCGGCCAGGTTGACGTTGCTCTCGCCCATGCGTACCTCCGACTGTATCTGCCGCACGTCCCGGAGGCCCCTATGACAGACATGAATGCTATACTTGCACCGGGCATGTTTGTCCGCCACCCGGATTTTCCCGAATGGGGCGTCGGACAGGTTCAGTCCAACATTGCAGGCAAGATCACCGTGAACTTTCGCGAGCAGGGAAAAGTGGTGATCGACGGAACGCGCATCGCCCTGATGCCGGTCTTTGATCTGTGAAAGTGGTTTAGGAAAGGTTAACAACGCTGACCGAAGCGGGGCTTGTTGCCTTTGGCTGAAAAACTGCGGTATCAGCAGCCAAAAGAACACGGATCACCCCATATGCCGGATACTGGCCCTTCTTTCACTGTAAAACTGGCCGAGACCGAAGCCGACCTGCAAGCAGCTCAACGCCTGCGCTATGACGTCTTCGTGCGTGAGTTGGGGGGCGGTGGAGAGATGGTCGATCACGATGCTGGCCTCGAGAAAGACCGTTTCGACCCGTATTTCGATCATATGTTGGCCTATGATGATCACACCGGCGAAATCATTGGCGTCTACAGGATGTTACCGGGCGAACGTGCTGCGGAACTGGGGCAATTCTATTCCGAAGATGAATATGACCTGACCGTTCTCAAGAACAGCGGGCGCAAACTGCTGGAGTTGGGACGGTCGTGCCTGCACCCCGACTACCGTGGGGGTACGGCAATGTACCACCTGTGGAACGGTTTGGCCGCTTATGTAGCGGAACGTGACATTGAGGTGCTGTTCGGCGTTGCGAGTTTTCACGGAACAGACGTGACCACATTGGCGCAGCCCTTGTCGATGCTTCACCACAACCATCTGGCTCCGCCAGAGTTGCGCGTACGGGCGCAGCCCGATGTTTTTCAGTCGATGAACCTTGTGAAACCAGAGGCTTTGGACCGCCGCGCCGCCATGGTTCAGGTGCCAGCATTGATCAAAGCCTACCTGCGCTTGGGTGGTTTCGTGGGCGAGGGCGCCTTTATCGACCACACCTTCAACACAACGGATGTGTGCCTGATCCTCGACACGACGCGCATGAATGAACGGCAGCGTCGAATTTATGGCGGGGCGTGACGCTGTGAATGACCCGCTCTGGAATAGTGAAGACGCGCCCGATCCGATCGAGCTGGGCGTTACAGGATGGGTTCTGGTCATTCTGCGCGGAGTCCCGCTGGCGGCCCTTGTCTTTGGTGGCCTGATCATCCTTCTGGCCGTTCGCCTGATCGAGTATCCGATTTTCGGCGTCCGGCGACCTGTGACGCCGTTCATCACGCAGTTTGTCTGCCGCAACGCGTTTCGAATTCTTGGCATCGGGTTCCGCACATCAGGCGCGCTGATGAAAGAGAGGGGGGCGGTGGTGGCAAACCACACGTCCTGGCTGGATATCTTTGCTCTGAACGCGCGCAAGCGGGTCTATTTTGTCTCCAAAGCAGAAGTCGCCAAATGGCCCGGTATCGGCTGGCTGGCCCGTGCGACCGGGACGCTTTTCATCGAACGGGATCGCAAGAAAGCCAAGGAACAAACCAAGCTGTTTGAAACCCGCCTGAAAGTGGGTCACAAACTGTTGTTTTTCCCCGAAGGCACCTCAACCGACGGGCTTCGCATTTTACCTTTCAAAACAACGCTTTTCGCCGCGTTCTTTGCAGATGAGTTGCGTGATTTCATGTATATCCAACCCGTTTCTGTGGTGTTTCACGCGCCCAAAGGCCAGCCAAAACGCTTTTATGGCTGGTGGGGGGATATGGAGTTCGGGCCGCATTTGCTGAAGACCCTTGGCGCACGTCGGCAAGGAACGGTTGAACTAATCTATCATGCGCCAGCGCGGGTCAGCGACTTTGAAAACCGCAAGGCTCTTGCCGCCCATTGTGAAGACGCCGTCAGGCATGCGCACGCATTGGCGCAGCTTGAAAAATAAGGGCGATTGGCCCTTGCGTAGCGCGCAAACCTGCCTTATACGCGCGCCATTCAAACCCGCAGGCGGGGTTTGGCCTTTTTGAGGGAGACATCCTCATCAAGACCGCCGGTTGGAGCGTCCGCTTCTTTCACCCCCGCCCAGGCGTAAACCGGAAAAGGAAAATAGCATGGCTCTTCCCGAGTTCACCATGCGTCAGCTGCTGGAAGCTGGCGTTCACTTTGGTCACCAGACACAGCGTTGGAACCCCCGCATGGGCCCGTTCATCTACGGCTCGCGCAATGGCATCCACATCATGGACCTGACCCAGACTGTTCCGATGCTGGATCAGGCTCTGCAGGCTGTTCGTGACACCGTCGCAAAAGGTGGCCGCATTCTGTTCGTTGGTACCAAGCGCCAGGCCGCTGGCCCGATCGCTGAAGCGGCTGAAAAGTCGGCTCAGTACTACATGAACCACCGCTGGCTGGGCGGCACGCTGACCAACTGGAAAACCGTTTCCCAGTCGATCAACCGTCTGAACCAGATCGACGAAGCCATGGAATCGGGCGCAGAAGGCCTGACCAAGAAAGAGCGTCTGGGCATGGAACGTGACCAGGGCAAACTTCAGGCATCGCTGGGTGGTATCCGCGAAATGGGCGGCGTTCCGGACCTGCTGTTCGTCATCGACGTCAAGAAAGAAGCATTGGCCATCGCAGAAGCCAACAAACTGGGTATCCCGGTTGTGGCTGTTGTTGACACCAACTGCTCGCCCGATGGCGTTGACTACATCATCCCCGGCAACGACGACGCAGCTCGCGCAATCGCTCTGTACTGCGATCTGGCCGCACGCGCCGCTCTGGACGGTATGACCGCGCAGATGGGCGCAGCAGGCGTAGATCTGGGCGCATTCGAAGAAGCTCCGGTTGAAGAAGCTCTTGCGGAAGAAGCCGCAGAAGCCCCTGCCGAAGCGTAAGCTGCCCGTCACGTAAATGACATATGGGGCAGGGTATGACCTGCCCCAATTCCGTTTGAATTGAGGAGAGCCAAAAGATGGCAATCACAGCAGCAATGGTTAAAGAACTGCGCGACTCGACCGGCGCAGGCATGATGGACGCAAAAAAAGCGCTGACCGAAACCGGCGGCAACATGGACGACGCCGTTGATTGGCTGCGCACCAAAGGCCTGGCCAAAGCGGCCAAGAAATCGGGCCGTACCGCAGCAGAAGGTCTGGTGGCTGTTCACGTCAGCGGTGGCAACGGTGTTGCTGTCGAAGTGAACTCGGAAACCGATTTCGTTGCGAAAAACGCTGAGTTCCAGGAAATGGTCGGCAAGATTGCGAACGCTGCTGAAGGTGTGGACAACATCGAAGCACTGCTGGCTGCTGATCTGGGCGGCAAAAGCGTTGCCGACACCCTGACCGACAAGATCGCCACCATCGGCGAAAACATGTCGGTGCGCCGCATGGCCAAGCTGTCGGGCGATACTGTCGTGTCTTATGTGCACAACGCTGCGACCAACGGCATGGGCAAAATCGGTGTGCTGGTCGCTCTGTCGGGTGGTGATGAGGCTATCGGCAAGCAGGTTGCGATGCACATCGCAGCTGTGAACCCGGCCGCCCTGTCTGAGGCCGACATGGACCCGGCAATTGTCGAGAAGGAAAAGCAGGTTCAGATGGACATCGCCCGCGAATCCGGCAAGCCGGAGCAGGTGATCGAAAAGATGATCGAAGGCCGCATGAAGAAATTCGTCGCCGAATCGACATTGCTGAGCCAGCAATTCGTTGTGAACCCTGATCTGACCGTTGAAGCCGCTGCAAAAGAAGCAGGCGCAACCATCACCGGCTTTGTTCGCCTGGAAGTCGGCGAAGGCATCGTTGTGGAAAAAGAAGACTTCGCTGCCGAAGTCGCAAAAGCTGCTCAGGGCTAAAGAAAGGCTCCGACAGGGGCCTTGCTGAACAAAGTGAAAGGGTTACGCGTCGCGTAGCCCTTTTTTGTTGGTGGCACATCAGAGAATTGGCAAAGAAGTGAAGGATTGGAGGGCCCCGCATGATGGGGATGGTCGAGGCCCCCCAAAATTCCGACACAGGTACGCGGACGAATAGGCGCCCCCTTGTCAGAGTGATTGGAGAGCTTTGAAATCGCAAAGATCCAACCGAATGTTCCCTGGCTAAAGCCACCACTCACGGAACACTCTCACTTTGCAACTTTTAGGTTGGATTTGAAAAGTAGTGATTTCCTTACCTAGGGTAAACTGACGCGGGATGGCGTCATAAAAACACTCCTAAACTTCCATAATGAACATCTGATTATGCAAAGATGCCTTCAAAACAGCCTGAGCCGTCGTTTCAACCGACAACGCCTCACGGGCGAGTCGAAGATGCTTTTCGACAGTTGCCGCTGTCAGGCCCATCAGCAAGGCTATGTCCTGCGTGGTTTTGCCGTCACCAACCCATTGCAACGCCTCGCGCTGACGCTTTGTCAGTGCCCGGTTCGGTGGGTTGAAAGGCAATGTCAGGATCTTCAGATGCGCAACGTTGTTCATCAAAAGAATGTCTTCGCCATGCTCTTGCCAGATCGCGTCAATGTCTTCCTGGCTCATCCCTTCCTTTGCGGATAGGGAAATCGCCCCTTTTGAGCGCACAGAGACCGAGTTGAAGCTGATGGTGTAACCAGAAACGACGCCCATGGACTTGTTGAACTCGAAAACCTCACGCTCTTTATCGGTCATCGACCCGCGAGAGTGCATGTCCAGCAACATTTTCCAGCTGGCGGCACCTTCATTGTCCAGCGCCCATTTCAACATGGGGGCGTGAAAATACAAACCGTCCTTGATGAAGCCATCCACATAGGCACGATTATGGTTAGTCAGAATGACAAAGTCCTCTGGATCACCCAATGAGGTTGCCGTCCTGTATTGCGTGTGGCCGTAGATAAGACGATCGAACCCGAATTCCGCCATCTGTCGGCAATGCGCATCCCACAGGTCTTCCAGGGTCTTGGCATAGCTGACAAACCGCAGATAATCCCTGAGGGTCATGCCGTGCCACCTGCTTTCAAATGCGCGGCCAGCGCGTCCAGAGCAAGAACATAGCTTTGGGCGCCAAAGCCACAGATCTGACCCAGAGCAACAGGCGCGATATAGGACTTGTGACGGAATGCTTCCCTTGCATGGATGTTTGACAGGTGAACTTCGACAACCGGCAGTTCAACTGACGCGATGGCATCCATCAACGCAACCGACGTGTGTGTGAACGCCCCCGCATTGATCACAAGGCCATCCTGCACACCGCGTGCGCCGTGGATCGCATCAATTAACACACCCTCATGGTTGGATTGCAGATGCGATACTTCAAGGCCAATGGACGCGCCATGGCGCTGGCACTCCTCCTCGATCATCTTCAGAGTGGTGCTGCCGTAAACCTCGGGCTGCCGTGTGCCAAGCAGGTTGAGGTTTGGGCCATTCAATACCAAAACGTTGTGCATGTCTTCACGATCCCCATTAATGGTACATAGACGCCTAAAGGTTGGGTTGTCTACCTGCCTTTGCCGGATCGAGTACAGTCGAAAAACCGGTGTGCGAAGCGGGTCGCTATTTTGTTCAGGGCTTCAACTTTCCGCCATGGTGACAACGATTTTTCCCAGAACGGATCGCTGCGACAATTGTTCAAGCGCCTCGTGCGCGCGGGCAAGCGGGAACCGCGCGCTAATTCGCGGTTTGATTTTGCCGGCTGTGTAAAGATCGAACAGGTTCTTGACGTTGTCAGCATGGCCGATTGGGTCGCGGAAAACTGACGCGCCCCAAAACACACCAACGATCTGACATCCTTTCAAAAGCGCCAGATTCAAAGGAATCCGCGGAATGCCCGCCGGAAAACCGACGACAAGGTAACGACCTTTCCAGGCTATGCTGCGCAGGGACGGTTCGGCCAGCGCACCCCCAACAGCGTCGTAGACGATGTCTACGCCGTCAGGACCGGCAAGTTTCTTAACTTCGGCTGAGAAGGCTTTTTGCGCATCCTTGTCCATGTCGCGCGGGTAAATCACCACGTCATCGGCACCAATCTGGCTACAGAATTTGGCCTTTTCAGGTGATGAAACAGCTGCGATCACCCTGGCACCCATGGCTTTGCCCAGTTCAATGGCGGCTGACCCCACACCTCCGGCGGCACCCAGTACCAACAGGGTTTCACCGGGTTGAATCTCCGCCCGATCCCTCAACGCGTGGTACGACGTGCCGTAGGTGAAAATGAAACAGGCGGCATCTTCATAGGGCATCGCATTAGGAATTCGGATTGCTGCGTCCGCCTTGAGCGTGACATGGGTCGAAAACCCACCATGCCCGGTTAGGGCCAAAACACGTTCGCCTGGCTTAAATCCATTGACGCCTTCGCCCACAGCCAGAACTTCACCCGCAATTTCACCGCCCGGAGCAAAGGGCCGTGGCGGCTTCATCTGGTACAGATCGCGGATAATCAACGTGTCCGGAAAATTCACGCCCGCTGCTTTCACACCAATCAATAGCTGACCTTTGCCCGGCTGCGGATCTGGTAGGGTCGTAAGCTCCAGGGTTTCGGGACCGCCCGGTGCGACGCTGAGTAATGCTTGCATACCGCCTCTGATCTGCCTGTACTTTGTGTCGAGGAAGTTTTGGTGCAGCATGGTTTTTTGTCAACGCTACGGTCCAACGCCTGCCGCGACGGCAAGAGGAACGCAATTTGTATCAGGATGAACTGGTGACAAAGAAACTG
The DNA here is from genome assembly GCF_056541275.1 of Ruegeria sp. AI2. Classification (NCBI taxonomy): domain Bacteria; kingdom Pseudomonadati; phylum Pseudomonadota; class Alphaproteobacteria; order Rhodobacterales; family Roseobacteraceae; genus Ruegeria; species Ruegeria sp. AI2. Next base: position 850,521 of record NZ_JBQFYB010000001.1, read on the forward strand.
AGGAGCACAAAATGACCCCCGACACCCTCTTTTCGCTTCACGGCAAAACCGCTTTGGTAACAGGTGGAGCGACAGGTATTGGCCGCATGGCAGCCGAGGCGCTGGTTCGTGCGGGCGCGCGCGTGCTCATTGCCTCAAGAAAAGGGGACGCCTGTGCCGAGGTCGCCGCAGAACTGAACGCGCTGGACGCGCCGGGCAGCGCCGAAGGCTTTGCCGGTGACATTGGCAGCGCAGTCGGTATAGGCAAGCTGGTCTCTGACATTCAGGAGCGTACGGACAAACTGGACATCCTGATGAACAACTCGGGGGTGTCCTGGGGTGCTCCCATGGGGCAGTTTCCCTACGATGCATGGGAAAAGGTCATGTCTGTCAACGTGACAGGGATATTCGAACTGACCCAGCGGCTTTTGCCAATGCTAATGAAATCAGGCACCGCCGAAGACCCGGCGCGCATTGTCAATGTGGGGTCAGTCATGGGTGAAGTCCCAATGGGCGATGGGGCCTACAGCTATTCGGCCTCAAAGGCTGCTGTTTTGCACCTGACCAAGGTCTTGGCCAAGGAACTTTCACCGCACCACATCACGGTTAACGCACTCGCTCCGGGGCCGTTTGTGTCGCGCATGACTGCCTTTGCGACAGCCGATGAGGATACCAGAGAACGGGTTGGCAAGTCTGTACCTCTGGGTCGCGTCGGACGGGACGAGGATATTGCAGGCTGTATGTTGTTCCTGTGCGGTCGCGGCGGCAACTATGTGACAGGCGCAGTGATCCCGGTTTCGGGTGGGATCAACGTGGTGACCGCCGGAAACATCTTTGCCGAGGCCCTGTGACGGGAAGACAGCCAATGAAAACCGAAATCAAACTGGATCTGGCGGCGGTAGATGCGTATCTGAGCGCGCATCTTTCCGGCTACAACGGGCCATTGGAGGCGAGGAAATTTGATGTCGGTCAATCCAACCCGACGTTTGAGTTACGCACACCAGAGAAAGCCTATGTGCTGCGCCGAAAGCCCGCCGGCGTATTGCTGAAATCGGCACATGCCGTTGATCGCGAATTTCGGGTTCAAAGCGCCCTTGCCGGGAGCGAGGTTCCGGTGCCCAAGATGTATCTGCTGTGTGAAGACATCAGCGTCATCGGCTCGGCCTTCTATGTGATGGAACGCTTGCAGGGCAGGGTGTTTCCGGACCCAACCCTGCCCAAAGAAAGCAACGAAACCCGCGCCGCCATCATTGACGAAATGAACAGAGTTCTTGCCCAATTGCACATGGTGGATATCGATGCCGTTGGCCTGTCTGACTATGGGCCGATTGGCAACTATTACGAGCGTCAGATCGCGCGCTGGACCAAGCAATACCGCGCGTCCGAGACCTCGGCCATTGCGGATATGGATGCGCTGGCTTCAGCGCTCGAGACCTCGGTACCGGCCGATGACGGACAGCGCACGCTAGTGCATGGGGATTACCGCATCGACAACCTGATGTTTGCGCCGAACCGGGCGGAATGTATCGGGGTGTTGGATTGGGAACTGTCGACGATCGGTCACCCTTATGCGGATCTGGCCGCAGTAATCATGCAATGGCAGTTGCCGCCGGGAAAACAGGGCCGGGGGCTGGCGGGTGTGGATCGAAACAGCCTGGGCCTGCCCAGCGATGAGGCATTCATTGCCCAATACTGCAAACGTCGAGGCCTGGATGGCATAGACAATTTCGGCTTTTATCTGGGCTTCAATTTCTTTCGTATGGCGGGCATTCTACAGGGTGTCTACAAACGCGCGTTGGATGGGAACGCGTCAGACCCCGACCGCGCAAAGGCTTTTGGCGCATATGTTCCTATATTCGCCCAGCACGGCCTGAAAGCTCTTGAGTCCACATTAGAGTGACGACCTATCAACCTGTTTTTGTGTCACTATCTTGCCTTGAAAGCTCAACTTCAAGGTTTGGCAGACTGTTCTTTCCAAAAAACAGCTCAGCCCCGGTAAACATGCTGGGAACCCCAAACACACCTCGCCGAACCGACGACTTGGTTTTCTCTTTCAGTTTCAGTTTAACGTCGGGGCTCGCCATGGCTTCGCGAATTTTGCGAACGGGCAAGTCGTTTTCATGCAGGATATCCGAAAGGACACCGATCTCGTCCGCCTTCTGACCATGCACCCATATTGCATCAAAAACCGCGTTTATATATCCGACTTCCCAAGGTTTTCCATTGGCAAAACACGCGCCGCGCATGGCAAGTTTTGTGTTGATCGGAAAATGCGGGCTCATATGAAAGCTCAACCCACGACGGCGGGCAAACCGGTGCAGATCATGCGTCAAATAGGCTGTCTTCTGGCGGTTTTCGGAATACGCCTGAAACGGGCTTTGGTTATGCGTCGCCTTGAACACCGCAGGCAGCAGGACAGGAACATAAGTAATGCTTGCGTCATAGCGCTCGGCAAGATCGGGGAGCATCTTATGGGCGAGAAACGCGTTCGGGCTGCAAAAATCGTAAATGAAGTCTATGGTCTGCGTCATGGGGTTCCTCCCTTTCGGTCCCTTGAAATCTTGTTCATTGAACTTCAGGCGAATCTGCGTCGAAATCAGTCTAGCATTCCATTGTGAGACACGCTGATGAAGTCCGTTCACGAATTTCTCTGCAACACGCAACTTTTTGCTGCTATTTCAGGTCACAAGCTTAAACAGTCGCAGTTTAGAACCTCACGGAAGTTCCCAAATGTCCCACAGGCAATCCATGTTTGATCAAAACCGGCTAGATCGGCTTAGCCATTGGATGGAAAACTATGTTGAGCAGCGCAAATATGCCGGATCATCCTTTTTGCTGCGCCACAAAGGGAATGTGACCTTTTTTCATGCCTGTGGTGTCAGCAGCCTCGAGACTGGCCGGCAATTCCAACGCGACACGCTGGTGCGCATTTATTCCATGACCAAACCGGTCACATCGGTCGCGTTGATGACATTGGTCGAACGCGGGCTTGTTCACCTGAACGCGCCTGTGTCTGAGTTTTTACCTGAATTCAAAGATATGCAGGCGCTGGTCCCGGGGGCGGAGAAACTGGATCAGACCGAGGCTGCACCGCCTCCAACACTACATCAGTTACTGACGCATACCAGTGGGCTAAGCTACCCGTTCAACCCGGGGCTTTTGCCCCAAGCGATGGATGAACGGGACCTTATTTTCAAACCCAATCAGGGGCCTCTGGAACATCTTGTGCGCGATCTGGCTGGGCTGCCACTGGCGTTCCAACCCGGTGCACGCTGGGAATACTCAGTCGGGATTGACGTGCTGGGTCGAGTGATCGAGGTGGTCTCGGGCCAGTCATTGGAGCAGTTCTTTCGAAGCGAAATCCTTGAGCCGCTGGAGATGCGCGAAACAGGTTTTTCCGTACCCGCTGGGGCAGGGGATCGTTTCGCATCGCTCTACACCCCATTGGCTGGCGACGCGATGGCGCTGAATTCCGCGGATCACGGTAGCGAAAGCCTGAGACTGTTCGATTCCCACATAGAATCCCCGTTCGAAAACACGACGACCTTTTCCGGCGGTGGCGGTCTGATTTCGACAATCGATGATTATGCCAAATTCGCGGACATGCTTCGAAATCGGGGGGCCGGGAAAGGGTACCGCATACTTGGCCCGAAAACCGTCGATTTCATGATGCGCAATCACCTTCCCGGGGACATTGCGTCAATGGGTCCGCAGAGTTTCGCAGAGCAACCGATGGAAGGAATGGGCTTTGGGCTAGCTGGTGCGGTTGTTCTGAATCCCGGTCTGGTAAGGGTTCCCGGCTCTATCGGGGATTTCAGCTGGGGTGGAATGGCGTCGACCTATTTCTGGATTGACTGGCAGAATGACCTGACGGCGATTTTCTTTACCCAACTGTCCCCCTCAAGTTCGTACCCATCCCGCGCCGAACTCAAGGCACTGGTTCATGCGGCCATGATTGAATGATTTACTCTGTACTGATACCCGGTGCCGGACGACACAACTTGCGAGCAGACGATGACCGAAGCGGAACGTATCTTACTGGATCTTCTGGATATTGAACGGCTTGAGGTCGATCTGTTTCGCGGGACAGGGTCGGGCGGTGAAACGCCAACACGCATCTTTGGCGGGCAGGTCATCGCGCAAGCGCTCGCTGCGGCGTATCGGACTGTTGAAGAGCGGTTGTGCCATTCGCTACACGCCTATTTCATTCGCCCGGGAGATCCAGAGAAACCCGTTATTTATCAAGTTGATCGCGCGCGAGACGGAGGTTCGTTCACAACCCGCCGTGTGGTTGCGATTCAGCATGGAAAGCAAATCCTGAACATGTCGGCATCCTTTCATGTCCGGGACGAAGGTTGGGACCATCAGCATCCGATGCCCGTCGTGAACGCACCGGAAGCGTACCCGTCCCGATCTGAATTGCGTAAAACATACGTTGAACGTGTTCCCGAAAGGTTGAGGGGCGAATTGCTGCGCGAGCGCCCGATCGAGGTCCGGGAAGTCGATCATCTGGACCCATTCACACCGAAAGTCTCTGATGATCGAAACCAGACCTGGTTCCGTATGCCCGCTGCTGCTTCGGTCGACACCAGAACGCAGCACTTACTGCTGGCTTATGCGTCTGACATGAACCTGATGTCCTCTGGATTGCGGCCACACGGTCTGAGCTGGTTTAGCGGAGAGTTCAACGGCGCAAGTCTGGACCACGCGCTATGGTTTCACGCACCGGTAAATTTTCAGAACTGGCATCTTTACGTAATGGACTCGCCGTGGACGGGGCAGGGACGCAGTTTTAACCGTGGATCGATCTATTCCGAGGACGGTACCCTTGTTGCATCTGTCGCACAGGAAGGATTGATGCGCAGAATTCGCGTACGACCTTAAGTATTGCCAATAAACCTTTGATTTAACTTCTGCATTCCGCTAAGCCACCGATCGTAATCAGCCGCTTTGAATTGCAAATAATCAGCGACTTGTGGATGAGGCAGAATCAAAAACCGTTCATTTCGAATAGCTTGCACACAGGATTCAGCCACATCTCTGGGCTCAAGCATCCCATCAATCGAAGCTACTGAGATTTCATGGCCTTCGGTCATTTTCGAACGTACCGCCTGCGGACACAGGACCGAGACTTTCAATCCTTCAGCGCCATATGTCAGCGAAAGCCATTCGGCAAATCCTACAGCCGCGTGTTTGGTAACCCCATATGGGGCTGCACCAGGTTGGTTCAGCAAACCTGCCGCAGACGCAGTTATCATTATATATCCGCCGCCGCGACGAACCATGCGTGGAACCAGATGGCGAGCAGTCCAGACATGGGACATGACATTGATCTTCCAGATCCGATCCCAATCTTCGTCCGCAACATCGAGACCGCCAAGCGTCAGAATTCCGGCATTTGCGCAAAACAGGTCAATTGGACCGACAGTTTCTTCAACAAAATCAATCAGAGCCTTGATCTGCGCTTCGCTGGAAACGTCGCAGGGATACGCCTGACCACCAATTTGCTTCGCGACCAAATTTGCGCCAGCGATGTCGACATCCGAGCAGATTACACGTGCACCTTCATGGGAAAACCGTTCTGCAAGACCACGACCAATGCCTTGGGCAGCGCCGGTGACAACGACAGTTTTGTTCTTAAGCTCCATGCGTATTCCGGACAGGTTCGTTACAGTGTTTTCAATGTGTTGGCTTGCGTTCCGTATTACAAGTATTACGTTTTTACCATAATACCAATTACACGATAATAGGAAGTAGCGGAGATATACTCAGATTCCATTGCAATCAGCCATCAGACCAATGCGTTCAACACAGGTCTGATGCGAATTATCCCAACGCGTAACCGGCACCGCGGACTGTGCGAACCGGATCATCCCCGCCATGTTGCGTCAAGGCTTTGCGCAGTCGTCCAATGTGAACATCAACGGTACGCGTATCGACATAGATGTCGCGTCCCCAGACCCGATCCAGCAATTGTTCACGGCTCCAGACCCTGCCCGGCTTTTCCATGAACGTGCTAAGAAGCCGGAATTCGGTTGGACCCAGTTTCAAGGGCTTGCTGTCGCGGCTGACCTTGTGGGTTTCCGAATCCAGAATGATGTCATCGTACTCCAGTCGCAAGCCAACAGTTGCCGGTCGGACGCGGCGTAGTTGTGTTCGGACACGCGCCATCAGTTCGACGATCGAATATGGCTTGACCACATAATCGTCGGCACCAGTTTCCAGCCCGCGAACCTTGTCTACCTCTTCTGATCGGGCCGACAGCATGATTATCGGGATCGAGCGTGTGTCCGGACGGCTTTTGAGCCGGCGGCAAACCTCAATCCCGCTGAGGTTGGGCATCATCCAGTCCAGAACAATGATATCCGGGCAGTCTTCGTCGACCAGCAGCATAGCTTCGTCACCGTTGGCCGCCTTTGAGACGCGAAAACCTTCGGCTTCAAGGTTGTAGGCCAGCACCTCGCGTTGGGCCAACTCATCCTCGACCACCAGAACCGTCGGTTGATCTGCGGACATCTCAAGCCTCTCCTACGCTGTTTGCGACGTTATATCGGCCTTGGGCCGAGCCTCGGTCGGGCGGTCGCCTGTAACCAGATACACCACCTGCTCGGCAATCGAGGTTACATGGTCGCCCATACGCTCGATGTTCTTGGCGATGAAATGCAGGTGCATACAGGCCGAAATATTGCGCGGATCTTCAGCCATGAAGGTCAGGAATTCGCGGAACAGGCCGTTGTACATCTGGTCGACCTCTTCATCGCGGTTGATGACGTCGGTGGCCAGTTCCGCGTCGCGTTGAATATAGGCGTCCAACGCGTCGCGCAGCATACGCTCAACTTCGCGCGCCATGCGGCGCAAGGCAGCCGCGCTGCCGCTGATCTCGCCCGCATTGGCCAGAACGGTCGTACGCTTGGCGATGTTCTTCGCGTAATCGCCAATCCGCTCGAGATTACCGGATACTTTCAGGACCGAAAGAACCAGTCGCAGGTCACTGGCCGTGGGCGCACGCAACGCAATCAGACGCGCGGTTTCCTCGTCGATTAGGTCTTCCAACGCGTCGATGGCCTTGTCACCTTGTCGTACTTCCTGGGCCAGCTCAACGTCACGGCTTTCAAGCGAGCGCGCCGCGCCCATGATAGCGGCCTCAACCAGACCACCCATCTTCATGATATGCGCCTGGATTGTTTCGAGGTCGCGGTCAAAAGCAGATGCAATATGTTGTTCGCTCATTGTTTGATACCTGTGCTTAGCCGATACGGCCTGTAATGTAGCTTTCCGTGCGCGGATCGACTGGATTTGTAAAAATCTGACCGGTTTCACCGAATTCCACCAGATTACCCAGGTGGAAAAAGGCCGTTTTCTGACTGACGCGCGCGGCCTGCTGCATCGAGTGGGTGACGATCACAACCGAATATCGGGAACGCAATTCGTCGATCAACTCTTCGACCTGTGCGGTTGCAATCGGGTCCAGCGCCGAGCACGGCTCGTCCATCAACAGGACTTCCGGTTCTGTTGCCACGGCGCGGGCGATACACAAACGCTGCTGTTGACCCCCTGACAAACCCGTACCGGGCGCATCCAGACGGTCCTTGACCTCATCCCAGATTGCGCCTCGACGCAATGATTTCTCAACGATATCATCCAGTTCCGCCTTATTCTTGGCCAAGCCGTGGATGCGCGGACCATAGGCCACGTTGTCGTAGATCGACTTGGGGAACGGGTTCGGTTTTTGGAACACCATGCCGACTTTGGCGCGCAACTGAACAGGGTCGACCCGCTTGTCATAAATGTCTTCGCCGTCCAGCAGGATATCACCTTCGACTCGGCAGATATCGATGGTGTCGTTCATCCGGTTCAGACACCGCAGGAAGGTCGATTTTCCACAACCCGAAGGGCCGATAAAGGCCGTGACGGTCTTGTCTTCGATCTCAACACTCACGTCCTTGATGGCGTGGGTATCACCGTAATAAACCTGAACCTTCTTCGCGTTGATCTTGATGTCTTTGGAGTCCACGGTTCTCTCCACTCGTGTCATGTCGTTCATTATTGCCCCCAATTACCAGCGGCGTTCAAAGCGGCGGCGCAGGATGATAGCGATGATATTCATGGTCAGCAGGAACATCAAAAGGATGATGATTCCGCCCCAGGCCTTTTCGTAGAACCCGACATCAGCGCGTGCGGCCCAAGTGTAAATCTGGGCGGGCATTGCCGAGTTCGGCTCGGTAAAGCCGGCAAGGAACCCGTCGGGATATCCCCGCGCCACAAAGCCTACCATGCCGATCAGCAACAACGGCGCGGTTTCACCCAAGGCTTGTGCCAGACCGATTATGGTGCCGGTCAGAATGCCCGGCGCGGCCAAAGGCAGCACGTGGTGGAACACAGCCTGCATTTTCGAGGCCCCTACCCCCAACGCTGCATCACGGATCGACGGCGGAACCGCTTTCAGCGAGGCGCGGGTCGAGATGATGATCGTCGGCAATGTCATGAGGGTCAGAACCAGACCACCAACCAGCGGCGCCGATTGCGGCAGGTGCATGAACTGGATGAACACGGCCAGACCCAGAATACCGAACACAATCGACGGCACGGCTGCAAGGTTCGAGATGTTCACTTCAATCAGGTCGGTGAACCTGTTCTGTGGAGCGAACTCTTCAAGATAAATCGACGCTGCCACACCAATAGGCAGTGACAGGCCCAAAACCACCAGCATCATGAAAAACGACCCAATGACCGAGGCGCCGATGCCGGCACCGCCCGGGTTGTCAACGCCAGAATCCGCACCGGTGATGAACGGCCAGTTGAAAGCCTGCTTGATGATGCCCGCCTGTTCCAGCGCATCAACCAGATCCAGATCGCTAAGCTGTAGAAACCGGCTGTCCTGCAAGGTGTCACGGGACACGCGGCCTTTGAAATACCCGTCGACCCGGCTGGAGGCGGCCAGATCAAACTTGACCGGATCACCCAGCTTGCCGGGGTTATCGGCATAGTAAGTTCGGATTGTACCGCCGATTTTACCAAGAAGACGTTCGATCGCCGCTTCGTCGAAATCAACGCTGATCCCTTGGTCTTCCAGTTCCTTGCTCAACTGAGCGATGAACAGGTTGGAATAGGCCTTGGTCTTGAACAACGTACTTTCCGCCTCGTCTCGCTGCGCAGCGGACAAGGTGAAATCCACGCTGACAACAGTGCGCTGAAAGGCCGGAATACCCTGCGACAGGATTGAGGCGAACAGAACGATCAGGAAAAACAGGCCCGTTGCAATAGCGACAATCCCGTAGGCCCGAAATCGTTTCTCTGCATTTGCACGTTTTTTGGTATGTGCATCCGCTACAGTCAGCGAGACAGAGCGATGACCTGTTTCAGGGCTTTGCATACTGGCGTCGGTCATTCGTATTGCTCCCGATACTTACGCACGATGTAGAGGGCAAAGATGTTCAGCCCAAGCGTGAGGGTGAAAAGGGTCATGCCCAGTGCAAAGGCCACAAGCGCCTCGGGCGATGCGAAATCCGCGTCTCCGGTTAGCTGGCTCACGATTTTTGCGGTGACCGTCGTCATGGCTTCAAACGGGTTCAGGCTCAGCCGTGCTGCCGCCCCTGCCCCAAGGACCACGATCATAGTTTCACCGATGGCGCGCGATGCGGCCAGCAGGATCGCCCCCACGATACCCGGAAGCGCAGCTGGCAGAACGACCTGACGGATGGTTTCCGATTGCGTTGCGCCCAATCCGTAAGAACCGTCACGCATGGCCTGCGGCACCGCATTGATGATGTCATCGGACAAAGAGGACACAAACGGGATCAGCATGATGCCCATGACCAACCCAGCGGTCATGACTGCCGTGCCAGCTTTCATCCAGCCAAGCCCCTCATCCCCGAACAGGCCAAGCAAAAGCGGACCAACGGTCAGCAGCGCAAAAAGGCCGTAAACGATGGTCGGGATACCGGCCAGAATCTCGAGCAGCGGTTTTGCTACGGCGCGGACACGGGGGGAGGCGTATTCGCTGAGGTAAATCGCGGCGAACAACCCGATCGGGACGGCCACCAGCAGCGCAACGATAGAGATATAGAATGTCCCCCACAACAAGGGAATAATACCAAGCTCAGACGACCCGCCGCGTCCCGAAAAACTGGGGGCCCATGTCGTGCCGAAAAAGAAATCGGTAGCAGGGTAGAGCTTGAAGAATTCCCAAGTATTGAAAACCAGAGACAGGACGATCCCGACAGTGGTCAGAATTGCGATGGATGCGGCCGCCAGCAACAGAAAACGCACGCCCTGCTCGACCACATTGCGCGCGCGGTATTCTGCGTGAGTTTGAAACCAGCTGGCTGCAGCACCGGCGAGTGCCGTCAGTATGACGGCGACAGTCATGACCGAATAGCCGATCGCATTCATGATCCGATAACTTTGCGCCGCGCGCAGCACAGGTTGCGTGATATCCGACGTCACCACCTGCCCGGCATCCTTCAGACGCTGGGTCATGTCGATTACATCCGCGCGCGCGTTGCGCGCCAGTTCCTCGGGTATCTGCCCGGCGGCAACCGCGTTATCCAGACCGTAAGCGGTGCGACGGACCTCGGCCATGACCAGATTTAGGGACGAGCCGTCTTGGATGGCGGAACCCGAGATCGTTTCAGAAACCTGAGAGTTCACGTAAAGCGGTTGTACCAGCAACCAGAGGATCATAAGGCCAAATGCGGGTACGATCGTCTTGAGAGCGACATTTGCGCCATAATACGACGGCAGCGAGTGCAAAGCCCGGATATCTCCTGTGACGCTTTGCAGGGCGCGTGTGCGCCCCAACACGTAACCGACTGAAGCAATCGCAAGCACGATCAGAACGAGCCATACTATCGGCATGAAACCCCCATTTGGTCTTGGCCGGGAAAGCTGAAAAATGTGGGGGCGACATAAATGCCGCCCCCGGTATTTCTAACCAAAGGCGGGATTAGCTGCCCGAACCCATGGTTACTTCGTTGGCGATTGCATCCTGAGTTTTTGCCAGCTCAGGGTCCGCAACCAGACCATAGTTTGCCAGAGGACCCGAAGCGCCTGCGATTTCGTCGTGGGTAAAGAACTGGGCGTATTCTTTCAGGCCGGGGATCACGCCAATATGGGCTTTCTTCACGTAGAAGAACAGCGGGCGCGAAACCGGATATTCACCGGTCGAGATGGTTTCGGTCGAAGGAGCAATACCCGACATGGTGGCCACTTTCAGCTTGTCGGTGTTGTTCTCGTAGAACGCCAGGCCGAAGATGCCGATGCCATTGGGGTTGGTGTCGATACGCGCCAGCGTTTCGGTGTAGTCACCATCGATGTCGACCGCCTTGCCGTCGGTACGTACAGCCAGACATGCATCTTCTGCGTCGTCTTCGCTCATGCCGCCAGCAATCATGGCTTCCATCGCACCGGTTGCTTCACACCCGATCAGCAGAACTTTTTCTTCGAACACTTCACGGGTGCCGTGTTTTGTACCCGGAATAAAGCCCGCGATTTCTACATCAGGCAGTTCGGGGTTGAATTCAGCCCAGGTGGTGTAAGGGTTATCAACCACTTCACCGTCTTTCAGAACTTTTGCGCCCAAAGCGTTAAAGATGTCAGCAGGTTCAAAAGCGGTGAAGGCAGGACCGGTCTGCTGGCTTGCAAAAACGATGCCATCATAACCGATGCGGACTTCCATGATGTCAGTCACACCGTTTTCGGCGCAGGCTTTGATTTCTTTTTCACGGATCGCGCGTGATGCGTTTGCAATGTCGATGGTGTTTTCACCAACACCCTCACAGAAACGCTTCAGACCAGCTGACGAACCGCCGGATTCAACAACCGGGGTCGGGAAGTCGGTGTTCTCACCAAACAGTTCCGCGACGATCGAGGCATATGGAAGAACGGTCGACGAACCGGCAACCTGAACGTTGTCACGGGCAGCAGCGGTAGTTGCCGAGACGGTGGCGATTGCCAGCGCAGAAGCCGACAGTTTTACAAAGGACATTTCAGTCTCCTTGAAAAGGTATGATTGATCACCCCCATGATGATCCTGCGTGCACCCCTAGGGGCCGTGCGTAAGCCTTTTGTGACAAGTGTGTAACGCTTTTATGACAACCTTCGATTATCCGGAGATTTCGGGTCAAGAAATCGTAACGAGACAGATTTTGAAGGGCGGTAATGCGGGAAGGGCTACCGTGGTAAGATGACCGTAAAGACGGACCCTTTTCCCAACTCACTTTCCACGCGCAACCGTCCACGGTGGCGATTGACGATGTGCTTGACGATAGCCAGCCCCAGCCCCGTTCCGCCCAACTGCCGGGATCTGTGATTGTCGGCGCGATAGAATCGCTCGGTCAGACGTGGCAGATGCACGGAATCAATTCCTGGCCCCTTGTCGATGACCTTCACCCGCACCCCAGGTCCACGCATCGCCGCGTCACGCTCTGATGACAGAACGCTGACTGTAACGCTGGCACCGCTGGCACCGTATTTTATTCCGTTTTCGATCAGGTTGGTGAATACCTGCCGTAACTGATCGCTGTCTCCGGTCACGGAAAGTGGGCCGTCCTGTGCGTCAAGCGTTAGCGTCACACCCGCCTCTTCCGCCAGGGGGCGCAACGAGTTCAGGGTGGATTGCAGCAGCCCTGTCAACTCCAGCTGTTGATTTGGGCGTACTCTTTCTTCGCTTTCCACGCGGTTCAGGGACAAAAGATCGCCAACCAGCCGGTTCATCCTGTTGGCTTCATCAGCCATGATTTGCAGGAACCGGTCACGCGCAGCCGGATCGTTGCGTGCAGGGCCGCGCAGGGTTTCAATGAAGCCCATCAGTGCCGTCAAAGGCGTCCGCAATTCGTGACTGACATTGGCAACAAAGTCGCGGCGCATCTGACTTGCCTGTTCCAGATGCGTGACATCTTGAAAAGTGGTCAGAACGGCCCCGCCCGACACGGCTCCGACCCCGTTCATATACCGGCATTGCACATCAAATGTTGTGTCCTGTGCACCATCATTGGAAAGATGACGTGCCGTCTTGGTTCCCTTCGATTGAAGGCTTTGTTCAATTGCTTCAAGAACCTGTGGCTGCCGCAGGATGGTCGCAAAATGCCGCCCCACGATATTCTGCCCCAAAAGGGTTTTCGCATCCGTATTGGCGGCAACGATCCGTTCGGTCTGATCCACCATCAGCGCGGGCATAGGGATGGCCTGGACAAATCCATCAAGAAGGTCATCTGACATGCTTCAAACCCCGATCAATCCACGCGCCTTATTGAGCAGCTCTCAGGGTGTCACGAAACCTGCGCATGTTTTCCTGATAGTGCAGCGCGCTTAGGGTAATCCGTTTTGCTGCGGCCTCGTCCAACTGGCGCACCACTTTGCCCGGAGCCCCCATCACAAGGGAATTATCCGGAATCTCCTTGCCTTCCGTGATCAGGGCCCCTGCCCCGATCAGGCAATTCCGGCCGATCCGGGCACCATTCAGAACAATCGCGCCCATTCCGATCAGAGTATTTTCTCCGATCGTACACCCGTGCAGCATCACTTTGTGTCCGATGGTGCAATTCGAACCGATCGACAAAGGATACCCGGCATCGATATGCATGACGCAGTTCTCCTGAACGTTGCTGCCTGCACCAACGCGGATTTCCTCGTGATCTGCGCGTATCGTGCAGCCGAACCAAACCGAGGCGCCCTGTTCCAGCACGACCTTGCCGATCAGGTTGGCATCGGGCGCAACCCACGTGTCCTCGTGAATATCCGGCATGTGCTCACCTAACGCGTAGATCGTCATGACAGCCCCTCGAATTCGTTTTGAAGTTTGCGCACGTGCTGTTGCAGATTTGGCTGTTGAATACGGCGCATCCGTTCGGCGCTGACGATGGTCTTCAGCTTCTTTTCGGTCGCCTCAAGATCGTCATTGATCAGGACATAATCGTAATAGCCCCAGTGGCTGATCTCGTCCCAGCTTTTGAGCATCCGCCTTGCGATAACTTCATCGCTATCCTGTCCACGCGATTCCAGACGGCGGCGCAGTTCAGGGATCGACGGCGGCAGGATAAAGATCGACAGCGCGTGTTTACCCAAGTCCGAATTGCGGATCTGAACCTCACCTTGCCAGTCCACGTCGAACAGAACGTCCTTGCCCGCGTGAATCGAGCTACGCACCGGATCAGCGGGTGAGCCGTAGAAATTGCCGAAAACATGCGCATGTTCCAGCATCTGGCCATTGGCGACCTTCTGCTTGAACTCGTCTTCTGAAAGAAAATAGTAATCCCGCCCATGTTCTTCTCCGGGACGCGGGGCGCGGGTTGTGGCCGAGACCGAAAACTCAAGGTCCTTGTCCCAGTCCATCAGCCGCTTTGCCAGGGTGGATTTGCCTGCCCCGGACGGGGAAGACAGGATGATTAAAAGGCCTCGGCGATCCGCCATATCAGTCGTTCCCATCATTATTCTACGTTTTGCACTTGTTCGCGCATCTGATCGATCACCGCCTTCAGTTCCAGCCCGACAGCCGTCAGTTCCGTACTCTGAGCCTTGGAACACAGCGTGTTGGTTTCGCGGTTGAATTCCTGCATCAGGAAATCAAGTTTGCGTCCGACAGCCCCTTCCTGCCCAAGCAGCTCTCTTGCTGCGACGACATGTGCAGACAGGCGGTCAATCTCTTCGGTAATGTCGGCTTTAACCGCGATCAATGCCAGTTCCTGCGCGACGCGATCCGGGTCCGCGCCCTGCGCGTTGTCCAGTACGTGCGCCAGATTGTCCCGCAATGTCGCGGCCATCTTGTCCTTACGATGCACGGCCAGATCAGCGGCCTGAGCTGTCAGCGCCGCAACTTGGTCCAGCTGTGTGTTCAGCACAGTAGCCAACGCCTCGCCCTCGGCCCGGCGCATATCGACAAAAGCGGCCAACAGGTCGTTGAAATCTTCGGTCAGGCGCGCAACCAGCGGAGCGGGATCATCCGCATCTGCGGTTGCATCCAACATGCCTTTCAGTGCCAATAGGTCCGAGGCGCGCGCCGGTTCCAGAGCGATACCGCGCGCAGCTGCCATCTTGTGTGTTTGTTCCAAAGCGCTCAGGGCAGCGGCCATAGCGACCTCGTTCAACGCCAGTTCCGAGGCAGAGTCCTCGCGGGTCAGACGCATTGAAAGGGTCACATTCCCTCGGCTCAGGGATTTTGACAGCGCGGCCCGAAGGGCCACCTCAAGCCCGGTCAGCCATTCAGGGACGCGCAGGCGCATATCAAGGCCTTTGCCGTTAACACTGCGCAACTCCCACGTCCAGCTGTGCGGTCCGTATTCCCCCTTGCCCGAGGCAAACCCGGTCATGGATCTGATCATGACTGTCCTTTCCTGTGACCTCACCGATTTGGATGTGTGCCGCACCTAATGCGATTGGCCGGTGCAGAGCAAGAGTTTGCTGAGGCCGCATTTGTTTGGCGTAAGTTAACCATTCGTTAAAGAATTGCTCCAAAATTGAATAAACCCGAGTCAAACTACCCCTGGTAATGGCTTGCAGGCCACAAATGCTCCGGTTGTGTTGCATTTTATGAAAATGGCGGCCAATTGACGTAAGGGTGAAGAAAATGAAAACCTTTTTCGGGACTGGTTCCGGGTCAGAATTTGGAAAGATCGTCGCAATGGATCGCTTTGACAGTGGGCGCAGCCTTACGCCGATCCGCCAGGCCGAGGCGTATTGGACTGCATTGCTGAGCGGTGACGGTGTTCCGATGCGGTCTCAGGTCGACCCGCGTGGACTGGAAAACATACTTGAATATACTTTCATTCTTGAACGGATCGCGCCCGGACTGGCCCGGTTTCGTCTTGCCGGAAGCCACTTGAACGCGCTTGCGGGGATGGAGGTTCGCGGCATGCCTGTGACGGCCTTTTTTCAACCTGATGACCGCGCCAGTCTTAAGGACGTTCTGGAGCAGGTATTCGCAGCACCCGCCGTTGCCGAACTGGGGCTGGATTCGAGCGGGATACTGGGACGTACCCGGATGCAGGCCTGCATGATCCTTTTGCCGCTCAAAAGCGATCTGGGCGACGTCAGCCGGGTTCTGGGCGTCATGGTTGCGGATGGTGCGATTGGTAAAACCCCACGCAGATTTTCGATTACGGATACGCGGATCAAATCGTTTTCGGAAGTTCAGGCACCAGTTCCTGCTGTGCCTCAAACCGTTGACGGTTTTGCCGAAGACCAAACGGATTTCAAACGCGCGGCCAAACACCTTCGTCTGGTCGTGTCGCGCGATGACTGAACCAGTTTGAACACCCGGAACAAAAAACAGCGGACCGTTGGCCCGCTGTTTTTCCTTCTTTTCGCACGCTTAACTTGCGGCGCGTTTTGATCCGTTACGGCGCAGGTTGGTCAGTTCTTCCGCCACAAGGAACGCCAGTTCCAGCGACTGAGACGCGTTCAGGCGCGGGTCGCAGGCGGTGTGGTAACGATCCGACAGATCCTCTTCGGTCACAGCCCGCACACCACCGGTGCATTCGGTAACGTCGAGACCGGTCATCTCGAAATGGACACCGCCAGGGATCGTGCCCTCGGATTGATGCACACCAAAGAAATCGCGCACCTCACGCAGGACAGAATCGAACGGGCGGGTTTTGTAGCCCGTGGCCGATTTGATCGTATTGCCGTGCATCGGGTCGCACACCCAGGTGACCTTGGCCCCTTCTTCCTTCACGGCCTTGACCAGACGCGGAAGGTGTTCACCCGCCTTGCCTGCACCAAAGCGCGCGATCAGGGTCAGGCGGCCCTCTTCATTTTCAGGGTTCAGCTTCGACATGAGAACCTTGAGGTCTTCTGCCGTCGTCGTCGGACCACATTTCAAACCGATCGGGTTCAGAACGCCACGACAGAACTCGACATGTGCGCCGTCAGGTTGGCGTGTACGGTCGCCGATCCAGATCATGTGGCCAGACCCGGCCAGCCAGTTGCCCGAGGTCGAATCCAGACGAGTCAGCGCCTCTTCATATTCCAGTAACAGACCTTCGTGACTGGTGTAGAATTCAACAGTCGAGAATTCGTGCGTCGTGTCTGCCGTGATACCAGCCGCTTCCATGAAGTCGATGGTGTCCTGAATGCGGTCCGCAACTTCGGAATACTTCTGAACGTCCTGTTCGTCGGTAAAGCCCAGCGTCCACGAATGAACACGGCTCATGTCGGCGAAGCCACCGGTTGAGAAGGCACGCAGCAGGTTCAACGTGGCCGCCGCCTGCGTGTAGGCCTGCAACATCTTTCCGGGATTCGGAATCCGCGCTTCGGGCGTGAACGCCAGTTCGTTGATGATGTCACCCCGGTAGCTGGGCAGTTCTATACCATCCACAACCTCGGTCGGGGCGCTGCGCGGTTTTGCAAATTGACCGGCCATGCGACCGACCTTTACCACCGGCACCTTGGCACCATAGGTCAGAACCATCGCCATTTGCAGCATCACCTTGAAGGTGTCACGGATCGCATCGGCGCTGAATTGTTCAAAGCTTTCAGCACAATCCCCGCCCTGAAGCAGGAAGGCCTCGCCGCGACCGGCGGCACCAAGATGTTGCTTGAGGCGCCGCGCTTCACCGGCAAAGACCAGCGGGGGATACTGCGAAAGCTGGGCCTCGACCTTGGCCAATGCGGCCGCGTCGGTATACTCTGGCATCTGAACCCGGGGCTTGTTGCGCCAGTTCGACTTTTGCCATTCGGTCATAGCTTTGATCTCCGCTGAAGTGTTCAGGTCGCCTCTATACAAAAAGCAATGAAGAGTGACCATATCCCATTTGCGCCTCTTGACGCCGCAAACAAGCTTTGATCATGGTGACTGCCAAATACGTCGCCGGATACCAGGTTTTCCCGCGCAGAATTAAGGACATTTTGTCATGCAAGTGCAACGCCAAGCAGTCACGGTGGAAAATGCTGGGGCCACACCCCGCCATTTCGTTTTTGTCCTGCTGGACAAGTTTTCGCTGCTGTCTTTTGCGTCGGCGCTCGACAGCCTGCGCATCGCAAACCGCATGGCCGACAAACAACTTTATACATGGACGCTTTCAGGTGAAGGCGGAGATTCGATTTCATGCTCGGCCGGAACCGAATTCAAACTGGATCGTGACCTGGACGAACTGCAACGCGACGATGTCGTTCTGATTTGCGGGGGCGTTGACGTACAAGCCGCGACCACCAAACGCATTCTGAACTGGTTGCGGCGCGAGGCACGGCGCGGATTGCGGATCGGTGGTCTGTGCACGGCTGCTTATACCTTGGCCAAGGCCGGCCTGCTGGACAACAAGCGCGCCACGATACATTGGGAAAACTCAGACAGTTTCATCGAAGAATTCGATGAGGTCGAGTTGACGAAAGCTGTCTTTCAGATTGACGGCGGTCGTATGACGACGGCTGGAGGGACCTCGTCTATTGATCTGATGCTCAAGTTGATTGCAGACGATTTCGGCGAAGACCTGGCAAATGCGGTGGCGGATCAGATGATCTATTCGTCTATCCGGACAGATCAGGACACGCAGCGCCTATCTACACCGACACGGATTGGCGTACGTCACCCCAAGCTGAGTCAGGTCATCCTGATGATGGAAAAGAACATAGAAGAGCCGATCTCTCCTTCGATTCTGGCCAAGGAAGTCGGCATGTCAACCCGCCAGCTTGAGCGTCTGTTCCGGCGCTATCTCAGCCGCTCGCCCAAGCGGTACTATATGGAACTTCGCTTGCACAAGGCACGGAACCTGCTGATGCAAACAGATATGAGCGTAATCAACGTAGCGCTGGCCTGTGGGTTCGCTTCGCCCAGCCATTTCTCAAAATGCTACCGCGCGCATTACAACACAACACCTTATCGCGAGCGTGGTGCGCAAAGCGGGCGGCTATCGGTGTAAGGTCACTCCGCCGGAGATATTCTGTAAATTGCCCCCTTCCCAACCGAAATAAACCAGATCGAACCGTCTGGCGCTTCGACGATATCGCGGACGCGCTCGGTTTCAGGGCTTCTGATCTGTTCGGCCTCATGCATTGGATCGCCCTGAAGTCGGGCGATATAGTCAAATTTCAAAGATCCTACGAAAACATCACCTGCCCATTGCGGCCAGAGCTTGCCGGAATAAACCAGCAGGCCGGACGGCGCGATGGAAGGATCCCAGTAGTGAGCTGGCTGTTCCAGCCTCTCTTTGGCTGTACCTTCCCCGATTTTTTCACCTGAATAATGCGTACCATAGGAGATGACGGGCCAACCATAATTCCGGCCCGCGCGGGGTTGGTTGATTTCATCTCCACCCCGCGCCCCGTGTTCCGAGGTCCAAAGTCGGCCAAGCGCGTCCAAGTCCGCGCCCTGCGGATTTCGATGGCCGTATGACCATATCTCGGGTTCGATATTCGATTGCCCGACAAAGGGGTTATCTGCCGGAACCGTCCCATCGCGGTTGATACGAATGACCGAGCCCATGGGATTGGACCGATCCTGTGCATTCTCCGCCTGCCCCCGGTCACCGAGGGTCACGAACAATGTCCCGTCCAGCGCTTCGACCACACGACTGCCAAAATGCCGACCACCCGTACCACCGGGCGATGCCTCGAAAATTACTCGGAAGTTCTGAAGGTTTTTGCCAGTCTCGGACAGGTGCGCAACCGCAACCGCAGTCCCTGCACCGTCGCCCTGAGGTTTTGCGAAGGTCAGAAAGACCTCTCGGCTTTGATTGAAATTGCGCGAAATCGTGACGTCCAGCAATCCGCCCTGCCCCAAAGCCGCAACCATTGGAACGCCTGAAACATCCCCAACTTGTCCATTTCGCACATACAGCAACCTTCCATCCCGTTCCGTGACGAGGAAGCTTTCATCGGGCAAAATGCCAACCGCCCATGGGGTCTCCAGCCCGCCGACCATTTCTTGCAGCTGGACCATCCCGGCTGAAACCGACAACGTTTGGGCTGCGGCATTCCAGGCGCAGAGTGAGAAAGACAGAATCATCGCCGTCCTGAACATTCTGGTCCCTTTCGGTGACAATCAGGGGTGAGTCCCAACAAAACAGATAGATTTTCAACCGAAAAAGACACGTTTGCGTTAGGACTTTTCTTTTCCGAACAGCTTGCCTAGGGTCGTCGCCAGAACGAATACGTTCACAACTGGGAGTAACCATATGAAAAAGCTGCTTACTGCAACTGCAGCAACTGCATTGCTGGCCGGCGCAGCCATGGCCGAAGATGTCAAACTCGGGATTTTGATCGGCTTTACCGGCCCCATTGAATCGCTGGCCCCTGCCATGGGGTCGGGTGCTGAGCTGGCAATCGCCGAAGTCAACGAATCCGGCAAGTTTATGAACGGTGCCAGCGTGGCTGGTGTACGTGCCGATACCGGCTGTATCGACAATGGTCTGTCCACCTCGAACGGCGAGCGTATGATCGCTGACGGCGTTGCAGGCATCATCGGCGGCGACTGTTCAGGTGTAACCGGCGCGATTCTGCAAAACGTTGCCATTCCAAACGGCATGGTCATGATCTCGCCTTCGGCGACCTCGCCCGGCCTGTCGACCATGGAGGACAACGGCCTGTTCTTCCGCACCGCACCGTCGGATGCGCGCGAAGGTCAGGTTATGGCTGATATCCTCAAGGATCGCGGCATCAACTCGATCGCGCTGACCTATACCAACAACGATTATGGCAAAGGTCTGGCCGATGCGATCCAGACGTCCTTCGAAGCGGTTGGCGGTGAAGTGACCATCGTTACGGCGCATGAAGACGGCAAGGCCGACTATTCGGCTGAAGTTGGCGCGCTGGCCTCGGCCGGTGGCGACATTCTGGTTGTCGCGGGTTATCTGGACCAGGGGGGTCTGGGCATCATCCAGTCGTCGCTGGACAGCGGTGCGTTTGACACCTTTGGTCTGCCCGGCGGCATGATTGGCGACTCGCTGCCCGCAAATGTCGGCCCCGACCTGAACGGCTCGTTCGGTCAGATCGCCGGGTCGGGTGGTGAAGGTGCAGAAAAGTACTTTGCACTGGCCGAAGCAGCCGGATTTGACGGTTCGTCGCCCTATTCGCCCGAATCCTATGACGCGGCAGCGCTGTTCATGTTCGCCATGCAAGCCGCCGGTTCGACCAACCCGGCAGATTACGCGGGCAAAGTTATGGACGTCGCTAACGCACCGGGTGAAAAGATCTATCCGGGTGAACTGGCTAAAGGTCTGGAACTGCTGGCCGCCGGTCAGGACATCGACTATGTCGGCGCGTCCGGTGTCGAGTTGATCGGCCCCGGCGAAAGCGCAGGTTCATACCGCGAGATCGAAGTGACCGACGGCGAAAACAAGACCGTCAACTTCCGTTGATCCCGCATATCAAACCATAAAATCAAACAGCCCGGGCCTTGTGCCCGGGCTGTTTCAATGACAAAAGGCTGCACCTCGTTTCACGGGGACAAGGCAAGGGGATACCATGATCGTCGTCGAGGACGTGCATAAGCATTTCGGCGGGTTTCACGCGGTGGACGGGGCGTCGCTGGAAATCCAAAAAGGGTCGATCACCGGCCTGATCGGGCCCAACGGGGCCGGAAAAACCACTCTGTTCAATGTAATCGCCGGTGTTTTGCCCCCGACCAGCGGCAAGGTGGTTATGGATGGTGAAGATATCACCGGCCTGCCCCCGCATGAGCTGTTTCACAAGGGTTTGCTGCGCACGTTCCAGATCGCGCATGAGTTTTCGTCGATGACCTGCCGCGAAAACCTGATGATGGTGCCCGGTGCGCAATCGGGTGAGGCGCTGTGGAATACCTGGTTCGGACGCAAGCGCATCGCTGATGAAGAGCGCGCGCTGAAAGCCAAGGCAGACGAGGTGCTGGAGTTTCTGACCATCGAACATCTGGCCGATCACAAGGCCGGTCAGGTTTCGGGCGGTCAAAAGAAACTGCTGGAACTTGGTCGTACCATGATGGTGGACGCCAAGATCGTATTTCTGGACGAGGTCGGAGCAGGCGTGAACCGCACCCTGCTGATGACCATCGCTGATACGATCCTGCGCCTGAACAAAGAGCGTGGTTATACGTTCGTCGTCATCGAGCACGACATGGATTTCATCGGCAAGATCTGCGACCCGGTCATCTGCATGGCCGAGGGTAAGGTTTTGGCCGAGGGTACTCTGGATGAGATCAAGGCAAACGAGCACGTGATCGAAGCTTATCTTGGCACCGGCCTCAAAAACAAAGACAAGCTGGAGGCCCAGACATGACCGCTGGTATGAGCGACAACCCCTATCAGGACGACAAGGGCAACAAGGACGCATCGATTACCAACACGCAAGGTATCGGAACAATGACGCCTGCCCATCGTAAAAGCGGGACGACTCATCGCGTTGAAGGCGGCCCGTTTCTGATCGGCGACACCATGACCGGCGGTTATGGCAAAGGCCCGGACATCCTGCACGACTGCACCATTGCCGTGGACAAGGGTGAGATCGCAGTCATTGTCGGCCCCAACGGTGCGGGCAAGTCAACGGCGATGAAGGCCGTGTTTGGGATGCTGGATGTGCGCGCCGGCTCTGTACGCCTGGACGGCGAGGATATCACCAGCCTCACCCCACAAGACCGTGTGATCCGCGGTATGGGCTTTGTTCCTCAGACATCGAACATTTTCACCTCGATGACTGTCGAGGAAAATCTGGAAATGGGTGCCTTTATCCGTCACGACGATTTCTCGGACACAATGGAGCAGGTCTATGATCTGTTCCCAATTCTGCGTGACAAACGCAACCAACCTGCCGGCGAACTGTCTGGCGGTCAGCGCCAACAGGTTGCCGTGGGTCGCGCGCTGATGACGCAACCCAAGGTCCTGATGCTGGACGAGCCCACCGCAGGTGTCTCACCCATCGTGATGGATGAGCTTTTTGACCGCATCATCGAGGTCGCACGCACCGGCCTGCCGATCCTGATGGTTGAACAAAACGCCCGCCAGGCGCTGGAGATTGCCGATAAGGGATATGTGCTGGTTCAGGGGCGAAACGCCTATACCGGTACGGGCAAGGAATTGCTGGCCGATCCGGAAGTGCGGAAGAGTTTCTTGGGCGGTTGAGGATTAGGTTTTTTCTCGTATTTCCGATGGCTTGGCTACTCCAAGCATCCGTTCTTTGGGCAGCTTGGGACCAATACGGATTCCCGACAAATTGTAGCATGTACGCTGCGTGTGAAGAACAAGTGTGCGCGCGGGCAAGTTTGCCGCTTTCTTCGCTTTTTTTGAGCCGTGAGAACAACGACTATTTTCTGGAATAAAGTGAAGATCGACGTGTCAAACTAGGGTACTTTGAAAATTACGCTCAGGCCAAAACATACATTAAACAAAATCCTAAACCCGACTATTTTATCGTTATCGTGCCCAACGGTGAAATTGCTGACGCGTTTGGTATGAACCTCGTCCCGATAAGTAACTGGGGTCACAATGCGTTTCTGTCTAATCGAATGACAAAAATTAGTTGCAGCGCCATTCATGGGGGTTTGTACTAAGGAATTCTTCGACGTCCTTGTGACGCTCGCCAACTTCGTTCTTGTTCCCGCAATCGACTGAAGCCACCAGTCTTGCAAAACATGCAGATTGATCTCGGTATCCAACAGTCTCATGTCCTCGATCACCATCCCAACAATTCCACGCCTCGGCTGCAATCCGGTCACATTGGGCGTTTAGCGCCGGGCACTGTGAAGGAAACGGTTTCCCGGTCAAACAACTCAAGTTCCGTGAAATCAAGCGAACCTTCTGAATGAAAAACCTGTTCAGGACACAAAAATGAAAAAATGGATGTGGGTGGCCGTCGCCACTTTGTGCACAACCGCAGCAACTGCGGAAGAGCGCCACTTTGTCTGCGTTTCAGACCGCGACGGCAGTGAAGTGCGCCTCAAACGGGCGTCGGAAGGAGACAAGGGCATCATCGAAACTACACGTGTTTCTGGCGATGCGATGGTCTTCAAAGGCGTTGGCAACATGACGTTTGTCTATATCCAGGGCGATGAGGTCATGACCTTTGTCGTGAACTATGACGACATGACCTTTGATCTCTCGATCAAAGGCCCCAACGCGGGGACTGATCGCGGCGCTTGTACTGAAACAAACGCCTGAGCCTCCTTCCGACCATCTCGACCACGCACCGGAATTGACCGGTGCGTGACTGAGCCGAGCTTGATGTGGAAAGTCCGTCCTTCTTGAAAGTTTTTCTAGGGTTTTTTCGCTACCAGCAGGAAAATATCACGATAAATCGCGTGCAAAACATTGTGCCCGCGCAGACCGTTATGCCATAAGGTCGCACCCGGACAGTGAGAAGAAATAATGGACTTACTCAACGCGCTTGTTGCGCTTGCCAACTTTGTCATCGTGCCTGCGATTGCCTATGGCAGCCAGCTGGCATTGGGAGCGCTTGGCGTGACCCTGATCTACGGCATCCTGCGGTTTTCGAACTTTGCCCATGGTGACACCATGGCCTTTGGGGCGATGATCGCTGTGCTTGTCACTTGGGGCTTACAGGCCGCTGGTGTCAGCTTTGGGCCGTTGCCGACTGCCCTGCTCGCCCTGCCCTTTGCCATCCTTGGCTGCATCCTGCTGGTGTTGGTCACGGACAGGCTGGTCTACCGCTTTTACCGCGAACAAAAGGCCAAGCCGGTTATCCTTGTGATCGTATCAATGGGTGTAATGTTCATCATGAACGGTTTGGTGCGCTTTATCATCGGGCCGGATGACCAAAAGTTTTCGGACGGTGCAAGATTCCTGATATCCGCGCGGGACTTCAAATCCATGACGGGCCTACAAGAGGGGCTGGCGATCAAGACCTCACAAGGGATTACACTGATAGTGGCCGTTATTGCCGTGGCCTTGTTGTTCTGGTTCCTCAATAAAACACGAACCGGGAAATCGATGCGCGCCTATTCCGACAACGAGGATCTGGCGCTTTTGTCCGGCATCAACCCTGAACGTGTTGTGATGATCACCTGGATCATCGTGGCCGCCTTGGCGACCACAGCGGGTGTTCTTTACGGGTTGGACAAGAGCTTTAAACCCTTCGTCTATTTCCAGCTTCTGCTGCCGATTTTCGCTTCGGCCATCGTGGGTGGCCTTGGTAACCCACTGGGCGCAATTGCAGGCGGGTTCATCATCGCGTTTTCCGAGGTGACGATCACCTATGCCTGGAAAAAAGTACTGACCTATGTGGCCCCCGAAAACCTGGAGCCGTCCGGATTGGTCCAGCTCCTGTCCACCGATTACAAATTCGCTGTCAGCTTTGTCATCCTGCTGATCGTGCTTCTGTTTAAGCCCACGGGCCTGTTCAAGGGGAAAGCAGTATGACCGAATCTGTCAAAAACACTCTGCTTTTCATTGCTGTTGGCAGTCTCATTTTGCTGACCGGTTTCACGCAAAGCTGGAACACTGCCGTTCTGATCCTGAACATGGGGCTGATCTCGGCCATCATGGCGATCGGTGTGAACCTGCAATGGGGCTTTGCGGGCCTGTTTAACGTAGGGGTCATGGGCTTCGTCGCGCTGGGCGGTCTGGCCGTGGTTCTGGTTTCGACAGAGCCTACTCCGGGTGCTTGGGGCGCTGGCGGTTTTGGTATCGTTCTGTCCTTGCTACTGGGGGCTGCCACCGTTGTTGCAGCCGTACTGGTGGCAACAAGATTGCCCAAAGGCCGGGTGCAGACGCTCACAATAATCACTGTCCTTATCGTCGGCTTCTTCCTCTACCGGGCCGTGTTCGACCCCAATGTTGCCGCGGTCGAGGCCATTGACCCGGCGATTGCCGGTAACATCGGTGGACTGAACCTGCCCGTTCTGCTGGCCTGGCCTGCCGGAGGTCTGCTGGCTGCCGGGGCGGCGTGGCTGATTGGCAAAACCGCGCTAGGGCTGCGGTCAGATTATCTGGCGATTGCCACTCTGGGTATCGCCGAGATTATTATCGCCGTCATGAAGAACGAGGACTGGCTGGCCCGCGGCGTGAAGAACGTCTATGGCATCCCGCGTCCCTCCCCGGTTGTCGGTTATGAAGTTGACTTGCAGCAAGATCCGGCTTTTCTTGCCCGCGCCGAATGGCTGGGGCTGGATCCGGTCACTGCATCCACCCTCTCGGTGAAACTTGGGTATTCGCTGCTGTTCATGCTGGTTCTTCTGGTGCTGCTCTGGATGGCGCAAATGGCGCTGAAAAGCCCGTGGGGCCGTATGATGCGCGCAATCCGCGACAATGAAATTGCAGCCGAAGCGATGGGCAAGGACGTCACCCGTCGCCACTTGCAGATTTTCGTATTAGGATCGGCCATTTGCGGCATCGCAGGCGCGATGATGACCACTCTGGACGGACAGCTGACGCCGGGCACCTACAATCCGCTGCGCTTTACCTTCCTGGTTTGGGTCATGGTGATCGTTGGCGGTTCAGGCAACAACTTCGGGGCCGTTTTGGGTGCGTTCCTGATATGGTTCTTGTGGGTTCAGGTCGAACCGATTGGCTTGTGGTTGATGAGTGTTATCACTGCAGGCTTGCCGGATGGCAGCGCGCTGAAGGCACATCTTATTGATAGTGCCGCACATATGCGTCTGTTCACGATGGGCCTGATCCTGTTGATTGTTCTCAGATTCAGCCCAAGGGGTCTGATCCCCGAGAAATAGGTCCGCGCCACGTTCCAATGCGCAAAACCGCGCCACTTATCTGGCGCGGTTTCTTGAATCTTAAGGTTTTTCTGAATAAACGAACCCACCACAGTGTTTTCGATTTGCGGCAGGTTGCTGGCACTCACCCTCGCCTATGCCGTTTCAATCGATCAACAAGACGAGTAGATAAGAGTAGAAAATGAAAGCACCACATCTGAAATCACTCATTCTGTTTCCGGCTATTGCGGTTGCGGTATCCGCTTGTGTCCCCAGCCCCGAAGATCTTGAGACGACGCCCGTCAAGGTTCAGACACCTAAAGGTGTCGTGACCTGTCAGTTGTATCGTCAGGATCGCGTGACCTGGGACCGTGCAATCGACTTCCCAGCCACGAAGATGTCTGTTCCCGAGGCTGACGCCTATTGTCGCCAGGAAGGCCAACGCCGACTGAAGTAAACGCTGTAGCGCCCACCAAGGACGCTACGTTTTTACCTGTTGCGAAACAATCCGCCGAGGATACCGCGCACGATCCGGCGCCCGGTTGTGCCCTTAAGCTCTTTGATCACCGCTTCGGTCATTGCCGTGGCAAACGTGTCCTGCTTGCGCTCACCCCGGGAGGAGGACCGGCCGACCCGGCTGCCCGAATATCTGCGGGCCGAAGAGTATTCGCGTTCGATCGGCGATTGCGCTTCAAGAACTTCGTCGGACTCGGCCCGTTCCGCTGCAATGGCCGCAGCTTGGGCCCGCGCCTGAAGAATCTCGAAGGCAGATTTTCGATCTATGCTCTTGTCGTATTTCCCTGACATCGCTGAGGCGGCAAGGATATCCCGGCGTTCGGCATCTGAAATAGGCCCCAGCTGAGATCCCGGCGGCCGAATAAGTGTACGCTCGACCACGCCCGGAACACCTTTCTTTTGCAGCATGGAAGTGACGGCCTCCCCCACACCGACTTCGCGAATTGCCGTTTCCGTGTCAAAAGTCGGGTTCTCGCGATAGGTTTCAGCGGCCAGCCGTAGGTTCTTTCTGTCCCGCGCCGTGAATGCCCTTAATGCGTGCTGTATACGGTTGCCCAGCTGTCCAAGAATATCTTCCGGGATATCACCGGGGCTCTGAGTGATGAAGTATACACCCACACCCTTTGAACGGATCAGGCGGGCGACCTGTTCGACCTTGTCCACCAGAACCTTTGGCGCATCGTCGAACAACAGATGGGCTTCGTCAAAAAAGAACACCAGCTTTGGTTTTTCGGGGTCTCCGACCTCTGGCAGCTCTTCGAACAGTTCACTCAACAGCCACAACAGGAACGTTGCATATAGCCGTGGGGCTGCCATCAGCTGGTCTGATGCCAGAATGTTCACCATCCCCTGCCCGGCTTCGTCAGTTCGCATCAGATCGGCCAGATCCAGCGCCGGTTCGCCAAACAATTTTGTTCCGCCCTGATTCTCGAGGACCAACAGACGTCGCTGGATTGCCCCGATTGATGACGTGGATACATTGCCATATCGCAATGACAGTTGCGCCCGATTCTCTCCTATCCAGACCAGCAGCGCCTGTAGGTCCTTAAGGTCCAGCAACGGCATCCCTTCTTCGTCGGCCACGCGGAATACGATATTTAGGATACCTTCCTGCGCCTCGCTCAACTCCAGTAACCGCGACAGCAACAGCGGGCCCATTTCTGTCACCGTCGTACGCACGGGATGGCCCTGTTCACCGAACAAATCCCAGAATGTCACCGGGCACGCAGAATAGGCAAAATCCTCGAACCCGATCCGGCTGGCCCGGTCCTGAAAGGCCTGATGCAGTTTGTGGGCCTCGCTTCCGGGAAGGGCCAGACCAGACAGATCCCCTTTCACATCCGAGAGGAATACCGGGACACCCGCCTGAGAAAAACCTTCTGCAAGAATCTGCAATGTCACGGTTTTGCCGGTACCAGTTGCCCCGGCAATCAACCCGTGGCGGTTGGCATATTTCAAAGCCAGTTCCTGCGGCTGGCCATAGTTTTTACCGCCACCGCCCAAAAAGATATTCGTGCCCATTAACATTGCCTTATTGTTCACCGATCTGCCGCCAGCATACAAAGTTAACATTTGACTGCGATAGTCTATTTGCCTTGCATTGCGGGGCAGACTTCCTCCCTGTCGACTGGCCGTGCCTGCTGGCACGGCCTTTTTGGTTTGGCCATCGGATTATTATTCTGGCGCATAGATTAAAAAATGAGGATAGCTGTTGACCCGTGTGCGCCCCTTCCGTAGGGTTTGCGCATAAATAAGTCGGCCAGTCCGACGGGGAGAAACTTATGGGGAAGGGAGCTGGTCGAACAGCTCCCTTTTTCTAACCTCCGAAGGTGCGGTTCCAGGCCTCAGGCAAGAATCCGTTCACGTTCAAAAAGGCTGTTCTGTTAGTGCCTGACACTGGTTCAGAAGAGTGTTAAACGAAGCAAAAAGATCAATCATCAACCCGAGGCATTCATGTTCAAGAAAATCCTCTCGTTCAACACGGTCGCCGCTGTTCTGCTATCCGGCGCAGCGTATGCACAAGACACAACCACAACCGCGCCAGACGCCGGTCTGGACCTTGGTCAGGAAGGCCCCCGGGTCGGAGAACAGTTCGTAAAGGAAGAATTCGGCGATTGGGACGTATCCTGTATCAAGGCACAGGAAGGCGAGGATCCTTGCGCCATCGTTCAGGTTCTGGAGGGTAAAAATGGGGATCCGATCGCAGAAGTATCCATCGGGAAACTGCCGGAAGGTGGTGCCGCCGTTGCTTGGGCAAATGTGATCGTACCCCTCGAAACTTTGCTGCAAGCGCAACTGGCCCTGTCAATCGATGGCGCGCCGCGTAAGTTGTACAACTATCACCAATGCGTTCCCGTGGGCTGCATCGCGCAACTGGGTCTAAGCCAAGGGGATATCGACGCGATGAAAGCTGGTACCAAAGCGACGTTTTCACTGGTTCCCGCCCGTTTCCCGGATCAGGTTCTTGAAATGGACATGTCGCTCTCCGGCTTCACATCGGGCTTTGACGCTCTGAACGTCAACACAAACTAAGAAAAAACATCCGTGGAAGCCGCCGTATTAACAACGGCGGCTTTTTCACTAAACCCGCTTCAGGGCCAGTACGGCATTCAACCCACCAAAGGCGAATGCGTTGCTAAGCGCGACGTCGACCTTTGCTTCGCGTGCTTCGTTCGGTACCACGTCCAACGCGCATTCCGGGTCCGGTTCCTCATATCCAATCGTCGGTGCAATGACACCGTCCCGCAGTGCCATGATGCAGGCCAGCAGCTCAACAGCTCCGGTCCCGCCTATCAGGTGGCCGTGCATGGACTTCGTGGACGATATCATCAGATCGTCTGCGTGCGGCCCAAACACGTCGGCCACGGCTGCGCATTCGGTTTTGTCATTTGCAGCTGTTCCGGTACCATGCGCGTTGATATAACCCACATCTTTTGCGTTCAGCTTCGCATCGGCCAAGGCACCGGCCATGGCACGCGCGGCCCCTTGTTTGCTGGGCATCACAATGTCCGAGGCATCCGATGACATGGCAAAGCCGACAACTTCGCACAGTATTTCGGCCCCTCGGGCGCGGGCGTGTTCGTATTCCTCAAAGACAAAGACGCCAGCCCCTTCGCCCTGCACCATTCCGTTGCGGTTGGCACTGAACGGGCGGCACGCGTCTTTCGACATCACGCGCAGACCTTCCCAGGCTTTTACACCGCCGAAACACAACATAGATTCGGACCCGCCCGTAACCATGACCGGAGCCGCGCCACTACGCACCATCTGAAAAGCCTGAGCCATCGCATGGTTTGATGACGCACATGCCGTCGACACGGTGAAACTGGGGCCCTTCAGGTTGTGTTCCATTGAGACATGACTGGCGGCTGCATTATTCATGAGCTTTGGAACGACAAAGGGGTGTACCCTGTTCTTCCCGTCCTCATAAACGGAACGGTAATTGTCATCCCAGGTTGAAACACCACCGCCTGCGGTCCCCAGAACGACGCCTGATCTGGCCGCCAGTTCGCCGTGAAATTCGATACCCGACTGTTCAATCGCCTCTTTGGCTGCCGTCAGGGTGAATTGGGTGAAGCGGTCGTACAGCGACATCTGCTGTCGGTTGAACCGCCCTTCCGCCTCGAAACCCCGGACCTGTCCGCCGATCTTGATGGCCAACCGATCAACATCCCGGAATTCAAGTTCCGAAATACCACAACGACCTTCGCGCATTGCTTCCAGCGTGTCAGGGACCGAATGGCCCAGCGAATTGATCGTACCTGCTCCGGTAATGACAACGCGTTTCATGAGCGTGTGTCAGACCTTTTCCGACACAAGCTTTTCGATCCCAGAGATGATCGCGGCCACATTGGAGATATCGAAGTCATTGGCCTCGGGCTCGTTGGCATTGAAAGGAATCGAAATGTCGAACTCTTCCTCGATGGCAAATATGCTTTCGACCAGCCCGAGGCTGTCGATACCCAGATCTTCCAGCGTGCTTTCGGGCGTTACATCCGATGGCTCCAGAACGGCCTGCTCTGCAATGATCGCGATGACGCGGTCGCTGATGCTCATGTCGATCCCCTGATTATCAGTTTGAGGTTGATTTAATCGCTCGGGGTCTGTTTGAAAACAGCCTTTTTCAATGCCTCGACGTCGCGTGCCATACGGGGCAAACGCCGTTGTGCCTTGTAGATGTCCGTATGCGTTTCCATTTTGACGCCGGGATACCCCATGATCACGCGACCAGCGGGCACGTTGGACAGTATCTTGGTGCCGCCTCCGGCAATAACCCCATCCCCGATGAATATGTTGTCGACAACGCCGGTCTGACCGCCCAGAACCACGTTGTTTCCGATCTCAACCGAACCCGACACACCAGTCTGACCGCACAACAGGCAGTCCTGACCGACTCGGGTGTTGTGCCCGACATGGACCAGGTTATCCAACTTGGAACCGTGGCCAATATACGTATTTCGGATCGTGCCATTGTCGATTGTGCAATTCGCACCAATTTCGACGTCATCACCGATTTCCACAGCGCCCAGCGAATGAATGCGCAGCCAGCTCTGAGCTTTGGCCTCACCCTGATCGCCCATTGTCTTGCGTACATTTTCGACGCCCGAGACTTCGGGTGTTACAAAACTGAACCCGTCCCCGCCGATCCGGGCACCGGGTTGCGCAATAAAACGATCTCCGATCTGCGCCCGTGCGCCAATGCTGACCATTTCGCGCAACACTGCCTGGTCGCCCAATATGGCGTCCATTCCCACCGCGCAATGTGCCCCTATGACAGAGCCCGCGCCGATCCGGGCGCGCGCGCCCACAACAACCAACGGACCAATCGCCACATCCAGACCAATTTCAGCGGTCGGGTCGATCACGGCCGAGGGGTGAATCCCCGGTTCGACACCCTGCCCCCGGTCCAGCATGGAAGTGATGCCAGCCATCGCCATACGGGGACGTTTTACAAAAATCGCCGCACGCAATCCCATCGCCTGCCAGTCGGCCCCTTCCCATAGGACGGCCGCACGAGCGGCTCCGTTGGTAAGCGCCTCGGCGTATTTCGGAGACATAGCCATCGCCAGATCTGTCGGGCCTGCATCGCCCGGTTCGGCGGCGCGCACAATCGTCAGGCCGCCATCGCCCTGACATTCGGCACCCAGAGACTCGGCGATCTGTTGTACGGTAAACTGCATGGCGGGCTTCCTTTTGGCAGGATTTGCCCTGTGCTTATCCCTGAACGTCCGGCAGGGCCACCCCTGCCTTTTGCAAGGCTTCCCAAATCTTGCCGTCCCGCCCATAGACATCGCGACGATACTGCACTTCGCCTTTGGGCCCGACATAGGCCGTGCGGTAAATCAGATGCACCGGAACTTTCTGTTCCAAATTAACTTTGGTCTCTTTTCCGGTGTTCAGAACGCGATGGAAGAATGCCTTTGGATCTTCCTCTTGTTTGGCCAGCAAGGCGTATGCAAATTCAAAGGGCTGGGCCAAGCGGATACACCCATGTGAAAAGGCCCGAACCTCACGCGAGAACAGGTTTTTCTGTGGAGTATCATGAAGATAGATGTTGTGCTTATTGGGGAACATGAACTTCACCAGACCCAGCGCATTGCTTTGACTGGGCGGTTGACGCATTGCGAAGGGAAAATTTCTGGTCGTGAACTGGGTAAAGTCAACCGCACCCCGATCGACCTGCCTGCCGCTTCTGTCAGTAATCAGAATATGGCCCACGGAATTCGGGTTTGATTGCAGTTTCGGCAGGTATTCCTTGGTCACAATCGAGCGGGGAACATGCCAGCTTGGGTTGATCACCATATGCTCCATCTCATCCGAAAATTCCGGACTTCTGCGATCATGCACATTTTTACCGATGACTGCGCGGGTTTCAAAAGTGACTTGCCCGTCGTCCACGATCTTGGCCGTGAAATCGGCTTGGTTCACAAGGATATGGCGCGTGCCGCGTTCCCGAGGCAGCCAGCGTTCGCGTTCCAACGCAACGTAAACGGCTTTTAACCGGTCTGTGGCTGGACGGTTAATTTCGGCAATCGTCCCCTTGCCCGCCACACCATCGGTTTCAAGCCCATGCGCGGATTGAAAGGCACGAACGCCTTCAAGCAACGCGCTGTCGAAAGACGGGCTGGCGGACGGTTTCATGTAACCCATCACCACCAGACGGTCGCGCAGCTTGACAACATTCGGTCCCGTGTCGCCGTATTCCAGTTTGCTTTCGGGAACTGTTGGCCCCCATCCCCCTTGAAACACAAGCTTTTCCAAGGACAACTTCTGCTTCATCAATGCGCGGTATTGATGTGATTGCGGCGCCAAGACTGTAAAGTAGGCCGCGCCTTGAGTGCTTATTCCCTGCAAATGCTCAACAGTGCTGCGTCGTTCTACGGACCGAACCAGCCCATCATCCACACTGCCGGGCCGGATTGCGCCCGCATAAAGCGCGTCAGCATATTCGACAAAGATACGGCTAAGTTCTGCTTCAACCGCACCGAGATCGCGCGCCGAACGGGCCCTTTCCATCTTTTCCATCATGGCAGCAACAATTGGCTCGGCCTGTGGAAGGCCGTGCAGATGCCCAGTCGTAAGCGCCTTGATCAGCGCCGCCCGGCGTTGAGTGTGTTCAGGCGTATCGCCGACCCAAAGCGGCGAAAATCCGTTCGCCCGGTAGAACTCAACCAGTTGCGGCGCCTGCTGAGTATGTTCAGCCATCGCCATCTGAAACGCAGTTCCTGGCGCAGCTTCGGACGACGCATTGGCGACGGATGCGGTAGCAACGAAACACGCGGCAAACAGGATGCTGGTACTGGTGCGGAGAACAGAAAACATAGGATAGCCTTGGAATTCAATAGGTTGAACTGGTGATTTATACGTCGAACAACTATGCAGTCGCGCCAGAACGCTTGTCCACTCACGATATCCTTACCAAATCGCTTCTTCGTGGGCCTGATGCGCGTTTGCATCGGCTGCGCGGCCCAAAGCCCACAACTGCGAAATATTTGTGATGCTCTGTGACAAATGCGCAAAAAACTGCCGAAAATTCCCCCTTGAAAAGGTGAAGATGAAACACTTCTTGGCCGTCGATTCCGATTGTGCCATAAATCCCGCATCTGGGATGGGAATAATTAAGACAGTGCACGTAACATCGTGTGCAGGCAGGAACAGTACGGGACGAAACCAAAATGACTGAGAGCAGTTCCTCGGGCTTGACCCGACGTGCCCTATTGGGAGCGTTTGCAGCAACGGCAGTCGCAGCAGCCCCCACCTACTCCAACGCAGCAGGCTTTTTACGCGGTGGCGGCGACATCCGTCGCATTCGTATGTATTCCGGTCGCACTGGCGAACGGTTGGATATGATCTATTGGGTCGATGGTAAGTATATCAAAGACGCTGTCAAAGAAGTGAACAACTTCATGCGTGATTGGCGCACAGATCAGGTAAAATCCATCGATTTACGCACGATTGATATCATGGCGGCATCACACAGCCTGCTGGATGTCAACGAACCCTACATGCTGTTGTCCGGCTATCGCTCACCTCAGACCAACGCAATGCTGCGTTCCCGGTCCCGCCGTGTGGCGCGCAACTCGCTTCACATGGAAGGGCAAGCAGCTGATTTGCGCCTTGCCTCCCGCTCGGTATCGCAGATGGCCAAGGCGGCGATGTCGTGCCGCGCAGGCGGTGTTGGTCAGTATTATGGATCGAACTTCGTACACATGGATTGCGGCGTGGTTCGCACCTGGCGCGGGTAAAACCTGAACACATCGGTTCTGTTTGGAACTTTTGACTGACTGAGTTTCCCACTCGGTTTTCTAACATTCGTGGCGATTGGCGGCAGAGCCGCCAAATCAGCTACTACAATAACTCCCGATACCCGACAGCGAATCCCTCCCTCAAATACTGCAACTCAGCAGTATTTTTGCACTCATGGGCCGTTGTGATGACTGCACGATCAACGCATTAAGCAATCCAATCGACAAGTCCACTGTTCAGGGCTTCCGATTTCAATCCGACGTTGAATATTGGGTGGCGCACCTGAGAGGATTCGAACCTCTGGCCTCTGCCTTCGGAGGGCAGCGCTCTATCCAGCTGAGCTACAGGTGCCTTGGCCGTTAGCTAACCTTGTTCCAATCCGGGTGCAACTGCAAATCGCGATTGCCGCACCCTTATCAAGACCAAAATCAGGCAAACAGATCATGCGCCAATTCAAGCGCTTCGATCAGCGTATCTACTTCATCGGTAGTGTTATAGAGACCAAAGCTGGCGCGGCATGTTGCCGTCACCCCCAGGTGGTCCATCAGCGGCCCTGCACAGTGGTGACCGGCACGAACCGCAACACCTTTCTTGTCGAGAATGGTAGAAACGTCGTGTGCATGGCCAGCACCGTCCAGCGTAAAGCTGAAAATCGCTGCCTTGTCCGGGCGAGTGCCCTGAACCTGCAACCAGTTCAGTCCGGTCAGACGTCGCATCGCGTAATCGCGCAAGCTGGATTCATGGGCAGCGATGTTTTCCATCCCCAGGTCCATCATATACTCCAGCGCTACGCCAAGTCCGATCGTCTGCACGATCGCCGGCGTGCCGGCCTCGAACTTCATTGGCGGGTCATTATAGATGACCTGATCCTTGCTGACCTCTTTGATCATGTCGCCGCCACCGATAAAGGGGCGCATCTCGGCCATGCGTTCGGATTTGATGAAAATCGCACCCGACCCTGACGGACCATAAAGCTTGTGGCCTGTGATTGCGTAGAAATCGCACCCAATCTCTTCAACATTTACTGGCATGTGAACGGCACCCTGACTGCCATCAACCAGAACCGGAACGCCCTTGGCATGTGCGCCGTTAGTTATGGCTTTCACATCCACGACCGTACCCAGCACGTTCGAGCAGTGCGTCACAGCAACCAGCTTGGTTTTCGGCCCGATTGCATCGATTACCGCCTGAGGGTCAAGCCCGCCCTCTGCGTCGACATCGACCCATTTCAGCACAACGCCCTGTCGTTCGCGTAGGAAATGCCAGGGTACGATGTTTGCATGGTGCTCCATCACACTCAGAACGATCTCATCCCCCGCTTCTAGTCGCGGCATAGCCCAGCCATAGGCGATCAGGTTTATCCCTTCGGTGGTACCAGAGTTCAGGACGATCTCATTCTCGTTCGATGCCCCCAGAAACCGCGCGATCGTGCCACGAACGGCCTCGTATTTCTCTGTCGCAAGATTGGACAGAAAATGCAGGCCACGATGGACATTCGAATACTCCTCGGCATAGGCTCGCGTCACCGCGTCAATGACCACCTGAGGTTTCTGAGCCGAAGCACCATTGTCGAGATACGTCAAAGGCTTGCCATTCACCTGACGCGACAGGATCGGAAAGTCAGAGCGGATTTTCTGCACATCATACATAAGAGTGGTATTCCTAGACGGGCCCGGTTGGGCTTAGAAACAGAACAAAAGGGATGGCGACAAGGGCTGACAACACAATTACCGCAAAGGATTTCCAGAGCGACCCGAGCTGATGCGCTTCGTTCAGAAAATGAAGCGTGACGTAAAGGCTCAGGATTGCTGTCGCCAACAATGTCATCATCATCAGGAACGGTAGGGTCAGGCTCAAGATCAGCGTCACGACCAAGGCGGCTATTTGCAGGAATTGCAGCCAGATCGTCAGAACCATCAGATCATCGAACTTCGCCAGACCTCCAAGCATTCGCCCGACCAACAGGAACGCGACAATGCTCAGCATCATGGCCCCGGCCGAGCGCACTAAAACCATGGGAATGCTTTCGAGCGCAGGAGAGGGTTGACCTGCCGCCATTGTTATCGACAGATCAATTCCCAATTGGACAACGCAGTTCAAAACGACGGCCAGCGCAAATGCCAGCCAAAGCACTTCTCGCCCCAGCTTGAGCGCCATCAGTTGACGCGCCGCTTCGGCCGGGTTCTTGATCGTCAAGACCGCCAGATTTCCCAGAAAACTCGAATTCATGCGACGGACCTTTGCACTTGTCTGAGACCTGATACCCAGAACCAGACAAAAACAGCAACCCAGGCGAGACCTACAAACGTCAAGGTAGGCCCTGGCCCGATGAACCCGGCGACAAGGCCGTTCAGCAGAACCAGCGGCGCAGAGGACAACAGCGCCCAGAACAGTGCCAGGCGCGCACCATAGGCGCTTCCCTGCCCGCCAAACAGGCGTGCCGCCCAATGAGATACCAGTGCCAGCGTGTAAAAAACCAAGGGCAGAATGAACACTGATCCAAGCAGAGCACCACCCAATAGCATATTCAGCTCAACGCCTTCCAAATGCGCTTTACGGGCAAGGCCAGGCATCTGGGCGATGAATGCCACCACACAAAAAGCCATGACAAAGATCAGCGCCCGGTCTTCTCGTTGGCCCATATCCAGAAGCCTGCGCACCACGCGCCCCGGCCCCCGGTACGTTGCCAGGATATCCGACGACAGGGCCATCAGCTTCGACGCGCCAGCCACCCTTCCAGACGGCTTACGATTTCATCTGCCAAAGCACTGTCTTCGATTTCGTCCACCGCTTCGGCCAGGAACGCCAGCGTCAACATGTTGGTCGCGTCCTTGACCGGTACACCCCGTGACCGAAGATAGAACAGCGCTGTTTCGTCAATCGCCCCCGAGGTTGAGCCGTGGGAACACGCCACGTCATCGGCGTAGATCTCTAGCTCCGGTTTGGCGAGGAACTGGCTGTCATCATCCAAAAGCAGCGATTGGCTGATTTGGTAGCCATCAGTTTTCTGAGCCCCTTCCTTTACAAGGATCTTGCCCTGAAACACTCCGGTCGCACCGTTGCGCAGCACTTTCTTAAAGACCTGACGGCTTTCGCAATTTACCGCGTCATGGGTGATGAACACCGTGTCATCATGGTGGAAATCACCATCCCCAACACAGGCCCCGGCCACATGCGCCACAGCATTGTCCCCGGTCAGTTCAACGACCTGTTCGTTACGGGTCAGCACCCCATTCGCTGTCAAGGTGAAGGACTTGTAGACCGACTCTGCCCCCAAACGTGTGAACATATGGGTCGCGGCACGACGTTCATGGTCCCTGCCTTGTGCCCGCACATGATGCAACGTCCCCTTGTCGGCGATTTCAATCTCGATGCATTTGTTGAAACGCGACGCCGCCGGACCGGATTCAAGAACTGTCACCTCGGCCCCGCTTTCCACACGAATAACGTGATGCAGGATCGCGTCGGATGTCGGTGAGGCATGACGATAGATCAGGTTGATCGGTTTAGAGGGTTTGCCCGTAACGTGAATGGCAACTCCATCCGACGCAAAGGCCGTGTTCAATGCAGCCAACGGGCGCTGAACCGGGGACTGGCCACGCGCTTCCAGAACGCCATACAGGTCTTTTGCCCAATGAATGTCTTTGCAGCAGATGTCTTCAATCCGGTCGATCTTGACACCGTCCAGCGACAGCTCATCGGATTCCTCGGCGCTGAACACCCCGTCGACAAAGACTATTTTCAAACGGTCGAGGTCGTTGAAAAGTACCGGTTCATCATTGACAAACACCGCCGCAGGCAAAGCCTCGGCAGAAATCAGACTGTCGGGCTGGGTGTATTTCCAATACTCATCCCGGCGCCCCGGCAGCCCGGATTCCAGAACACGCGCCAGAGCGTCTTCGCGTGCACCGCGGGTGCAGCCCGCGTCAGGCATGGTCAGCGCAGCCAGACGCGCCTCGGTTGCGGTTTGTTTCGCTTGCGGCAAAGCCATCAGTTCACCTCGGCCAGAATGTCGGCATAACCGTTGTTTTCAACCTCAAGCGCCAGATCCGGGCCTCCAGTTTTGACAATGCGGCCATCGGCCATGATGTGCACGACGTCAGGTTTGATGTGATCCAGCAAGCGCTGGTAATGGGTGATGACCAGGAACCCACGGCCTTCGTCCCGCAGGGCATTCACACCTTCGGCGACCAGCTTCATCGCATCCACATCAAGGCCCGAGTCGGTTTCGTCCATGATGCACATCTTCGGTTCAAGCATAGCCATCTGCAGGATTTCGTTACGCTTTTTCTCACCGCCCGAAAAACCAACATTGACCGGGCGCTTAAGCATATCCGCGTCGATCTTTAGCGTCTTGGCCTTGGCACGCACTTCTTTCAGGAAGTCTGCGGCAGACAGTTCCTCTTCTCTACGGGCCTTGCGCTGCGCGTTTACTGCGGTGCGCAGGAACGTCATGTTGCCAACTCCGGGGATTTCAACCGGGTATTGGAAGGCAAGGAAAACACCTGCTGCTGCGCGTTCCTCCGGTTCCATCTCCAGCAGGTCCTGACCGTCCAGAGTGGCCGAACCTTCGGTAACTTCGTACCCGTCGCGCCCCGACAGAACATAGCTGAGGGTCGATTTGCCCGACCCGTTCGGCCCCATGATCGCGTGTACCTTGCCAGCCTCGACCGTCAGGTCTACACCTTTGAGGATCTGTTTGTCTTCTTCTTCAAGCTGTACGTGCAGGTTTTTGATTTCCAGCATTTTTTGTCCTTTTGCGTATCGCAAGGGGCCCTTGGCCCCGTATTGTTCTAGCCCAGTAATCTGCGGATCAGTCTGGCGATGATCCAACCCAGGATCGCCCCGCCACCTACTGCCCAAACCGGGTTGATGAATTCCATGTAATGGGTGTTGACGTAGGCCACGCCAAGCAGACCGCCCAGAACCGGCAATGTGTACCCAAGCCAGGTCAGCACATTATCCTTACGGATGCGGGTTCCGGGTGACCGCGTCATCACCCAACCGAACCTTCAAGTGAGATGGCCACCAACTGCTGTGCTTCCATCGCAAACTCCATCGGAAGCGCCTGAAGCACGTCTTTGCAGAACCCGTTGACCACCAGCGCTACGGCTTCTTCTTCGTCCATGCCGCGCTGACGGCAGTAGAACAGCTGATCGTCATCAACTTTTGACGTCGTCGCCTCGTGCTCAACGCGGCTCGAGTTGTTCTTGACCTCGATATAGGGAACCGTATGTGCGCCGCATTTGTCGCCGATCAGCAGACTGTCACACTGCGTGTAGTTCCTGCTGTCCTTGGCTTTCGGGTGCATCGACACTAGCCCACGATAGGTGTTCTGGGCCTTGCCCGCGCTGATGCCCTTGGACACGATGCGCGACTTGGTATTCCTGCCGAGATGAATCATCTTGGTGCCGGTGTCGGCCTGCTGATAATTGTTGGCTATCGCGATCGAATAGAACTCACCCTGGCTTTCATTGCCGCGCAGGATGCAGGACGGGTATTTCCATGTCACGGCCGATCCGGTTTCCACCTGTGTCCACATCACCTTAGACCGATCACCCCGGCAGTCGGCGCGTTTGGTCACGAAGTTATAGATACCACCCTTGCCGTTTTCATCCCCCGGAAACCAGTTCTGAACGGTCGAGTATTTCACCTCGGCATCTTCTTCGACGATGATCTCGACCACAGCGGCATGCAGTTGCGCCGTGTCGCGCTGGGGGGCGGTACAGCCTTCCAGATATGAGACGTACGAGCCCTTGTCAGCAATGATCAGGGTGCGTTCGAACTGACCGGTATTTTCGGCGTTGATCCGGAAATAGGTGCTCAGCTCCATCGGGCAGCGAACCCCCGGCGGGATGTAGACGAACGAACCATCCGAGAATACGGCCGAGTTCAGTGTCGCATAGAAGTTGTCTGAAACCGGAACCACGGTTCCCAGGTACTTCTTGACCAATTCGGGATGCTCTTTGATCGCCTCAGAGATCGAGCAGAAGATCACGCCTGCCTTTTTCAGTTCGGCCTGAAAGGTCGTGCCCACGGAAACCGAGTCAAACACTGCATCGACCGCTACCTTGCGGCCCTCGGCAGGTGCATCCTCTGCACCTTCAACACCAGCCAGAATCATCTGTTCTTTCAGAGGGATACCAAGCTTTTCGTAAGTGGCGAGCAGCTTTGGATCGACCTCATCCAGAGATTTGGGCTTCTCTTCCATCGATTTGGGGCGGGCATAGTAATACTGGTTTTGAAAATCGATTGGCGGATAGTGAACCATCGCCCATTTGGGTTCTTCCATTTTGGTCCAACGCTCGAACGCGGCCAGACGCCATTCGGTCATCCACTCGGGCTCATCGTTTTTCCCCGAGATCAGACGGACGATATCCGGGTTCACGCCTTTGGGCGCGTATTCCATCTCGATATCGGTGTCCCAGCCATATTTGTATGTGCCGACCTCGCGAACCGCGTCCACGGTTTCCTGATCGACACCTTCTTTTACCTGGGTCTGGTCCAAAGCGGCCATGACTTACCCTCCGTCAGATCACGCAGCCCGCGCGCGATGCTTTTTCTCTTTTTCAAGCCACGTTTCGGCGAAACGCAGCACATCTTCTTCAGTCGTCTCTGGCCCCAACGATACGCGGATTGCGCATGACGCCACCGTCTCATCAAATCCCATTGCTGTCAGAACCCGACTGGTTTTGACTTTGCCGCTGGAACAGGCGGATCCCGCACTGATGGCAAAGCCCGACAAATCCATCTGCATCACCTGCGTTTCGCCTTTCCAGCCGGGCGTCGCGAAACACAGGGTATTCGGGAGTCGCTCCTGATCTTTCCCGACAAAAATAGTAGATATTGAACCAGCCTCAAGGGCCTTTTCTAGAATATTTCTAAGTTCTCTGACTTTTTCCCATACTCCATCAGCCAGATCGCGCTGAGCAGCTTCGGCAGCCGCGCCAAATCCGGCGATACCCACCACATTTTCAGTTCCGGATCTTCGGCCCATTTCCTGTCCGCCACCGCTGGCCAATGGTTCGATATCGATACCTTGCCGCAGGATCAAAGCGCCAACACCTTTTGGCCCGCCAATCTTATGCGCCGACAGAATCGCCATATCAGCGCCGCTCCAGGCGAAGGAAAATGGAATGCGTCCGACAACCTGCGTAATATCCAGCAACAGCCAATCAGCGCGCCGCGCGCCATAGGGCCACTGGCTCTCAACTTTCTGAGGCGGCTGCGTGATGACCCCGGTTTGGGAGTTCGCAAGCCCCATCGCCAATATGTGCCCGGGGCCAAAGGGATGCTCGCTACAATGGGTCAGATCGAAATGCGACCACAGCGCATCGTGGGCAGTGCTGTCGACAAAGACGTCGCAGCCTTCGGGGCGGTTTTGCAGAACCCGCGCCGCTTCGGTCGCGCCAGAGGTAAATATGACCTCTTGCGGACGGCAACCAACGGCCTCGGCGACCTGCGCCCGCGCGCGTTCGACCAGCGCTTTTGCGGCACGTCCTTCCGCATGAACAGATGACGGGTTCCCGACCACATCCATCGCCGCGATCATTGCCTCGCGCGCTTCGCGTCGCAGCGGCGTAGTCGCGTTATGATCCAGATAAACACGTTTCATGGATACATCTTTTCCTGCACAGAACTCATATGCATGTTCGACTTACCCAGCTCATTCATCGACGACGGAAAACAGGCTTGGAACTGCCGGGCAAGGCGCAAGGTCGTTTCTGATCACATCCGACAGGCGCGTCTGGTGCAGGAAGACATAAACATGCGCGCTCAGGCTTTCCCACAAGCGGTTCGTCAGGGATTGCGCCCTGCTACCCGATGACGCACCGGATGCTCCGGCCCCTTTTTGCAGCGCATCAACTGTCTCATCCACAGCGGCCAGAACCTCGACCACGCGAATCTCGGACGCGGGGCGTGCAAGACGATACCCCCCTCCGGGCCCACGGACAGAAGCAACCAGTTCCGCGCGACGCAGCTTGACGAAAAGCTGCTCAAGATACGGCAGAGAAATGTCCTGCCGTTCCGAGATTTCGCCCAGGGTTACCAGCCGGTCTGTTGGCTGAAGCGCAATATCCGCCAAAGCGACCATCGCGTAACGCCCTTTGGTCGAAAGCTTCATGCCCTGCCCCCTTTTAGCTGGATCTGCGCGAAATCATTGACGCCGACGCTGCCAGTGCGTATCTCCGACTGACAGCGCGATTGCGCCAAGCAATGTAATTAGAACCGTTCTAAGGTGTCCGACGATTATAGTCAAGTATATCCGGATACCCGCACGAAAATGACAGGACCAAAGCACACATGCCCGAGGTGATTTTTCCCGGACCCGAAGGCCGCCTGGAAGGCCGTTACCACCCGCAAAAGGAAAAAGACGCACCGATCGCTATCGTGCTTCACCCGCATCCTCAGTTCGGCGGGACCATGAACAACAAGGTGGTCTATAACCTGCACTATGCCTTTTACAACATGGGCTTCACAGTGCTGCGCTTTAACTTCCGCGGCGTCGGTCGCAGCCAGGGCGAATATGATCAGGGCGTAGGCGAGCTGAGCGATGCGGCATCTGCGCTCGATTACCTGCAATCCATGAACAACAACTCGAAACACTGTTGGGTTGCGGGCTTTTCGTTTGGGGCGTGGATTGGAATGCAGTTGCTGATGCGCCGCCCCGAAATCACGGGTTTCATCAGCGTGTCGCCGCCTGCAAACATGTATGACTTTTCCTTCCTTGCGCCCTGCCCG
The DNA here is from genome assembly GCF_056541275.1 of Ruegeria sp. AI2. Taxonomy (NCBI): domain Bacteria; kingdom Pseudomonadati; phylum Pseudomonadota; class Alphaproteobacteria; order Rhodobacterales; family Roseobacteraceae; genus Ruegeria; species Ruegeria sp. AI2. The sequence goes on from NZ_JBQFYB010000001.1 coordinate 894,067, forward strand.
TCTTCGGGCCTGATCATCAACGGATCGGCTGACCGTGTGGCACCACCAGCGGATACCACCGCGCTGGTCAACAAGTTGCACGAGCAAAAAGGGATCACGATCACCCATAACGAGGTTGAGGGCGCGGATCATTTCTTCCAGGATCGCCACATGGACACGCTGATCACAGATGTCAGCGACTATGTGAAACGTCGGCTGACCGAGAACACCCGCTAATGTCCGACACCATCACATCGCTCGCGGCCAAACTGGCCGAAGATACGATGAAGGTCATGGACGAAACCGGCGAAGACCGGTTCTTTGTGGAAGTGGGTGAAGTTCTTGGTGCGGCGTCTCAATCTCTGGAAGAGGCTTTCCTGACAGAAATCCGCGTGCGTCTGGCTGAACGCAAGGCCAGACAATTCGTGATCAAGCGCCTCGCTTCGCATCGCGCGAAACTCAAGGCGATTGAAAAGCAATGACCGATCGCCTGGTTGCGCAGGTCGCATTTCTGAAACGGGCCGACAATCTGAAACTGGTCGAGCGGGCAAATGTCCTGCTTGACCAGTCAAGGCCCGAAAACTCCGCCGAACACAGCTGGCACTTGGCTTTGTGGGCAATGGTCATGGCGCCGCTGGCCGGGCCGGACATCTCGGTCGACCGGGTCATCCGCATGTTGCTGCTTCATGATCTGGTCGAGATCGTGACAGGTGATCACCCGATTCACCTCAATACGGATTGGGATACCGTGGCCGAGGCTGAACAGGCCGCAGCACAGGAATTGTTTGGTCTGTTGCCCGACGAACAGGCACAGGAATTTCTTTCTCTCTGGCACGAGTTCGAGGCGGACCAGACCCCGGATGCCCGGTTTGCCAAGATTCTGGATCGCTGCCAGCCGCTGTTTCAGGTCCTGTGCGCCACTGACCCGCGACACGATCATGTGGACATTGCGCGGTCGAACCTGGCGGGTGGGCGCGCAGCTTACCTGGCCCATGCGTTTCCACTGGCCCATCAGCATGCCACAAACCTCTTGACCAAGTCGGACCCTCAGGATGACGCATTCACGAAAAGATTGGCGTTTCTCACAGAAGCGGATCAGTTGAAATCCGTTCTGCGCGCGTCACGCCTGATGGCCAGTGACCGGTTCGAAAACTCGGCGGAACATTCGTGGCATGTCATGCTCTACGCCTGGGTATTGTCGGAATACGCGCATTCGGATGTTCAAGTGGACCGAATCCTCCAGATGTTGCTTTTGCACGATGTTGTCGAAATCGACGCGGGCGACCACCCGATCCACGGACATGTCGACCACGCGGAACAAGAAGCCAAGGAACACGCCGCCGCCAAACGACTGTTTGGCCTTCTGCCTGACTGTCAACACAGGTCATTTACTGAACTATGGCGCGAGTTTGAGGCGGCTGAAACCCCGGAAGCCAGATTTGCAAAGGCTGTTGACCGGTTTCAAACACCCATAGCAAATCTGGAAACAGGTGGCGGATCATGGGTCGAATACAAAGTAAAATTCGATCAGATTGTAACACGTGTCCGACCAGCTATTGCAGCGGGAGCACCTCAGCTGTGGGACTGGCTGCAACCGCAACTGGTTGTGCATTTTGAAAATGTCGAAACACCCGATCCTCAAACATAAAAAAAGGAGCCTGAAGGCTCCTTTTTTCTTGCTTGGTTTCTAGCGGCGTTCAAAAAACACTACTACCATCAAACTGTTGAACCAAGTTGGCTGCATTCACTTCGACGGACCCCCCGTCAGCAAGCCACCCAATCGCCACTATCAGAACCGAAGCAAATATGATTGATTTCGCAAATAACGTCATCGCTCAAAACTCGTTAACAAAAATAAAAAATATATGGCGAATATTGCATTCATTCGATTGAAAAAACAGTCAGGTATACCTGACCCAAGGTAATCTTGTAGACTGCATGGCGGTCGACGTATTTCACTCACGAAAATCGCCACCAAGCCACCGGACCCACCCTTTTCGAGGTACTCAAATGCCCCAAGCCTATCTGTATCTGTTACTGGCAGTGCTGGCGGAAACCATTGGCACGACGGCCTTGCAAGCCAGCCAGCAGTTTTCGCGGTTCTGGCCATCAGTGATCGTTGTCGTTGGGTACGCGTTTGCGTTTTACCTCATGGCGCTAACGCTGAAATTCATGCCTGTCGGTATCGTTTATGCAATCTGGTCCGGTCTCGGTATATTCCTGATCGCCGTGATCGGATTCATCGTGTTCGGCCAAAGGCTGGACTGGCCTGCGATCCTGGGGCTGACGTTGATCTTGTCCGGAATCCTGATCATTCACCTCTTTTCAAAGACTGCCGGACACTGAAGGCCGGTTAGGGCTGGTATATTTTGCCGCGCCGCGTTATGCGCGCGGCAACTTCCCGTTCAAAGGCTGACCTCTCATGGACCTGCGCAACATCGCAATCATCGCTCACGTGGACCACGGCAAAACGACCCTGGTGGACGAGCTGCTCAAACAATCCGGTGCATTCCGGGAAAATCAGGCCGTCGCGGAACGCGCCATGGACAGTAACGACCTGGAGCGTGAACGCGGCATCACCATCCTTGCCAAGGCCACCTCGGTTGAGTGGAAAGACGCGCGCATCAATATTGTCGATACCCCTGGCCACGCCGATTTCGGCGGCGAGGTCGAGCGCATCCTCAGCATGGTCGACGGTGTTGTTCTTTTGGTGGACGCCGCAGAAGGCCCGATGCCCCAGACCAAGTTTGTAACGTCCAAGGCACTGGCGCTGGGCCTACGCCCGATCGTGGTTCTGAACAAGGTCGACAAGCCGGATGCCGAACCGGATCGCGCGCTGGACGAATGCTTTGACCTGTTCGCCAACCTCGGCGCGGATGACGACCAGTTGGATTTCCCTTCAATGTACGCCTCGGGCCGTTCGGGCTGGGCGGATATGGAGCTGGACGGCCCCCGCAAGGACTTAAGCGCGCTATTCGACCTGATTGTCGATCATGTCCCTGCTCCGAAGCAGGTCGATCACAAAAATGAACCCTTCCGGATGCTGGCCACGACACTGGGCAGCGATCCCTTCATCGGCCGAATCCTGACCGGCCGTGTGGAAAGCGGTACGCTGAAGGCCGGCGACAGCCTCAAGGCGCTCAGCCGCGATGGTTCGGTGATCGAAAACTTCCGCGCCACGAAAATCCTGGCGTTTCGGGGACTGGCCCAGCAGCCCATTGACGTGGCCGAAGCAGGCGACATCGTGACCATCGCTGGCATGAGCAAAGCCACCGTAGCGGATTCACTGGTTGCCCCTCTGGTCACTGAGGCCCTGCCCGCGCAGCCCATCGATCCGCCGACCATTACCGTGACCTTCGGTATCAATGATTCCCCGCTAGCAGGCCGTGATGGCAAAAAAGTCCAATCACGCGTCATTCGAGACCGCCTAATGAAAGAAGCCGAGTCGAACGTCGCCATCCGTGTCACCGACACCCCCGGCGGCGAGGCGTTCGAAGTTGCGGGCCGCGGCGAGCTGCAAATGGGCGTTCTGATCGAGAACATGCGCCGAGAAGGCTTTGAGCTTAGCATCTCGCGCCCGCAGGTTCTGTTCCGTGAGGAAGGCGGGCAGCGGCTTGAGCCCATCGAAGAAGTCACTATCGACGTGGATGACGAATATTCTGGTTCCGTTATCGAAAAGATCACCGGCGCCCGCAAAGGTGAACTGGTCGAGATGCGCCCGGCTGGTACCGGCAAGACGCGGATCATCGCCCATGTCCCGTCCCGTGGTCTGATTGGTTACCACGGCGAATTTCTGACCGACACGCGCGGTACCGGCGTACTGAACCGTGTGTTCCACGATTGGGCGCCACATAAGGGGCAAATTCCGGGCCGTCGCGCAGGCGTTCTGATCTCGATGGAGAAAGGTCAGGCTGTGGCTTATGCGCTGTGGAACCTGGAAGAGCGTGGCCGTATGTTTGTTGGTCCGCAAACAGACGTATATCAGGGTATGGTGATCGGCGAACACTCGCGAGACAACGATCTGGAAGTGAACCCGCTCAAAGGCAAGAAGTTGACAAACGTGCGCGCCAGTGGATCCGACGACGCCGTCCGCCTGACGCCGCATATTCAGTTCTCACTGGAAGAGGCAATTGCCTATATCGACGATGATGAACTGGTGGAAGTCACACCAAACGCGGTGCGCCTGCGGAAGCGTTTTCTTGACCCGCACGAGCGTAAGCGGATGGCCAAATCTGCCTAGAACACCCTCAGGTTGCAAACTGACCAAACGGAAACAATGGCAATAGTGTGGCATATTTGCTTCCAATACGACAAAAGACGAAATCAGAAAAACCGGGCTCCATGCCCGGTTTTTATTTGAAAACTAACACCTTTCTCCCCATGGTTGAAAATTTCCGCCCCAGGCCTCACCAACAAGATATTGTAGGCGCCCTCGAATTATGGTCAAAACACGTCAGAAGTGTGACGTCCTTCACAAACACCGATACGGGAATGGTGCAAAGAAGGACGTAGTTTAGTTATCGAGTTCCAAGGAGTTCAAAATGGGTAATAGAGCTCGTAAGTTTCCACTGTTTTTTGTTGTGACAACTTTTCTGCTTTCACCTGCCGGTGAAACCTTTGCCGCTGGGACGTGTACAGTTGCAACAGCACGGCAATCCGCTGCGTCCGCTCAGGTTTTGTGCGAATGCGATGCTGTGACATCCGGCATGATCCGCTACATTCAACGCCGTCATGACTTCGATCAGATCCTGGCACGCGTCGGTGCAGAATGCGCCCCGCTGGCAGGTCTGCTAAGTGACTTCCCGACCGCATCGATCGGTGTCTCAGACCAGAGATCCGGCGACGGACCTTCCCAGGAAAACGACACGCCCCCCAATGGTGGCGGCGGCAACCCAACCGGTGGCGAAGAACCTGGTGGTGAAGAGCCCGGTGGTGAAGAACCCGGTGGCGAAGAGCCTGGTGGTGAAGAACCCGGTGGTGAAGAGCCCGGTGGGGAAGAGCCTGGTGGTGAAGAACCCGGTGGTGAAGAGCCCGGCGGCGAAGAACCCGGTGGGGAAGAACCCGGTGGCGAAGAGCCCGGTGGTGAAGAGCCCGGCGGTGAAGAACCCGGCGGCGAAGAACCCGGCGGCGAAGAACCCGGTGGTGAAGAGCCCGGTGGTGAAGAGCCCGGTGGGGAAGCGCAAGAAGAAGACCGATAGAGACGAAACCGAATACCAGCGAACCGGCCCCAGGAATGCGGAGCGTATTCGATAGAAAAAACTCTGCTGGTCGTGGCTTCGGGGCTAGAATACGTCGATACGCAAAACGTTCGGATTAATCCGTCCAAGCGACAGGACAAAGACTACTCTCTTGGGCGCAGACCAAATCTGCGTCCAAGGGCAAGATTTTGGGTATGTAAATATACCACTGAGGTCAGCTGCGCCCGTAAACGCCGACCCATTGACTGGGCCGCTTCGGATCTTGCATGCGCAGGAACAAATAGCGCGTAGCTGTCCAGGGTTTGATCCGGTTTGTGAGATTGTCCAAGATCAGGTCGCCCTGCGCCGAGCGGTAGACCAGAACCGCATGAGGTGTCCGGCGTGTGTCCAGAACGGTGGCAATCAAAAGCTTACTTGGATCAACCCCGGCATGGATCAGATCCCTTTTCTTCAACAATGCAAAGTCTTCACAATCACCGCCTCTGAGTGTTGGCAAGGCCCATCGCTCGCGCGTTTTGTACTGGGATTGATCCGTAACTTCACGCGTCGACGCGTTTACGCGGCGATTCACCTGATTTACCACCTTCAGCTCTTGCTGGCTGGAAAGTTTGACCGAGCGTTTAGCGGCGCAAGCCCAGTCATACTGGCTGCAAAGGTTGATTGCGCCTGAAGGCGGTGGCGAAGACGCGATAAATGGAATAAAGACACCGTCGGACGCGTGGGCAGCAGGTGCTGAAGCCAAGCCACCGATGCACACGGCGCATATACCCAATAAACGCTTCGCAACCGATGCAGGCACGGAAACACACCTCTTGGCTAAATTCGCTAATGAAATCATGCGAGTTCCCCGATCCGATGTTCTTCGAACGATTGCATGTCCAACTGCACCACATTCTGTTTCTTGAAACTATCTGTGATAAGGTGTCACGCGCAATCTTTTGAGAACCTGCAAAGAAAACGGGGCAAAAATTCGTCCGAGATTCTGACAATTTCACGTAAGAAATTTGTTGGCGCGGCCACAATTCGGTCAAGAACTACCCGGATAGTTGTGCGCTTTTGGAGATAACAAATTGAAATCAATCAATTAAATAAAAAAGCCCGCTGTCACGGGCTGATCTTTATCAACTGAACAGGACATAAGCCGAATCTTGCTTATTCACCGTCAGTTTTCTCGGAATTATCAGCATCTTGGATACTAAACCCGAAGTTCACTCCGTGATTTCGACCACTACCAGTTCACGTTCACTTGCTCCGCGCGCGTGATTCAGGGCCTGCTGGTAGTCATCCGAGTTATAGCAATCAACCGCAGCCTCCAGCGTCGGGAAGCGGGCCACCACGTTTCGTGGACGTTCCTTGCCTTCCAGCTGAACGTACCGCGCAGCACGGGCGATAAACTCGCCCCCGTGCTTGGCGATGGCCGGTCCGGCCAGTTCAGCGTATTTGCCGTACGCCTCAGTGTCCGTCACCGTGACATGCGCAATCCAAAGAGCAGCCATATTATCCTCCCAAAACCTGTTGTGCGGCCTTGAATGCCGCCTCTGCATTTGATGCATCCTTGCCGCCGCCCTGGGCCATGTCAGGACGGCCGCCGCCGCCTTTTCCGCCCAACTCGATCACGGCCGCTTTTACAAGATCCACCGCCGAAATTCGTCCGGTCAGATCTTCCGTCACACCAGCCGCAACGGCCGCCTTGCCGCCCGTATCCGCAATCAGCAGCACCGCACCCGATCCAAGGCGGCTTTTGTGTTCGTCGATCAACGCAGGGAGGTCCTTGCCTGAAACACCGCTAAGGGCTTGCGCCAGGAATTTCACACCATTTACATCCCGCGCCTCGGCACCACCGCCCTGACCGGCCCCACCAGCCATAGCCAGATCCCGGCGCAACTGAGCCACTTCGTTCTGCAAAGCCTTGCGTTCGTCCAGAAGGCTTTTCACGCGCGCCACAACGTCGTCCGGTTGCGCCTTCAGTTCTGATGCGACCTGAGCCAGACGTTGATCCTGTGCCGAAAGATAGCGGAAGGCTTCATCCCCGGTCAGCGCTTCGATCCGGCGCACACCTGCACTGCTGGCGCTGTCACCCAACACAACAAAGGTGCCGATATCACCTGTCTGGCGCACATGTGTACCGCCACAGAGTTCTATCGACCACGTATCGCCGTCATGGCCTTTGCCTGTTGGTGCCTTGCCCATGGAGACGACACGAACCTCGTCACCATATTTCTCGCCGAACAGGGCCTGCGCGCCCAATGCGCGCGCGTCGTCGGGTGTCATGACCCGGGTTTCAACAGTCGAATTCTGGCGGATGAAATCGTTCACCTCGCGTTCGACTTTTTGGATTTCCTCTAGGCTCAGCGCTTTGGAATGGCTGAAGTCGAACCGCAGACGATCCGCCGCGTTCAGCGAACCGCGTTGTGCTACGTGGTCGCCCAGTGTTTCGCGCAATGCTTCATGCAACAGGTGCGTGGCCGAGTGATTGGCGCGAATGGCGGAACGGCGGGCGTGATCAACCTCAAGCTCTACCGCGTCGCCCTTGCAAACAACGCCGCTTTGAACCGCCACCTTATGAGCATAGACCTTGCCGTCGGCAAACTTCCTCGTGTCCTCTATGCGGCTCAGGTGATCGCGATCCTCCAGCCTACGCAACGCGCCAGTATCGCCGACCTGACCGCCGGCCTCCGCGTAGAACGGGGTCTGGTTCACGACGACCCAACCGCTGCTGCCCGCGTCGATCTTGTCGACCATTGCGCCATCAACAACCAAAGCGGCAACCTGCGCTTCGGCTTTCTCGGTATCGTAGCCCAGAAAATCCGTCGCACCGGCGGTATCCAGCACATCAAACCATACAACCTGATCCGCTGCTTCACCTGACCCGGCCCATGCGGCACGTGCCTTGGCCTTCTGTTCAGCCATCGCGGTGTCAAAACCGTCCGTGTCGACGCTTAGGCCCTTTTCACGCAGCGCATCCTGCGTAAGATCCAGTGGGAAGCCATAAGTGTCGTAAAGCTTAAATGCCGCTTCACCTGACAGGGGTGCCCCCTCGGAAAGCCCTGAAACCTCATCATCCAGCAACTTCAGACCACGGTCCAGTGTCTGCTTGAACCGGGTTTCTTCCAGCAGCAGCGTCTCTTCGATAAGCGGTTGCGCCTGTTTCAGTTCAGAATAATGCCCGCCCATCTGCTGCACCAGCGTAGGCACCAGGCGATGCATGACAGGATCCTTGGCGCCCAGCAGGTGCGCATGGCGCATGGCGCGGCGCATGATCCGGCGCAGAACATATCCGCGGCCGTCATTGCTGGGCATCACACCGTCTGCAATCAGGAACGAGGTCGACCGCAGGTGATCCGCGATCACCCTGTGATGCACGTTTTGGTCGCCATAGGGGTCGACACCGGTCGCATCCGCCGAAGCCTCGATCAGTGTTTTGAACAGGTCCGTGTCGTAATTGTCGTGGCTGCCCTGCAACAGCGCCCCAATCCGTTCGAGCCCCATACCTGTGTCGATCGACTGCATGTCAAGTTCGACCATCGAGCCATCTTCGAACTGCTCGTTCTGCATGAAAACGACGTTCCAGATTTCGATGAACCGGTCGCCATCCTCCTCGGGTGATCCCGGAGGGCCGCCCCAGATGTGATCGCCATGATCATAGAAGATCTCGGTACACGGGCCGCAAGGTCCGGTCGGACCCATCTGCCAGAAATTGTCATTGGTGGCGATGCGAATGATCCGGTCCTCGGGCACACCGACCTTTTTCCAGATTTCAAAGGCTTCATCATCGGTATGATAGACGGTGGTCAACAGGCGGGTCTTGTCGATACCGAATTCCCTGGTGATCAGCTCCCAGGCAAATGGGATCGCTTCATGTTTGAAATAATCCCCGAATGAGAAGTTTCCCAGCATCTCAAAAAACGTATGGTGACGCGCCGTATAGCCAACATTGTCAAGATCGTTGTGCTTGCCGCCCGCACGCACACATTTCTGGGCCGTGGTGGCGCGTTTGTAATCGCGGGTTTCCAGACCGGTAAACAGGTTCTTGAACTGCACCATGCCTGAGTTCACGAACATCAGTGTCGGGTCATTGCGCGGCACCAGCGGGCTGGACGCGACGACCTCATGCCCTTGTTTTTCAAAGTAGTTCAGAAAAGTCGATCGGATGTCGTTCAGGGTTGGCATAGGGCTCTCTCGGCGCACATATATCTTGGTCTCCGTTGGTTTAGCCCCCCGTCAGGTGAGTGTCCACAGCAGAGGCTCTCAGGAACGAAACAAGGCGACCCGATCAGGCCGCCTTGTTTCAGGTGTTACAGTCTTTGCGCAGATGTCAGGGGTTACCCACCTCAGGACATCAGGCCTCCAGAATATCGTCATCCTCGGCAAAGCCTGGCGACATATCGAATTCCAGCCCATGCGCCGCGCGGATCTTGTCTTCGATGTCCAGCGCCACCCGGCTGTTTTCCCGCAGGTATTGTTTGGCGTTCTCACGCCCCTGCCCGATCCGCTCATCACCATAGCTGAACCAGGACCCGGACTTTTCGACAACACCGGCTTTAACACCCAAATCCAGCAATTCGCCCATCTTCGAGATGCCTTCGCCATACATGATGTCGAACTCGACCTGCTTGAACGGCGGTGCAACCTTGTTCTTCACAACTTTGACGCGGGTCTGGTTCCCGACCACTTCATCCCGGTCCTTGATCGCGCCAATCCGGCGGATATCCAACCGAACCGAGCTGTAGAATTTCAGCGCATTGCCACCGGTTGTGGTTTCCGGGCTGCCGAACATCACGCCGATCTTCATCCGGATCTGGTTGATGAAGATGACCATGCAGTTCGAACGGCTGATCGAGCCTGTCAGTTTGCGCATTGCCTGGCTCATCAGCCGGGCCTGTACACCCACGCTGCTGTCGCCCATGTCCCCTTCGAGTTCCGATTTCGGCGTCAGGGCAGCGACCGAGTCGACAACAACCATATTGACTGCGCCCGAGCGTACCAGAGTATCTGTGATTTCAAGCGCCTGCTCACCGGTGTCAGGCTGGGAGATCAAAAGCTCATCCAGATCAACGCCCAGCTTGCGGGCATATTGCGGGTCCAGAGCGTGTTCCGCATCTACGAACGCGCAAACTCCGCCCCGCTTTTGCTGCTCAGCAATGCAATGAAGGGTCAAAGTGGTTTTACCCGAGCTCTCAGGCCCGTAAATCTCAACGATACGCCCCATCGGCAGCCCGCCGATACCCAGCGCGATATCCAGACCCAGCGACCCGGTCGAGCTCGCCTCGATGTCCTGCCGGGCATCTTCTCCCAGCTTCATGATCGACCCCTTGCCGAACTGCCGTTCGATCTGGGCCAGCGCACTGTCGAGCGCCTTTTGCTTGTCTGCGTTTTTCTTGTCGCTCATTGTCAGAAGATCCGCCATTGTCCTGTCGCCTTCCCTTTTGTCACACCCTTAATCGGGCGGCAATCGCTGCTTTGTTCGCCTCTTGTTCCTTATGAGATCAAAAAGAGAACATTTCAACTAAAACTTACAGAAATCAGTCTTCTGCAATTGTGTTAAAGAGTCGTTTACGACAATCTGCACAAGTGACATGGCAACCTTGGGAACCGATAAATGCTTGTTTTTTATAAAGAACGACTTGCTTTTCTTTCAGTCCCCAAGACCGGAAGCACGGCTTATCACACGGCGTTGCGTGATCGGGCCGATCTCATCGTGACACATCCGCCAGAGCTGAAACACGCCCCGGTGCGTCGGTATGACCGGTTTTTCCAGACCATGTTTCGAAAACTGTTTGATACCGAGATGGAAATTATGGCCATTGTGCGCGAGCCGTTGGATTGGCTGGGCAGCTGGTACCGGTTTCGCAGTCGTGAAGACTTGATAGGTCAACCGCGCTCGACACGTGACATGAGTTTTGACGCATTCGTGCAAGCCTATTTGCTGGACACACGTCCCGAGTTCGCCAATGTCGGCAGCCAGGCGCAATTCTTCCGTACCCGCAACGACAGCGCTGGCGCTCGTCATATCTTCAAATACGAACATCAGGACAAGGTGTTGGACTTTCTGCAAGCACGTCTGGACATGCAGATCGACCTGAAGCGCGAAAACGTATCGCCTCCGGGAGATTTGCATCTGTCACCTGCGACCGAAGAGAAGTTTCGAAATGCCTGCCCGGAAGAATTTGCGCTGCACAAAGCCGCATTGTGATCCATCAGTTGAGTTGTTGAAACACGGCCTCTGTCAGTTGGTTGAGGGAAAACGGTTTGGGCAGGAAGGTTGAGTTGGCAATATCCGGACCGGTATCACCGAAAACGCCTTCGGTATACCCGGACACGAAAATCACACGCGCATCCGGGCGCGTCTCCATGGCCTTGCGCACCCAAGTGGGCCCGTCCATTCCTGGCATGACAACATCTGTGACGAATACATCAACACTTAACGCGGAATCTTCAAGCAGTCGAAGCGCCTCTTCCGCCGAGTCCGCCTCGAGCACGGTGTAACCTTTCAGCCGCAGGGCGCGGGTCGCAAAGGCGCGAACAGGCGCCTCATCCTCGACCAGCAGCACCACGCCTTCGCCCTGCCTGGCGCTCTGGGCTTCGGGCTGGACTGGCGATTCAGTTTCGACCTCGGACGTCGTCGCGCAAACCGGAAGAAAGACAGTGAACTCGGTGCCCCGTCCAATTGCGCTGTCGACAAAGATAAACCCACCGGTTTGCTTTACGATCCCGTAGGCCGTTGACAACCCCAACCCGGTGCCCTCACCAGTTCGTTTCGTGGTGTAGAAGGGTTCGAAAATCTTCTGCAGCTTATCTGCTGGGATACCAACACCGCCATCCACAACCTTGACTGTCACATAGTCGCCCGGTTGTACGGTTGCCCTGTCCCGCATGAGAGGCTGCAAAATGGTCAACACACTGGTTTCAATGCGAATTTCACCACCGTCCGGCATGGCATCTCGTGCGTTAACGACAAGGTTCATCAGCACCTGCTCAAGTTGACGTTTGTCCGCCCGCACGGGTTTGAGCACCGGATCGTGGCTCAGCGTCAATTGCACCTTCTCGCCAACCAAACGGTTCAGCAGGTGAATAAGATCCGATATCGTGTCACGCAGATCCAACACTTCGGGCCTGAGGGTCTGTTTTCGCGAAAACGCCAAAAGCTGACTGACCAGCGCGGCGGCCCGGTTGGCATTCTGATTGATCTGCACCAAATCCCCGTAATCCGGGTCATTCTGGTCATGGCGCAACAGCAGCAGATCGCAGTGACCGGAAATGGCCGTCAGCAGGTTGTTGAAATCATGTGCAACACCTCCGGCCAATTGCCCTACGGCCTGCATCTTCTGGCCCTGAACGAATTGAGCTTCGAGCGTCTTCAGTTCAGTCGCATCGTTCAGAACCGCGATCAGGCATATCTTTCCATCGACAAACACACGGCTCAGGGTGACTTGAACAAAGATTTCCTTGTCGTCCCTAATGAACTGCAAAAACTCTGATCGCTGCGTTTCTTCATGCGCCTCGGTTCGTTTCAACCAATCCAGCACAGGGCCACCCATGCCCCGCATGATGTCGCTGATGTTACTGCCTTCAAGCTGCTTCTTTCCCAACAGTTTCGCCGCCAGCCGATTACTGTCCAGAATGATGCCGTCCTCGGAAAGTCTGAGGATTGGAACCGGAAGGTCTGAGAAGGACATGACCGCATCCTGTGCGGGCATTTGCGTAATCGGTAACAAACAAAGGCTTCGTTCCGACCCGGATTGAGAAAATTCGGACACGGCAGCCAGAACATGACCATCGCGGGTCCTGACGGAGTTGACAGCCCCGGTCCGCGGTTCGGCTTCGCTGAAAATATCCTGCGCCCTGGCAGGGTGCGCACCAAATAAACGCTCGGCCGTGGCATTGACGCGCAATACGTCACCTGCGCGTCCAAGGGTTACGACCGGCAAGCCAAGGGTTTGCCAGCTATCCTGTTGAACACAGCTAAAGTTCCAGTAGAACAGTCCCGGCCGCAATCGGTGCACGGAAACCGAAATTGTCCGATCGCCACCGGGAAACTCGCTCTGGGCGCTTCCTGCGGATTGCGCCCGCGATTGTAGGCTCAACAAGATCGCCGAAGGGTTAGCAAACCTGGAGCGCAAACAGCGGGCAAGGTTTTCGCCTCGTATGGCCCCCAGCTTTTTGTCCGCCAGGACGTTCGCGGCCAATATGTCACCATACCCGTTTGAGATCACGACCGGAGCATCCTCGCGCTCTGCGAAAGCGGCCAAAAGGGCTGATATCTGTTGCAAATACCTGTTCGCAATCGCCCCCTTGATCCCAAACAAGAGCGCCACAACCAAAAGGGAAATGCCTGTTGCCAGCAAACCTTTTGTCCAATCCGACGGCAGAAACCCAACCGCAGGTGCCAGGCTGATCAACAGCGCCACAAACACTAACGACCCGATCCGAAACACCGATGGAGTATTGGCGGTTGAAGGGGCTGGAACAAATTCAGTAATGTCAGGCATAAACGGCTCGGGCACAGGTTTTTGCGGTAATAACAGGTAGAATTGGTTAACACTCGCCTAACGGCGTTAAAAAACAAGTTAGCTACCCAAGGTTGTATTTACCGAAAGATCAGCGCGTCAAGTGTGACGTAAAGAACCCGTCGGACCCGCGCGTTACCTGCCATGCCTGCCGGAAGGTTTCACGCCAGCCCGCATGTTGCGCCAGAAACCTGTCGACAACCGCATCGTTCTCGTCGGCAAGAACCGAACATGTTGCATATGCCAGCACTCCACCTGCTTGGACCAACGGCGTGATTTGTGCAAGAATGTCAGCTTGGATGACCGTGAGATCTTGCAAACGGTCTTCAGTCAATGCCCATTTACCTGCCGGTGCGCGCCGCCACGAACCGCTGCCGGAACACGGGGCGTCGGCCAAAATGACGTCAAAAGGCCCGTGATTGGCAAGATCTGCGCTTTTCAGGATGGTTATTCTGGCCCCGGCCCGTTCTGCCCGCGCTGGAATATCCTTCATTCGGCGCGCGTTCACATCATGAGCGTAAACCTCGACACCCTTGTTCGCAGCAATCGCAAGCGACTTGCCACCGCCCCCAGCGCAATAGTCCAAAACGCGCATTCCAGGGCGCAGATCCAAGGAAGCAACAACCGCCTGACTTGCCGCATCCTGAAGCTCGACCAAACCCTGAGCGTATGCCTGGCTTTGCGCAATCCGACGCGCGCCCTCTGTCACCTCCAGAGCGGTTTCACATATCGGCGTTGGACGGGCTGAAATACCGTCGGTCGCCAAAGCATCAATCGCCCGGGTTACATCCGTTTTCAACAAGTTGACCCGCAGAAAAACCGGAGCGCGTTCCTGCAATGCCAGTGCGCAAGGAACGGCGGCATCATTCAAGGATGAGACGAGCTTTGGCCACAGCCATTCGGGAAAATCATATCTCTCGGCTTCGGATGCAAAATCCCTTGATACTTCGTCATTTTGAAGGGCTTCGGGCGCGTGGCGGTCGCCGGTAAACAACTCAACCGGATCTTCACCCGATGCGCGAATGGCGCCGATCATCAGGCCGCGACCAGCTCCGGAACCACCCAACGCAGCAAACGAGCGTTTGCACCTCAAAGCGTCAAACACATGATCGCGAATAGCTGCCCGATCCTTGGAGCCCGCAAACCTGCTGCGCCGCGCCCAGCCGGTCAGCGCCTTTTCAACCGGGGCCCCGGCGAGAATTTCATCCAGAATTTCAATCGAGGCCTGAACGCGGGCAGCAGGTGTCATCACGGATTACCTTGGCTGAAAAAGGCCGTGACAGGCCAATCCAAAATCACTACGGCACCCCGTGCTAGGGTGCCGTATGTCATGCGCAACGGCTTACATCACCCGGTAGTTCGGGCTTTCACGTGTGATCTGAACATCGTGTACGTGGCTCTCTTTCAGACCTGCGCCCGTGATCTTCACGAATTGGCAGTTTCTGCGCATCTCTTCGACAGTCGCGCAGCCGGTGTATCCCATCGCAGCGCGCAAACCACCAACAAGCTGGTGGATCACTGCACTGGCTGATCCTTTGTAAGGAACCTGCCCTTCGATCCCTTCGGGTACCAGCTTGTCATTTGCCGCGTCCTTCTGGAAATACCGATCCGCCGATCCGCGCGCCATCGCGCCAAGACTGCCCATACCGCGATAGGATTTGAACGACCGGCCCTGATACAGAATGACCTCACCCGGGCTTTCGTCTGTGCCCGCGATCATCGAACCCACCATGGCGCACGACGCACCGGCGGCAATTGCCTTGGCAAAATCGCCCGAAAACTTGATGCCACCATCCGCAATGACCGGAACATCCCCCGCCGCGGCGGCACAATCACTGATCGCGGTCAACTGAGGGACACCAACGCCCGCCACCATGCGTGTTGTACAGATCGAGCCGGGGCCAATACCCACCTTGATGGCGTCAGCACCTGCGTCGATCAGCGCCTTGGTCGCCTCGCCTGTAGCAACGTTTCCGGCAATGATCTGAACCTCGTTCGACAGGGTTTTGACCCGTCTCACCGCATCCAGCACGCCCTGAGAGTGACCATGCGCCGTATCGACCACAATGATATCAACGCCCGAAGCTACCAGCTGCTCGGACCGCTCAAAACCCGCGTCTCCAACCGAAGTCGCGGCAGCCACTCGCAGGCGGCCAAGCCGGTCTTTGCACGCTGTTGGGTTCAGAACCGCCTGTTCGGTGTCTTTCAACGTTAGCAGACCTGTAAGTTTTCCCGTGCCATCAACCACAAGCAATTTTTCGATACGACGGGCCCGCATCAGGCTTTTAGCCTCTTCCAGATCGGCGGGTTCTTTCAGCATTGCCAGGTTTTCCGAGGTCATCATCGCCTTGATGGGTGTGTTGTCGGAATTGGCAAAGCGCATATCCCTGTTGGTCACGATACCAACAACGCGGCCATCCGCGTCAACTACCGGGAAACCGGTAAAATTATAGCGCTCGACCAGAGCCTTCGCATCGGCCAGGGTTTGATCCGCGCGCAAGGTAACAGGGTTGTAGACGATACCCGACTCGAACCGTTTGACGCGGCGAACTTCGCGAGACTGCTCTTCTACGGAAAGGTTCTTGTGGATGACCCCGATACCGCCTGCCTGTGCCATGGCAATGGCCATGCGCGCCTCGGTCACCGTGTCCATGGCCGAGCTCAGCAGCGGGATGTTCATGGTAATCTCACGCGTGACACGCGTGGTGGTGTCCGCTGTTGCCGGCAGCACTGAAGATGCGGCCGGAACCAGAAGAACGTCGTCGAAGGTGAGTGCCTCACGAATCTGCATCTGAATACCCCATGCAAAAGCCCGTTTGGCGGTGACCCTATTGCATGGATTGAACCAAAGGAAAAGCCCTTGGAGGCAACTCTGTGGCTCCAGTTGACTATACAGCCGAAGAAAACGACGCATGCCGTGCAAATCGTGCCGCTGATAGCCCTTTCCCTTTGCGCTCAAACCCATATCTTGCCGGGAAAACGCGCGAACACAAAAAGGCATGTCACTCATGACCAACGACCCACTTGTCGTCTTTACCCCGTCCGGCAAACGCGGGCATTTTCCTGTCGGCACGCCCATTCTGACCGCAGCCCGCCAATTGGGAGTGGATCTGGATTCGGTCTGCGGGGGCCGCGGTATCTGTTCAAAGTGTCAGATCACCCCAAGCTATGGCGAGTTTCCCAAGCACGGCGTCACGGTGGCCAAGGATGCGCTGAGCGAATGGAACGCGGTCGAGCAACGTTATGACGACAAGCGCGGCCTGAAACCCGGTCGTCGTCTGGGCTGTCAGGCCTCGGTTCAGGGCGATATCGTGATCGACGTGCCGCCGGAAAGCCAGGTGCATCGTCAGGTCGTTCGCAAGGCCGCCACGGCACGCGCCATCACCATGGATCCGGCAACGCGTCTATATTTCGTGGTGGTGGAAGAGCCCGACATGCATTCGCCAACCGGCGATCTGGAGCGCCTTGAACGTGCGCTGCGCGAGCAATGGAAAATTGACGCGGCCACGGCGGACCTATCGCTTCTGTCCAAGCTGCAACCGGTTCTGCGCAAAGGCAAATGGGAAGTCACTGTGGCCGTTCACAAAGGCCACAAGGACAGCGTCGCACGCATTGTCGAAATCTGGCCCGGCCTGCACGAAGGCGGGTTGTATGGGCTGGCCATCGACCTAGGCTCAACTACGATTGCGGCTCATCTGACCGACTTGGAAACCGGCGAAGTTAAAGCGTCATCAGGTCTGATGAACCCGCAAATCCGCTTTGGCGAAGACCTGATGAGCCGTGTTTCATATTCCATGATGAACCCCGGCGGGGATCGGGAAATGACAAAAGCCGTGCGCGAGGCGATCAATGATCTGACCACCTCAATCGCCGAAGAAGCCGGCATTGACACCACGCTGATCGTTGAAACGGTGTTTGTCTGCAACCCGGTCATGCACCATCTACTGCTGGGTCTGGATCCCGTCGAGCTGGGTCAGGCGCCCTTTGCCTTGGCCACGTCCGAGTCGATGTCCCTGCCCGCACGTGAGATGGAACTGACCACCATGAACCCCCGCGCGCAGGTCTATATCCTGCCTTGCATCGCGGGCCATGTGGGCGCGGATTGTGCGGCGGTTGCCCTGTCCGAAGAACCCGGCAAATCCGAGGACTTGGTTCTGATCGTCGATGTGGGCACCAATGCCGAAATCCTGCTGGGCAACACCAGCCGCGTTCTGGCCTGTTCCTCACCTACCGGGCCTGCTTTTGAAGGCGCTCAGATCAGTTCTGGCCAGCGCGCAGCACCCGGCGCGATCGAGCGGATCGAAATCGATCCCCTTACCAAGGAACCCCGCTTTCGCATCATCGGGTCCGAGAAGTGGTCGGACGAAGACGGCTTTGACCTTGATGTCGCCACCACTGGTATCACCGGTATCTGCGGCTCGGGCATTATCGAAGCTGTGGCCGAGATGCGTATGGCCGGCCTTCTGGATGAAAGCGGCCTGATCGGATCGGCCGAGCAGACTGGAACGGCCCGCTGCATCCCCGAAGGCCGCACACACGCTTACCTGATTCACGATGCCAGCGCCGAAGGTGGCCCCCGCATCACTGTCACGCAGGGCGACATCCGCGCCATCCAGCTGGCAAAATCCGCGCTTTATGCTGGTGCGCGCCTTCTGATGGACGAGATGGAAGTCGACAAGGTGGATCGTGTGGTTCTGGCCGGTGCCTTTGGCGCTCATATCTCGACCAAGCACGCCATGGTTCTGGGCATGATCCCTGATGCACCGCTGGACAAGGTCACCAGCGCGGGTAACGCCGCTGGTACAGGTGCGCGGATTGCGCTGTGCAATATCGGATCACGCGCTGAAATCGAACGCGTCGTGCGCGAGATCACCAAGATCGAAACCGCAATTGAGCCGAAGTTCCAGGATCATTTCGTGGCCGCCAACGCGATCCCGCACAAAACCGATCCATTCCCGGAACTGGCGCAGGTTGTCACGCTGCCCAATCCAAGCTTCAACACGGGCGGAGAAAGCGAAACAGGCGGTGGACGCCGTCGCAGACGTCGCGGTTAAACCAGCAAAGGAACGACTCGCAGGTACGCCTCGGGTCGTTCCCAAAACTGGTTTCAGGTTACGCGTCGCACCTCGTTAAGCGAAGAAACGCCCATCTGCGCCATGGCAATACTCATTTCATCACTCAGCACAGACCACAGCTGCTCAAGCCCTTCTTCCCCTTCTGCCGCGATTGCAAATTGCAGGATGCGGCCGAAGAAGGCAAAATCTGCCCCGTTTGCCAACGCTTTCAAAACATCCTCGCCCGAGCGCAAACCGCTGTCGTAAAACAGCGGATAATCCGGACCGACGGCGTTCCGAATTTCTGGCAATACGGCAATCGGCGCTGGCGCACTGTCCAACTGGCGCCCACCGTGGCTTGAGACCTGAATGGCATCGACACCTGCCGACCTGAGGCTCAGCGCGTCCTCTGCATCCAGAACGCCCTTGACCACCAGTTTCCCGGCCCACTGGTCGCGCAGACGGGCCAAAGTCTCCCAAGTCGCCCTGGCCCGGCTTTCCCGGCGATCAAAATCATATCCGTCCATCAGGAAATTCGCCATTTCGGGCTTACCCCGCAGCAGCGTCGACAGCGACCACCGCGGATGAAGCGCAAAATCAAGCACCTGTTTCGGACCCATTTTGAACGGCATCCTGAACCCATGGCGCAATTCGCGCGGGCGACGCCCCACTTCGGGCACGTCAACCGTCAGTACCAGCGTTTCGTACCCCGCAGCCTTTGCGCGCTCGACCAGCTTGAACGTGCCACTGCCATCGCCGCTGAAATACAGTTGAAACCAAGCATGTCCTTCTGCCTCGACAATCAGGTCTTCCAACGGGGTCGATGCGACGGTTGAGACCCCAAGCGGCACCTCGTACCGCGCCGCAAGACGTGCCAGCATCAGATCTGCACCGGGGGCCGACAGATTGCACATACCCATCGGTGCGATTCCAAACGGGCGTTGGGTCGACCCGCCAAAGACGGAACAAGCCAGCGACCTTTCACTGACATCTTTCAGAATCCGAGGGCGAAGGATCAGCGCATCCAGTGCAGCCCTGTTTCGGGCTGCGCCAACCTCGGCCCCGGCAGACCCATCGATATAGTCAAACACCATCCACGGCAGACGCCGCCGCGCCAGGCGGCGGGCGTCTTCGGAACTGTGGATAGCGCTGGATAGCATCAGGCCTGTACGGCCTTCATGAACCGGTCGCGGATCACCACCGGATCCATAGTGATAACAGGCATCTTGGCGTTTCCGCTTTCGCACTTGGCCACGATGATGGTCATCTGTTTCGAATCCAGCGCTTCTTGCAGCACGCGGCCGGTGTCTTCGGCCTGACATTCGATTACTCGCTCGCATCCCGCGGCTTCCGCCATTTTCGCCAGAGAGGTCTTCTGCCCGGCATAAGTCGGCTGATCCCCAGTGGACCCGTAAGAGCCATTGTCGACGATCAACAGGATATAGTTGTCCGCCACGTTATTGGCGATGGTCGGCAAGGTACCCAGATTGGTCAGGACCGACCCGTCCCCATCGATCACGATAACCGGCTTGGGCTGCGACAAGGCCAACCCCAAGCCAATAGATGAGGCCAGCCCCATCGTGCCCAGCATGTAGAAATTGGTGGGCTGGTCGTCGATGGCGTGCAGCTCCTGGCTTGGAATGCCAATGTTACAAACAACGAGCTGATCGCGCAGGATCGGAGCGATTTCTTTCAGAATTTCAGAGCGGATCATTGGTCGCCATAGCCTCCCCAGAAACTGGCATCGGTCAGAATGGCGACCGGTTTGTTGCACATAAAGGTGTATTTGAGGATCGCGTCGAGTTCCTCAACATCTGACTGATGGTGGAAGTGATAAGTCGGGATATTCAGCTGAGCCAGCAGCGCTTTGGTATGCACAGCCATTTCAACCTGGCAGGCAACCGGTTCGCGCAGCTCTCCGCGATAGGAAATCAGCATCGGCAATGGCATGCGATAAAACTGGATCAGTGTCGCCAGTGTGTTAATCGTCACACCGATTGCGGTGTTTTGCATGATGATCGCGGGACGCTTGCCGCCCATCCATGCCCCGGCGCACAGGCCCATCCCCTCGTCTTCCTTGTTGGACGGGATGTGATGGATGCCCTCTCGCTGGTCGATTTCAGCGATGACACCCGCCAGTTGCTTGCACGGGACGGTGGTGACGAACGAGATATCGTTGGCCACCAGATCGTCGGTTATCTTCTTGTCTATGTTCATGGTCGGGCTGTTGGTCCTGTTGGGGCGCTTGGCGCGATTAAGGAAATCAGGTTCTGCGGTGCACATGTACAGCGCAGGGGGCATGACGAACAACGCGTGACGCTGTCGATCCCAGAAAGTAGTCGCTCAGGTCCGGTTTGTGCGAACCTATAACAATGCAGTCCACATTGTTGCTGGTCGCGTAGTCAATGATGGTGCGGGCGGTGTGTCCTTTGATAATTTCGGCTTTCACACCATCCAGCCCGTCAACTTTTTGCAACAATGCCCGCCTCGCGCGTTCGAACCCTTCGGCCACTGCGGATTTGTCGAGATAGGCGCTGACTGATCCCTGTGGCATTTCGTAGACATGCAATCCGATGATCTCGGCCCCGTTTTCGGACAAGGCACGCGCGACCTCCAGCGTATGTTGTGATATGCCGTGATCCAAAGCCATCGGGACCAGAATTTTCTTATACATGGTGGCCTCCAGTTCTGTCAGGTTTATCCCCAGGGTCTCAGGATAATCTTTGGTGCGGCTACAGAGCCAGAGCGGATATCGCGAAACGCCTGCGCGCCATCGGCCAGTGCACGCTCATCAACCCAATTCAGGGCGCCAAGACGGCCGTCAAAGATCGCCTGAGCCGTGTCGCGGAAATCCTGCGCGGTGTAGGTGTAGGTTCCGATAAAGGTGATCTCCTGCAAGGTCATGCGACGCACGTCCAGACCTCCGGCATCATCACCCAATCCGACATGCGCGATCACGCCACCCGGCGCGACCAGGGCCGAAGCGACCGACCGTGTCGCGGCATATCCAACAGCATCAACGACCAACGGGAAAGACCCAGTAGGCGCATCCACAAGTGCAAAACTTTCGATTTCCGCCAGATAAGTCCGGCGCAACGCGTTTGGTTCCGCGATTGTAACGTCTTCAATACCCTGCGCCCGCAGGGCCAAGGCCGCCGCAAGGCCAATGGCCCCTCCGCCAATCACCAAGGCGCGGCGGTCCATCGCAGAATGCAGAGCCTCGATCCCCAGTCTGACTGCGTGCCAGCTTACAGCCAGAGGTTCAGCCAGCGCAGCCTTGGCGAAAGGGACATCATCGGGCACGTCGACAAGATTTCTGCCTGGCATCGAGACATATTGCGCGAACGCCCCTTCGCGCGGTGGCATCGAGATGATCTGGCGGTCCGGGCACAGATTCTCGCGACCCGCCCGACATGCCGCGCATTGGCCACAGGTTACCAGCGGGTTGATCGTCACCCGGTCACCGGCGCGGATACCATCAGCTATGACACCGGCTGCCTCGTGCCCGAGGATCAGGGGCGCTGGGCGACGTGCATCATGGCCCAGATAGGCGTGCATGTCCGATCCGCAGATGCCAACCGCCTCGACCCGGATCAGGTGTTCCGATGCGCCCGGTTCGGCATTCGGCACATCGTCAAACACCATGTGTTCAACACCTTTGTAAACCAGAGCCTTCATTTGGCAGTAAACCCTCCGTCAACCATCAGAACCTGTCCCGTGACATAGTCAGACGCCCGAGAGCATAAGAACAGGATCGGCCCGTCGATATCCTGCATCCGCCCATTGCGTCCGATACAGGTTTGCGCGGCGTTCCGTTCCGCGCGCTTGGGGTCGTCGAACACAGCCTGCGTCAGTTCGGTGGGAAAGAACCCCGGTCCGATGGCGTTGGCGTTTATGCCAAAGGGCGACCACGCCTCGGCCATGGCGCGTGTCAACTGCCCGATCCCCGCTTTGGACGCGCCATAGGCGATACCACCTGGAAAAGCGCGCGTTGTTTGCAGCGAGGCGAAATTGACAATTCGCCCCCACCCCTTTTCCTTCATTGTCGGCACCATGGCTTGGCTAAGGAAGAACGGCGCGCTCAGGTTCAGGGCAAGCGTGGCGTCCCACCCCTCAGGAGTAACATCATCGGCGGCCTCACGCGTGTTCAGCCCAGCCGCATGGACCAGAATGTCGGGGGGGCCAAACTTGGAAGCGACGGCCTGTGTCAACGCATTTACCCCATCTCGATCTGCAACGTCTTCAACAACCGTTGCAGCGCGCGCGCCAATCTCGGCCTGCATCTGCGCCAATGCCTCGCCGCGCCGGGCCACGCCGACAACACGCGCACCTGCCGCGGCAAGAGTCCGTGCCACTTGCCGCCCAAGTCCCGAGCTGGCACCGGTGATACACGCCACCCGGCCAGTCAGGTCAAACAATGAGCGCGGGTCATCCATCGGCGGTCAAGTCGAATTGCTCGTCCGGGAAATACTTTGCAAGACGCACATCTGCGGCACGGGCGTGACCTTCCATTCCTTCCAACCGCGATATCCGCGCGGTCGCTTCGGCGATGGGCTTTGACCCTTCGCGGGTAGCCCGCTGCCACGTCACGATCTTCATGTATTTATGGACACTCAGCCCGCCAGTATAGCTGGCCGCGCCCGAGGTTGGCAGAACATGGTTCGTACCGGTCGCCTTATCTCCGTATGACACGGTTGTTTCCTCGCCCAGAAACAGCGATCCGTAACAGGTCAGCCGTTCCAGCCACCAATCCAGATCCTCAGCCTGAACCGTTAGATGCTCAGGTGCGTATTCGTCGGAACAGGCGGCCATCTCTTCGCGATTGGAACAGACGATAACCTCAGCATAATCGCGCCATGCGGCCGAGGCGTTTTCGCGGTTCAATTCCGGCAGATCGGCGATCAGCGCAGGCACCAGTTCCATCACCTTTTGCGCAAGGTCGCGATCATCGGTGACCAGCCAGACCGGCGAGTTGTATCCGTGCTCGGCCTGACTGACCAAATCGGTGGCGACGACATGCGCATCGGCGGACTGATCGGCAAGGATCAAACTGTCGGTCGGACCTGCGATCATGTCGATACCAACCTTGCCGTAAAGGATGCGCTTGGCTTCGGCCACGAACTGATTGCCGGGGCCCACAAGGATGTTGGCGCGCGGTAGACCAAACAGGCCGTAGGTCATGGCGGCAACGCCCTGCACGCCCCCCATGGCCAGAATGCTGTCGGCCCCGCAGATATGCGCCGCATAAACGATGGCAGGCGCGACCCCTTCGCCGGGACGCGGGGGCGAGCACGCCGTGATGTGGCGACATCCCGCAACTTTCGCGGTGGTCACTGTCATAATCGCACTGGCGATGTGGCTGTATCGCCCCCCTGGCACGTAACACCCTGCAGCATCCACTGGAATTGCCTTCTGCCCAGCAACGAAGCCTGGCACAATCTCGGTCTGGACGTCCGAAACGGTGGCTTTCTGCGTCTCGGCAAAGCGCCTGACATTGTCGTGGGCGAAACGGATGTCGGCTTTCAGCTTTTCGGAAACTTTTGCACAGGCGGCCTCAATCTCAGCCGGGGTCAGCAAGACATTCCCTTCGTACTTGTCGAACTTGGCGGCGTATTCTCTTGCCTTTGCATCACCGCCCGCCTCGATATCGGTCAGAATTGTCTTCACCGTATCATGCACCTCTGAGGCGTGTGATTGAGCCGTTAAAGTTGCCTTTTTCAGATATTCACGAGGCATGTTCAGCAGGTCCTATTGGTAGATTTCAGGTAGCAATGTTGTCGACACGGCTGGCACGTAGGCGATCAGGATCACCACGATCAGCATGGTCAATACGAAAGGCACGGCTCGGGCGGCAATCTTCAGAATGGATTCACCGGTAATGCCAGATACGACGAACAGGTTCAGCCCCAGCGGCGGGGTGATAAAACCCACTCCCAGCGCGGTGATCATCATGATGCAGAACTGTATCTCGTTCATGCCGATATTGTCCGCCAGTGGTTTCAGGATAGGTGCTAGGATGACGATATTCGGCGTCGTCTCCATGACGCAGCCCGCTGCGATCAGGATGCCGATCATCAACAGGATCAGCAGATATGGGTCGTCTGTCAGCGAGGTCACCGAAGTGACAAATCCCTGAGGAACACCCATGATCGCCAGCGCCTCGGCCAGCGGAGCTGAAAACGCGATGATCGGCAGGATCACCCCGTTCACCTTTGCAGAGCTGACCAGCATCGACGGAAAATCCGCCAATGTCAGCGTACGCAGGATGAAGCCCATGATGATGGTGACGACAACAGCCGTGGCACCAGCCTCAGTCGGCGTAAGTCGGCCCGAAAAGATTCCATAAAAGATAATCCCCGGCACGATAAAGGCATACCAGCCAGACCTGAGCGCCTTGCCCAGATTGGCCAACCACTCCCCCATGGTCATCATGCCGCCGCCTTCGTATGCATAAAGGCGGTTCATGATGATGTTGGTGATCAGGATCGACACCAGGATAGCCAGACCCGGGATCAGGGCGGCCAGAAAAAGAGTCGATGCGGAAATACCCAGCACAAGGCCGATGATGATATAGGCGATCGAAGGCGGTATCAGGATGCCGGTGCAGGCACCGGCCGCGACCAGAGCACACGCGTAGGGGCGCGGATACCCGCTTTCCACCAACCGGTTGATGGTCATCCTGCCAACCGCAGCAGCCCCGGCGGCGTCCGATCCCGAAATCGCGGCAAACATTCCGCAGACCAGCACCGTGGCCGATCCGAAGCCGCCCTTGGCGAAGCATGTCAAAGCCTCGGCAACATCCAGAAACTTGCGTGACAACCCCGTCCGAACCAGAACATCCCCGGTCAGGATAAACAGGGGCACGGCAGTCAGGGCAAAAGCGTCGATGCCGGTAAACAGGCTCTCTCCGACAAGGCTGAGAGGAAGGTCACCGGACATGATCAGCATTACGATCGCAGCCGTTCCAATGGCCGCCCAAACCGGTACGGCCAATGCGATCAGGGCAACAAACAGGATCACCGGCAGATAAAAATCCCAGCCCAGTTCAACGGTTTGATTGAGGGAGTTCCAAAGCATCCGGTCTCTCCTCAGTCAAACAGTTTGTCGCCTTCGAAGACGGGCGTGCCGTCGCGAAGGCATTTCAGATCGCGCAACAGGGATTGGATCAGCCGCCAGATCATCAGGGCAAACCCGGTCGGCACGGCCATCAGGAACCAAACCTTGGAAATCCGCAATCCGTCCGTAACGGAACCAAACTTGGCTGAAACGTGCACGGCTTCATACGACCAATAGAGTGCGATGATCGCCACCAGGAACATCACCAGATCGCCGAAGATATAAAGCAGTGCCTTGGGGCGCGGCCCGACATAGTGCATGATCACATCGATCCGGATATGAGCGCGCTCTTTCACCGCGGCAGCAGCACCGATCCAAGCCAGATAGATAAAGGAATACCGCACGATTTCCTCGCCCCAGATCGAGGAATAGGCGAATATCTCGCGCCGCAGCACCTCGATGGCCATGGTGATCACCAGCATCACGTAGAACACCAGCAGCAACCAGCGTTCGGCGTTTCGGTCAATGTTCTGAAGAACGGTCATCTGATCCTCCGGCGATGGGACAGCCCAGTCCGTACCTGCCTTGACCGGCCACTGTCGGCCGCGCGGTACAAGAATCGTGGACGCCGACAGGCGCCCACGGGTTTCACCTTAGGCGTCGTGGACGTAGTATTTGCCCTGCGTACCGGCCGCTTCGACCAGCTTCTCAAAGTTGTCCATCGAACCGGCCAGTTCCGTCTTGAAAGGATCCCATTCCGAACGCTGATACCCACCGGCATCCTGCCATTCCGCCAGCTGATCATCGCTGAGTGAGTGGAATTCAACACCTGCCTTGTTTAGCTCGGACATGGCGTAAGCACGCGCCGACGGAACCTTGGACAGGTTCTGATGGCCAGTCATCTCGGCACCCCACATAATGCCTTCCTGCACGTCAGCAGGCATCGAGTTGAACCACTCCAGATTACAGGAATAAACCTGACTGTCCGGAACGGCCTGCGTGAAGGTCACATGGCTGAGGATATCCTTGAAACCAAAGACATACAGTGCTCCAACTGACGGGTCGAGCGCGTCGGCAACACCCTGCTTGATCGCCGAAGGTGTTTCACCCCATGCCACAGGCGTCGGGTTGGCACCAACCATGCGATAGTATTGTTGCAGCATCTTCGAACCGGGAACGCGGAACTTGATCCCGCCCATGTCCCCCGGTGTTATGACCGCATTGCCACCCTGCCGGACTGCGACAACACGCGGATCGATATTCACGTAGAACAGGGCCTTGAAGCCTGCCGCCTCGACCTTGGGGTGGACTTCGCTTTTCCACGTGTCCGAATGGACAAGGTTGGTGAAGCGCTGGTTCGACCCGCACAGATACGGCATGTTGATCAGGTCGACCGTGGACGCAAAAGGCGCAAAATTCGACAGCGAGTGCTGCGCGGCCTGAATGGTTCCACCCTGTACTTTCTGCACCAGCGCACCGCCCGCGCCAAGCTGACCACCGGGGGCCAATTTGACATAGACCTTGCCGTTGGTAGCATTCTGGATGTTTTCCTTCAGATCCAGCTGCATGATCGGATAGCTGCGCGACGCACCCAGCACATAGGCTGTGGCCACCGTCATAACGTGGTCTGCGGCCTTTTCGCGCTCACTCTCTTCTTTTGCGGTTTGCGCGGCAGCCTCGGAAGACCACAAAACACCCCCTGCCCCGGCAACCAATGCGGCCGTGAACGCGCCACTCGCGCTCAGCTTCAGAAAGTTGCGACGTTCTGTTGACGCCAGTTCAATCTCGTCGTTGTTCATGAATTGCCCTCCCAAGCAAAAGTTCAGCTGCCGTCTGTTGCGTTTCGGTCAGCTTCCTTTTTCAGAATCGCGACAACGAACAAAATCGACGCCGCGAACAGAACCAACATCTCTCCTACGTCACCAAGAAACGCGCGGCCTGCAAAAGCACCCAAAGCAACGTTGGCGAAATAGATCGCGAAAACGACGACAGATGCAGCAAGGACCATTTCCGGGACTCCCGTTCAGAATCGGCTCAACACCTTTGTAAGCGCTTACATCAATATTGCAAGCGCTTACATTGGTGCTTTCATCATTTGAAAAATGCGATTAACTTAAGCCAACTGGAATTGAGAGTTCGAGAATGTCAAAACATCGGTCTGCTCCGACACTGGATGACGTTGCCAAGGCCGCGGGTGTTTCGACCGCGACAGTGTCCCGGTGTCTGAACAACCCGCAACAAGTTGTTGAAGCAACGCGCAAGCGTGTCCTGTCGACGGTCGAGGAATTGGGGTACACGCCAAATTTCGCGGCCCGCGTGATGGCGGCCAAGCGGTCATTTACCATTGGCGCCATCATCCCCACCATGGAAAACGCGATATTCGCAAGGGGGTTGCAGGCGTTTCAGGAAGAGATACATCAGCGTGGTTACACGCTGCTGGTCTCCAGTTCAGCCTATGAGCCCGAAGCGGAAAAGGATCAGATCCGAACCCTGGTCGCACGGGGTGCGGATGGGCTGTTATTGATTGGTCATGACAGGGACGCAGATATTTATGATTACCTGGACAGACGGAAAGTGCCCGCGCTGGTTGCCTGGTCCTTTCTGCCGGACAAACCTGTGCCGTCCGTTGGGTTCGACAACTGCAAAGCCATGAAAGCGCTGGCAGACCAGATCATCAGACAGGGACATTCACGTCTTGCGACGATATCGGGTATCAGTTCGGGCAATGACCGGGCGCGGCTCAGGATCGCAGGGATAAAAAGCGCCATGGCCGAGCACGGCCTGCAGCCGGATGACCTAATGGTGATCGAAACCACGTATGAATTCGAAAATGGCGCGACGGCATTCAGGGATCTCATGGCGACTGACATGCCGCCGACCGCAGTTTTGTGCGGAAACGATGTTCTGGCAGTCGGCGCATTGAGGCAGGCGCAGAAAATGGGGCTCCGAGTGCCCGAAGACGTGTCGATTACAGGCTTTGACGACATCGAAATCGCGCGCATTGTCAGCCCTGCCCTGACAACGGTTCACGTGCCCCACCGTGAAATGGGTCAAAAAGCTGCGCAGGAGTTGATACGAATGATCGAAACGAACTCTGCGGGCCAGTCTTTGGAGCTTTTGACCCATTTGGTCACCCGAGACTCCTTGCTTGACCGCATTCCTTAAGGCTCAGAAAGTTCGGCGGTTCATTGCGTGTAAAAGGCGCACCGGTCTACGATTCAGTGTGACGATCCGCTTTCATTGACCTGAATCAAAGCACGCAAAGTGACCACATAGTGAAGTACGAATATATCAACGGGCCCGACGCTCACCTGCCTGACCCCAAGCAAATTTACCGGTGATCAGTACTTCAACGGCGCGAAGGTTTCACTCCACGGGCGCGGCAAATGCGAGGCGCGCTCTTCTGCCGACTACCCTCTGGCTCCTCGGAACCTAACGCACGCCAGCCACTGCATATGATCGAGGCAACTAACCAAGTACAGAAACGTCGAAGCCATTTTAAGACACGCGGAGCGAAGCAATTGGCGGATAGATGATGTCCATCGTTGACCAAAAGACACCAAAGCTGCGGCGGGCGCTGACGACCCCGCTGCTCACGCTCTATGGGCTTGGAGTTACCGTTGGAGCCGGAATTTACGTGCTTGTTGGTGCGACGGCCGGGATTGCGGGCCCGTATGCCGCTGTTTCGTTCCTAATTGCTGCGCTTGTTGTTGCGCTGACTGCCCTGTCTTACGCAGAATTGGCAACCCGATATCCTGTGAGTGCGGGTGAAGCCGCTTATGTCGAAGCAGGGTTTCAGAAAAGCTGGATGGCCGTTCTGGTCGGTCTCGCGGTGGCCGCCTCGGGCATCATCTCGGCCTCGGCCGTGGCTATCGGGGCCGCGTCGTACCTTCAAACGCTTACAGGCTTAGGCATTTCAAGTCTGACAATCGGTGTTGTTCTGGTCATGGGGCTGATCGCCCTATGGGGGATCACGCAGTCGGTAATGGTGGCGGCGGTCATTACCATCATAGAAATCAGCGGGCTACTTGTCGTTATTAGTTGGGGCCTGTCCCTTCCAGACCCTCAGGGCTATGCCCTCACCCAGATGGTTCCCGGGCTGGACCCAAACGCTTGGAGAGGGATTTTTGCCGCTTCGCTTCTGGCGTTTTTCGCCTTTGTCGGTTTCGAGGACATGGCGAATGTCGCTGAAGAAGTTAAAGACCCCGCCGGAACAATCCCGAAAGCGATCCTGTTGACGCTTATTCTGGCCACGGTCTTGTATCTTGGCACGTCCATGACTGTTCTGTATGTGGTGCCGATCAATGTCCTTTCGACGTCCGCCGCTCCGCTGGCCCTGATTTTTACGGACGCGCCCGAGGTTATCCAGCAGGGGTTTTCGGCCATTGCCATCGTAGCCACGATCAATGGTGTTCTGATCCAGATGATCATGGCATCCCGCGTGATTTACGGGCTCGCGGATCGGGATCATTTGCCTAAGTTTCTGGCTACGGTATCTCAGGTCACTCAGACGCCAACGGTAGCGACAATCATGGTCACGGCGATAATCCTGTTGCTGACCCAAACGATTCCAATCGCCATTCTAGCCGAGCGCACGTCGCAAATTGTTCTGGGGGTCTTTGTGCTGGTCAATCTTTCACTGATCCTTTTGAAGACCCGGGCTGAATTCGAAGAACCGCAGTTCCGCGTGCCACTTGTTGTTCCCCTCTTTGGGGTGGTGACCAGTTTGTTGCTTTTTGCGTCCGCGTTTCTGTAAGCCTGTATCATTGGGTCAAGGAAATCCTGCGATGCGATTTACGTGAACATGACCACTGACCAACCTTCTACAGGAGCGCAGCTTTCTGCATGGTGGCATAGAACCTTTGTTGATCTGGCGCGACAGATGCGATGGTCCTACCTGCCACCGCTCATGGTCTACTTTGCCGCCGGGGTTTCTGGCCTGACATCGGTCGTCGGCGCTTTTTTTCTTAAGGACTATCTTAACCTATCCGCTTCCTTTGTAGCCGGTTTGGCGTTTTGGGCCGGGCTTCCCTGGATCTTGAAAATGCCACTGGGTCATATCGTTGATCTGTTTTGGCGGTGGAAGTCATTGCTGATCCTATTGGGGGCAACCCTAATCACCTTGTCCCTGCTCACCATGTACGGGCTTGTAGCCTTTCCCGGACATATGGCTGATGTCATGCCGCTGGAACACTGGTATATCATTGCCCTGCTCTTGGCGCCTTCCGGCTATGCCATTCAGGATGTCGTCGCCGACGCGATGACGGTCGAGGCCGTTCCAAAGATCAACCCTGACGGGCAGCCGTTTTCGCCCGAGGAAACCCGTGCGCAGCATACAACAATGCAAACACTGGGCAGGATCGCCATTTTCTCGGGATTCGCAGCCGTAGCCGCGGTCAATATCTGGGTGTTCTCGGGAACCGAGGGCATGCAGAAATCAGACCGCCTTGCATTGTATGGCAACGTCTATCTGATCGCGCTTGTCATTCCCCTGTTGTCCGTCAGCGGTGTGGTTTTGCACGGTTTGATACAGCGTCAACGTCTTCGCCTAAGTCATCCCCCGCATACCCCTGACGAAACCACCGAGGTCAAATGGCCAATCCTGCTGGGCGGTCTCGCCTTTGTTGTACTGAGTATCGTGTTGGGAACATCGAATTTCCAACTCGCCCAGGAAACTATTTTTGTAGTCTCACTGAGTGTGATCTTGTACCTGATGTCGCGCTTGGTGAAGGAACTGAACCCAAATCAGGCAAAGGCTCTGATTGGTACGGCGATAATCATTTTCGT
Organism: Ruegeria sp. AI2; assembly: GCF_056541275.1. NCBI lineage: Bacteria > Pseudomonadati > Pseudomonadota > Alphaproteobacteria > Rhodobacterales > Roseobacteraceae > Ruegeria > Ruegeria sp. AI2. Next base: position 925,648 of record NZ_JBQFYB010000001.1, read on the forward strand.
GTTTCGTGCAGTTCCCTTGCCCGGGCCGGGGCTGACCTGGTTCGAAATCGACGAGTTGGGGTTTGACGAGCAGTTCCTGGCAATCCTGGCGCTTCTGACGTCCCTGCTCGCACTGGTCGGGCTCATCGTCCTGAGACCGTTTATGGCCAACCGCTCGATTGCGCAGGTCGTTATCATTCTGACCATCGCGTCGGGGGTCCTCGCCCTGCCCAACCTTGCGCTGTATTACGGCGTGCATGAATGGACATCTGCGCATACCGGCGGGATCGTAGACGCAAGGTTCATTGCAATCCTCGACACCGCAGTTGAATCTCCGCTGGGTCAAATCGCGATGGTTCCGATGCTGGCCTGGATCGCACGTAATGCTCCTGTGCATCTGAAGGCAACTTTCTTTGCCGTCATGGCGTCATTCACCAACATGGCCTTGTCGGCCAGCAGTTTGGCAACGAAATACATGAACCAGATTTTCGTGGTGTCGCGCGCGGTAACCAACCCGGAAACCGGTGTCGTCACATCGATTGCCGATTACGGCCAACTTGGACACCTGTTGATCGCCGTGGCCCTGATTTCTGTGATCGTTCCGTTGACGGTCGTATTCTTTGTTCAAAAATCGCCTTTCCAGACCAGTGATTGATCACTGGCTGACAGTTTCATTCAGCAAGGTTTTCAGGTGCAAAACCGGAACCCCGATGTTTGAACCCCCGAACTCTGGCAGGATCGCGGCGTTAATCGCGACCACCTCTCCCTTGCGGTTCAGGGCCGGCCCTCCGCTTCCTCCTGACGTTGTTTCTGCGTCGTAAACGACTGCACCCGGGCTTGTCTGCGCCACGATTCCTCGGCTGGCGAGAGGTTGAACCTGGTTTTGCGCAGATAACCGTGCGGCGATCGTCCAGAAATTGACGGACCCGTCTTTCTCGAGCGTTTTCAGAAATTCCGGCCCCGCCTGCGCAATTAACGCTTTCAGGCCAGTAGGATACCCCAGAAGAAAGACTTCGTCACCGCTGCGAGGAAGGTCATCGGCCAGTCGTAATCCCAGCCCTTCGACACGGCTTGGATCAACCGACAAAAGCGCCAGATCAGCGGTTTCACTGAACCGGTCTAAAGTGGCCTCGATCGGGTCGGCCTGACCTGGCAGATAGGCCAGCAACCGCAGCATCTCGGCCTCAAGACCTGCGTTTTTCAGTGCCTGAGCCTTGTCGCCGGATGTCCAGGGCAAGGCAACGTGGCGGTTGGTGGCCAACCGCGGTGTACCCTCCAGCAGAAATCCGGTGCCTGTGAACTGGAACTCTGCGGGCTCACCTGTTGCCTCCGGTTCGATCCAGGGTTGACCGAAGGGTGTTTGCAACTTCTCTCCGTTTGGCCCCAACACATGGCGCAGCAGTTTACCGCTTTCGATATGACGTAATCCGTAGGCGCCCTGAATGAAAGCCACGGATTGAGTAGAGGCGGTGATAACCCGCGTGGACGCCCCCGCGCGCTGTTCAAGGGTACCCAACCGCTGCTCAGTTGATATCAGTTGGTTCTGAAAGGCATCCCTCAACGCCACAAGGTCTTCTGGGGTCAGCACATCTTCCCGCGTCTGGCTAAGCATGGCCGACACCGCTTCGATCTTGTGGGCTTCCTGTTGCAGGCTGTCGGCCAGTCTACGGTCGTTTTGATAAAGCAGGAACAGCAGACCTGCGATCAGCGCAATCGCTGCAACCACCGTAATCCTGAAGAACATAGTGGTTTGAGAAACAAGCCTTCGCCCACTCTCACGCAGCGCACCCGACATTCTTTGGGCAAAGGGTCGGCGACTTGACCGCGCATAAGCATAGGCGTCACTTAGGATATCCTCGACCGTGTGACGAATGGGAAACCTCTGAGTACAAATGCGGTATCGGGAGATCGGGCCCAATTCGCCAAACTCGATCATGTCGCCGTGTTTCAGCGTTGCCGACACAATCTTGTGGCCATTGACCCAGATGTCTTGCCCCGCCAGCGCGTTGAGCACATAGCCCCCCTCGGACCACTGAAGCGTTGCGATATCTTCGTCATGGGGCGGTGTGTTGTCTTTCAGGCGCAGACCTAGCGCACGGCCTTCGCCAACAGAAACAGTCAATGCGCTGTCAACAAGCCAGGAAACCGTTCCACGGGACGGGCCGGTCAGGCTCTCCAGAAAGGCATGAACATCACCTGCGCAAGGCTCTTGGGGTGTACTCGTGCCGGTCTGATCAATTTCCCGCATAGTTGGGCTCTGCTCAACAGTGATGGGGTCACTCTATCATAAGACGCCCGGAATCCTACCAATCGCGAGGGGGATGCCCAAAACCGGAAATATCTACAGGCACAAGTCAATTTGGTGGAACGTCCCGAAACGACCCCAATTCCTGCCGGAGCAGGCCTTCACCGGAAATCGCCGTCTGACCTAAGAGTTCTGGAGCGGGTAGCGGGAATCGAACCCGCGCGTTCAGCTTGGGAAGCTGACAGGCTACCATTACATCATACCCGCCGCACCCCTGAGATATAACCAGAGTTCCCTGACACGCAAGCCGGATCGTTTCAGGTTGCCCGGAAAAAGTCACTCGGTCCGCGCACGAAGACTGTCGATCAGCGAGTCATCTACATCCAAAGCCTGGATGGCCGCCTCAAGCGTGCGGCTGTCCAGATGTTGCGGGTTCAGATCGACCCCGGCTGAAAACGCTTTGACAATGGCTTTCATGGCGCTGATGCGCGCGTATCTTTTGTTATTGGCCGGTATCACGTGCCACGGTGCCAGATCGGTCGACGTCCGGGCCAGCATTTCATCCACGGCGATCTCGGTAACATCCCATTTCTCGCGATTCCTGAAATCTTCGTATGTCAATTTCCAGCGCTTCAGCGGGTTTCTCAGCCGTTCAGTAAACCGCTGCATCTGTTCATCTTCAGAGATGTGGAAGAATAGCTTGACGATCCGGGCACCATCGTCGACCAGCATGCGTTCGAAATCATTGATTTCCTGATAAGCAGCGCGCCAGCGTATTTCCGGGGTCAGGTTCTCGATCCTCTCGACCAACACGCGCCCGTACCAGCTGCGGTCGAATGCGGATATCGCTCCGGACGGTGGCAAACGTTCCCAAAACCGCAGCAGGTAATGCCGGTTGAGGTAGTAGCTCCGGGGCGCCCCAATTGGCCAGACCTTAAAGCTGCGCGGGTCCAGAGCCTGGCTGATCCTGCGAATGGTTCCCCCCTTGCCTGCCGCATCCCAACCCTCGAACACCAGCACACCCTTGAGCCCGTGAAACAGATACGCTTGTTGAATCCTGGCCAGCTTGGCCTGAAGATCAATCAGTTGCTCGAAATACTCCTTTTTGCTCAACCGCTTGGTCAGATCCGCTTCTGAGAGTTTCGGGGGGTGATGTTTACGCATGGTGCCACCTGATCGTTGCGTCCCGGATCAGGATATCCTGAACCCTTGCGCAAAATCGACATTGATCAGGGTCAAACGAAAAAGGCCGGGCACAGTGCCCGGCCTTAGCTGTCTTTGTTGATGCAATCAGGCGCGGCGACGACGGCCACCGCCGCGACGACCACCGGCTGCGCCACCGGCCTCGTCAGGTGATTTGTTGAACCTGATCCACTCCCCACCATGCGGGTCGTTGTTGGTCAGCAGGTTGGCGGCGCGGATGGCCTCCATCTCCTTACCGGCGCGCGGCTTGGTGGAGCCCAGGCCGAACATCTGAACGAACGTCTCGTCATCCATGCCTTCGGGCAGGATGATGCCAGCTGCGGCAACGGCTTCTTTTTTCTCGGCGATTTTTGCCTGCGTCACCGGCAGAGCCACCGGGTTCATGATCGCCGAGGTCATGCCGGCACCCATTGCCATCGGCAGGAAGGCATTGTTGATGCCGTGGCGGTTCGGCAGACCGAACGAGATGTTGGACGCGCCACAGGTGGTGTTAACGCCCAGCTCCTCGCGCAGGCGACGGACCAGAGCAAACACCTGCTGACCGGCAGTTGCCATCGCACCGATCGGCATGACCAGCGGATCAACAACGATGTCGTGCGCAGGGATGCCGAAATCAGCGGCACGTTCAACGATCTTTTTGGCCACTTCGAAACGGACATCGGGGTCTTCCGAGATGCCTGTGTCGTCGTTCGAGATTGCCACAACAGGAACATTGTATTTTTTGACCAGCGGCAGAACCAGTTCCAGACGCTCTTCCTCACCTGTGACCGAGTTCAGCAGCGGGCGACCTTCCGCCGCCTCAAGACCCGCTTCCAGAGCACCGGGAACCGACGAGTCGATACACAGCGGAACTTCAACCAGACCCTGCACCAGCTCAACGATCTTGCGCATAAGCGGCGGTTCGGTCTCGTTCGGGTTTGGGTTCGAGTTGTAGACGACGCCCGCATTGATATCCAGAACGGTTGCGCCCGCCATCACCTGTGCCAGCGCATCTTTCTCGACGGTCGAGAAATCGCCTGCTTCCAGTTCGGCCGCCAGCTTTTTCCGACCGGTCGGGTTGATCCGCTCGCCGATCACGCAGAACGGTTCGTCAAAGCCCAGAACGGCGGTTTTTGTTTTTGATTCTACGACAGTACGGGTCATGTCCGTTCCTTAGGAGTTTGCAGGCTGCGCCGAGGCGCCGCCATTATTGATCGCCCAGTTGGCGTTGGTTTTGATCCCGCCCAGCGGGAAGAAGTGCACGTTGGTGATGTTGAAATCCGGGTTGGCCGCCTTGTGGTTGGCCAATTCAGTCACAACATCATTCGGCTCATAGGGCAGCAGAAGCTTCGACACATCCATGGCGCGCTTTTGCAGAACTTTCAGCGACGGGCCGACGCCGCAGGCAATTGCGAACTTGATCAGGGTCTGCAGTTTGGCCGGACCGGCGATACCGATGTGGATGGGCAGGTCGATACCCGCCTCTTTCAGACTATCTGCCCAGGCGATGATCGGTTTGGCATCGAAGGCAAACTGGGTTGCCAGCGCCATCTCGGCATCCGTGGTCTCGTTGAATTTCTGTTTCCAGCGCAGGGCGTCATCGACATTCTTGGTGGACCCATCGGGATCGATGTCCTTGTTTCCCTCGGGGTGACCGGCAACATGAAGACGTTTGAACCCTGCCTTGTCGAACAGACCGGTTTCCATCAGCTGCATGGAACTGTCGAAATCGCCATGCGGCTTTGTCACGCCACCGGCCAGCAACAGCGCCTGCTCGACGCCCGCCTCACCCTGGTACATCGAGATCCAGTTTTCCAACGTCGCCGCATCCTTGATGATCCGCGCCGGGAAGTGGGGCATGACAGGATAGCCTTCGGCTGCAATCCGCTTGGCTGTCTTGACCATATCTTCAATCGGGGTGCCTTCGATATGGGCAATGTAGACGCGTGTGCCTTCGGGCAGCAGCGCGCGGAAATCCTCGACCTTTTCGGCGGTCCGCGGCATAACCTCGATCGAATAGCCTTGCAGGAAGGCTTCGACGGTCGGGTTCACAGGGCTGTTTTCGACCACATCACGTTTCTTGAAGTTCAGCAAAGCCATTGAGGCCTCCCATTAAGATCCGGGCTTATGCCCAACCGTCATTTGCGATCAGCGCTTTAATGCGGTCCTGATCGTATTCCTTTTCCAGACGCAGGGCCTCGGCCTCGGCTACTTCTGCCGGGTCGCCATCAACCGCAAAAGGCTCGGCCTTGCGCCATTCGGCCAGATAGGCATCACTGTCCTTGGCGTTTACCTTCATGGCGGCGCGGTCGATGGCTTGCTCGAACCGTTCTTCCAATTGCCGCTTCGCGCCGCGACGGCCTTTGCCGACGATGACCTGAGCGGGAATGTCGCGCCAGTACACGATGGTGACGTCAGGCATTACTGTGATTCCTCCTAACCCGATGGGCCGGTTCTAAACTTCAATGTGGGGATGGGTCGGTCGGTTTTCGACACCCGGCGCTTTTCAAGCGACGTTTTCGCCCACGGTGGCGTGGCGGGGTTTTAACCCGTCTCGCGACGAAAACGCATACCAAAATTCTCATTGTCACTATGAGAGCGCTGCATAATGAACAAAAAGCCCCGGACGGCATGACCCGCCCGAGGCTTGATTCAGCACGTCTTGCCAGGGTTAACCGACCAGCCCGCCGTCTTGACGAGTAACCGCAATGATGGCTGAACGTGGAACCGAGTTACCACCGTCGGGCCAGTGGCTGTTGCCGTCTTCACCGGGGTGCTGAATACCAACAAACATGGTGCGGCGATCCGGCGACCAGCTGAGCCCAGTGATCTCACACTCGTTCGGGCCAACCAGAAAACGACGGATTTCACCGGTAACAGGGTCGCCTGCCAGCATCTGGTTATTCCCCTGCCCTTCGAAGTCGCCCTCGTTGCTGTATTTGCCGTCGGTCTGGATCCACAGCAGGCCGTTGCTGTCAAACTTCAGCCCATCGGGTGAGTTGAACATATTGTCGGCGTTGACATTATCCGAGCCGCCATAAGCATCCTGATGCACGGTCGGGTTTCCGGCCAGTACATACAGGTCCCATCCGAACCCCGATGCGCCATGGTCTCCGCCTTCAGGACGCCAGCGCACGATCTGACCGTACTTGTTCGCCTCGCGCGGATTCGGCCCGTTGACCGAAGTGTCGTCGCCACCGGCATTCGGTTTCACACCGCGGTTCTTGTTGTTGGTCAGGCAGCAATAGACCTCGGGCGCGTTCGGATTGGCTGCAACCCATTCCGGGCGATCCATAGTGGTCGCGCCCACGGCCGACGCTGCCTGTCGTGTATGGATGCAGATTTCGGCCTGCGACGTCGTACCAGTTGTTTCGGGGGTCAGGTCCAGCCACTCACCAGTCCCGTCGTCGTTGAACTTTGCAACCGACAACGTACCGTTCTCAAGCAGCGCATTCGTATCCACACCAGCGGCATAAACACCTTCCGAGACGAAGCGATACAGGAACTCACCCCGTTCATCATCGCCCATGTAGACAACGACACGACCGTCGTTGTTCACAATGGTCTCGGCGTTTTCATGCTTGAACCGACCAAGCGCGGTCAGCTTGCGAGGGGTCGAGGCCGGATCGGTTGGGTCGATTTCGACAACATAGCCTGCGCGGTTCGGCTCATTAGGGTTTTTCGAGACATCGAAACGCTCGTCAATTCCGGCCCATCCGTATCCCCAGTCCTTGGTCGAAACGCCATAGCGCTGAAGTTCGGCGCTGACTTCATGGTTTTCGTCTTCAGCCGAGAAGTAGCCGTTGAAATTCTCTTCACAGGCCAAATACGTCCCCCATGGGGTCATGCCGTTGCCACAGTTGTTCCAAGTGCCCTTAGAGGTGGTGCCTGTCGGATCAGCGGCAGTTTTCAACAGATCATGGCCCGCGGCAGGGCCCGTCAGTGACATGTCTGTCTGCGGCGTGATGCGGCGGTTATACGGGCTATCCTTGACGATACCCCATTTGCCGTCGGTAGCTGCAATCTCGACCACCGTCACACCATGCGCCATCATGCCCTTGGCAACATCGTCATCCGAGGCGGCCTTGGCGTCCGGGTTGTTTCCCCAAAGGATATCGCGATTGGTGTATTCGTTGTTTACGACCAGCAGAACGTGACCCTCGTGCAGAAACACATCCTGACCGTCGGTGTTATCACCGAATGCACGTTCCTGACTGGCGGCAGTTCCACGGGTGGCCGGATCGAATTCGGGCTCATCAGACCAAAGCGGATCACCCCAGCGCACCATCACCTCGGCCTTGTAGCCCGGCGGCACGATGACGTCGTCGGCAGTTGACGCCGGAATCGCCTCGAACGCAAAGCGATCCGCGGCTGCGCGTACACCAGTCGGAAGCAGCGCCCCACCCAACGCCGTGAAACTTCCCATCGCCAATACGCCGCCCAGAAACCCACGACGTGATAAGGCACGCTCGACGACGCGGTCAAACTCACATTCCTCTGGGCGCGGATTCACCACTTCATCGAATTCGTCAAAGGTCAGGACACGTTCATCTTTCATGGCAGGCTCCGTCTGCGGCTAATTGCGATCAAGAATCCCTCAAACGGGATCAAAGTTCAAATCGCACCTCAGTATGAACGGCGTGTGACATCCAGACTAAATTCGAAATGGAAATCGCTTGCACGTCGGCGATGCGCCGCCTAGGGTCAAGTCAACTCGAAAATCGGAGGGCGTTACGATGGCGCCCAAGCGTCCCAAAGGTGCGGGCGCGTTCCCGCAAGCGGTCGAAAGCCCCGCGCCGGCAAGACCCGATCCGGATGCCCTGTATGCGGCTCTGGATTTGGGAACAAATAGTTGCCGCATGTTGATAGCCCAGCCCAAGGGCAGCGGGTTTCATGTGGTTGACAGCTTCTCCAAGTCCGTGCAGCTGGGCGCGGGTCTGGAACGCACCGGACGTCTGTCGCGGGCGTCGATGGCACGCACCGTTCAGGCGCTGCGAATCTGTCAACAAAAGCTGAAACGGAACAAAGTGAAACGGATGCGTCTGATCGCAACCGAGGCCTGCCGCCGCGCCAAGAATTCCCGCGAATTCATCCGACAGGTCAAACGCGAAACCGGGCTGACGCTTGAAATCATCCAACCCGAAGAAGAAGCCCGTTTGGCGGTGATTTCCTGCGCCCCGCTGGTGTCCACCAAGACCGAACAGCTGTTGGTTGTCGATATTGGCGGCGGTTCGACCGAGCTGGTCTGGATCGACATTTCGTCTGTCCCTCGCCGTGACCGCCCGGCTGCGATCATGCGTTTGCATAACGGATTTCACACGGTCGACAGCCCTTTTCCGGCTGCAAAAGTCGTGGACTGGATCAGCGTGCCGCTGGGTGTTGCCACGTTGCGGGATCAGTTCAATGACGTCGAAAACGACGCCGCGCGGTTTGCGTTAATGAGCTGGTTTTTTGAAGAAAACCTGGCCGATTTCGCACCTTACAAAGATGAACAAACCCGTGAAGGTTTTCAGATCGTCGGCACCAGCGGAACTGTCACTACGGTTGCGGCATCGCATCTGGGGCTCAAGCGGTATGACCGGACCAAAGTTGACGGGCTGCGTATGACCAGTGACCAGATTGACAAAGTGATACGCGGGTATTTAGAACTCGGCCCTCATGGGCGCCGCCGGGATCCTCGGATTGGGGAAGACCGGCAGGCCCTGATCATGTCCGGCTCGGCCATTTTGCAGGCATTGTTGCGCTGTTGGCCCACTGATCGCCTTTCCGTGGCAGATCGGGGGCTGCGCGAGGGCCTGCTTTATGCACAGATGAGCGCGGACGGGGTACTGGAAGACGGACCGTTCTGATGGCGAAGACACCAACTGGCAAAAACAACTCGGGGCGCGGGCAACGTGACCTGAAGGTAAAGGTAAAAACCGCTCGTGGTCGCAAGCTGAGTTCGACCCGCTGGCTCGAACGGCAATTGAACGACCCCTATGTCAAGCGCGCCCAGACCGAAGGATACCGTGGGCGGGCCGCGTATAAGATCATGGAACTTGACGACAAGTTCCGCTTTCTCGTACCCGGAGCACGGGTTGTTGATCTGGGATGCGCACCCGGTGGCTGGTGCCAGGTTGCAGTCAAACGGGTAAACGCGCTTGGTGAAAAATCGGGGAAACGGATCGGAACGGTGCTGGGCATCGACTTGCAGGAAGTGGAACCGGTTGCGGGTGCCGATACCCATGTGCTGGACTTCATGGAGGATGACGCCGACCAGAAGGTCAAGGACTGGCTGGGTGGCAAGGCGGATGTTGTAATGTCGGACATGGCCGCAGCGTCCTCGGGTCACAAGCAAACCGACCATTTGCGGATCATCGCGCTGTGTGAAACTGCGGCCCATTTCGCCTTTGATGTGCTGGAAGAAGGTGGCACATTTGTAGCCAAGGTTCTTGCTGGCGGCGCCGAGGGCGATTTGCAAAAACTTCTGAAGCAGAAATTTCAGAAAGTGGCGCATGTGAAACCGCCCGCATCCCGTTCGGACAGCTCCGAGAAATTCGTTATAGCAACCGGGTTTCGCGGCTGAACTTAATCTTCCAAACGGATACGGTTTCCGGTCAGACGTTGTTCACGCAACGACGTGGCCGCCATACCCTGCAACATCAGAGTATCCCCGTGCGAAACATATACAGGCTCGCGATTGCGCAGCTCTTCAATGCGCTGCGCCAGCGTAGCAGGGTTCGGCCCGGTTGCTTTCTGTCTTGTTGACTCAGTGGACATGCATCACCTCAAAACAACAGTTCTGAAATGCTGTTAGCGTAAAATCTTGCCGTGAAGATGGAACAAATCGGGCAAGCCTGTGCCGGATCAGGGGCCCAGTTGTTGCAACAATTGCAGCAAGGCCGGGTCATCGGGCAACCTGATCAAGGCTTCGCGTAAGGCGATACGTGCGGCTTCCGGGCCGCTGTTGATCTGAGCCAGCTGTACCACCATGGGCCACGCTTCGGCGCGTTGAGGGTCCAGCGCTACAACCTCGCGAAAGGCCCGTTCGGCGGCCGGGGCGTTGCGCAGCGTCAACGCCATGCCCCCCAGAACCAGATGCGTTTCAGGGGCATCCAGCCTGTTCGAGATCGCCGCCTGCCACGCGGCCATCCCCTGCCCGGCCAGACCCTGTTGCTGAGGTGTCAGAGCTTGAGGAGGGATACTCAGATACTCCTTGGCGGCGGCAATGCGAACGTTGCGAAAAGGATCAGACAAAAGGGGCTCTAACCTTTGCGCACGATCCGTTGGGCTCGCCTGACGCTGCAAGGCTGCTGCATTTGCGCGTATAAGCGGATCGTCTTCCTGCAACAGTCGCGCTGTGTGCGCGGCAACTTCGGGCGAGCCGAAGGGTTGCAGCAGATACGCCGCTGTTGCGCGCACGATAGCGGGTTGCGAGGGATTCATTGCGACAGCAATCAAACCCTCTGGCGTTTTCAACTGACCATCGGCAGCAGCTTTGAATACCGTACCAAAATGTGCGCCCCGATTGGCTGTGTCAGGAAACCACCCTTTGATCCGGCTGGCAGCCCAGACCTGATCCTTATTCTGGTGGCAATCAGTGCAGGCATCAGCCCCTAATCCCAAATCTGGTCGCGGCACGCGAAAGCTGTGATCCCGGCGACCGTCCACTCCCATATAAGTGCGTTCGATCATGTGGCAGCTTTTGCACTGGGCACCCGCGCTATCCATAACGTGATGATGGTGACTGGGGGTATCGTATTCCTGTTTCGCTAGCGTCGGGAATTCAGGGTTTGCGGCCGTGGAATGACATTGCGTGCAAATACCGTTGCCTTCGGCCTTCAACTGCGCGCTGTGTGGCTCGTGGCAGTTCATACACCCGACCCCTCGGGCATACATTTTGGATTGCAGGAATGAGCCGTAAACGTAGACCTCATCAAGTATTTGCCCGTCCGGATGATACGAACCGGGCCGCAACACAGCCAGGTTATAGGCATCATGATACGGGGTTCCCGGCAAAGGATTTCCGTTGCCGTGCGCCTCGCGCCGCGAATGACATCCGGCGCATTGCTGGATCTCGGCCTCGGTCTGGCCCTTGCCCCAGCTCATCGAAAAGCCTCTATCACTCAGACCCCCGGCAACGCCCTGCCCTTTGGTCCAATCGATATGTGCCGATCCCGGTCCATGGCAAGCTTCGCAGCCAACTCCAATCTCAGCCTGTCGGGAAGAGTATGTTCTGGATTGCGCGTCGTAGTTCTTTTCAAACCCTGTGGCGTGACACTCGGCGCAGCGCGCGTTCCAGTTCTTGTAAGGACCCGTCCAGTGCAGCCCGTCTTCTGGTGGCAGATCCTGATCGGGGTATAAGTGATACCAGCGCTTCTGCTCGGTATCCCAGATCACATCAAAACTTTGCAACCGCCCCGGTTCGGTTTCAAACAGATATTGTTGCAGAGGCGTAATCCCAACGACGGAATGCACATCATATGCCGTCGTCGCACCGTCTTTTTCAGTTACACGAGCTGTGAACTTGTCTGCCTGTTTAGTAAATTCAACCGTCATCCCGTTCTGCACGAACCGGGTTCCATCGAAATCAGCGACCAGATGGCCGTCGCCAACTTCCGTCCAGGCCAAGGCATGATGAGACGAAGCCCATGCCTCGGCCACGCGTTGATGGCAGTCCGAACATTGATCCGATCCGACATATTCCAGTGACTGCGCCTGCCCTTCACTTGCGAGGGTTAAGCAAGACGCCAGAATGGCAAATCTCATGCCATATCTCCTTCAGTGGCGTTCCGAAGGTCGATCAATGCGCCGTTGTATTCAGCGCCAAGGATCAGCATCGCAGAACACAGATACAGGAAGATCAGCGCAGCCATTGCCCCGGCCAAACCCGCATATGTGGCACTGTAGGTGGCGAACTGGCTGATATAGACTGAAAATGCCCATCCGCCAGCTGCCCACAAAACCAATGTCAGTATGACGCCGGGCAGGATCTGGGTCAGGCTGTGCCTGCGGGTTGGCAGAATTAGATGTGCCAGCAGGACGGTGCCTGCCGGAACGGCCACGGTAAACGTCCACCGCAGGCGATCTACGGACAGCCAGTCCGCTACCGGAGCTTCGGTATGCTCTGCCACCAGTTTCGTGTAGACCGGCAAGACCACCTCGACCGTTGCAATAACAAGGATTGCCGAACCGCCAAGAATAACCAGAACCAGACACAACAGCCGGGTCTTCCAGAAAGGCCAACTGTCCTGATCGTGATAGGCCTGATTCATCGCAGCGCGAACTGCGGCAACCCCGTTGGAGGCAAAGTAGATCGCAAGCAAGCCACCCAGCGTAATCACACCCGACCCTGCCCCGGCCAGAACGGCACGCAATTCGGCCACGATCGGGTCCGCAACATCCTTGGGCCATGCCCCGAACAACAGATCAATCAACTCATCAGTGACATAGTCCTGCGACAATGCCCCGGCCAGCGCCACGGTGAACAACACAAAGGGAAACAGGGCCATCATCAACGACATGGCGACGTGGCTGCTCATGACAGGTCCGTTTTTCCTGACGAACCGGCGAAGTGCCAGCCATAGCGCCTGCAGCGGGCGGCCAAACGGGGGAATCGTGGGCTTTGTCATCCTGCAACCCTAACCTGCCGAAATAAAACTCAGAACCCGTCATCGATATCAAAGTGACAAATGCCGATCTGCAAACGGCTGACTGCATTGCTAAAAACGGATTGCAGGTGCAGGATTGGGTAAAGACGGGCGATCACCAGCCTACGTAAGAACAGATAAACAGGATACTGAATGATCCCGGATCAGGAAGATTTCACGGCTCGCCCCAGGCTAAAACTGTCTGTTGTCCGCGACACCTGCATTATCGCGACGCTGATAGTGCTGGGGCTTTATGCCGGGGCGAACTTCCTGATCCCACTTGCCATGGCGCTGCTGGTCAATGTTCTGATCATTGCGCTGAGCGACCGCGTTACCGCGCTGACCCGTGCTCCGGTCTGGTTGGCCAATATCGCCGGAGTGACCGTGGTTCTGGTGGGATTGTTCATGATCATGTACGTGCTGGGCAGTCAGGCAACGCAGTTTGCTCGGTCCGTCAGCACCTACGAAAACCAGTTCGACGGGGCGGTTGAGCGCATAACCGGTCTTGTCGGCAACGATGTCACCACTTTCATCCGCGACAATCTGGTCAGCATCGACATGACCTATGTCGCACGCCTGTTGCTGGGCAGCGCTACGTCCCTGCTAAACCAGTTCTTTCTGATCAGCCTCTATGTCGCGTTCCTGATGGCCGAGCGTCTGGCCTTTCGCAAGAAAATTCAACTTGCGGCTGGTGACCCCCAAACCGGCGCAGATTTTGCGACCATGCTTGATGCCATATCGATCAGCCTGCAACGATATGTTGGGGTAAAGACACTAATCAGCCTGATCACAGCGGGCATCAGTTATTTTGTATTCAGGGTTCTTGGTTTGGAATATGCGGAAACCTGGGCCGTTTTGACCTTTGCTCTGAACTTCATACCCTCGATCGGGTCGATCATAGCGGTGTTTTTCCCAGCCATGATCGCGCTTGTTCAGTTTGATACGATCGTTCCGTTTCTGATTATCTTATTTGGGTGCGGCACCCTACAATTCCTGATCGGTAACTTCCTTGATCCGGCCATGCTGGGACGTTCGCTGAACATGTCGACATTCCTAGTTATTCTGGCATTGACCTTTTGGACAACAGTCTGGGGCCTGATCGGCGCTTTCCTGAGCGTGCCACTGACGGTCTGCATCCTAATCGTGTTCAGCCACATCCCTGCTTTACGCCCGGTCGCAATCATGATGTCTCTGGACGGCCAATTGGGCGAGGAGGACAGTCAGGCGCGTGCGAAAAACTGAACCACGGCGTGGCGTAGGCTTAAGTTCGTCGGGTGCCGTACACAGCGGCCAGCCTGTCCGCGTATATTGGACCGCATGCCGGTGTCGCTACCCGAAACCTCAGGTCTGACAACTGGCTATCAATGCGCCCCGATCCAGCAGTCGAACCCGGCCATACCCCAATTCTATTAACCCCAAATCCACAAGCCGGTGAAGGTTCCTGTGCAATGTCGGTTGCGATACAGCAATCATCGCCGCCAGTTCGTCTTGGGAAACATCAATCCAGCCCTCGGATTTCGAGGTTCCTTCGTCCAAGTGAAGCAACCTCAGGACCAGCCGCTTTTCCGTTCCCGTCACGGCCAGATTTGCCATGATGCGCAATGCGGTCCGCATATTCTCATGCGTTAACGCATAGAAATCCCGGATGTAGTCAGGATTGTTCTGAATCAACCGCGAGATGCTCAGGTTAGGGAAAAACAAGGCTTGAGTGGCTTGCGTCGTGACAACACTGACCAGACGCAGTGCACCTGCGAACAACGCAAGATCGCCGATCCAGAACCCAGCGCCATCGCGGTGCAAAACGAACTCCTGACCGTCATCCGCAGGGGCCGTTATCTGCACACCACCGCTGAGGATCGCGTAGATTCCATTTGCCGGATCACCGTAGTGGTACAGTGTCTCACCCGCCTCAACCGATTTCAGTATGCCAAGAGCTGCCAAATCGGCTTGAAACTCTGACGAGCGGTCACTGAACCATCCGGTGTTTCGTAATAGCTTCAGATTATTCATTTTGTCTCACATTTGTACTTTGAGATATAATCATATGATGAGTTTCCGACGCAAGAACTGACCTATGCTGAAAACGTTCGATTCCCAGAATCTGATATTTTCGACATGGGAATCAACACATTGCTGCCGTGTTGTTCATGCGTTTGAACGCCGGAGATTTAATTTTCCAAGGGTCACTAAGATCCTCTCAAATCAGGAGCAAACCATGTTACCTCCATGTTCGCTATCCGGCACCTGGCGCAGCAACTTGCGCCGACTTGCCGTGGTAACCGCCACATTGACACTGGCCATACCCGCCTGGGCGCAGGACCAGAAACCGAATATCCTTGTGATCTGGGGCGACGATGTCGGCCAGTCCAACATCTCGGCCTACACGCGGGGTCTGATGGGGTATCAGACACCCAATATCGACCGTATTGCCGAAGAAGGCATGATGTTCACGGATTACTACGGTGAACAGTCGTGCACGGCCGGGCGATCATCTTTCATCATGGGGCAATCCGTTTTCCGTACGGGCCTGTCCAAAGTTGGCCTGCCCGGCGCTGAGGAAGGCATGCAGATCGAAGACCCGACCATTGCGGGCCTTCTGAAAGCAGAAGGCTATGCCACAGGTCAGTTCGGAAAAAACCACCTGGGTGACCGGGACGAACATCTTCCAACAAACCACGGTTTTGACGAGTTTTTTGGCAATCTCTACCATCTCAACGCCGAGGAGGAGCCGGAAAACATCGACTATCCCAATGATGCTAATCTGCCAGATGGCAGAACCTTCCGACAAGCTTTCGGACCGCGCGGTGTAATCAAGTCGACAGCAGGTGGTGAGATCGAGGATACCGGCCCGCTGACCAAGAAGCGTATGGAAACAGTCGACGATGAAACCGCAGCGGCAGCGATTGAATTCATCCGCAAACAAGAGGAAAGCGGCACACCGTGGTTCGTCTGGTGGTCAGGCACCCGGATGCATTTCCGCACGCATGTTTCCGAAGAGAAATGGGCAAAAGCCAATGAAATCGTGGGCAAGCAGGTTGATGAGTATACGGCTGGCATGATCGAACACGACATGCATATCGGTGACTTCCTGACTGCGCTGGACGAGCTGGGCATCGCCGACAAAACCATCGTGTTTTATTCGACCGACAATGGTCCGCACATGAATACGTGGCCAGATGCCGCGATGACACCGTTCTGGGGTGAGAAAAACACCCAATGGGAAGGCGCATGGCGCGTACCTGCCATGGTTCGGTGGCCCGGCAAGATTGCCGAAGGCGCTGTGTCGAACGAGATCGTGCACCATATGGATTGGTTGCCAACATTCCTGGCGGCGGCTGGCAACGAAACCGTGAAAGAAGATCTTCTTGAAGGCGTCACCGTGGCCGAAGTTGGCGGCGGACGTGACTACCGCGTGCATCTGGATGGCTACAACATCTTGCCGTTGCTGACCGGCGAAACAGACGAGAGCCCGCGCAGGGAAATCTTCTATTTCACGGACGATGGTGACCTCGCGGCACTGCGCTTCGGTGATTGGAAGATCACCTTCCTTGAACAGAAGGCATGGGCAACCTTGCGCGCCTGGATGGAGCCTCTGACCCCCCTGCGTGTGCCATTGATCGCCAACTTGCGACGCGACCCATACGAGCGTGGCTATCGCACATCGAACACCTACTATGACTGGATGCTCGACCGTGCATACATGCTGGTGCCTGCACAGGCCTATGTCGCGCAGTTCCTTGAAACCTTCAAGGAATACCCACCCCGACAAGAAGCGGCGAGCTTCAGCCTCGACAAGGTGATGGAGAAGTTGACGTCGCCTCCGGGCGCACCGTGATGCTGGCCGTTTGATCCAAGACACAGCAAAGCCGGAGTCCCGATACCGGGGGCCCGGCACTTCTCATTGTCGGTTAAAAATTGAGGAAAAATTTGTGCGTCTATTTTTGATATTGTGCAGTGCGCTAGGAGCGGCGGTCGCCATCGCCGACCCCTTGCCCTCTTGGAACAATCTAGAATCCAAAGCGGAAATCGTTTCGTTTATTGACGAGGTGACCGACCCTGCCTCAGCTCACTACGTGACGCCCGATGACCGGATCGCCGTATTCGACAATGACGGAACGCTTTGGGCCGAACAGCCCGTGTATTTCCAGTTTGTTTTTGCCATGGACCGACTGGCCGATCTGGCCCAGCGGGACCCGTCGATCCTGGCAACTCCTGCTTTGGAAGCTGCAGCAAAGGGTGATCTAGCGGCCGTTCTTAAAGGCGGGCATGAGGCGCTGATCGAAGTTGTCAACGCATCGCATTCTGGCACCAGCGTCGATGACTTTCAGGCAGGTGTTGCGCAGTGGCTGGAAACCGAACGCCACCCTGGCACCGGCCTGCCCTATGACCAGATGACCTATCAGCCGATGGTCGAGTTGCTGCGTTACTTGCGTGATGAGGGTTTCAAGACCTACATCGTATCCGGCGGCGGCATTCATTTCATGCGCGCCTTTGCCGAGGATGCGTATGGTATCCCACCGGAACAGATATTGGGGAGTTATGCAGACAGCACCTATAAGGTGATCGACGGCAACCCGACGATCATCAAGGCACCGGGGTTAGCCTTCATTGACGACAAGGAAGGCAAGCCGATCAACATCGAACGTACGATTGGCAGACGCCCGATTCTGGCCGCAGGCAACTCGGACGGAGATTTCGCTATGCTGGATTGGACAACGTCGGGTGGTGGCCCGCGTTTGGGAATTCTGATCCATCACACGGACGCCGAACGCGAATGGGCCTATGACCGCGAAAGCCCGATAGGAAAGCTGGCAGACGGGCTGGATCAGGGTCCTGACAAGGGATGGATCATTGTTGATATGGCGCAAGACTGGTCACGCATCTACACTGGGGAAAACTAAACGGCCCGAAAGATGTAAGACCCCATGTGGACAGCGCTGGTATCTATCTTTGTATTCACGTTGTACGTGGCTGCATTTGTGTTTTCGATCCGAGCGGCGCAAACCGCGCGAACACCGCAAGGTGCAGTTGGGTGGGTGGTCTTTCTGGTATCAGCACCTTTCCTGGCGGTGCCGTTGTATCTTTTTCTGGGACACCATCGCTTTCACGGATATCGCATCGCGCGCCAGAAAAGTGAGCGGGTTGTTGAAGGGATCAAAACCTTTGCCGATTACTCAAGGCCCGATCCCTCGTCTATGTCGATCAATCCGCGCCCGTTCGAGTTTCTGGCGCATCTTCCTGTGTCCAGCGGAAACGGTGCCCGGCTGCTGGTTGACGGGCACGCCACATTCAACGCCATTTTCGACGCCATCGACAAGGCGAAGAACTATATCCTCATTCAGTTCTACATCATCAGAGACGACGCACTGGGCCGCAAACTGCAATCCAAGCTGATCGAGGCGACGAAGCGTGGGGTTCACGTCCGTTTCATGACCGATGCAGTCGGCAGTTATGGTTTGCCGCGCGCGTATCTGGATACCATGCGTGAAGCCGGGATTGATGTCGCCGACCCTCGTCAACAACGCGGCCCGAATTTTCGGTTTCAGCTGAATTACCGAAACCACCGCAAAACCGTCATTATCGATGGCGAGACAGGCTTTATCGGTGGCCACAATGTTGGCGAGGAATATCTGGGCAAGCATCCGCATTTCGGCCACTGGCGCGACACTCACATCATGATGTCCGGTCATGTCGTCCGGCAATTGCAGCTTATCTTCACCGAAGACTGGCATTGGGCACATAACGAAGACCTGATTGATGAACTTGACTGGGCGGGCAGTGAATCCGAACAGAACATGAATGCCCTGCTGGTTGCGACCGGGCCCGGAGACGAAACCGAAACTGGCGCCATGATGTTCTTTGCGGCAATCGCCGAGGCAAAAGAACGGTTGTGGATTGCGTCGCCTTACTTCGTACCCGACATCGATGTCATGACAGCCCTGCAACATGCCGCGATGCGCGGTGTGGATGTGCGCATCCTTGTTCCTGACATGATCGACCATCGCCTGCCCTGGCTGGCCGCGTTTGCCTATTTCGATGAAATCCGCGACTGCGGCGTACGCGTGTTCCGCTATACCGGTGGGTTCATGCATCAAAAGGCGTTCGTTGTTGACGAGACGCTGGCCGCTGTTGGAACAACAAACCTCGACAACCGGTCCTTCCGTCTGAACTTCGAAGCAATGGCGCTGTTCTTTGATGCCCGGGCTGCGCAGGCCGTCGACCAGATGCTACAAGAAGATTTCGAATCTAGCTACGAACTGACCCGCAGGTTGCGTCAACAACCGGCCCACATCCGCTTTGGTGCGCCGCTGGCGCGGTTGTTTGCACCGATCCTTTAGGAAAAGAACTTCTCCTGAAAAACGCGTGTCATCAGTGCGACCAGATACGCGGTCGACAATCCAAACGCCAACAGCCCGGTGACCGAGGCAAACGAGCCGAAGATGCGCAGCCCTTCACCCAAAACGATGTCGCCGTATCCGAGCGTCGTAAACGTCACCAAAGAGAAATAGATGGCCGAGTTCCAGTCCGGCAGCACATTCAGCAATACCCAGACGATAGCCCAGATCCAGACCTGAATGGTATGCGTCGCGATAATGAACCCCAGGGCAACAGAAATCGGCCCTGCGGTTGCCACAAACACCCCGCGTGTGACCCATTTTTTGTCCATCTTGATAATGAATATCGTGCACCAGGTCAGAAAGAGAATCTCGATCAGGATGCAAATACCCAGAAAGGTACTGCCCCAAACGATCTGATGCAGCAACGTCATGTATTCTCACCCTGAATTTCGACCATGGATTGCCCGGGCACAATGACCTTTAGAACCACAAGGCACAACCCCGCCGCCAGATGAAGTAGCCTGCGGCGAAAGGAACCGGAGTAAGGTCTGCTCTGGACAGTTGGGAAGTCCGACGCACATCCTGTGCAAAAAGGGCGCTTCATGCTGTTGATCATCGACCGAGTTCAAAAGACTTATCCCGGCGGGCGGCCCGTTCTGCGCGATGTGTCTCTGACACTGGATCAGGGACAAACGCTTGCACTGACCGGTGAAAGCGGCAGCGGAAAAAGCACGTTGTTGAACCTGGCAGCCGCCCTGGACGATTTCGACGGGGGCGAGATCACGCTGGATGGCACGCCACTGTCCCCGTTGGACGATGCCGGGCGGGCCGGGTTGCGGCGCAGTAAGGTTTCGTTGGTGTTCCAGCAGTTCAACCTCATCCCATCGCTGACCGTGGGGCAAAACTTGTCCTTTCATGCCCGCCTTGCAGGTACCGAGGATGTCAATTGGTCCGGGCAACTGGCCGAACGGCTTGGGCTTTTGGATTTGCTGGACCGCTACCCCGAAAGCTTGTCGGGCGGACAGCAGCAGCGAGTGGCCATCGGACGCGCCATGGCAGCGCGCCCGAAACTGTTGCTGGCGGACGAGCCGACGGGCAATCTTGACGAAACCGCCAGCGCCAAAGTGCTGGACCTGATGCTGTCACTTGTTTCTGATACTGGCGCGGCTTTACTACTGGTGACGCATTCCCCGCAGATCGCGGCCCGTCTGGACACGCACCTACGCCTGAGCGGCGGGTGCATCCAATGACATTGGCCGTTCTCCAGGCCCTGCTGTCCCATTGGCGGGTGCATCGGTTGCAACTGGCAACACTGCTAATCGGTATCGCCCTGGCAACTGGTCTCTGGTCCGCTGTTCAGGCCATCAATGCCGAAGCCCGCGCCAGCTATTCCCGTGCCAACGCCCAGTTGGCACTTGGGCAGTTTGACGAGTTGCGAGATCCAGCCGGTTTCATCCCCATGTCCCGCTATGTCGATCTGCGTCGCGCGGGATGGCAGGTGGCCGCCGTACTGGAAGGCCCTTATCGGGTCGCTGGACGTACGTTGCGTCTGATGGGCGTGGATATGGTGGCCTATCCCGCGCTGCCCGCAATTGCCGAGGCCCAGCAAAGCGGTGCGCCGCCCGACCCGGCGGACATATTGACTGCTCCGGGCCGCCTGCTGGTTTCGACAGAGTTGGAGCACTTGTTGCGCGGTCACGATACTCTGCCCCCGGTTCTCAGTACCTCTGCACTACCGCCAGATGTGATCCTGACGGATATCGGCGTTGCCGAACGTCTTCTGAATCAGCCCGGTGCAATCTCGCGGCTCATTATCCTGCCTGATCAACCCCGCGGGCTTCAGCCCCTGACCGCGATCGCGCCAGAGCTGGAACGCATCAGCCCCTCACAAAAGATCGACACTGCTCGACTGACCGACAGTTTCCACCTGAACCTGTCAGCCTTTGGATTGCTGTCCTTCGCGGTCGGCCTTTTTATCGTGAACGGCACAGTCGGGCTGGCATTTGCCCAACGCAGGGGCATTATCCGCACGCTGCGGGCACTGGGTATCTCGATGCGATTACTGGTCTGGCTGATCCTTGCCGAGCTGACATTTCTGGCCTTGATCGGTGGGCTCGTCGGGTTGCTTTTGGGCTTCTTTCTGGCCGGAGCACTTCTGCCCGATGTCGCGGCCACGTTGCGTGGCCTTTACGGCGCACCAGTAACAGGGCAACTGACGCTGCAACTGGAATGGGTTTTGGCTGGGATCGCCATGGCAGTCTTTGGCACATTGCTAGCCAGCGGCCACGCATTGTGGCGCCTGTCGCGTATGCCCCTGCTGACAAGTCCGGGTGTTCAAGCGTGGCGGGGCGACCCCCGTGCTCGCGATCTTGCAGCGGCATTGGGATTGGTCATGATCCTGGGTGGCGGTTTGGCTTATGCCAGTTTCGGGGGGCTGATGGCCGGGTTTGCCCTGTTGGCTGGCTTGCTGACCGGTGCGGCGCTGATGCTGCCTGCGCTTTTGTCTGTAAAGCTTTC
This sequence comes from Ruegeria sp. AI2, assembly GCF_056541275.1. NCBI lineage: Bacteria > Pseudomonadati > Pseudomonadota > Alphaproteobacteria > Rhodobacterales > Roseobacteraceae > Ruegeria > Ruegeria sp. AI2. The sequence continues at coordinate 947,538 of NZ_JBQFYB010000001.1, forward strand.
ATTCTGCGCCCGCGCAGCGCGGGGGCCTGTTGCCCAATGGGTCTGGGCAGATATGCGGGCACAACTGCCCGGATTGTCACTTGCCCTGATGGCCCTGTTGCTGGCTTTGGCAGCGAATGTCGGCGTAGGCACGATGGTGTCCAGCTTCCGGCTGACATTCGTCGGGTGGCTTGACCAGCGCCTGACGTCAGAACTCTACCTGACAGCCAGCGACGACGATCAGGGGCAGGAGATTACCGACTGGCTGCGCCCTCAGGTCGAAGCCATTCTGCCAATCCGAAATGTGGAATTGTCGCACGAAACGGGGCCTCTGTTTCTTTACGGTGTCGTGGATGATCCGGTCTATCGGCAGAACTGGCCAGTGATCACCTCAACGCCGAATGCATGGGATGACGTCATGGCCGGGCGTGCGGTTCTGATCAACGAGCAACTGGCCCGGCGTGCCGATCTCTGGCCCGGCGGTGCTTTGGCCTTATCGCCGGACCACATCCTGACCATCGCCGGGGTCTATTCGGATTATGGGAATCCTACCGGGCAAGCCATCGTCTCGATGGACCAACTGAACCGGATCGCTCCGGGTACGGAGGCCCGCCGCTTTGGCATTCGTCTAAACCCCGAAAACGCAACCGAAATGGCGCAAACCTTAAGGGAACGGTTCAACCTTCCACGTCAGTCTGTCGTACAGCAAGCTGCAATGAAGGCGCAGTCGTTGTCGATATTTGAGAAGACTTTTGTCGTGACCTCGGCCTTGAATGTGCTGACCCTCGGCGTGGCGGGATTTGCCATTCTCACCAGTCTGCTGACCCTGTGGACCCAGCGCCTGCCACAGATCGCACCGGTCTGGGCGCTGGGGCTGAACAGGGCGCAACTTGCAGGGCTGGAACTGTTGCGCAGCCTATTGCTGGCGGCATTGACCGCCTGTCTGGCGTTGCCACTTGGGCTTGTTCTGGCATGGGTTCTGCTGACGGTGATCAACGTTCAGGCTTTTGGTTGGCGCCTGCCGATGTTCGTCTTCCCCTGGGATTGGCTGTGGCTGTTTCTACTAACCCTTCTTGCTGCCCTGCTTGCCGCCGCCCTGCCCGCGCTACGGATGCTGCGCCTGCCACCCGCCGATCTGCTGAGAGTGTTCGCCAATGAACGTTAAGACCCTCCTGTTCCTTCTTATGTGGCTCTACCCGATACCGCTTTGGGCGCAGGGCTACGCAGGTCTCGGCGGGTCGGCCGAAGGCTTTGACGTGCCAGTTGCCGGGTATGAGTTTGATTTCCCAAGGGACCACGGCCCCCACCCGGCCTACCGCATCGAATGGTGGTATCTAACCGCCAATCTCCAAGGGGACGACGGCCTGGACTATGGCATTCAATGGACCCTGTTCCGGTCAGCCCTGAAGCCCTATGACAATGACGGATGGCAAAGCCCGCAACTGTGGATGGGTCATGCTGCCGTGACGACCCCCAAGGCTCATTTTTTTACCGAGCGATTGTCACGCGGGGGGATTGGGCAGGCCGGTGTAACTGCACAACCGTTTGAGGCCTGGATTGATGAATGGCGCATGGCCGGATCGGATTTGGACAGCCTGTCGCTGACGGCAAATGGTAAAGACTTCGGCTATGACCTTTCGCTGACTGCGCAAGGGCCATTGGTTCTTCACGGAGACGCGGGCTATTCGGTCAAATCTTCTGATGGGCAGGCAAGTTACTATTACTCGCAGCCCTTCTATTCAGTCGAAGGCGTGCTGCATTTGTCGGATAGTGAAGTCCGTGTAACCGGTCAGGGCTGGCTGGATCGGGAATGGTCCTCACAACCCTTGGCGGCAGATCAGAGGGGTTGGGATTGGTTCTCGCTCAGTTTTGAGGGCGGCGATAAGTTGATGGCTTTTCGCCTGCGCGGCGAACGAGGCGACTTCACCTCGGCCACCTGGATCAATTCAGACGGCAGTACTGAGGCCATCCCCAACGGCTCAATCAGCCTTTTGCCGCTGAGTACCAACGAGGTTGCCGGGCGTGACATCCCGACACACTGGCAAGTCGATCTTGTGGACCGGGGCATAGATATTCAGGTCTCAGCCCTGACACCTGAAGCGTGGATGGGTACCAGTTTCGAATACTGGGAAGGTCCTGTCACCGTAACCGGCAGCCATGAAGGCGTTGGCTATCTTGAGATGACAGGCTACTGAACCCACCCGATATTTGTTCACGACCGGCGACGCGATCTTTTGCGCGCTGACAAATCAGTCAGCGAACGACATACACCGAGACGTTGGAATGCCGCACCACTCGCGCTGCATTCGGGCCAAGCAGGTAGTCCTTAAAATCCGGCTTATGCGCGCCAATCACAATCAGATCGGAACCGGCGCTTTCGGCGGTTTTCAGAATCTCCTGATAGGCTGTGCCTGTCGCAACGACATGGCGGATGCTTTCATTGCGCTCGGCCCCCAATGCCGAAATACACAGCGCCGTCAGTTTGGCCTGCGCCTCGGCCAACGCCTTGTCGTGAAAATCGGATTCAAAGAACCCGGACACCCAGCTTTCCCCGAAATCGGGCAACACAGTCACAACATCCAACTGTGCCCCTTCCATATCCGCCAAAGCGGCGGCTTTTTGCAGGACCGGAGCATCAATCTCACCATTGCTGATATCAATGGCACACAGAACAGAACGTGTCATGCGGGCACCCCTTGTCTGGCGGCACGGCCGCGTTGCAGGAACGCGATAAGTCCCAAGAGGATCATCGCTGGGATATACACCAGCTGCTTGGGCAGCTGTTCGGAAGGTAAGCTGACCGAGGCCAGGCGTACGGGTTCATCGCCATAGTAGTCGAAGATGCCCAGATCGTCGGCCACTGGCGTGCCAAACAGCGGCTCGTCAAGCTTGACCAGCCCGTCCTCGGGAACCAGCAGCAAGCCCATCGACTCAATCCGTGCAGCACCGCCTTCCTCGTCGCCCACAGTGACAACAACGGTTGTATCCACGATCTCGAGCGTATCGAAATCGGGGCCCGCGACGACCAGGCGGACATCTGTTCCCGGCCGTGTCTGACCAATGGTCTCTTCAAATGCAGCGGGTTCAACCGATTTGAACGGAGGCGAGATACGATCCATGAAATAGTCCGGTCGGAACAGGACAAATGCCACCAGAACGAGCGCGACACTTTCATAGATACGGCTGCGGGTCAGGAAATACCCCATCGTACCTGCCGTGAAGACCAGAATCGCTATGGTCGCGAAAACGGCCACCGTGATCCCTTCAAGCCATGTAACGTCGATCAAAAGAAGATCAGTGTTGAAGATGAACACAAAAGGCAGTGCCACGGTGCGCAGGCTGTAGAAGAACGCCGTGAAACCGGTTTTGATCGCATCACCGCCCGACACAGCAGCCGCCGCGAAGCTTGCAAGCCCAACAGGCGGTGTAACATCGGCCATAATCCCGAAGTAAAACACAAACAGGTGCACAGCGATCAACGGTACAATCAGCCCGCTTTGCGCGCCCAGTTCAACGACGACCCCGGCCATCAACGAGCTGACAACGATATAATTCGCCGTGGTCGGCAGACCCATGCCCAGAATCAGGCTGAGCAGCCCAACCATAACCAGCATAAGGATAAGATTGCCGCCTGAAAGGAACTCGACCAGGTCAGCCATTACTTGACCAACACCCGTCAAAGTCACTGTGCCGACGATCACGCCCGCAGTGGCAGTTGCCAGCGCGATACCGATCATGTTCCGTGCACCATCAATCAACCCCTGCCACAGGTCAGCGACGCCATCGACAAAGGTGTTCTTGAGATTGCTCTGCCCCCGGAAAAGAGCCTTGAGCGGTTTCTGCGTCAGCAGGATTACGAACAGCAAAGCGGTCGCCCAGAACGCCGACAGTCCCGGCGATTTCTGTTCGATCATCAGGAAGTAAACCAGAACGATGATCGGCAGCAGGTAATGCAAACCTGCCTTATAAATATCAGCGATAACAGGAAGCGTGACCTCTTTTGCATTCGGGTCGTCCGGCTCAAGGTCCGGCACCTGAGCGGCCAGATAGAGCAATCCGACATAAACCGCGCAGACGATCAAGCTCAGCACCAGGCCTGCCGCAGACGGTACCCAGCTTGTTACAGCATCGACAGGGAATTGCGAGCCGTAACAAAGCCCTGCAAACACCAGGAAGAAAGCCAACATACCCACAACGGTTCGCGCCAGATGCACGTCACGGTCGCCCAAAGTCGGCATGTTTCGCTTCACAGCTTCCAAATGCACGATATAGACCAGCGCGATGTAAGAAATCGCCGCAGGGAGGAACGCGTGGGTGATCACCTCGACATATGAGATGCCCACATATTCCACCATCAGGAAGGCAGCCGCGCCCATCACAGGTGGCATGATCTGACCGTTGACCGATGAGGCCACTTCGACCGATCCGGCCTGTTCACTGCTAAAGCCCACACGCTTCATCAACGGAATGGTAAATGTTCCGGTCGTCACAACGTTGGCAATCGACGAGCCCGAGATCAGGCCGGTTGCGGCAGAACCAACAACGGCCGCCTTTGCCGGACCACCGCGCAGATGCCCGAGCGCACCAAAGGCCATCTTGATGAAATAGTTCCCTGCCCCGGCCTTATCGAGTAACGCGCCAAACAGCACGAACAGGAACACAAACTTCGTGGAAACGCCCAATGCGATGCCAAACACGCCTTCAGACGTGATCCACATATGGCTCATCGCCTTTTTGAGACTCGCACCTTTCCAGCGGATAACTTCCGGCACCCATTCAGATGCGCCAAAGAAGACATAGGCCAAAAAGATCGTCGCGATAATTGCCATGGCCGGGCCAAGCGCGCGTCGCGCGGCCTCGAACAGTAGCACCAAGCCAAGCAGCGCGACCCATTTGTCCGTATCGTCGGCCAAACCGCCCGCATTTACGATCTTGTCATAGAAAAAATAGCCATACAGCGCGACGAACGCACCGACCAAGCCCATGATCCAATCCTGAACCGGAATATAGCCGCGCGGGCTGGACTTTAGTGCCGGATAAGCTGCAAAGGCCAGAAACAGAGCGAAGGCAAGATGGAATTGCCGCGCATTGTTTACTACGCTGCCCGGCAACACGTAGTTCGCGAGCGGCGACGCCAGGATAACCTGAAAAATCGACCAGATCGCGGCTACAATCGCCAGGAAGACACCTACATTCCCGACCGGATTACGCCCGCCCGCGTCGGATGATGCGACCAGATCCTGAAGCTCTTCTTCGGAAAGCGGACGATTGGATTGAGTGTCGGAATTCATCAAGTGTCTCCCCGTCGCGGCCATTTTTGACCTTCTAACTCACCTGCTTGGTACAGGCGTTGTGCAGGGCGCCCTAAAAAGCGCCCTGCTTCAGGTCTGGTTTACTGAATCCAGCCTTTTTCTTTGTAATACTTCTCGGCCCCCGGATGCAGCGGCGCCGACAGGCCGTCCGCGATCATTTCTTCGGGCTTGAGGTTGGCAAACGCCGGGTGCAGTTTTTTGAAGTCTTCGAAGTTTTCAAAGACCGAGCTGACCACCGCATATACCGCTTCGTCCGACACATCTGCCGAAGTCACAAAAGTCGCACCTACGCCAAATGTCTGGGTGTCGCCGTCAGAACCACGGTACATGCCACCGGGGATGGTTGCAGTACGGTAGAACGAATTGTCGTTGACCAGCTTGTCCACGGCTTCACCGCTGACATTCACCAGAACCGAGTCACAGGCTGTGGTGGCTTCCTGGATCGAACCAGACGGGTGACCAACGGTATAAACCATAGCATCGATCTGGTTGTCGCACAGGGCAGCCGATTGTTCAGCCGCTTTCAGCTCTGTCGCCAGTTCGAAATCATCGGTGGTCCAGCCCATTTCGCCCAGAAGAACTTCCATGGTGCCGCGCTGACCGGAACCGGGGTTCCCGATGTTCACGCGCTTGCCTTTCAGGTCTTCAAAGTTTGTGATGCCTGCATCGGCGCGGGCCACAACGGTAAAGGGCTCGGGGTGGACCGAGAAGACGGCGCGCAGATTTTCGAAAGGACCGGCCTCTTCAAATTTCGAGGTGCCGTTATACGCGTGATACTGCCAGTCGGACTGAGCAACACCGAATTCCAGCTCGCCTTCGCGAATTGTGTTGATGTTGTAGACCGAGCCACCGGTCGATTCGACCGAGCAGCGGACACCGTGTTCTTTCCGGCCTTTGTTCACCAGACGGCAGATCGCGCCACCTGTCGGATAGTAAACACCGGTCACGCCGCCGGTACCGATTGTAATGAACTCTTCGGCATAGGCCGCCGGAGCCAACATGGCTGCGGTTACAAACGCGCCGAGGCTCAATTTGTTGCTGTTTCTCATTTCAATACTCCCACATTTTTTGTCTGGCAGTTGGAATTCAAATCGATCATCTGCCCATAAAACTATGCCGATAACGATGATCGGCCCGCCTTACAGCAGGTACAACCTGTTGAATTTTCCAGTTTCTCCCAACCCCTTTGAGGGTTCATTCAGATACTTTCAATGTCAAGGCCAGCGCCAGCCTGACTCGCATCAATCCGCATATATGAGCGCAAATTTCGAATTTTCCCCTCTGGCACACAGGAATACCCGCCAGATCGGTCTTCCTGATCTTTGCTCCCAAATCTGTTCAGGTCGGTTCAACAGCGGGTCATATATGGTGCCCTTTCGCAGGGAAAATTTGATACCAGAGGAATGAAGGGAACCAGACCAGATCGAAAAGTAAGAATTAAGTGTGCGAACACGCAAGTGGCCCGAAAAGAAAAAACAGGAAGCAGGTTCCCCTAACTCCCTGTTTTTACTTTGGTACCCAAGGCCGGACTCGAACCGGCACGGTATCACTACCGGGGGATTTTGAATTCTATCAACTTTGTTTAAGATCAACACTTTAGCAATTTTCACTCACACAAACATAACAAGAACGTATGGTGAAAGCGTGAGTAACGGGGAACGTCAATTTAGATATTGATCCCCGGCATTTACCAAGTACAAATTCTGGTGAATGCTGAATAACTTCCAAGCTGGAACGCTAAGGGGCACGGAGTTTCGTAACATCATGAAATTAAAGGGACGTACTGGCCGAGCGGTCAATATTCCAACGGGATACACGGGCTTACAAGGCCGTGACGGGCAAATGGTTGCTATCCCCCCGGGCGGTATTGGCCTTCAAGGTCGCGATGGCCGTATGGTAGCAATTCCCAAGGGGGGCATCGGGCTTCAAGGTCGCGACGGCCGTATGGTAGCAATTCCCAAGGGGGGAATCGGGCTTCAAGGTCGCGATGGTCGTATGGCAGCAATTCCCAAGGGGGGCATCGGGCTTCAAGGTCGCGATGGTCGTATGGTCGCTATTCCCAAAGGCTGCATCGGACTTCAAGGTCGAGATGGACGGATGGTGGCCATACATCCGGGTAAGGTTGGCGTTCAGGACAAAAATGGACGCATGAGGAACAAATGATTAACCGGAGGTGCTTCGATAGCCCTCTGCCTTCGGAGGGGAGCGCCAAGGATTTTGTTCATGACAAAACCCCCATTTGTTCCGGTTTCGGGACCCATCAGAGCACGTTCGAAGCCGGGAAACAGGGGCGAAACTGGGGCCGCTCTAACGTTGATTGGCATCTATCCCACGAGTGCAAAACACAGGCTGAGGGTATTTTTCACTCAATGTGAGCAAAACACTTGTCTTTAATTGTGGCCAGTGCGTTGGAAGCGTAAGCTCCAAATCGCTTTAATGTGGCTTCAACACTCTGCCCAGCCAAGACTTCGGTTTCACCAAAGACAACCTCGAATTTAAACTTGCGATCTTTGCTCACTGTGTCGTTAAGCCTGTCCGTCTTTACAGTGAAGATCTCCGAACCGTCCTTTAGTGGATACACCGGATTAGCGACATTAAGGTAGATCTCCGGGAAATCGGGGAAATCTTCTGTTACTCCAATTTTCGCCCACATTCTTGCTCCCTCACCTTCCGACAGCGGGTTAACTCCGACATGCGCTGCGCACGCTGGAATAATAACTCGATGCTTGTCAATAATATCCAGCTTATGCATATCCCAAAGGCAGTTATTACCGGGATCGCTAAACGGCTGAAGCAACCTAACGGCCTCGACAGCATCTTCAGACGCGCCTTTAAGGTACTTTTTGCACAAGTTATCGAAGTTCTCGCTTTTTTGTGAAACAGGGAACTGAGATTCTAATCTGCTTCCACCGTTTAAGGCGACCAACTCACATGCTGCCAAATCCAAAGAGGATCTAAGGGCATGGATTACCTCCCCAACTATGGCACCCAAATGCGATGGAAGGTCTTCATTGATTTCGACGAAGTATATCCAGTCGCCCGTTTGTTCATCTTCTCGAATTTTAACCGCCATTGGCGCCCGAGCGTGATATTCCTTCATAACGTCACATAGCTCAATGAAGCGCGAGTCACCGCGCGCCAGCTTTAGATATGAACCGTACATTGGATGGTTGGGCTGAACTGGAATACCCGTATAGTTATTGGACATTAGAAAAGCCTGAAAATACAACAAGTACTTCAAGCTGGGCATTCGTTCTTGGGTGTTGTCAAGTTTAATGGATTTGAAACCGGGCTAATTCGGCTATTTTTCCCGAGCTAATAACGTCTTAATGTCGTTGCGGATTTCAGAAAGGTAACTGTTGGTCTGGGTTTCGTGCCGCGACAGCCGAGCGTGTACCGCTTCAATATCTTTGGCTGTGTCTTGTTTGATGGTTTCGAAGTTCTTTTCGAACTGGCGGTTTCGCCATCTGGTCAATGTTTGGCCGACCTCGACCCGGATAATGAAAGTCAGCAATAGAACCGCCATTGGCCAAAGTAGCTTGATCCACTCAACTATCGTCATTCTCGCCCTCAATAACCGCGCGCGCGTTGGTAATTTAGTGACACGGCTGTGCCATTGTGGTTGTGTGGCCAACCTGAATGACACGCTTTGCGGTTTCCTCTGGCGGTTCCCTACTCTGTCCGCTCGGCGCGAACCGATGTTGTGAACCCTGCGCTCGACAACGAATGTGTGACCGACGTCACCAGCCATTCTCCCGTAACAGCCGAACTGAAATTCAAAGGCCGTATCTTGCCCTCTGCGACGATCGAGGGATTGCCGGGCATTTCGACTTCCAGCGTTTCTTTCGCCCGGCTCGCGCGCCTGGCCTCGGATTCAGCAACGACACTGGCCTCGGCCTCGGACCGGAAACGCTGTCGCAGGCGGCGCACGGGTTCACTGTCACCAATCTGAACAACCTTGTCTTCCTTGGCGCTCAAATCCCGGTATGTGGCAATAACGGTTCCGGCAACCTCGCCTTGCGTTCTGCGCATGGTCCAAGATGACACAGATTTTTCCAGAAGCGCGATATTCGGTGTTGGTCCACCAGACGCCTTTCGCGCGTCGCCCTTGCGGCCGAGAAACAACGACCCGCCAGCTGGCTTTGCAACCAGGTCGTGCATCAATGCAATGCGCGTCAGAACCGCCAAATCGCTTTCGTCGATCTGGTCGATGTGGGCCAGAACCAGCCCGGCCACGGCGTCTGTGATCGCGGGTTTGAGGTTGTTTTCGGATGCAATGGTTTCAGCCAGCGCCTTCAGGGTCATACCGCTGGGCCATGATCGCGTCTTCTGCTGTTGGATCGGTGCCAGCCCGCCATCGCTTTCGCCTTGCGCTTTAGCGCGGGCGGTCACCAAGATGCTGCGCGGTGGGTTCCGTTCCTCAACCTCATCGGCCACGAACAATCCCATAGATTTAAACTGCCCGAGATAGCCAAGCGCGATTTCAATTTCTGCACCCGGTTTCGGCATTTCGAAGCGCGAAACCGCTGACACGTTCGCCCACTGAACTGTCGCTACATCTGAAATAAAACCGGCCTCGTCCGTGACGCTGACTGAAGACACCTGCTTGAACGCAAGATCGGACAACGGCGCACCGTTGATCACGACCCGAAGCAATGGTTTGAAGTCAATTATCCCCATAGCTGTTCTGTCTCTGTCGGGGTGTCCTGCTCAAGATCCGGCAGAAACACCGTCACACCCGCATCAAACACCGCGCCCAGCGCGGCCAAGCCGGGATTGGCTGCCAACACGGCCTCGACCTTGCCACCGGACGTGTTGCCGTAATGAGCAAAGACCACCTCGTCGAGTACATCACCATCCCTAGAATGGTAGTATTGCCCTGAGACCGCCGTCATAGCGTGACATCCTCATACTGAAATCTTGGCGGTGCGGTATGCCCTGCGCCGCGAAGACTGTTTGCCCCTCTGTGATCGACACGGCCACCCAAAGGCCCAGAACCTTACCGATACCGGACACCAATGGCAGCGGCACTCCGATGCTGCCCTGTGTCCTCATCTTGTCGATCTGCTTAAGCCCGCCCCGAAAATGCGGATAAATCACGCCGGACACATCGATCGCGTCTTCACCAAAGCCAGTAAACTGCAATGCGTCGTGTGCTCCTATGCGGGGAATGCGCGACCAGCGGTATTCCGTTGATCGGTCAAGCTGCTGATAAGTGGCCGTGTCTATCTCGAATTGGAATACACCGAATTGCATCATTACCTCGGCCATGTCCTACCTCCCCAAGGGTCCGACGGCAGATACCCGGTCATATAGGCCGTTGCCCGACGCCTTGCGTTGATACCGTTCCAACTCACTGACTAGTTCGCGCGGCGACATACCTGTCGCATCGATCTGGATGTGTTGAACAACGCCGGCACCTGACGACGATGGTCCGGCGGATCGGCCCATTGCCATTGGTTTCGACAAGAGCGCCTTAGCGCGCTCTGCCCGGTCGGCAAGCTGTCTGGACTGCCTGTTGTTAGCGATGAACCCTGCCCGGTCTTCAAAGCGGATTTCGGGGCCTTTCTCGCCGACCATGATCGGACCTTTGGAAAAGGCACCGCCCAGCGCAAAACGACGATTCGGACCAACGCCCGCCGGTGCCTGGTTCTTGTTCGCGGCTGAACTGGACGGCTCACCGCCACCGAACCACGACCCGACGCTGTCCGCGACGGCCGCACCGGCCCCCTGCACCCATTTCAGCTTATCGATGACCGGCTGCACCTTCCCAATGAGCCATTCGAACTTTTGCCCGATCCAATCCAGAACACTGCCCAATGACGCCTGCATTGATTCCCAAGCCGCGCCGATCCCGGCCACACCATTTGTAAGACCATCGATCAATGGCTTCGCTGCATTCTGCCACAGCCACGTGAACTTCTCGCCCATCCAGTCCAAGACTGGACGCAAGTAGGGCTCTATCTTTTCCCAGTTCTGGTAGATCAGAAGTGCCCCGCCCGCGATAACGGCGATCGTTGCGCCAATTGGGTTCGCAATCATTGCTGCGCCGATAGCGCGAATGGCACCGACAACCAGAGGCCCTGCCCCTGCCAGCGCCCACATCGCGCGCCCGAGCTTGAAAACTGCCGAACCGAATTTCAGAACCGAGGCAATTGTTTTGCTGGCAAGGACGCCGCCAATAATGATCCCGAAGTTTTCCCAGCCACCGACCATTTCGGCGGTCTTGGTGATCACTTCCCCCACGACCGAGCTAACCTTGCCCATGCCCGTGATTACATCGCCAATAATCGGCAATGCGCTTTCCACGCCATCAGCGAAGCCTTTCGCCCAGCGCTGAACGTCCTCACGGTTATCAACCAGAGCATCGCCCACCTGGCGCATGGCCTGTGTGACCACGGGCATGAGTTCAGCGCCTACGGTGTTCTTCAGGCCCTTCATGACAAGCTGGGTGTCCAACAGCGTGTCTTGGAACACTTCTGCGTCACGTGCCGCCTGTTCGGACAGAACATAGCCGGTGCGGCGCGCATCCGCCTGAAGCTGTTGCAGGCCCTTTGACCCGCCACGCAACATGTTGATCATGCCAACGCCAGAGCGCCCGAAGATATCGTTGGCAATGGCCGCACGTTCGGCAGCTGTTCCAACGTTGCCCATGCGGTCGGCGATCACGCCCAAGGCTTCGTCGGGCGACAGGTTAATCAGGTCCTTGGCGGAAAGGCCGAGCTGATCCAGTGCGTCTTTGGCGGTCCCTGTACCCCCAGCAGCTTCGCCAAGGTTTTTCTGCATCTTTTCGAGCGCGGTGTCGAATTGGCCTGTTGCAACGCCCGAGCGCTCGGCGGCATAGCGCAGCTCTTGCAGTTGGGTAATGCCGATGCCCAGCTTATCCGCCGTCTTGGCCACATCGTCGCCGAGCGAAGCGGTTGAGGCGGCCAGCCCGAACACCGCGCCACCGGCGACGGTAGCGCCTATGGTGACCGCTCGCGCAGTGCGGCCCACTTGGGCCCGCATATCCCTAAAGGTCGATCCTACGCGCGCTGACGCCTTCGCTGCGTCGTTCCAGCGCATCTGGGCCCGGCGCAGATCCTTAAGTCGGCGCTCAAGCTGTTCGTATTCCCGATCGAGGCCTTCGACGGACTTGCCTTCGCGCTCCAAAACGCGGCGCTGTTTGGCAAGTTCTTTCTGGCGGCGCTCCACCTCACGGATGGAATCGCCGACCTGGCCTAGTCCTGTTTTAAGAAAGCCGATGTTCTTTTTCACCGACTGCTCTAAGACCGAGCCGATGGTGATCGAGGCGCTGTATTGTTGCTTCCGGCTCATTCTTTCGGCAATCCTTCAAGCCACCAAACAAAACGGCTTACCGGCATTGCCGTGATTTCCGCCGCGCTCCACCCCGTAAAGTGGGCGAGCTTTAAAACACCCGCCCGCGCCTGGTCCGGCGCTAGTAAAAAAAATCCTGATACGCAGCCTGCAACCGAGCGTATTGGCGCAACTTCATGCCGCGTACGTTTTCTGGCGACAGTTCGATCAGGTTTGCAAACAGAGCGATTTCAGCCTCAGCGGGGTCGTTGCCGCTCGCATTCTTGGCGATGATCTGGTCGTTCACGTCCGGCTCGCGCATCACCAGCTTTTTCACTTCGGTGCCGTCGATCTTGAGCGGTCGATCGGTGAAATCGATTTCCATCGAACCGTCGGGCCGCTCCTTATGGTGTTTCTTTTCCATGTCATCCCTCGTTATTTGACATGCAGGCTTGACCGCGGGGCCTTACGCCCCGTGACCGCGGTTAAAGACCGATGTTGGCGCGATGTTCTGCCAGTTGATCCACGCCGTTGATGACGCGCACCATGTTGACGGCGTCGATTTCGTTGACTGTCTGTGTCCCGTGAACTTCACGGTAGTAACGCAGCGAAACCGTCACTGTCAGGCTGGGCTTGGTACCGGAACCCCATGTGCCACGGGCAAGCTGGGTGATCTTGCCTTGCATATGGTGCTGCACCGGCGTTGTGGTGCCGTCCAGGCTTTCAATCGAACCACGCGCCGTAAGCTGAACCGGCGCGCCCTGCTTGACACCCCACAGGGACAGGACGTCCCGGTCGTAGGACGTCAAAACAAACGAACAGGTCATCTTTTCCAGACCCATGTCGATATCGATCGGCATGTCCATTCCGCCGCCCCGGAACTCTTCGGTCGAGACGGTCAGGTCCGGCGCGTTGTATTCTTCGATCTTGCCCGCGTAGCCGCGACCATCGACGATCAGGTTCAGATACTTGAGGATGTCTTCGGCGGCCATCAGTTGAATACCTCGGTGATATAGTCGTTAACCAGATGCGAGCGGAACGTGATGTGCTCGGCTGGGTAGACTGGGGTGAAGTCGAAATTGAAATAGATCTGGCCGAGTTGGATGTTGGCCGGGGTGTTCAGGTCCGGGTCAGGCCAGCACTTGCCGCCGAGGATCGCGCCCAGCGCAACCAGGCTGCGCAGGTATTCGTTTACACCCTCGGTCACGTCCTCGACATAGGTCTTTGTGATGCTGCGATCGACTGCCCAAAGGTGCGCGCGCAACAGTGAATCGTTGAGGATATCGGCAGTGCGGCGAACACACAGGAAGTGCCATTTCGTGTCTGCCGTCAGCGAACGGTTGCCCCAGAGACGATAGCCATTCTGGCGTATGATGGTGCCAACCTTGTTTTCGTTCAGCAGGTTCGCGCGGGCGTTCGCATCGCCCAGCTTGAAGTCGACAGGCCGCGACGTCCCGATGATCCCGTTCATCAGCTCGTTGGACGGCGATTTCCAGAACCCTTTGTCATTGTCCACGCGGGCAATAATGCCTGCCACGCGCGACGATGGCGGCTGATCAACGATGTTCGCGCCGATCTGAACCTTGACCCATGGGTCGACCAGGTACACGCGATCAGAGCCGAAATCCCCAGCCGACGTGTAAGCGTCTGCGTCGGTCGTGTTCGGCCCGTCAGCTATCACCACAGCCCGCAACCGGTCAGCAATACCGATCAACTCGGCAATAACTGGGTTTGCCAAATTGGTTGGGCGCTGATGAGTGAAGCCGGGCGCGATCAGGATACGAGGGGAAAACCCGACCACGCTCTCGGCCCCCACGAGGGCGTGGACACCCTCGAAGTTCCCCGTTCCTGCATTCACGCCACCGATGACGTTCGCAATCGTTGCGGTTTCGTCGACACCCTCATCGACACGAACCACGACAACGACGCCTCCGATCTGGTCGAAAATTGCATCCATTGCCCCCGGCAGCGTTCCATTTCCGTTGCCAACTGTATCCAGCCCGGCAGCTTCAAGGCGCGAGCCCGCGACCAGAACAGGCGTGTTGATGGGGAACAGTGTGGCGTCGGCATCGGGCGCGGTGCCAACAATGCCGATCACCGAGGATTTCACTGTCTGGATCGGACGGGGACCGGCGTCAATTTCGATGACTTCGACACCGTGCAAGAATTGTGCGGGCATTCTGACCTCATACTCGGGCGTTGCTCTTGGTCAGAGATTTTCATGTCAGGCGGGGGCTTTCCTCTGGCGGTTCCCCCACTTTACCGGCTACAGCGACGGCCCGATTTTGACGTTGATAAACCCGTCACTTGGAAAGGTCTCTTTTGACTGGTCGGCGAAAGTAACCTTAAAATCCGCCAGATACTCACCGTCGTTGTTGGTGTCGCCATCGGCCCAATCGTATGTCAACGTGTTGGTCTGGGCGTCGACAGTAGCATCTTCATCTATCAGGAATGCGCCGCCTTGCTTGTGTCGCAGTCGAAACTTGATCGTTGCTCCGGCCCATGTCTGCCCCGGGGCGACGTCAACCAGCCAGGCAAGTGACGGGCTGGTGTCGCCGCGCTTTAGTACAAATGTGCCATTGTCGTTCATATCAGTAGCCTTCCGCTGTTCTTCGTTCGAACCAGCCTGCCCGATTTCGCGGCAACCAAAGTCCCGGTATTGGCGCTTTGAAACGGAAAGGCGACCCTTCGTTTGCTCAATTGACCTACATGGACGGCACCGGGGTGCGACTGGTCAGTGTTGACGTGGTGAGCGCCGCCAATGTCCTGCGCGGGGGCTGCGCCTTGGGATACAACCCCGTCATGCGACACATCGGGATCGGCATGCGGATCACCTGCGATGTCAACGTCGCCGGGGGCTACAGAGCCTGCGTGACCGGCGTCCGGGTCAATGTCGTGGCCGCCGCCTATTCCGACCGCGCCGGGTGCGACTGCACCGTCGTGAGAGGTATCAGCGTCTGCATGGTGGCTACCGCTCACATCCTGCGCTGGTGTTGCCCCCCGCGTGATCGATCCATCATGTGACTGGTCAGTGTTGACGTGGTGATCGCCACCGATGTTTTGCGCAGGGGCTGCGCCTTGGGATACAGCCCCGTCATGCGACACATCAGGGTCGATATGCTGATCACCTGCGATATCAACGTCGCCGGGGGCCACAGAGCCCGCATGACTGGCGTCTGAGTCGGCGTCGTGATCGCCACCGACGCCCACAGCCCCGGGCGCAATTGAACCTAAGCGGGATTGGTCTGGGTCTGCCGCGTAATCCCCGGCCACGTCCTGAGCTGGCGCGGCACCCTGCGAAATCGCGCCCGGATTGGAAACATCGGCGTCGCCGTTGTGGACGCCATCGATATTTACCGCACCTGTGCTTATCGCAGCATCGTGCGAGGTGTCTGGATTTACATGGAGGTTCCCGGTGATCGCCTGCGCGCCGCCGCCTGCGGCTGCTATCAGCTCAATCGCGGCAACGTTGACGCGGTCACTTCGGGCAAAAGTGAATGTGGCGTCATTGGTGCCGGGCGCGCCCGCAACCTCACGGGCAGCCACGCCAGTCACATCCGACGAACTGGCCGAACCAATGGCTACGACACCTTCGTAGTTTTCGGTGGCTCCGGTGACCACCACATCAGACCCGTCGCCCGCTTGTGCCGCTGCATACGATACCAACGATCCGGCGACAGTGGTATCGATGGACCCTGTAACCGTGTTGCCGAACGCTCCGGGGGCAACCCCTGACACCAAGGCCCCGATTGCGGCTATGCTGTCTTCTTCCTCAACAACAATGATACAGGCCCGCATCGCATGGCTGAAGGTGACAGAAACAGTAGAGGGGCCGCTTGCCGGGTTGAGCAAAGCACCCAGGCCGCACCATGTTCGCCCATTTGCGGCTGGGGATGTGGTGATTGTGGCCGGGACACCTTCCAGCGTCAGAGAGGTGATCGAAACATCCGCGCCACTTGTGGCACAGGCTGCATAGATCTTGATCACGGCGGCGCGATTGGGACCGCTGCCGATGTTGATATCGGTTGTCGCGGTATAGGTCTGCGCGTTCGCCGTGGTATTCAGGACCTCGACTGTCTGGACGAGGCCCATGTATTAGGCCCCTACAGACGTGAACGCCGCGATCAGGTTGGCAAGCTCCGGGCTTTGCCGAAGGGGATCAGCATGAACGGCAGCAATGACGCTTTCCGTTTCCGGCATCTTGTAATCGTAAGGGTACACCGAACGCTTGATGAGGCGCGTTTTCAGGGCGCCCAGCGCGGGGTCCAGAACGTGGTTCCACGCTGTCGCCTGAACTTCAAGAGTGCCAATGCTGACTTGGAAATCGTCTAGCGTTTGGGGGCCTCCCCTCTGCACCATGTACGCATTGGCTTCGACCTCGTGCATCCTGCCTTGAGCCAGCGCGTCAATTGAAAACCTCTTGGCGTTCCCCAATGCGCCCTGAGCGGCTTCGATGTCGCTCAGGTTCAGATCGCCGGTGCCATTGGCGATCTTGCGAAACGCATTTGCCGCCTTGATGGTCCACTTGATCGCGCCGTCCATGGTTTCGGAGTATTGAGACAGCGACATGTTCAGGCTCCGAAATGATGCGCCCAGCGCGGATCGGCCATGGCGTTTGCACGCACCACGACAGGATCAAGCATTGTCTCGGTGTTTCCGGGCAGGAGTGATCCGTTCAGGCTGATGCCCGGTGCGACGTTGCCGTCCATTGTGACACTACCAGTGAACCGGATGACCGGTATGGTTACACCGACACTGCTTGCCACGCGCGGGACCGCCGCAACGATATTGCGGCTGATATCGCCAGAATGGATAAGATCACCGGCAATGCCATTTTTGTGGCTGTTAATGAGGATGTTATCGACAATGCCAAGGTTGACATGAGCATGTGCCGGGTTGGTTGGGTCGGCTTTGTCCTTCCCGGCCCAGATACCTTGCGTATAATCGCCGCCACCTTGATCAAGCAGGTTGTTCGAAATAGTCAGATCGGTGCAACCAATCTGAGACGCCCGCTTGATCTGGATCATGTCCCGGTGATCTTTTGATCCGGGCAGCCCGATAAAGTCGTGCAGATAGTTGCCATCAATAAGCCCGGTCTTTATCCGGCCAAAGTTCATACCATCAGAGCGAATGCTGTGGATGTTGTTGCCGATGACAAAAATGACCGAACAATCGCCGATGCTCAGGCCGTTCCACCACAGGAAGAATTCACTTCGCATCAGAGTGAGGTTGGAGCATCCGTCAGCCTTGAAGCCGCGCCCGACACCAACTCCACTACCGTCGTGATCACCTTCGAAGATGCAATCATCGAAGGTGCAATCAGCGCTGTTCCAAAGCTGCACAAGCTCTTTCTTGGTGCCATCACTGGAAGCGTAAGTGTATTTGAAGCGCAGACCGTCGAAGGTCGCACCGTTCAATCCTGAAAGGCTCGCCCCAGAGAAAGCCGGACGGTCGCTTCGATCCGCAGCGGAAATCCGAACATTGTCGGCCAGAGGTGGCATAGCACCATAATCACCGGGGGCGAGACTGTATGTGCCTGCCGATTGAACTGCCTGCGCCAGTTCCGAGGCGTTGCTCACATCTGCGCCAGTGGGAACAGGCTGAGGAACGGGTGTTGGGTCAGGATCAGGTGCAGGCGTTGGGTCAGGATCGGGCGTCGGTGCTGGATCTGGCTCTGGCTCTGGCGAAGGTTCCGGTGTTGGCTCGGGCTCGGGCTCTGCCGGTTCCTCTGCATCCAGATCGACGACATAAACCTCTTTCCAGTCGCCGTTGTCGTTGGAAACGAAATACTTGCCGTCCTTGTGCAACATGGCGTTGTCACCAACGCGAACGACACGCTTGTTTTCCGCATCGATCAGTTCGAAATTCGTGATCTGTTTACCCATATTCTGCCCTCCTGAGGAACTGCGATGTGGTTTAAAGGGTGAAATGGCCCAGCGGGTTCACGCCGAAATTGATGTCACCGCTGTTTGGGGTGACCGGCAGGCCGCTTGATGCCTGGTCGGTGAAATGAACCAGGCGCGATGTGCCCTCGACACCCGTGTCTACAAACAGGATCAGGGCCTCGCTTTCGTCGCCGGTCACTGCCGACCAGGTGAAATCCGCAAAGTCGAAGTTGCCGTCTGTAACGCTCTTGCCCGTCAGATTGGCAGAAGTGGCCACGCGCGCGGCGGCTGGAACGTCAGACAGGAACTCATGTGCTGCCGAGTAGGCATAATCCGCCAGATCAACGAGGATCATCTTGACGTTTCCGGCGATAAGGTCGGTGTTCGCGCCCCCGCTCATGCAGGCTTGCTTGTATTTGGGATAGACGGCGGCTGCCATTGTGTTGCTCCTTACGTGTTTTCAAAACCTGTTCAGTCAGGCACTGGAATTCCGAGGCCTTGAGCGAGCGCGAGCGCTTGCGTCTTGCCATTTTCAAGGATGGTTTCGTACTGCATCGGGTCCGTTGCGGCTTCGAGCTGTTCATCCAGCAAAACTCGCAATCCCGCCGTATGGCTGATGATGTCTTGTTGTGCGTCAGCTCGGGCGACTATGGCAGTGGCAACATCGTTGGCTGTTCGGTTCGACGTCTGAGCCTCGTTATCGATCATCCTGATTTGATCAGGGCGCGCGGTTCCGGCAATGAATGCACGAGCTGCTTCCCCCTTGGTCGGAAAGCTCTCACGCTCATACTTCGGCACAATGATTGTGATCTTTGACAGGAATCCGTCGATCCACGCGACCATGGCCGCGCGCGCAGATTTGACATCAGGATATAGGGGCGCAGGATCAGGGTCGGCCAGAACCGGCTTTCCGTTATCGTCGGTTGCAATGACTTTCCCAGAGGACAGACCGGCAATCAAAGCGGCGTGTTCTTCTTTTGTAATTCCGACCACGTCGCCGGGCATCTTGTTGCCATGAATGGCAGGGTCGTAAAAGCCGCCGGTAGCACTTGAATAAAACATTGATTTCTCCTGTCAGTGTCCGATCGCCAACCATTCCACGGCTATGTTCTCATTGCCCGGATCAGCTTCGGCGTGGACGAAAGTGGCGGTGGTGAGTGTGTGGCTCAAATTGTAGATGACAGGGACGCCCGCAAACCCGCCACCGATTGCTTCCAGAACCGGATAGACACGCAGACAGGCAGTTGGGAATGCGATTGGAAAGGTGGCCGTTGTCTGCAACCCGTTTGCAGACGCGCCTACTACTTCAGAACCCCATTGCAGGATTAGCCCGGACGGAAGCTTTTGATAGCCAGTTCCAGCCAAAACGACAGGCGCATTGCCGTCATCCCAAAGGTTTCTCCATGCCGACCAGGTCGGCGTGGCGTCGATCCGCTGTCGGGAATAGGTGTTGCCGTTGTCACTGACCACGGTCTGCTGTGCGCGGCCCCCTGAGTTTTCAATGTGTACGACACCGCCGGAAGTTCCGGGCACAGGATTGCCAACTGCGTTCACCGCGACTTCAAACAGACCGGATTTGTTAAGCGCATCCAAATCAGCAACACTGTTGGCCTGCCCACCAAGGCCACCAAGTCGGGCAAGCATGGTCGCGGCGAAATTCGCGTCATCGTTCAGCGCGGCTGCGATTTCGTTTAGTGTGTCTAGCGCGGGATCTGCGCCGTTCAAAAGGGCATCCAGCCGGGTTTTCAAGTAAAGCGTCCGATCCGCAAGCTGTTGCGCGGGTACGTTCGAAATGCCCTGCCCTTGTGCAAGATCAGGAGGACCGCCAAGCACCGGGTCTACCAACTCGATCTGGTAAATACCACCCGGCCATTGGTTCGTTTCAATCAGATTAGCCATCACGCGACTCCATGGGTAAATTGCCCGCCATACGTGATCCGGGCGTCGTAAATGTTGAGTGCTTCGGTGAAGTCCAGCGCCTTCAGGTGGCACCGCGCGGGCGCAACATTGGCGAGAATTTCGCGAACCTGCGCAGCTTGCTCGATCGTAATTGGGTTGGTCAGGACAACCCGATATTCTGCCCAGTGATCCGGCTGCGAGTGGTCAATTGTCCCGTCATAGGTGAATTGACCGTCATGGGCTTCCCAGTTGTCACGCTCGATTACTTGAGCGTCGCCGTACCCGGCTGCCACCAACGCGCGCTTCACAGAACCGATTGTGCCCTTTCGGCGATGCACCTCTACAGAGGCGGCTATCGCGGCCCGCTTTGAATCCTCTGACCATTTGGCATCCCAATTGTCGACAGAAAATGCCCACGCGAGCCACGGCAGGATATTTGCGCGGCACGTCAACGGGTTCCAAAGCCGTGTCACCGGATCAGCAAAATCCTTGTGACGCGCTGAAAGCTGTTCGAGGTCGCGTTCGACCTCCTGTGCGCTCGGCGGTAGAACCGATGCTAGATCAGACATCTACGCCACCGTTGGTCACAGTGACCGATGTACAAAACGCCGCTTCGACCGAGGACACCACGATATTGGCCACCGGGCTGTTGAGAATAACGTTCTGCACGCCGGTTTGATGTAGTGCCGCGTGAAGCCCCGAAATGGTGATGTCGTGGCCCAGCAAATGGTTTTCAGTCACATAGGCTTGCACGGCGTCTTCTGCGGCCTGGCGCACGACTTCTGCGTCCGGTCCTTCATACATGATCAGCGACGCATCGACCGTGTAGTTGATGATCGAGGCCGCCTGTACGACCACCAAATCTGTCAATGGCCGAACATCTTCATCGTTCAACTGCGTATCAACGGCAGCCAACAGGCTCGCATCCGGGACACCGTCGCCTATAGTTGAAAGAACGGTCGCGTCGACACGCCCCGGCGTCGGGGACTCGATAGCGATATCTTTGACCAGCGGTGACGCTGACAGACCCCAGAAGACATAGGCACCGCGCGCGCCCGCCGTCGTGAACCCTTCCAGCGCAAGTTGCGCCCTCTGACGCAAACGCGCGTCAGTTTCCAGAACTTCCGGCACGGGCGGCACTGCATTCGGGTCCGCCGCCTGCACGATCGCGCGTTGAACCCCGAAAAAGGCGGCCAGGTGATCCAGCTGCGCGCCAGCAGCAAAAGCCAGCATGTTTCCCTTGCCAGCGTCGTCCACTTCGGCGCGCAATAATGTTTCCCGATACGCCCACGCCTCGATCACCTTGACAATGGGTTCGCTTTCCAGCGCCAACACTTGCGCCAGGCCCGGCTCACGCGCCACCAGCCACGCTTTGATTTCGGCCAAAATCGTTTCAAAGTCTTTCCGGTCCACTATCTGCGGTGCGGCCAGCTTTTCCAGATTGATGGCGGTAAAGGCGCTCATTCGACAACAATCCCTTCAAGGCGCACGGTGCGACCGTCCGGCAGGTACTTTCCCACCAGATCAATGATGATTTTTCCGGGCTCAAATGAACTGAGGGACACGCTTTCGACTTCGACGCGTGGTTCCCATGTCATGATCGCCTCTGCGGTCGCGGCGATAATGTCCAGCTTCACGGATGACGAAAATGGGGCGTCAATCAGATCGAACAGGCGCGACCCATATTCGCGCCGCATCACCCGCGACCCAAGGGGCGTGGTCAAGATATCCCGGATTGATTGGCGCAGATGGTCGATGCCGCCAAGTTTCCGGCCAGTGGTGGCGCTGATCCCGTACATGCGCCGAAAATGACGAACTGACCGCCGCCTTTCCTCTGGCGGTTCCCCCTACCAACAGTCGAAACTCTTGTGATAGACCGTCAAAATGAAGGCGAAAGATTTCCCACTACCAACAGTCGAGATTCAGTGTGACCACTGCGGCAGGTTTGGCCGCTATAGCAAGGATCGATTTATCGACATTGTGGGCTCGGAAACAGACCTGACAATGGCACTTCGGATTGTCGCGCAGGATTGCCCAGAAGAACATGTTTCCACGGACAACATGCAGGGCAAATGCCGCCCTTACTACCCACAAGATTGGTGAAGTTTTATTTTGGTGGCCCGGTATCTGCGGGGCCTGGCGAAACGCCGATATGAATATGGTTTACAAGGCTGATGCCGTCGGCCACCACGTCGCCACTTGTCACGGTAACGTCACCATTCGAAACATCAACATTGCCCTTGCCTGACACATCGCCTTCAAAATTTCCTGCCGGAGGCGCACCCGAAAACGGACCGGGCAGGATAATCCCGCGCGTCGTGTCACCGCCTGGCGATAGCACGATCACCTGTGTTCCCGCTTCCGGTGGTATCCAGAACTTAAGGCTCTCTGAACCCAGCTGAGCGATCGGCAGCCAGTCACTTGTCGCACCGTTCCCCCAATCGACCTTTGCGCGGGCGTTGGGCCGGTCCAATGCAACAACGGTTGAAATAACAATCAAACGCTCAAGCATCTGCATGGCTTGGGAAAGGGCATATTCCGACATTACAAGGCCTCGTAATCCGGTTGATGCCCCGCACCAATATCCGGCGCCCAAGAGGTCAGAACCTGCGCCGGTGTCACGCCAGCGTCAACAAAGTAAGTATCGCCGATGCAGGCTTGGTGCGCCCACTCAACAAGCCAAATGTCGAATTGGTCTGCCTTTGGCGAAAACTCGTCCGGTTCGACAGAAAGAACGGTTGCGCCACCCCATGACACCCCCAATCGGCTGTTGTGGATGTGTACGGACAAGGCCCCCGCTGCTTTCAGAACTTCACGGCGCACCGTCGCTGTTCTATGCCCCATGACGATACGTGCCTCGAACCGAACCAGGCACGGGAACTGCCCGGTGTGCGGGTCCTGATCCGGAAGCGGTTCCAGCTCGGAAATCTGTATGAGGATCGCAGGCACAGGCAACTGTTCTCGCTTTTCGTCTTCTGCCGCGACGGTTTTGAAGGTTGGGAACTGCGCCGCGATATTGGCCACAACAGTGTCGAGGGCCGCGCCCAGATCAATTGCTACGGTCATCCGCCTACCCCCAATTGTGTACGCGCCCTGATTTCGGACGTGAAGTGTTTGAAAAAGATGTTGTCGACGTCGACGAAAACCTCGTCTTCAAGGTAGATCATCATTCGGTCGGAAACCGGCAAATTGGCCTCAATGATCGGGTAAGAGCCGTCACCCGTTCTTTTGTACACACCGCGTTTGCCGCCGACTCTGGCCAGAAAGGCCCCATGAATCATCGTCTCGCCAAACTTGATGCCACCGGCGACCTTCCTAGGGCGTCCTTTAAAGGCCGAAAGCGGTAGGTCGTTCGTGCCAATCCAAACCTTATAGCCGGTCCATCGACTATCGACGCGATACTCTTTTATCCGGCGACGCAATGCCTGAGCATTACGCAAGCCAAGTTCTGTTTGCAGGCCCTTGGAGGAAAGGCGGCGAATAGTGCCGGCGGTTCGTTTTGCCGCACGGATACCCGACAGCTTGACCTGTTTTGGAGTCGCTTCGTACTCATCAGCGATCCTTTCCAGATCCCGGCTTTCGAAGTCCAGCCCAAGCATCAGTAGTAAACGTTCTGTTCAGCCAAGATCAGCTTGGCCAGGCCCGTTCCGTCTTTCTGCGGTGATTTCATCACGTCGTAGTCAGCGCCGTTGATCGTGACAACGTCGCCCGCCTTCACGATCGATGCAGACGAT
Organism: Ruegeria sp. AI2; assembly: GCF_056541275.1. Lineage (NCBI taxonomy): Bacteria > Pseudomonadati > Pseudomonadota > Alphaproteobacteria > Rhodobacterales > Roseobacteraceae > Ruegeria > Ruegeria sp. AI2. Next base: position 971,643 of record NZ_JBQFYB010000001.1, read on the forward strand.
TCCGGACAGGTAAATGTTGGGATGTCGTGGTCGTGTTCGTATTCGCCGAGGCTTGCGATTTGGCTCGGGTCATCAAAAACACCAAGGATCTGACCAACAACTTGGTTGTTCCGTTTGATTACTGCGTTGTCCGCAAATTCATCCGGATCAAAGAAGTCGGTCAGATCCTCCCAATCAGGTTGGGGCATCGCCTCAGTCGCCCTCGGCTGCCTCGATGGCTTTGATCAGCGCGGCCTTGTTCATCTTTTCCGCGCCTTCAATCTCGTATTCTTTTGCCATTTCGCGCAATTCAGCGACAGAGCTGCTTTCCAACCAGCCTTCGGCTTGATCATCTTGCGCTTCGGCAAGTTCCACCTTGCCACGTGACAGCAGGTTTTTCGCTTCGTCTTCAGGCAAAGTGACTTCTTTGCCCGGTTTGACGATTTTACCGGCGACCGCGAATGCCGAAGTGACAACAAGTTTGACAGTTTTCTTAGCCATATTATGGCCTCCACATTGATGATTTCATGGAGGCGGCTAATGCGCCGCCTCAACTATCTCAGGGCTTTACATTCGGCCCAGGCAGAAGCTTTCCTTGCGGCGCAGGGCGATGTCGAAGTCTTGGTGCATCACAATGCGGCGCGTACCAGACAGCGACTGGGTGTAGGGGTCGACAAGAATATCAAGCCCACCCCACAGGCCGATCAGGATGTCGCTGAAATTGCCGAACAACACATCGCCGTCAGCAAACTGGTTGGTAATTTCCGCCTGTGAGCCATTGACGGTGTTGCCGCTTTCCCAGATCGGCTGACCATTCGAACCCGCGAACTTCTCGGTGGATTTACAGTGACCACGGAACTTGGAGTTGCCGACGTAACGGACATTGTCCACCAACGCGTTATCCAGCGACACTTCAGTTTCCATCTGGATCAGCTCGGCGTAAGTCGGATTGGCGGCAACAAACGCGACTGCATTGATCCCGGTTGTGTTGATCACACCCAGCGGATTGTTACCGACGCCGTCGCCATAGAAACCGTAATGGTCGATGCCGAGCGCAAGGTCAGTAGCCAGGCTGCTACGGAATTGCATTTCCACATCCATGGATGCTTGTTGCAGCATACGGCGCGTGACCCGGCCAAACACACCGATCGTGGTCGGCGACAGCTTAACCAATCCGGAGTCCATGCTGCCTTCGCCGACGTCTTCGGTTTCACCGACGATAAACACGTTGCCGCTGCCCGTCTGTCCGGGAATGTCCAGATTGCCGACCAGGCCGCCCATCGGCGTACCAACATTCAACAGGATCGCACGATTGCGCAGCATGTCGATAAAGGACTGCGTCGCAAGAGTCGTGTCAATCAGGTGACCGCCGGTATCGCCCGGGTTTGTTCCCGATGTCGACGTGTTCAGCGTCCGGGTCAGGACTTCCACAGGCACGGTAATACCCTCGGAAGAACGGCCCATTGACTGTTGCGCAGCCGCCGACGCTTCGAATTCGAACGCGGCTGCCTCTCGGGCGCGGGGGTCCGACGGGTTCAGCAGGGCACGTGCAGCTCGAATAAAGCTGAACTGCCCTGCCTCGTTGTCGGTCAATCCTGCTCGGCCTGCATCATCGTCCAGAGCCTCATTGCCGCGGCTGCCGTTTTCATTGTTGCCGTGAACGTGATCCAGAACAGTGCGGGTGAACTCTTCGACGGTGACACCGTTGCGCACTGCGTCGTTAACCAACGACTGGGCGCTGTACTGCTCGCCGATTTCCATCAGGGCCGCGACACGGGTTTGTTCCCGCTGCTGGCCTCGTGTGACAAGCGCCTGAGTTTCGGCAGCGCGTTCCAGCACTTCCACCTCTTTGACGATATTGCCGTCACTGTCCACTTCTGCGCGAACCAGATCACCGGCTGCATTGCGGAGAACTTTAATCATTTTGCCCGATCCTTCTGTTTCACTGGCATCCGTTTGATCGTCAGTATTGCCCCGCTGATTTGCCGGTTCCTCTGGCGGTTCCCCCGCTGACCGACCAACGCCGACGCTTGGGTCAGCAGGGATGCTGACCAGCGAGATTTCGTAAGGTTCCCATTCCGTGATGGTTACCTTGTCGGCTTCGCCCTCACGCTCTTCTGTCTTCACCGCCTTCACGAAATAGCCGACGGAAATATGCCGGATCACACCGTCGACAATATCTTTCCAGATTTCTTCGGCTCGGGCAGAGTGACCAAAGCGAAGAACCGCGCGGCCTACCCTATCCCCGTCGATACGCGCGCTCTCAACAACGCCGATCTGAGTGTCTCTGTCGTGGTTCCAAAGAACAGCCGCGCCATTGTCCAGTCGATCGGAAACCATTGCCCCCGGGCTGTGATCAAGGATTTCATCGCCGAACCAGCGCATCACCGGGGTTTCAGAGCTGAACGCGACCTCGATCGTGCGCGCGGTTTCATCAATGTTACGCACTTCGGCCATACGGCGCAGCGGGCCGTTGCCGTTGTTGGCGTTGACTTGTTCGGCAGTTATCGAACGTGTAAACGCCTGCCCGATCAGGGCCGACGCGCAGACCGATCCCGCGATAACCAAGGCCGATGCCTTATTCATTCCCTTCATTGGGGGTCTCCTCTTGGGTTGCGGGCGCGCTCGCACCCATTGTCTTGCCTATGTTGGCCATGATGAAATTGTCGGGGATGCCCGCCGCCTGCATCGACTGGATGTCTGATGCGACTGTTCGCCAAACCGTCTCGGGGTCACGGCCTTGTTTTCGGATAATCTCGGACGGTGCCGTCAGAAGGTTGTCCTTGGCGGTAACCTCGGCGTTGATGTCCTTTTGGGGATCGACCCACGCCCAGCGACGCGCCTGCCAAAACACGTTTTGATACTTGGCGATACGTTCCGGCTTCAAGCGAACCGGGCCATCTTTCACCAGCCCCAGCAACAAGGCCGGTTTCAAGGCGTTTTGATACGACCGCTCAACAAGCGTTTCGATCAGCCATTCTTGCAGGTCCATCCAGTGTTCGCGCTCATCCAGAACACCTTGCCGAATGGAGCTGAAATTGACCCCTTCAAGGTCATTGGCCAGGCTGACATAGGCCACGCCCATACCGGCGGCAGTACCCCGAAGCATTGCTTTGTGAAACGGTGTGAACTCCCCGGTGGGATAGCGCGAGTCGAAGGCCTTGTGTTTCAGCCCCTCGGGCAGCTCCTGAAATACGCCACCTTCAGCCTCGATGTAAAATTCTTCGTGTTCGTCAGCATCGTTTTCGTCAGGCTCCGGGCCGTACCCTTCTTCCCATTCAAGGAAGCCGCCCACGCTGGCACCCATGCGGGCATTTACAACTGCCGCCTTTTCGAACTCGTTAAGCTGGTTCATGCGCCAAAGCGTTGTTGCTGCCCAAGGAAGGCCCCGACGTTGGCCAACGATATCCTCAAGAAAACCGTGAATGATCTCATTGGCTGGTACGCGATCGAGGTTGCTACCATTGAAGGTATAGGCGTTGCGCGAAGGATCTCCGGTCATGAAGTAATAGGCCAGAGGTCGACCCTCTCGGGAAAACTCGATGCCCTGCCGAACGAACCGTCCGCCAGGCAAACGTTCGATACTGTAGTCAACGGGGCATCGCTGCGGGTCGAGGATTTGCAGGGCATAGCCCATGGGGGCAGCTTTGCCCCGGATCTCGCGAAACATGAACTCGCCGTCTTTCGCTGCTGATCGAACGGCAGATTTACACATGACCCGGAAGCTTCGACGTCCGGTAATGTCGCAGTTTTCAGCGCGACACCACTGCCGCCACCATGATTCCAGCGCCTCGTTGGCGGCGCGATCAAGTGATCCGTCGGCATCCTTTGCCTGGGCCTGCAAAATAACCCCGCGATGACCAACAATATTCTGATCGCACAGGCGAAGAAACGCCTTCATGTAATCATTGTTCGCCGCCTGTTCCCGGGACCGCGCCACAAGAATACGCTGGTTTCGCTCAATGACCTGATCGGCTGTTAACGGGGTCGATGTCCAATTCGCTGTAAGTCGATCCGTTTTGCCAGCATCATAAGACCTGGCGGAACGAATGGGCCGCCCCGGGCTTCTGCGGCTCACCTTTGGGATGCGAGATTGAACCGTCTCGACAATGGTCGCCGATGTAATATCGCTGCTTTTGCGGGTGAACGGCCAAGCCATCAGAAACGAGCCCTCATCTGACGACGTGCAAGACGATTGTGGCGGCCATTGCTTTTCAGCCTGGCCACCTCAGCCCTGTACGTTTTGCGGAGTTCCAACAGATCCGCGATACTGGTTCGCACCAATTCACGGTTGTTGATCTTGTAAGACTGCTGGTCTTTGGTCGCGCGTCTTTCAATCACGGCCTCGATCGCAGCCAACACCTTTTCAGCGTGTTGTCTTGGATCATGACCGGCGGCAATGTTCGCAACATCGGCCTCGATTTCCAACTCACCCGCTTCAACCTCAAACGTATCCGTTCCGTCGGTTGCACGAACGGTGACCGCGTAACGACCAGGCAAATACTTGGCCGTATCTGTCGAGGTCTCGGAAAATACATGCGTCTCAGCGGTGCCGGTGGCGTCCAAATCGATCGAAGCCGGGCCGCGCAGATATGCACTAATAGACCAAGTGGGGGCCGGAAATTCGGGTGAGGTGATAGTTGCCCGAAGGCTCAACCCTGCCCGGATTCGGCTGGGAAATTGTGTCAGCAATGAAAAACCCGCCTACAAGCCTTGTGTTCGTCGGACCCGGCGGCGCGTTCGTGCGGCGCGCGAGCTTCGACGCCTAGTCTTGCGGCGTTTGGTTGTCTGTTCCTCTGGCGGTTCCCCCTCTTCTTCGGTCTCGGGGGGCTCGGCTTCCTCTTCCTCGGCGGTTTTCAACCTCGCCAGCAACAGTTTGATATTCGGCTTTTCAATCTTCAGAGCGGCGTAGGCATAAACACGACAGTCCAAAGCCTCGTTTCGGTCTCTCGTTTTGTGCCACTCACGCACCGGGAACCCACGGATCAACTTTGTTACCAGTCGCTCGGCGGTCATCTGTTCGAAATACTCGACGTCTCGATCGATGTTGAACACACAAGACCCCGGGCCGGTTTCGAGGTTCAAGCGGCGGTGGATCAACAGCTTTCCCTCATCCACGCCAACGGTGAAAAGTTTCACTGGTCGGCCCTTCTTGGGCGATTTACGCACATTTGGCGCTGACACAATGGGGCGGTCCCAGCCGCCCTTGCCTTTGATGGCGAAGATCCGGCTGCGATGTTTGCCCGCCAGTTGTTCATATGCGCTTTGGGTCAGGCCTTTGTTGCCGCCCGTATCGACGCAGGTCGCGCGGATGCGCAACTCGGCCCCGCTCTCATGTGTGAATGTCTGGCTCAGATAGTCAAAGAGCTCTTTCCAAACGTCGGACTGGGTCGGGTCACCCCAGAATACCTGATAGTCAATGTTCCAGCTGCACTCACCAAGCCCCCACCCGACAACCTCGACCTCTAGCCGGTCAGTCTGCATGTCAACGCCAGCGGTCAGAACGCCGACGTCGGCTGGAACCTGAGCCGGGTATTTTTTTGCCCGCGCGATTAGTGCGTCGGCTTCGACTTCATCGGCCTCTTCCACCCACGTCTCGGCCAGCGACACGTTGGTGAAGGTCTGCAAATCATTGGCAGCCTTCTTGTCTAGGAACGACTGAACAATGTCTTTCAACTTTCGGAAGCATGAATAGAGCTCGTTCAAATGGTAGGAAGCGTGGCCCCGAAACGGCTTTTCAGCCTTCCACCCTGCCCCGTCGAATTCCGCTGACCTAATGGCGGCCTTGCGCTCTTCATCGGTGATCACACATCCTGAGGCCTCGCACTGGTAATACGCAGTCTCGGGCAGGTGTTCGCCATCATCGCCCTTTTCCCAGCGAACCCCCGACCATTTAAGGTGTTGGTGTTCCCCGCAATGCGGGCAGGCAATATGAAAACGTCGCTTGTCGCCTTCCTCGAAAGAGCTGTCGATCCGGCTTGCGCCCTTGATCGTTGGCGTACTGATTTCCGCCAAGAGGCGTTGATCCCCGTATGTTGCGGCCCGCTGTGACAGCAGCTCAACAGGGTGTCCCTCATTGGTGCGGTCGTATCCGTCCACCTCATCGCAAACGATTTTGGGTGCCGACCTGCCCCGCATGGTCTTCGGAGAACCGGACCAAGAGAACATCATGAACCCGCCGGGGTAGGATTTCATGCGCTGGTTGTTGACACCATCGCGACCTCTGGGCTTGGCTATTGCGTCCTGAAGTGAGTTGTTCGCGTCGACCATGGGATTGAATTTTGTTTCAAGCCAGGTCTGCAAATCCCCTTGGCTGGGCTGCATCATGATTTGCGAACATGGATCGTGCGCGATGAAATAGCCCTGCCCACACAATGCCACCAACGTCTTGCCAACCTGCGCACCCCATTTCAACGTGAGGTGGTCGCATTCTGGATTTGCCATCATGTCCAGCGGTTCGCGCTGATACGGGGCATTATCGAACCGGATCAAACCCGGGATGGCATTGCCGACAGGAATTTTGACATTCTTTTCGGCCCACTCGGACGGCGAAAGTTTCGGCGGCGGCCTTAGAAAACGCTGGGCTCTTCGGGTCGCGTTGGCGATCGAGGTCGCGTTTGAAAAATCAGCGCGCGCATTCAATCGTCTTCCTCGCCGTCTTCATCAATATCAAGATCGGATTCATTGATCAGATCTTGGTCGGCCAAGGATTCGAGGGCCAAATCCACCTCTTCCAGCAGCACGGCCTTAATCCGGGTTTCGTTTTTTTCCCCGACCAACCGGCTCGCTGCGCGGGCTGGCAAAACATTGCGAATGCTGGACCGGACTTCGCCGAATGCCTTGGACAGTGCCCGCTCAATTTGCTCGACCGGCGCAACCAAACCCTTGGCTTCGGCCAGTTCCAATTCGACCAGCTCGGTTTCGGCCTCAAGTTTTCGGCGCTTCAGTTCGTCGGCAGTTGCAACCTGAACCCCGGCGGCTTCCGACCTGATATCGTTTTCCCGCCAAGCGGCCACCTGCGCAGAATTAAACGTCCACGGTTTACCGCGTGACCCTTTCTGCACTGCCGGGCAGCCGCGCCGTACCCAATCGTCCAGCGTCGTCATTGCTATGCCGAAATAATCGGCCATTTCAGCCCTGTTCAGATTTCGCCCGCGCCCGACTTTGTTGCTCACGCCACTGCCTCAAGTAATAGTAGTAGGCCACGTTTCCCGGGCCCTCGCACAAATAGTTTTTTGCGACGTTGAGCACCCACTGGCCTTACCCCCGCCGGAAGGACCCGCGATTTTTGATGACCAGAACTCGCGCGTGCGGCCCAATGGATCGAGCTGAGCCTGTCGCATTCTCAAGCCATTCAAAGTCCAGCGGCTGATAGCACATTCCAGTCCAACGCGCCTCGCGGTCGCCCGTCACATCATTGATCCAGTAAACCCAAACGCCGGTGTCCCTGACCACACGCCATGCAAATAATGATTTCAGCCACTTGAACACTGCACTGCTCCTATCGCCTCAATACCTTCACTGCCCCAACACCCGACCCAACAAAGAACAACCATTGGATCATGTTGCCTGCCCATCGCCGCATATCCTCGGTCGGCAGGTCTGACACCTGTTGATCACCGAAAACGTCGCGCAGGTATGGAATGCTGTCTATGATGACCGCCGACCACCACAGCGCGAGCGGCACAAGGAACATACCGGCAAACACCCAAAACCACGGGAATTGCAGTTTGGCCTTGTTGTAATCCGCCATGATCTGGGCCTCGGCCACAGCCTGGCGCGCCAGCTGAACCGTCGTCATGGCCTTCAGGCGCTCTTGGTCGTTCTGCAACTCGGCACGGCGCTCCAAGTGCGAAATGGCATTGTCGACAGCGCCGCCAAAACCCAGCTTCAATAGAAACGCGATAACCCCGCTCATCGGATAGCCAATGGCTTATCTGTGACAACGCGCAAGATAGCATTGCCCACAAGGGTAATCACTGTCAGCACCGTTCGGGCGATGGCTGTGTAGTGTTCTGGGGCGCCCAACGCGGTGAAGTGTTCAAGCAAGGGCAGCATTTCATTCGCAAACGTCACCAGCGCCATGAGGAAGTTGAACCAAAGGGTTTTCGACAGCCACCACGGTTTAGCCATTTGTCATCTCCGCCAGTTTCTTTCGATACGCCTCGGCCCGACGCGCATGTTGCGCCGCATTCAAGGCAAAGATCACCGCACAGAGGGTCAGAACGCCGATAACGGACCAAAGCGCCCATTCGGGCATATCGATCAGCAAAGACCCACCCCCGCCCGCTGCAGTGGCCTGTGCGCCCCGTGCCTGCGTTGCGCGGGCGCTCTGGGCCTTGTCGGCCTCGGCTCTGACACGACTGGGTGATTGAGTGGCCATAGCGACCGCCTCGGCCTCGGTATCAGCAACCCGACGGGCCCAACCACGGCCAAAGGTCGACCAGGTGCGCAGCTTGCGCAGGAAGCCCATGCGCGCGGCACAAGCCCGCTGCACGACGGTAACCGCATCCGAGGCGTTTATGGCCGCGCTCAGCGTCTGTTTGCCAATCTTGCCGTCTGCCGCTACGCCAAGGGCCTGTTGCAGCCACTTCGCGCCCCGCGACGGGCCTGAATTCACTGCGGGATCAAATGCGACCAGATCAATACCTTGGGGCAGTTCATCACCCATGACTTTGAACCAATACCGAGAACGGTAGATTTGCCCGGCCTGACCTTTTGTAAGGGCCTTAACTTCCGCCTTGGTGACCGGGCGACCGAGAAAATCGGCCAGAGCCTTATGTGTGATCCCGTGGTTGGTCGCGCCGCCCGGGTCTTTCGGATGGTCGACATAGCCGCCTTCCCATTTCAGCACATGCGCAAGACAGGCGTCATAGTTCTTTCTGCTCATTTGATCCGATCCGTCAAAAAACATGTACTGCATTCTCATGCGCGGCCTTTCTTTTTGCCTCTGGCGGTTCCCCCGGACAGGATTTCGCGCACCTGGTAGTTCGACAGATCGACGCCGTGGGCGATTTCCTTGACGGAATAGCCCTCTTTGGCCATTTCGAGGATTCGACGGTTGCGGGCCGCGCGCACGATGAAGCGGCAGTTGGAAGGCTGAAGGATCATCCCGGAAAATGCCCTGACCAGCTTGTTGGCGTCCTTCCAACCCAGAACCCGCACCAAAGGGTGATCCACCGAAGGCAGGCGTTTGGGCACATAGATGCACACGCGCCAGGCACGGGAACCGGATTGAGGCAATGATCCGATCAGATGCAGCGCCTGATCCCGCCCGATCACCTCGGCAATCTCGGCGACGCTTTCCGGAAGTGGGGGCGAGAGGTCAGTCGACATAGTTCCACCCCCTCATGTCAGCAGCACCTCAATGCCTTGCGCCGCCAGTATCGCCTTCACCAGTTTGAACTTGTCGGTCGCATGGCCCTTGCGGTCTTCGATCACCAGGCAACCCAACTTGTGATCGACATAGGTGAAATCGGCTTTCCAAGTGCGTTGGTGTTTTCCGCTGTCGGTCATGATCGGGCCGTCCCGGCCTTCCAGCGGTATCTTGACCTGTCGGCGCAGGCCCGAGATTTTCCCGGCACGTTGCAACAGGTTCAATTCACACCAGCGATCGGCCTCGGCCTTGCTGTCGAAGGTGATACCATCAACGGTGGTGCGCTGGGTTCCACGCACCCGGCGCTTGTCCTCTTTGAGCGTCTCTGACTGTTGCAAGGCCCGAAGCTGTTCGGCGGTCATACGTTCCATTGGCTCACATGCCCAGCGCTTCCATGCGCGTTGCCAGCCCGTACTTGGCTGAGGTCTTGTTGAACTTTGCGGAAACAGCGAAGCGGGCATTGATGTGCAGGGCGTCGGAAAGGGTCATGATGCACCCGAGGGCTCGGGTGATAGCGTCCCGCAAGTCGGTTCGGGCAAACAGCTCGGCCTCGGACCCTTCCGGCACATGCGCCAACAACAGTGCAGCCTCCGAGATTGCGCCACTTGCAACATCCAACGCCAAGGCTGTCCTGATCGGATCGACAACGTTTTGGATTTTCACGAACTGACCAACCGGCAAGGTTACCCCCAGTTCGATTGCCAGCAGATCGATGGAAATCACCGCATCGCCGATTTCGTCGGCTACATCACCCAGCGCCGCCACAGAGCCACATACGCCGCGCTGGGCGCGAATGTATTTCTTGACGGCCCCTGCGACCTCGCCCACTTCGTCGGCGACCTCAAGGGCACGAAACAGCATGTCCACATTTTCGTTTCCGGTCCACTCTGCCTGGCGTTGGATGTTGGCGGCGCGCAATGCTTCAAAGTCGATGTTCACCGTGACCTCTCCTGTTGAGCTTTGAGTTGCTGACCGGCAAATTTCAGGGCGTCGGCGATGTTCTTCGCGACGGGGTCGGTTGCGGCCAAACCGATTTGAGCCTGATAGGCCCCCCGAATTTCGTCTAAGCTGTACAGGCGCATCTTGCGGGGAACGGTCCCAACAAGGCCTTTGCGCGGGGCGATGATCTGACAGTCGCCAGCTTCGCAATCGACGGTTACCAGAACGTCGCCAAAGCGCTGGCCGTGTGCCTCTGGGTTAGCGTGGGGATAGGTCATAGCAGTTTCCCCACGGCCCGGCATTCCTGAACGGTGACAAGCTTGGCCTGAACACACTCCCAAGCGGTCTGATCGGTGATTGCGGCGCAAAGGAACGGCTTGCCCTGTTTGATGGTCTTGGCATGGGTTTCCAAGATCCGGGCGCGGCCACCACTTGCCGAGGTAGTCGGCGTGTGCCGCGTCCACCGCTTGTCGCGTAGCCAGTTTTCCGAATAGGCGATGTATTGTTTGTTGTTGCCCTTCTGCTCGTCTGCATAGCCACGGGCACCGGCAAGGATGGCGGCAGGGTCTGCGCCTTCATCGATCGCGGTTTTCAGCGCGGCCTCGGTTGCCACGCCATCGCCGATCCGGGGATACACCCTCTCGAACTGGCGAACGAAATCTTCGAAAACAAAATCCTGTGTGTGGGCCGCGTCAGTCGGCGCACAAGGTTCCTTTACTGGTTCCTTTACTGGTTCATCTATATAGGCTCCACCAGAGTGGAGACGGCCCCCCCCTGAAAGTGGAGACGGAACCGCGTCAAAAGTGGAGACGGCTTTGCCCGACTTTCCGACTCCACTGAGTGGAGGCGGCTCTTGGTCAGCCTCTATCTCAAACCCCAAGATGTAGTGTGTCGGCTTCTGCCGGTTGGTGCGTGTGTCACGCTCCTGTTTGCGCTGGATCAGCCCTTTTTCTTCCAGGCAAGCCAGCGCCTTGTTCAGCCCGCCATTCGACAGGCCCGTGCGCTCGCGCAAATAGGTTTGCTTGGGGAAACACCCCATGCTGGCGTTGTGGCAATCACACAGGTGGAACAGAACCCGAAACTCGCCGTGCGTCATGGTTTCTGGCGATACATCCGCCAGCCAATGGGTAGCTGCGTGGCTCATGATACCTGCCTCGAATTACTGCTCTTTGGATTGGTTGGCGGCGGCAGATACAAGGACGTTGCCCCGCTCTGCCTCTGGCCCCCGCGCGGGCCCCGGTGATCACGCTTGTCAGGTCTATGAAATCCCTCACGCAAGGGTGCCGGGCCTGACGTGCAGCGTGATTTTGGTTTGGGCCCTTTCGGGTCCGCTGTCCCGTGATGTTCAGCGGAAGGACGCCCCGGCGAATTGATGATTTGACTTGCCCAGCGCGGAAAGCGGGGGAACCGCCAGAGGAACCACGTCGCGACTCCTCACAGCCTGCAACCTCATGAAACCGCGCGGGATGCGCGGCGGGGTCGCCACCCCACCGCGCGCAACCATCCCGCCAACTACAAGGAAAAACGGGATGGAAGTCCTTATTGAGCTGAGGCTCATCTTTCAGGCAATCGACAACATTCTGACAACGCTGCTCGGTAGACCGTGGCCCATGCTGTTGTGCTGGGCCGTCTGGTGCATTGCGAAAACGGTGCGCAAAGGGTGATTGCGAATCTCTGATCTCTGTTGCAACTCTTGCGTGAGACGCGTTTGATTTCAGCATTATACCCGGAGATACGTTTTGAAATTCAAATTCAAGAGCAGTTCCAGCGATGACGAATACACTGTTTCGGTCGAAAAAAGCCCAGAAGACATTATGATCTATTGCACCTGTCCGGCTGGATCGAATGGACAACACTGCAAGCATAGGCTCGCAATTTTGGACGGCGACGACAGCAAGGTCATCATGGCAACGCACCCCGCATCCGAGGTCGCCGCGCTGTTGCCAGGCACTCGCCTCGGCAATTCGTTGGTCCACCTGCGGGAATGCGAGCAAGAGCTCACCGCATCTCAGGCAGCGCTTAAAAAGGCCAAAAAGCAGGTAGCGCGCGCTATGCACGGTCACTTCTGACGTATTTGCGCGGGCGACGCTCATTCGTCGCCCCCTTCGTCTGAAACCATCAGACCCCACAGCACGAAAAAACCAATCAGGTAACAGGCGATATCCCAAAGGCTGTCTATGACGACAATCGCCTGAAATCCGCTGTTAGGAATGTCGCCCGCAACTTCTTTCAGAAGAATTCCGGCAATCCCGACCCACAGCCAAGTGTGTGACAGCCCGCGAAACAGTACGATCGAACTTACGGCGATACCGATGCCAAAGTGCGCTAGGCTGACGGTCAACCACCACCCAATGGTAGCTGATACGGCTTCTGCCCCGGCACACGACAAATCGCTCTGCAAAAGCGCGCTGAATTCTTGCCCAAGTCCTGTCATCGCTGCCCAATCCGCCCCAGAATATCGTTGCGTGTTTGATCAGCGGTCAGGATCTCCATCGTTTTCCAAACACCAAGAATGGCGCAGACTGTGTAGACGTCTTCGATGACCGGGCTGCTCAACCCGGATAACCAGTTCTGGATTTGCCGTTCCGATCGGCCAAGCACCGGCGCGGCCAGTCGGGCCACCTCGTTGTCCGATGTCCCCGGGAAAGCCACGCGCAAGGCATCAGCAAATCTGGACCGCGCTAAATCCCGTGCTTCTACCCTGTTCACTACGAAAGACTTTTCGCGCCCGTTCAGCAGAAACTTGACGCCAGAAGACAGAACGCGAGGAAACGATGACAATGACATCACCCTGCCCCTTCGCCAAGCCTAAGGAACGAGAACAAATCCTTGTTCGGTTCCGCTATGCTCAACTCTCGCGACATAAGGCACAAGGCATCATACCAGGCAGCGGGCAGAACACCGGACTGCATATGGGTATGAACCGTCGTGGGCTTTTTTTTGAGCCGGTCCGCTACCTTGCGGTAGCCCCCGAGTTGGTCAACGAAAGTACGAACATCAGTCTGCATATCTAACCGTTAGTCCGATTTTTTCGGACTTGCAAGGTACGCAACAAAAACAGTTCGCTTTTTTCGAACCGAGGTTAAACCAACGCAATGGATATCGAGCAAAAAGAGCAGCTTGCCAGAACCGGGGACATCAGCCCTGAAGCGATCCGGGTACGCCTGATCGCCGCGAGAAAAGTGTCTGGCCTGCCACAGAATGAAATCGCTAAGGCCCTCGGGGTCTCCAAGACCACGTATCACTCACAAGAGTCTCGTGGCGCCCCTAGCATTAAGGCAATGCGTTACTATTACAGACAGCATAGAATAGACTTCAACTACCTCCTTCACGGCGATTTCGCACAGCTTCCACTGGACGTTCAAAACCATCTCTTCGATGCCCTCCAGCAATCCGACGGGTAGCCCAGAACGGATCGAATACAAGATTCAAATCCACCCCAAGTCGCACCAGAAGCACCACCATTGCGCGTATCAGCTTATATCGAATCAACCTTGTTCCCCTTTTGTTCTCACCTAAGCTAAACTCAAGCTAATCGCCAATCACATATTGGTCCGAATTTTTCGGATTTCATATTGACTAGTCCGATTATTTCGGACACCTTGCCTCACATCAACCCAATGGAGGCAACCCATGAACACACTGACCGAGAAATTGCGGGCGCTGCGGCAAAACCTTGAAGTTGCACACACAGCGAACCCACCTCAGTGGGCAACGTATTACATCAACATCACGCTAGCGCTCGCAACGTGCGTGATCGCCATTGCCATCCTTCAGGTTGAACCGAACCGATTTCAGGTGATCTCGTCAATTTTGTTGCTGCTCGTCTGCGGTGGCTCTTTGATCTTGATGCTGGTCGGGCGACTGACAGGTTGGGGGCAATAACGTGGCCTTCAAAACACCTTCCACACCGTCAGAGCGTACAAAGAAGACAAAACAAGAAACACAGTCATCCAACGATGGCGGGCTGCAAGTACAAACAGAACAGCTAAAGCAGTCAGGAAATTCATCCCGCTCTTTCCTTTCAAGTTCGTGCGGGATGAACCGGGCAGACGGTGCGGTAACACCCCTGCCCACTCCCGCGAGTGATTCATGCCATCATGATTCCTCGCGGGTTTTGAGTTTTCCTCTGGCGTCTCTCCACATGCCCGGAGCCCATGACGCGTTCCAGTCTTTGGCCAAAGCAGTTTCTGACCCAGCGCGCATAGGACGCACCCTTGTTTCCATGGCGGCTTGGGCCAGGCTCAAGGATATGCGCGGCCAACCGATCTGTGACCAACGCCTCGAACGGCTTGGCGTTCAGGTTGACGCGATCGACAGCGACGCCATCGAACAGGCCGCCCAGTCGCAGCGCATTCGCGACCGGGCCCGGGCCCACGCCCAGCGCTGCGGATACACCGGGCCTACACCCCTAATCATCGCCTGAACTGCCTCGTCGCGCCGTCCCGTGCGCGCCGACAACTGGCCGGGGGCTCCCATCCCCAACAAGCCCCCGGCCTTTTCTAAGGATGCAGACGATATGAACGACCTGATCAACGACCAACTCGCCCGCTTGCTCAGCCATTTGGACCAACTGCCCTATATGGGCCGCCGTGATCGCATCTTGAACGAAGTTCTGGAAACGAACGGCGTCTATTTGATCCCCAACGGCCTGCGACCAGGCGAGCGCTATATTTGCGAAATGACATTGCACGGCATTCGCGCCACGGGCGGCGATGAGGCCGACATGATCACCAATTGGATTGACGCGGCGCATAAACAGAGGGCCGGGACATGAGCGCGCGTCTGGACATACCCGGCATCATCCACGTGGTCGAGGCCTTGGAACAGTGTCACCCGAAACGCAAGCTGGCGGCGCTAAAGCACATTGCCAATCACAATGGCGGGCGCAGCGACGTTCCCAGCGTGAACGGTGAATATGTCCCGCTGATCAGCTCGATTGAATTGTTCGGCGTCTATGCGATGGCCGAAGACGTCGAGGAACTGCCTAAGAACTGGGTCAAGGCCGCGACCAACATTTTGCTGGCCGACGAACATGCAAACCACTGATGCCACTCACGGCGAACGGCCCCTGTCCGCTCAAGAACACCCCGAGCGCGACAGGGGCACCGATGAACGCCCAGCGCATGAGATCGAAAACGACGGGTTTGTGACCGTCTATCTGCCCCTAAGGAGTAGTTCGAAATGAGTGTTTCAAGCCACTTGGTCGAAACCCCGGACGACCTCGCCGTGAAAGTGAAGGCATGGAATGCCACCGAGGCCGAAGTGATGCGATTTGGCAAGGCATATGCCGAACACCACGAGGTCGGGCTTGGCAAGGCCAGCGCAATGCAGGACGCAATCGCAGGGGACGCAGGGGATAAGGGGTATCCGAAAACCGTTATTCGTGAGGTCGGAAACATCCTGCGCCGGATCGAAGTCGCCAAAGAGGCTGAAAGACCAGCGGACGTAGACGAACTTGAAACCAAATTGCGCGCCGAGCTGTGCGGCTTTGCCAACAAAATTGGGCTGGGCAAGGCCTATGCTGAGGTCGCGCAATGACGAGCCGGTCGCTAAAGATCCTGATAGGCTGCGAAACCTCGGGCATCGTCCGCCGCGCTTTCCTCGATCGAGGGCACGACGCCTGGTCATGCGACCTCCTGCCTGCTGACGATCGATCCAACCGTCACATGCAATGTGATGTGCGCGACGTTTTAGACATGGGATGGGACTTGCTTGCCGTTATGCACCCACCATGCAGCCGACTGTGCAATAGCGGCGTCCGGTGGCTGAGCATGCCACCAGAGGGCCGTTCGCTGGATGATATGTGGGCTGAACTGGATGAAGGCGCTGCACTGTTCTCGGCCTGTTGGAATGCGCCAGTGCCGCGCGTGGCGATCGAGAACCCCGTTATGCACCGGCACGCAAAAGAACGGATAGAAAACTACCGTCCATTCACCCAGAGTGTTCAGCCCTGGCAGTTTGGGAATGACGACGATGGGCCGGACAATGAAAAGAAGCGCACGTGCCTTTGGTTGCGCGGCCTTCCGAAATTGAACCCGACCGGCACGTTGGACGGGTCGACGGCGCGTGACAGCGTTCACAAGGCGAGCCCCGGCCCCGATCGATGGAAAGCACGTTCGAAATTCTTCCCCGGATTGGCGGCTGCTATGGCCTACCAATGGGGCAACTATGCATCGGAGGCTTTAGCAGCATGATGCCCAGCGAGAAGGATTGGCGCGGCGAACACCTGATCCGCTGCCAACGCCCCAAGGAAGAACCAGAACCCGACACTCGCATGAGCGAACTGGATCTGCGCCGCAAAAAGGTTGCGAGTCTAATCAACTCAAACCTGACCGCCCCACAGATTGCCCAGCGCCTCGGGGTGTCCGATAGCGTCGTCTACAAGGACGCCGCCAAGCTGGGAATGAAACTTACCGGCGCGCAGGCGCTGGGATCGAAGCTAAGGGCCGCGTGAGAGGCTGACCCCATGAACATGCCATTGCTTGCTAAAGAAAAGACCGCAGCTAAGCTGCTGGACATGTCGACGAAAGAGTTTCGCGACTTGGTGAACAATGGCGCTTTGCCACCTCCTAAGAAACTAGCGGGTGGAATTGAGCGTTGGAACGTTCAGGATCTATGCGCGATCGCAAATGGCGACCCAGCGCGGCCCGAGGAAGATATTGAAGTATGAGCCGCCCACCGAAACCTCGCATCGTAAAGCCTCGTCTTGTCTGGAAATTAAACAAGTCGAAAGAGGTTTGGGACCCATATTACCGGATTACTTGGACCGAGAACGGCAAGCCGAAACAACACACGATTCTGCTCAAATGGAAGGGTGATCCGAAAGAACTCGATGCGCTCTATTGGGCCTGTCAGGCCGGTCGTCATGAAAAGCAGGAAAAGCCCGCGAAATACACGTGGAAAGCTCTGGTCGAAGCATGGCGAGCCGATAAGCGCATTCAGTCCAGGCTCAGCGACGGCACTAAGACCTCATATCGCCGGGAAATGGACAGCCAGCTATTGAACAATGCGAACAAGGACGTTCGCCGAACCACAAAGCAGGGAATGCGCAAAGTGCATGACGCTTTGTCAGGCACTCCAAGAAAAGCTGATAAGCGCCTGCAAACAGTCAGCCTTTTGTGGAACTATGCCGTCAACAAGCTGGATTGGCCGCTCGGTCCCAACCCCACAGTCGGAATCGAACATTTCGGCAAACAGCGCGAGTTCGAGCCGTGGCCCGAATGGATGGTTAATAAGTTGGTCGACGCCCCGCGGGTTGTTCGCACTGCCGCCGAGCTGATCCTTGGAACAGGGCAGCGCCCTAATGCAGCAATCCAAATGGAGCGCAAACAGTTTCGGGGCGAGTGGATGCATGTTCTGGACGAAAAGTCTGACGAACTGTTCGAAACCTACTGCCCTCGCGACCTGCGTGAATACATCGCCTCGCTGCCCGCCTCTGGGGCTCATGTGCTGGCCAAGAACCTGACCGAACCATTGGGGTACAACGCCGTTGAAAAAGCGTTCCGTGCCTGGCGCAAGGATTTGGGTCCGAAGGCAAAGCCCTTTGTTCTTCATGGCCTGCGCAAACTTGCGATTATCCGACTGGCCGAGGCCGGATGCTCAGACGCTGAAATTCAAGCGGTCACGAACCAAAGCGCCGAAATGGTCGCGTACTATCGTCGCAAGGCTGACCGCCGCAGGCTTTCTAAATCTGCCCAGACAAGGCGGCTTTGAGCCCCATACCGGTCTTGGCTGGGTATCCTGGTTGCCGCATGCGCATTGGTCTGCTCCGATAGAGTCCAAAGCGGTCATTCCCAAGTTAGTTTCGGCAAACATGATGTGCCTACTGGACGCTTGTTTCGAAGACTACCCAGCGCCGGTGTGCATCGTCTCTTGCCCACCAACAGTAGATAGAGCATGTTTTCAACGAACTTCCCTATTTTGAAGGCAGTCAGTGACCAGCTCCGAATTTTTTACATTTCTGGAACAATTTCAAACATTGCTTGTTGGGATTGTTGGTTTTTTTGGTGTGATCTGGACCCTAAGGGTAAACTCGCGAATGGCGAGAGAAGAGCATCGAAGGCGGATCGAGTCTAAACGTATGGCCTTCCGAAGGGTACTGGCCGCAGAGCTCCGCAACTATTCACGCGCCATGAAGAAGAACCTTACAGCTGAGCGTCCAACCGATGAGTTGTTGTCGGTTGGCCGAATACGCAGGCTGTTTTCCGAACAGTTGTCAGCCGACCTTGGCCTCCTCCACTTGGATGAAGTCGATATCGTAGTGAATGCTCTTATTAGTCTGGATGGCATGGAACACTATTTGGAGAACATTTCTTCGCAATCCAATAGCACCAGATTTTTGTTGCCTGCTGAGGCTTGGGAAGACTTCAAGAAGGTGAATTCGACCACCGCAGAAGCCTTAGATTACGCAGTTAAGGCATTAGAGTTTTCGGGCGACGCATGAATGGCATTCAGAGCCCATACCTGCCCTTGACGTTCCTGCTTGTTGATGCTCCCGCATTGGTCCGCTAGAAGCCCTAATGAGACATTGGGTTACCGACCGGTAGCGCCGGAAGCGATCGCCAGGATGGCACCCAGGCAGATTATGCACTAACACTCTATCTGAACCACTTATGTGAGGCTGAACAACTGTATCGTACGCATGCGATGGAGCCCAATTAGCACACTGGATTGGCATCACCAGACGCATCGAGCACATAATTTAGGACTATGAGAACATGATCTTAAACTGGATTGA
Source organism: Ruegeria sp. AI2 (assembly GCF_056541275.1). Lineage (NCBI taxonomy): Bacteria > Pseudomonadati > Pseudomonadota > Alphaproteobacteria > Rhodobacterales > Roseobacteraceae > Ruegeria > Ruegeria sp. AI2. The sequence continues at coordinate 990,677 of NZ_JBQFYB010000001.1, forward strand.
GAGTACTTGGCATCGTTTCAAGACACGTTCCACTTCCAAAACGCAACGCGAATCGAAGGAGTATCCAAACAGTTCCGCGGTCAACGTAGTCATCCTGAGTATGGTAAAAAATGAGCAGGACGTGATTGAACCATTCTTGCGTCATAATGCTAGGCTTGCTGACCTGGTTATTCTTTTGGACAATGGCTCGACGGACAGGACTAGAGAGATCGCGTTCAATACAGCACGCGAATTTGGTAACATAATCGTAACGGACTGGCCCGATAGAACATATAATCAATCTGAAACCATGACAAACGCGTTGCGGTTTGTTCAGGCCGCAGTCTTTTCAGATTTTGTTTTTTTTCTTGATGTGGACGAGTTCTTAAGTGTTGCTTCGAAACAAGCGCTACTTAGCGCTATTGACGACATACCCGTCGGCGGCGTGGGTTTGATACCTTGGAAAACCTTGGTTCCAGACCCAAAGTGCAATTCAGACTTCAGAATCGACCCACTTGAATCTCTAAGGCTAGCGAGGCAATTTGAAACCCCGCAGTATTTTAAGGCGATACTGAGGATGGGAGGAGAACTGGCTCCCGGATTTGTTGTTTCACAAGGCAATCATCATGTGACTGATCAAAATGGAAAATTGCTTCCACAACGCATCCTCAACCGCCTGTTTCTTTGGCACGCCCCTGTAAGATCAGCCGATCAAATATTGGCGAAAGGTGCAATTGGCTGGCGCGCCAACCGAACCCGCAAAGATGCAACGGCTGGCCAGGCCTGGCACTGGAAACGCTTGCACGATTTGGCCGAAATGGGGATCAGTATGAGCCCTAAGGAGCTAGCGCTCGAAGCCCTGAACTATGCGTCAGAAGCTCCACGCGAAACGATCGAAGGAGCAGTCGAGGACGTTGCCCCTTCGATTATCCATAAGCGAAGATATTCGGATGCAGGGTTTAAGCCTTGGGCGCAACTGCTTGAAGATTTCGATGCAAAACGAACACTTCTGCCTCCGCCATTATCTGTATTCGAACCAACTGCAGACCTATCCCAAGACAACGGCTCAACGTCAGATACGACTTTTTCACCGGAGTGGCATTGGGATAATTTCTTCCTTGATGAACCGCCTATTCGATTTCTGGTCGAGTATTTTCGTCCAAAGTCTGTTTTGGACATCGGCTGTGGTATCGGTGTTTACCCGTCGCTTTGCCAGCATTTAGGTGTTGAACATGTTTTAGGTGTTGATGGTGTTCCTTTAGAAAGTACCGTGTTGAGCAACCAGCATTACTTGAAACACGACTTGCACGAGCCATTAGATCTGGGGCGAAAGTTTGATCTCGTCCTTTGCCTAGAAGTCGCTGAACATTTGGAACCTAATTTCTCTCATATTCTCTTTGAAACCTTGGCCAAGAACGCCCGCGACACTATCATTTTTTCCATGGCCGAAGAGGATCAACCTGGAAACGGACACATCAACTGTATGAATATTGATGAGAGCTTGTCTCAATGGGCTTCATTAGGTTGGTGTCCTGATATCCCGCTGAGCCTCGGGGTTCGGGCCGTGTCTAACTTGCAATGGTTTCGTAGAAATTTGATTGTCCTAAGGAAAGGCGCTGTGCCTGCATACGATGCCAACAGAGCGCTAGAGATCATTGGACACAAAACATACCGCTGGCACGCTCAGCCGACAGGGCAACGCCACGTCGCATTTACTGATCCATTTCCATCAGAGGACGAAGGCTACGGCACGACATTGTCTGCTTCCTAACCTGTCCCCGACCGACGAGTAATCCAACACAGCGCAGCGCCTTACACTTCATATGGTTCGCCAACTTCTCCACAGCGCTTCTGCCTTGATCGAGGCAGCAACACGCTGCTCGTGTTGCCGTAGATCAATAAAATCCTTCAAAGGGTCCAATATACTTTTTCAAGTTTCCAGACAAAAGTCTAATCCTTCCATGTATCGACAAGGATCAAGTCTGCTTTGTTTTCGCGGCTTTGCAAAGTCCGCTTTCTGCGCAAAGCTACCATTGGTGATAGTCGGTGCTGCCAATGCAGCGAAAGTCTGTTTCGTGGCCAACTTGTCTTCAGGTCGTTTTTATTTCGCAGTACATGCCACGCAAAATCGTACTTGAGATCATCGACTCACGAATGAGCAGTCAATTCTTACAGCCGGAACAGAACGGGACCAGAACATGAAAGTGTGAGTGGCAAGTGTGAGCGAGCCAAAATCTTGAAAAGAAAAAACAGGAAGCAGGTTCCCCTAACCCCCTGTTTTTACTTTGGTACCCAAGGCCGGACTCGAACCGGCACGGTATCACTACCGGGGGATTTTGAATCCCCTGCGTCTACCATTCCGCCACTTGGGCCACGGACACTGGATTAGCGCCCATCCGAGGGAAGGTCCAGAGGCAAAAATCATCCAATAATCCATTTGTTTCCACTGCGATGGTTGACGGGCCGTCAGGTGCGTGGTTTGGCTTTCCCGGGTCGAGAACGGGATTTGAGTGCTTAATGTTGCGATCGCTTTATGACTGGACAATTCGTCTGGCGGAACACCCTCATGCGCTGTGGGCGCTGGCCGTAGTGGCTTTTGTCGAAAGCTCGTTCTTTCCAATCCCCCCCGACGTTCTGATGATTCCGATGATCCTTGCGCGCCCCTCGCGCGCTTGGCTGATTGCATCTGTTGCCCTGGTGGCTTCGGTTCTGGGCGGGATGCTGGGCTACGCGATTGGTGCGTTTTTCTATGAAAGTCTGGGGCAGCCCATTCTTGAATCCATGGGCAAGGCTCATGCGATGGAAGAATTCAACACCCGCTTCAACGATTTCGGGTTCTGGGCCGTGCTGGCCGCCGGTGTGACACCTTTCCCCTACAAGGTCATCACTATTATGTCCGGCTGGACAGGAATGCCGCTTGGAACATTCATCGCAACGTCGATACTGGCACGCGCACTCAGATTCTTCCTTGTTGCGGCCCTGCTTTGGGGCTTTGGCGAGCCGATCCGTGAGTTTATCGAAAAACGCCTGGGGCTGATGTTCACCTTGTTCATCATCCTGTTGTTTGGCGGCTTCCTGGTGGTGAAATACCTATGACGAGACGTTCACAACTTATCGCACTGGCAAGTCTTGGGTCCCTGGCCCTTCTGCTGGCAGCTTTTGGCTTTCAGCATCTGGGCGGCCTTGCCCCGTGTAAAATGTGTATCTGGCAGCGCTACCCGCATGGGGTCGCAATCGCGATTGGCGTTTTGGCGTTGGCCTTACCAAGGCTAAGTTTCCTGCCCCTCTGTGGCGCAATGGCCGCCGCCGCCACTTCGGGCATCGGGTTCTATCACGCTGGCGTTGAGCAAGGGTGGTGGGAAGGTCCGACCAGTTGCACATCCGGCAGCATCAGTGGGATGTCGAATGACGATCTGTTCGATCAGATTATGTCTGCGCCTTTGGTTCGCTGCGACGATATCCCGTGGGAATTGTTCAACATCTCGATGGCTGGGTGGAATGCCATTGCCTCGGCTGTTCTGGTGTTGATCTGGCTCGTGGCGTGGCGGTCAGGCCGGGCCTAGAATTCGTCCAGTTCCGCATCCCAATACAGAAAATCGATCCAGCTTTCGTGCAAGTGATTGGGGGGGAATTTCCGACCAACATTGCGCAGTGCTTCGGCGTCAGGCTGGCGGGGCGGCTTACGCAGGTTCATTCCTGCCTGACGCAGTGATTTCGACCCTTTGCGCAGGTTGCACGGGCTGCAAGCCGCCACAACGTTCTGCCAACTGGTCACCCCGCCAGCGGCGCGTGGCACCACATGATCAAAGGTCAGATCACCGCGACTGCCACAATACTGGCATCGGAACTCGTCCCTCAGAAATAAATTAAAGCGCGTGAAGGCCACGCGCTTTCTGGGTTTTACATAGTCTTTCAATACAACGACCGAAGGTATTCGGATCTGCGTACTCGGGCTGCGAACCACTTCGTCGTATTCGGCCACGATGTCGACCCGATCCAGCCAGGCGGCCTTGATCGCCTCTTGCCAGGGCCACAGGGACAACGGGTAATAAGACAGGGGGCGATAATCGGCGTTCAAAACCAATGCCGGATGATGCTTCAATGCACCTGGCTCCCTGACAAATTCGGTCCTGAAGTCTCCGTCCATATCAGAATCGCTCCTCGCTCTGCTCTGCCCGTTTTTGACATCAGAGCGGGGAACACCCGCCCCGGCCTTAAAATAACTATATATCGTGTTAATACTCTGACAAGCCCTGATTTTCCACAATATGTCGCAAACTGGGTAGTGCAACTCCGTAACAGGCACATGACAGTTATCCACAGCTTGCGCGGGGTGCACTCTTCAGGGTATGCGCACGTCATGTCCTGGTTCATTCGCTTCAACAAACCTTACGATGTGCTGCCGCAGTTCACCGACCGCGACAATGCGGATACTCCGCGCAGTACACTGTCCGATTTCATCGATCTGCCCGGGGTTTATCCTGCCGGTCGACTGGACCGTGACAGCGAAGGTTTGATGCTATTGACTGACCACGGCAAGTTACAGGCGCAGATCTCGGACCCCAAGCACAAGATGGCAAAAACCTATTGGGTTCAGGTCGAAGGAATCCCGGACGAAACCGCCCTGAAAGCGCTGCGAAACGGCGTCGAGTTGAAAGACGGCCTGACCCGTCCGGCGAAGGTGCGGCAGATCGACGAGCCGGACGACCTGTGGCCCCGAACCCCACCAATCCGCGAACGCGAGACTGTTCCAGACAGTTGGATAGAACTGTCCATACGCGAGGGCAAAAACCGTCAGGTGCGTCGAATGACGGCCGCCGTGGGCCTGCCAACCCTGCGCCTGATCCGCTGCCGCATCGGTGACTGGACACTGGACGATCTGGAACCGGGCCAGTGGGACAGCCTGCCCATGCCGTCCCTGAACTCCACACCGCAACGAAAACGCGACCGTCGACCGCGCCGGTGACATACCCTGCCCTGATCTGCTAAACTCGAGTCATGAAACTAACTCCCGGAACACCGGCCCCTTCGGCGATTCTGGAAGCGTCGCTTTATGTCGATGATCTGGACGCAGCGGAACAGTTTTACGGCGAAGTACTGGGCCTGGAACGCATTCAGCGTGTCGCCGACCGCCACGTGTTTTACCGAATTGGCGGATCGGTCCTGTTGATCTTTAATCCCGAAAAGACGGAACAGCCGCCCCTCAACCCGGGCATGCCTGTTCCGCCCCACGGCGCCCGTGGTGCAGGACACGTGTGTCTTGTACTGACCCGAGATGAAATCGCGGTAATGCGCAAGCACCTTCTGGACTGGAATGTCCCCGTAGATGCAGATTTTGACTGGCCCGGAGGCGCACGTTCCTTGTACGTGCGCGACCCGGCCGGAAACTCAGTCGAATTTGCGGAAGCCCATCTTTGGTCTTGAACCAATACAAAACGACCGTGTTCCGCTGAACTGACCTTACTGGCTAAAGGCTCAGCTTGTCGCGCATGAAGGCCAGAGCCACACTCAGCCCGTCCGGGGCGATTCCGTGCCCGGTGCCCTTCATGACATGAGCATAGACCTCTTTGAAACCGGCGGATTGCAGGGCCTCTGCCGCTTCGGGCAAGGATTGCGGCGGGACGACGTCGTCGGCATCGCCATGCACCAGCAATACCGGCATCCGGCTGACGGTTTCGTCTGCCAGAAGGTCCGCCTCTAGCAAACGGCCTGAGAAAGCGACAATTCCGGCCACGGGGTCTTCGCGGCGGGGCGCGACATACAGGCTCATCATCGTGCCCTGGCTGAAACCAAACAGGACAACCTGTTCTGGCAACAGGTCTTCATCCACCATCAGAGCATCCAGAAAGGCGTTGAAATCCTCGACCGCCATTTCCATGCCCCTGCGCGCCTCTTCTTCGGACGACCCGTCAATCCAGGGAATCGGAAACCACTGAAAACCATTGGGCATTCCGGGGATCTGCTCGGGCGCGTCCGGGGCCACGAACAATGTGTCGGGCAGATGTTCACCCAGCGGGTCGGCCAAACCCAGCAGATCGGCACCGTTTGCGCCATAGCCGTGCACGAACACCACAACCGAGCGCGTGTCGCCCGAAACAGGCTCTTTCCGGAGCGCATTCAAAACCCGTGTCATCTGATCCCTTCTCTTTGCTTTGCAACCCGGTAATAGGCCCACAGCACCCGCGCCGCAACCGAGCGCCAGGGCGACCAGGCCTCGGCCATCTTGCGCAGTTCTTTATCCGTTGGGCGGTTGGGCAGGTCATAAAGGATGCGCGCGGCCTCTTGCAGCGCCAGATCACCAGGTGCGATCACATCAGCGCGACCAAGCGAGAACATGGCGTATATCTCCGCAGTCCAGACGCCGATGCCAGACACCTGCGTCAGCGTGGCCACAACTTCTGCATCAGGAACATCACGCAACGCTTTGTAATCTATACGCGCTTCTGCCAACGCCTTTGCATAGCGGATCTTTTGACGGCTTAACCCTACGGCCCGCAGATCGTCATCCGTTGCCCACATGATCTTACGCGGACCCGTCAACTTGGCATCTTGCAAGCGTTGCCATATTGCATTGGCCGAAGCCACGCTGACCTGTTGGCTGACAATGGCACTCAGCAACTGCGCGAACCCGTCGGGACGGCGACGCAAGGGCAATGGGCCAGTCTGTTCCATTGCATAGGCCATGCGCGGACAGCTCTGGGCCAGCCAGTAGGCCCCTTCCGCCACACAATCCGGCGTTTCGATGATGCGGCCAACGGGCATCTGTTCTCCCTGCTCGGTTGCTACTGGCACGTTAGGCGCATGTGCCGCAGATGCAACCGGCTTGTGCCGCAAACACTTAGCCGATAACCATTCCGCCATGACCATGATCTCGACCCTTCCCGATGACCGTCAGGCCAAACGCAACGTTGCCGTCTTGGTGGCAGCGCAGGCCATTCTGGGCGCGCAGATGCCAATGATGTTCATCGTCGGAGGGCTGGCAGGTCAGTCGCTGGCGACCAATCCCTGCCTGGCAACATTGCCCATTTCGCTGATTGTTCTGGGATCTATGCTGGCAGCCACGCCGATCTCGGCCATCATGCAAAAATGGGGGCGTCGGGTCGGGTTCCTTGTTGGCGCGACATCCGGTGCGTTGGGCGGGCTGATCGGGGCCTATGGCCTGTTTCTTGGCTCTTTCCCAGTCTTCCTTGTCGGCAGCCTGTTAACAGGCATCTACATGAGCGCCCACGGATTCTACCGGTTCGCCGCAGCGGACACCGCATCGGACGAGTTCCGCCCCAAAGCGATTTCCTATGTCATGGCTGGTGGATTGGCAGCCGCCATCATTGGCCCGCAGATCGTAAAGCTCACGTCCGAAGCCTACGTCATCCCGTTTCTGGGCACCTATCTAGCTGTCATTGGGATCAATGTTCTGGGGTCCGCCCTGTTCTTCTTCCTTGATATCCCAACGCCTGCAAAACCCACCGGCTCCGAGCCCAAGGGGCGGTCGCGACTGGAATTGCTGAAAACACCCCGCATCGCCGTGGCCATCATATGTGCCATGGTATCTTACGCGCTGATGAATCTTGTGATGACTTCGACGCCGTTGGCCGTGGTAGGTTGTGGTTACTCGGCCAATGACGCGGCTGACATCGTCACCAGCCATGTGCTGGCCATGTATGTGCCCAGTTTCTTTACGGGTCACCTGATCGCCCGGTTTGGCATCGAAAGGATTGTGGCGCTGGGTCTGGCAATTCTTGCAGCCGCTGGACTGGCCGCCTTGCAGGGCGTTGATTTAGGGAACTTTTTCGTCGCTCTCATTCTTCTTGGTGTTGGGTGGAACTTTGGCTTTATCGGCGCGACCACGATGCTGGCCGCATCGCATGAACCGCAGGAACGCGGCCGGATGCAGGGCCTCAACGACCTGCTGGTGTTTGGCGGAGTGACTATGGCTTCGCTGGCTTCGGGTGGATTGATGAACTGCTCGGGCGGTTCCCCGGTCGACGGGTGGACAGCAGTCAATCTTGCTATGATTCCGTTGCTGACATTGGCAGGCGGGGCCCTGTTGTGGCTGGTTCTGCGACCGGCCGCCCCGGAACGGGCCTGATCACCAGCGCCCGCTGCCCGCAGTCCACATCAAGGACAGCCGTTGCCGTAATTCTCCCGGAACAAGATCACCGGAGGCAACACGTTCTGGGCTAGCTATGGCTTGCTTCAAAATCCGTTCGGCCAACCACCCGGAATATAATGCCGGCCGCGCCTCGGCCGAAATCTCAGCCCGATGCGATCTGGCTTTTTGCAGGCGATTCAAGGCGGTTCCGGCCAAGGCACGCACCCCTTCAAGGGTACCGTCCAAAAGCGGTATCCGCCCGCGTTGTTCCAGTTCAGGAATAGCCCTAAGCCAATTCGCCACCCCAACCGCATATCCAAAGTCACGCAACACAGTTTCATCGGCCACCCCCAGCGCCTGGGCTGATGCAACAACCAATGAGCCCGTGCTGTGATCGATGTATGCGTCAAATTGCTCCTGATCCTCGAACGGATCACGATATATATCCCAACGCCTTACGGCCACATATTCATCCAAAACACCAGCCAGATGGGGCGAAAGAACCTGTGACAAGGGTGTTACCACCTCGTGCCGCCGTACGGTTGCCCCTTCAGCAATTTCCTGTAGCGCGTCACGCCACCATTGCAGCCGCATCTCGGCGATCATCGGCTCTTGCGTCACCCAGGGCGCGCGGGCAACTTCGACGTTCAACGCGTAAATCGGGAACAGGACTGCACGGTCTGCCACCGGTGCAGCCATCGCTGCGCGGAAACGATCTGGATCAGCCCGTTGCACAAGTTCCGCGCAGGCCTTGACGTCTTGGTCAAAGACCACGCTCACTCGGCTGCTGCCTTTTTCGGATCACAATCGCGCACCAGTTTCCATTGAATCGCATCCAGAAGCGCCTCGAAAGACGCATCGACTATATTCGCGCTGACGCCCACGGTGGACCAGCGCCGCCCCTGCCCGTCTTCGCTGTCGATGATGACACGCGTGACCGCTTCGGTGCCGCCTTGCGTAATCCGCACCTTGAAGTCGACCAGACGCATATCTGACAACACCTGTGAATACTGGCCCAGATCCTTGGCCAAGGCTTTGGCTAGGGCATTCACCGGCCCCCTGTCGCTGCCTGACTCGTCCATGGATTCGCTGACAGACAGCTTCTTTTCACCATCCACTCTTACGACAACAACGGCCTCGGACAGGCTGACCATCTTGTTGTATTTGTTCTTACGCCGTTCAACGGTGACTTTGTAACGCTTGACCTCGAAGAACTCAGGCAATTGACCCAGCTCTTCCCGCGCCAGCAGTTCAAAACTGGCCTGAGCGGTGTCATAGGAATATCCATCCGCCTCGCGGGCCTTTATCTGGTCAAGGATGCGGCCAAGTGCGGGGTCACCTGCCTCAACACGCAAACCAGCCTCGGTCAAACGCTTGCGCAGGTTTGACTGACCAGCTTGGTTCGACATCGGAATGATGCGGGCGTTCCCGACGCTTGCGGGGTCCACATGCTCATATGTCGATGGATCCTTGAGGATCGCGCTGGCGTGCAGTCCGGCCTTATGCGCAAAAGCCGACGCCCCGACATAAGCCGCCTGCTTGCTGGGCACCCGATTCAGAACATCATCCAGCATCCGGCTGATCCGGGTCAAACCAGCCAAAGCCTCACGGCTGACACCAATATCAAACTGCGACGCATAGGGTTCCTTCAACAACAGCGTCGGGATCAAAGCGGTCAGGTTCGCATTGCCGCAACGTTCGCCCAAACCATTCAATGTGCCCTGAATTTGCCGTGCACCGGCCTCAACAGCAGCCAGAGAACAGGCAACGGCATTTTCGGTATCGTTATGGGTGTGAATGCCCAGCCGATCACCGGGCAGCCCGGCTGCGATCACCTCGGATACAATCCGCCCAACCTCGGACGGCAAAGCGCCACCATTGGTGTCGCACAGGACAACCCATCGCGCACCAGCCTCAAGCGCTGCGCGACAAACATCCACGGCATATTCCGGATTGTCCTTGTAGCCGTCAAAGAAATGTTCCGCATCAAACAGCGCTTCTCGCCCCTGCGCGACGATATGCGCGACCGAGGCGCGCACGTTTTCCGTGTTCTCTTCCAGTGAAATGCCAAGCGCGTGGGTGACGTGATAATCATGCGACTTGCCGACCAGACAAACAGCCTGCGTTCCCGCATTCATCACGGCTGCCAGCACATCGTCATTCTCGGCTGATCGTCCTGCGCGTTTGGTCATGCCGAACGCCGTCAACCGGGCCGCGGTCTTTGGGGCCGCTTCGAAAAACGCGCTATCGGTTGGGTTGGCGCCGGGCCAACCGCCTTCGATGTAATCCACACCCAAAGTGTCCAGCGCCTGCGCGATCTGCACTTTTTCTGCGGTCGAGAACTGCACGCCCTGCGTTTGCTGCCCATCGCGCAGGGTTGTGTCGTAGAGGTAGAGGCGTTCCTTATTCATCAGACCTCCTCCAGCTTGGCAGCATCAAAACCGGTGCCGGGCACCAGTTCGACACTGTCCTTGCTCATTCGAACCTCAAGCCCCGCCGCTACATATGCTGCCTTCAAGCGATCAACTTCCGAGAAGTCCTTGCTTTGCATCGCGATTTCGCGTGCCTTCGCTAAACGGTCCGCATGAGAAGTCAAATCGACAGACGCGGTATCTGCCCAGTCGCTCATCTCAGGTAACAGCAAACCCAGCAGTTGCGCACTGGCCAGCAGACCTGCGGCGTCACCGTCTGAAGCCAGACGATAAAGCTCGCTCATGGCACCTGCCGTATTCAGATCGTCACTGAGTGCTGCGATGACTTCAGGTGCCGCGCTGGCTGCGGGCTCGATGCCCGCTGTCAGCGCCCGCCACTTGCGCAGCGTCGCCTCGGCCTCACGCGCCTTCTTCTCGGTCCAGTCCATTGGCTTGCGATAATGCGTCTGCAGAAAGACGAAGCGGATTACCTCGCCCGGCACGCCCTGCTCCAGCAAATCGTGCACGGTAAAGAAATTGCCCAGCGATTTGGACATTTTCTTACCTTCGACCTGCAACATCTCGTTATGCAGCCAGACCCGCGCGAATTCACCGTGCGGGTGTGCGCATTTGCTCTGGGCGATCTCGTTTTCGTGGTGCGGGAACATCAGGTCGTTGCCGCCCCCGTGAATGTCAAAACTCTCGCCCAGCAGTTCATAGCTCATGGCCGAGCATTCGATGTGCCAGCCCGGACGTCCCCGGCCCCATGGGCTGTCCCAGCCCGGCAGATCATCAGTCGAAGGCTTCCACAACACGAAATCCATCGGGTTTTTCTTGTATGGCGCGACCTCGACCCGCGCACCTGCGATCATGTCATCGACCGACCTGCCAGACAGTTTGCCATAGCTTTCTTTCCAGCTGTCGACCGCGAACAGAACATGACCTTCGGTGGCATAGGCATGGCCCTTGGCAATCAGGTCTTCGATCATCGCGATCATCTGGGCGATATACTGGGTCGCGCGTGGCATCTGGTTGGGTTCCAACGCTCCCAACGCGCCCATGTCGTGCAAGTACCAATCGATGGTCTCGTCCGACCGCTCCTGCACCAATTGCTCAAGCGTGCCTTCTGCGCCCGCCTGTTTGCGCGCCAATGCCGTTGCGTTGATCTTATCGTCCACGTCGGTGAAGTTGCGCACATAGGTCACATGATCTGTACCGTAGACGTGACGCAGCAGGCGGTAGAGCACATCGAACACAACCACCGGGCGGGCATTACCCAAATGGGCACGATCATAGACCGTTGGGCCACAGACATACATCCGCACGTTTTCAGGATCGATCGGTACGAAGTCTTCCTTCGTCCGCGTCCGTGTGTTGTGCAGCTTGATCGTCGTCATCGGTCGGGCTCCTAAGAAACAGCAAAGGCTTGCGCGTTGGCGCGGGCTTAGCAACTTGTCTCAGGGATGAAAACGAAAGAAACCGGCCCGCTTGATAAATCAGCAGGTAATGCAGCAGATAATAATGATGCAGGTCACCGGGTTCATGGGACATCGGTTAGCATGGGATCATTCCCAAGCCAAGTGTTGAGTTTGCCATACCCGTTCGGCACAGTGCCGAACATGGATCGAGATTTCGTCAATTCCATCTGCAAAACGCTGCCCGGCGCTGAACTGTCCGATCCCTGGGGCGGTGGCCATGACGCCTGGAAAATTGGTGGCAAAATGTTCGCCTGTATCGGGATCGCAAATGACGGTGTTTCCGTAAAAACGCCCGATATCGAAACGGCTCAGATGTTGATAGACACCGGGATCGGCATAAAAGCCCCCTATTTCCACCGCAGCTGGGTGCGTCTTCCGTTTGACACCGGTGCAGACGAAATGCGCCATCGTTTGACTGTGTCCTATGACCTTGTCCGCGTATCATTGACCAAAAAACTTCAGGCCTCGATAGCGCCGCGAAGCTGATTGACAAACGTCCGCCGCTCTGTCCCATTCAGCGCAGAGTAACCGGGGCCCTTGTCATGGAATTGTCCAAGCGCATCACGCAGATCACCGGCGGCAGCGACGGGTGGGAGGTGTTCAATCGGGCCCGACGGATGCTGAATGAAGGGCATGCTGTGACAGAATTGACAATCGGCGAGCATGACGTTCGTACCGACTCGTCGATCCTGCACGCTATGGACCTGTCGGCCCGCAACGGTCACACCGGTTATGCCACGGTGCCCGGAACAGATTTGCTGCGCGATACGGTTGCTGCCCGGGTTCAGTCCCGCACAGGTATCCCAACGACGCGTAACAATGTACTGATCACGCCCGGTGGGCAGTCCGCCCTTTTCGCCGCGCATATGGCGGTGTGCGATCCCGGCGACACCGGGCTGTATCTGGACCCGTATTATGCCACCTACCCCGGAACGATTCGCGGTGCCGGGGCCATTGCCCGCGCTGTTCGAACCACCGCAGAAGATGCATTTCAACCGCGCGCAGATTTGATTGATGCAGCGGCGGAAGGCGCGGTTTCGCTGTTGATCAACACGCCGAACAACCCGACCGGAGTGGTGTATTCCCGTCAGTCACTTGAAGCCATTGCCGATGTTTGCCAACGCCGTGACCTGTGGCTGATATCAGACGAAGTCTATGACACCCAGATCTGGGAGGGCGAGCACCTGTCCGCCCGCGCGCTGCCCGGAATGGCCGACCGTACCTTGGTGGTTGGATCAATGTCCAAATCACATGCCATGACCGGGTCCCGATGCGGGTGGATCGTTGGTCCGGAATACGTGATCCGTCACCTGATAGATCTGGCTACTCATACAACCTATGGCGTTCCGGGGTTCATTCAGGACGCGGCCAGCTTTGCACTGACCGCAGGACAGGAGCTTGAAAACAAGATCGCCGCGCCATTCCGTCGCCGCCGTTCATTGGCGATAGACGTATTGGCGGCACAGAACACAGTGGGGCTCATCCCGGCGCAGGGTTCTATGTATCTGATGCTGGATATACGGGCGACCGGGCTGACGGGCGAAGGGTTTGCGAACGCCCTGCTGGACACTCATGCGATTGCCGTCATGCCGGGCGAAAGCTTTGGCAAAGCCGCAGCGGGGCACATTCGGGTTGCCATGACCGTGGATGATGAGAAATTTGTCAGTGCCTTGAGAACCCTGTGCATGTTTTCAGCGCAGCTCGCCAAGCGACACGCGGCTGAATAGCCGCATTCAAAACCGAAATGTCGTGCGCAGGTTGAAAACATTGGTGTCCAGACTGCCGCTGGATCGGGTGACATCGTCGAAATTCTGCCGCAGCGCTTCACCGCTGATAACGAAATTCTCGCCAATCGGATAGGCCAATCCGATTCCGTAAACCGCTGCCGTGTCACTGTCGACCGAGGTATCGGCCCGCGCCGCGCCTACGACCACGTATCCCAGAGCGTTACCGAATTCATATCCGCCACGCAGTTTCAAGCTGGTCATGCTGTCGAGACTGCCCTGAGACTGGCCAAGGTTCAGGGACAGCCGGTTATATTCCAACTCACCGCCCAGAACGAAATTCCCAAAGTCCTGATCATAGCCCAGATGCGCACCAAAGGCCGTATCATCGCCATTCGCACCGCCCGGACCGTCGGCATCTGCAAATCCAAAACTGAACCCTGCATACCCGCCAGTCCAATCCTCAGCCGCAACAGGGCTAGCTCCGGCGATCAATATCGCAACAACAAGGACGGAAAAAGGGTTCATAGTCGGGCTCAATGCAACACCGCTCTGGTTTCGATCAGAGGCATGACTTCAATTCAATCTGTGACCTGCTGGTCATAATTCAACTCCGCTCAGCAGACCTTGGAAGTAAGTGAATGCAGTATAACAGATTTCTTCCAAAACGGGTGAAAATCTCGGCGTTTGGTTCTCTGACCCCAAAAGCCGTGAGAATTGTCCATGTGAATAATTTTCAAAGGTCGCAAATAGAACAGATTGTGTCGCCGCGTTTTGGAATGGTCGCGCAAGACGTTGAGGGGCAAAATGGCAGACGACGACTGGAAAATCAGCCTGATCAGCCGCACCATTGGGGCAGATCGCGGCCGTGCCGCACGAGGACGGCCGTAAAGGTGTGCTTGCTGACACCTTAAGACATCACTCAACGACCGGATTCTTGAAATGAACGACCAACCCCGCAATTCATCGCGCAGTGGCGGCCGTGCCGCGCGCCGTGCTGCCCGTGCAACCGCACTGCCCGAGCACCTGCGACCTGTCCGCCCCGGAATGGAAGGCGGCGTCCTGAATGTACTGACACAGGCGCAGATCGAACGTATCCACGAAGCAGCACTGACCGCGCTTGAAACCATTGGCCTGGCGGACGCCCCGCAAAGTGGCATTGACTATCTGGTCGGTGCAGGCTGCATCTTGGGCGACGATGGCCGTATCCGTTTCCCGCGTGCCCTTGTCGAGGACACGATTGCAAAGGCGAACCGCTCGGTCACTTTGTACAGCCGGGATGGAAACACCGATCTGGAATTGTCCGGCTCCAAAGTGCACTACGGTACGGCCGGAGCCGCCGTGTCCATGGTTGACGTGCACGGTCGGGAATATCGCCATTCCACCGTGCAAGATTTGCACGATGCCGCACGTATCTGCCAGCAGCTTGATAACATTCACTTTGTGCAACGGCCAATGGTCTGTCGTGACATCGCAGACAACCTAGAAATGGACCTCAACACGATCTACGCCTGCTGTTCGGGGTCCTTCAAACATGTCGGGACATCCTTCACCGAGCCAAGCCACGTCGCTCCGGCGATGGAGATGATCTATATGATTGCGGGCGGTGAAGACAAATTTCGCGAGCGACCCTTCGTCTCCAACTCGAACTGCTTTGTTGTTCCTCCAATGAAATTCGCGACAGAAAGCTGCGAAGTGATGGAAGCGTGCATCAAGGCCGGAATGCCAGTCTTGCTGCTATCTGCTGGTATGGCCGGAGCTACAGCGCCGTCGACCATCGCCGGTGCGATCACGCAAGCAACGGCGGAATGCCTTGCAGGATTGGTTTATGTTAATGCCGTAAGTCCCGGTGCTCCGGCGATTTTTGGCACCTGGCCATTTGGTCTGGACCTGCGGACCGGTGCCATGTCGATTGGTTCAGGGGAACAGGCCCTTCTGACTGCCGGATGTGCCCAGATGCACCGGTTCTATGACCTTCCGGGCGGTGCTGCGGCTGGCGCATCGGATTCGAAACTGCCCGATATGCAGGCCGGCTGGGAACAGATGTGTTCGAATGTCATGGCAGGTCTGTCCGGTCTGAACATGGTATATGAGGCGGCCGGGATGCATGCCTCGTTGCTGGGGTTCTGCCTGGAAAGCCTGATCCTCAGCGACGATCTGATCGGACAGGCGCAACGCTGTGTACGTGGAATCGAAGTGACGGATGACACGCTGGCACTGGATCAAATGGCGGCGGTCTGCATGGGCGGCCCAGGCCACTATCTGGGGACTGACGCAACGCTGAGCCGGATGCAGTCAGATTACGTCTATCCGACATTCGGAGATCGCTCCTCGCCGAAAGAGTGGGTTGAGCTTGGCAAGCCCGATCTGGTGGAAAAAGCCGTGGCAAGGAAAGAGGAAATCCTTTCCACCCCTTCCCCTGCAAGGTTCGACCCACTTCTGGACGCGGAGCTTCGGAAAAAATTCAAAATCCATCTTCCCTCCTAAGGTGATGGAAAAGGCGGCCCGAAAGGGATCGGGCCGCCTGTTCGTATAATGCCTACTCGTCACTGGGCGGCAGCAATCCTGCCTCCTGCGCGATCGCAACCTCGTCTGCATCCAACGCTCCGTCACCATTGGCATCCATGGCCGAAAAGGTATCGGCGTTGACTTCCGGTACGACCGCCTGAATTTCCTCGATGGTCAGCAGACCATCGCCGTTGGTATCGGCTGAGGATTGGGCCGAAGCAACGCCGGGCAAGCCCAGAACGGCCATGGAAAGCCCGATCAAATAATGCGATTTCATTTCAGTGCCTCCTGAAAGGTGTGTTTGTGTTTACGTCCGGACAGCGCCCAGAAGCACATGGATGCCCCTGCGCGTCACGCGCTTTGGTAGAACTTTGTGATTTCACGCCAATCTTTGCGTGTTTGCCCGAGTCGGGTTTGCGGCCCTCCGCCTGAAGAAGTCAACGCAACCTGTATCGGCGGCTCTTGCCCGACAGGACCACCCCATTCCGGCAATGTGGCGCTTATCCGGGACGACTCGGTGGGTAAAAAAAGAAAGGGGGCCGAAGCCCCCTGTCAGTTTCGCCTTCCAGGCTCATTTCGTTGACCGCCCGGTGTTTTTTTGCCTGCGGCCTGGACTGCGCATGGGGCGAGCGCACCCGCCCCGTGAAAGAGTGGGAGGGAGCAAATATTCCGCCCCACCCTGTTCCCGGCCAACACGGGCATGTCGGCCGAGTGGAGAAAGGTCAGTCGGTAAGTCTCAGACCTGTTCTCCGTATTCGTCGGGGTCGGTTACTTAGGGCAGCGTCCGACCCCTACGCCCCGGGGTGCCGGGGCGTTAAAGTCAGCTACACCCGCTTGTCGCGCCGCAGGTGTTGCACTTCATGCAAGTGCCGTTACGCACCAGCGTGTAGTTTCCGCATTCGCCACAGGGGTCGCCCTCATAGCCCTGCATCTTGGCTTTGGTGCGGGCGTCCATTCCGGTTGCCACTGCTGTTTCGGTGGCAGGCGCTTCGAACACAGTTGCTGTTTCCGACATTCCGGCCACGTCGCCGTAACTGCCGTTGAACACCATCAAATCCTGCGGCAGACGCTTGCGCAGATACCCGGTCGAGCTGATTTGTTTCAACACTTCTAATGACTTGGACGCCGCAGTTTCACTGATTTCCGAGACGTTGGAAACGCCTTCCTCTTCTCCGCGGCCAAGATCATCAAAGGTAGCACCCTCGGGTTTCACATGGGCGAGATCGGTACGGTCCAGATAAGACACGGCCAGTTCGCGGAAGATGTAATCCAGGATCGAAGTCGCGTTCTTGATCGAGTCGTTGCCTTGCACCATCCCTGCCGGTTCGAACTTGGTAAAGGTGAAGGCGTCGACAAACTCCTCCAGCGGCACGCCATATTGCAGGCCGACCGACACGGCGATGGCAAAGTTGTTCATCATCGCCCGGAAGCCAGCGCCTTCCTTGTGCATGTCGATGAAAATCTCGCCCAATTGACCGTCTTCAAACTCACCCGTGCGCAAGTACACCTTGTGGCCGCCAACGATTGCCTTCTGAGTATACCCCTTGCGGCGATGCGGCAGTTTCTCGCGATGGCTGCGGATGATTTCCTTGACCACAACCTTCTCGATCACCTTCTCGGCCAGAACGACGGCTTTTTCCTGTGCAGAGCCGCTTTCCAGCACCTCGGCCGCCTCGTCGTCATCCTCGACCAGCGCAGCCGCAAGGGGCTGAGACAGTTTCGAGCCGTCTCGGTACAGCGCATTGGCCTTCACACCCAGCGACCAGCTGAGTTCATAGGCCTTTTGGCAATCCTCGATTGTCGCGTCATTCGGCATGTTGATCGTTTTGCTGATCGCGCCCGAAATAAAGCTTTGTGCCGCCGCCATCATGGTGATGTGGCTGTCAACCCCAAGGAAACGCTTGCCTTTCTTGCCGCACGGGTTGGCGCAGTCGAAGATCGCGTAGTGTTCTTCCTTCAGATGCGGTGCACCTTCCAATGTCATGGTTCCGCAGACATGGTCGTTGGCCGCATCGATATCCGCGCGGGTGAACCCCAGATGGCGCAGCAAATCGAAGGTAGGGTCATTCAGCTTTGTCGCCGGAATGCCCAGAACGCCGGTGCAGAAATCTTCACCCAAGGTCCACTGGTTGAAGACGAACCGGATGTCAAAGGCGCTTTCCAGCGCGGCGTCCACCTTGGCCAACTCGTTCGGGCCAAAGCCATGACCCGTCAGTGAGGTGTGGTTGATCCCCGGCGCGTTGCCGATGGTGCCGTGGCCGACCGCATAGGATACAATCTCTTCGATCTGCGACGAGGAATAGCCAAGCTTTTCCAGCGCAGAAGGTACCGAGCGGTTGATGATCTTGAAGTAACCGCCGCCTGCCAGCTTCTTGAACTTCACCAGCGCAAAATCGGGCTCGATTCCCGTGGTGTCGCAGTCCATCACCAGACCGATGGTGCCGGTGGGGGCAATCACAGTGGCCTGTGCGTTGCGGTAACCGTTCTGCTCGCCAAGGCTCAGCGCTTCGTCCCACGCTGACATGGCCAGATCGACCAAACGCTTGTCGGGGCAGTTACCATGGTCCAGAGGCACCGGCTTGACGGCCAGCTTCTCATACCCCTCGGTCACACCCTGCGCCGCGCGGCGATGGTTGCGGATAACGCGCAGCATATGGTCGGCATTGCGCTTGTATCCCTTAAACGGGCCAAGCTCACCGGCAATTTCAGCTGAAGTGGCATATGCCACACCGGTCATGATCGCGGTCAGCGCACCGCAGATCGCCCGCCCCTCATCCGAGTCATAACTGTAGCCCATGTTCATCAGCAGGCCGCCAATGTTTGCGTAACCCAGGCCCAGAGTGCGGAAGTCGTACGACAGCTGCGCGATTTCCTTTGACGGGAATTGCGCCATGGTCACCGAGATTTCCAGCGTCAGGGTCCACAGGCGCGAGGCGTGCATGTAGTCGGCTGCCTGGAACTCACCATCCTTGAGGAAGGTCAGCAGGTTCATCGAGGCCAGGTTACAGGCCGTGTCATCCAGGAACATGTATTCCGAACACGGATTCGATCCGCGAATTTCACCATCTTCGGGGCATGTGTGCCATTCGTTGACCGTGTCGTGGAACTGGATACCCGGATCCGCACAGGCCCAAGCGGCGTGGCCGACTTTCTCCCACAGGTCCCTCGCCTTGACCGTCTTGGCAACCTTGCCATCGGTGCGGTTGATCAGCTCCCAATCGGCGTCTTTTTCCACCGCGGTCAGAAACGCATTGGTGACGCGGATGGAGTTGTTCGAGTTCTGGCCCGAAACCGAGCTATAGGCTTCCGAGTCCCAGTCCGTGTCATATGTCGGGAATTCGATGCTGTCGTGACCCTGCTTGGCATAATCCAGCACACGCTTTATGTAAGTCTCTGGGATTGCTACTTTTTTCGCCTCGCGGATCGCCTTTTTCAGCGCTTCGTTCTTGTTGGGATCATAGGCATCCTCGGCAGTACCGTCCCACGAACGGATGGCCTCGAAAATACCGTTCAGCATCTTCTCGTGCATCTTCGATCCGGCAACGATCGAGGCCACTTTCTGCTCTTCGATTACCTTCCATTCGATGAATTGTTCGATATCGGGGTGATCCGCATCGACAATAACCATCTTCGCTGCCCGACGGGTTGTTCCGCCTGATTTGATTGCGCCAGCGGCGCGGTCGCCGATCTTGAGAAAGCCCATCAGGCCCGAGGATTTGCCGCCACCTGACAGTGCCTCGCCTTCCGCACGCAGATGGCTGAAGTTGGTCCCGGTGCCCGAGCCGTATTTGAACAACCGTGCTTCGCGCACCCACAGATCCATGATGCCGCCTTCGTTCACCAGATCATCATCGACGGACTGGATGAAGCAGGCATGTGGCTGCGGATGTTCGTAGGCGGATTTGGATTTGGTCAGTTTGCCGGTCTTGTAGTCGACATAGTGGTGCCCTTGCGCCGGACCGTCGATTCCATAGGCCCAGTGCAAGCCAGTATTGAACCATTGCGGGCTGTTTGGGGCGGCGCGCTGCGTCGCCAGCATGTACCGCATCTCGTCGAAATAGGCCCGCGCATCCTCCTCGGTCGAAAAGTAGCCACCTTTCCACCCCCAGTACGCCCACGCACCGGCCAGCCGGTCAAAGACCTGCTTGGATGAGGTTTCGCCTTCGAATTCAGCATCTTCAGCGGGAGCCGACCGCCAAAGGAATTCGGGTACGTCTTTTTCCTTAACTTTCTTCAGTTTGGACGGAACACCAGCTTTGCGAAAGTACTTCTGGGCGATTACGTCACTGGCCACCTGTGACCAGGATGATGGAACTTCGATCCCTTCCAGACGGAATACAATGGTTCCATCAGGATTGCGGATTTCAGACGTAGCGGACACAAAATCCAGTTCCGAATAGGCATCCTGATCTGGTTTGGTGAATTTTCTTTCAATCTTCATGTCCGCAGCCCTAGTTAAATTCCGCCTAATTTTCGGTTCACGGCACTACATTTTGAGTTGCGGAGCACCACCCGCAACGCCGACAGAAGCGCGCAAAGGTACTGGTCGCTGTTTTGGACAGCGAAAAAGCCGTTGCAACGGCTGCACGTTAATAGACTGTGCTTATCCGACCCTCGCCTGTTGCCGTCCCGGCTTGAACACCAGATATTGTGGCAATCTCTTCGGCTCATACAATTTGACGTATATTGCCGTAGAAGGTCAACGCCCTTTTTCAGCCAAATTTGAAATCTTTTTTGTTGACCAGACCCAGACACGAGGAGTGTGAAACTCAAGGTCCGATTCCTCCACAGGCTCGCCTTCGGTAAATTTTCGGTCACAACTCGAAGTCTCAAATCGAATTACCGTTTTTACCAGCATAGTTATCTGTATTTGATCAACCATCGCCGCGCTGGTTAGGCTGTAAAGGAATCATCTTCGCCGGGTCTGTCGAACCCACGCTGAACGACCAAAGGTTCACTTTGGAATGAGAAAGGCCAAATGAATGAAGTTGCTTCGCTTTATCCCCGCGTTGGCCTGTATCGTGGCCTGCACGCCACAAGAAACGCCCACCCCGTCACGTAGCGCGCTGTTCGAAACGCAGCCTCAAAGGTTGTTTGAGGCATTTGAATCCAGTTGTTCTGGACCAGGCAAGGTCTTTGAGAAAATCGGCGAACAGGCTTTTGAGTGCAGCGAATACCTGCCCCCAAAAGCGGCGGCCTATTTGATTCTGAACTATAACGGACTTCCGCAGGACCTACCCCAGAGTGTCATGCGCCTGACATCGTCAAAAACAGGTTCCGGCTATCGCGTCGACGCACGATCGTACTTTAAAGTGCCGCAGAAAACCGGAGCAATCGTTGAGGTTCCACTGGAAAGTGACGCGCTGGATCAGGCGATCAGCTCGTTATATCTGGCGATGGGCGGAACGCCCACATGAGAATGTGAAGGAAGTGGTCGGGGCGGCAGGATTCGAACCTACGACCCCCTGTACCCAAAACAGGTGCGCTACCAGACTGCGCCACGCCCCGGACCGTGCGCCTTCCTAACGATGACAATCTGATTTGAAAAGCCCTAACAGGGCCAAATCGCAGGACCTTGCGAAAAAATTTCGTGCTGCATCTGAGTGCCGACGCCGATAGAGTAGCGTGCGGACAATCCGGCATTGATTTCCAGCACCGCAAAAACGACATCCCCACCTTCAATCGGTGTCAGATCGCCGGGAATCGCACTCTCATGCACGTGTGACACTGTGCCCGTACGGTCCAGAAATATCATGTCGAGCGGAATCAGTGTGTTCTTCATCCAGAACGCGACAGGTTGCGGTGGATCGAACACGAACAGCATACCGGATCGATTCGGCAACGACTCGCGAAACATCAACCCCTTTGACCGTTCCTGAGGCGTAACCGCCAATTCCACGTCAAATCGGATTGTCGCGCTGTCGTTTCGGAGAGTGATATGATCAACGCTGCACGCAGCAAATGCCCCCCCTGTCCACAGTGTGATCAGAAGTGTCCAGAATACCAGAAAACGAGTCATCGAAGTGTCAGCCGTCCAGCGCGGCTTCCCAGGCGAGAACCTGCGCCGCCATTCGGCCGCGCTTGCCATCAATTACGCGCATCGCAAGCGCCTCTCCGGGCTGGAGGTCAGCAAGCCCCGAGCGCCGCAACACTTCGATATGCAAGAACACGTCTTCGCCGCGCCCAAAAACATTTGCGAACCCGAAGCCCTTGCCTTTGTCGAACCACTTCACCCGCGCGGCCTCCAGAGGGGCTTCTGCGATAGCGTCCGGATCCAACTCGGCGAAATCGGCCAACATCATCGACTCGGCGCGCGCTGGCGGGTCAATTGCAACAACCTCAACCGCCTGAACACCTCTGTCCGTGCGGTGTGTCATGATCTCGATACCCGCTCCGTCCGCGACGGAACTTTGGCCGAAATTGCGCAATACGTTCACGTGCAACAGAATATCCGGGCCGCCTTCGTCAGACACAACAAAGCCGTATCCCTTGGCGGGATCGAACCATTTTACGTGTCCACTGACGCGATACATGTTGTTCAGGTCTTCTGGCACGGTTTTCCCATCGCGAATTTTAGCAGTTCGTTAAGGGTCTGTTGTTTATGGGATTGGCAGACAATTTCAAGCCGAAAAAATTGTTTACTTTCTGCTTGTTGCATTTCACGACACGTGAACGTCATGGATTCAACCTTTCAACATGCCATGCCGATCCCGGCTCAATTCGTTGCCATCTGAACCGGTCATGCAAGCGAAATGCTCCATCGGCCCAGAACTCAATCTCTGTCGGCGTTAATCGGTACCCGCCCCAGAATGGAGGACGAGGTGGATTCGGCCCAAGTTTAGCGGTCACTTTCGCGACCTCTGCCATCAAAGCTGTCCGACTTGAAAGCGGTCGTGACTGCTTTGAAGCCCAGGCACCCAAACGGCTTTTCAATGACCTTGATGCATAATACGCATCAGCCTGGGGCCCGTTTTCACGACATATTGTACCACGAACGCGAAGTTGACGCCGCAAAGATTTCCAATGCATGACAAATGCAGCTTTTTCCGACGTATCCAGCTCGTTCGCTTTGACGCTTTCGTAGTTTGTATAGAATACAAATGAATCCGCTTCGATTTCCTTCAGCAGAACCATGCGTGCATTTGGCAAACCGTCCGGGTCAACGGTTGCAAGCGCAATCGCATTCGGATCATTCAATTCAGCTTCTTCAGCCTCAGCTAACCACCGGGCCGCAATTTCAAACGGATCGGAGCCAGCAAAGATGCCATCACGCTCGGTCATTTCCATCCCCTGGAAAGTATTAATGACGAGCCTAAGGCGAGAACCCGCTGCGAGCAAGAGCGCACGGCCTTGATGCAACGCAACCAATGGCATAAACCAACTCAACATAACGCGAAGACAGGCGGAGAACCAAACATGTCAAATCAGTTGATGGCCGGCAAACGTGGCCTCATCATGGGACTGGCCAATGACAAATCAATCGCATGGGGAATCGCCCGCGCCTTGTCCGAAGCCGGAGCTGAACTTGCCTTTTCTTATCAGGGTGACGCTTTAAAAAAACGTGTGGACCCGCTGGCTGCGCAATTGGGCAGCGAAATCGTTCTGCCCTGCGACGTGAGCGATGAGGCTTCAATTGATGGGCTTTTCTCGGCGCTGGAAGAGAAGTGGGGCAAGCTGGACTTTATCGTTCACGCCATCGGTTTTTCTGACAAGAACGAATTGCGTGGACGTTATGTGGATACCAGCCGGGCCAATTTCACGCTGACGATGGATGTCTCCGTCTATTCGTTCACTGCGGTTATGCAGCGCGCGGAAAAGATGATGTCCGAAGGCGGCAGTGCCATAACACTGACCTATTACGGAGCCGAGCAGGTGATGCCCCACTATAACGTGATGGGTGTTGCCAAGGCCGCTCTGGAAGCGTCGGTCAAATACCTGGCCGAGGACCTGGGCAAGGACGGTATTCGCGTGAACGCGATCTCGGCCGGCCCGATCAAAACCCTGGCTGCCAGCGGCATTGGCGATTTCCGCTACATCATGAAATGGAACGAGTACAACTCTCCGCTGCGCCGCAACGTGACCATTGACGATGTCGGCAAGTCGGCCCTGTACCTGCTGTCGGACCTCAGCAGCGGCGTCACCGGAGAGAATCTGCACGTGGATTCGGGTTACCATATTGTCGGAATGAAGGCCGTTGACGCCCCTGACGTGGAAAAAGGTTAAGAACATGAGCGCTAAGGACCGCCTGCCGCACGAAAAAGGATTTCACATCAGCTGGGACCAGATCCACCGCGACTCGCGCGCATTGGCGTGGCGTCTGGACGGGCAAGGCCCCGATGATGGCAGCTGGCGTGCTGTTGTGGCGATCACCCGTGGCGGCATGGCCCCTGCGATGATCGTCAGCCGGGAACTGGATATTCGTACCGTCGACACGGTCAGCGTGAAATCCTACCACCATCAAGCTCAGGGTGAGGCGGAAGTTCTGAAAGCACCCGATGCCAAGTTAATGGGCGACGGAACCGGAATTCTGATCATCGACGATCTTGTAGACAGCGGGAAAACCCTGGAACTGGTTCGAGAGATGTATCCGAACGCGCATTTTGCGACGGTTTATGCCAAGCCCAAGGGACGCCCTATGGTGGATACGTTCATCACCGAAGTCAGTCAGGACACGTGGATCTTTTTCCCGTGGGATATGGCCCTTCAATATGTCGAGCCCTATCGCGGCACCGATTGAAATCAGATCAGTAGGCAGCACATGACGCTCAGCCGTACCGCCGCAACATTCGCGCCGCCAGTGATGGAAGCGCGCAGATGGCTTGAGGGCGTTTCGTTCCCACCCGAACGCCCGCTGATCAACGTAAGCCAGGCGGCGCCGGTTGACCCGCCGCCACTGGCCTTGCGCGAGGCTATGGCCGAATTTACCGTACGCGAAGACCATGCGCATCTTTATGGCCCTGTGCTGGGAAATGACGATCTTCGCACGGAACTGGCTGCGCAGATCAGCACGCACTACGCAGCAAGGGTTGGGGCACCTCAGGTTGCTATCACCTCAGGCTGCAATCAGGCGTTTTCAGCAGTGATATCGGCCATCACCGGCGAAGGGGATGAGGTCATTCTACCAACCCCGTGGTATTTCAATCATAAAATGTGGCTGGATATGTCGGGTGTCCACGCTGTGGACCTGAAGACCGGCGACGATTTGCTGCCCGATCCTGAGCGCGCACGCGGGCTGATCACGGACAAAACACGCGCCATCGCTCTGGTCACGCCCAACAATCCCGGCGGCGTTGAATACCCGGCAGACCTTGTCCGCGCCTTCTTTGAGCTGGCGCGCGAAACCGGGATTCACCTGATCGTCGACGAAACCTACCGTGACTTCGACAGTCGCAGCGGGCCACCACATGACCTGTTCCAGCAACCAGACTGGGATCAGACGCTGATCCACCTTTATTCCTTCTCCAAGGCCTACAGGCTGACGGGCCACAGGGTCGGCGCCATTGCAACCGGCACCGCACTTCTGGCTGAGGTCGAGAAGTTTCTCGACACTGTTGCCATTTGCCCCGGTCAGATCGGACAGTTCGCCGCGCTTTGGGGTATGCAAAACTTGTCGCAATGGCTGGCAGGCGAACGCGACGAAATACTCGACCGTCGCGCTGCCATCCTTGAGAGGATACCCGCACTGGAAGCCAAAGGCTGGCGTCTTTTGGGACTTGGGGCGTATTTCGCCTACCTGGAGCATCCGTTTGACATTCCGTCCGACGAACTTGCCTGGCGTTTGGTCCATGAAGCCGGTGTTCTGCTATTGCCCGGTACCATGTTCATGCCCGATCACCACCCGGACGGGAAACGGCAAGTGCGTATTGCCTTCGCCAACCTCGACCGCACAGGTTTGGGCCAATTGTTCGAACGGTTGCAGGGCCTGTCCTTCTAAGCTTGCCCCCCGGCGGTGTGCGTCGTATTCAAGGCGGCAACCGACAGGGCAGAACGCTGCCGTAATAACAAGAGGGCACCATGGCCGCAGGCGCTAAAAGTCTTTCGAAAACCTTTGTCTGGATTCTGATGGGCATGCTCATGCTGGGGCTCGCGGGGTTCGGTGCCGTCAACCTGAGCGGCACAGTCCGTACCGTGGCGCAGGTTGGTGATGAAAGCATCTCGATCGATGACTTTGTCCGCGAGTTGCAGCGCGAGATCCGCGCGGTTGAGGCGCAATCGGGTCAGCCCCTGCAAATGTCGCAGGCACGAGATCTGGGGCTGGACCGAAACGCGCTTGCCCGCCTGACGGCCTTGGCGGCGCTGGACAACGAGGTGAGCCAGCTTGGGATTTCCATAGGGGATGAGAACCTGCAAAAAGAGATCGTGTCAGTTCCGGCCTTTCAGGGCGTAGACGGCAGTTTCGACCGCGAGGCATACCGCTTTCAGCTTGAACAGGTCGGCATGACGGATTCCGAGTTCGAGACGGACCTGCGCAAAGAATCCGCCCGTACGATCGTTCAAGGTGCGATCATGGGGGGTGTGGAAATGCCTGCCACCGTGACAGAAACGATGGCCAACTACATTGGCGCCCGTCGCAGCTTTACCGTTGCGACGGCAGGGGCCGAGGCATTGGAAACCCCCGTGGCCGAGCCGACTGACGCGCAGATTCAGACCTTCTATGACGAAAACGCTGAACAGTTCACCCTGCCCCGTACCAAACAGCTGACTTATGCGATTCTGTCTCCGGCCAAGTTGGTGGACACGGTTGAGGTTGACGAAGATTCCCTTCGCAAGCTTTTTGAAGAGCGGTCGGACGAATATAATCAACCGGAACGCCGTCTGGTCGAGCGCCTGAATTTCCCGGATGAACAAGCAGCTAACGACGCCAAGGCGCAACTTGAGGTCGGCGGAACGACCTTTGAACAACTGGTTCGCGATCGTGATCTGGAACTTTCCGATATCGATCTCGGCGACCTGACACGTGAGGATCTGGGCGAGGCCGCCGACGCCGTGTTCGCGGCAGAGCTTGACGCTGTTGTCGGCCCTCTGCCTTCGCTATTTGGCCCCGCCCTGTTCCGTGTCAACGGATCCCTGGCTGCAAACAGCGTTCCCTTTGAGGAGGCAGAACCGGCCCTGCGCGAAGAATTGGCGACAGAACGCGCCCGCCGCCTGATCGAGGCACAGTCCGAAGACATAAACGACATGCTGGCTGGCGGTGCGACCCTGGAAGAACTGGCAAGTGAAACCGAAATGGAACTGGGTCAGATCGACTGGACCCGAGACAGCGCCGAGGACATAGCGGCCTATGACGGGTTCCGCGCGGCCGCCGAAACCGTGCAAGAAGGAGATTTCCCTGAAATCGCATTTCTCGAAGATGGATCGATCTTTGCCTTGCGCCTGAACGACGTTCTGCCGCGTCGCCCTGAACCGCTGGAAAGCGCACGCGACCGTGTCGCCGCTGCCTGGGTACAGGCGGAGACCAACAAAGCCTTGCTGGACAAAGCAAACGCCACACTGAGCCAACTGGCCACTGATGGTGACTTCGCTGCGACTGGCCTGCCCTTCCGCGTTGAAAACGCACTGACGCGTACCGCGTTTCTTGATGACGTCCCCGCCAGTTTCATGAATGAAGTGTTTCAGATGGAACTCGGTGAGTTGCGCGTCATTGGTGGAAATGGTGCAGCCTTGCTGGTGCGTCTGGACGAGGTTCTGCCCCCCGAGGATTCCGACGAGCTGCGCCGGTTGCGCGACGCACTGGCAACGCAGATGGATCAGGCGCTGTCGCAGAATATTTTTGACGCATACGTACGGGACGCTCAGACCCGCGCCCGCCCGGTCGTGGATCAGCAGGCGCTAAACGCCGTGCAGGCGAGCTTTTAAGCGAGACCAAGATGGCCCTGACACCCGATTTCGATACCTTCGCACGCGCCTATGAAGCGGGCGAAAACCAGGTGGTTTACACACGTCTCGCCGCCGATCTGGACACACCCGTATCGTTGATGCTCAAACTGACGGGAGCGCAGAAAGATGCGTTCATGCTGGAGTCGGTTACGGGCGGTGAGGTGCGTGGCCGCTATTCGATCATCGGCATGAAACCGGACCTGATCTGGCGCTGTCACGGTGAAACGTCCGAGTTGAACCGCTCGGCGCGGTTCGACGCCGACGCCTTTGCTGCGCAGGACGGCAATCCGATGGACAATCTGCGCGCCTTGCTGGCCGAAAGCCGTATTGAACTGCCAGACGACCTACCTCAGGCTGCCGCCGGACTGTTTGGATATCTGGGCTATGACATGGTCCGGCTGGTCGAATACCTGCCGAACGTGAACCCCGATCCGCTGGGACTGCCAGATGCGATCATGTTGCGCCCGTCTGTTGTCGCAGTATTGGATGGCGTCAAAGGCGAGGTGACGGTGGTTTCACCCGCCTGGGCCAGCGACGGTCAATCTGCCAAAGCTGCCTATGCGCAGGCGGCCGAGCGTGTGATGGATGCGGTCCGCGATCTGGAACGTGCGATGCCCGCCGAAACCCGTGATCTGGGCGACGCGCGCGAAATTGCGGCGCCGGTGTCGAACTTCACCAAATCCGGCTATATGGAAGCAGTTGAAAAGGCCAAGGAATACATCCGTGCTGGCGATATCTTCCAGGTAGTTCCAGCGCAGCGTTGGACGCAGGATTTTCCGCTGCCACCTTTTGCGCTTTATCGTTCGCTGCGGCGCACCAACCCCTCGCCGTTTATGTTCTACTTCAACTTCGGCGGTTTTCAGGTCGTTGGGGCCAGCCCCGAGATTCTGGTGCGGGTGTTCGGCAGCGAAGTCACCATTCGCCCGATTGCAGGCACCCGTCCGCGTGGCGCGACCCCCGAGGAAGACAAGGCGAACGAGCTTGACCTGCTGGCCGATAAGAAAGAACTGGCCGAACACCTTATGCTTCTGGACCTCGGGCGCAATGATACCGGCCGCGTGTCCAAAATCGGCACAGTTCGCCCGACCGAAGAGTTCATCATCGAACGCTACAGCCATGTGATGCACATCGTGTCGAACGTGGTGGGTGAGCTGGCGGAAGACAAAGATGCGCTGGACGCCTTCTTTGCCGGGATGCCTGCGGGCACCGTCTCGGGTGCGCCGAAAGTGCGGGCGATGGAGATCATTGACGAGCTTGAGCCGGAAAAACGCGGCGTCTATGGCGGTGGTGTTGGTTATTTCAGCGCAGGCGGTGACATGGACATGTGCATTGCCCTGCGCACCGCCATCGTGAAGGATCAGAAACTCTATATTCAGGCTGGTGGCGGTGTTGTCTATGACAGCGACCCCGAGGCCGAGTTCATGGAGACTGTTCATAAGTCAAACGCCATACGGCGCGCGGCGGAAGATGCCGCTCGGTTCACCGGAAACGGCAACAGTTAAAAAACAAGGGCGGCTGATCTATTGATCACCGCCCTGTTTCAAGCTGTCACTGTACCTGTTTCATCAAGACGGCCGAGATCGGCGCCATCGCTACCCGGCTGCCGCGATCCTCAAGACCCCACAGCAACAGGGCCGAGATTGTCTCGGGCCGCACCCGCCCCAGCATGACAACGGTTCCTTCCTGACCTGCCCGGAACGCGGCCTGATCCAGGAACCGGCGCATGATTCTGGGATCCTGTCGCGCCCCATCGATATCGCGGAACACAACGCTGGACGGAATGCCATTGCGAACCGCCAACTTCTGGACAGTATTCAGCCCATTGTCCTGTGTGATCAACCCGCGCCCGGTTCCGGCAGCAATCGCCGCGACCTGATCGGCCAGCTTGCGATTTCCCTGAATGCCGCTGTTCACGCCTTCCAGAATACCCACTGTTTCAGGCAAGGTGTCCAGCCACACAGACAAGGAAACTTCGGCATCCTGCGCGCTTGCTGCCTCGGGCAAGTCCGCAAGGGCCAGAACTTCGAACCCAGCCGCGCGGTGCCGTGCCATCTTTTCCGCCGCATCCGGATCAGACGGGTTCACGGCAAAGCTGATCGGGTAAGGGAAATCCTGCAACGCTTCGGCGCCGAATGCGCCTTCGTCATCAATCAGAATGATCGACATCAGCGGCTTAGATTCCGGGTTCTCGAACTTGGCGGCAAAACGTTCAATCGGTTTTTCCGCAGATGGCTGTTCGGAAATCGCTTGTTCTGCAACAGGCTCATCATCGCGTTCCGTCAACGGCAGGATACGTTTTCCGACAATCGAACTGGCACTTTCTTCCTGTTCTCCCCCGATCTGAGGCAGCGCAGCAATACGCGGAAGCTCACGGGGCAAGGTATCTTCATCCCCTTCCACCGCAATCGGACTGCTTTCAAATGAATTATCAGTCGTAGTGTCTTTTGTTTGTGGTTCAGCCTCGACCTGTGGCAACGGATTTGGTTCGGGCTCAAGAACTGCGACATCGGTTGTGTCAGACTCGGTCGGCGGCGTGGGGGTTTCATCAATTACAACCGGCACGGACTGTTCCTGCTGAACTGCGGGTACCTGGCTAGGCTCGGGCGGCGCAGCGGGGGCTTCGGTCATGACGGACACTTCGGTCGCCACCGTTGCAGCGGGCTCGTTCGGAGCCTCAGCCACTTTGCCAACCTCGGGCTGCGGCTCGGATGACGCTTCCAACCCGGACAAATCGGCCAGATCTTCGCTGGCATTATCGGCGGCTTCTGGCGCACGCGGGGCCAGTTCCACCAGATCGGCATCAGAAACATCCTCGGCAAGTTCAGTAGGCGCCTCTGGTGTTTCTGAAATCGTCGGCGCTGGTGCTTCGGTCGCAACAACCGGTGTGTTGACCATCGGCGTGTTGAGCGACACGACCGCACCCAAGATCAAAACAACGATCGCCCCTGCGACCATTCCTCCGAAAAATCCGCCCATATTTCCTGCCTTTCGCCTCTTTTCCCTGCCTCGCCCTGCTCTGCGCCATCTGGTGTGGCGCTCGGTCAATTGGAGGCGTCAGAAACCGTATGTCCTCTTGACGCTGCCGCCCAAGCCTGAGCATGTATGTGCGGACATTATACCGTGGCCCGGGGTTGCATCGCCAGCCCGAAATGCCCAAGCGAAGATAAGTGCCCATATGCTGCTGCTGATCGACAACTACGACTCGTTTACCTACAATTTGGTACATTATTTGGGCGAACTTGGTGCCGAAATGGTCATTCGCCGCAATGATGCGCTGGATGTGCAAGAAGCAATGGCCATGAACCCGGCTGGGATCCTGCTAAGCCCCGGCCCCTGCGACCCGGATCAGGCGGGCATCTGTCTAGCTCTGACCGAAGCCGCGGCCGAGACCAAAACGCCCCTTTTGGGGGTTTGTCTTGGGCATCAGACCATCGGACAGGCATTCGGTGGCAAGGTGGTACGATGCCACGAAATTGTGCATGGCAAGATGGGCATCATGCACCACACCGGAAAAGGCGTCTTTGCTGGCCTTCCATCGCCCTTTGAAGCCACACGCTACCATTCGCTGGTGGTCGAGCGCGAGACGCTGCCCGACTGTCTTGAGATCACAGCCGAGCTGGAAGACGGCACGATCATGGGGTTGCAACACAGGGAACTGCCTATTCACGGTGTTCAGTTCCACCCTGAATCGATTGCGTCCGAGCATGGTCACGCCCTTCTCAAGAATTTCCTGCAAGAACTGAAAGTCCCCGCATGAGCGACGCGCTGAAACCGCTGATTGGAGCAGCCGCCGATCGTCCGCTGACCCGTAAAGAGGCCGAGACTGCCTTTGGCATCCTGTTCAACGGCGAAGCCACGCCAAGCCAGATTGGCGGGCTGTTGATGGCCATGCGTACAAGGGGGGAAACGGTTGATGAATATGCCGCGGCCGCGGCTGTGATGCGCGCCAAGTGCAATGCCGTGCGGGCGCCCGAAGGGGCGATCGACATCGTTGGCACGGGCGGAGACGGGAAAGGCACCCTGAACATCTCGACCGCGACTGCATTTGTCGTCGCAGGTGCTGGCGTGACAGTCGCAAAACACGGCAACCGCAACCTAAGCTCCAAATCCGGCGCAGCGGATGCACTGGGGCAAATGGGTATCAACGTTATGGTTGGACCACAAGTTGTTGAAAGTGCTCTGAAAGATGTCGGTATCGGTTTCATGATGGCACCGATGCATCACCCAGCCATTGCGCATGTTATGCCCTCACGGCAGGAACTGGGAACGCGCACGATTTTCAATATCCTGGGCCCGCTGACCAACCCTGCCGGTGTCAAACGGCAACTGACCGGCGCCTTTAGCCGCGAGCTGATCCGCCCCATGGCTGAAACACTAGGCTTGCTGGGGTCAGACCGCGCGTGGCTGGTACACGGATCGGACGGGACAGACGAGTTGACGATCACCGGTATCAGCTGGGTCGCCGCTTTGGAAGATGACGTGATCAAAGAGGTCGAGCTGCACCCCGAGGATGCTGGCCTGCCTGTGCACCCTTTCGAAGACATCCTCGGTGGAACCCCTGAAGAGAACGCCATCGCATTTCGTGCGCTGCTGGACGGCGCCCCGTCCGCGTATCGTGACGCAGTGTTGCTGAACTCTGCCGCGGCATTGGTTGTCGCTGATGCGGCAAGTGATCTGCGCGAAGGTGTGGCCATGGCCGCCGAGAGCATCGACAGCAGCGAAGCCAAAAACAAAATCACGGCCTTGGCCGCCAAGACTCAGGAGGCCGCATGACCGAAACCGTTCTGGACAAGATCAAAGCCTACAAACTGGAAGAAATCGCAGCAGACAAGGCTCAGAAGTCCTTGGAAACGCTGGAAAGTGAAGCACGTGCCGCTTCGGAAACCCGCGGGTTTGCCGCAGCGCTTCAAGCTGCGTCCCGGCAAGGTTACGGCCTGATCGCTGAGGTCAAGAAAGCCAGCCCCTCCAAGGGTTTGATCCGGCCTGATTTTGACCCGCCTGCCTTGGCCAAGGCATATGAAGAAGGCGGTGCTGCGTGTTTGTCCGTGCTCACCGACACGCCAAGCTTTCAGGGTGCCAAGGAATATCTGAAACAAGCGCGTAACGCGACATCTCTGCCCGCTTTGCGCAAGGATTTCATGTATGACCCTTATCAGGTGGTCGAGGCACGTGCTTTGGAAGCCGACTGTATTCTGATCATCATGGCATCCGTCAGCGATGATCAGGCAGCCGAGTTGGAACAAACGGCTTTCGATTGGGAGATGGATGTTCTGATTGAGGTGCACGACGAAGCCGAGCTTGAACGCGCAGCCCAACTGAAAAGCCCATTGATTGGCATAAATAACCGCAATCTCAAAACCTTCGAGACCACTCTTGATACAACACGACGCCTGTCCAAACTGGTACCGGCAGACCGTACTATCGTGTGTGAAAGCGGGTTGGGCAGCCCGGAAGATTTGCGGGATATTGCGCGCTATGGCGCCCGGTGCTTTTTGATCGGCGAAAGCCTGATGCGCCAGGACGATGTCGAAGCGGCCACCCGCCACATCCTGTCCAATCCGCTTATCCCCGGAGTGATGTGATGCCGTTGACCCATTTCGATGCTCAAGGTCAGGCGCACATGGTCGACGTCTCGGGCAAAGAGGTCACAGATCGCATAGCCGTAGCTGTAGGTCACGTGAAGATGGCGCCGGAAACCTATGAAATCATTTCAGAACAACGCGCGGCAAAGGGCGATGTTTTGGGCGTTGCCCGCCTGGCCGGTATCATGGGTGCAAAGAAGACACCGGATCTGATCCCGCTCTGCCATCCTTTGCCAGTGACCAAGGTTGCCGTTGAACTGACCCTCGACCCGGATCTGCCGGGTGTTCAGATCGAAGCGACAGTCAAGACGTCAGGTCAAACCGGAGTTGAAATGGAGGCCCTGACCGCCGTTTCCACCGCAGCCTTGACTGTGTACGATATGACCAAAGCCGTCGACAAAGCGATGGAAATTGGCGGCATTCATGTAAGCCTCAAAGACGGCGGAAAATCAGGACGTTACGAGGCGAAATGATTACCGTCGAAGAAGCGCGCGCCCTGCTGTTCGATCTTGTCAGCCCTCTACCTTCGGAACAGGTTCCACTGGCCCAGTCTGCGGGACGTGTTCTATCACACGAGGTTGTGGCAACGCGCGACCAGCCGCCATTTGCCGCATCATCGATGGATGGCTATGCCGTCAAAGCCGACGAAGTCGAGCTTCATGCCATGTTCAAAGTGGTGGGAGAATCCGCCGCGGGCCGTCGTTTCGACGGCTCAGTAGGCCCCGGTCAGGCCGTACGTATCTTTACCGGCGCTCCGGTTCCCGAGGGCGCAGACTTCGTTGTGATTCAGGAAGATACCGACCGGCGTGGCGATCTGATCACGATCACAGACGACCCCGGCCCCAAAACAAACATCCGCCCTGCCGGTGTGGATTTCATGGCAGGCACGCCCATCACGGCACCGCGTATGATCCGCGCCGAAGACGTTGCCCTGATGGCTGCGATGAATATCGCGCAGGTCCCGGTTTCTGGAAAACCCGTGATTGCCCTGATCTCGACCGGCGACGAACTTGTCATGCCCGGCGAAGAACCGGGACCGGACCAGATTGTCGCGTCGAACACGTTTGGATTGCGGGCATTGCTTGAGGGGCTCGGTGCTGTGGTTCGTGTCCTTCCGATTGCACGGGACACGGTTTCATCGCTTGAGACTGCGT
The DNA here is from genome assembly GCF_056541275.1 of Ruegeria sp. AI2. Classification (NCBI taxonomy): domain Bacteria; kingdom Pseudomonadati; phylum Pseudomonadota; class Alphaproteobacteria; order Rhodobacterales; family Roseobacteraceae; genus Ruegeria; species Ruegeria sp. AI2. The sequence goes on from NZ_JBQFYB010000001.1 coordinate 1,025,479, forward strand.
TTGATCTGGCGCGAGGGGCCGATCTCGTCGTGACGATTGGCGGTGCGTCGGTTGGTGACTACGACCTTGTGTCTGATGTATCGCAGGGTTTGGGGATGGATCGGTCTTTCTACAAGATCCGAATGCGCCCCGGAAAACCCCTGATGGCTGGTCGCATGGGTGGCACCGCGATGGTCGGACTTCCTGGGAACCCGGTCAGCGCGATGGTCTGTGGCTATCTGTTCCTTGCCCCGATGGTGCGCCGGATGCTGGGGCTGGAAATGGTTCTGCCACCCTTTCGGTCTGCCCGCTTGACCGAACCACTGACAGAAAACGGCCCGCGCGAGCATTACATGCGCGCGGTTCTGGGCGAAACGGGTATCCGGGCCTGTGCAGATCAGGACAGCTCTCTCCTTAGCGTTCTGGCGCAGGCAAACGCCCTTTTGGTCCGTCCCCCGAACGATCCCGCCCGCAAGACTGGGGAAACGGTTCAGTACCTGCCGATCTGAACTTCGCCCAAATTCATTGACACAAAACGTGAACATGCGTAGAACAAAAGAAAACGCATGAGCGACGAGGTGTGAGCAATGCTGACCAAGAAGCAATTGGATTTGTTGAAATTCATCCAAAAACGCGTGCAGGCGGACGGTGTTCCGCCCAGTTTCGATGAAATGAAGGCCGCGCTTGACCTGCGGTCGAAATCCGGCATCCACAGGCTGATCACTGCACTGGAGGAACGTGGCTTTATTCGTCGCCTCGCACATCGTGCCCGCGCGATTGAAATTGTGAAACTTCCCGAAAGCCTTGGCGGTGAACCAACTGCCGGTTTTTCACCCCGCGTGATCGAAGGTGATCGACCCAAAGGTCCCCGCCCGACCAATATTGAGCCGGTTGCGGTGGATGCGCTGGAATTGCCGGTGATGGGTCGGATCGCGGCGGGTGTCCCCATTGAGGCGATCAGCCACGTGTCCCATCACGTAGCGGTCCCCGGCCCCATGGTTTCCGGAAAAGGCCAGCACTATGCGCTAGAGGTTCGCGGCGACTCGATGATCGACGCGGGCATCAATGACGGGGATGTGGTCGTCATCCGCGAAACCGCGACTGCTGATAACGGTGATATCGTGGTTGCACTGGTAGAAGATCAGGAAGCGACGCTGAAACGCTTTTTCCGCCGCGGCAACGCTATTGCACTCGAAGCGGCCAACCCGGCTTATGAGACGCGCGTTCTTCCCGAAGAAATGGTCAAGGTTCAGGGTCGCCTAGTCGGTCTGATCCGCACCTATTAATCCTGCTTCAAACGACGGTCCCCGGCGGGCTTCGGGGACCAGAGCCGTTGGCCTGTCAGTTCTGCGCTGGAAGTCAGTTTTCCGTCCGACAATGACAGGCTGCCGGTTTCGCTCAGGTGATCCGGATCGAAGACTGCGCACGCGCCCGCAAGGGGCAGCGCGACCGTCGAAACAATGATCTGGTTGTGTTTGCATTCGTCGAACGCGCGCGCGGTTTTTTTGCCTGAAATATGGATGATTTCCATATCCTGATAAGGGTACCGCTGAACGGTGCTGCTATCCGGCCATCGGCCTGCTGCCGCAATCTGATCAACACCGTCACCGTCATTCTCCAGCCAGACGCTGGCAACAAACCCACTGCCTTTGCTTTTGCTCAGGGCCCGACCCTGAGAGGTCATCACGCCGACCAACCCCCCGTTTTCTGCAATCAGAACATCTGGCCTGTGGCCCGAGTTCCAAAGCACAAATGACAGAATGACGGGCCCGACCCCGTACCAACGCGCGCGCCCTTGCCACAAGGCCAGCCACAAAGCCCCAACAGCAACAAGTGGCAATACATACCAGCGCGGACTGACTACAAAACCCTGAGCACCGCCGAGATGCGACACCCAGTTTGACACCCACAGGATCCAATGCAGAGCCCAGCCCATAACGGTCAGCGGAAAAGCCTCCAACCCAAATGGGGCCGCCAGTGCGGCGACAACTGCCGCAGGTACAACAACAAGGCCCATCACGGGCACGGACAGCAGATTCGCCAGCAATCCATAGTGAGACATCGTATTGAAATGCGCAGCGCCAATTGGGGCCGTGGCAAGCCCGGCTATCGCCGAGGACATAACCACGCCAGCAATCGGTTTTAACCAATTCGGGCCCGGTAACGGACCCACCTTTTGCAATGCACCGAAGACGGCGACCAATGCTGTCGTTGCGGCAAAGGACATCTGAAACCCTGGGCTAAGCAGCGACTCGGGCCAAAGAACCAGAACGATCAGCGCAGCAACAGAAACCGCACGCAATGAAATCGCACGCCTGTCGATCAACACGGCCCCCAGCATGACACTGACCATGACATAGGCGCGTTCGGTTGCGATATTCCCGCCGGACAACAGCAAATAGAGCGTTGCCGCGATCAGCGCGAACACAGCCGCAACTTTTCGAACAGGTAGCCTCAATGCCACGTAGGGGATCAGTGAAAAACCAATGCGACAGGCCACAAAAACAAAACCCGTCAGTAACCCCATGTGAAGTCCGGAAATGGCAAGCAAATGCGCTAGGTTCGACGCGCGCAAGGCCAAGAGCGTCTCTTGCCCCATACCACTGCGATCACCTGTGGTGACGGCAGCAGCAAACCCACCGATTTCTCCGGGCAGGATTTGATTCACTCGCCGCGATATCGCCATTCGGATTGCGGTAATTCGAACACCGCCAATACCGTCTTTGGCTGGCGCAATCGTCAAAACAGGAACGCGGGTATACCCGACTGCACCCAGCCCCTGAAACCAGGCATGGCGACGAAAATCGAACCCGCCAGGTTCAACCGGGCCCTGCGGTGGCGAAAGATGCGCTGTGGTCATGATCCGTTGCCCAGGCGCAAAAGGGTCTGTCGCGCCATGAACAGAAAGACGGATGCGTTGCGGCCTGCGCTCATTCGGTACGTCCCCTACGCGCACCTGATCGAGCGTCAACCGCAACGCATCCGAGGCAGACCGATCCATGGCGACGACCCTCCCCTCGACAGGACCATAGTACCGCCAGGACAGAACCGGTTCTGCCACCATATGGGCGCGAGTACCTGCCAGTATAACACCGACCGCAATCAGCGCCCCCCCGGTCGCTAACGTTCCCACCCCCGGTGGCAGCCGGCGGCTTAAGGCAAAAAGAGCCAGGAACAAGCAAAACAGACCTGCATATACCGGCCAGCCGGGCTCGCTCCGGGCACCGAAATAGAGACCGATCCCCGTTGCCAGCATGACTGGCGTCCACGGAAACAGGTAACCTGTCTGGTGCAGCAGCGCGGCCTCGACCCGTGCAAGAACACGCATGGTTGCCCCCGTCCTTCGGGCTCGTTAGACAGGCGTCAAACTATGCCAGATACGGTTACCAAAAGGTTAATCCTCAACATGTCCGAACAGGTCGTCACACGTTTTGCCCCATCGCCCACAGGTTTTCTGCACATCGGTGGCGCGCGCACCGCATTGTTCAACTGGCTTTACGCCCGCGGACGTGGTGGAAAGTTCCTGCTGCGGATCGAAGACACCGACCGGGAACGCTCGACCCCCGAGGCGACCGCCGCGATCCTTCAGGGCATGGAATGGCTGGGACTGGACCATGATGGCGATGTAATCAGCCAGTTCGAAGGAGCTGCCCGGCATGCTGAAGTCGCGCACCAGCTTCTGGCCGAGGGAAAGGCATATAAATGCTTCTCGACGCAGCACGAAATTGCCGCCTTTCGGGAACAGGCACGGGCCGAGGGCAAGTCGACCCTGTTCCGCAGCCCCTGGCGTGACGCTGATCCTTCAGCACATCCCGACCTGCCATTTGTCGTTCGCATCAAGGCTCCGCAAGACGGCACAACAGTGATCCGCGATCAGGTTCAGGGCAACGTGACCATTCGCAACGACCAACTGGATGACATGGTTTTGCTGCGTTCCGACGGGACACCGGTCTACATGCTGGCGGTGGTGGTCGACGATCATGATATGGGTGTTACCCATGTCATTCGCGGCGACGATCACCTCAATAACGCGGCGCGCCAGATGATGATTTACGAGGCGATGTGCTGGGATGTTCCGGTCTGGGCCCATATTCCGCTGATCCACGGGCCAGACGGTAAGAAACTGTCCAAACGCCATGGCGCGCTTGGCGCGCAGGAATATCAGGCCATGGGCTATCCCGCCGCTGGAATGCGCAACTATCTGGCCCGCTTGGGCTGGAGTCATGGTGACGATGAATTCTTTACGGATGCACAGGCAAAGGACTGGTTTGATCTGAACGGCATCGGCAAAAGCCCTGCCCGGTTTGATCTGAAAAAATTGGAAAACCTGTGTGGTCAACACATCGCCATCTCTGATGATGCTGCGCTGCGGCGTGAAATCGAAGCGTACTTGGCCGCAGCCGCTTTACCACCCCTGACAGATTCACAATCCAGTGATTTGGAACGTGCGATGTATTGCCTCAAGGATCGGGCGCGGACTTTTCCTGAACTCCTTGAAAAGGCTCATTTTGTTCTGACAGAACGCCCGATTGTTCCCGACGGGAAAGCGGCAAAGGCGCTGGCATCTGTATCCGACGGTATACTGGGAGAATTGACGCCGCAGCTGCAAAATGCTAGCTGGTCTCGGAACGAACTGGAGGAGACCCTGAATTCCTTTGCCGAGTCAAAGGAGCTCACGTTCGGCAAGCTGGCTGGCCCGCTCAGGGCCGCGTTGGCTGGTCGGGCCGTAACGCCTTCGGTTTTTGACATGATGCTTGTGCTGGGACGGGATGAAACCCTGGCGCGGCTTTCAGAAGCAGCGAAGTAACCCGAATTTCATAAACGGGTAACGCTGCTCCGCTAACACCCGGACTGCGCGAGAGCGCGCAGTCGTTGCCCGCACTGCCCGAGGTTTCTTTGGCGTGCGCATGAATGAAGAAGGGATAACCATGACTGACAGCAACAAAACAGCCACTCTGACCGTTCACGGCAAAGAGTATGAGTTGCCAGTTCATTCCCCGACCGCCGGTCCGGATGTCATTGATATTCGAAAGCTTTACGGTCAGGCAGGTGTATTCACCTATGACCCCGGTTTCACTTCGACAGCAAGCTGCGACAGCACCATAACCTTTATCGATGGTGAAAAAGGCGAGTTGCTGCACCGCGGCTATCCAATCGACCAACTGGCCGAAAAATCGCACTTTCTTGAGGTCTGCTACCTTCTGCTCTACGGAGAGCTGCCGGTCGCAAAAGATCTGGAGAAATTCGAAACCACAATCACCCGCCACACCATGCTGCATGAGCAGATGCAGTATTTCTACCGTGGTTTCCGCCGCGACGCGCACCCGATGGCCATCATGGTCGGTGTTGTCGGCGCAATGTCGGCCTTCTATCACGATTCGACCGATATCGCGGACCCGCACCAGCGCGAGGTCGCATCGCATCGCTTGATCGCCAAAATGCCGACAATCGCAGCATGGGCTTTCAAATACCACACAGGGCAGCCTTTCGTGTATCCGCGCAACGATTTGGATTATGCGTCGAACTTCCTGCGTATGTGTTTCAGCGTTCCCGCCGAAGAATATGAGGTCAACCCGATCCTCAGCCGCGCGATGGACCGTATCTTCACGCTTCACGCGGACCACGAGCAGAATGCGTCAACGTCTACCGTGCGTTTGGCATCGTCATCGGGCGCAAATCCGTTTGCATGCATCGCCGCTGGCATTGCCTGCTTGTGGGGACCGTCCCATGGTGGCGCCAACCAGGCATGTCTGGAGATGTTGGAAGAGATCGGTACCGTTGATCGCATTCCCGAATTCATCGCCCGCGCCAAAGACAAGAACGACCCGTTCCGCCTGATGGGCTTTGGCCACCGCGTGTACAAAAACTTTGACCCACGGGCCAAGGTGATGAAGCAGTCGGCCGACGAGGTTCTGGATCTGCTGGGCATTGAAGACAACCCGAAACTGCAGGTCGCTAAAGAGCTGGAACGCGAAGCGCTGGAAGACCCGTATTTCGCCGACAAAAAGCTGTTCCCGAACGTTGACTTCTATTCGGGCATCATCCTCGAGGCGATGGGTTTCCCGACCTCAATGTTCACACCAATCTTCGCACTTTCACGGACCGTTGGCTGGGTAAGCCAGTGGAAAGAGATGATTGAAGATCCACAGAACAAGATCGGCCGTCCGCGTCAGCTGTATCTGGGTGAGACGCTGCGCGACTACGTAGACATCGAAAACCGCTGAGCCGTTTGAGTTCGCAATCAATCCAGAAGGCCCCGGTTAAACCGGGGTCTTTTGCTTTCGTTACTGAAGCAGCGGACGGTTCGGCGTTTGGTTTCAGAACAAGCTCATTTGATCCCCGGGTTGCGGCGGAACTGCAAACCGGTCGCATCGTAACGGAGCGGATTTGATCGAAAGCCCCAGTCTTTTGCAGGTTTTAGCAAACCTCAGGGCGATGAGCTCGGCGTATTCCCCCTCACCCCGCATCCTGTGCCCCCAGCGTGGATCATAGTCGCGCCCGCCATGCATTTCACGCAGCTTGGACATGACCTTCTCTGCACGGGCGGGTTCGTGTTCTGCCAGCCAGTCCTGCCAAAGCTGAGATACTTCGCGGGGCAATCGCAACATGATCCAGCTTGCCGCATCTGCGCCCGCCTCTTTTCCAGCGTTCAACAGGTTCTCCAACTCATGATCTGTCAGCCCAGGCACAATAGGCGAGGTCATTACGCGAACCGGAACACCGGCATCGGTCAACGCTCTGATCGTCTGCAACCGACGCGCCGGAGACGGTGCGCGAGGCTCCATCCGCCGGGACAGACCTGCATCCAGCGTGGTGAGCGATATACCAACCCGCGCCAATCCCCGGCTGGCCATGTCAGCCAGAATATCCAGATCACGCTCAATCAATGTTCCTTTGGTCACGATTGCGACCGGGTGGTTGAATTCTTGCAAGACCTCAAGGCACGACCTTGTAATCAGGCGTTTTTTTTCGATGGGCTGGTAAGGGTCAGTGTTTGTCCCGATCGCGAGTGTGGCGACCTTGTAGGACTTTGCCGACAGTTCCTTGCGCAGAACAATGCTCATGTTGGCGCGCGCAATAAGGCGGGTTTCGAAATCCAGTCCTGCGGACAAGCCCAGATAGGCATGGCTTGGTCTGGCGAAACAATAGGCACAGCCATGCTCACACCCCCGATATGGGTTGATCGAACGATCAAAAGGCAAATCAGGTGAACGGTTAAAGGTGATGGCACTGCGCGCCACCTCATCCCGCGTCTCGGTTCGCAAGGGCGGCAAGTCTTCATCGATGTCCCACCCGTCATCAACAGCCTGCGTTGCAAACCGTTCAAACCGTCCGGTCGTATTGGACGTCACTCCCCTTGCTTTGATGATATGCCCGATGCTCACGGCACATATGTTCCTATTTTGTTCTTATCGCACGATAAGCCTGAAACGAATCCTGTGCAAGCCAGCACCGCGAAGAAACCGGGAAGCATTGATGAAAAATAAACAGGATAATATTGCAGACTTTTCAATCGAGCCGGTGCCATTTTTGGCATATAGGTCGGTCCCGAAACGACCAACGTCGCAATCGTCACAGTCAGAATGCGACGTTTTGGCCAAAACGGAAAAAATGCCACCACGGGCCGATGGCCCGCCCAGCACAGGGAATACCCCATGTCCGACGAAGAAGATATCGTCCTGTCCGAACTGAATGATGACGAACTGGTCGATCAGATGTTCGACGATCTCTATGACGGATTGAAAGAAGAGATCGAAGAAGGCACCAATATCCTGCTGGAACGCGGATGGACGCCGTATGACATCCTGACCAAAGCTCTGGTTGGCGGCATGACCATTGTGGGCCATGACTTCCGCGACGGCATTCTGTTCGTTCCCGAGGTTCTGCTGGCAGCCAACGCGATGAAAGGCGGCATGTCGATCCTCAAGCCGCTGCTGGCCGAAACCGGTGCTCCGCGTGTTGGCAAGATGGTCATCGGCACCGTGAAGGGTGACATCCACGATATCGGCAAGAACCTTGTGTCGATGATGATGGAAGGTGCAGGATTCGAAGTTGTCGATCTGGGAATCAACAACCCGGTCGAGAATTACCTGGAAGCACTGGAAACGGAACAGCCAGACATTTTGGGTATGTCCGCCCTGCTGACCACCACGATGCCCTACATGAAAGTCGTTATCGACACTCTGGTCGAACAGGGCGTGCGCGACGATTACATTGTTCTGGTCGGTGGCGCGCCGCTGAACGAAGAGTTCGGTAAAGCCATCGGTGCAGACGCCTACTGCCGTGACGCTGCGGTTGCAGTGGAAACCGCCAAGGATTTCGTGGGCCGCAAGCACAACCAACTGGCTGGCTAAGACCTTTAAGGTTTTTCTTAAAAGGCCGCCCGTTTCGGGCGGTCTTTTTCGTTTTAGCGCTCCGCCCCTGCATGAGGTGTATCGTTTATCCGTTTGTAAACGAAAGTGCGGTTAAAAACCGAAACGTCCAAGTTTCGGGGGTTCCGTGCCGCAGTCTTTCACAGCCATTTCGTTGGGCAAACTTGCCGATATCGATATCGCCGAGGGCAACAATGTCGCCGAAAACGCCTCTGCCCTAGTTGGGCAAACCTTCGGTCACGCGGACGCGCCGTTGGCGCATAACAGCGTGACGTGGAACGTGGTTGGAAACTCCGGCTCTGCCTATGACATGAACAACATATCTGCCAATGATCGGTTTTCGATCGACGGCGGCGCGCCGCAATCCTTTGATGGCACATCAGTGTACCACGCCACCGTCACTTATTTCGACGGCACAAGTGCAAACATTACTGCCGTTGTCGCGCAGGATGTGGATGGCAACACATATTTGGTACCTGAGTTCTCGGCCAATGCAGATCAAGCCGCTCTGGAAGCGGGGCCTATACATTCGATCACCTTCAACAGCCTTGCTGGCAATCGATATTCAGGCATGGTGTCCAGCCGTGAAGACTGGGATCTGGTCCCCTGCTTTACCTCCGGCACGCTGATCAGAACCCGCAAAGGGGAACGCCCAGTGGAAACGCTGCGCCCCGGCGACTGGGTGGAAACCCTTGATCACGGGTTTCAAACGATGCGCTGGGTCGGGCTGCGGCGGGTTCAGGCGGTTGGCGCGTTCGCGCCGGTCCTGTTCAAGGCAGGCGCGCTTGGGAACACCCGCGATCTGCTGGTGTCGCAGCAACACAGGATGCTGATCCAGAGCTGGCGCCTGGAACTGCATACCGGCCAAAACGAAGCACTGGCCCCCGCCAAACACCTGATCAACGGACATGACATCATCCTCAAACCCGGCGGGGTCGTAACCTACATTCACATTCTGTTTGATCAGCATGAGCTGCTCTGGTCGGAAGGCTGCCTGAGCGAGAGCTTTCATCCCGGTGCCCAAAGCTGGAACGCCCTTGAACAGTCAGCCCAACAAGAGATCCTGTCCTTGTTCCCCGAGATATCAAAGCAAGGTACTGTCGCCTACGGCCCGCCCGCTCGGCCTCTGTTATCGGCATTCGAAACACGAACGTCGGCAGCCTGACACGAGATGTCGGAAGAAGGCTTGCCTGCAAGCTGTTTTCATTCTCTTGTGCCATGAGCCCATAAGGATTCCGATCCATGCCAAGCGATACGTTACCAGATGATGCAAGCCTGACGACCAAAGGCTATGACGGCGTGGAAAACGCAAGCATCCTGCTGATCGCCTGCGGGGCGCTTGCTCGCGAAATTCTGGATATCAAAACGCGCAACGGCTGGGATCACATGGCGCTGACCTGCCTGCCTGCAATCCTGCATGTTCACCCGGAACGGATCACACAAGCAGTTGAAGACAGCGTGGCCAAACACCGCGACAGGTTCGAAAAAATCTATGTGGTTTACGCCGATTGCGGAACCGGAGGTCTGCTGCAATCCGCTTGTGAAAAACTGGGCGTCGAGATGGTAAAAGGCCCTCATTGCTATTCGTTCTTCGAAGGCAATCAGGCCTTTCAGGAACGCGGCGAGGACGAAACAACTGCCTTCTACTTGACTGATTTTCTGGCCCGCCAGTTCGACGCATTTGTCTGGAAACCACTGGGCCTGGATCGCCACCCGGAACTGCGGGACATGTATTTCGGCAATTACACCAAACTGATTTATCAGGCCCAGATCGAAGATCCGAAACTGACCGAACGCGCACGGGAATGCGCGGATCGCATGGGATTGGCGTTCGAACGGCGTTTCACCGGCTACGGCGATCTGGAAACCACTTTGTCAGACTGGGCAAACCGCCCCGAGTGACCTCAGGCGTTTTCCTGTGCGACCTGGCGGATGCGTTCGATCATGGCCCGCAATCCATTGGACCGCTGCGCTGAAAGATGGTCGTTCAAGCCCAATCGGGCCAGTTCCGCTGCCGCATCGACCTGCGGCACCTCGGACACCGGCAGCCCGTTGTATAGGGACCGAAGCACGGCGATCAGCCCGCGAACGATCAGCGCGTCACTGTCACCATCAAACTTGAACACACCTGCTTCGATCATCGGGTGCAGCCAGACCTGACTGGCGCAGCCGTGAACCTTCGTCGCTGGAACCTTCAACGCGTCATCCAAAGGCTCCATCGCCTTGCCTTGTTCGATGACATGGCGATACCGGTCTTCCCAGTCTTCGAGAAACTCGAAATCCTCGACAATGTCTTCAAAGGCGGGCGTGGCCATGGCGCAGTGATCCTTTCGTTAAAATCACAATGTGACCTAAGCCGACGACCACCTGCTGTCCAGCCCCAGCTGTGGCTTTTCAACGCGAAGAATATACGCTAACCCATTGTCTGAATTCGTGTGAAAAGCAGTGGGTCCATGCAAAAGTCTCTGTCCGTTCTTATCATCGCCATGCTGACCCTGACTGCCTGCGGCAGCTGGCGCGACTCGCGGGTGAATCCGTCAAACTGGTTTGGCTCCAGCAAGTCTGTGAAGTCTGAAACACCGCCGGACCCAAATGCCCCCGATGCGTTGGTTCCCAAGACAAGAGAGGGAAGCGGCCTGTTTTCGCGCCCAGATGCCGAAGACACCAGTGTTCCAATCGCCAAAATCGATGAACTGCGGATCGAGCCAATACCGTCGGGCGCGATCATTTATTCCTCTGGCACCGCGCTTCGGCAGGGTGCCTATAACGCACGCTTGGTTTCGGTTAATTCAGAAGAAAACAAAGAAAAGGGAATTCTGGAATTTGTATTCCGCGTGAATTACCCCAACTCAGAGACCCCTCAAGGATCTGAACGAACAAGAATGGTGTCGGATGCCGTAAATGTTTCGACTCAGGATCTTGAAGGCATTCGCCTGATCCGCGTCGTCGGGCAACAGAACACCTTGGAATCGCGGCGGCGGTAATCGCCGTTAAAGTGAGACGACCTTGACCGCCTGCCCTTTGGCCGCCAGCGCGATTTTCCCCTCGCACAGTTTCAGCGCGTCTTCACCAAAGACTTCGTAACGCCAACCTGACATCGCGGGCAATTCTCGCTCGCCCGCGGCAATCTGGTCCAACTCGGAACTTGTTGCGATCAGCTTGGCCGCAACGCCCGAACTTTCGGTTTTGGATTTCAGCAGAACCCGAAGCAAGTCGGCCAAAGCCGGGTTGACCTTCAGGTTGTCACGGGAATTGTCGATCTTCGGCAGGTTTTCCTGCGGACAATTTGTGCCCTTCGTCACCGCAGCAAGAATACCTTCGGCAATCGGACCTTTGCGTGCCTCGCGCAACAAAAGGCGCGATCCACCGAGATCGGCGATTGTCTTGGGCTTGGTCGACGCCAGTTCGATCAAGGCGTCATCCTTGAAGACCCGGTTGCGCGGTACGTTATTTTCCTGCGCATACCTTTCGCGGAACTGCGCCAGCTCGCGTACAACAGCCAGGAACTTGGCCGAATTCGTTCGCGTTTTGACCCGCTTCCACGCCTCTTCGGGGCGAATGTCATACGTGGCAGGCTGCGTCAGCGTACGCAGCTCTTCAGCCACCCAGTGGCTGCGCATCGTCTTTTTGAGTTCCGCAGCAAGATATTCGTAGATCTTGCGAAGATGCGTCACATCCGCCAATGCATATGTTTTCTGCGCCTCCGTCAAAGGACGACGGGACCAATCGGTGAACCGCGACGTCTTGTCCACGCCCTGCTTGCAGATTTTCCGCACCAGCGTCTCATAGCCGACCTGCTCGCCAAACCCGCAGACCATCGCAGCAACCTGCGTATCGAACAACGGGTTGGGAAAAACACCGGCCTCGACCCAGAAAATCTCAAGATCCTGACGCGCGGCGTGGAACACCTTGACCACGTTCTCGTTTCGGAAAAGCTCATACAGCGGTTCGAGAGACAGGCCATCAACCAGCGGATCAACCAGAACCGCGCTGTCTTCATCATCAGCGGGAAGCGCCAGTTGCACGAGGCACAGTTTCGAATAATAGGTCCGCTCGCGCAGAAACTCGGTATCGACTGTGATATATGGATAGCTTGCGGCCGCCTTGCAGAAATCAGCCAGTTCTTGCGTCGTCGTCAGAGTTTTCATGCGCCGTACTAGTTTTGCTCTTGCTCTTGTGAGTGCCCGTAATTTCCCTCGCCCCCAAGCGATACCGACGACCATAGGACGATTTTCAGGCGAGTGTAAATCACCCTCGGAACCTCACTGCATGAGAACGGGTGACCTGTTGCCTTCGGCAAAGCGGCGCAGCACCGCTGGATAAAGTTCATGTTCCCGGATCAGAACTTTTGAAGCCAGAGTTTCCGGGGTATCCGCTGGTTCGATATCCACCCGTGCCTGACCCAGAATTGGGCCATCATCCAGCGCCGCCGTCACCTCATGGACCGAGCAGCCATGTTTCGCATCACCCGCTTCAATTGCGCGGGCGTGAGTATGTAACCCCTTGTATTTGGGCAGCAATGAGGGGTGGATGTTCAACATTCGCCCCTGAAAGCGCGTTACGAAATCCGCGGTCAGGACCCGCATGAACCCGGCCAGACAGACAATATCCGGCCGCGCGTCTTCCAAAGGCTTTAGCAACTCAGCCTCAAAGGCTACGCGATTGCCCTTGAATGGCCGGTGATCGACCACTGCGGTCGGAATGCCACGGTCCGCAGCTTTTTTCAGCCCCCCCGCCTGCGCATCGTTGGACAGGACCAAACAGGGCCGCGCCGGATGATCACCGGTCATGCTGTCGACAAGCGACACCATGTTGGACCCGCCCCCAGAAATCAGGATCGCGACGCGCTTGTGGTTCACAGCAGTTTGCCCGAATAGGCAACTCCGGGCGTTTCGGTGATCGTACCGATCCGCGACACGGTCTCGCCAGCCTCGGCCAGCAAGGTCGAAAGCTGATCGGCCTTATCTGGATCGCACACCATGATCAGACCGATGCCACAGTTGAAGGTCTTGAGCATCTCAGCTTCCGCGATACCGCCAATCTGCGCCATCCAGCTGAAAACAGACGGCAATTGCCAGCTGTCCAGATCAATCTGGGCCCCCAACCCTTCCGGCAGTACGCGCGGCAGGTTCTCGGTCAGACCGCCACCGGTGATATGGGCCAGTGCATGAACTCCACCTTCGCGGATCGCGGACAGGGCCGGTTTGACATAAAGGCGCGTTGGCGTAAGCAGCGCCTCGCCCAGCGAACCTTCACCAAAGGGGCACGGTGCATCCCAGCCCAGCCCAGACAGTTCGACGAGTTTACGTACCAGTGAATACCCGTTGGAATGCACTCCGTTCGAAGCCAGACCAAGCAGCACGTCCCCCGCCTGCACTCCAGAAGGCAGGTCAGCGCCGCGTTCCATTGCCCCGACTGAGAAGCCGGCAAGATCGAAATCGCCATCAGGGTACATGCCGGGCATCTCGGCAGTTTCGCCACCAATCAGAGCACAGCCGGATTGCGCACACCCTTCGGCAATTCCTTCAATGATCCGCGCGGCTGTATCCGTGTCCAGCTTGCCTGTCGCGAAATAGTCGAGAAAAAACAGGGGCTCGGCCCCCTGACAGATCAGGTCATTGACACACATGGCCACCAGATCGATGCCAACCCCGTCCACGACGCCGGTATCGATCGCAATTCGCAGTTTTGTACCAACCCCGTCCGTGGCACCAACCAGAATGGGATCCTGATACCCGGCAGCCTTCAGATCGAACAGTGCGCCGAAACCGCCCAGACCGCTCATCACGCCGGGTCGGTTGGTTCGCTTTGCTGCGGGCTTGATCCGGTCAACCAGAGCATTGCCCGCGTCAATATCCACGCCTGCATCGGCATAGGTGATTCCGTTCTTGCCCGCTGTCATGGCCAGTTCCTTTTGAATGCTTTGCGGGCGGGTTATTCGATTGTGGCGTTTGTTGCAACGGTCAGGCTTGACGCGGCTGTTCACCGTGATACGCAATGCGCCTAGGCGGGCCTGTAGCTCAATTGGTTAGAGCAGAGCGCTCATAACGCTTTGGTTGGGGGTTCGAGTCCCTCCGGGCCTACCAAATCACCGCCACGTGCCTTGAACACCCCGCACATCCCACTGGTTTTGTTTGCGTTTTTGAAAACAAGCATTCATCCTGACCTGTGCAACCAGTCCATATGCAGTTCGAATTCAAAGGCATTGGTCCAGTTCGCAGATTTCCAGTTTCGATTTAATCGCCATGGGATGACAGGTCTTGCGGTAAAACCTCCGAAATCACTTCGCGAGAAATCCAGCGCCTCGGCTCAGAGTATCGTCATGTTGGCGCGGCTTTGAACCGGTGAAGGTGTCAGTTTACCGGCCAATTATGATATCGGCGCACAAACCACCCAAGCGTTCACTTTTGGCCAGTCTCAGAGTGCCACCATGGGCGCGCGCAACGTCCGCCACGATCGCCAACCCCAAACCCACGCCACTACCCTGATTCTGATTGCGCGCTGGGTCGAGCCGCGTAAAGGGTTTGACCGCCTCTGTGCGCTGCTCTGCGGGAATTCCAGGGCCATCATCTTCAACACGGATGCGCAATGACTTGGTGTTCAGTGACAGGCTGACCTCGGCCCGGCTGCCGTAGCGCACGGCATTGCCGATGAGGTTTTCAACGGCCCGACGAACAGCCATGGGGCGCAGCATTGCCGTTCCCTGCCCCTCGACAGCGACCAGTTCGGCTTGATGCCCGGCTCGTGTCGCGTCATCTACAATCTGTCGAACAAACTCAGCCGGATTGATTTCCTCGGGCGATCCTTCGGACGCCCCGCGTGAGAACTCGAGGAATGCATCAACCAAGGACTGCATTTCCGCAACGTCCTGTAGCAAAGGTCGTGCCTCATCCTCGGGTAACATTGCCAGTCCAAGTTTCAGGCGCGTCAGAGGCGTGCGCAGGTCATGACTGACGCCGGACAACATCAGCGTCCGTTGTTCGATCTGACGTTCGATCCGTGATCGCATATCCAGAAAAGCATTCCCCGCCGCGCGTACTTCGATGGCACCGCCCGGCGAGTACGGTACGCTCCGCCCTCGTCCAAACGCCTGCGCCGCATCGGCCAGCCGTGTGATGGGGCGCAACTGGTTTCGCATGTACAGAAATGAAATCGAAGTCATGATGATCGCGAAAAACAGCATCGTCACGATCAACTGATGCGGCGCCGCTGGCGACAATCTGCGCCGGTCGAAGGTCAGTTCCAGCACCCCTAGATGCGTATCCAGGTACAAACGCGCTTCGCGGCTGCTTGGCAAAGCAACAGCACTCAGCTCCGGCAACCTTGCACGAAGCTCGGCCTCGACCTGCGGTGCTATGAAGTCGTACCACCGTGGGCGATCTAATTTGGGAGTTTCGTTGGGGGGCAGAAATCTGGCCTGCATTTCCAGCGCCAGAAGATCCGGGCGCACTTCGGCCAAGGCCTGATGCTGCGTCTCGGCCCTGTCCAACATGGTGGTGATCAGCATCACTTCCCTTGAGGCTGCGCGCGTCATCTGGTCAGTGACATCTTCCAGGTGCTTTTGAAGAAAGGCAACTCCCACAACCAGCAGCAACGCGATCACAGGAAGAACCAGAATCAGCGCTGCTCGGGCATAAAGGCTGCGTGGCATATAGGGTTTGAGCCAGTGCGTGGACATGCGCTAAACCTAGCGGGCTGCCCGGACAAGAGAAAGAGCACAGAATGCAGGCACCAGACGAATTCAATCCACCCGCTGGTGTTGCGACAGAATTGCAACCGGGTCTGCGGCGCATTCTGGCCCCCAACCCGTCACCGATGACCTATCGCGGCACCAACACCTATCTGCTGGGCGATCGTGACATTGCCGTCATTGATCCCGGCCCCGCAAGCGAAGAGCATTTGAACGCGATCCTGAGTGAACTGCGACCTGGCCAGAGAATCAGCCACATAGTCGTCACGCACACACATCTGGATCACTCACCCTTGGCAGCACCCCTTGCCGCGCGAACGGGAGCTGCGATCTATGCGTTTGGTGGTCCCGAATCCGGTCGCAGCGCTGCTATGGCGACCCTTGCAGCGCGTGGGTTGGCCGGAGGTGGCGAAGGCATCGACACCGCGTTTCGTCCGGATATCGAGGTTGCGGATGGTGAGGTCATCTTTGGCGATGACTGGCAGCTTGAGGTTATTCACACTCCGGGGCATCTGGGAAACCACATTGCCCTGGCATGGCAGGATACCTGTTTCACCGCCGACCATGTGATGGGATGGGCCAGTTCGCTGGTGTCGCCACCGGACGGAGACCTGACCGATTTCATGACAGCCTGCCACCGCCTGCGCGCGCGCGATTGGTCCGTTTTTCACGCGGGCCACGGTGCACCGATTACAGACCCCGCCGCGCGATTGGATTGGCTGATCCGGCACAGGCAAAACCGCGAAGCCCAGATTCTGTCCGCGCTCGAGGAAGCAGACGGATCGGCACGGCACCTGGCCGAACGTATCTACACCGACACACCCGCGACACTGCTGTCAGCCGCGGAGCGGAATGTTTTTGCCCACCTCGTTGATCTGACGGGAAAAAAACAGGTGTCACCGCTCGGCGAACTATCTGCCACGGCGGTTTTTCGCAGAGATTTATGAAGCCGCGAAAAATTTTCAAAGTTCGCGTGCTTAACCTCTGGACGCCGGGATTCCGGGTTGCTATACGCCCCTCAGTTCCGGCGTAGCTCAGCGGTAGAGCAGTTGACTGTTAATCAATTGGTCGTAGGTTCGATCCCTACCGCCGGAGCCAAAACTTCCCAATATTCAATCTTTTGTCAGGGTCAGAAACCACATCGGTATTCTGGGGCTTTTTCGTTGAAAAAATAATATCCGCCCTCTGGACGCCGGATACTCCGGTTGCTATACGGCGCGGACCGTTCCGGCGTAGCTCAGCGGTAGAGCAGTTGACTGTTAATCAATTGGTCGTAGGTTCGATCCCTACCGCCGGAGCCAATTTACCCCGCTAGATCACATCTCACCCCGCAAGGGCATCCTTGAAATCCGCACGCAGGTTGCGTTTCAGCACCTTTCCGGTTGCGTTCAGCGGCAGCGCGTCAACAAAAACAACCTTGTCCGGAATCTGCCATTTGGCAATTTTCCCTTCGAAAAAGGCCAGAAGTTCCTTTTCGCTTGGGTTTTCGCCCTCGGCCCTTACTGCAACTAGCAAGGGGCGTTCGTCCCATTTCGGATGCGGAACACCGACCACGGCGGCAGTTGCCAGTTTCGGATGCGCAACAGCGATGTTTTCAAGTTCGACCGAGCTGATCCACTCCCCTCCGGACTTGATGATGTCCTTGGATCGGTCACGAATGGTCATGTATCCATCGGCATCCAGCGTTGCGACATCGCCTGTGGCGAACCAACCGTCTTGCAACAGATCCTGATCCTGCATCAGGAAATAGCTGTCCAGTACCCAATGCCCTCGCACCATCAGATCGCCCTGCGTTTCACCGTCATGTGGCAGATCTTTGCCGTCATCATCCACGATTTTCAGTTCAACCCCAAACGGTGGCCGACCCTGACTCAGACGGATAAGGTGTTGTTCTTCAAGCGGCAGCACCAGATGTTTGGCCAATGGGTAGTTGGCCGTACCAAGTGGGCTCATCTCGCTCATTCCCCACGCATGTACCGTATCTACGTCATATTTATTCCGGAAAGTTTCCATCATCGAAGGTGGGCAAGCGGCACCTCCAATCACGGTCCGTTTGAGGCTTTTCAAACTCGTCCCGCATTTGGCCGCATGCGCCAACAGTCCCTGCCAGATGGTTGGCACCCCCATGGCCAGCGTCACGCCATAGGTGTCGATCAGATTGACCAGCGCCTCGCCATGCAAATCCGGGCCGGGTAAAACCAGTCGCGATCCGGACATGGCGCAGGCATAAGGCGAGCCCCATGCATTAACGTGGAACATAGGAACGACGGGCATCACGACATCCATCGCCGAAAAGCCGATCACGTCGCGCGTATTCGACGCGAAACTGTGCAGGACCGTCGATCTGTGGGAATAAAGAACCCCCTTGGGATGGCCGGTTGTACCCGACGTGTAACACAGCCCTGACGCGGTGTTTTCATCCAGCTCAGGCCAATCAAAGGCCGCGTCACCGGTTTCGATCAGCTCGTCATAAAATTTCAGGTCGGGTATCCTTGCTGCAGCGTCATCATTGCGAGGGCCCATCAGAACAAAATGGCGAACATCCGTCAGCGCACCGTGCAAAGCGGCAACCAGCGGGACGAAGGTTGCATCAAAGAACAACACCCGATCCTGAGCATGGTTGATGATATACGTCAGTTGTTCAGGAAAAAGCCTCGGATTGACCGTGTGACAGACATATCCCGCACCCGAGGTGGCATAATAGATCTCCAGATGGCGACGATTATTCCAGGCCAGCGTCCCGACCCTGTCCTGCGGCTCCAGACCCAGCTGCGTCAGGGCCGACGCCAAACGCCGGGCGTTCACGGCTATCTCGGACCAATTGGTTTCTGTCACTGATCCATCCGTTTCAACCGAGATGATCTCGGTCTGACCGTGGTAGCGCTGTGCGTGATCAATCAGCGACGAAATCAGCAAAGGCTGCGTCATCATCTGTCCCAGCATGGACATCCTCCCGTCATGGGCGGGACCTTGCCTGGCCCCTGCCTGTTCCGTCTGGCACTGACAGGCAGGGGTGTTCCCCGTCACGTCAGTCCAGCCGTTTCCTAGAAGGAACCCTGCCAATCATTTAATTGTCTGACAATAAGAGAATGCAGCCCACACCGGTAGCGGAATACATCCCGTCGCCTAATCCCGGTGTTTCAGCGCGTAGGCGACCAATGCTGCGGTCGACCCATCCTTGCCCTCGGCGCTTTCTTCGCCATCCACGATGGGGCCAAGCGAATTGGCCAGTTCCTTGCCCAGCTCAACCCCCCACTGGTCGAAAGAGTTGATGCCCAGCAACACGCCTTCGACAAACACCCGGTGTTCATAAAGCGCAATAATCTGACCCAACACAAACGGTGTGAGTTTGGGGTAAATCAATGTTGTCGAGGGACGATTGCCGGGGAAAACCCGGTGCCGGGCCTGCCGGTCCAGTTCACCACCCAGATACCCCTGCTGCGTCATGCGTTGGCGCGCTTCTTCGAACGAACGGCCACGCATCAGGGCCTCGGACTGCGCCAGACAATTGGCCAAAAGCAGACGGTGGTGATGGGTCAATTCGGGTTCATGCCCCTCGGCCGCAACCATGAATTCGCAGGGAATGACATCTGTGCCCTGATGGATCAGCTGGTAAAACGCGTGTTGTCCATTGGTGCCCGGCTCACCCCAGACGACAGGTCCTGAAGGCATGGTCAAGGACGACCCATCCATCGCCACGGATTTGCCATTCGATTCCATTTCCAACTGCTGGAAATAAGCGGGCAGACGCAATAACCGCTGATCATAAGGCAGCACCGCACGACTGGTATGCCCCAGAACCTGACGATGCCAGATGCCAACCAATGCCAGCATCACAGGCATGTTTTCATCCCAGTCAGCCGAGCGGAAGTGCAGGTCCATCGCCTGCCCGCCGCGTAAAAACGCGTCAAATGCGTTTGAACCAACTGCAATCATGACCGGCAAGCCGACCGGCCCCCAAACCGAATAACGCCCACCGACCCAATCGGCGAAACCAAATACATGCGCCTCGGGAATACCGAAGGTCTTCGTCTTGTCCAGAGCGCTGGAAACGGCGGCGAATTGGCGCGACGGATCGCCGCCGCCTTCTGACATCCACGCGCGGGCGGTGCGCGCATTGGTCATCGTTTCGATTGTGGTAAAGGTTTTTGAGGCGACAATGACCAGCGTGCGCGTCGGGTCAAGCTGCCGCAACGTGTCCGCAATATGCGCCCCATCCACATTCGAGACGTAATGCACCCGCGGCCCATCGTGATAAGGTGCCAGCGCCAACGTGGCCATGACCGGGCCAAGGTCTGACCCGCCGATGCCGATATTGACCACATCGGTAAAGCTGCCCCCTGCCCCAGCGATGGCGCCGCCGCGCACCTCTTCAGCGAACACGCGCATCCTTTGCAGCGTGTCCAGAACCTCGGGCATGACATCCTGACCGTCCACTTCAACCGGCCCGCCATCAAGGTTGCGCAAGGCCGTGTGCAACACCGCGCGGCCTTCGGTCTCGTTTATCTTCTCGCCCGCGAACATCGCATCACGCCGAGACGCCAGACCAGCCTCTTCACACAATTGAATGAGCGCGGATCGCACCTCATCATCAATCTGTGTCTTTGAATAGTCGAAAACCATATCCCCGGTTGAGGCTGAAAATCCTTCGGCCCGGTTTGCATCTGCTGCAAACAGGTCAAGGATACGACGGTCACTTGTCGTCTGAGCCAGTGTTTTCAAAGCATCCAGATGCATTGCTTTACTCCGCCCAATGTACGGTCATGCCACCAAGAACCGCAGCGATCGGTGCCTCTTCCGGCGGTAGCGACATAGCTTTTTCAAGAACGGCGCGTTTTGCCTGACCATAGATGATCAGATGTTTCGACAGCGCCCCGTCCAGGACCGGAGCGGTCAGGGAAATTCGTGCCTCTGGCTGCACTTCGGTCCGGGCAACGATCAACGTAGGGGCATCACTGCGCAAAGCTTCGTCCAGCCCTTCCATCCCCGGAAACAGAGAGGCCGTGTGCATGTCTTCGCCCATTCCCAGCACCAGCACCGACAATGGCAATACCGGCGCGATCAGTGACTCGATTTCGGGCAACGCTGCTTCAGGTTCTGAACCAGGGACATAAAGCGGAATATATTGCGCCACAGAGGCCCGGTTGGTCAGCAACCTTTCGCGGATCAAACGCTCGTTCGAGCGCTCATGGTCCGCTGGCACACAGCGTTCATCCGTGGGCAACACACGCACGCGATCCCACTCAAGATCGGCAGCACACAGGCTGTCAAAAACGGGGCCCGGAGTTGTTCCCCCCGGAACAGACATTGCAACGGTATCATGGTGCAGCAATGCGGCCTCAAGGTCGCCCGCCAGCACGTTAGCCACGTCGATGGCAAGCATTTCGCGATCAGCATATTCCTGAATTTTCATGGCTTTATCCCTTGCCAGTGGCGTCCGTCACGTTTCATCAGCAGTTCGGCGTCGCCCGGCCCCGTGCTGCCGCTGTCATAAGGCTTGGGCACATCCCCGCGCGCCAACCATCCTGCGATTATCGGGTCGGTCCAGGCCCAGGCGGCCTCAACCTCATCCCCGCGCATGAACAGGGTCTGATTTCCGCGGATCACGTCCATCACCAGGCGTTCATACGCATCTGGCGGGTCCTGATTTTCGGGGCCCAGGGCTTCGGCAAAGCTCATGTCCAAGGGAACGTCGATCAGACGCATCCCACCCTGCCCCGGTTCCTTGATCGTCACCTTCAGCGTGATCCCCTCGTTCGGCTGCAACCGGATCGATAATGTATTGGCGTGACGCCCCGCCTCTTCCCCAAATATCGAATGTGGCGCGTCCTTGAACATCACGTTGATCACCGACGAGCGCGCCACCAGACGCTTACCGGTGCGCAGGTAGAACGGCGTACCTGCCCAACGCCAATTGCTGATGTGGGCCTTCAACGCCACATAGCTTTCGGTGGTTGATCGCGGGTTGCCAACGCAGTCCCGGTATCCCGGACCGTCCGATCCGGCCGCAAACTGCCCCCGTACGATGTGGTGCGGTTCAACCGGATCAAGCGCCCGGATCACCTTGAGCTTTTCATCCCGAACTGCGTCAGGATCAAATTTGGCCGGAGGTTCCATCGCAATCAGGCACAGCAGCTGCATCAGGTGGTTTTGCACCATGTCCCGCATCGCACCCGCGCGTTCATAATAGTCTTCGCGCCCTTCGATACCGACAGTTTCCGAGACCGTTATCTGGATATGGTCGACATACTGGCTGTTCCACAGCGGTTCGAACAGCATATTGCCAAACCGGACCGCCATCAAATTCTGGACGGTTTCCTTGCCCAGATAATGGTCGATCCGGTAGATTTGATTTTCGTTAAAATGCGCGGCCAGTGTGGCATTCAAGTCCCGTGCGCTTGCCAAATCATGTCCAAACGGCTTTTCGACCACGATACGGGTTTCTTCTGTCACCAGATCAAACGCCCTAACCCGCTCGGCCAATGGCCCGAACAGGCTGGGACCGACCGAGAAATAGAAAGCGCGAACCCGGTTCGGTGACAGCTTTTCGCCCAGCACATTCCAACCTTCGGTCGCCAAGGCATCCAGCGATACATAGTCGACCCGTTGCAGGAAACGGGTCAGGGCTTGCGAATTCCGGGCCCGTTCCGAAGCATGCCGTTGCAGCGACGCTGCAACCATCTTTCGAAATTCATCCGCTGAATGACCGGCGCGCGCGGCTGCAATAATCCGGGCATCCTCATGCCACTGACCTGCACAATACCGACGGTAAAGCGCAGGCAGGATCTTACGCTGCGCCAGATCACCGGTGCCGCCGAAAATAACCAGATCAAATGGATCAACAGGGATGACACGTGAAACCATGAGTTGTCCTTACCCTGACCCTTCCGGCATGTCCAATGTTAGCGCAACCAAAATCCAATAAATCTTGTTGATCAAAACTCTGTCAGAACCTCTGCACCAGACTTACCAAATCCGCGACAAAGGGCTAGATCAGTTTGATGACTTCAACGAACCGGATGTGGGAATGAAAGACAACGCCCCTCAGCTTGCGAATATCGGCAAGTTTCAGCGTAAGCGGGTGACAGCCGATGGCCAGACCCGCGCAAAAGTTTCCCTAACCAACCCTCAGACCCTGTGGTTCAACACCGGCACGCTGTGCAATATTGAATGCGTAAACTGTTATATCGCCAGCAGCCCGACCAATGACGCACTGGTTTATATCACTGCGGACGAGGTTCGTGACTACCTGGATCAAATCAAAGCCCGCAATTGGCCGGTGCGTGAAATCGGTTTTACAGGCGGCGAGCCTTTCCTGAACCCCGAGATGATCGACATGACACGTGCCGCGCTGGAGCGTGGATACGAAGTTCTGATCCTCACCAACGCGATGGCCCCGATGATGCGCCGCAAGTTGGGTGACGGGCTGCTAGCATTGCAACGGAAATTCAATGACAAGCTGACCCTGCGTGTTTCCGTCGATCATTACCGCGCAGAACTGCACGACCTTGAACGCGGCAAGGGGAGCTTTGAAAAAACCCTGACGGGTATGAAGTGGCTGCGCGATCACGGCTTTAACATGGCTGTCGCCGGGCGCACCGTTTGGGGTGAGTCTGACACGGAAAGTCGTGCGGGTTATGCCGCATTCTTTACAGAGCACGGCTTTGACATTGACCCGCATAACCCGGCACAGACCGTCCTATTCCCCGAGATGGACGAAACTGTCGAAGTACCCGAGATTACAACGGCTTGCTGGGGAATACTGAACAAGTCACCCGATGCATTGATGTGCGCCAGCGCCCGCATGGTGGTGAAACGGAAAGGCGCTGACCGGCCCGCCGTGTTGGCCTGCACGCTGCTGCCCTACGAGCCGGAATTCGAGATGGGTCATTCTCTGGCCGAATCCGAGGCTGACGTTCACCTGAACCACCCCCATTGTGCCAAATTCTGCGTGCTGGGCGGAGCCAGTTGTTCTGGCTGATCAGTTCAGTTCTAGGGATTTCCAAAACTTCGTACCGGACGCACCGGCAGATACGCGCCAGCCTTTTTTGCTAAGTATAAAGAAAGAGCGCCCTTCGATAAAACGCAGCGTCTCGCCTGTGCGTTCCTCGCCATACATGGCACCAGTTTCTGCTGTAGCGTCGTATCCTTGGGTGATGAACTTATCCAGATCTGACGGAGTTTCGAACAGGATTACGAATTTGGTCTCGAAACCACCGATCCCGATTGCACCCCCTACGCCGCCAGTCCCCATGTTCATATAAGTATGCTGGCCTGTGTCTTTGGACACCACGACGCCCCGACCATAGCCCGCCGATACAGGAAATACTGTTATCTTGCGCGAGTCGAAAACCGCATGTCCGGCACTGATATCATAGAGAGACTGCGCCTCGTGGTTTTCCGCCATCAACTGATCCAGAATATCGCCTGCCATTGCGTCAAGCTTGGCGCGTGTTTCTTCCGGTGTTGCCTCATTTGATAGCAGCTCGGACGTGGAATTAATGGTTTTATCAACCGCTGTTGCACCCTTGTCGATGGTATTCCCGACGGATTCGGCGCCTCTCTTGATCTTGTCCAGAACGCCTTCTGCAGAAACAGGGCTACTCACGCACAGCGCGGCAAGTATTAAGGCTCTTGTCATAGCATGTCTTCCTGCGACTCCGGCAAATTGGCTGCCACCTTACCCGACTGACCTCAAATGAGAACGGATAATACGATGTTCGACAGACTTGGCTGACCGCTCAATTCACACGAAACTCGCCTACCATGTTGCGCCACTCACCCGGTGCGATCATTTTGCGATGGGTGAATTTGACAGAATGCAGCGGGCCTTCGATTTCGCGCTGCCAGAAGTCGATGAATTTGAACAATTTCGGATGATCCGGCGCAAGGTCGTAATCCTGCCAGATGAACGTGTTCAACACGTGGATATAGTCTGGCATATGATAGAAAAACTCCGCCGTCGTCAGCCCGTACCCCTTGAGCATCAATTCGGTTTCGCTTGGATTCATTCAGACCTCCTGTTTGATACAAGGCCTGTTCAAGATACCACGAAAACCTTCTAATACTTATATAACAATATGTTACTTGAGTATTACCAGGGAATTTCCCCGTAAAGGCGCTGCTTGCTTGCACCTTATGTGCCGGGTCTGATAAGATACACCCACAAAATATAGACCCAGAACAAGACACGGGCAGTTTACGTGAGCGATACGCCAGAAATTCCTGAAAACATGGATGAAACCCCGCCCGAGCGCCCAGTCTATGACGGCCCGACGGTTTCCATCGAATCCGAAATGCGCACGTCCTATCTGGACTATGCCATGTCGGTCATCGTCAGCCGCGCGATCCCTGATTTGCGCGATGGGCTGAAACCGGTGCACCGGCGTATCCTTTATGCAATGCACGAGACGGGGAACACGCACGATAAGGCGTACCGCAAATCGGCACGCCCGGTGGGCGACGTGATGGGTAAGTACCACCCGCATGGTGACAGCGCGATCTATGACGCGCTGGTGCGGATGGCGCAGGATTTCTCGATGTCGCTGCCGCTGCTGGATGGTCAGGGCAACTTTGGCTCGATGGACGGCGACAACCCGGCGGCTATGCGGTATACCGAAGTGCGGATGGACAAGCCAGCCGCTTCCCTGTTGGCTGATATCGAAAAGGAAACGGTCGATTTTCAGGACAACTATGACGGCAAGGACCGGGAACCGACAGTTCTGCCGGCCCGTTTCCCGAACATGCTGGTCAATGGTGCCGGAGGTATCGCCGTGGGGATGGCGACAAACATTCCGCCGCACAACCTTGGCGAAGTGGTCGATGCGACTCTGGCGCTGATCGACGATCCCGACCTTACATCAGAACAGTTGATCGAATACGTCCCCGGCCCCGACTTTCCAACTGGTGGCGTAATGCTGGGGCGTTCCGGTGCGCGTAAGGCCTATCTGGAGGGCCGCGGCAGCGTCATCATCCGCGCCAAGACCCGAGTGGAAGAAATTCGCAAGGACCGCTATGCCATCGTTGTCGACGAGATTCCCTATCAGGTGAACAAGGCCGCGATGATCGAAAAGATTGCCGAGGCGGTTCGCGAGAAGCGGATCGAAGGCGTGGCCCATGTACAGGACGAATCCGACCGCAACGGCGTGCGCGTTGTGGTCGAGCTCAAGCGCGATGCAACGCCCGAGGTGGTGCTGAACCAGCTCTACCGCTTTTCGCCGATGCAGACCTCCTTTGGCTGCAATATGCTGGCGCTGAATGGTGGCCGCCCCGAACAGCTGACCCTGCGCCGGTTCCTGACCTCGTTCATCGACTTCCGTGAAGATGTCGTTGCCCGCCGTACGGCCTATGACCTGCGCAAGGCGCGCGAACGCAGCCACATCCTGTGTGGTCTGGCTGTGGCCGTGTCCAATGTCGATGAAGTGGTCGCAACGATCCGGTCGTCGGCGGACGCCGCCGAGGCCCGCGAAAAACTGATGACCCGTCGCTGGCCTGCCTCCGACATCGAAGGCTATTTGCGCCTGATCGATGATCCTCTGTCCAAGATGAATGACGATGGCACCTATAATCTGACCGAGGTTCAGGCCCGTGCCATTCTGGAGTTGCGCTTGCAACGCCTGACCCAACTGGGTGTCAAAGAGGTTACGGACGAGCTGGAAGAACTGGCGGCCAAGATCAAGGAATACCTTGATATTCTGTCCTCGCGCGAACGGATCATGAGCATCATCGCTGATGAGTTGCGCAGCGTGCGTGAACAGTTCGCGGTCGACCGCCGCACTGAGATCGTCGACTGGTCCGGTGACATGGAAGACGAAGACCTGATCGAGCGTGAAGACATGGTCGTGACCGTCACTTCGGGCGGGTACATCAAACGCACGCCGCTGGCAGATTTCCGCGCCCAGAAACGCGGTGGCAAGGGCCTGTCGGGGATGCAAACCAAGGAAGAGGATGTTGTGACCAACCTCTTCGTTGCGAACACCCATACACAGCTGCTGTTCTTCACGACGGACGGGATGGTCTACAAGCTCAAGACCTGGCGCTTGCCCCAATCCGGGCGCACCGGCAAAGGTAAGGCCATCGTCAATATCCTTCCGATCCCAACTGGCGTTTCCATCGCCGCGATCATGCCCGTGGATGTACCGGACGAGGAATGGGAAAACCTCCAGATCGTCTTTGCCACCAGCGCAGGTGACGTGCGTCGTAACCGGTTGTCGGACTTCACCAATGTCCGGCGCAACGGCAAGATTGCCATGAAGCTGCCCGACGGCGTTGAGCTGGTGAATGCGCGCATCTGTTCGGAAGACGAAGACGTGATGCTGGTCACCAATTCCGGCCGCGCGATCCGCTTCCGGACAACTGACGTGCGTGTCTTCAACTCGCGCGAATCCACAGGTGTCCGAGGGATCAGGCTGACCAACGGTGACCGCGTCGTTTCGATGTCCGTGATCCGTCATTTCGAGGCGACACCCGAAGATCGTGTGGCCTATCTCAAGATGCGGCGTGCGGTTGCGGGGCTTACCGAAGAAGACGCTGGTGAAGACGAGGAAGCCGCAGCAAGCAGCGATTTCAGTCAGGAGAAATACGCCGAGATGTCGGCTGCCGAAAACCTTATCCTTACTATCACCGCTGGTGGTGCAGGCAAGTTGAGTTCAAGCCACGACTACCCTGTGCGCGGACGTGGCGGCATGGGTGTGGCGGCGATGGACAAGGCCATGCGCGGCGGGGACTTGGTTGCATCCTTCCCGGTCGAGATCGACGATCAGATCATGCTGGCCACATCGAAAGGCCAATCTATCCGGGTGCCGGTCGATGGTATCTCTTTCCGCTCACGTTCCGCAGGTGGCGTGAAGGTATTCAATACCGGCAAGGGCGAAGAAGTCGTCAGCGTCGCGTGGATCGCCGATCAGGGCGACGAGGAAGAATGACAGTAACCCCGGGCACCGGTTCGACGGTTCCCGGGGTTCAGTTCATGTCAGGTAGGTATTGAAAAAAGCGATGGTCCGGCTCCATGCCAGATTTGCCGCGGCTTCGTCATATCTGGGCGTCGTATCGTTGTGAAAGCCGTGATTGACGTCCGGATAGAAGTGCACGCTGAATTTCTTTTGATTGGCTTTCAACGCCTCTGAATATGCAGGCCATCCAGCGTTGATACGCTCATCCAGACCGGCATAGTGGATCATAAGAGGTGCTTCGATGGACGGAACATCTTCGGCTGGTGGTTGCCGACCGTAGAATGGCACCGAGGCCGCAAGGTCCGGATAGGCTACGGCCAACGCGTTGCAAACACCTCCGCCATAGCAGAAGCCGACAGCGCCAACCTTGCCTGTCGAAAGTTCATGATCACGAAGGAATTCAAAGGCGGCGAAGAAATCCGCCATCAGTTTTTCCCGGTCCATCGAGCGCTGCATTTCTCGCCCTTCTTCATCAGTACCGGGATAGCCGCCAAGGGGCGACAACCCATCAGGTCCAAAAGCCAGAAAACCGGCCTTGGCCGCGCGGCGCACAACGTCCTCGATATAGGGGTTTAGACCCCGGTTCTCGTGCACGACCAGTACCGCTGGCAATTTTCCTTCGGCATTTGCCGGCATCGCCATCAGGCCGCTGGTTTCGCTATGCCCATCCGGGCTGTCATATGCGACCACCATGGTTTGGATCGCGGGATCGTCCGGGGCCACCTGTTGCGCCCAGGCGTAATTGGGTTGCAACTGGTCCAGAATCATTGCGCCTGTCATTCCGGCAGCCGTGTATTTACCGGCTTTTGAGATGAACTCACGCTTGGACATCGTGCCGTGCACATATCCGTCGAATATCTCGAGGATACGCGGATCAAAATCACTGGCTTTTTTGCGGGCGTTTCCGGTCATCGTTGCCTCCCAAGCGATGGTATCGGTGCACCGATTCTAACGCCTGGGCTGCAATTCGGAAACTCACAAATCGTAGAGCGCGCCGAACTTGGTCTCAAGATAGCTTAGTAATGGGTCCGGTCCGGGCTCGATGCCGCTGGCACGGGCAATCACCTCGCGCGGTGCATAAAGGCCGCCATGCTGCTGCACATGCTCGCGCAACCAGCCGGTTGCGCCGGTGGTGTCGCCGCGAGCCAGTTGCGCATCAAGATCGGGCTCTGAACCGCGCAAAGCCTGATAGAGGCACCCAGCATAGACATTGCCCAGCGAGTATGTCGGGAAGTAACCGAACAGGCCAACCGACCAATGCACATCCTGCAAACAACCGTTCGAGGGCTTGTCGACCGCATAACCGAAATCTGCCTTGAACCGATCATTCCAGGCGGCTTCCAGATCGCCGACCTGCAAGTCTCCGGCCATCAGCGCGCGTTCCAGATCAAACCGCAGCATGATGTGCAGATTGTATTGAACCTCATCCGCCTCTGTGCGGATATAGCCGTTATGGACGCGGTTGACCGTCGCATAAAACGCATCCGGATCGGCAATGCCGAAATCGCCGAACGCCTCTTTCATTTGTTCGAACAACCAACCGGTAAAGGCCCGCGACCGACCCAACTGGTTTTCGTAGATCCGGCTTTGACTTTCATGCACGCCCATCGACACACCAGACCCGAGCGGTGTCAGCAGGTATTTCCTGTCGATCCCCTGTTCATAGGCGGCGTGGCCCACCTCGTGAATGGTGGAATAGAAACAATTGAACGGGTCTGTTTCGCTGGTTCGCGTGGTGATGCGGACGTCAAGACCACTGCCTGAACTGAACGGGTGAACCGCCTTGTCCACGCGGCCATTGTTCAGGTCATAGCCAAAGGCGACCGCCAGTTTTTGTGTCAGACGCATCTGGGTCTGCTCATCAAAACTGCGGTTCAGGGCAGCGGGCTCGGGCCGCTCCAGCACAGCGGCGCGCAGGGCCACCAGTCGTGGGCGCATCTGGTCGAAGATATCCGCAATCTGTGCGCTGGTCGTGTAAGGCTCGTAATCTTCGACCATGGCGTCGTATACGTCGCCCCCTTGCGCCAGCGCCTCGCCTTCCTGTCGTTTCAGCGACACGACTTCTTCCAGAACCGGAAGAAAGGCCGTGACATCTTCGTCCGCGCGCGCCTGCGCCCACTTTCCCTGCGCAGCGGATGTCACACGGGCAATCGCCGTCGCCAG
Source organism: Ruegeria sp. AI2 (assembly GCF_056541275.1). Classification (NCBI taxonomy): domain Bacteria; kingdom Pseudomonadati; phylum Pseudomonadota; class Alphaproteobacteria; order Rhodobacterales; family Roseobacteraceae; genus Ruegeria; species Ruegeria sp. AI2. Next base: position 1,055,634 of record NZ_JBQFYB010000001.1, read on the forward strand.
ATCGGCAGGCACCTTCACCGCGCGATCATATGCGCGCCGGATTTCACGCATCTGCGCCTTGCCGACCTCATCCTGAGGCGCGGCCTGATCCAGCCATTCGGCAACACGAGGATCAGAACGACGTGCGTGCAGGACAGATTCGATAGCTGCCATTTCTTCGGCGCGCTGTGGCGCTGCGCCGCGCGGCATGACGGTTTCCTGATCCCAGCCAAGCCGACCGGCGATCTGGCCCAAAGCCGAAGTTTCCCGCTGAAAGGTCATCAGTTCATTGAAAGCGGTCATAATTTTAAACTCCGCGCACAGATGTTGCGATTGGATAAGCCGTGAGGAACCGCGCGCGCAGGATCAGCGTCCAAACGATGACGGCCATAAACTGGTGGAAGATAGCGACCTGCCATGGCGCGCCGTAAACCACGGTCACGATGCCGACGACGACCTGTAACGAAAGCGCGGCGAAAGCAGCGTTGAAGGCAAAACGCGTCTGCGGATGCGCGCTGCCGCTGCCACGTCGCCAGACGACAACGGCGAAGATGAACAGCAGATACCCTGCACACCGGTGGATGAACTGTACCAGACCGGGGCTTTCAAAGAAGTTTCGCCACATCGGCTCCAACATAGTCGCATCCGGCGGAAGCAACTGCCCTGCCATCAGCGGCCAGTCGGTGTAAGACCGCCCGGCGTCGATCCCGGCGACAAGCGCGCCAATGAGTATTTGTAAAAAGGCGAAGTGCATCAGCCCTGTGGACAATGAAAACAGCCTGACCTCTTTGGCCCGGCGCGCCTGCATCAGGTCACGTTCTTCCCGGCCGAGTTCAAAGATGTACCAGGCCAGCGCTCCCAGGATCACAAAAGCCAGCCCCAAATGCGTTGCCAGACGGTAACTTGCAACAGCCGTCATGCCTTCACCCTGGGTGACGCCCGAGGCCACCATCCACCAACCAACAGCGCCCTGCAGACCGCCAAGAAGACCCGGAACGATCAGCTTTCCCGTCCACCCTGTCGGGATCTTGCGGGTGAGTAGAAAGGTCAGAAATCCAGCGGCCCAGACCAGACCGATCATGCGGCCCAACTGACGATGGCCCCATTCCCACCAATAGATGGATTTGAAATCACCCAGTTCCATCCACTGGTTTTGGATGCGCCATTGGTCAATCTGCTTGTACTTGTCGAACTCTGCCTGCCAGTCCGCTTCGGTCATCGGCGGCAAAGCTCCGGTGATCGGGCGCCATTCGGTGATCGAGAGGCCGCTGTCAGTCAGGCGCGTCAAGCCGCCAACCGCGATCATCACAACGACCAGAGCAAACAGGATCATCAGCCAGACGCGGATCGCATTGCGCGCGCCGCCGCGCCCCCGGTCGATCATACCGGGTTGAACCGCCAGTTGTTTTTCGGTGTCCGTGACCTCTTCGAAGATGCTGCGCTTACCGCTCATGCTGTCCTCATGTCCTGATTTTGTCGCAAGCTAGGGCTTGGGTGAAGATAGGTCCAGCCTCAGCCTTTGTCCTTCCAGCGGACCATCTGACGCATGATCCCGTGCAACATCTGCACATCGGCCCGCGTCATACGCATCCGCGACCACAGGTTGCGCAGGTTTACCTTCATCCCTTCGGCCTTTTCGGGAGGGTAGAAGAACCCCGCCTCCTCCAGCCTGTCCTCGTAATGCTCGACAAGTTTCTCAACTTCGATCCCAGTGGCCCAGTCACCTTTGCCCAGGTCGGTCGATTCATGCACCACATCCCCGGTCTGGCGCATCCACTCATAGGCGGTCAGCAATACGCATTGACCAAGGTTCAGCGAGGCATATTCCGGGTTCACCGGCACCGAGATGATCGCGTTGGCCTTGGCGATGTCTTCATTCTCTAGCCCCGCGCGTTCAGGGCCGAACAGAACGGTAACCTTCTCGCCCGCAGCAATCTTTTCGGCGGCAATCTTCATTGCGTGTTCTGGGCTGTAGACAGGTTTGGTCAAGCCCCGCTGACGGGCTGTCGTGGCGAAGACAAACGTGCTGTCGGCCAGCGACCCGGCCAAGTCGTCAAACAGCTGCGCCTCATCCAGCAAGCGCCCTGCGCCGCTGGACATTGCCACCGCTTTGGGGTTCGGCCAGCCGTCACGCGGGGCTACGATACGCATCCGGTCAAGCCCAAAGTTCCACATCGCCCGCGCAGCAGCACCGATGTTTTCACCCATTTGCGGGCGCACAAGCACGAAGGAAGGCTGGGGTTTGTCGCTGGGCATGGCTCACCTTAAGAAAACTTGGCCTGCTGTAATTGGCAGGCTCTTGCAGGGCAAGGCGCAGGGGCGTTATTTGCAGGCTCTGGTCCATAAAAGTTTGCTTCCCAGCCGCAATCCGCTAAACCGCGCCAAAGACTGAAAGCCGAAGGACGCGCCCATGGACACCCCCGAGCAGCCGCAGATTTACCTGATCACGCCTCCGACCATCGAGTTGAGCACGTTCACGAACAAGCTGGCGACCGTGCTGGACGGGGTCGAGATTGCCTGTATTCGCCTCGCTTTGGCCGGAAGCGACGAAGATACCATCGCCCGTGCAGCGGACGCTTGTCGCGAAGTCGCCCATTCGCGCGACGTGGCCATCGTGATCTCGAACCATGTATTGCTGGCGCAGCGTCTGGGGCTGGACGGGGTACACCTGGATGATGCTGCACGCTCGGTCCGCACCGCGCGCAAGGAACTGGGCGCTGATGCAATCGTCGGAAGCTTTTGCGGCGCGTCCAGCCATGATGGTATGACTGCTGGCGAAAACGGAGCGGATTATGTGGCCTTCGGTCCTGTCGGCTCGGCCAAACTGAGGGACGGAACCCGCGCCGAAAAGGACCTGTTCCAATGGTGGTCAGAGATGATCGAGGTTCCGGTTGTGGCCGAAGGTGGGTTGACGCCCGAATTGATCCGTGATCTGGCCCCCTGCACCGATTTCTTTGGCATCGGCGATGAGATCTGGGGCAGTGACGATCCGCTTGGCGCACTGAAAACGCTGCTGGCCGCGTTGCCTTAACCCTGCACCCAAGGCTCGACTATCCAGTAGACACCGGCACCTGCAATCAGCATCGAGGCCAGAACCGATACCCGGCCTCGTTTACGGTGTGAGCCGCCAGAAAACAAAAGCGCCAGAGCAAGCCCGGCAAAGGCCACAACAACAAGCGGCAGAATATTCCCGGCGCCAAAGCCCAAGATGGCCGGAGGCAGATGATCTGGCGGCACCCCGATGCCGATCAGGGCCGACGCAAATACCAGACCTTGAAGACCGCCAATGGCGAGAACGGCCAGCAAACGCCAGACCTGCAATCGCCGGGCAACCAGGTTCCACAGCGCCAGAACGATGGTCGAAGCCACCAGAACCGGGGCCTCGCTCACTTTTCCTGCATCCAATACGCCATGCAAACCCAGCCCAAGCCCGATCAGCGCGCCCGCTGACAGGAACACCAGTTGAGATACCACTGGGCGCAATTTCAAAGACAGAAACACTAGCGCCAAAACAAGAATGGATGGCTTAATCGGGTTTCGGAGAAACTGATCGACCCCTTTTGTGAAATATGTCTGCAATGTTTGTTGCGTTGTCAGAGACGCCCCGCCTTGCAAGGGGATCAGCGGGCTGGCTTCACCGGCAGCCAAATACCCGGTGTATGGCGCCGCGACATTTTGCTGTCGCAGAACGATGGGTCCGCTTTCTGACGGCCAGATCAGACGCAAGTTTGACGCCTGATCGGGCAAAGGAGCAGTCAGTAACAGTTTGGAAACCCGCACTTTCTCCGTTTCTCCCACAACAGGAATACGCACACCTTCATAAGACAAACTCAATCGCTCTGGTGCCTCCACGACAAGATTATGTTTCCAGAGCTGAACGAACTCTCTGATCTGGGGTTCCAGCTCAGAGGAAACCAGTCGCCGCAAGGATTTGTAGTTTGGATCGTCGGAAAACGCAGCGGGCTGCGCGGGATTGTTCCCGGTTAACATGGCCTCGGCATTCCATTTCAACTCTAGAAACAAAGTGTCGGACTTGACCCAGAAATCAACGACGGTCGGCGGGGCGGATTGCGCTCTGCCGGATCCGGGATGCATAGCTACAAGAACAAAAAAACTCAGGGCACAGGTTTTGAGGGTTCGAAAGATGGCGCGGAAAACAGGGCCATTCATACGAAAAGCTCCAACAGGAAAATCAAATCACCAATCATTGCTATCGATTGTTCCCGCGAAGGCCGCAGATCGCAAGCCCAAAGGGCATATCCGACCTGTGCACCGTAAATCTCTGATTGCGGTAACGTTCTGACTTGCATGGGCATCACCGCTGCGGCATGACGTCCTTTATGACTCAGAACAGTAATATCCTGTGTATCGGTTCGGTCCTGTGGGACGTGATCGGACGATCGGCCAGTGCCATGCGGCAAGGCTCGGACGTGCCTGGCCGGATTACCCGCCTGCCGGGTGGTGTTGCGATGAACATAGCCATGACGCTGGTGCGTTTTGGTATGACGCCAACCCTGCTGACCGCCATTGGCCGCGACCCCGAGGGCGACGAGTTGATTCATGCCTGTTCCCGCCTCGGTATGATCACGGATCACATCTATCGCTCGCAGGACCTGCCAACCGACCGATATATGGCCGTCGAAGGTGCCAACGGGTTGATCGCGGCCATTGCCGACGCGCATTCGCTGGAAGCCGCTGGCGCTAAGATTCTGCGTCCGCTGATGCACGGCCCGCTTGGCTATGAAAACACGCCCTTTGAGGGGCCCATTGCGCTTGACGGCAACCTGACCCTGAACCTGCTGGAAGAAATCGCCCAAAGCCCTGCATTTGCCCGTGCCGATCTGCGTGTTGCCCCGGCCTCGCCCGGCAAGGCCGAGCGCCTGTTGCCCTTCCTGAAACATGCCCGCGCCACGCTTTATGTGAACCTCGAAGAGGCAGGAATATTGTGCCAGCGCGAGTTCACCGATTCTGAATCTGCCGCAAAGGGCCTTCTGGATCGTGGCGCACTGCGCGTGCTGGTCACCGATGGCGGCAGCTCGGCCACGGTCGGCAGTTCGGACGAAATTCTGACCCAAACACCCCCCTCCGTTCTGGTCACCCGTGTGACCGGTGCCGGGGATACCTTCATGGCGGCTCATATCGCCTCAGAATCCGGCGGCGCATCGAGTGATGAGGCTCTGACCCGCGCTCTGCATGCCGCAGCAACCTACGTTTCCGGAGAAACCCCACTGTGATTGACATTCAATATTCAGCCGAGGTCCGCGCCGCCAAGGACGCGGGTCATCCCATCGTTGCGCTGGAAAGCACCATCATCACCCATGGCATGCCCTACCCGCAAAACGTCGAAGTTGCGGCGCAGGTCGAACAGGACATCCGCGATGCGGGGGCGGTTCCGGCGACCATGGCGGTGATTGAAGGCAAATTGCACGTGGGGCTCGAGCCTGACCAGTTGCAATGGCTGGGTCAGGCGCAAGGCGTTGCCAAAATCTCGCGCGCGGATATGGCCGCCTGCATCTCGACCGGTGGTACCGGAGCCACAACCGTCGCCGCCACCATGATCGCCGCGCATTATGCCGGGATCGAGGTATTTGCCACCGGCGGCATCGGGGGTGTGCATCAGGGCGCTGAAACCACGTTCGACATCTCGGCTGATCTGCACGAACTTGGCCATACTCCAGTCACTGTCGTCGCTGCAGGGGCCAAGGCCATCCTTGATCTGGCCAAAACTCTTGAGGTTCTGGAAACGCTGGGGGTGCCTGTCATCGCCCATGGTCAGGATGCGTTTCCTGCCTTCTGGTCTGCAAAATCACCCTATGCTGCCCCCCTGCGCATGGACACTCCTGAAGCTATCGCCAAGGCCCATGCAACGCGTCGCGCGTTGGGCCTGCCCGGCGGGCAGCTTGTGGCGAACCCGATCCCGATCGCGGATCAGATCCCTTCCGAAATACTGGCCCCCATCATCGCCGAGGCACAGGCTGATGCAGATGCGCATCGGATCACCGGAAAAGATGTGACGCCCTATCTGCTGCAACGTATCTTTGAAAAGACCGAAGGACGTTCGCTGACCGCCAACATTGCCCTCGTGCGCAACAACGCGCGCCTTGCTGCAGCGATTGCACGGGCACTGGCAGAACAGGGATAACGCAAGCCTATTGTGCCATGGATACCGATTGACTACCTAAATCCCGATAACCACTCGGAACCAAGATGAATACACCGTTCGACGAAGAACCGCATCATCGCCGCCCTGGCATGCTGGCACGGCTGCGCGCATCTTTCCTGACCGGCCTCGTTGTCATTGCACCGGTCTGGCTGACGGTTTGGCTGATCTGGTCGGTAGTCGGCTGGATCGACAGTGCCGTTTTGCCACTGGTGCCTCATCAGTTCCAACCGGAACAATACGTTGGTATCAACCTGCGCGGTGTGGGCGTCGTGATCTTCCTGATCTTTACCGTGATTGTAGGGTGGATCGCCAAAGGCATTCTAGGCCGGTCCCTGATCCTGTTCGCCGAAAGCGTGGTAGATCGGATGCCGGTCGTCCGCTCGATCTATTCGGGGATCAAACAGATCTCGGAAACCGTATTTGCCCAAACCGAACGCTCCTTTGAAAAGGCATGCCTGATCCAGTACCCCCGCCGCGGGATCTGGGCCATTGGGTTTGTCTCGACAACCGCCAGGGGCGAAATCAGCAAACGCGCAGAGACCGGAGGAGAGCTGCTCAGCGTCTTTGTTCCGACCACCCCCAACCCGACTTCGGGCTTTTTGCTGTTTTTCCCGGCGGAAGACGTAATTTTGCTGGACATGACAATTGAGGATGCCGCGAAACTGGTGATCTCGGCCGGGCTCGTTTATCCCAACGAAAAAGACCCTACGCAACCGCCCGAGTGATTAACCGAACATGGTCGGCAGATCGACTGTACTGGTCTGGCCCAGATCACTCTTGTGCTTGGTCAGAAAACGATCCGCTGCCGCCCGCCCCGCCTGTTTCAGCTTGTGCAAAATAACCGGGTTGGGCACGGTTTTGGTGGCAACAGACAGGCTGCTCATCAACTCGTTATCCGCAATCATATGCACCAGAACGCGGCTCATGTCCCCGGCCTTCAGCTTGCCCTCTTTCAGAAGCCGCTGAACAAAGCTGATTGCCCGCAATTCGCGAAACAGGGAGGAATTGAAGCTGATCTCGTTGATCCGGTTCTGGATCTGCTGCGGTGTGACCGGTACCGCGTCGCGCTCCAACGGGTTGATATTCACGATCACTACATCATCCGGCAGGTCATTGTTGAACAGCGGATAGAGCGCCGGATTACCAGTATAACCGCCATCCCAGTAGGCTTCGACCCGGTTAGTATTTGGATCAAATATCTCGACTGCCTTGAACAGGGTCGGCAGGCAAGCCGAAGCCAGAATGGCATCTGTCGAGACCTCCTCGCCAGTAAAGACGCGGATTTTCCCACTTCTCACGCAGGTGGCGCACACAAACAGGCGGGGTCCCGCATCGGCGCATACTTCCGCAAAATTGAACCTGTCCACCACCGGCTCCAGCGGATTGCTGTAGAATGGACCATAGGCATAAGGCGACACCATCCGCGACCAGGCATCACCGATTGAAAACGGCACCGAATATTCCATCGCCTGCGCGATTGCGGCCGGTTCCAACCCGCGAAACCAATTGGCTATACGCATGTCTCCAATCGCACCCATACGCCTCCAAAGCCCGTCCAGCTGCGCACGCGCACCCTCACGTCCTGAATGAACCATCCCCGATTTGAACGCCGCACCATTCAACGCACCGGCGGATGTTCCGGTGATCGCGGCAACCTCGATGTCTTCCTCATCCAGCAGTCGGTCAAGCACACCCCAGGTGAATGCCCCATGCGCACCGCCGCCCTGCAAAGCCAGATTGATCCGTATCACCGCCCTCACCCTTCATCTTTTCAGAAATACTCCGGGGGTTTGGGGGCAGCGCCCCCAAGGCCAATCACAAGGCGGTCCAGCCGCCATCGACAGAAATCGTGGTTCCCGTGATCTGCGCCGCCGCGTCCGAGCACAGGAAAATGGTTGTCCCGCCCAGTTGCTCAACCGTGGCGAATTCCTTGGAAGGTTGCCGTTCCAGAAGCACGTTTTTTACAACCTCCTCGCGGCTCATATTGTATTCTTTCATCGTGTTCGGGATTTGGGCCTCGACCAGGGGTGTCAGCACATAGCCCGGGCAAATGGCGTTGCAGGTGATAGGTTCTTGCGCGGTTTCCAGCGCAACGGTCTTGGTCATCCCCACCACCCCGTGCTTGGCGGCAACATAGGCTGCCTTGAATGGCGACGCCGTCAGGCCGTGGGCCGAGGCGATATTCACGATACGACCCCAACCCGCCTTGCGCATCATCGGCAGTGCGGCAGCGGTCGTGTGAAAGGCCGAGTTCATGTTGATCGCAATAATCGCATCCCATTTTTCCGCCGGAAACTGATCGATCGGGGACACAAACTGAATGCCCGCGTTGTTCACAAGTATGTCGCAAGCTCCGGCCTGCTCAATCAGCGCCCGGCACTCTTCGCCTTTTGACATATCCGCCTTGATGTAACGCGCTTTGGTTCCGGTCTCTTTGGCAATCTCAGCGGCCAGCGCGTGATCTTCGTCTCGGTCCGTAAAGGAATTCAGGACGACATCTGCTCCGGCCTTCGCCAGCTCGCGCGCGACCCCCAGCCCGATACCAGAATTAGACCCCGTGATGATTGCTGTTTTGCCGGAAAGGCTCATGACCGTTCTCCCTGAAGCGATGATTTGGTGCACAATGCCATGCTGCACCTGCAAAGAAAACGGGGAAACACACCTGCCTGAAATCCCAGCCTGACACTTCTCAAGCAGCCAAAAAAAACGCCCGCACGAAGCGGGCGTTAAGTTATTGAGGCAGGTTTCATACAGGCAAGAAACCTATCGAGCAGTGCATCCTTTATAAGCAATTCCACGCCTTCGTCCAAGCTAAAAGTTTGATAATATGAAAAATCATCACTACGGTGAATCCCAACAAAATAAGGCCAGAGCAGGATTGTTTCCAAAATGAGCCCGGATTTTCTCCGACCGTTTCGACCACTTGCGGCGGGAATCGCAAGCATTTTCATGATCTCTGTCGCCCATGCAGAATCGTCACATGGCATAGCTATGTATGGGGACCCGGCCCTACCACCGGATTTTGTGTCCCTACCCTATGCCAACCCCGATGCCCCCAAAGGAGGCAAAGTCGTTTTCGGAAATACCGGCGGCTATAACAGCCTGAACCCGTTTTTGCAAAAAGGCACCTCGCCTTGGCAATTGCCATTTTGGACCCATGAAAGCCTGATGGGGCGATCCTGGGACGAACCTTTCACACTTTACGGGCTGTTAGCCGAATCAGTTGAGACGGCGCCGGACCGGTCGTGGGTTGAATTTACCCTGCGGGAAGAGGCCCGGTTTTCTGACGGCAGCCCGGTCACGATTGACGACGTGATTTGGTCATATGAGACGCTCGGCACTCAGGGGCATCTGCGCTATCGCGGTTTTTGGGACAAAATCGACAGGATCGAACAGACCGGCCCGCGTTCGGTTCGGATTACTTTCAACGTGCCTGATCGCGAACTTGCCCTGCTCGCAGGGATGCGTCCGATCCTGCAAAAGGCGCAGTGGCAGGACAAGGATTTTGCCGACGCCGCCTTGCACGATGTCCCAATCGGCACCGGCCCCTATGTGATCGATAGCTACGAGGCGGGGCGCTATGTGAACCTTCGTCGCAACCCTGAATATTGGGGGCAGGATATCCCGTTCCGTCGCGGTACCATGAATCTGGATGAAATGCGGATCGAGTTCTACGGCGACGGCAGCGTTCTGTTCGAGGCCTTCAAAGCTGGTGAGCTGTCAGCGGTGCGTGAGTTCAACGGCGACAAATGGGACACGCAATACAGCTTCCCCGCCGTTCAGCGCGGTGATGTCATCAAGACCGAGATACCGCATGGCAAACCGTCAGGCATGACCGGGTTCGTGATGAACACCCGCAAAGCCCCGTTTAACGACTGGCGCGTTCGCGAGGCCCTGACGCTGGCCTTCAATTTCGAATTCATCAACGACACGATCACTGGTGGGGCGCAGCCAAGGATTACGTCCTACTTCTCGGGCTCAGATCTGGCCATGCAGCCCGGACCGGCCCAAGGGCAGGTAAAAGCCCTGCTGGAACCCTTTGCCTCGGATCTGATCCCCGGCACGCTGGAAGGGTATGAACTGCCGAAGGGCGACGGTTCAGCCCGCAACCGCGCAAACATCCGCAAAGCCACCAAACTGCTGACCGAATCGGGCTGGACCGTTCAGGACGGGGTCCTGCGCAACACGAATGGTGACCCGTTCAAAATGACGGTCTTGCTACAGCAGGGGGATAGCGAGATGGCGTCGGTGGTCGAGATTTATTCCCGCGCGCTGGAACGGCTTGGCATTCAGGTCATGACGGAGCAGGTCGACAACGCGCAGTATGTAGGGCGCACCGGGGAACTGGATTTTGATGTTACGCCCTTCCGGCGTGCTCTTTCACTGTCTCCCGGCAACGAACAGCGTTTGTATTGGGGAAGCGAGAACGCGGACACACCCGGTACACGCAACCTGATGGGCGTGGCCTCGCCCGCTGTTGATGCGATGATTGACGCCATGCTTGTCTCGGAAACACGTGAAGATTTCACTGCTGCAACCCGCGCACTTGACCGGGTTCTGACGGCTGGTCGCTATGTCATCCCGATCTGGAGTTTTGATGTCGGGCGGATTGCCCACATTCGCGAGCTCAAGTTCCCTGAGACTGTGCCAATCTATGGCGACGGACCACAATACATGCCGGAAGTGTGGTGGTACGACGCCAGGTAATCACTTGAACATCAGGACAGCCGGGCTTTGCACGACACCGGCTGTTCACCGCGGGGTGTTGGCGGACCCCTTGAAATACGCGATTCCTTTACGCTCCCTGCACGATTGGCCCCGGAGAACTACGCCTGTCGGCGGAATTCAGCACATGGCCATCACACTCAGGTCTACGTTTGGCGACAGCAGGTCGCAGCCTCACATGCAGGCCATATCGGATGCCGGTCGATCCCACGAGACGTTCCTTCAGCCTGCTTCGGTCAACGTCAAAAGCTGCATTGAATCGCGGTAGTTAGACATTGCCCAAATATGGAGGTCGCCTTTGCAACCTGCGCGCCGGGAATACACGGTTCCGCACCAAACAGGTCTCCTGATCCGCAGGTACTTTCAACAGTTTCGAGCCTGCCGCCTTGTTGCGGCAGGTATTGCAGAGGCACAATCTTGTAAAAGGAATGCAGAGACATGCTGCGACATTTTGTCATGTCTTCCCTAACGGCACCCATTACGTACCCTAAAGAGTGGGAGAGCAGTCCTAATCGCTACATAAGGAAAGCTCATACATGATGAACTGGACGGATCTGACACAAGACTGGAATGCGGCCTACGCACGTGCAAAACGGCGTTTTCCGAATTTGCGTGACCAGGACATGATGCGCGTATCAAAAGACCGTAAAGGGTTCGAAGCCTATCTGGCAGAGCGTCACCAGTTGACCATGAACGAAGCTCATGAAGAGGTCGAAGATTTCCTGTTCACCGAAGGTCTGAACAGAGAATTCTGCCGCGCGTCGCTAAGCAAGTGATGTTACCCAAAGGATTGTCGCGTCTTCGTCGCTGACGGAGATTACGTTGTGGCCCATGCTGCCATCGTAATAGGCGCTGTCACCCCTGCGCATTTCAACCGGCTCATAGAATTCGGTATAAAGCCGGACAACACCGGTCAAAACATACATGAACTCTTCGCCATCGTGGCGCACCCAGCCGTCGAATTCGTCCATGGATCGCGCCCGAACCCGCGCACGGTAGGGCAGCATGTGCTTCTTGGTCAGGGTTTCGGCCAGCAACTCATGCTCGTAGGTCGTTGTCGCGTGGGCCGCCCCTTCGCCCATCCGGGTAATCGCCATCCGTCCGATGACCTGGTCCCGCTGCGGCGGTGTGAAAAGCTGAGGCACCGAGATTTCCAACCCAACCGCAAGCTTTTTGAGCGCGTCATAGGTAGGTGACATCTGCCCGTTCTCGATCTTGCTGAGCGTCGAACGGGCCAAACCGGCCTGACTGGCGGCCTGCTCCAGCGTCCATTTCCGCGCTTTTCGCAATTCGCGCACGCGCGCGCCAAGGTCCAGCGGTTCAACTTCGGTGTGATCGCCGGAATCGCGGGCAATTCGGATCAGGGATTTGGGATCTTGGGTGCTCATGCCATTCTCTATAGGCTTGGCCAGCCGCGCTTGCAACGCGCCAGACACCGCGTTAGCCAATGGCCATGTTATCTGTCTTCGATCAGGGGGCGCCCGCGCCCTGCCCCGCACCGTTCAATCTGGCGGCGCATGTCCTTGGCCGCGCCGATCAGGTCCCTGACAAAGTGGCGTTGTCGGTACTAATGCCCCACGGCGCGCAGGACTGGACCTATCGCGACCTGCAATCTGCCGTGTTGGGCACAGGCGCGGGGTTGCTGCAATCAGGTCTGACACCCGGCGATACCGTTCTGATGCGGCTCGGCAATACGGTGGATTTCCCGATTGCCTATCTGGGCGCGATTTCAGTGGGTATCATTCCGGTGCCGACTTCGTCGCAACTGACGGAACCCGAAACCGCCAGAACGATCGACGATCTGTCCCCGGCTGCGGTTCTTCGTGATCCCGCTGTCTCATGCGCACCTCATCCCAGACAGATCGAATTGGATGCATTAAAGGCCATGCGCGACATTCCACCCGCCAGCTATGACCTGGGCGACCCCGAGCGCATGGCATATGTCGTCTACACCTCGGGAACGTCGGGCAGTCCGCGTGCCGTGGCCCACGCCCATCGGGCAATCTGGGCGCGGCAGATGATGGTCCATGGTTGGTATGGTCTGCGCGCGTCCGATCGGCTGTGTCACGCCGGGGCGTTCAACTGGACCTATACACTTGGCACCGGGCTGATGGACCCGTGGACCATCGGCGCAACCGCCTTGATCCCGGAACCGGGCACGGACATCTCCGCCCTGCCCGCTCTGCTCCGCCAGCATCGCGCAACGATCTTTGCCGCGGCACCGGGGGTCTTTCGCAAATTGGTGCAAGAGTATGAGCAAATCAGCTTACCTGACCTGCGCCACGGTTTATGCGCGGGGGAAAAGCTGTCGCGCGCACTGCACGAGAAATGGCTAAGCGCCACCGGTACGGAATTGTTCGAAGCCTATGGCATGTCTGAATGCTCGACCTTCATATCCTCCAGCCCGGCCCATCCCGCACGCGGCGACGCATTGGGGCACCCGCAACCGGGCCGTCGCGTGGCCATTCTGGGCCCGGACGGCCCGGTGCCGCAGGGGCAAGAAGGCACCATCGCCATTCACCGCTCTGACCCTGGATTGATGCTGACCTACCTCAATGCACCGAATGAAGTTGAAACCCGGATGCAAGGCGAATGGTTCCTGACCGGAGATCAAGGGGCAATGGCAGTGGACGGCCAGATCAGTTATCTGGGCCGGGACGACGACATGATGAATGCCGGAGGCTACCGCGTGTCCCCGGTCGAGGTCGAAGCCGCCCTGTCCCGTTTTCCCGGCATCACGCAGGTCGGCGCGGCCGCGGTCGAGGTCAAACCGGACACATTTGTGATAGCAGCCTTCTATACCGGCCCGGAAAAGCTGGACGATGCAGCCCTGCGCACCTATGTCGAGGCAAACTTGGCACGTTACAAACAACCACGCGCCTTCATCCACCTGTCTGCGCTGCCCACCGGTGGCAATGGCAAACTCCTGCGCCGGGCGTTGCCGGCCTATTTCGAGGCACCAGCCACATGACCCAGACCGTCAAGCTCGACATCCTGTCCGATCCGATCTGCCCGTGGTGCTATATCGGCAAAACGCATCTGGACAAAGCATTGGCCAATGTGCCCGAGCACCCTTTTGTCATCGAATGGCATCCGTTTCAGTTGAACCCTGATATGCCGGACGCAGGTATGGATCGTCGCGAATATCTGGAACGCAAGTTCGGTGGCAAGGACGGTGCCGTACGTGCTTATGCGCCCGTGGTTGAACACGCTGAAAACGCCGGTCTGAAGATTGACTTCGAAGGCATGAAACGCACACCTAATACACTGGATGCACATCGCCTGATCCATTGGGCCGGGATAGAAGGCAAACAGAATGCTGTCGTCGATGCGCTGTTCGATGCCTACTTCGTTCAGGCCCGCGATATCGGCGACCCCGAGGTCCTGTCCGACATCGCAGACAGTGCCGGAATGGACGCTGCGGTGGTCATGAAGCTGCTGAAATCCGACGCTGATCGCGAGGATATTCGCAACCGCGATACTCATTCTCGTGAAATGGGCGTCAGCTCGGTCCCGACCTACATAGTTGCCAATCAACATGCCGTTCCGGGTGCTCAACCGCCTGAAATGTGGGAGAAAGTGATCGCTGAAATCATGTCTCAACTTGACACTTATCCTGCAGAATAGCACAGAGGTCTGTGCGAATTTCCAGTCTGGTCTAACCTGACCCGCCATGGTAGCGCGAACAGGTTAGGAGTGCTTCATGGCCAACCGCATGTCGAAGGCGGAATTCATTGCGCTGATCGCAATGATGTTCGCCACTATCGCGTTTTCGATCGATTCAATGCTGCCCGCCCTGCCCGAAATCGGCGCGCAGCTCAGCCCTGATGACGTCAATCGCGCCCAACTGATCCTGACGTCCTTCGTTCTGGGAATGGGCATCGGTACATTCTTTACCGGCCCGCTATCGGATGCGCTGGGGCGTAAGCCGGTGATGTTTTGCGGAGCGCTTTTGTACATTGCGGCTTCGGCTGTTGCCTGGGCCAGTTCTTCGCTGGAACTGGTACTGATTGCGCGTGTTGTGCAAGGTCTGGGCGCTGCCGGGCCACGTGTCGTGGCGATGGCCATCACGCGTGACTTGTATTCGGGCCGGGAAATGGCACGCATCATCTCAATCGCCATGATGATCTTTACGTTGGTACCAGCAGCGGCTCCGATGCTGGGCGCTGGTGTTATCGTTCTCTTCGGTTGGCGCGGGATCTTCGTGTCCTTCATCCTGTTTGCTCTGATCGTCGTATTGTGGATGAGCACACGACTTCCCGAATCTCTGGCTGTCGAGGACCGCCGTCCCTTCCGTCTGCATCTGATGATTGCGGCTGTGACCGAAATGTTTGCGCATCCCACTGTGCGTTTGTCTATCTTCGTGCAAACCTTGTGCATGGGGACCTTGTTCACCATGCTGACTATGGTGCAACCGGTCTATGATGTGATCCATGATCGGGCCGACAGCTTTCCCTTCTGGTTCGGATTTGTCGCCCTGATGTCAGGTTCGGCCAGCCTTTTGAACGCGGCTTTGGTGGTGCGTGTCGGGATGCGCCGGATGGTGACTTTTGCCTTCGGCGCGCAGATTGCCATCACGTCTGTCGTCATCATCCTGAACATGGCGAAGCTTTCGCCCGATATGTCATTTGCCCTGTTTGTCTTCTGGCAGACGATGGTCTTTTTCATGGCTGGTGTAACCATCGGCAATCTGAATGCCATTGCCATGGAACCCATGGGCCACATCGCGGGCATGGCCGCGTCGGTTGTCGGATCGATTTCAACCGTACTGGCCGCGGCAATCGCCGCGCCGATCGGGCTTCTGTTCAACGGGTCCATCGCGCCTTTGACAATTGGCATCCTGAGTATGTGCGTTCTGGCGTTTGGCCTGATGATCCACATGGGTCGCATCGAAGAAAGGCTGCCTGCCTGACCTGTGAATTGCGGGTGAATCACGCTATCCTACCCTGAACTTACGGGAGGAACTGCGATGAGCGATTATTACGATCTGGGCAGCTATTCCTGCCCAGTTTCCACTTCCAGTCCCGAAGCTCAGCTGTGGTTCGACCGAGGGCTGAACTGGACATACGGCTACAATCACGAAGAAGCGGTTGTCTGTTTCCAACGCGCGGCCGAGCATGATCCGAACTGCGCGATGGCCCATTGGGGTGTCGCGTATGCCGCCGGACCAAACTACAACCTCCCCTGGGACCTGCTGGATGAGAGAGGTCGGGAAGAAGCGTTGTCACGGGCTTACGACGCGATGCAGAAAGCTCTTAGCCTGCTCGCAGGATGCACTGCCGTCGAACAGGCCTTAATTCAGGCCTTGCCCGCGCGTTATCCGCAACGCGGTCCGGTTGAGGACATGCACCAATGGGACCACGGTTTTGCCGACGCGATGCGCGCGGCATTTGCGGCGCACCCGGACCACCTTGACTTGCGTACCATCTATGTCGAAGCACTGCTGAACCTGACACCGTGGAAAATGTGGGATCTGGAAACGGGTCAACCCGCCCAGGGTGCGGCGACGAAGGAAGCGCAAGATGCGCTTGAATGGGCCATGGCAAACGATCCGGCTGCGATGTCACACCCGGGCCTGCTGCACCTCTATGTTCATTTGATGGAGATGTCTCCAACACCAGAAAAAGCCCTGAAAGCAGGAGATATCCTGCGCACATTGGTTCCGGATGCAGGCCACTTGGTACATATGCCGACACATATCGATGTGCTCTGCGGACATTACCACAACGTTGTGCACTGGAACGAAAAAGCCTCGGAAGCCGACCAGAAGTATTACGAACGCGAAGGCGCGTTCAACATTTACACAGGCTATCGCCAGCACAATTATCACTTTGCCATCTACGGTGCGCTTTTTCTTGGACAGATCGAACCCGCCCTACGTGCAAATCAGGGATTGTGGGATACAACGCCCGAAGAATTGCTGCGCATCGAAAGCCCCCCGATGGCCGATTACTTTGAAAGCTACATGTCCATGGGCCCTCACATCCTGATCCGGTTTGGCCGCTGGGATGAGGCTAAGGCACTGAAACTGCCCTCAGATCCTGACCTGTTCCGCACTCTGACCGCCACAACGCACTACGCGCGCGCCATCGCTCATGCAGCAACCGGTGATATCGCCAATGCCGAGGCCGAAGAAAATCTGTTCCTTGCTGCCAAGGAATGCGTTCCGGAAACACGCAGGCTGCACAACAACCGTGTGATTGACCTGCTGGAAATTGCGCGGGAAATGCTCCGCGGTGAGATCGAGTACCGCAAGGGCAACTTTGAAATCGCTTTTGCCCATCTGCGCCGCTCGGTCGAGCTGGACGATACCTTGCCCTATGACGAACCCTGGGGATGGATGCAGCCGACCCGCCACGCGCTTGGGGCGCTTCTTTTCGAACAAGGACGACTGTCCGAAGCTGAAAACGTCTATCGTGAAGATCTGGGTTTGGGCGGCACGCTTAGTCGCGCCTCGATACATCCTGACAACGTCTGGAGTTTGAAGGGCCTTTATGATTGCCTCAAGGCACGCAGCGAACAGATCGAAGTCCTGCAGATCAAACAGCGGCTCGACCTGGCGTTGGCCCGCGCCGACCGGATGGTAGCTGCGTCCTGCTTCTGTGCGCAGGCGGCAATGCGTAGCTAAAATGTCTTGATCGTGCTGACACACGATGCCTCCGGCGGGGATATTTTTAGCCAGATGAAGCAGGGATCCGCTTCTTCATCTGGCCGTAAATATCCCGGGGGAGATGCGCGGAACGCGCAGCGGGGGCAGAGCCCCCTCTCACATCTCAACCTGCTTTAACCTTTTTCTGCGCGGCGACCACTTTTTCAGCAAGATCGCGGGCAATTGCAAAAGCCCCTTTGATCTTGTCACTGTCTTTTTTCCAGTCCCGGCGCACGACGATCTTGTTGTCTTTGACCTTGGCCATACCGCGTTGATTTTGAATGAACTCAACCAGTCCCTGCGGCGAAGCGAATTTGTCATTGTGAAACTGGATGGTCGCGCCTTTCGGCCCGCCGTCGAGCTTTGCGATCCCGGCGCGTTTACACATGGCCTTGATCCGCACAACCAGCATCAAGGTATTCACCTCCTTCGGCAATTTGCCAAAACGATCGATCAATTCCGCAGCAAAGCCTTCCAGTTCGACCTTTGTCGACAGCGATGACAGGCGGCGATAGAGCCCCAGGCGCACATCCAGATCTGGCACATAGTTCTCGGGGATCAGAACCGGCACACCCAGATTGATCTGCGGGGCCCATTGATCGTCTGCATCCGACAGCCCCTCCATCTCGCCGGCTTTGATCTTGGCAATCGCCTCTTCCAGCATGGATTGGTAAAGCTCATAGCCGACATCGCGCATCTGGCCGGATTGTTCTTCACCCAACAGGTTGCCCGCACCACGTATGTCCAGATCCTGCGAGGCCAAAGTGAAGCCGGCCCCCAACGTGTCCAGCGAGCCCAGAACACGCAGGCGTTTTTCGGCGGCAGCAGTCAGTTTCTGACGCGGTTTGGTGGTCAGGTAAGCATAAGCACGGGTTTTCGAGCGCCCAACGCGCCCCCGGATCTGATAGAGCTGGGCAAGGCCAAACATGTCCGCACGGTGCACGACCATCGTGTTTGCGGTCGGGATGTCCAACCCGCTTTCGACGATTGTTGTGGCCAGCAGCACATCGTACTTGCCGTCATAAAACGCGTTCATCCGATCATCGAGCTCACCCGCTGCCATCTGGCCATGGGCAACCACGTAAGTGAGCTCAGGCAGTTGGTCTTTCAGAAATTCTTCGATCTCAGGCAGGTCCGAGATGCGCGGTACAACATAGAAACTCTGCCCCCCACGATAGTGTTCACGCAGTAGCGCTTCTCGGATTGTGACTGCATCAAACTCGCTGACATAGGTGCGGATTGCCAGTCGGTCGATTGGAGGTGTTCCGATAATCGACAGGTCGCGCACGCCGGTCAACGACAGTTGCAGCGTTCGCGGGATCGGTGTCGCGGTCAGGGTCAGCACGTGAATGTCTGAGCGCAGCTGTTTCAGCCGTTCCTTATGACCCACGCCAAAATGCTGTTCCTCGTCAATGATCAGAAGCCCCAGATTGTTGAACCGTATGTTCTTGGCCAAAAGCGCGTGCGTTCCGATCACGATGTCCACTGTCCCGCGGGCCAGCCCGTCACGGGTTTTTTGGGCTTCTTTCGCCGAAACAAAGCGTGACAATTGCCGCACCTCAAGCGGGAACCCCCGAAAGCGTTCCCTGAAACTCGCGGCATGCTGGCGGGCCAGCAGGGTGGTGGGCGCTACAACCGCAACCTGAACGCCCGACATGGCTGCGACAAATGCGGCACGCATGGCAACCTCGGTCTTTCCAAAGCCAACGTCACCGCAGATCAGACGATCCATTGGTGCGCCGGAATGGATATCTTCCATCACATCCGAGATCGCCCGCAACTGGTCTTCGGTTTCCTGATACGGGAATCGCGCGCTGAATTCCTCCCACGCGTGGGGCGGCGGATCCATGACCGGGGCTTTGCGCAGCGCGCGTTCAGCGGCGATGCGGATCAGCTTATCGGCCATCTCGCGGATGCGCTCTTTCAGCTTGGCCTTCTTTGCCTGCCATGCACCGCCGCCCAAACGGTCCAGCAGACCTTCGTCATGTCCGTATTTCGACAGCAATTCTATGTTTTCGACCGGCAGGTACAGCTTTGCCTGCTCGGCATATTCCAGCAACAGGCATTCATGGGCAGCACCAGCTGCGGTGACGACCTCCATGCCCATGTAACGACCTATGCCGTGATCCACGTGTACAACCAGATCACCGGGGCTGAGCGATTGGGTTTCGGTCAGAAAGTTCTCGGCCTTGCGGCGTTTTTTGGGCTGACGGATCAGCCTGTCGCCCAGCACATCCTGTTCAGCGATCACCGCTAGATCAGGAGTTTCGAACCCATGCTCCAACGCCCAGACGGCAAGGTGCAAGCCGCGTTTTCCAATGCGGGTGCCATTGGCCACATGTATCGCCTCGGCCAACCCTTCGTCTTCGATCAGGCCGGTCAGGCGTTCCCGCGCGCCATCGGAATATGAGGCGATCAGCACCGGTCCTTTGTCGAGCTTTGCAGTGATGTGACTGGCCAAAGCACCGAACAAGCTGATGCTTTCCTGCTGGCGTTCCGGTGCAAAGTTGCGTCCGATACGTCCGCCCGCGTCTATGACACCGGGGCCAGAGGCTTGCGGCAGCGGGCTGAACTGCAAAACCCGACGATCCGCGACCGCCGCCTCCCAGGCGGTATCGTCAAGATACAACAACCCCGGAGGTGTGGGTTTATAGACCGTGTCCATACGGGATCGGTTTTCCAGCGCCAGTCGCCGGGTTTCGTACTGATCGGCAATCGTATCCCAACGCGCCAGACGCGCGGGCGTCACCTGATCATCGACAGTGATCACCGCATCCGGCAAATAGTCGAATAACGTCTCAAGTTTTTCGTGGAAGAACGGCAGCCAATGTTCGATCCCCTGATGTTTGCGGCCCGCGCTTACGGCCTCATACAATGGGTCATCTGTACCGGCGGCACCAAACTCGATGCGATAGTTCTGACGGAACCGGGTTATGGCGGCCTCGTCCAGGATGACTTCGGACACCGGTGCAAGTTCAACGATGTCCAGCTTTTCGGTTGTTCGCTGGGACGCCGGATCAAAGCGTCGCGCACCGTCCAGAACGTCACCGAAGAGGTCCAGCCGAACCGGGCCCGTCTCTCCCGGAGGGAAGATGTCGATGATGCCGCCACGGATGGCGTAATCGCCGGGTTCCATCACCGTTGGACTTTGTGTGAACCCCATACGCACCAGAAAGTTTCGCAGAGCGGTTTCATCTATGCGATGGCCAACTCGGGCAGTAAACGCCGCCTCTCGCAAAACCTCCCGTGCCGGGACGCGTTGGGTCGCGGCGTTCAGCGTGGTCAGCAATACATACTGTTGGGGCATCTGGTGAACCAGCGCCGCCAGTGTGGCCACGCGCGCCGCCGAGATATCCGCATTGGGCGAGACCCGATCATAAGGAAGGCAATCCCAGCCCGGAAACACAAAGACAGGCATCTGAGGCGCAAAGAACGCCAGTGCGGAACGCATCGCTTCCATCCGCTTGTCATCGCGTGCGACATGGGCCACCGGCCCCTTGCTGCGGGCAATCTCGTTCAGCACCAGCTGCGCGTCAAACCCTTCGGGGGCGCCGCCAACTGTCACGTGGTTCGGAGCCTTCATCGCCTCGCCTTTCAGAATCTTCTATCCCAGAACGCCAATCGAAAGGTTCTGATACATGCCCCAGAACGAAGTGACCAGTATCGAGATCATGCCGATGATCTGGGTATACAGTCGGCAGCGGGAAATTGTTTTTGAGACTGTTTCAAGCGTCAATTCCTGCCGCCGAAGACGCCTTGCATGCACGATATTGACCAAAAGCACCAAGGTCATTGGGAACAAAAGCAAAAACAGGGCCTGCGCGAATTCGACGTCATAATAGAACCCAAGCGTGGCCATCCCGGTAAACAGGAAACACCCAAACGCCAAAAGGATGGTGCCAGACATGTCGACAATCAGCAGAATCCGATTTGTATGGATGCGAACGATGTCGAGCAGATCGGTTTCGACCTGACCTCCGATCCGGCGAGCACGGACAACCAGATCATATGGGATGCCCATCACCCAGTGGCTGGCCGACGACCAGAGTACCGCCAGTACGATCCAGAACCACAGATTCGAAAAGCTGCGCATATCGATGAGTTCAAAGATCGAAGAGTACCAGTCCAAACCCAACCCTTTATTCACACTACTCAGGGGGGTTCCATCTAGGCGCGCGTCCATTGATACCCTTGAGACCTTTGTGAATTCATGCCACCCAATGCACGAATGTTCAAGGAGAACGCGCCATGAAACCGACCATTGCCCCATTTCCCATGACCCGCTTTCGCCGCGCCCGTCAATCACAGGCAATTCGTGCGCTGGTGCGTGAGAACACTCTGACAACGGATGACCTGATCTGGCCGGTTTTCGTACGCGATGGCGAAGGCGTTGAAGAGCCCGTGCCCTCGATGCCTGGTGTGGTTCGCAGATCGGTTGACCTGATTGCCAAAGCGGCGGTCGAGGCCCAGGCCCTTGGGATTCCTGCGATTTGCATCTTTCCCTACACCGACCCGGTACTGAAAACCGAAGACTGCGCCGAGGCATGGAACCCCGACAACCTGTCAAACCGGGCCATCCGGGCAATCAAGGCAGCGGCTCCGGACATTGCCGTAATGACGGATGTGGCGCTTGACCCGTATAACATCAACGGTCACGACGGATATGTCGTTGACGGCGAAATCGTCAACGACCAGACCGTCGAGGCAC
Organism: Ruegeria sp. AI2; assembly: GCF_056541275.1. Lineage (NCBI taxonomy): Bacteria > Pseudomonadati > Pseudomonadota > Alphaproteobacteria > Rhodobacterales > Roseobacteraceae > Ruegeria > Ruegeria sp. AI2. Next base: position 1,077,858 of record NZ_JBQFYB010000001.1, read on the forward strand.
TGGTAAAGATGACGCTGGCACAGGCCGACGCCGGTGCGGATATCATCGGCCCGTCGGACATGATGGATGGCCGGATCGGGGAAATGCGTCGCGCGCTGGAAGGTGCAGGCTATCACAACGTGATGATCCTCAGCTATGCCGCAAAATATGCCAGTGCGTTCTACGGACCCTTCCGCGACGCGGTCGGCGCATCGGGGGCCCTGACGGGCGACAAGAAGACCTACCAGATGGACCCCGCAAACTCGGACGAGGCTTTGCGCCTGATCGAACGCGATCTGACTGAAGGCGCGGATATGGTGATGATCAAGCCGGGCATGCCTTATCTGGATATCTGCCGCCGCGTGAAAGACAGTTTCGGTGCGCCGACATATGCCTATCAGGTATCGGGCGAATACGCGATGATTCAGGCCGCAGCCCAGAACGGCTGGATCGATGGCGAGAAGGTGATGCTGGAAAGCCTTCTGGCCTTCAAACGCGCCGGATGCGACGGAATTCTGACCTATTTCTCTCCTCAGGTTGCGCGCATCCTGCAGGGATAAAGCCCGCAAGTTTCGCGATATTTCGCCGATAAGATTGCCCGATCGGGCAGCTTTCCCGTGACACATCGCCCTGATCGGCGTATCCTTGCCGCCAAGACCGGGATCACCCGGCATATCAGGCACAGTTACAGAGATATAAAACCATGAGCAGTTCCAATTCCCCCCGACTGAATCGTCGCGGCTTTGCCTTGGGCATGGCAGGTCTGAGCTTGACCGCCGCCTGCGGCAACGGTGTCGGCAATTCCAACGCAGCAACAATCGATGCCCGTGTCGACGCCACGCTGACCGAGATGTACAGCCGCTATCCCAACACGGTTGAAATTGCGAACAAGGCCAACGGCATGCTGGTCATGCCGTTGATTACCGAAGCCGGTTTCGTGTTCGGTGGCGGTTACGGTCGCGGCGCACTGCGCATCAGCGGTGCAACAGTTGACTTTTACTCGGCGGTCAAGGGCACGGCCGGGCTACAGATCGGCGCACAGCAATACGCGCATGTTCTGTTTTTCATGACCGAAGACGCCCTGAACGATTTCCGTCGTTCCAGTGGTTGGACAGCCGGAGCAGATATTGGCTATGTGGTCAGCGATCAGGGCGATTCCCTGTCGACAGACACAACGACACTGCGCTCGCCCGTTCTGGCTGCCATTTTCGGACAGGCTGGGCTTCAGATCGGTGCGACCGTGGAAGGCACGAAATATACCCGCATTATTCCATAATTCGGGCATCCCACTTCTTCCGACGAACCCCATCACGGCGGAATGCTGCGGTGGGGTGTTTGTTTTCATCCTTTCCGCACAGGTTCTTGCCGCGTTCCTCTTTCGGTTGGACCCGCCATCCACTAATCTCCGCGCAACCTTCATGTACTAGAATTTGGGGCAGTAATGGGTCTTGTTTTCCGCTGGCTGGTGCGCATCGTGTCGGGTCTGATCATGCTGATCCTCGCTGCAATGGGCCTTGTCTATTTTCTGGCCAGCCAATCCCTGCCGGATTATGACCAGACGCTCGAAGTCAACGGGTTGACCGCTCCGGTTGAGATCGTGCGCGACACCGCCAATGTGCCGCACATTCTCGCCCAAGATGACCCGGATGTGTTTTTCGGTCTTGGATATGCCCACGCGCAGGATCGGTTGTGGCAGATGACAGTCATGCGCCGCACTGCACAGGGCCGCTTGTCCGAGATCTTTGGACCGCGCACCCTGCGCGTTGACAAGCTGCTGCGCCGGCTGGATCTGTACGGCCTTGCCCATCGCTCGGTCGAAGTGCAGGACGACTATACCAAGGCTGCCCTTCGTGCTTATGCGGCCGGGGTCAACGCACGCCTGACCGAGATCAACGACGAGGCCTTGGGGCGCGGCGCGCCAGAGATGTTCCTGTTCAATGCCCCCGTCTCGCCTTGGCAACCGGGCGACAGTATTGCCGTGATCAAGCTTATGGCGCTGCAACTGTCCGGTCACCTGACAGACGAGGTGCTCCGGGCACGTACGTCTTTGATGCTGAGCAATCCTGACAGACTGGCAGATATTCTGCCCGATGTTCCCGGCCCCGGCATTGCTGCGTTGCCTGAATATGCTTCGCTGTTTCCCAACCTTCCACGCTATGCCGCTGGTACGAGTTTTCCTGAAACGCTGCTGTCACCCCTTCCCAAACGCGGGCTGGCGGGGGCATCAAACGCCTGGACTGCTGCGCCTTCGCGCTCGGCAAGCGGTGGAACATTGCTGGCCAACGACCCGCATCTGGGCTTCACAGCACCCGGCGTGTGGTATCTGGCGCATCTTGGTCTGGAAAAGGGAAGCGTTATTGGGGCCTCGATCCCTGGTATTCCCGCAATCATGACCGGCCGCAGTGACCGTTTGGGTTGGGGGGTGACGTCATCCTATCTTGACGATCAGGACATTCATATTGAGCAGCTGAACCCGGAAAACCCCGAAGAATACCTGACCCCGGATGGCTATCAGGAGTTCCAGACTCGTCCTTCGATCATTGAAATCAAGGGGGAAGCTCCGGTTACACTGACGCTGCGCTGGACTGAAAACGGGCCAGTGTTGCCCGGTACGGATTACAAGCTGGAAACCATCACACCGCCGGGCCATGTTGCGTCTTTGTCCTGGACGGCGCTCAGCCCGCAAGACACTTCGATGACGGCGTCCATGGCCCTGATGAACGCAGACAACGTGCAGGACGCCGTAACCGTGGCGCGGCAATTCATTGCGCCCTCGCAAAACCTGTCACTGGTCGACAAAACGACAATAGGGATGAAACTGATTGGCGCCATGCCCCGGCGTGATCTGCAAAACCAAAGCCGCGGACGCATTCCGACACCCGGCTGGATCGAAGCAAACCGCTGGCAAGGTCGCCTACCTTACGCCAACAACCCGGAATTCGTGGCCCCTGCCGGTGGCGTTCTGGGCAACACCAACAACAAGATCATCGACCGCCCGTTCCCGGATCATGTGTCCTACGAGTGGGGTGACACTCAGCGCGTACATCGCTGGGAACGCTTGATGCAATCGCGTGAGGTGCATACCCGCGACAGTTTCATTGAGGCGCAACTGGATACGGTCAGTTTCACCGCGCGCTCTCTGCTGCCGCTGATCGGTGCTGACCTTTGGTACACCGGTGCCTCGGCCCCTGAAGGGACGCCCGAACGACAGCGCCAGATTGCGCTGTCGCTGCTGGCGGACTGGAACGGCGAGATGAACGAGCACCTGCCCGAACCGCTGATCTATGCAGCCTGGGTGCGGGCGCTTCAGATCCGCCTGATTTCGGACGAGCTTGGGCCGCTGGCCAGCGAATTCAAACATGTCGAGCCCCTGTTCATCGAACGGGTCTATCGTGATATTGATGGCGCCGGTGTCTGGTGCGATGTACGACAAAGCGCGCCGGTTGAAACCTGTACCGAAATGGCACGACTTGCGCTGGATGACGCGCTGATCTGGATCACCGAACGCTACGGCAGCGCACTGGAATCCCTGCGCTGGGGTGATGCCCATCAGGCAACCCACGACCACCCGGTTCTGGGGAACGTGCCTATACTTCGGTATTTTGTGAACATTCGCCAATCGACCAGTGGCGGCGACAACACCTTGCTGCGCGGGCGCACGTCCGGCGAAGGGCTCGACCCGTTTCAGAATGTGCACGGGGCCGGGTATCGCGGTGTGTATGACTTTGCCGATCCAAACAGCTCGGTCTTTATCACCGCTACCGGCCAATCGGGCCATTTCCTGTCGCGCTATTACGACGATCAGGCGCAGCTGTGGCGGCGTGGCGAGTATATTCCCATGTCGCTGGACCTTGACCTTGCCCGCGCCGCTGCTGTCGGAGTGACCAATCTGATCCCACGTTAAGCATCAGGGTTTCGGCGACTCCCCGCCCCTTTTTGTCCGGACCGTGGACGCCATGCGGCAGTTTCGCCTACCATTACCGGGCGAACTGTTTCGGACCAGGGGGAAACTATGGCCAGCATTCGGGATACTCTGAACAACCTTGCCCGGGATTACGCAATCGCCTGGAGTTCAGGTGACGCCGATGCCGTTGCCAGTTTTTTCGCGCTGGACGGACGGATTACAATCAACAGAGGTGACCCGATCGAAGGGCGCGCAGCGATTGCCGATATGGCCCGGGGTTTCTACGCCGATTTTCCTGATCTGGAGGTGCGCTGCGACATGATGCGATGGGCCGGATCTCATGCCCTATTTGTCTGGACGCTGGAAGGGCACCACTCACAGACTGGTAATCATGTCGTTGCGCGCGGTTGGGAAGAATGGGAATTGACACCCGACAATCTAGTTCAGTCATCCTTGGGTTGGTTCGACCCTGATGACTATCAGCGACAGATAGACGGGCGATAATCTAGTCCAGACGGTCGCTTGCGGTTTCAATTGTGTAACTCCGCGGTATTCCCTGTGTAATCAGAAACCATTCGGATGCCTTCGTCCGCTGCTGATGCGCATCAAAGGCCTGCTGATTCACAAAAACCTCTGAAACAGTGAACCGTCCGGGTGTGATCTGATCCTCGACAACGTCGAACGACAGGCAACCCTCTTCCGCCTTTGTGAGAGCGATATGCGTGGGCAGAGCGGCGCGCACATCTTCAAGGCGGTCCGCCGGGACATCAATAAATCCGGTCAGGAATACTCTTTGATCCAATGTATCAGCCAACTTCCGCAATTTCACTGTATCTATAGTGTGTCGAATTGGGCGGCCTGCTTATCTGTCCAAAGGACAGTGATACAGAACCCTTCTTCGGTCTGCTCTTCAGATTGTACAACATCCTGCCGGAACAACCACGCCCGCTTGTTCCCTTCCGCAAAGGTCAGGTTCAGAACAACCTCGTGCCGGGCCCCTTGCAGGATTGCTGCAATCTCGGACAGTAAAGGGGTCACGCCTTCGCCGGTAACTGCCGAAATGGCAAATATGGCCGGATCGCGATCCGCCCTCGCCAACGCGGCGTCTTTTTCTTCCGTGCTCAGCAAGTCAGTCTTGTTCCAAACCTCAAGCCGGGGGCGTTCTGCGTCGACACCAAGCGAGGTCAGGATTGCTTCGACATCCTGCGCCTGTGCTTCGGTTTCTTCATGGCTGATATCGCGCACGTGAACAATCAGATCAGCACCCAACACCTCTTCAAGCGTGGCCCGAAAAGACGCCACAAGCTCGGTCGGCAGGTTCGAGATAAAACCCACCGTATCCGACAGGATCACTTCCGGGCCATCGGGCAGTTGCACGCGGCGCATGGTAGGGTCCAGCGTGGCAAACAGCATGTCCTTGGCCAACACTTCGGCCCCGGTCAGCCGATTGAACAGAGTAGATTTCCCGGCATTGGTATATCCAACCAACGCAACGATTGGATATGGCACCTTGGCCCGCGCGGCACGGTGCAACGTGCGGGTCTTGACCACTTTCTGCAATTGGCGACGCAAACGCACCAGTTGTTCGTCAATGGCGCGGCGGTCGGCTTCGATCTGGGTCTCGCCGGGTCCGCCGACAAATCCCAAACCGCCACGCTGACGTTCAAGGTGGGTCCAGGCCCGCACCAGCCGTGTCCGCTGATAGCTGAGCGCAGCCATTTCGACCTGCAACACCCCTTCACGGGTGCGCGCACGGTCGCTGAAAATCTCAAGGATCAGCCCGGTCCGGTCGAGGATCTTGACCTTCCATGCCTTTTCCAGATTGCGCTGTTGAACCGGGGTTACCGGTCCATCGATCAGAACCAGCTCAACCTCGTCTTCACGAAGCCGCTCACCCAGTTCTTCGATCTTGCCACTGCCAAACAAATAGCCGGGTTGGGCGCGTTGCAGGCGTACGATTTCAGACCCGATCACATCCAGATCGGGCAAAGCGGCGGCCAGCGCAACCGCCTCGGCCAGCGCTGGTTCGGGAACGCGGCGCTGTTCATCTGATTTGATTTCGGGATGCAGCACCCAGGCCCGGGTGCGCGTCCGGTCATGTTCCATCAAGAGGCGTCTTCGCCCTCATACAGGTTAATCGGCTGTGATGGCATGATGGTTGAAATCGCGTGCTTGTACACCAGCTGCGACTGTCCGTCGCGGCGCAACAATACACAGAAATTGTCGAACCAGGTGATCACACCCTGCAATTTCACGCCATTGATCAGGAAAATTGTAACCGGAACCTTAGCTTTCCGTACATTGTTCAGGAAAGCATCCTGAAGATTCTGTCTGTCCGAAGCCATATTATGATAATCTCGCCATTGTTCTTGCTACGCGTTGCGGACCAACGCGCTCCCTCCCGGTGAGTATGGAGTGCCGCGGTAAGATATTCCAGACGAAAAATTAAGCACTAAAGACGACGGGATCCAACCGGTTCAATCCCGCCACAGCGAAGGGGTGATCAGGGCGATGATCGCAAGCGTCTCGAGCCGGCCAATGACCATCGCCGCGCACAGCGTCAGCTTGGCCCCTGCGGACAGGTCGATCAACCGGATTGGAACATCAGTGGCCAATTCAATCAGCGGACCCGTCGTGCTGAGCGTTGCGACGCTGAGCACCATGGCCTGTTCGAACCCGGCACCCATTGCGGCCAGCAAAAGGTTGAACACCGCCAGTGTCAGCGCAAAGAGCATCAGAAAAATCCAGGCGATAAACGCGCCGTCCCTTTGAATGCGTCGGTTGCCGCCTCCAACCCCGCTGACGGATGAGGGATAGATCAACCGGTCGATCTCGCGCGCACCGTTCAGGTACAGGGCAAAAACCCGCAGCAGTTTCACGCCGCCAGCCGTGGTCGCAACCCCGCCACCGATCAGGGCCAGCCCCATCAGCAACAATCCGGGCGTTCCCAGACCAGACAATTGCTGCGCATCATCCCAGTTTGCGCTTTCAAACCCGGCGGTTGTCAGAAAGGCCAGAACGGTGAACAGCATACCCCAAATGACCTGCAATGCCTGTAAAGGCTCGATTTGCCCACCGATTTCCGTAACACCAGCAATAACGCGAAAGAACAATAAGGCCGCAACGGCCAGAACAATCATCAGGCCAATGCGAAACTCCGGGTCCGTATCCAGTCGGGAATAACCGGATGTCGCCGTGTCGGTCGAAAATGTCAGGCGCGAAAGGGCAAAGAACAGGAACAAAAACAAGATCGCCTCACCCGTGAAGCCCGCCTGCGCGCCTTCCATGCCGCCCACCGGAGAAATTCCGGACGTCGCCATGACCGACATTGCGTGGCAAACGGCTGTCAGTCCGGTTTCGCCTGCGATCAGAAGAAGGATCCAGATCACAGCCGTCAGCCCGGCATAGACCGGGGTCAGTCCCTTTGCCACACGGAGCAGTCGACCGCGCGGATCGACGCGTTCGCTTTGCGCAACACCCGATACCGGGCGACCCGGCTGACCGCGGGCCGTGACCTCGAACCCACCCAGCGACAAAGGCGCAAGGATTGCCGCGGCGGCAATCCACATCAGCAAACCGCCCATCCATCCAACCAAGGCGCGCCACAGGTGCAGCGGGGCCGTCAGGCGGTCTGGATCCGGAAACAGATCCGCCCCCGTGGTTGTCAGGGCACTGACCATGTCAAAATAGGCGTTCAGGAATGTGGTCGTTCCCAGCGCATCGTGAAATGGAATCGCAAGAAAGACAGGCAGAATGGTAAAACAAGCAAGCATCACCGCCAATTGTCCTAAAGTTCCGCGCCTTGGCACACGGTTGGACGAGGCCAGTGCGACACTGACGACCAGAAACAACCCTATGATACCGGAATACAAAAACGACCGGGATGTATCGTGATCATCCAGCGCCAGCGCGTAAACTGCCGGAATCCACATGGCCAGTGACGCAATAGCCCAGATCAGAAGAAACAGCGGCAACCGCCGCAATAGCCCGATCTGTTGTATCCCCACATGCGCCATCAGAAGAAATCGATTGAAACCTGCATCAGGCGTTCGACCTCAGGCACGTCGTTGGCCATGGCAAAGATCGCGACGACATCCTTTTCATCGATCCTGAGGCTGCCCGTCGGTCGCATAACCTCATCTCCTTTGCGCACGGCCCCCACCAGTACGCCCTCGGGAAAATCGATATCGCGCAGCTTTTGACCCGCCATGGGAGAGGTTGAAAGAACCTCAGCCTCGATCACTTCGGCCTCAGCATCTCCGATCGAGTAGACCTGTCGCACCCGGCCATGACGGATGTGGCGCAAGATCGAACTGACGGTGGTTGCCCGCGGATTGATATACGCATCAATCCCCAAAGGTCCCATCAGGGCCACCATACTGGGATCATTGATCAAAGCGATCGCCAGGGCACAACCCTCGGCCTTGGCGCGTACAGCGGCCAGCATGTTCGTGCGGTCGTCATCCGTAACCGCCAGCATTGCATCCGCCCTGTCGATACCGGCTTCGCTCAACAAACTGGCATCAAGGCCATCACCGTGCAGCACAATCGTTCGTTCCAGCGCCTCGGCGGCGATCTCGGCGCATCGGCGATCCCGCTCGACGATTTTGGCGCGCACGCGGCTTTTTTGTTCTTCCAGAGTTCGCGCCACTTCAAGCCCGACATTGCCCCCGCCCACGATCACCACACGATCCTGACGCTTTTGGGTCTTGCCAAACACCTCCATGGTGCGATCCACGTCTTTTACATTGGTAAAGACGTAGCATTCGTCGCCCACAAACAGCTGATCCTCGGATTCTGGTGCAAACAGCGTGCCATCGCGACGCACCCCCACTACGATCGAACTGAGCGTCGAGAACAAATCGGTCAGTTGCCGCAAAGGTGTGTTCACGATCGGGCAGTCTTCATCCACGCGAATACCCAAAAGCTGCGCCTTGCCGTCCATGAAAATCTCGGTGTCAAAGGCGGACGGGGCCGACAGGCGGCGCATCGCGGCAGCGGCAACTTCGCGTTCGGGGCTGATCACCACATCAATCGGCAGATGATCGCGCCGGTAAAGGTCCGAGTGGATCGCCTCAAGATATGATTTCGACCGCAGTCGCGCGATCTTGCGCTGGATCGAAAAGACCGAATGCGCCATCTGGCAGGTGACCATGTTCACCTCATCCGAATGGGTCGCAGCGATGATCATGTCCGCATCGCGCGCGCCTGCCCTTTCAAGCACATCGGGGTAACTTGCAAACCCGGCGATCCCCTGCACATCCAGCGTTTCGGTCGCTCGCCGTACCAGATCGGGATTGTTGTCGACAACGGTGACGTCGTTCAATTCACCCGAAAGGTGCCGCGCAATCTGCCAACCGACCTGACCCGCGCCGCAAATAATGACCTTCATGTTTCTGGCCCTTCTGCCTGAAAGGATTGAATGACAGATGGCCCCAAAGCGGTCAATTGAATTGTCATCGCCGATCAGCTGCGGCAAGATAAGCATATGAAAACGCTGTTTCCTATGCTCGTGCCTCTGATGGTGCTGTCCTCGTGCGGGCCGCTCTCGCTTTACTATCGCGAGGGTGAAACCGTGTCACGTCTGCAAAAAGAGACCACCCAGTGCCAGCTTAGGGCGGTCAACGAGGTGCCGGTTGCCAATCAGATCCGCCAAAGCCCGCCGACTTATTGGCCCGGGCGCACATATTGCGACGGCAGAGGTCGTTGCTATCAATCCCCAGGCTGGTGGCAACCCGGCAGGGTCTATACCGTCGATGTGAATCAGGGCCTGCGAAACACGGTCGAGGCGCAATGCATGGCCGAAAAGGGATTTCGCCCTGTCAGCTTGCCGCCTTGCAAGCAAAATGTGAAATCGGGGGTACCATTGGCGCGAACAACAACATTGCCGCCCCTCAACAGTGCCTCATGTTTTGTGAAATTCGATGACGGGTCGTTTCAGATCATCACACCGGGGCAATCCGGATAAGAAGAACCACGGTACCGCGCGATTGATCATTCCAGTCCGGTTGAAGCGCGTTTGCGCCGCGCGGCAAGCCACAGATGAAGCGCCATGGCAACAGCATAGAACCCGACCACGGCAATCAACATGCCCGCTTCACTAGTCCGCCACAGTATTGCAAGCAAAACAGGTGTGCCCAAAAGGTTACCCGCATTCCCCATCTGCGCCATGGCACCATAGCTCAGCGCCTGGTTTTCGGGTGTCGAGTTCAACTGCGGCACCGCCGCAAAGCTGCCGCCCTGAACAAGCCCCAGCACCGCAAAAAGCGCAACGCAGACAACGGGCAACGGGGCACCAAGAAACAGGGCGCCTATCGTAAGGATAGACAGCCCGAAACCGAGGTTAATAACAAAAACACCAGAACAAACGCTCAGCAACACCGGGACGGTAAGCCAGGAAATCACGATCCCGGCCAACGGCATCAGACCAGCAATCATCGCACTGACATCGTCCGGCAATCTTCCCGGAAGAATGGCCAGCAACGAGACAAAGGTCAGCGTGTAAAAGAACCACCCGAGCGCCGGAGCGGACACAAACGCAGAGCGATAGGTCTGTACGTGTATGTCAATCAGTATTCGCACGCTCCAAAAGGGATTGTTTACCAAATCCGATGCACTGTTGGGACGGAAAGATACGATCAGGACGGCGATCAGAAACATCAGCGCGCCATGGGTAGCAAAATAAACCGGCAGCCCGACCTGAGCGATCAAGGGAAGCCCAAGCCATGCGTTCAGGGCAAAGGCGACACCAAAGAAACTGCTCCACAAAACCATTGCCGCGTTGCGCCATTTTCCAATCGTGATTTGCGCAATCAGTGTTGGTGCTGCGACAACGATAGCCAGATGAGAGACCCCTTCGACAACGCGGCTGACCAGCATCAGGCCCAAACCGGGGATACTGGCCTGAAACAGGGACACCGCCCCGCCAAGGGTCAAGCCAAACATCAGCAACCGGACAGGCCCAACCCGCCCGGCTATCGCGCCGGACAATGCACCAAGAATCGCGCCAATCAGGCTGATGACTGACAAAAGCCAGCCAATCTTATCCGCGTGCGCAGGATAGAGGGCTGCGACCTGAGCAAAAGGAACCGCAATCTTGGCGAATTGGGTCGCCGCACCTAGCCCGGCAAGCCAAAGCAACAAAACCTGTAACAAGATGCGTAATGGATGGGGCATAAGCCGGTTCTACTGCACCCGACCGCACAGGAATACGCATAAATTATGCGCGTCCCGACCGTGCCCCACTGACCAGCCGGACCGGCGTTCCATCCGACAGGTACAACCGTTCCCAGGTGATCTGTCCGGCACTGATCCGGATACGGTCGTGCCGCGCTTCGGAGGTTACAAACGACTTGGGGTTGGGCGCTTGCAAATCCCACCATCCCTCGTCCTGTAGCTCGGCCTCAGCCTGACGGATTTCGTCCGTCGCAAATTGCCAGAGGGACACGCCAAGCAGTGCCCGTTGGGTGGTTTTCCAGTCCCGCGCCCGCCTGCGGGAATAGGCCAGGCACAGGTGGCTGGCCTCCTCAACCAGATGGATGCAGTCTGCCGAGTTCACGACAAGCCGTCTTAGCGCGTTGTCATCCGCCCTGAAAGGAGCCAGCGCAGCAAACACCGAGTGTTGTTGATCAGGCGTTGGAAGCTGAACCCCGTTCTCCCATCTGGAAACCGTGGTCTGATCGACCTGCAGAACCTCGGCCAGCGCAGCTTGTTTCAATCCGATCGACCGTCGAAGTCGCTTTAACCGCCTGCCAAAAGCCGGGTAGCCTTCGACGAACCGGCCAGACAGATCAGAGTTCACCGTTCTCGCCATCAGTTCCACACATCCATCTGCCCGTGAACTATGACCCCAGACTCATTCCGCCGGTTCAGGTTCGTCGATTTGCGCGACCCGCGCACCAGATTTGTTCGAGGTCACAACACCCAGCGACTTAAGTTTGCGATGCAGCGCACTGCGTTCCATGCCGACAAAGCTGGCGGTGCGGCTGATATTGCCGCCAAAGCGGTTGATCTGGGTCAGCAGATACTCTCGCTCGAACGCTTCGCGGGCCTCGCGCAGCGGCAAAGTGGCCAGCGCACCCGACAAGACAACGCGGCCCGACTCTTCGGCCTTGTCTTCTTCATTGGGCAGCTCGCGCGCCTCAATCGGGCCGGTGCCGTCGCCCAGAATCAAAACACGTTCGATCAGGTTCTTCAACTGGCGCACGTTACCCGGCCAGGTCATTGTCTGCAGCAAAGCGACCGCCTCGTCCGACAGCTCCCGCATAGGCAACCCTTGGGTTTCGTTGCACATTTCGATGAAGTGCTGGGCCAGTACCGGTATATCCTCGCGCCGGTCCTCAAGTGAGGGTACGGAGATCGGAACCACATTCAGACGGTGATACAGCTCTTCCCGGAAACGCTCGGCGGCGATTTCATCATCAAGATCCTTGTTGGTTGATGAGATCACCCGAAGATCCACGCGCACTTTGTCCGAGCCACCCACGCGCTGGAATTGCTGATCCACCAGCACCCGCAGGATTTTGGACTGTGTGCCCAAAGGCATGTCGGAAACTTCATCAAAATAGACCACGCCGCCATGAGCTTCTTCCAGCAATCCGGATTCCACACCACGTTCGGCCGATTCCCGGCCAAACAGAACTTCTTCCACACGCTCAGGTTCAATCCCGGCACAGTTGACGGTCACGAACGGAGCGTTCGCACGGTTGGAGTGGGCATGGATATAACGCGCAGCAATTTCCTTGCCCGAACCCGCAGGTCCACGCAGCATGACGCGACCGTTTGATTTGGTCACCTTGTCCAACTGCCCCTGCATGGCCCGGAACGACGCGGATTTGCCGATCATGTCCGAGTTGTTGACCTCTTTCCGCTTCAGCGACGCGTTCTCGCGCCGCAGACGAGACGTCTCCATCGCGCGGCGGATCACCACCATCAACTGGTCAATGTTAAACGGTTTCTCGATAAAGTCGTAAGCACCCTGTTTGATGGCAGCAACAGCGATTTCGATATTGCCGTGGCCCGAAATAATCACCACCGGCACATCCGGGTTATCGCGCTTTACCGTCTTGAGGATATCAATCCCGTCCATGCGGCTGTCTTTCAGCCAGATATCCAGGATCAACAGACCCGGCGGTTCGGAATTGATCGACGCCATGCACTCGTCCGAGTTGGCTGCCAGCCGGGTTGAATAGCCTTCGTCCTCCAGAATGTCGGACACCAGCTCGCGAATATCGCGCTCGTCATCTACGATCAGAATGTCGCTCATCTTTGGCCTGCTTTCAGTTTGTTGGTTCTAATTGCCTGCTTCTGCGGCGCAACGGTTGGGGACATACTTGCCCCAGGCAAACGGATCACTGCCATTGCGCCAAAATGGTCCTGTCCGTCGAATACGGGCGCGTCCTCAAGGGTCAGCGCGCCGCCATGCTCTTCTATGATTTTCTTGACGATCGGAAGACCCAACCCGGTCCCTTCGTCGCGTGTCGTTACATAAGGTTCAAACAAACGCGCCCGGTCTTCCGGCAGACCGATCCCATTGTCTGCAATGGTGATGACTGTACCCGCATCATCGCTTGAAACCGCCACCTTGATCTGTGGCACCAGGTTTTCCGGAGCACCCTTTTCTTTCAAGGTAACAATGGCTTCTCCGGCATTCTTAATCAGGTTCGTCAACGCCTGGTTGAGCATGGTCGCATCTACATCCGCCATGATCGGCTGCTGCGGCAGATCGGCGTCAATCTGTACGTCCGGCTGTCCCGCCTGTTGCAAAAGTACGGCTTCGCGTACCAGTTCGACAAGGTCCTCTTCGCGGCGAACGGGCTCGGGCATCCGCGCGAACTTGGAAAACTCATCCACGATACGCCGCAGGTCATTGGTTTGCCGCACGATGACGCCGGTCATCGATTCAAGGCTGCCGCTGTCTTCCTCATCCAGTTTGCGGGCGAACTTGCGCTTGATGCGCTCTGCGCTGAGCTGGATCGGCGTCAATGGGTTCTTGATTTCATGTGCAATGCGGCGGGCCACGTCACCCCACGCCGCCATTCGCTGCGCGCTGACCAGATCGGTTACATCGTCAAAGGCAACCACATAGCCTTCCAGCCCGCCATCCTCTCCACGACGGATAGCCATGCGAACCAGCAGGTTTTCAAGCTGCCCCTTACGTGTGACCTTAACCTCACCCTGAACAGCCTCCTGCCCGCTGTCCTTGAGGCTTTCAAACAAAGGCAGAAACTCGGGAACCGCAATGCCGATAGCCAGGTGTTCTTCACCACGCGACCAGTCCAGCAAGCGTTCAGCCGAGCGATTGACAAACGTAACGCATCCATCGGGGTCCACGCCGACAACACCGGACGTGACCGAACTGAGCACGGAATCAAACAGGCGACGCCTGCTTTCGATTTGCTGGGTATTTTCCAGCAGTGTGTCCCGCTGCCCTTTTAGTTGTCGGGTCATCTGGTTGAAATATCGGCCCAACATCGCAATTTCGTCGTCGCTGGCCTCTTCGATGACCTGAACGCTCAAGTCTCCGGCGCCGACCCGCTGCGCCGCTGTGGTCAAACGTCCGACCGGGCGCGACAACCGTTCGGCAAACCACATCCCCAGCGACATCGCAGCCAGGATTAGGATCAGCGCAAAGCCCAGATAAAGCAGACCGAATTCGAACAACACCCTGCCCCGTTCACTTTCCAGCTGCTGATAGAACTGCGCCGTTTCTTTGGTGTCATCCAGCAGCGTCAACAGCTGCCCATCCACCTCGCGGCTAACATAGAGGTAGCGGTCCAGATAAGCGGTCAGAGGTACAAGCGCGCGGAATTCATTATTCGGCCAGTCGGCAATGATCAGCAGCCCCTTATCTGCCGCTTCCGTCATTTGCTCGGCTGTTGGTGCCTCATAGTTGAACAGATAGGACCGATCCCCGCGCGACCGGATTTCGCCCGTTCCGTCGATGACATAGGCTTCGCGCAATCCGCGCTGAATCCGGGCCTGCCCCTGCGCCAGAACCTCGCGGAGTTCGGCATCAGAAATGTAAAACTCCACCGAACGTGCATTGTTCAGGAACCGCGCCAGAACCGTAGCGTCCTGCGTCAGACCGCTGCGATGTTCCTGCTCATAAGCCTCTGCCGCCGTCAGGGAAGACCCGACAACCTGGCGCACGCGATCCGAAAACCAGCCTTCCAGGCCGATATTCACGGTCAGGCCGGCAAAAATGGCGACCGTAACGGTCGGAACCAGCGCAAGCAGCGTAAACGCCCCAATCAGGCGCAAATGCAGGCGCGAGCCCGCCGACTTGGCCCGTCTGGCCGCAATCAGGCTGCCCAACTGACTGAGCACCAAAGCCGCAACGACCAAAACATAGACAAGATCGGCCAGCAGAATCAGCCGCAATGTCGGCGCGGTCGCACCTAGGTCAAAGGGACCAATGACAAGATATGTGGCAAGCGCCAGAACAGGCCCCATGAGGACCAGCCCAAAGGTGCCGAAATTGCGCAGTTTCCGTGATTTACGCCATCGACCAATCGATGGGATCATCCCGCTCTGTGCTCGGGTTGCCACCGTCTGCCCTCATCCTGATGTGCCGCTTGTGCGGCTTACCGCCATATATCGTGATCTTTTCCCGACAGATGCCGGGATGCCACGGTTTGTGTGGCGATATTACATCAGTTTGCGGCGCCGTGTCACCTGAATATCGAGATCTGTAATCTTTTTTCGCAGCGTATTTCGGTTAATCCCCAGTAAATCAGCACATTTTGCCTGGTTCCCACCAGTTGCATCCAGTGCGATTTCGATCAGCGGGGCCTCAACCTCACGCAAAATCCGCTGATAGAGGCCCGGTGGCGGCAATATGTTGCCGTGCAGATCGAAATACCGTCGCAGGTGACGCTCGACCGAGGTTGAAAGCTTCTCGCGTTCGCCGCCGCTCAAAACCGGTGCAGCTTCGGGCTGGCTGCCCAACACCATTTCCACCTCGGCCTTTGAAATCTCATCTGCCCGACTGGTCAGCCCCAAACGGCGAACGGCGTTTTCCAGTTGCCGCACATTCCCCGGCCATGAATAGCGCCGCACCAACTCAACCGCTTCCGGGCTGAGCCACCGCTTGTTGCCATTTTCCTTCTCCTCCCGGGCCAGAAAATGTTCGGCCAGCAGCGGTATATCGTCGACCCTTTCGCGCAATGAGGGCACGTGAATCGTCGCCCCACACAAACGATAATACAGGTCCTGACGGATACGGCCGTTTTCCATCCCATCGGTCAAGTTTGTCTGGCTGGTTGCCATGAAACGCGGAACATGATCACCGGGCGTATCCATCATACGCACCACGCGGGCTTGAATTTCATCGCCGATATCCGCGATTTCATCTATCAGCAGCGTACCGCCACGCACCCGCGCCATCACGCGGGCCGGGCCCTCCAGATCGCTTAGGTCGGCTGCGGTGACTGTGACAAAGGGTAATGTACGCCGATCCGAAAAGTCGTGAATTGCCCGGGCAATCAGCGACTTACCCGTTCCGCTTTCACCCGAGATCATAACCGGCAGGTCGGTATTCATCACGCGTGCGACCAAACGATACAAGGCCTGCATAACTGGCGTGCGGCCGACCAGAGGCAGCTCATCCGGGCGTTCGCCACCTGCCTGTATGGGTTCCGGCTGTGCGCGCTGCTTCTGATCCAGCGCCCGCGCCGTGCGTTTCATCAAATCCGGCAGGTCAAACGGTTTGGGCAGATAGTCATATGCGTCAGCCTCAGCCGCCTGAATTGCGGTCATGATCGTGTTTTGCGCGGAAATCACGATAACCGGCAATCCAGGGCGATCCTTTGCTATCTTCGGCAGCATCTCCAGACCGTTGCCATCGGGCATGACAACGTCCGAGATCACCACGTCGCCTTTGCCTTCGCCGACCCAACGCATCAGGGTGGTCAGCGAAGATGTTGCGTGCACCTTGCATCCGGCCCGCGTCAGCGCCTGCGTCAGAACAGTGCGGATTGTGCGGTCATCATCCGCAACCAGTACGGTGCCATCCATCAGGTGCTCTCCTTCTTGTGTTCGGTTGCATCTCGCGGTGCGCGGCGCAGCGACAGTTTGAATACGGTGCGGCCGGGCACGGAGTCGGCGGAAATCCAGCCGTCATGGTCGGAAACGATCTTGCTGACCAGCGCCAACCCCAGACCGGTGCCGTTTTCCTTGCCCGACACGAACGGGTCAAAGATATCACCCCGGATATCCTCGGGCAGGCCCGGACCGTCATCGATGATCTCGATCTGCAACGGCAGGGAATGACCCGATCCGTCGCTTCGGCGCAGGCGGAAGGAATGTTCGAAATAAGTGCGCAGACGGATCGTACCGCCCTGCGGCCCCGCAGCCTCGGATGCGTTTTTCAGCAGGTTCAGAACCACCTGAAGAAACTGGTCCGGATCGCCATAGGCCAGCGGCAATGAAGGATCGTAATCCTCGATGATTGTCATATCCGCGCCAAATCCCAGCAGCGCGGACCGCCTTGCACGGTCCAGCACATCGTGGATGTTGACCGGCCTGAGGTCCGGTTTCTGCAAGTTGCCGAATTGCTCGACCTGCTCCAGAAGCTTCACGATCCTTCGGCTTTCGGCCACAATAAGGTCTGTAAGTTCAAGATCCTGTGACGAAATGTTCATGCTCAGCAGTTGCGCTGCACCGGTAATCCCTGCCAACGGGTTCTTAATCTCGTGCGCCAGCATCTCGGCCATGCCAATCGCCGACTGCGCCGCCGACTTGACCGTGTTGCCCAAGGTCATCCTGCCCGCCAGTTCACGAGGAGATATGATCATGATCATCGACCCCGGATGCCCGACCAGAGGCGCGATCTGCAACGCACATTGCAACGGCGCACGGTTCCCTGAACCCGCATCCACATCGTTTACGAACAGTGGCGTGCCTTGCGAGCGGGCGCGCAGGAATGCTTCCTCCAGCGGTGCGTCAACGGCGATCTGGTCCCATACCGGATGCCCGATTACCGACCGGCGCGAGGCATTCAAAAACCCCTCGCCCGCCGAATTCACATCTGCAATGCGGTCGTTTTCGTCAATAATGAAGGCCGGAACCGGCAATGAGTTCCAGATGTTGGCGTTGGAATTCATGCCGCCACCTCGCCCGTTTCGGCAAGTGCGTCCCCAAGCAGACGCAGGACTTCATCCGTGCTGCGCGACGTCAGAACCGCCCGCCGCAGCGGCGCAGGGGTTGCGGCCTGATCCATGTACCATCCCAGATGCTTGCGGGCGACACGCAGGCCCAGATCGGCACCGTAAAATCCCAGCATCGCCTGATAATGCGTGCGCACCATGTCGATCAGGTCATTCCCGACCGGAATATCCGGCGCATCCGCCCCGTAAAGGTCGTGACTGATCTGCGCCAGTAGCCAGGGTTTACCCTGTGCGCCACGCCCGACCATGACCCCATCTGCACCAGATTGTTCCAATGCGGTTCGTGCGGCTGCTGTGTCTACAATATCTCCGTTCGCAATAACCGGAATCGACACGGCCTGTTTCACGGCCCGGATTGCGCTCCAGTCAGCGCGCCCCTTGTAGAACTGGCATCGCGTGCGTCCGTGGATCGTAACCATCTGAACGCCTGCCTCTTGTGCACGGCGCGCAACCTCGGGGGCATTCAGCAGGGTGTCATCCCACCCCAGACGGGTTTTCAATGTCACTGGAACGTCGACTGCACTGACAACGGCCTCGATCAGCGTCAGTGCGTGGTCCGGTGTTTTCAGCAGGGCCGAACCGGAATACCCATTTGTTACCTTTTTGGCAGGACACCCCATGTTAATGTCGATCACCCGCGCTCCACGATCAGCAACCTGACGCGCGGCCTCGGCCATCCAATGCGCCTCGCGCCCTGCCAGTTGCACGGCTGTGTTTTCCACATCGGCGGACAGTTCGGCGCGCTCCCGCACTCCGGGTTTGGCCTGCACCATCTCCTGACTGGCGACCATTTCGCTGACGACCATGCCGGCACCAAAGCGCATAACCAGATCCCGAAACGGGCGATCTGTGATTCCGGCCATCGGGGCCAGCAAAACCGGCGATGTTACGAGTTTGTCAGCGAAGCGCAAAGTCAACGTGCTTAATCCTTGGGCAGTTGCAGTTCTGATATCGAATTCCACGCATATGAACAACAAAACGACGCGCAACAAGCCCGCAAAACCATCATCTGCCTATTTTTTAATCACCAGACCATAGGTGATTGCCACTGCAATCACCGCCGCCTAAACAAACGCAACAAAATGGAGGGCGCGCGGCATGACCACAGCTGCCATCATAGTCGCCGCAGGCCGCGGCCTGCGCGCAGGGGGCGACGTCCCAAAACAGTGGCGCGGCCTTGCAGGCCGTCGCGTGGCAGACTGGACAATCGATCGGTTCCGCGGACAGGTCGCCCATATCGTTCTGGTCTTATCCGACGAAGACACTCTGGTCTGGGAGGAGTTTCGTGATACCGATCTGATCCTCGCCTCGGGCGGCACAGATCGCACGGGTTCTGTACGCAACGGTTTGAAGGCCCTGGCGCACCTCGACGTGAAGCGCGTCCTGATTCATGACGTTGCCAGACCCTGCGTTTCGTCACGCACCATTCAGGACGTCTTGAACGCATTGGATGCACATCAGGCCGCCGCCCCCGGACTGGCGGTGACTGACGCCTTGTGGATAGGACAAGACGGGGCCGTGACTGGCACACAAGACCGCAGCAACCTGTTTGCGGCGCAAACACCGCAAGGCTTTCACTATGACACCATCACCGCCGCCCACGCGGCGCATCCGGGCGGTGCTGCTGATGATGTTGAGGTTGCACGCGCTGCGGGGGTAGATGTCTGCATCGTACCGGGCGATGCGGACAACCTGAAGATCACCCGCCCCGAGGATTTTGCCCGGGCGGAACGTATCATGGGAATGGATATGGATGTAAGACTTGGCAACGGCTATGACGTGCACCGATTTGGCGACGGGGATCATGTGGTCCTTTGCGGTGTGAAGGTTCCCCATGATCGCGGGTTGCAGGGGCATTCGGATGCGGATGTCGGGATGCATGCTGTAACCGACGCGATTTATGGCGCATTGGCGCAAGGGGATATCGGACAGCATTTTCCGCCCTCGGATCCGCAATGGAAAGGGGCCGCCAGCGAGATCTTTCTGCGTCACGCGGTGGAACTGGCAGGACAGATGGGGTATCGCATCTCGAACGTGGATTGCACGCTGGTCTGTGAATACCCGAAGATTGGCCCTCACGCCGCTGTCATGCGCGAAGAAATGTCCAAAATCATGGGCTTGCGTGCCGATCAGGTCTCGGTCAAGGCCACCACGTCCGAGCGTCTGGGCTTCACCGGTCGCAGTGAAGGCATCGCATCGCTTGCGACGGCCTGTCTGGTGAAATCATGAACGCGGCGCAGTTGATTGGCACCGTTGGCGGCGTCGGATATATACGCCCTGCCCCCGGCACCTGGGGTTCGCTGGCCGCGCTGCCGATGGCTTGGGTCCTGCACGCGCTGGGCGGATTCCCATTGCTGGCACTCGCAACGCTCGTGGTGTTTGCAGGCGGCCTGTGGGCCACGCGCGTGATGACCGACGGCCAGGACGATCACGACCCGTCGGAAATCGTCATCGATGAGGTCGCGGGCCAGTTCATTGCCCTCTGGGCGATCTCATATCCGTCCTGGGCGCATGGGATCGACATTACCGCCCTCTGGCCCGGCTGGGTTGCCGGGTTCGCCCTGTTCCGCCTGTTCGACATCACCAAACCCGGCCCTGTCGGTTGGGCAGATCGTCGCGGCGATCCTATGGGAGTGATGCTGGACGACGTGATTGCGGGTATTTTCGCAGCCGTTGGCGTGATGGTTCTGGCTGGCATCACGCACGGGGTTCTGGGCCTATGAACGTGCCCGACCTGTTGAACCGCGCCAAAGCGCAGGGCGTTATGATCGCCACAGCGGAAAGCTGCACCGGCGGTATGGTCGCTGCGGCCCTGACGGATATACCCGGCAGCTCGGCCGTCGTGGATCGGGGTTTTGTTACCTATACCAACGGGGCCAAGCAGGACATGCTGGGTGTGCTGGCAGAAACCCTGCAGGTTTTCGGAGCAGTGTCCGAGCAGGTCGCGCGCGAAATGGCCGAAGGCGCATTGCGCAACTCACAAGCGCAGCTTGCCGTCGCGATTACCGGCATTGCCGGGCCGGGCGGGTCTGAATTCAAACCCGAAGGGCGCGTATGTTTCGGACTGGCCAGAGAAGGCCGGGAAACCCGAACAGAAACGATTGAGTTTGGCGCGCAAGGGCGGGATGCGGTGCGCCGCGCCGCGCGGGATCATGCGCTGGCGTTGCTTCTGACCGGGCTTTCATAACGCGCACCTTTTTTAAGCAATATCTGCCCATAGCCGCCAAAACTGTCATCACTTGAACAAAAGGCGACAAAATAGGCGACCAATTCAGGTGTTGCCTCTTTTTTCCTCACCTGCCCTCCGCTTCAAGGCTCTGCACATACACTCACTCGATCCCGGGCGTTGTCAGATGACCTGCCCGGGAAACCATGCAGGGAAAAGGAGAGCGGCCCATGAATGGAGCCGATACAGCCTGGATCATAGTTGCTACTGCACTGGTCCTTTTCATGACATTACCGGGTCTGGCGTTGTTTTACGGCGGGCTTGTACGTGCCCGAAACGTTCTCAGCGTTTTTATGCATTGCTTTGCCATTGCCTGTTTGATGAGCATTCTGTGGCTGGTCGCCGGGTACTCCATCGCCTTTGGACCCGGTGAAAGTGGGCTTTGGGGCGGTTTGGGCAAGGCATTCCTCAACGGTGTTGATGTGAACAGCCTTGCTGGCACTCTACCGGAAATCCTGTTCTTTGCCTTTCAGATGACCTTTGCCATCATCACCCCGGCCCTGATCGTGGGCGCATATGTTGAACGGGTGGGCTTTGGCTTTGTGCTGACCTTCTCGGCGCTGTGGATGCTGCTGTGCTATGCGCCGGTGGTTCACTGGATCTGGGGCGGTGGAATGCTGGCCGATGGAGGTATTTTGGGCGACACTGGCGTGCGTGATTTCGCGGGCGGTATTGTGGTGCACGAAACCGCTGGTCTGGCAGCCCTGATCATCGCCGTCATCCTTGGCCCGCGCCGAAACCGAACGACCCCGCCGCATAATCCCGGCTATGTCATGGTCGGCGCCGCGATGCTGTGGGTCGGCTGGTTCGGCTTCAATGGCGGTTCGCAACTGGCCGCGGACGGTGGCGCTGCGATGGCGATGACCGTTACCCACCTGTCCGCCGCAACTGCGTCACTGACATGGGCGCTTTGGGAACGCATCCGCTTTGGCAAAGCCTCGATGGTGGGTCTTGTTACCGGGACAATTGCAGGTCTGGCCTCTATCACGCCCGCTTCGGGTTTTGTGGGTCCGGTTCAGGCCCTTATCATCGGCGCTGTTGCGGGCGTTCTGTGTCAGGAAGCCGTCAGCCTGGTGCGCAACAAGCTGAATATCGACGATACGCTGGACGTGTTCGCGGTACATGGCGTCGGAGGCATCTTCGGCACCATCATGATCGCCGTGTTTGGCCTTGGCACATGGACCGCACAGTTGGGCGGGCTGGTTATCGTGGGTGTCTTTACGGCAGCTGTCACGATAGTTCTGGTCAAGGCGGTTGCACTGATCACACCACTTCGCGTAAACGCCGAGACCGAGACAAATGGCCTTGACCTCTCGGTACATGGTGAGCGGGCCTATGACATGAGCAGCTAAGCCCACCTTGGCTGCCTATCGCCCGTAAGGGCAAAAGCGGACCTGTCATGGGTCCGCTTTTCTTGTTTTCGCATCTTGTCCACGTACGACACACCCAAAACACCCTGAACCTTAAGGGCAAATGATCAGCCTGACGCAGGATGCGCATTGGTTCCCTTCGGAATTACGATCCGGCATTCCAGACCGCCAAGCGAGCTGGATGCACCCAGATCAAGCCGACTGTCATAGGCCTTTAACAAATCAACCGCGATGGCCAGCCCAAGGCCGCTGCCCGAAACAGAGGTATCCAGCCTCCCCCCCGATCGCAACGCCTCGCGGTGAGCGTCCTGAGAAATTCCCGGGCCATCGTCGTCAATCACAACTTGGATCCCGTTCGAGGTTCTCATAGCCGTCATGCGGACCTTGTGTTTGCACCATTTGACCGCGTTATCCAGCAGGTTACCCAAGACTTCTTCGATATCCTGCGCGTCCATTCGCACCCAAAGACCCGGGTCGCGTTCGATTTCCAATGACTTCCCTTCGCGCTCGGCCATGGTCGTGAACAGACGCGCCAGTCGATCAACCGAATGAGACAGATCAGTACGAGAATGGGTCAAGTCTGCAGTGTTCAGCGCCCGCATTCTGGCCAAAGACCGGCCCAGTTGTGCGTCAATGCGGTCGAGAGCTTCCACAGCGGTTTCCGTAGAACCTCCCGCTTCGGACAACAGCAGCAGTTCATTGCGCATGATTGCAGTAGGTGTTTTCAGGGCATGGGCCAAATCTGCCGCCTGACGACGTGATCCCGATACGATTTCCCGGTTTCGACGCAAGAGCTGGTTCAGATCCTCGACCAGAGGAGACACCTCTTCTGGATAATCGCCTGGCCTAAGGTCTTCGTCCCGATCCCAACGATGCGCCACATCTGACCGAAGCTTTCTGAGTGGCGTCAGGATGATTGACATCAGCAGCAGCGATCCAACGACACCGATCAGACCGACCAGCGCAAAAACCGGAAGCAGGCTTTGTTGTGCAGCGCGGCGTTCCGCGACAAGCTGGGCCTGACTTTCGGCAACGCTGACCCCCCAGACCGTACCATCCTCATAAGTAATTTTCTGAAAGGCTCCTCGTAAAGCTTCGCTTTCCGGACCGGGAGTGTTCCAAAGCGTCGTTACATCAGGGTTCCCCGGCGGTTCGGCAATGACTTCATCAAACAAGGAAGCCGAGGTAAAGATCTCACCTTCGCTGTTGCTGACTTGCCAGTATCTGCCGGAATACGGTGTGCCATAGGCTGGATCGAACATCAGATTCCGCAGCGCATCCGGGTCATGGGTCGTAACGCTCAACCCAACGACCAGTTGCGTGTGACGATCAAGTAGTGCGGTATCAAACCTGTCTGAAACGCGGGCATTGATGAACGAGAACACGGCCAGCGTACCAACACCCACTGAAAGGGCACCCGACGCGATCCCCCCCAGTAGAGCCCGTTGACGCAGGGATAACATCAGGCAGAGTCGATCATGTATCCGCGGCCCCGAATCGTTGTGATCAGATCAGGACCAAGTTTTTTGCGCAGACGGGTTATGAAGACGGCAATGGTGTTCGAGTCCCGGTCTCCATCGTATTCGTAAATATGTTCCGACAACTCGGTCCTTGAGATCATACGCCCAACATTATGGGCCAGATATGTAAGAACAGCCAACTCCTGCGCGGTCAGGTCGATTGGAACGCCATCCGCCGTTACACGCCCGTTGCGGGTATCCAGCACAACATTTCCCATTTCGACGACGGGATTCAACTGACCGCTCTGCCGCCGCAGTATGGCACGGACCCGCGCCGCCAGTTCGGGCATATGGAACGGCTTGGTCATGTAGTCGTCCGCGCCTGCGTCCAATCCGTCGACCCTTTCGCTCCAGCCATCGCGGGCCGTGAGGATCAGCACCGGGGTCTTGATGCCCGCGCTGCGCCATTCCCGCAGAACTGAAATGCCATCTCGTTCTGGCAATCCAATATCGAGGATGATCATGTCATAGGGTTCTGTTGCACCCAGATGCAAAGCTTCCAGGCCGCTGTTCACAATGTCCACGACCCGACCTTCAGCGTTCAACAGTTTCTTAATCTGCTCGCAAAGGTGCGGTTCGTCTTCTGCCAGTAAGACTCTCATACTTGGGAATTATAGGCGTGCGAATGGCAGTTTAACCATTACTTTTTACCACCCCCGTTGCCACCGCCGTTTCCGCCACCGTTACCACCGGAGTTGCCACCACCGTTACCACCGGAGTTGCCGCCACCGTTACCTCCGGAATTGCCGCCACCATTGCCGCGACCGCCACCGCTGTTCCCACGGTTGCCGCTTTGACCACCATTTGCGTTGGCAGAAGACTTGCCTTGAGATTTCGCATTGGCCGAGTTTCCGGGCGCAGATTTGGCCGCTTCTGAGATTTGTTTGCCGATCTTGGACCCGTTGGAAACGACAACGCCGGTTTTTGCGTTAACAATAACACTGACAATCTTCCCGTTCGGTTTTTTGACCAGCACGCGGTAGTAAACTTTGTCGGCCTGAAAAGCTCGCGCATCAATGGGCGTACCGCCAAAGACCTGTTCGACCCCTTTGATGACTTTCTGCAACCGGATTGCGTTGCCCGAGGTTGTTGCTTTGCGCAGTTCTGTCTGCTTCAGCTCACGAACGGCTGCATTGCCTTCTCCGGGCTGGAGAACGGCAACAAGAAACAAGATGGTTAAGAGCTTTCTCATCTTCAGCACTCTTTACTGCGCAACCACCTTAACAATCTACCGATTTCAACATGAACTGGCGATGAACGAGCAGTTCGGCGTGGGTTCAATGATGATGGGTTTAGATGGCACCTGTCAGATATTGATTCCGGCAAGCGTTTTCTGTGTGTGCAAAGCGCGAAACACACTGCCGGCCCAAATGAAACCCGCGTTTGACCTACGAGGACCGCTATGAAAACCAACTTGACCGGCGTGCTGAAGGCCTCCGCTCTCGCAATCGCAATGTTGGGCTCCACCGCAATTGTGGCGGCAGTTGCCCTTCCTGATGTGGCCTATGCCAAAGATGGTAATGGCAACGGTGGGGGCAATGGTGGCGGTAAAGGAAACGGCGGCGGTAAAGGAAACAGCGACGGCGCCGGAAATGGCAAAGGCGGCGGTAATGGGGCGGCTAAAAGTGGTGGTTCAAAATCCGCCGGTAAGTCGGGGCGCACTACCTCTGGCGCAAAGGGTTCGAAGTCAAAATCTTCGAAGGGAAAATCGTTCTCTTTGAAAGAATTGTTTACCGGTAAGAAGTCCAAGAAAACTCAGACCAAGACCGCACCGGCAGCGCACGCGACAAAATCCAAGGTTCAAGTCGAGGAAACGGACCTGACCGATTCCCATAAGAAGGGGAATAAACTGGCTGCCGCGCTGGGCGTCCACCCTTCGGAACTGGGCGCACTGAACGCAGCCAACGCAAGTGAGAAAGCCCTTCAGAACGCTGCCCCGAATTCGCGCGTCGGTCGCATTGCAACCTATCGCGACACGGTTTTGGCTGGCGACAGCATCCGAGCGGAGCTTGCCGAAAAACAAGACCTTCTGGATGATATGACCCCGCCGGAGCGCTCCAGCGCTGAAATCAATGACGACCTTGAGGATGCGCTGGCCGATGTTCAGGAAAAGCAGGACATCGTCGATGATCTCGAACAGCAACTGGCAGATGCGGGAGGCACCAATCCTGATATCGAGGACGCACTTCAGGACGCAAACGATGATCTGCAAGCTTCCAAAGATGCCGCCGACAGCCTGAATGCCGAAAAACAGGCAGCCTTGGAGTACGAGGAAGCCGTGCAAAACGTCGAAGACCTGGCAGACGCCGTTGAGCAGCAGTCACTCGATGAGCGCGCGGCATTGGAAGACGCTGCGAACAAACCCGTCACCGACGAGGTCGAGGCTGCTGTAAAGGCAATGCTCGGACTGGATAGCTAATAGCTTTTGCCTACATTCTTATGAAGTGGGCAGAAGACCGGGCCAGCTAAGTGATTACCAGCCGTTTGGCTGGCCCGACTTTCTCATTAAGATCCTGACCGCTAGGTTGTATTGCGCGTATGCCCGACGCAAGTTGGCAAAGGTTACTGAGAAAAAATTTAGCCCGCTCCAATTCGGAGCGGGCTTTATCTTTCCCTGATCAAGTTGATCCGGAAATCCATCGGACGTCTGATTTTCAGAAGTCCCGGTTCGCCTCTTCTAGTCGCTTGTTATTTACGATTTCTGTCAGTGCATTTTCGATAGGAGGGAAGCGACTGCTGCTCGAATTTGTATTACTTGAAACTTCGCCGTTCATGACGGGATTATGGGGTTGCATTGTCGCACATGCATACGGCGCAACCTCAATAGCAGTCTTAATCATGCTGTTCCCCTTCCATTCAACCGGACGTGGTTTGCCCGGCCTGTGCGATCAGTATGCCCCGAGCCAGTTGAACACTCAGAGAATACATTGTTCACATTATGTTAATGTTGTCGCGAAATCATGAACAACGACTAAGTGGCTAACAAAACAGGATATTTTTTCGTCATCAGATACAATCAGACTGGAAGGGCATAAAAATCTGACGCGCTCTCCCCGCTCCGTAGGGTTGTTTCCTCCCCACGAAAGCGGCAGTTGGTCATGGCGAACGAGTCAGATTCCCTACATTGCTATAGAGAGCAAAATTGCGGCCGAAATTTAGAAACTTACAAGACAGCCGACGAAATTGCGACTAAGTTCAGCAGTTGTTCGACCGTCATGGAACAACAATGGGTAGGACCATGACGACAGATGGATCCTTAAAAGATCAAGAAAAGGTCTTCAGACCGTCCTGATAGCAATCCATTCGGTTCGCTAACCCGCGATCTGAGCAAAACCCCTGTCAGCATCAACGCTTCGGTTCAATAGATGCAAAAGCTCGACCTGGCTCGTCGCCCCTGTTTTGGAAAAAATGGAACTTAGGTGCGAACGAACCGTTGTCGGGCCAATGGACAGAGTCTCCGAAATCGTCTTCACTGTCATTCCCTCTTTCATCATCGCACATACCCGAAACTCGCATCTGCTGAGGTCGGCCGGATTATGTGGATCAAGGATCGGAACAAAGCGATTGTTGCTGTTGAACTTGGACCGGTGACTCCGAAGAACCTCGGAATTGGCAGCAACTGTTCCGGGCAAGCGTTTTCTCCAGCCAGACGATAATGTTGGAGCCAGCGCACTTATCAGATCAAGTTCGAAGGTCTGCGGGTGAATACTGTAGTGAAGCTCGATGTAATCAACCTGCGCTCCGGTTACGTCCAGCGGAATCAGGATAACCTCCACCAGCCCCTCAGGCCTTTGGGGCCGACAATGGGACAATGGTGATGCGTCGGATAACACCAAGTCTGATAGTTTCCAGACTGAACCCGGCCTTGCAGTTGATATACATTCTCCAATAACCAACTCTGCCTGCGTTTGCGGCTGTGAAGGCCAGATTTTCCCCTGCTGGACACAACAGCGCGCAATATTCTTTGCCTTCCAATCCTTTTTCTGCATTCTGACAATTAGAACCGCATCAGCATTTGCCAGGCGCATTAAACAATTTACGGATCGAGACACGGAGCCATTACCGCATAGGGCCTGAGTCCACTCCACTACAAAGTCCAGACTCTCCCTCGCCTGAGCGCTCTTTAAAAAACTCACACTCATAACAATTAACCATTCAACCAAACAGACCGACCAAACAAACAGGTTCGGGTTACTACAACGAATTTGTGTCCCTTTCGAAGTCACAGCAACCGGAATTATCGGCTTGTCTGCACGAGAAGTTTTCAAACAAAGCCTTTTAAGAAACTTTATATATCTGTTTTTAATATGCTTTTCTGAGTCTTGTCATCACTGAACCGCACGATGCCAATCCGCAAACACCAGACCGGTCAGTAAAAATCAACCACCATCCCGCTCACAATCGCGACCCAGCTCAATTCATTGTTTCCGAAAAAGGCGATTCGCCATACGTTAATACGTTGTTAATGCAGGGTTAAAAGTATTCTCCCAAAAGGGTTATTTGCTATAATTATTTCAATCATTGGTTGTATTTCATTTACCTTTGAAGGAAGGCACGCACTTCCCCCGATCCTATTCTGATTTCCGAGCTAATGCATTTTCGCCTGGCTTGCGCTCAAGAATACGGAGTGCTGAAAACGTCTAACCTATTTGGGGGAAATAATGACTAAATTCATGAAGAAGTTTGTTAAAAACGAAAGCGGCGCAGCAATCGTCGAGTATGGCCTGGCTCTTTTGGTCGTGGCGTCGATTGCAGTTGGCGCATTCTCGTATCTGGGCACTACCACCAACACAAACGTGACTGGTGCATGCGCTGCTCTGGGTAGCGCGACCTGCTGACCCAAACACACTTACCAAAATACTGAGTTCTGCGCCGCCGCGCCACTGTTGCGGCGCAGAGTTCACCGCCAGGAATTTCGCGAAAGCAAGACGACCGAAGTTCCATATTTCAGAACGTAATTGTTGGAGAGAGTGATGCGTATCAGGCCAATCATTTCTACACTGTTTGGAATTGCGATAGCGTCCGGTTCCGTTTACCTGGCGAAAGATCACATTCAGTTTAAGACAAGCACTGCCGATGTCTCGCCAGATGCCGATCTGGTTGAGATTTACGTGGCCCGATCAGAAATTGCTTTTGGTCAAACGATCGAAGCGCACGACGTCACAATTCACCCCTGGCCGCGCGAGGCGCTCCCGGCCGGAGTTTTCACGGACATTGATGTACTTGTTCCAAACAATCGCCGTCAGCTGCGGCGCGCCAAGGGCCGGTTCTATCCCGGCGAAGTAATGCTTCTTTCCAAGGTTTCGAACTTTGGAGAAAAAGTCACCCTTGTTCAGAAGTTGGGTGAAAACACACGCGCCATGGCGATCGAGGTCGATGCTGTAACAGCCGTGGGCGGTTTTGTTACCCCGGGCGATCACGTTGATATCGTCTTGACCCAAGGTGCCAAGCAGGACCTGCGCGCGGTCACCATCTTGCAGAATATTCGCGTCATTGGTGTGGACCAGCAGTCGGAGGAATTAAGCGATCAGCCGGAGGTCGCCCGCACGATTACGGTGGAAGTGACCCCGCAACAAGGTCAACGTCTGGCCCTGGCTCAAAAGGCCGGAACCCTGAGCCTGACACTGCGTACCCTGGACAGCGTCGAGGATGAACCCATGGAGATGGTTCGCCTGCGCGATCTGTTGCAGGAGGAAGGACCGGTAGAAAAGGTTGATATTCAACCCACTGTAAAGCTGCGCCGGGGAACCGAGACTGAGGTTGTGACCATCCAGCGGCAACAGGAAGAAGCGGAACAGTCGACAGAAACTGCGCCCGCCGCCGAATTGCAACCTGATACCCAAAAAGATGCGCAGCTTGCGCCGGCGTCCGCGACGCCGCGCGTCAAACCCCGCATTCGCCCAATCAAAGTCAGTCAGACACCCGGTCAATAAGTTCAGCCATGCCAACTCGCGCTATCATATCCGCATTC
This sequence comes from Ruegeria sp. AI2, assembly GCF_056541275.1. NCBI lineage: Bacteria > Pseudomonadati > Pseudomonadota > Alphaproteobacteria > Rhodobacterales > Roseobacteraceae > Ruegeria > Ruegeria sp. AI2. Next base: position 1,107,996 of record NZ_JBQFYB010000001.1, read on the forward strand.
GCCAAAGAGGAGAACGGCACCGTTGCGATCCTGTGGGGCACTGCTTTGGTCGCATTCCTTGGGTTCTTTGCAATCACACTGGACGTCGGCCGGTTGAATTCGACACATGCAGAGCTTCAGTCATTCGCCGACAACGTAGCTTTGGCCGCAGCGGGAGAGTTGGACGGCCAACCGGACGCGATTACGCGCGCCACAAATGCAGCAGCAAATCTTGTCAGCGACAGCCAGACATTCGCCAACGGGGCGACCACGCTTTCAGGATCGTCGGATTATACCCTCCTGTTTCACTCGGCGCTTCCGGCATCGGATCTGACCCCGCTTGGCGCAGATCTTACAACCGATCCACGAAAGGCCAGGTTCGCGCAGATCGTGTTGACACCCAAGTCCCTGACGATGAGCCTGGCTTCGGCGCTGGACAAGATGCTTGGTGGGGCTGGGTTTTCTGCTGCCAGCGTTTCAGCCGAGGCAGTGGCCGGATACTCGAAAGCGGCGTGCGATATCTCACCCCTGATGTTCTGCCTGCCCCCGAATTGGGAATCCACTTTGACTGTGGGCGACCAGATTCTGTTGCGCAGCGGCGGCAACGGAACGGCTTGGGGTCCGGGTAATTTCGGCTTTATTGATCTGGCGAATTTCCAAGACAGCTCGGGTGTATGTGCCGACGAAGGGGGCAATAAGCTGGCCTGTCTGATCGCGGCGCAAAGCCAGATCACCCAATGTGTTCTGACCAATGGTCTGAACACCGAACCCGGCCAGAAAAACGGCATTACCAACGCTGCATTCAACGTCCGCTTTGACATCTACCGCTCGGTTCTCAACGGTGAGAAGAACAATATCGATTTCGCGCCCGCACCAAATGTGATCAAGGGGATTGAAAGCAACGGTGGCGGCGCTTGCATTCAGGGTAATGAACAGACGACCCCTGATACAACAGGTTTGGGGCGCGACCTGTGCATGACGGCGGGCACCTGCGGTGGAAACAACCGTTTCGGTGACGGCAACTGGGATCGAACCGGGTACCTTAATCGAAACCACGATCTGGCAGATGGGATTGCCGACGGCATCGGCAGCGACGCGCATCTGCCTTCACTGTCCGGATCGGATACCGTTTTCGCAGGAACGCGGTACGGAATGTATCTGAGAGAAATAGCCTACGGAAATACAAACCCTTACGCGGCACCGAATGCAAACTCCATTCTGGACCCTTCGCTTGCCGAAACCGGTCGTCCAATGTGTTCCAGCCAGATGTCCGAGGACCCAGCGCGACGCGTTGTTACGGCTGCTGGTGTTGATTGCGCGCAAAACCCGGTGTCCGGTTCGACTACCGGAGTTCCAGTCACAAAATTCGTAGCCGTGTTCCTGACTGAACCGGTGGGTGATGACGGTGGCTCACCCCCCAGTTTCGACATCCACGGAGAGGTCGTCGGTTTCCCCGATGTGACCGGAGTTGGCAGCGGCGGCAACGGGTTTGGCGGCATCTTTCGCGACGTCGTACAGTTGTATCGATAGGGGCTGAGGGTTCATGTTTATTCGCCTCAAATCCCCTTTCAAGCGCTTCGCCAAAAGCGACGATGGAGCGATCCTTGTCGAGTTCGGCCTCGTCATGCCGATTATGCTGCTGCTGTTGGCGGTGACACTGGAATCCGCACGCCTCATGTGGTCGTACCAGTCGGTCATTGCCGGTGTCCGGGATGCCAGCCGCTATATGTCGCGCGTCACGCCCTCGGATATCTGTTTGTCTGGCGGAACTGTCGCGGGGCTCAGCACAACTTTGAAAGGGATCGTCGAGCGTGACATTCACGGCAACAGCCTGTTTCCGCCCAGCATAACCGTCAACTCGGTAACGCCCAGCCTGTCCTGCGTGTCAGGCACGTATCGCATGAACCCGGCACCCGTCGGTCAGGTAAGCGCCAATATCACCGTTCAGTTCCCGCTGGGGGGCATTCTGAAGCTTTTCGGCAGCGGCGCGTCATCGATAACCACCGACGTCGCTGACACATCGCGGATATTTGGCCAATGACACGGTTGCGAAATAACCGCGCCATCTTGCGCCGGGTCGCGGACAAGATGCTGCGCGACCAAAATGGTGGGGTTCTTGTTGAGTTTGCCTTGGTTGTGTCCCTGTTTTCCTTCCTGTTCCTGGCATTGCTGGACTTTGGTCGACTATCATACAGCGGAGTGAACGCGCAAAAAGCCGCACAGTTGGCGGCGCGCATCGCTGTGGTGCGCCCTGCGGCCTGTCCGGGTGTGCCACAAACCCACACGCGGGGAACATCCGCGTTGTCCCCTCGCTTTGGCACCCCATGCAGTGCGTCGGCTGGCGTATGTGCCGACCCTGTAACGCCAGCTTGTGTGGGTGACGCCACCAACACCACAGCATCTGAAATCTGGGGGCGCATCAACCCGTTGCTGCCCCCCGGCACGACGATTGACGCCTTGCAGTTTTCCTATGATTTCAATTCCAATCTGGGCTTCCTGGGTGGCCCTTACACGCCCATGGTCACGGTTGAGCTGAACCTGAATGATTTTCAGTTCGTGTCGCCGCTGGCCGCGCTTGCAAATGCCGCGGGCGCGAGCAGCAGCACAATTCCTTCAACAGCCGGGTTTTCCAATTTCAGCGTTTCGCTGCCTGCCGAAGACCTGGCATCAGGAGAGTCAGGTTAATGGTTAAGAACGTTTCCAATCTCAATTCACATTCTGTCATGCTTGTATCTGAAAGCGAAACCGTCGCTCAGGTGGTCGCCAATGCCTTTCCCGCCGGTCAAAATAACGAAATCTCAGAGAATGCGGGTTCTTTCAAAGCTTTGAACGGAACAGCACGCAATCTGGCATTCAAGCATGACCTGGTTATTTTCGAAATCGACCCCTGCGACGCGGGCGAGGTTCTGGCTGTCAAAGACCTGCTGACCCATCGACAAGACGACACCTTGTTTGTTGCGCTGACGCAGAATGACGTTTCAATCTCGGTCGCCCGCGAGTTGCGGAAAATCGGCATCGACGAGGTTCTGCCCCTGTCCATTGACGAGGATGGGCTGAAAGCTGCAGTAGCAGAAAAAATCTCGTCCCGATCACTTCCGCAAGGGTTCATTCGAAATGGCCCCTCTGCCCTTGGCACGGTGATCCCGGTTGCAAAATCCCGCGGTGGAATCGGAGCGTCAACGGTCGCAGTCAACCTTGCCTGCTCACTGGTGGGCGGGAAAGGATCCTTCCTGAGGAAAAAGGCGAAAAGCCGCGTCGCGCTTCTGGATTTTGATCTGCAATTCGGAAACGCGAACGTGTTTCTGGATCTTGAAGATAACGGGGGATGCCTCCAACTCATCGAAAATCAGGAAGAGCCGGATGATCATTTCCTGACGTCGATCCTTCAGAACCATGCGCTCGGCATTGATGTGTTGTGCGCGCCCGCGCCGCTGGTTCCGCTTCAATCCATACGACCGGGCTTGATCGAAGGGATGCTCGACCTGCTTCAGCGCCGGTACGACTATGTTGTCATCGACCTGCCCTGTGCCGTTGTGGAATGGGTCGAACCTATCTTTAAATGCGCGAACCAACTTGCACTGGTTACTGACACCACGGTTCCGTGTGTTCGCCAGACCCGACGCCTGATCGATTTCTATCGCGAGGCGAACGTGGCCCTGCCGGTCGAGGTTGTCGTGAACCGCGAACGGAAGACGCTGATCAAACCCGCACACGTTCGTGAGGCCGAAAAAGTGCTGGAAACGAAACTGAAGCACTGGCTGCCGGACAACCCCAAGATTGCGCGAAACGCGGTCGATCTGGGACGACCGATTGTGGACATGAAGCCGCATTCGGATCTTGGCAAGGCCCTGACGAAACTGGCTGCGTCCATGTCCGAAGGCACCCGGCCAGCCACACAAAAAACTGCATAATGGGAGATCGCCGTGTTTAACGAGTACAAATCACGCCGGGCCGCGTCCAAGTCGAACGTGTTGGTTCTGGAACGGCCGATCGAGGTGCCAAAGTCCAAAGCAACACCAGAGCCGGTGGACGTTGACCTGCAAGCGCATCTGGAGCTTAAAAGCCGTCTGCACAGCGAGCTTCTCGACCGACTGAACCTGTCAGTGATCGACAAGGTCGAACGGTCCGAACTGAAACGTCAGATCGCCGCGCTGGTCACCGGGCTGATCGAGGCCGAACGCCTTCATTTACGGTCCGAGGCATTTACGGCCCTTGTTGATGAGCTCATTCACGAAGTAATGGGTCTGGGCCCGCTGGAACCTCTTTTGGAAGACCCGACGATCAACGACATTCTCGTCAACTCTTATGATCAGGTCTATGTGGAACGCTTCGGCCTGCTGGAACAATCCTCCGTACGCTTCCGCGACGAACGCCATCTGCTTCGGATTATTGACAAGATCGTCAGCCGGGTCGGCCGCCGTATTGATGAATCCCAGCCATGGGTCGATGCGCGTCTGGAAGATGGAAGCCGGGTCAACGCGATTATCCGCCCGTGTTCAGTTGATGGACCGGCGCTGTCGATCCGCAAATTCTCGCGCAATCCTCTGACCATCGACAAGTTGGTCCAGCGGGACAGCATGAACGAACAGGCCGCCAAGCTTCTGGCCGCGCTGGTCGAAGCCAGGCTGAACATTCTGATTTCTGGCGGCACCGGTTCGGGCAAGACAACAATGCTGAACGCCGTTTCATCCTATATCGACGGCAAGCAGCGTATCGTGACAATTGAAGATGCGGCCGAACTTCAGTTGCAGCAAAGCCATGTCGTCCGCTTGGAAACCCGTCCCCCCAACTCGGAAGGTCAAGGGGTGATTACGCAGCGGGATCTGGTGCGCAACGCGCTCAGGATGCGGCCTGACCGCATTATTGTCGGCGAAGTCCGTGGTGCCGAATGCTTTGACATGCTTCAGGCCATGAATACGGGACATGACGGCTCCATGACGACCGTACATGCAAACTCGGCCCGCGATGCGCTCAGCCGGGTCGAACAGATGGTGACGATGCTGGGGGCGGACCTGCCCGTCAGAACCATCCGGTCTCAAATCGCCTCGGCCATTCAGATCGTCCTGCAACTCAGCCGACTGAGCGACGGGACACGCAGGGTCGTCAGTATTTCCGAAATCACGGGCATGGAAGACGATACGATCACGATGCAGGACATCTTTGTCTTCAAGCGCCGTGGCAAGTCTGAAAACGGCGACGTTCTGGGAGAGTTCCTGCCAACCGGAATACGGCCAAAATGCTTCGACCAGCTGGTGGCGGCGGGTGTCGATGTGGACACCAACATGTTTATTCACGGGGCGACGGCATCATGATTGACCTTCAGCCCAACATACTGAACATCCTGATCTACGTGTCGATTTTTCTGGGTATTCTGCTTGCCTACGAAGGCGTTCACCAGCTTCTGGCGCGCAAGGAAACGCATGGCGAAGCCAGAAACCGCCGCATGAAACTGATCCAGAACGGGGCTTCGACGGATCAGGTGTTGCAGCTGCTTCGCGATCCCGCAATGCTGGCTGCTGGTGAAAAAGCCGGGCTGATTACGCGGTTTCGCCGTCTGCTTGTTCAAGCTGGTTTGGCGGTCAACCCGGTTTGGGTCGTGCTCGCCGTCTCCCTTCTGGTTTTGATGATCTTTTTCGGGGCCTCCCGGTTCCTTGCACCGGAACTGGCAGTCATTCTGAGCGCTGTGTTCGGCCTCATCGGCCCGGTTATCGTGCTGGTCGCCATGAAAGACGCCCGCGCGAAGAAACTGACGAAACAACTGCCAGACGCGTTAGACCTGATGGCCCGAGGGTTGAAGGTGGGGCACCCCGTTGCGGTGACGGTTGGAAACGTTGCCTCTGATCTGCCGGATCCGATCGGGTCAGAGTTTGGCATCATCAAAGACCAGATCAACTATGGTGATGACGTCGCGACCGCCTTTCACGACTTTGCGCACCGCGTCGGAACAGAGGATGCAAAATACCTTGCCGTAAGTATCGGCATTCAGCATGGAACCGGCGGCAACCTGTCCCGCGTTCTAAGCATTCTGTCCCAGACCATCCGGGACCGACACACGATGCAAAAGAAGATCAAGGCAATTTCCGCCGAAGGTCGCCTGAGCAGCCTTATCCTCACGATTTTGCCGGTCATCATTTATCTTTCGATCGAGATCTCCACGCCAACATTTTACGGCGACGTACGCAGCGATCCGCTGTTTCCGTATTTCGCCCAGGTGATCATTGGCCTGACAATTGCCCAGGGTTTCATCTTGAAGCGGCTGGTTAAATTCAGATTCTAAGGGGAATTGGGATATGGATATTCTTCAGGACATTCTAAACGATCCGCGCGTCACACCGCAGTTGATCCTGTTGGTCGGAATTGCCCTTAGTGTTTTCTTTGTCGTCATGGGCCTTTCCGGATTTACGGCAAGTGAAAACACGGCAGCACGCCGTATGCGCGTTGGGTCGGTTTCACAAGGGCATGGGCAGGATTTTGACCTAATCCAGGGTGACAACAGCGACCCGCACGGGCTGCTGAAAGCCTTCGTCCCGTCGTCAAAACGCGAACGCTCCAGGATCGGGAAGCTGTTGAAACAGGCCGGAATTCGGCAAAAGCACGCCATTCGCACCTATTATACCTTTCGGGTCGTCCTGGGATTTGTGTTGCCTGCCGCGTTCGTCGCAACCATGGCTTTGCCGATCGAAACGCAAGTTCAGTTAGGGATCGCCGACCTTTTGCAGGGTGTTACCTGGATAAACACAATGCAGATCGTGACGGCACTGATGGTCCTGGGCTTTTATGGCCCGGCACTGTGGTTGCGGCGCCGCATAAAGAAACGCCGCCAGGCCATCGAACACAGCCTGCCTAACGCGCTTGACCTGTTGCAAGTCGCCATCGAGGCCGGGCTGGGCTTTGACGCGGCGATGATCCGGGTCTCGCATGAAATGGCCAAGGCAGCTCCGGAAATCTCGCAGGAGTTTTCGGTTCTTCAACTGGAGTTGCAGGCAGGCAAAGAACGTCAGGTCGCCTTTCTGGACATGGCGAACCGGGTCGGTATCGACGAGATGAACTCGTTCGCGAACGCCTTCTTGCAATCCAACCAGTACGGCACCAGCATATCCGCATCGTTACGCCGCTTCGCCACTGACATGCGGCTTGACCGAGAGCTTCGCGCCCAGGAAAAGGCAAACCGTCTGCCTGTGCAGATGTCTGCTGTGATGGCCATGTGCATGATGCCTGTCCTATTGTTGATTTGTCTGGCACCAATGCTGATCCGGTGGGTCAACATGTTCGGGCAAGGGTAACGCAGCGACACTGTTGTTCGCATAGCATTATGCCGGAAACAGCGGACCTTAGGGGGGTCCGCTTTTCTTTTGTTCCAACAGCTCTCGACTCCGGGCCAAGGGTCGGGCTATCAGCCCGAAACATCTTTTCATCGCCGAGGTCCCGCCATGATCCCCAGTTCTTTTCCCGACAGCACTGAAATCGCTCGCCTGACGGCCCGGATGCTGCTGGAGATCAAGGCCGTCCATTTCAACGCGCGCGAGCCGTTCACGCTGGCAAGTGGCCTTCCCAGCCCGACCTATATCGATTGCCGCAAGCTGATCTCCTACCCGCGCATTCGTTCCACGTTGATGGATTTTCTGACCGTTACGGTGATGCGGGACGCGGGTTTTGAAGCCTTTGACAACATTGCGGGCGGCGAAACTGCGGGCATCCCCTTTGCCGCGATGGTGGCCGAACGTATGGCATTGCCGATGACCTATGTGCGCAAAAAACCCAAAGGTTACGGGCGCAACGCCCGTATTGAAGGCGCGATGAGCGAAGGTGAACGTGTGCTGCTGGTCGAGGACCTGACTACCGATGGCGGTTCGAAACTGTCCTTCGTCGATGCAATTCGCGAAACTGGTGCCACCTGCGGGCATACGGCTGTGATCTTCTACTACGGTATCTTCCCCGAAACCGAGAAGACGCTGGGCGACCATGGTGTAAAGCTGCATCACCTTTGCACGTGGTGGGATGTTCTGGCCGAGGCCAAGGCGCAAAAAGCCTTTGATCAGGAAACACTTGACGGGGTCGAGGCGTTTCTGAACGACCCGCGAGGCTGGCAGGATGCGCGAAAATCGTGATTTTCAGCCTGTGGATGGCTTGGGGATAGTTGATTTTCGAATCGCATCAAAGCGCGCCTATCTAGTCAAGATATCTAGCCAACACACCAAATGTTGCGGTAACGCTGCGCCCGTGTAAAACTAGGGCTAAGTTATCCCCATTGGGGTGGGCAGTTATCCCAAGGCGGGGGGCAGTTATACCAACTTACCCCCATTCATTTGCAGATAGCTTGAACCGGGGTGTGGCGTGTAGAACCTCGGAACGGGCAGCGGGGACATGATGAACGAGATCAGCAGTATCGAGCAGGCAGCGGCGCATATTCAGAACGCCGAAACCATGCCGCATTCCATTGAGGCTGAACAGCAGCTTCTGGGTGCAATTCTGACGAATAACGACCTTTACGACCGGGTCGCTTCGATCATTGGGTCCGAGCATTTCTATGACCCGGTTCATGCCCGCATTTATGAGGTCGCCGCCGCACGCATTGCAAAGAACGCGCTGGCTTCGCCTGTGACGTTGAAATCCTTCATGGCCGAGGATGAGGGCCTGAAGGAACTGGGCGGGCCAGCTTATCTGGTCAAGCTTGCCGGCGCGTCGATCAGTGCCTTTGCGGTACATGACTACGCCCAGATGATCTATGACCTCGCCATCCGGCGCGAGTTGATCCGCTTGGGCCGCGACATCTCCGACAAGGCCGCGCGGGTCGATGTAGCCAGCGAACCGAAAGAACAAATCGTCGAGGCCGAACAACAGCTTTATCAGCTTTCCGAGCAGGGCCAGACCGAACAGGGGTTCCAGTCCTTCCTCAAGGCGGTCACAGAAGCCGTCAATGTCACCAACGAAGCCTACCAGCGCGGTGGCGGCATGGCTGGGATCTCGACCGGTCTGGTCGATCTCGACAAACAACTGGGTGGTCTTCACCCCTCGGACCTGATCATTCTCGCAGGTCGTCCGTCGATGGGGAAAACCTCGCTGGCGACCAACGTGGCCTTCAACGTGGCCAAAGCATACAAACGCGGTCTGAAACCGGATGGTTCCGAAGGCGCAATTGACGGCGGGGTCGTCGGCTTTTTCTCACTTGAGATGAGCGCTGAACAGCTGGCCGGGCGCGTTCTGGCCGAGGCGTCCGAAATCTCTAGCCACAAGATCCGTCAGGGCGACATGACCGAGGCCGAATTCCGCCGTTTCGTGGATGCGGCCAAAGAACTTGAAGCCTGCCCGCTTTTTATCGACGACACGCCCGCCCTTCCGATTTCTCAGCTTGCCGCACGCGCGCGACGGTTGAAACGCACACATGGGCTGGACCTGCTGGTGATCGACTATCTACAACTGTGCCGCGGCATGTCCGACAACCGGGTTAACGAGATTGCCGAGATTTCGATGGGCATGAAAGCAATCGCCAAAGAACTGAACATTCCGGTGATTGCCCTGTCGCAGCTTTCCCGCCAGGTCGAAAACCGCGACGACAAACGTCCGCAACTGTCTGACCTGCGTGAATCAGGCTCGATCGAACAGGACGCCGATGTCGTGATGTTCGTGTTCCGCGAAGAATACTACAAAGAACGTGAAAAACCCGGCGATCACGAGCTTGAGAAGATGGAAGAATGGAAGCAGGCCATGGAACGCCTGCACGGCAAGGCCGAGATTATCGTTGGCAAACAGCGCCACGGTCCTATCGGCACGGTCGAGCTGTCATTCGAGGCGCAATTCACCCGGTTTGGCAATCTAGTCAAGCCGTGGCAGCAGGGTGGCGAGATCGAAGGTTATTGATCGCGAAAGGACAGCCTTACTTGGGTTTTCCTGACCTTCCTTTGATTGTTGGCAAAGCAATAACGTTCTCTGAGCTTTTCGCGCGATTCAGGATCTGGTGCGCGAACCAAGAATGAGGTCCGCCCACCTGTTTTCTGACAGATTGAACCCCGCACTCACCAAAGCGTCGGATTGTTCAACGCAGACACGCAGTGCGACGGGCCGCTAAGTGGCGCAAGCGCCTGACCATCCAGCGACTGCCCCAGCCAGCCATGCGGATGGCTCAGCTTTAGCGGCGGTTGTGCAGTGGCCTCAGAAATCTGCTCAAAACCTGTTTTTCGATAGTAAGCGGGATCACCATAGGTGAGTGCCACGTTCACGCCTGATGCCCGCAGGCAATCCAGACCATAGGCAATCAAAGCCTGTCCAACCCCGGCTTTTTGCCTGTCTGTTCGGACAGCCATAGGCGACAGGATAAATACCCGGCGCGCATCCTGTGGAAACAGCATTCGGGAAAAGATGGCGCAGCCAAGCAGCACCTGATTGCGTCGCGCGGTGCACACCATCAGGTCCTGTGGTGGGGTGGTATCGATCATCTCTTGAACAAAAGCTTCGATAACCGCCCCCTCGTCCGGGCCTTCCGACGCCGAAAATACTTCTGCGAAAAACCGGGCTGTTTCGGACGGATCTGGCGTTTGTTCGGTATAAAAATCCATGATTTCCTCGGCATATGCCGCAGCACCGTTTATTGCCGCGATGGGACGATCTTGTTCTCAACATCACTTTAACACCTATGTGAAGACAATCCCGAAAACGGCTTAATACAGCAGTAAGTCGCCAAAATGTCTGCTTTTTTGGGTGTTTTCCGCCGTATCTGTCGCATGGTGGGCGCAATCTGTCGCGGAAAAAGCCCTTTCCCTCTTGACCTTGGACGGCGCAATGTCATGAACAGTCCCATGAGTACTGCACGTTTGACGATCAATCTTCAGGCCCTCGCCAGAAACTGGCGGGCACTCGACGCGAAAACCGGGGTCGAAACCGGCGCCGTGGTCAAGGCAGATGCCTATGGGTTGGGCGCAGGACCTGTCAGCGACACGTTGGCAGAAGAAGGTGTTCGCAAGTTTTTCGTGGCTGCCGCAGAAGAAGGCGCAACCGTTCGCGAGGCAGTTGGCCCCGGCCCGGTGATTTTCGTTTTTTCGGGACATATGGAAGGCGATGCCGACCTGCTGCGCGGCAACGACCTGATACCGCTGATCAACTCGCCGGAACAGTTTCAACGCCACACAGAGGCCCTGCCCGACCACCCGTTTGGTATCCAACTGGACAGTGGCATGAACCGGCTTGGTCTTGAACCTGCCGACTGGGCTGAGTTGCGTTCCAAGGCCGAAGCCTTGAACCCGGCGCTCATCATGTCTCATCTGGCTTGCTCGGACGAGCCGGACCACCCGATGAACCAGCAACAACTGAAAATCTTCCGCGAGATGACTGATGGGGTCGCCGCGCCGCGGTCTCTGGCGGCGACGGGCGGGATGCTTTTGGGGCCTGAGTTTCATTTCGATTTCTGCCGCCCGGGCATCGGCCTTTACGGCGGCATGCCCTTTGCCGGTGCAAAACCCGTTGTAACCGTCGACCTTCCTGTCATTCAGGTGCGCAAGTTGGCCGTGGGCGAGACCGTGGGTTATGGAAACACCTGGGTGGCGCGTCGGCCGTCCCGGATCGCCACCGTTGCTGCCGGATATGCAGATGGCCTGCATCGCGCCATTGGCGGCGGCATCGACACATTTGCGGGCGACCAACCCTGCCCGGTTGTTGGACGTATCTCGATGGACCTGATCACCGTGGACGTCACAGACTTACCTAAGGACCCGGAGCGTCTGCGCATTCTCAATGGTCATCAAACCGTTGATGATCTGGCCGAGGCCGCTGGTACGATTGGCTATGAAATCCTGACATCCATGGGCAATCGCTATTCGCGGGGCTACGTGGAATGAACCCAATCAGCGCGCTGGGCGGGCTGGGCCGCACCGTGCTGGGCCTGCTTGCGGCCTTTGGCCGGGTGGCCCTGTTCGCGCTTGATGCAGTGTCGCATATCCTGCGCCCACCCTTCTATCCGCGTGAATTCGGGATGGCCCTGCTGAATATCGGCTGGCTGTCCCTGCCCGTCGTCGGCCTGACCGCCATTTTCACCGGCGGCGCGTTGGCTTTGCAAATCTATGCGGGCGGTGCACGGTTTAACGCCGAGGCGGTGGTGCCCCAGATCGTCGCCATCGGCATGGTGCGCGAACTTGGCCCGGTTCTGGTCGGCCTGATGATCGCCGCGCGTGTGACCTCGTCCATCGCGGCCGAGATCGCCACGATGAAAGTGACCGAACAAATCGACGCTCTGGTCACGCTGTCGACCCATCCGATGAAATACCTTACTGCTCCACGTGTGCTGGCCGCGCTGATCACCGTGCCTGCACTGGTCGCCGTAGGTGACGTTATCGGGATTGCGGGCGGGTACACTGTCGCTACGCAGAATCTGGGCTTCAACCCGGCGGCGTATCTGAAAAACACGGTCGATTTCCTTGAGATGCGCGACATTGTATCGTCTCTGGTCAAAGGCGCGGCCTTTGGCGTGATCGCGGCTATCATGGGTTGCTATTACGGCATGAACTCGGGCCGTGGCGCACAGGGTGTCGGTCGCGCTACCAAAGGGTCGGTCGAGGCCGCAGCCGTGTTGATCCTCGCCGCAAACTTTGTTCTCACAGGGGTGTTCTTCTCGCTATGATCCGGATGGAGAACGTACATAAAGCCTTTGGCGATAACCGTGTGTTGCAAGGCATGAACCTTGAGATTCCCAAAGGCACCTCAATGGTGATCATTGGCGGCTCGGGCACCGGCAAGTCGGTGGCATTGAAGTGCATTCTGGGCTTGATCCACCCTGACAGTGGCGTGATCTACGTGGACGGCAAAGATGCACAATCCGGTGACAGGGATGCGTTTCTGGCCAGGTTTGGAATGTTGTTTCAGGGCGGTGCTCTGTTCGACTCGCTGACCGTCTGGCAGAACGTCGCCTTTCGCCTGCTGCGTGGATCCTTGAAACGTCCAACCGAGGAAGCGCGCGAGATCGCCATCGAAAAACTGCGCCGCGTGGGCCTGAAATCCGACGTGGCCGACCGTTTTCCGGCAGAACTGTCAGGCGGGATGCAAAAACGCGTGGGCCTTGCCCGCGCCATCGCCGCCGAGCCTGAGATTATCTTTTTTGACGAACCCACCACCGGCCTCGACCCGATCATGTCCGGCGTCATCAACGACCTGATCCGCGAAATCGTGACCGAGATGGGCGCCACCGCGATGACCATCACCCACGACATGAGCTCGGTCCGCGCGATTGCCGACAACGTTGCCATGCTGCACGGAGGCGTGATCCAGTGGACCGGCCCGGTCGGTCAGATGGATGCCTCGGGTGATCCTTATGTGGAACAGTTTATCAGCGGGAGCGCCGAGGGGCCGATTGAGGCGGTGCGCTAATCCTCCTCACTCACTAGCCAGTTTTTCGCGCTTGCGACAACCTCATCTGGAAGCAATTCGGCTTTTCGAGTTTCGAGATTTAACAAGACGCATTTGAACACTGTTGAGAATACAGTTTTTCTGTCGGCAGAGCGCAGCAATCTGTGTCGGAAGGTGACCGACTTTCCGCCTATTTCTAGTACCTCACTCTCCATCTGAATTGCCTCCCCCGCTCGAAGTTCGGCGAGGAAACTACTCTCCGCATGTACGACCGCAAATGAGAGCTTCCGTCCCGAACGCATATCGTCTGCGTTCAGTCCCATCTCCGATTGGATAGCAAACACCGAATCTGAGCAAGCCGCAAAGTATCGCGAGACATTCATATGCCCCAGAAAATCGCAATCCGAAGGATCAACAATTGACTTGAAAGCCACAAAAGCTGGCATTTGACTTCTCCCCACTGACAAAAACGAGTTTGAATTCTTGAATTAAGCTAACACATAACTGAAACGCGTCGCCCGATTGGCGGCGGAACACCTAAAAAGTAAATATGACCCTCCGCCTCGCCACCCTCTCCCTCCTGATCCTCTACCCCATCGCGTGGTTCGCCCCGCTGATGCGCGCAGGGTTTCTGCCGATCTTTGGCCTTAGCGAAATCAGCGTCATCACCGGCCTCCAGTCGCTTTGGAAATCCGACGTCTTCCTCGCGCTGATCGTCACCATTTTTGCCCTTTTCGCGCCCTACATCAAAACCATCGGCACCGCCCTGATCCAGTGGAACCTGCTGGATGCCCGGGTGCAGCCTGCGCTCAACATCCTTGGCAAGCTGGCGATGGCGGATATCTTCCTGATCGCGCTTTACATAACGCTGGCCAAAGGCATCTCTTACGCCACTGTTGAGACCGCATGGGGTCTTTACCTGTTCACCGTCTGCATCCTTGCCTCCATCGCTTTGGGCATTCTCACCGAACGCCAATGCAAAACCATCGCTCGGACATAGGGCGCTGACAACGAGGAAAGCCCAGCAAGGGCTTGAAGAACCGTCCGTCCTCGGGCACCAAGACGTCATGGCAAAACCAACCTTCTCTTGCTCCGCCTGCGGCGCATCCCATTCCCGCTGGTCGGGCCGCTGCGACGGATGCGGCGAGTGGAACTCGATCATCCAGGACGTACCTCTGTCGGCAGGCCCAGCCAAGAAATCGCTGGGCTCGAAACGCGGACGGTCGATGACGCTCACCGATCTGTCGACCGAGGAAACCCCGCCACCCCGCACACTCTGCGGAGTGGAAGAGTTGGACCGGGTGCTTGGTGGCGGGCTTGTTCCCGCATCTGCCCTGTTGGTGGGCGGCGACCCCGGCATCGGTAAATCCACCCTGCTGCTGCAAGCGGCTGCCCGATTTGCCCGTGCTGGCGTCAAGACGATCTATGTCTCGGGTGAAGAAGCCAGTGCGCAGGTTCGCATGCGGGCGCGCCGCCTTGGGCTGGAAAATGCGCCGGTGCAACTTGCTGCCGAAACCAACCTGCGCGACATTCTTACCACGCTTGAAGCCGAGAAACCCGGTCTGGCGATCATCGACTCGATCCAGACCATGTGGGCCGACAATGTCGACAGCGCGCCGGGGTCCGTGTCGCAAGTCCGGGCGGCTGCTCATGAATTGACCACCTTTGCGAAACGGCACGGCGTGTCGATCATCATGGTCGGACACGTCACCAAGGAAGGCCAGATCGCAGGCCCACGTGTTGTCGAACACATGGTCGATACGGTGCTGTATTTCGAGGGCGAGCGCGGCCATCAGTTTCGTATTCTGCGGGCGGTCAAGAACCGCTTTGGTCCCGCCGACGAAATTGGCGTATTCGAGATGACAGGCAAAGGGCTGGCGCAGGTCACCAACCCCTCCGCTCTGTTCCTGTCGGAACGCGGTACGCCCAGCCCTGGCTCTGCCGTCTTTGCCGGGATTGAGGGCACTCGGCCCGTTCTGGTCGAATTGCAGGCCCTTGTCGCCCCGTCCCCCCATTCGCAACCCCGCCGCACCGTCGTCGGCTGGGATAGTGGGCGGCTGGCGATGATCCTTGCCGTGCTCGAAGCGCGTTGCGGCATTCCTTTTGCGGGTCTCGACGTCTATCTGAACGTGGCCGGCGGGTTGAAAGTCAGTGAACCCGCCGCCGATCTGGCCGTTGCTGCCGCACTGCTCAGCGCGCGCGAGGACACAGCCCTGCCCGCAGACACCGTCGTTTTCGGGGAAATCTCGCTATCCGGGGCACTTAGACCGGCTCCGCAGACAGAAAACAGGTTGAAAGAAGCACAAAAACTTGGTTTCACAGCGGCAATAGCTCCGGCAGGTGGCAAAACCGGTACTGTGGCAGGTCTGACACTCACCCGACCCTCAGATTTGGTGGGGTTTGTTGGCGAAACCTTCGGAGCAGGTTAAAGTCGCGCCTTGAGGGGCAGAAAAAGAACAGGCGAGGGCCATGGAAGGTTTTACTATAATCGACGGGGTGGTTGCCCTGATCATCGTGCTGTCAGGCTTGCTGGCCTACTCGCGTGGGTTCATGCGCGAAGTTCTGGCCATCGCGGGTTGGGTTGCGGCGGCCGTTCTGGCGTTCATCTTCGCCCCGCAGGCTGTACCTCTGGTCAAGGAAATCCCGGTCGTCGGAGATTTCCTGCGTGACAGTTGCGAACTGTCCGTGATCACCGGGTTTGCAGCGGTCTTTGCGGTGGCGCTGATCGTCGTCAGTATCTTCACACCGCTGTTTTCATCACTGGTCCAGCGCTCGGCCCTTGGCGGTCTGGATCAGGCTCTGGGGCTGTTCTTCGGCATCGCTCGTGGCATTCTTCTGGTTGCGATCGCATTCTTCGTTTACGACACCGTCATGACCGGCCAGTCTTACACAATTGTTGATGAAAGCCGGTCGGCCAAGGTGTTTGAACAGTTCAGCGGCCAGATTGAGGAACAAAACCCCGAGGCGGCTCTGGGGTGGGTTACGACTCAGTATGAACAGCTGGTCGCCAGTTGCACGGCAGGAAACGCTGAACCGGCAACAACTGCACCTTCCAACGGCTGATAGAGGCAGATCACCAATTCATGAAAGCCCGGCCCTGCCGGGCTTTTTTGTTGCAGATCAGACAAACCCCTCGCCACCGCACACGGTGCAGCGGATTGTTTTCAAGCCAAAGCATCCGTCACATCGACTGAAAATCGGTTTTCCAAAGATATCTCTGCTTTTGGCGATCTCACCCGCTCCGTTACAGATCTGGCACGACGCGCGCCCCAATCCTCGGCACCGATGGCACCGCTGCCTGATCCGTTCCTGGTTCTTGTGAGGAGGTTTATGCTGCCACATTCAGGTCCCCCCGAGGTGCTGAGTTTTAGCAGTTAATGTATGCAATCAAATGCATGACAGCACATATGTTTGCGCATGTCACCATCTTCGTTTTTCTACGTCGACATGCGTAAACTTGGCCTGCGGCATTTGGCTATTGTGATCCTTTGATGACAGCCACGCCAATAGGCATTATGTGGGGGCCAACCCGCCACGGAATCGGAGCCACCGATCTTGTCCTTTCTGTATGAATGCGCGCTGATCGCAGTGATGGTCGCCCTAACGGTGTCTTGTTCCTGTGTAGCGAACATTTTCGCTTTGAAGATGCAGAAAGTCCGGTGCCGAACTGTGGCCAATCCTCGAATGAAATCGTCATAGAAGTTGGAGCCCCTTAGATGTGTGGGATTTTAGGAATCGCAAGCCGGACACATGATGTCTTTGCGGAGATCTATGACGGGTTGCTGATGTTGCAGCACCGGGGTCAGGATGCCTCGGGGATCGTGACCTACAACGGCGAATTCTTCCGGGAAAAGAAAGCCAATGGTCTGGTCAAGGACGTGTTCAACGCCCAGGATGCTGAAACCCTTTTGGGCCATGTCGGCATGGGGCATGTTCGTTATCCCACGGCCGGATCACTCAGCGCGGCCGAAGCACAACCTTTCTTCGTGAACGCACCCTACGGTATCTATCTTGTTCACAACGGCAACATCACCAACACAGCGGAACAGCGCGAGAAAGTGACCGGGAAATACAGTCGTCACCTGCGCACCACATCGGATTCGGAAATCCTGCTGAACGTGCTGGCCGACAAAGTGGCTGACGCCATCAAGGTGAACGGCAATTCGGATCCGATCCGAAACATCTTTGCCGGTGTGAAGATGACGATGGAGCGGGTTCAGGGCGCCTATTCAGTCATCTGTCTGGTGGCAGGTGTTGGCATGCTGGCGTTCCGCGACCCATTTGGCATTCGGCCCCTTTCGGTCGCAAAACGCAATGTCGACGGTCAAGGGGACGATTATGCCTTTGCTTCGGAAGACGTAGCCTTTGGCATCAACAGTTTTGAAAAGCTACGCGATCTGCGCCCGGGCGAAGCCATCCTGATCGACCTGAAAGGCAACATGCACGAGTTTCAGGCCGTCGAAGGCAAGCTGACGCCCTGTATCTTCGAGTATGTGTATCTGGCACGTCCGGATTCACTGCTGGACGGTGTCTCGGTTTATAAAACCCAGATGCGCATGGGACAGACGCTGGCGAAACAAATTCAGGACTCGGGCCTGGAAATCGACCGGATCATTCCCGTACCCGACAGCGCCCGCCCCGTGGCACTGGAAGCGGCAAAAATCACCGGCATCCCCTATCGCGAGGGGTTGGTGAAGAACCGCTATGTCGGGCGTACCTTCATCATGCCGGGTCAGGCCGAGCGACAGAAATCCGTCCGCCGCAAGCTGAACGCCGTTCCGCTGGAATTCGAAGGCCACAGCGTTCTGTTGATCGACGATTCCATCGTGCGCGGCAACACCATCAAAAAGATCGTTCAGATGTGCCGCGACGCCGGGGCCAAGAAGGTTTATGTGGCCAGCGCCTCGCCGCCGGTCAAATACCCCAATGTCTATGGCATCGATATGCCGACCAAGGCCGAGCTGATCGCAAATGGCAAAGAGATCGAAGAGATCCGTGAGGAGCTGGGCGCTGATGCACTGTTCTATCAGCATCTGGAGGACCTGATCTGGGCGGCCCAGGAAGGCAACCCGGACATCCAGGGATTTGATTGTTCCTGCTTTGATGGCAATTACATTACAGGCAGCGTTAGCGCGGATTACCTGGACAGTCTGGAAAACAGCAGCCGCGTCAGCCAGAAACGCGCGGATATGCAAGTTCCGGGCGGGTCGTGGAATGCGGCTAAACTCGCCTCAGGCTGAAAGACTCCGCCCACCGAGTGCACGTCCAGCTTCTGTTCAGACCGCGAATCAAACCGTTCGGCATGCAGATAGGACAACCCTATTCAGGGTGGCTCGCATCTATACTGTTCCACCGATGAGTGGAAATCTGCCACAACCCGGCGGCGATTCTTGCACGATCACAGGGACTAACAAATGGGTCGCTACGTCGTGAAGCGTGGAGTCTGTGTGGGTCTTTTGCTTACCTGATCGTTTTGGTATCGGGCGGCAACCACTCACTCGAAATAAGGGGTTCGGAACTCATGCCGGGCCACGGACCATGTCAAACACCAATGTCAAAAGCGCGGCCACACAGCAGGGCGCGTTAAACAAGAACTCTGTTTCTGTTCTGGGGGTGTTCGGGCCCATAACCGAACTGCACGCCTTGGTACGCCTGTCATCGGGCCGCGTGAAAGAGGTTGAACCCGGAAGCCGTGTCGCCTCGGGTACGGTGATAGCAATCGACGAACAGGGCATCATGCTGCGACAAAGCGGCCAGACCAAGCGGATCGCCATTCCCGGAAGCTAATCGCGACTTGACGCCCCTCGCGCAGGGGTTCAAACCGCAGCCATGACCGATCAGACAAAAATCGCCCTTATCACCGGGGCCTCTCGCGGGTTGGGCGCTGCGCTGGCCGAAGCGCTGGCACCTGAATACCATATCGTCGCCGTCGCCCGGACCACCGGCGGGCTGGAAGAGCTGGACGATCGTATCAAGGCGAAGGGCGGGTCAGCCACTCTGGCCCCCATGGACATCACCGATCCAAACGCCATGGCGACCCTGTGTCGTGGCATCCATGACCGTTGGGGCAAGGTTGACCTGTGGATGCACACAGCCATCCACACATCAGCACTGACGCCAGTGCATTTTGTTGACCCCAAGGAATGGGCCAAGGCGATCAACACAAATGCAAACGCGACCTCGGTTCTGATCCCCTATGTCTCACCCCTTCTGGGCGAGAGTGGCCATGCGGTGTTTTTTGACGATCCCAAGGCTGGCGAGAAATTTTATGGAATCTACGGTGCCACCAAGGCCGCGCAGATGGCTCTGGCCCGCAGCTGGGCCGTCGAAACCGAACGCACCGGTCCGCGGGTTTCGGTTGTCGAACCCGCGCCGATGCCCACGGCCGTCCGTGCGCGGTTTCATCCCGGGGAAGACCGGAGCGTGTTGAACAGCACCAAGGATGAAGCTGCGCGGATTCTGGCACTGCTTTAGGAAATGGCCCTGACGGGCCATGCCTCTGGCGGGGATATTTGCAGCCAGGTGAAGCCTGGATCAGGTGATATGAACGCCGTTGCGCCCGGCCAGATCGACGAAGAATTGCCAGGCGACACGGCCAGAGCGCGACCCGCGCGTAGCTTGCCACTCAATTGCCTCGGCGCGCAAGATCTCTGCATCAACAGAAACGCCATAGGCGGCGCAATAGCGGTCGATCATCGCAAGATACTCGTCCTGATCACAGGGATGGAACCCAAGCCACAGGCCGAAGCGATCCGACAGCGAGACTTTTTCTTCGACCGCCTCGGAAGGATTGATGGCGTTGGAGCGTTCGTTTTCGATCATATCCCGCGGCATCAGGTGGCGACGGTTTGAAGTGGCATAGAAGACCACATTCTCTGGCCTGCCTTCAATACCACCATCCAGAACAGCCTTGAGAGATTTGTAGTGCTGGTCATCGTGGCTGAACGACAGGTCATCGCAAAACAGTATGAACCTGTAGGGCGCTGCGCGCAGATGGTTCAGCAACCGCGCCACCGTCCCCATATCCTCGCGCTGCAATTCGACCAGTTTAAGGTCGGCATAATCAGCGCTCAGAGAGCCGTGCACGGCCTTTACAAGGCTGGACTTTCCCATCCCCCGCGCACCCCAGAGCAGCGCGTTATTTGCCTTGTACCCTGCCGCAAACCGGCGCGTATTGTCCATCAACGTGTCGCGAGAGCGATTGATGCCGACCAGGAGATCCAGATCGACCCGGTTGACATGTGTAACAGGTTCCAGTCGATCCGGCTCGACATGCCACACAAATGCCGGAGCAACGGCAAAATCAGGCGCCGCCAAAGGAGCCGGTGCCATGCGTTCCAACGCCTCGGCGATACGGTTCAGGGCATGGTCGTCCATATGGGCCTCCGGTTTTGTCTTGAGGGGTTCAAAGCACGTTCCAATTGGCACAACAAGAGTTTCAAAAGAAAAAGGCGCGCCCATGGATGGCGCGCCCTTTTGTTTTCGTCGACAGATTTACTTGTCGTCTTCGAATTCCTGCATCAGGTCATCATCCGCTTCCGCTTCATCATCGTAATAACCGTCAGCGCGCAACTGGTCCTCGCGTTTCTTTTCTACTCGCGCGACCAGGAAGATCGAAATCTCGTACAGGCCGTAGACCACCACAAACAGAATGATTTGTGTGATGACATCCGGTGGTGTGACGACTGCGGCCAGAACCAGAATGCCGACCACCGCATATTTACGAACAGCGCCCAGCCCCTCGGCACTGACCAGTCCTGCCTTCCCCATGAGAGTCAGGAGAACCGGCAGTTGGAAACATAACCCAAAGGCCACGATGAACTTGATCGTCAGGTTCAGATATTCCTGGGCTGAGCCCTGGAACACCACACTCAGCGGTGCCGCGTTGACCCCGTCGGCCACGGCTTCACCCTCAGCCCCGAATTGCTGGAACCCGAGAAAAAAGTCATAGGCCAGAGGCGTGACGACGTAGAAGGCAAAGCTTGCGCCCAGGAGAAACATAAAGGGCGAAGCCAGCATGAAAGGCAGGAACGCGTTTTTCTCGGACTTGTAGAGGCCCGGTGCTACAAAGCGCCACATCTGCATCCCGATATAGGGAAACGCCAGAATGAACCCACCCAATAGGGAAACCTTGATCGCAACAAAGAACCCTTCCTGTGGGGAGATGAAGATCAGGCCACAATCCTGCCCGCGCTCAGCCAGAACGTCACACAGGGGATTGGTCAGGAAATTGAAGATCGGCGTCGCCACTGAAAAACAGATGATCATACCGACCAGAAACGCCACAACGCTATGGATCAGCCGTGTGCGCAGTTCGGCCAGATGTTCGATCAACGGGGCCGAAGAATCGTCAATCTCGTCGGTTTTGCTCATGTCTTGCTTTCAGTGTTCAGCGCGGCTTCGGCCTCTTCTGCCTTGGCCAGCGCATCGGCTGCTTCCTTGGCCTTGCGCTCGGCGGTGGCACGGGCGGCTGACGCCTGAACCTTTTTGGCCTGCTCGGCCCGCTCGGCCGCTAGTTTACCCGTTTCGCTGTCAGGGTCGAACTTTGTGGGATCGATGCTTTTCGCCATCTCCTGCGCGGCTTGCTTGACACCGTCCATGGCCGATCCCACAGGGTTCACGGCAGCGTTGAGACCTTTCTTGATCTCATTCACTCCGGCCTGATCGGCAGCCTCGTTCATGGCGCTGCTGAACTCGCGCGCCATGCCGCGTGCCTTGCCGACAAAACGTCCGACATTGCGGAACAGCACCGGCAGGTCCTTTGGCCCCACAACGATCAGGGCAACGATGCCGATGACCAGAAGCTCGGTCCAGCCCAGATCAAACATCCGCGCTTACGCCTTGTCTTTCTCGGTTTCAGGTGTGACGTCCTTGGCCAGCTCAGAAGCGTCCTTTTCCAGCTCTTCCGAACCGTCCTTGACGCCCTTCTTGAACGCGGTGATGCCTTTGCCAACTTCGCCCATCAGCGAACTGATCTTGCCGCGCCCGAACAGAACCAGAACCACAACGGCGATCAGCAGCAGGCCAGGAAGGCCGATATTGTTGAGCATGTCTTCTCTCCTTTTTCATCGGCACGTTTGCGCGCCGGGAACATGAACTGACTCAGTCTTTACGCCTCGATCGCTGGTCTCAAAAGGGATCTGCAACGGGTTGCGGGCAAAATTTGTGGAAAACGCGTGAAACCTAAGGGGTCGCAATTTTCAACTGACAGGTTTATGTCAGTTGTTATCCGTTAGGGCTTTGGCATCGAAACAAGGTCAATGGAGAATTAAATGACCCACGTTGCTGAAATCGTCACCTTCACGCTGGCCAATGGCACCACGCCGGAAGAGTTCGTGAAACTCAGTCAGGCCTCTGAGGCCTTTGTGCGCAGCGCGCCGGGCTTCGCCCATCGGCAGCTTAGCCAGGGCGAAGATGGTCGCTGGACCGATTATGTTGTCTGGACCGATTTGAAAGCGGCAGAGGACGCCGCTGCGCAGTTTCCGCAACAGGAATGTGCGGCAGGCATGATGGCGGTCATCAATCCCGATAGTATCCAGATGCGTCACGAGAAAGTCCTATGGAACATGACTGCCTAAACGCAGTCAGAACGGCGTGTCATGCGCCGCACTGACCGCCTGTTCGATATCATCCAGATCCTGCGCGATGGCAAACTGCACCGCGCGCAGGACATTGCGGACCGGCTTGAAGTGTCGGTCCGCACCATCTATCGCGACATGGATACGCTTGTTGCTTCGGGCGTTCCGGTCGAGGGTGAGCGCGGTGTCGGCTACATGGTGCGCGAGCAGATCACCCTGCCCCCGTTGAACCTGACCACAGCCGAGCTTGAGGCGCTGAATCTTGGCATGGCCATCGTGGCCGAGGCCGCGGATACTGACCTGAAGGCTGCCGCACAATCGCTTGCCGACAAGATCGACGCTGTTTTGCCAACGCAGGTCGTGGCCGAGGCGG
Organism: Ruegeria sp. AI2; assembly: GCF_056541275.1. Classification (NCBI taxonomy): domain Bacteria; kingdom Pseudomonadati; phylum Pseudomonadota; class Alphaproteobacteria; order Rhodobacterales; family Roseobacteraceae; genus Ruegeria; species Ruegeria sp. AI2. The sequence goes on from NZ_JBQFYB010000001.1 coordinate 1,131,255, forward strand.
ACAGCTGGAAATTCGCGGTCTACCCGTTTGCCGATGCCGCAAGGGGCCTTGCCCATATGGCACCGATCCGTGCAGCCATCAAATCACGTCAGAAACTTCACCTGTCTTATCGCCGCATCGACGGCGTTTTGACCGAACGCACCATCCGCCCGCTCCATATGGAATACTGGGGGAGGGTCTGGACCCTTACCGCCTGGTGCGAACTGCGCAACGGATTTCGTGTTTTTCGAATCGACCTGATCGAAGCTGTTTCACCCCTTCCGGAGATCTTCGCCGACGAACCTGGAAAGCGCCTGAGCGACTATGACCCTTACGTCTGACAGGCTTCATCTTTTCAGAAATACTCTCGCCGAAGGCATGGCCCGGTACGGGCCATCCAGCTTCACTTCAGATAAGGTTCCGGGTCCACGGACTCGAACCCTTTGCGGACTTCGAAATGCACATAGGCATTGTCGCCGCCCCGCAGTTGAGCCAGCTTCTGACCACGGCGTACCTTATCGCCTTTCTTGACGGTGATCTTGTCGACATTTGCATAGACAGTCAGAAGATCGTTGTTGTGCTTGACCACAATGATCGGCACCTGATCCGCGTCCGCGGTGATCGCCGCGACCGTACCGGCTTCGGCAGCTGTGACCGACGTACCCGGAGCGGCAGCGATGTCGATGCCCTCATTCTTGCCCTTGTCATAGCCGCGAATGATAGTGCCGCCAACCGGCAGTGACAGCGCGGAAGTGCGCGTATTAGTTGGCGCTTCGGCGGTCACGTCGGGGGCCTCGGCCAATGGCGCAACTTTTTCGTCCGGCAAGGGCTGCGTAGCGCTGGGTGGCGTCGGCGTCGGTGATCCCTGTCCCGGTTCCGTCACCTCCGTGGCGGGAACGGGCGCGGCACTAGTCGCATTTTTCCGGGGCGCTGGCTGGTTCTTGACCGGAATCAACAAGTACTGACCTTCACGCACGGTAAAATCAGATCCCAGCCCGTTCCATTCCGCCAGAGATTCAACCGGCACCTGGTAGAGGCGCGAGATTGTATAGGCCGTCTCACCCCGCTTGACCTTGTGCCTGACCGGCTCCGGCCCAGCTGACACCGGCGCGGGTGTTGGTGCCGGTTTCGCGGGTTCCAGTGTTGTGGTCTGAACCGAACCCGACGCCGGCACCTGATCAATTGCAGACCCGGCAACCGACGCGATGTCCACACCGCTGCCAGCACCAACAGTGCGTGGCAGTGCAAGAACCTCACCCTCTCTTAGCGTGTCCGTTGTCTGAAGGCCGTTGAAACGCGAAAGCTCGCCCTCGGGCAGGCCAACCCGCGCTGCCACGTCCCGCACCGTATCGCCGCGGCGCGCCACGACCACCTGGTAGTTCGGATAGGTAATGACACCCCTGCTGTCTGGTGCCGGGCGGGATGCCGTCGCGGATTGCGCTGCATTGGTGGTCGAAAATCCACCGATCTGCCCGCGAAGGTCATAATCCAGAGGCCCCTCGCACCCGGCCAGAATGGCCAGAGCGGCCACCCCGGTCGCACAGCGGCGCATTGCTGATTTGGATACTGCTCTCATAATTCTGTCCTCAACGCCTGCCCCTGTTACCCGGAGTTCCGGCGACCAATTCTTTAAGCCTATTACGCCTCGTCCTTTCCAAGCCCCTCCAGAAGGGGCACGAAACGGACAGACGTTAATTCGTCATAGTCCAGACCATCTTCGGTGCGCGTCACTTTGATCAACTGCTGCACCGCGTCCGACTGGCCCACGGGTAAAACCATAATACCCCCGATTTTCAGCTGCGCCAAGAGCGGGCCCGGAGGATCCTCGGCTGCGGCTGTAACAATGATCCGGTCAAAAGGGGCTTGTTCCGGCAGGCCAAATGACCCATCCGACAACATCGAAGTGATATTCGTCAGGCCCAGGTCGGCAAACAGCTTGCTTGTTTCGCTCACCAACCGCCTGTGGCGTTCCACTGTGTAGACCCGGCGGGCCAGTTTGGACAGGATAGCTGCCTGATAACCCGAACCGGTTCCAATCTCGAGCACCGTGTCCCGGGGCCTCACGTTCAGGGCCTGCGTCATCAGACCAACGACCGAGGGTTGACTGATCGTCTGACCGCAGGAAATCGGCAGCGGCATGTCCTCGTAAGCGCGCCCTGCGAACAGGCCCGTGACAAAGCGACCGCGGTCCACCTGCTCCATCGCAGCCAACACGCGCGCATCCGTGACCCCCCGTTTGCGCAGGGCAAACAGGAATTGCATTACAGTTTCAGGGTCCAGTCTGCTCATTCGACCGCCTTCAATGCCTCCAGCATGTCATGTGCAGTCAGGTCAGCGCGCATCGGCGTGACCGAGATATAGCCTTCCAGATTAACAGCCGCATCCGTTCCGGGTGCGGTCGGATTGTGCTGATAGCCGCCTTTGATCCACAGGAACCGCCGCCCTGAAGGCGAGCTGTGTGGTTCGACCGAAAAACGCGTATCGCGCCGAAACCCCTGCGCCGCAATCCGCGTGCCCAGAACATCGTCTGCCGGAACCGGTGGGAAATTCACATTGTAGAACAGCCGGTAGTCACCCTGTTCTGCCGGAGTTGCGTCCAGAATCCGGCGCACCAGATCTGCACCATACCGGGCGGCTGCCTCAAACGGGTCGTCTAGGCCCAAGTTGCGAGGGCCAAAATATTGCGACAGGGCAATCGCTGGGACGCCCTGCAATGCCGCTTCCATCGCGCCGCCGATCGTACCGGAATACAACGTGTTTTCAGCCGAGTTGTTGCCCCTGTTCACGCCGGACAGAACCAGATCGGGAGGGGTATCCAACATGACGTCGTGAAGCCCTGCCAATACACAATCGGCAGGCGATCCTTCGGCAGCAAAGCGCCGCTCTCCCAGCTTGGCGACCATCATCGGGTGGGTATAGCTGATGCAATGCCCGACCCCGGACTGTTCAAACGCGGGCGCGACCACCCAGACCTCTCCATCCGGTCCGGCCAGCTCAGCTGCAATCGCCTCTAGCGTGATCAAGCCCGGGGCATTGATACCGTCGTCATTGGTAAGAAGAATTCGCATGTGCCCGATTTACCCCCGCGTTTGGCTCTTGATAGACCCGGGCCTGCGTTGCGGCAAGCGACGTGACCCTGCAATCTGAGGATTTCGCGCACCACTTGGGTGGAAATCGAAGGATCAGCGCCTAGTCTCGGGAAAAACGAAACACCTGTCGCGGCGTATGGTCAGCCACATCACCCGGCCCGGGTTGGGGACAAACACGTTTGGAACCGTCGCCTTCAGGATCGAACCATCATAGTCCATGCGAAACTCTACCAGGCTTTCATTGCCCAGAAATCGCGCACGTTCAACGACACCACGGGCTGCCACACCATCTGTTGGTGTCGGCAATGGCCCCTTGCCGTTGCGGTCGAAGTCCAGCTTGATGTGCTGAGGGCGAAAAACGATCTCGACATCCGTACCATTCTGAATGCCCGGCGCCAGGAACTGACCAAAGGGCGTATCCGCCAATGCGCCATTCACTTGCGCCCGCAAGACGTTTACATCACTGAAAAAAGCCACCGCTGCCTTATCTGCAGGACGCGTATAGACGTTATAGGGAGCGCCCTGTTGCACGATCTTGCCACGCCGCATCAGGGCGATCTCGTCGGCCATGCGCATCGCTTCTTCCGGCTCGTGCGTGACCAGCAGTACGGCGGCATCTTCTTCCTTGAGAATGGCCAGCGTTTCGTCACGGATACCATCACGCAAACGGTTGTCGAGGCCCGAAAACGGCTCGTCCATCAGCATGATGCGCGGGCGCGGCGCCAGGGCACGCGCCAACGCCACGCGTTGCTGCTCGCCACCCGATAGTTGATGCGGAAAACCATCGATGAACCGCATCAGGTCGACCTTCTGCAACAACTCCTCGACCCGGGCGCGTTTTTCGTCCTTGTTGCCCTTAAGGCCGAAGGCCACGTTTTTGGCCACGCTCAGATGTGGGAACAGTGCAAAGTCCTGAAACATCAGTCCGATCTCGCGCCGTTCCGGAGGCACCCGGAACACGGTGTCGCAGATCAGCTTGCCATCAACATAAATCTCACCCGAGTCCTGCATCTCGACCCCGGCGATCATGCGCAACGTGGTGGATTTCCCGCAGCCCGACGGCCCCAGCAGACAGGTCACCTTGCCTGCCTGAACGGTCAGCGAAACATCATCCACAACAACCCGCCCCTCAAACCGACGGATAATGTTGCGAATTTCCAGACGCGGTGGAATTGCGTTACCTGTCACCGATGGACCCCGTTGCCTTTCCCGATCAAATCCATCGGGCTTGAGCGGGGATAGCAACCCCGCCCCTCAGGTGCAAGGGATCAGCAACACCCGCCAGAAGCGACAGATGCACCCACGGCTTCAAAAGGGCTTTCGCCACCGCAGCCTTCGAAAATGCCATAATGGGTCGAAAAATCGCCGACAAATTCAAAGTGACGGGCAAATCGGGTGTCTTTCAGCATCATCCAGGTGTTGCCGCAGACCGGAAACACCTTGCCGGATTCGATAACGTGATGGTCATCCAGAACAAATTCATGCGGTGCGTTCGGCACGGTTCCCTTATAGATCACGGCTTGCCCATAATCTTCACAAGCCGGTTCCAATGCGGGCAGTTTGAACAGTCGGTATGTCGCGGACAGGAACTTCAACGGCGCAACACGCTCTTCCAATACCGGATTTTCGATCGTCAGCGGACGGTGCGTCACACGGCGCGGGTCGCCGAAACCGGCCGTTCGAGCCATTGAAAGGAAATCATTCCAATAAAGCGCGCCGGACAGGCACTCGCCATAAAGAACTTCGTCTTCGGCCATCGCCTGCGGAATACGGCGGTCAGCATAGACATCCGAGAAATACATCTCGCCGCCCTCTTTCAACAACCGATGCGCGCCGCGCAGAACCGCATTCTTATCCGTGGCCAGGTTGATCACACAGTTCGAGACGATGATATCGAACGATCCGGGTTCCAGATCAAGCTCGTCCAGTTTTTCGATATAGCCGTGATGGAATTCCACATTGCTGCGGGAATATCCAAATGCTTCGGCGTGATATTCCTGATGCGCGCGGGCGACGTCCAGTTGTTCGGGCGTCATGTCGACTCCCACCACCCGGCCCGTCTCGCCGACCATGGCGGACAAGGCATATACATCCCGCCCGGCCCCACACCCCAGATCAAGGATCGACATGCCTTCCAGATCAAGTGGGGCAATCAGACCGCAACCATAGTAGCGTGTCAGTACGTCGTCATGAATCTTTGAAAGGATCTTTTTGACATGACCGGGCATGTCGTCAGGCGTGCAGCATGCATTGGTCTGCAAGTCAGCACTGCTTTGCAGGACTTCACCATAATAGTTCTGCACCGATTCATGTTTCATCGCGCTTTTCCCTCGCAAATGGTCATGTCCGAGCTAATGCAGCCGCCGGGGGTTCGCAATCCGGGAAAGGCGTTTTTGACGAAAGCGTGAGCGGTCCCGCGCGGCTTTACCCAAGCAGGTCGAAGTCCACGCCCGCGCGAATCTTGCCATTCACCTGAACCTCAAGCCGGTGTGCGCCGGGGACCAACTTGAATGTTGTGGCGTCGCCCTTCAACTTGTGGCGTTTTTCCAACGTCATTTTCCCATTCTTCAAAGCCGCCTGCTTCAACTTGTGCACCTTGGCTGAGATTTTCCCGCCAGGTCTTTGAAAATGAATGACATAGTCAACCAGAACTGGCAGCTCTCCAACCCCTTTCAAAGTGACCGAAAAGGCCAGAGCGTCCCCAATCCGAGCTTCGGAAGTCAGGTTGACCGCGACCTCAATTTCCGCCTCCGGGTCATAACCTAACATCTTCATCGCTTCAGGATGCCCCGCTTTCACAAGCCCGCGCAGGGTGTGTGACGTCATCCAGTCCAGCTCGTCCTGATTCTGATGACCCTGGCTGCGCCACGCCGTCAGGCGATCCAATACCAGATCCGGGTCTTTCTTGGTGATGTCATTCAGGTGATTGGATACGGACCGGGTGACATACCGCGTCGAATCCATGTGCAACTTGTCCAGCAACGGCAGCGGGTCCTGCAAACCCAATGCGACCGCCTGCCCCCATGGCAATCGGGGGCGCGTACCTTCGCTGACCAGCCTGCGCACATGGTAACTGTCATGAGAGCACCAGTCCTGCATCCGCCGCAACACCCGGTCCGGGTCATGGTTCAGGAACGGTCGGATTGCCCATTCCATGGAAAACCTCTGTGTCAGTTCCTCCATCACGTCTAAAGCCAGATCAACATGCTCAAGACCTATGATCGCTACCCACTCACCGACCGGCGCAAAGATGAAATCGCCAAAATCGTCATCCGTTTTCGTCGGATCCAAAGGTGCGGGCAAGGCGCGCAGGATCGTCGGGGCAACAGCAGGCAAATCACCGGGCACCGCCTGTTGCAGGCAAGTGGCGATCCAGATGATCCGATCCTTCAGCTCTAACTCCAGCAATCGCGACATGACCGCAGATCGGAATGCCAGAGCATCAAATTCTGCATGAGAATCGGAAAACAAACCGCTGAGATAATTCACTTTCTCAGCGTTGAACATCTGATCTTTCAACGAAAACCCTTGCGCCATGGTCACATCGTCAAATTGGTTGCGCCGCCATCCAGCAGAATGTTCTGACCAACGATGAACCCCGCATGTTGAGAGCACAGGAACGCGCAGGCAGCCCCGAATTCCTGCCGCGTTCCATAGCGTCGTGCAGGAATGGTCGCCGAACGGTTTGCGCGGGCGTCTTCGATCGAGATGCCTTGCTGGGAAGCCACGCCGCTGTCCAGCGCATCCGCGCGATCCGTTGCGTGAATGCCAGGCAGCAGGTTGTTGATGGTCACGCCATGCGGTGCAACCTGGCGTGAAGTTCCCGCGACATATCCGGTCAAACCCGTGCGGGCTGCATTCGAAAGCCCCAGCACCGCAATTGGCGCGCGCACGGATTGTGAGGTGACGTTCACCACCCGCCCCCAACCTTTGTCCATCATTCCGGGAAGCAGCGCTTTCATGAACGCAATGGGGGTCAACATATTGGCATCCAGCGCCTTGATGAAATCATCACGCTCCCAGTCCGACCATAACCCCGGCGGCGGTCCACCAGCATTTGTCACAAGAATATCAACGCCCTGCGCCGCTTCGATCACCCGCGCCTGCCCTTCCGCAGTCGTCACGTCACACGCGACTGTTTGTACCTCGACGCCATGCTCTGACCTGAGGCGTGCCGCCTCGCTCTCCAAAGCGTCCGAACCACGCGCATTCATCACAAGATTTACGCCAGCCTCAGCCAAAGCCTCGGCACAGCCCAAACCCAGCCCTTTGCTGCTGGCACAGACCAGCGCGCGCTTTCCTTTTATTCCAAGGTCCATCGGATCCTCCCTGTCAGTCATTACCGCATGTCTAGCATCGGCCAGACAGGGAAGACCAGAAATGGCTTGGGATCAGTAGAAGAACTCTTCGCGTACGATCTTGCCATCTGCGACGTGATAGACACCCACTTCCCGCATATCAAAGGCTTCGCCGGTTTCCTTTACCTTACCCTGCACTTCGAAAATCACCGCAAAGCGGTCTTCGCCGTGCACAAACGGGTCGCTGACCGAAGCGCCAGAAACCTCGTGGGCTCCTTCCCACCATTCATGTTTGCCACGGATCGCGTCACGCCCTTGTACTTCGCGCCCCATGCCTGAGTAATCGACCGCTTCAACAGAAACTGCGTCCGGCGCATACAATTTCTCAAGATTTTCCTTGGCGCGGTCCTCACGGCAGCCAGCCACCAATTCATTGGCAATCTCTTTCAAATCCATTGGTCTTCTCCACAATTTGTTCACTATATGTTCCTATAACCACAAGCCTGTGATTCGAACCACCCCCTTTGTCTTGCTTCGGCAGGATTCCCCGCCTATACGCGCGGTCATGCTTGATACCTCGAACCAACCTGCCCTGCCGCCCGAGATTGCCCGTCGCCGGACATTCGCCATCATCTCGCACCCGGATGCGGGCAAGACGACGCTGACTGAAAAGTTCCTGCTTTACGGGGGCGCCATTCAGATGGCTGGTCAGGTGCGCGCCAAGGGCGAGGCCCGGCGGACACGCTCGGACTTCATGCAGATGGAGAAGGATCGCGGAATCTCGGTTTCCGCATCGGCCATGTCGTTCGACTATGGCAATTTCCGGTTCAACCTTGTTGACACGCCCGGCCACAGCGATTTCTCGGAAGATACCTACCGCACGCTGACGGCCGTGGATGCGGCCGTGATGGTGATCGACGGCGCGAAGGGTGTCGAAAGCCAGACGCAAAAGCTGTTCGAGGTCTGCCGCCTGCGTGATCTGCCGATTCTGACCTTCTGTAACAAGATGGACCGCGAAAGCCGCGATACGTTCGAGATCATCGACGAAATTCAAGAGATGCTGGCCATCGACGTCACCCCCGCCGCATGGCCAATTGGCGTAGGTCGTGATTTCATCGGCTGCTACGACATGCTGCGCGACCGGCTGGAGCTGATGGACCGCGCCGACCGCAACAAGGTGGCAGAGAGCATCGAGATTAACGGGCTTGATGACCCGAAACTGTCGGAACATATTCCTGCGCACCTGCTGGAAAAGCTGCTGGAAGAGGTTGAGATGGCGCGCGAGTTGCTGCCCGCGCTGAACCCGCAGGCGGTGCTTGAAGGGCATATGACCCCGATCTGGTTCGGCTCGGCCATCAACTCGTTCGGCGTCAAGGAACTGATGGAAGGCATCGGCGCTTATGGCCCACAGCCGCAGGTTCAGTCCGCCGAACCCCGCCAGATATCGCCGGATGAAAAGAAGGTCGCGGGCTTTGTTTTCAAGGTGCAGGCCAACATGGACCCCAAGCACCGCGACAGGGTGGCCTTTGTCCGCATGGCATCAGGCCATTTCAAACGCGGCATGAAACTGACTCATGTGCGGTCAAAGAAACCGATGGCGATTTCAAACCCAGTGCTGTTTCTGGCATCTGACCGGGAACTGGCAGAAGAGGCCTGGGCGGGTGACATCATCGGCATTCCCAACCACGGCCAGCTGCGCATCGGTGACACGCTGACCGAAGGTGAGGCGCTGCGCGTCACCGGCATCCCCTCTTTCGCGCCGGAACTGCTGCAAGGCGTCCGCGCGGGCGATCCGATGAAGGCCAAGCATCTGGAAAAGGCCCTGATGCAGTTTGCCGAAGAAGGCGCGGCAAAGGTGTTCAAACCTTCGATTGGCTCGGGCTTTATCGTGGGTGTCGTCGGCGCGTTGCAATTCGAAGTGCTCGCCAGCCGGATCGAGATGGAATACGGCCTGCCCGTGCGTTTCGAGGCGTCTCAGTTCACCTCGGCCCGGTGGGTCAGTGGTGACAAGGCCGAGGTCGAAAAGTTTGTGAATGCAAACAAGCAGCACATCGCGCACGACCATGACGGCGACATTGTCTATCTGACCCGGCTGCAATGGGACATCGACCGGGTGGTTCGGGACTATCCCGCCCTGAACCTGACCGCCACCAAAGAGATGATGGTGTGATCCAACTGACTGATTGCACAGCCGAGTCAGCCTGTGCAATTCTGCGCGCATGAGCAAGGATGAACTGACTTTCCCCGGCGGTCTGCCCGACATGCTGGACAGGTATGAAAACAGGCGCAGCCCGTTTCAGTTCGGCACCACCTCGTTGCCTGACCTTGACATTGACCTTATTGAAATGGCCGGTCGCACATTGCCCGAAAGTGCAACTGTGCCCCCACCGAAGCCCAATACAAGCTGGGATCGCAAGCGTGCTCTGATTGCGCGGGAATTTGTCGGAAATTCGGAACTTGCCTTCCTGAATGCCCAGTTGATCTCGAACCTGCGAAAGCGGTCCTTCCCGCGCCACGCCCCGCTTCTGTTTTGCCGCCTTTGGGACGAACAGTCGGACCACCTTCTGTCCGCGCTTGATCTGCGGTGGCTGGTCTCGTCGGTTCAAACCTTTGCGGACCACGGTCAAACTGCAACCCAGCGCGAGGTTGGTCATGCGCTGCGCATGTTGTTCGGCATGATGAAGCTTTATGAGTTCGAGAGGCGCTTTTCCGGGCTGATCCCGGAAACACCATTTCCGTATCAAAAATTGAAACGCGTCCCGCTGCCCTATCAGATGAAAGGGTTTTCCCTTGGAAGTGGCGGGCTGGACGTCAATCTGATTGCTCCGGTCTGGACCAAGGCCCTAAGCGACACCACCATCGCGCCGCTGGTCGATCACTTGATGACCGAGCTCAACAGAGATCCCGGCGGTGTCTTTCGCCGCCTGAAACTCATGCGCAAAGCGCGCGCGCAGCGCACATGACCACATGGGGTGTCGTGTCGATGGTCAGGGGCCCGACCGAGGATGTCCTTCGGTTCGTGGCCCATCACATCGATCTGGGCGCCGAGACCATCTACATCTATCTGGATGAACCGAACCAGCGCACATTCGAGGCGCTGAAGGCACATCCCAGTGTTTGCGTACAGGTTTGTGATGACGCCTATTGGCAAAAGCTAAAACGCACACGACCGGACAAGCACCAGGTTCGCCAATCGGTCAACGCGACATACGCCTATCGCGACACGCACCTGGATTGGCTGACCCATATCGATGTTGACGAGTTTCTGTGGTCACCGACCCCAATCTCGGATGTGTTGCGCGATATCGGGGACAAGGTTCACGCCGCCCGTGTCCGCCCAATCGAGGCGCTGGCAGGCGGCGAAGACCTGTACAAGGCGCATGTTCCACAAAGCCCGGCCCGAACACAGCTGATTGAGATGCTTTATCCCAACTATGGGGCTTTCGTCCTTGGCGGGTTCCTCAGCCATGTACAGGGCAAGTTGTTTGCGCGCACGGGATTGAAACGTCTGAGTTTTCGTATCCACAACCTGTTTCAGAACGGGAAATTGCTGCCGTGTAAATACGAACTTGCGCAGGTCGATCTATGCCACCGCCACGCGCCGGACTGGGACCACTGGATCACACATTATCCGTTCCGCTTGGATCGCGGCTCGTATCAGGCTGGCATGGCCCCGAATGCCCCGCGCGAGATGGGGGGGCTGAACAAGAATGAATTGCTCAGCTGGATTGAAAGCGAACACGGCGAGGACGGGCTGCGCGCGTTCTTTAACGAGATGAGCGGCGGTGACCCAGATGTCCGCGCCCGGCTGGAGCAGAATGGGCTAATCCGCCACCGCGTGTTGAATCTGGACGGGAAATTGGCGAAACACTTTCCCGGAAGTTGCTGAATTGTTGCGCAAAACTCGAACCTGTCTCGATGAAACCCTGATGCAGCGGTCTTCATTTGACCCCGACCAACGTTTTTGTTATGTCCGCGTCCAAGCCGAAATGTCGCATCACGCGCATGGCCATCCGGGCCCGGCACATCTTATACGCGCGGGCCAGGTCAAGTGTCCGCATTCAACCGGACTTACATGACAAAGTTTAACGAACTGAACCTGAACCCGAAGGTCCTCAAAGCCATTGAGGAAGCCGGATACGAAACCCCAACTCCGATCCAGGCAGGTGCGATTCCGCCCGCATTGGAAGGGCGCGATGTTTTGGGCATAGCCCAGACAGGCACGGGTAAAACCGCCAGCTTTACGCTGCCAATGATCACACTGCTGGCCCGTGGCCGGGCGCGTGCCCGTATGCCACGTTCGTTGGTCTTGTGCCCGACGCGGGAACTGGCCGCTCAGGTGGCCGAGAATTTCGACACGTATACCAAACACCTGAAACTGACCAAAGCGCTGTTAATCGGTGGTGTCAGCTTCAAAGAGCAAGAAGCCCTGATTGACCGTGGCGTCGACGTTCTGATCGCCACGCCGGGCCGTCTGCTGGATCACTTCGAGCGCGGCAAGCTGTTGCTGACCGGCGTGCAGATCATGGTGGTGGATGAAGCGGACCGTATGCTCGACATGGGGTTCATCCCCGATATCGAACGCATCTTCTCGCTGACACCTTTCACCCGTCAGACCCTGTTCTTCTCAGCCACCATGGCATCCGAGATCGAGCGGATCACCGACACGTTCCTGTCGGCCCCTGCCCGGGTCGAAGTTGCCCGTCAGGCGACCGCATCCGAGACCATCGAACAGGGCGTGGTCATGTTCAAAGGCGGCCGTCGGGACCGCGAAGCCAGCAACAAACGCAAGGTTCTGCGTGCGCTGATCGATGCTGAAGGCGACAAATGCACAAATGCGATCATCTTCTGCAACCGCAAGACTGACGTTGATATCTGCACAAAATCCCTGAAGAAACATGGCTACAACGCGGCCGCCATCCATGGCGATCTGGACCAGTCGCAGCGGATGAAAACACTGGACGGTTTCCGTGAGGGATCATTGCGCCTGCTGGTCGCCTCAGACGTTGCTGCGCGTGGCCTGGATGTGCCAGCCGTCAGCCATGTGTTCAATTTCGACGTCCCCGGCCACCCCGAGGATTATGTGCACCGCATTGGCCGCACCGGCCGCGCCGGCCGTGAAGGTAAAGCCATCACAATCTGTTCGGGACGCGACGAAAAAGCACTGGTTGCGATCGAAAAGTTGATCCAGAAAGACATCCCGCGCATAGACAACCCGGTTCAGGACGACCCTAGACCCGAACAGCCAAAGCCTGAGAAAAAGGCCAAAGCCCCCGAGAGCCCGAAAGAAGGCAAAAAGGTTCGCGAACCGAAGGGGCGCAGTCGTGGGCGCAAGGAAGACACCGGCCCGGCCGTCGTGGGCATGGGAGATCACCTGCCCAGCTTCATCGCGCTCAGCTTTGACGAACGTCGCGCCAGCTAGATTGCCAGAACAAGCGCTAAAATCGAAAACCCAAGCAACATCATCCCGGCGATTTCGCGCCGGGTGATCGTCTCGCGGAAGAACAGGATCGACGCCATCAGGCTAAAGATCAGCTCAACCTGCCCCAGCGCTTTGACATAAGCCGCATTCTGCAAGGTGAAGGCCCAGAACCAGCAAAACGAGCCGCCGAGGCTGGTCAGGCCGACAAATACCCCGGTCTTTCTCGTTTGCCAGACTGCGCGCAGTTCGGCACGGTCGCGCCACAGCAGCCATATCCCCATGCTGGCGAACTGGAATGTCACCACTGCGGCCAATGTTACCAGCGCTCGGAACCACGCATCGATATCGCCCAGTTGCAGTGAAGCCCCACGATAGCTGACAGCAGAAAACGCAAACAAAACACCTGATCCAAGCCCCAATTGCGAAGCCCGATTGGTCAGATGGCGCCACCAGGGTCCGTCCCCTCCAGGTGTTTTTGACAACAAAAGAACAGCCATCAACCCCAACAGGATCGCGAACAATGCGCCCCGCGACACACTGTCCCCCAGGACCAAAAAACCAACAATCGCGGTCTGGATCACCTCGGTTTTCTTGAAGGTAATTCCAACGGCAAAATTACGTTGTTTGAACAACGCCACCACGCAGATCGTTGCAAGGATTTGCGCTGTCCCTCCGATGACCGCGTAAAGCCAGAACAAACTGCCAAGCCGAGGCATGCTCGCCCCGGTTATCTGCAACGCAACATATAGCCCGATAACAGCCAACGGCATGGAATAGGCAAACCGCGCAAAAGTTGCACCTGCAGCAGATAGTTTCACGCTGGCCAGAGATTTTTGCAGCATGAAACGCACAGTCTGAAAACTGGCGGCGGCGATGGTGACGGGGATCCAGAGACTCATGCCACCCGTTGTGTCGTCAATTCAAGGCTTTGGCCAGAGAGGATGTGGCACAGGGTCTTTTGCGCGAACGAAATACTGCCGGAATATCTGTGCATAGGACCGGTAAACATAGGCTTCGTTGCAAGCCAAGTACCTGTCCTTTCCGTCGCGGTACAATGCAGGCAAGCGATACCACGGAGCCGCCGGATTCATGTGATGAACCACGTGTAGGTTATTGTTTAAAAACAAAAATGCCAGAGGTCCGCGATCTTCGACTATCACCGTGCGGGCGCGGGATTTTTCATGTGCACGATGCTCCAGAAACGTGCGGATCTTCAAAAGCGACAGCCCCATATAGGCCGCGACCAGATAGGCCCAAACCGGCATGGCCGATTGCGCAACTACCCACAGAACCACCGCCGCGCCTGGAAGGTGCACAGCCCATGCCAGCAGGATCGCCCTGTCCCCGCGCATCAACCCACGCCATTCGTCACGCATAAACAGAACCTGACCAAGGACGGGCCCCAGTACCATCCGCCCCAACAACGTGTTGTTCAGGCTCAGGATCATTTGCGCCAGCCGCGGCAATCCCGACCAGATATGCGGATCCAGATAATTCGATTCCGGGTCGTCATAAGGGTCTGTCAGGGTGGCATCCTGATGATGCGCCAGATGCAGGTCCCGAAAGCGGTTATACGGAATTGCCAATGTCAACGGCAGTGCCATCAACGCCTCGTTCAGCCATTTGGCACGAAATGGGTGCCCGTGTAGGGCCTCATGCGTCAGTGACGAATGCAAAGCCGCAACAACACCCAGAGCAGGGATAGCCAACCACAAGGATGTGTTTGCCAGCCAGAACAGACTGGCAAGCCACGCAGCATAACACAAGACTATCAGGAAAAACGTGCCCCATTCGGGCGATTTGGGTGTCGTGGGGTCAGCCATTTCGGCCCCAAGAAATGTTTGCCCAAATTCTTTCGTAAATCACGTACATGGTCAGGCCGATGGCCGTGTTCACCAGCGCCAGCGCCCCTCCTACAGCGGCCGAGCCTGTTGCGATCAAGCCCACCATTGTCATGATCGCCAACCCCATCACATTCCAAACGATTGCTTTCACGACTGATCTTCGCCGCGTTTCCATTCCGAACCCCGTTTTTTTCTTACTCAAAGCGTTACATCCGGACCCCGGCATTGAAAATTCTGAATATGATTAACAAAACTAATCAAATGTGATAAAAATCACGGCATGCAGGAAAATATCGACAAGCGCGACCGTGCCGCGCAATTTCGTCTCCGCCTCGCCCGCGCGATGGAAGAGCGTCATGTCAGCCAAAGTGCCCTTGCGCGCAATATTGGCGTTGACCGCTCGACCGTTTCCCAATTGCTGACAGATCATGGCGCGCGGTTGCCCAACGCACATGTTGTTGGCGGATGTGCAGCGGCGCTTGGCGTTTCGGCCGACTGGTTGCTGAGCCTATCTGACAGGCCGGAAAGCGCGGCTGAGCTTCTGGCTAGCTCGCTGACCTTTACCGAGGCCCCACGCGCCCTTGTCGATGAACGTATCTTCGAGTGGCATCAGGAGGCCGCCGGGTACAAAATCCGCTATGTCCCGGCCACCCTGCCCGACATGCTCAAGACGCGTTCGATACTGGAATGGGAATACGCCCCGCATCTGGGCCGGACCGCTGACCAAGCCATCGGCGCGTCGGCGGATCGTCTGGCATGGATGCGCAGCGCCCAGTCAGACTATGAGATCGCCATGCCGCTATTCGAAATCGAAAGCTTTGCAAGCGCCACTGGGTATTATCAGGGTCTCAGCCCCGAGGTTCGGCTGGAACAGATCGATCACCTGTTGGCGCTGTGCGAACAGCTCTATCCGCGGATGCGTATCTATCTGTTTGACGCAAAACGGCTTTATTCCGCACCCGTGACGATTTTCGGCCCGCTGCTTTGTGTATTTTACGCAGGAAGTCACTATATGGCCTTCCGCGACCGGGATCGGATCGAGACATTCTCACGCCATTTCGACACACTGGTACGCGAGGCCGACGTGGCCGCCCGGGACTTTCCAAACCATCTGCGTCGCCTCAGAACGGCGGTTTCCCGCGACTGGTGATGCAGCACCATCCAACCTGTGCTATTCTACTTTGGCGCGAACCATAAGGCATTCCGAACACAGACGGAGGAGCACAGGAATGGACGCAATTCAAACCGCTCAATACGCACGTGCACTTTTTGCGGCACATGGAGATCAAGCCGAGGCCGAAGCCGCGCAAAAAATGCGCGAATGCGAAGCTGCCGGAAATCGGCAAGAAGCACAGGACTGGCAGGCGGTCCGTCAGACCATCCGCCAGATCCGTGGTCCAAACCAGGGCTGAGTTACAATTTCGGGTCCGGGTTGACCGTGTGGCCATCCACCGCAATCACCTGTCCTGAAACCAGACGTGCCGCATCTGAGGCAAGGAAGACTGCCATATTGGCGACATCCAGCGCTTCGACGAAGCGCCCCATTGAGGTGCCCGAGGCATAGCCCCGATAGACCTCGTCACGGGTCATGCCCTTGGCTGCAGCCTCGCGGGTCAGAACGCCTTCCATCCGAGGGCCTTCAACTGCGCCCGGACAAATGGCATTGGCACGGATGCCATAGGGCCCCAACTCCATCGCCAGCGTCTTCATCAACCCGATGACCGCCCATTTTGCCGACGCATAGGGCGCCCGGAACGGGTAGCCATACTGCCCGGCTGTCGACGAGGTCAGAATGATACTGCCCGCCCGCGCCGTTTTCATCAGCGGCGCTGCATATTTTGCCGCCAGAAATGCACCGTCCAGATTGACCGCGACACAAGCACGCCACGCGTCCAGATCAATATTCTCAATGGCATTTGTCGGGCCGGCAATACCGGCATTGGCGCAGAGCACATCCAACCCGCCTGTCGAACGGACGGCGTCAAATACCGCGCGCATGTCAGCCTCGTCCGCAGCATTGGCTTGATGCCCGATCCAATGATCGGGTAAAGTATCCAACGCCGCCTGATCGATATCAGTAACCCGGACGTCATAGCCAACCGCGTCAAACGCCTCGGCCATGGCCCGGCCGACGCCTGACGCGCCAGCCGTCACCAGAACCCGGCGCGTCATGAAGACTTCCTGATCGCTGCGCCTGCGCCCTCGGGATAAGGCAATCCGGCCTGAGCCTCTGCAACCCGTGCCATAGCCGCTTCGATTTCAGCAGATGGCGCGCTGGGGCGGCGGGTTTCCAGGCTGACATGCAGCAGAAAACTTTCACCCGTGGCCAGCAGCTTGTCGTCCTCATACATGCTGTGGAACACATGCAGCTTCTTGCCCTGCCCCAACAGCATCTGCGTGCGCACGTCGATTTTTGCACCGGCATGAGCTTCATCCAAATAGCGAATGTGGTTCTCCGCTGTGAAATAGCTGCCGCCTGAGGCAATGTAATCCGCATCGCATCCGATGATTTCCATGAACCGATCGGTGGCGGCGGCAAAGGCCTCCAGATATCTCGCTTCGTTCATGTGGCCGTTGTAATCCGTCCAGTCCAGTGGAACAGCCCGCGACAGGGTCAGGATGGGCTGGCTAAGATCCGCTTGATCCAGCGTCGGCAGCGCACCGGGTTTCAACCGTGCATCATGTTGGTTCAGCACCGCCCCCGCGCCGTAATTCTGCGCCTTGAGGGCCCGCATCATGCCAACAAGGTTGTTGTCGCGAATACGCTCCAGCTCTCGGATCGAATGCATCCCGGATTGTGCGTCAGATTGATTGGCGATCAAATCGACCAGTTCGTCAGTGAACTCGGGAACATCCATCAGCTTGGTCCACGGCCATTTCAAGGCAGGCCCGAACTGCGCCATGAAATGCCGCATCCCCGCCTCGCCACCGGCCACGCGGTAGGTTTCGAACAGACCCATCTGCGCCCAGCGGATGCCGAACCCCATACGGATGGCCTCGTCAATCTCCTCGGTCGTCGCAATGCCATCCTTGACCAGCCAAAGCGCCTCGCGCCAGACAGCTTCCAGGAACCGGTCGGCAATATGCGCATCGATCTCTTTCTTGACGTGCAGCGGGAAAAACCCGAGCGATTTCAACAGGTCCTGCGCCTGTTCGATCATTTCGGGCGGGTTCTTGTCCGTTGGTACAAGCTCGATCAAAGGCAACAGGTAAACCGGGTTGAAGGGGTGCGTCACCACGATCTGCTCGGGGCGCAGCGCTCCGTCCTGAAGTTCGGACGGCTTGAACCCGCTGGTCGAGGATCCAATGATCGCGCCCGGATCGCAAGCCTCCTGCAAGCCTTTGTAAACCTTCAGTTTCAAATCCAGACGTTCCGGCACGCTCTCCTGTATCCAACGCGCACCCTTAACCGCTTCGGCCATGTCGCTGTGAAAGCTCAGCACACCCTCGGCTGGCAACGGAACGTCACTCAGCCCCGGCAAGGACCGTCTTGCGTTGTCCAGCACCTCGCCAATCTTGCGTTCCGCCTCGGGGTCAGGGTCAAACACCCGCACATCCCAGCCATTGAGCAGGAACCGCGCGGCCCATCCACCACCGATAACTCCGCCCCCAATAATTGCTGCCGTTTTCATGATTTCCCACCTACTGGCTGCGCATGTTTCATCTTTTTAGAAATACTCCGGGGGCTTGGGGGCTGGCCCCCAAATCCCGCGTGTCCATTATTTTGCAACAGGTGCCTGCTTGGTCAGCCCCAGGCTCGCACGGACTTCGTCAGGGCCGATCACGCGCGCGCCCATATTCTCGATGATGGATCCCGCACGTTCCACCAGTTGCCAGTTCTCGGCCATTACGCCCTTATCCAGCCAGAGGTTGTCCTCAAGCCCAACGCGCACATTGCCGCCCGCCAAAACCGAAGCCGCGACAAACGGCATCTCGTTCCGTCCCAGTGAAAACGCGCTGAAGGTCCAGTCATCCGGCACGTTGTTCACCATCGCCATAAAGGTATTCAGATCATCCGGCGCGCCCCACGGTACCCCCATGCACAGTTGGACCAAAGCGTTGGGTGCCAGAATCCCTTCCTTCACCAGTTGCTTTGCAAACCACAGGTGGCCAGTGTCAAAGGCTTCGATCTCGGGTTTGACACCCAGGTCGGTCATCATTTTGCCCATGGAGCGCAGCGCACCAGGCGTATTCGTCATAACATAATCGGCCTCGGCAAAGTTCATTGTGCCGCAGTCCAAGGTGCATATCTCGGGCAAACATTCGGCAATATGCGCCACACGTTCGGATGCTCCGACCATGTCAGTGCCCGCGGCCACGGGAAACGGGTTTTCAACACCGCCGAACACGATGTCGCCGCCCATGCCGGCCGTCAGATTCAATACGACGTCCACATCAGCGTCGCGGATGCGGTCTGTCACCTCGCGATACAGATCCAACCGGCGGCTTGGCACACCGGTCTCGGGGTCGCGCACGTGGCAGTGTACCACTGCCGCCCCGGCCTTGGCGGCAGCGATTGCGCTGTCGGCGATCTGCTGCGGCGACCGCGGCACATGCGGGCTGCGGTCCTGCGTCCCGCCCGAGCCGGTTACGGCACAGGTAATAAAGACTTCACGGTTCATTTCCAGAGGCATGGTGTTTTCCCCAAGTTATACCCGGTTTTGCCTTGGGTTTTCCCCAGGCTTTTCCCCGGATTCCGATTTGCGTTCTGACCCGACTCTGGCGCAGCTTTGGGAAAACCACTTGGCAATATGCGAATCAAACTTGATGAAATCCGCAAAAAACATACTGCAACCGGAACACCGCGCCTTGAAAACCGCGGTGCTTGTGCTGGACGAATGCAACACGCTCAGCTTTGCCTCTGCGGTGGACCCGATGCGGGCCGCGAACCGTCTGGCGGACCGCCCGGCCTTTGATTGGGACTATGTAACCGCGACGCCAGAACCCGCGATTCTGACCAGTGCGTTGCAAGTGCCCGGTATTCCACTGGCCCGGTTGCAATCCTGCGACCTGATGATCGTGGTCGCCGGGTTCCAACTGGCCCGCCACGCCACCCCAAGCCTGCTGGCTGGTCTGCGGCGCATCGCGGGCACAGGCGCAACGATGGCAGGCATTGATGGCGGCCCGTGGCTCCTGGCCGAGGCCGGGCTACTGGATGGCCATCTGGCAACAACCCACTGGGAAGACCTAGAAAATTTCGCCACGCGGTTTCCCGAAGTTGATGTGCGCACCGACCGCTTCACCGTTTCGGGCAATCGACTAACTTCGGGTGGCGCAATTCCGGCTGTCGAGATGATGCTGCACATCATCGCCGCCCGTCATGGCGCAAGTTTCGCCGCGCGCGTTGCGGGCCTGTTCCTTTACGATGGTGCTCCGGACCCTGGAAAACCGCAAAGCCGCACAGGCGCACCCCATCGCCACACAGCACTGACCGCCAAGGCCAACTCGATGATGCAAGCGTCACTTGATGATCCCCTGCCGCTGGCCTTTATCGCAGACCGCCTGGGCACCAGCCCACGGACGCTGCAACAACAGTTCCGACTACGCCTGAACACGACGCCGCAGGACCACTATCTGCAACTGCGCCTGGCCGAGGCCCGCCGTCTGGTCACCGACACCGACATGCCACTGATGGATGTGGCGCTCGCCACCGGCTTTGCCTCGCAATCCAGCTTTGCCCGCGCTTTCCGCACCGCCCACGGTCAATCGGCCCGCGACCTGAGACACGAACGCGCGCATCCCACCCATCACTGACCGGATCCTTCTTCATCTGGCCAAAAATATCCCGGGGGCGTCGCCAAAGGCGACGGGGGCAGAGCCCCTAAAACGGCATCGGGTGCGCCCGATGTGCCCTGCTGATCTCGGCCAACACATCCTTGGATAATTCAAGATCCACGCCCGCCAGAATATGATCCAGCTGTGCAACGGTCGTGGCCCCGAAGATTGCCGACATCATGAACGGGCGCGTCCGGCACCACGCCAACGCCATATGCACCGGATCCAGACCATGCCGTGCGGCGATGTCCAGATAAGCTGCAACCGCCTCGAAAACACGACCGGATTTCCGGCCTCCCATCTCAGGCACAAAGGACATACGCGATCCGTCGGGAACGCAGTCATTTTGGTACTTTCCGGTCAGAAAGCCTGCCGCCAACGGGGAAAAAGCCATCAGCCCAACATCTTCATGCACACTCAACTCACCCAGGTCGGTGTCAAAATGGCGGCACAGCAATGAATACTCGTTCTGCACCGATGCCACGCGCGGCGCCCCCATTTGGTCGGCCAGCCGCAGCCATTGCGCGGTTCCCCAAGCGCTTTCATTCGACAGGCCAAAGGCACGGATATTGCCTTTGTCTACCTGAGCCTGCAATGCCTCAAGGCACTCTTGCATGTTGCTCAGCACTTCATCTGTGTTTTCGCCAGACGGCGCATAATCCCAGTTCTGCCGAAACATATAGCTGCCCCGATTGGGCCAGTGAAACTGATAGAGGTCGATATACCCGGTCTGCAAACGTCGCAAAGACCCCTCAATCGCTTCGGGTATGGTGCGGGCGGTGATCGGCGCACCATCGCGGACAAAGGACAGCCCCGCGCCGGAATGCTTGGTCGCCAGAACATAATCACCCCGGCGGGTAGGATTGGCGGCATTCCAGTTTCCCAAAATCTCTTCGGTGCGCCCGATCGTTTCTTTCGCGACAGGGTTCACCGGATACATTTCCGCCGCGTCGACAAAGTTGATCCCCGCGTCCAACGCCATATCCATCTGCCGGTGCGCATCCGTTTCAGACGTTTGGGAGCCAAATGTCATCGTACCAAGGCACAGATCGCTCACCATAATTCCGGTACGGCCCAAAGGCTTTTTCTGCATTGTCGTATCTCCTGAAAATTGCGGGCCGGTCAGGCTTCAGCCTTTTTTTCCCACCGCCCGGACTCCTCCGACCAGTATTGTGCGGAGCATCCGGCATCCGTCAGCGCTTTCCACTGCCCGCGCGCGTGTTGTACCGCCATGCCGTCATTGCCATCGAACAGGATACAAACCCGTTCCAGCGCGGCGACTTCTTCCGCTTCGACCGGCGCGCCATCCACAGCCATGATACAGGTCGCACCATTTCCCGCCACGGCGCTGGTGGTCAGCAGGATCGGCTGGTCCGCGTCGTGCGGGCCACCAGCGCGACCATGCGGCAAGAATCCGTCCTCGGGGCCCAGCCACAGTTTTTCATCCAGCCAGTCCATCCGTGCAGGGTCAGTACCCCGCACGGCTATCCGCCACCCGGCTTGCCGCGCCTTGTCCAGCAGCGCGGGCAAGGTGTGCTCCAACGGCTGGCGGGTCAGGTGGTAGAAATAGACAGCGCCCATATGCTTACTCGAAATTGTCCTGCACAAACCGGCTCAACGCGCGCACGCCCCAGCCGGTGGCGCCTTTGGGCGCATAAGAGGTCTCTTCAGCCACCGAGGCGACGCCCGCGATATCCAGATGAATCCACGGCGTTTCCTCTTTCACGAACCGCTGCAGGAATTGCGCGGCGGTGATGGAACCGGCGGGGCGACCGCCCACGTTCTTCATGTCGGCAATGCGCGATTTCAACAACTTGTCATAGGCGTCGCCCAATGGCATCCGCCAAGCGCCTTCATCCTCGGCCTTGGCTGATTTCAGGAAAGCATCACAAAACGTGTCATTGTTCGAAAAGACACCCGCGTTTTCATGGCCCAACCCGATGATGATTGCACCGGTCAAAGTTGCCAAGTCGATCATTCCGACCGGCTTGAACCGTTCCTGCGCGTACCACATCACGTCACACAGAACCAGGCGGCCCTCGGCGTCGGTGTTGATGATCTCGACCGTGTCGCCCTTCATTGACCTGACCACATCACCCGGACGGGTGGCGTTACCTGATGGCATATTCTCGACCAGACCAACCAGCCCCACGACATTGGCTTTTGCCTTGCGCTTGGCCAGCGCGCGCATGGTGCCCGCAACAACTCCGGCGCCGCCCATGTCCATGGTCATCTCTTCCATGCCGACAGCTGGTTTGAGCGAGATACCACCCGTGTCGAACACCACGCCTTTTCCGACCAAAGCCAGAGGCGCGTCGTCCTTAGCCCCGCCATTCCATTGCATCACCACCACTTTCGAAGGGCTGTCCGAGCCCTGCCCGACGCTTAGCAACGTGCGCATTCCCAGCTCGGCCAGCTTGTCTTCGTCCAGCACTTCGACCTCAAGACCCAGCTCCTGCATCTCAACCAGGCGGTCCGCGAATTCGGTGGTGGTCAAAACATTTGCTGGTTCATTGGTCAGATCGCGCGTCATCCGAACTCCGTCAGCAATTGCATAGAGAGGTGCGAATTCTGCCTCGGCCTCAGCAGGCTTTGAGTGGCTGATTGTCACTGTACCAGCCTTCTGGCTTTCCTTTGTTTTATGCGCGTCGAATTCATAGCTGCGCAGAACAATCCCCAGTGCCAGATCCTCGGCGCGCGCGTGATTGCCAACCATCACCAGCATGTCCTTTCCGCCCGCCAGTTTGGCAAGGGCTGCACCTGCCTTTCGGGCTTCGCCGGCCTCGGGGCGACGTGGCAGAACCAGAACATCCAGCGCCTCAGCCGCCATTCCTGTGGGCCATGCCATCGAGATGACGTCCCCTGTTTTGGATTTGCTGAAACTCTCGCTTTCAACAAGCCGCGCCAACCCGCCCTTCGTCAGACGGTTGGCTCTGCGGGCTGCCGGGCCCATCTTACCGTCGTCCGGAATGATGATGGCGACGCGCCCTCCGGCCTGCGCCATAGCCTCCAGGTCAAATTCCTGAAAACGGATCGGTATCAGACTGCTCATTGTACACTCCTCGAATTCTGTTCCCCAAGACCTAGCCCGCGGGGCACGCATTGACCAGATAGCAGTTTTCCCCGCCTTTCAATTGCATTAAGGTCCCGAAAAAATGACCGGCAGGCTCGGGGGAGAAAGACGTGGTACGAGAGGGCAGGCATACGCCGTCGCGCACAGCATTGCGCAGGCGCGATATCGGCCCGACGCCCCGCACTACAGGCGCAGCGGGGTCGCGCCTATGATCCTGGACCGTTATTTTGCCCGCCGGTTTCTGCAAAGCTTCATGGTCATCGGAGGTATTTTCCTGACCTTGATGATTCTCATCGATCTGATCGAACAGATTCGCCGCTTTGACGATTTCGACTTGTCTTTTGCCCAGCTGCTGCACCTCACACTGCTGAATACACCAGCCGCCATCAGCGAAATGCTGCCTCTGCTGGTCATCCTGTCCACCATTGCGCTGTTCGTTGGGCTGGCACGTACCTCCGAACTTGTGGTGACCCGTGCAACTGGCCGCTCGGGCATCCGTGCTTTGGTTGCGCCTGTCCTGTTGTCGCTGATCATCGGCGCTCTGGCCGTTGCACTGTTGAATCCCATCGCAGCGGCCACATCCGAAGAGTACCGCCGCCTGTCGGATTCATACCGAAACAACGGCAGTTCAGCCCTTTCGATCAGCAGCGAGGGCCTGTGGCTGCGCCAATCCGCCGAGAACGGACAGGCCGTTATCCACGCCAGGTCAACGTCGAACCAAGACAAGCTGCGGCTGGACGGTGTTACCGTCATCACCTTTGGGCGGGATGGCAAACCTACCCAGCAAATTGTTGCGGACCGGGCAGAGTTGGAAGACGGCAACTGGGTTCTGTATCGGGTGAAAACCTGGGCCTTACAGGATGCGCAAAACCCCGAATCCAATTCAGTTGTGCACGAGCGTCTGGAGCTACCGACCTCACTGACCCGACAACGGATCATCGACACGTTGGGGCAACAGGATTCGGTTTCGGTATACGACCTGCCCCAGTTGATCAGCGACCTGCGCGAGGCGGGGTTTTCGACCAAACAATATGAGGTCTGGCTGCAAGTACAGCTGGCCCGGCCTTTCTTTCTGATCTCGATGGTTCTGATCGGGGCCGCGTTTACCATGCGCCACGTTCGGTTCGGCGGTACAGGGATCGCGGTCCTGACAGCCGTCCTGCTTGGATTTGCCATCTATTTCGTGCGCAATTTCGCGCAAATCCTCGGGGAAAACGGACAATTGCCCATCTATATCGCTGCCTGGGCACCGCCCTTTGCCGCAATTCTGCTGTCTCTTGGTCTGCTACTGCATGCGGAGGACGGCTGATGCGGAATATCGTTCCTGTGTTGCTTACCAGTGCACTGGCTTTGTCCGTCCCGGCGGGAACTGCAGCACAGACATCCCAAGGCCAGCTACAACCACAGGGCACACAAGCGCAACAAGAGCCTGCCTTACTGGTGGCCGACAAGGTATTCATCACGCCTGAACGCAAACTTGTGGCTGAAGGCAATGTCGAAGCCTTTCAGGGCGACACCAAGTTGTCCGCCCATCGTATCACGTATGACCGCGAGACTGGCGAGCTGATACTGGAAGGCCCCATTCGTATCGATCAGGGTGGTCAAACTACGCTGCTGGCGGATTCAGGGCAACTGGACAGCGGAATTCAGAACGGACTGCTGATCGGTGCACGCATGGTGTTTGAACAGCAAGTACAGATCGCTTCGGTTCAGGCGAAACGGGCCGCAGGACGTTATACGCAATTCAGCAAGGTTTCAGCCACATCCTGTCATGTCTGCACCGACGGCAGGCCGCCTCTGTGGCAGATCAGGGCGCGCAAAGTCACGCATGATCAACTGGAACGGCAACTATATTTTGAAGGCGCGCAACTTCGGGTCCTGGATTATCCAGTATTCTACTTTCCCTATCTGCGCTTGCCCGACCCAACGCTAGAGAGGGCAACCGGCTTTCTGGTTCCTTCGATCCGCAGCACCTCGCAATTGGGCACTGGCGTTCAGGTTCCATATTTCTTCAAACTTGGCGATCACAAGGACCTGACACTTACTCCTTACGTCTCAGCCAAGACGACAACTCTGGGATACCGCTATCGTCAGGCCTTTGTGAACGGACGCATCCAGGTGGAAGGCGCTTATACACGGGATGATGTGCAACCCGATCAGGATCGCGGCTACCTATTTGCCACCGGCTGGTTCAATTTGAAGAACGATTTCCGTCTGACCTTCAATCTGGAAACTACATCCGACGATGCCTATCTGGCCGATTACGGCTTGCCGGATCTGGACCGCTTGCGCAGCGAAATCGCACTGGAGCGGATCAAGCGCGATAGTGCGTTCAAAACCGGCCTGATCTACTACAAAACACTACGGGACAGCGAAAATCAGGACGAAATCCCGTCCCGCGTCTTCGACCTCAACTATGAAAAACGCTATTTTCCCAGCACGCTAGGGGGCGAGGTTCGGCTGGCATTCATCGGTCATGCGCATGAACGTACCAGCGACACAGATGTTGTTGGTCGCGACATGGCACGGGCCACCTTCGATGCCGAATGGCTACGCAGCTGGACTTTCTCATCGGGATTGCGGGTCGATACCACGCTGGGGGCGTCGGTTGACACTTTCAACATTCGCCACGACAGCAATTATCCCGACAACGTGACCCGATCTACGCCGCGCGCGGCTTTGACACTCCGTTATCCGATGACCCGGCGCGAGGAATCGGGGGCTGTTCAATTCCTCGAACCGATTGCGCAGTTCGGATGGACACATGTATCGGACACCGATGTTCCGAATGATGAAAGCACTTTTCAGGAATTCGATCAGGGCAACCTTCTGTCCCTCTCGCGGTTCCCTGCTGAAGATCAGCGCGAGAACAGCGCCACAGGCGTTATTGGCCTGAACTGGGCCCGGTACGGCGCGGGTGGCTGGCAGGCCCAGGCGACTGTGGGCCAAGTGTTTCGGGCCGACGCCGATCCAAACTTCACGCTGACATCGGGGTTGCAGGGCACATCGTCGGATTTGCTGGTGGCCGGGCAGATCAGCACGGCCAATGGCTGGTCACTTGCCGGGCGCGGTCTGATCGACGGGGATTTCAGCTTTGTCAAAGCCGAACTGCGCGGCGCATGGGCATCCGAAAATGCCGGCCTGTCTGGTAGCTATATCTGGCAGGAACCGGACCCGGCAGAAAACATCACCGAAGAAATCTCGGAAATTCTGCTTCTCGGACGCTACCAGGTCGATCAGAACTGGCTGACCAATGCTCTGGCGCGCTATGATCTGGCTGAGTCGGAGCCGATCCGGCTGGGTCTGGGTGTGACCTATCAGAACGAATGCGTTCGGGTTAACATGTCCGTAAGTCGGCGCTTTACTTCAACATCCACTATTGAGCCTTCGACAGAATTCGGCTTTACCCTTTCTTTGACAGGGTACGCCCTTGAAGGCGGTGGCAAGACATACAAGAGAACATGCAGTTGATATCAGGTTTCTCCAGGTTTCTCCGTTCCGGTTGGCTTAAACCGGTCACACCGGCACTGGTTGCCGCAGTTTTTGCAATCGCGCCGCTTCAGGGTAGCGCGCAAAGCCTGTTCTCACCCGCGATCCGCGTCAATCAGGACATTGTCACCTGGTACGAGCTTGAACAGCGCCTGCAATTCCTGAATGTTCTGGGTTTGCCCGGTGACAACGAAGCTGACGTCAGGGATGCCCTTATTGATGAAAAACTGCGCAGGCAGGTCATGCGCGACGCCGGCGTGCAAGCGACGCCCGAGGCCGTTCAGTTGGGCATCGACGAATTCGCCTCGCGCGGACAATTGTCGTCCGAACAATTCCTGAAACTTCTCGGCGACGCGGGCGTTGACCCTGAAACGGTCCGAGACTATGTCGCGGATCAACTGGCATGGCGCGACTATATCAGCTCGCGCTATCTGTCGCAGGCGCGCCCGACCGAGGATGAGATTGATCGCGCGCTGGGCCAGACGGGCGGTGGCGGATTGCAGGTCCTGCTGTCCGAAATCATCATCCCGGTAAACCCGCAAACGGTTGCCCAGACCGAGCTTTTGGCCGAAGAAATCTCGCGCCTTGAAGGGCAGGACGCTTTTTCTGCTGCCGCCGCTCAGTATTCCGCAGCCGCAACACGGGGTCAGGGTGGACGTCTGGAGTGGCTGAACATCTCGAACCTGCCCCCGGCGCTTCAACCTGTCATCCTGGGGCTTCAGACCGGTGAAATCACCGACCCGATCACCCTGCCGAACGCGGTTGCCCTGTTTCAGATGCGGGGCTTGCGCGAAGTCGCAACCGGCGCTCCGCGTATTTCAAAGTTGGATTATGCCGCCTATTACCTGCCTGGCGGGCGCAGCGCCGAAACCCTTTCGCGGGCCGCGAAGTTGAAAGAAGAAATCGACACTTGTGATGATCTCTATGGCATTGCCAAGGATCAGCCCGCCGAAGTTCTGGACCGGGTCGAAGCCGCACCTTCCGAGGTGCCCGGTGATATTGCCGTGGAACTGGCCAAGCTGGACCGGAACGAAGCGTCGGCGAATCTGACCCGCAACAATGGTCAGACGCTTGTGTTCCTGATGCTGTGCAACCGCACGCGGGATCTGGGCGAAGACACCTCTCGGGGCGATGTCGCCAACGCGCTGGCGCAGCAACGTCTTCAGGCCTTTGCGGCCAGTCTGGTGGAGCAGCTGCGGGCTGACGCTGTCATTACTCAGGAATGATACGACCCGTCGCGCTCAGCTGCGGCGAACCGGCCGGTATCGGCCCGGAAATCGCGGCCAAGGCGTGGGCTGAACTGCGCGATGCCTGCCCGTTCTTCTATATCGGGGACGCCAGCCACCTGCCAGCAGGCACACCCGTTGCGAAAATCGAACACCCAAGTCAGGTTGCTGAAGCCTGTGGCCGGGCCCTGCCCGTTCTTCAGATGGATTTTCCCGCCGCGAACGTATTCGGCCAGCCGAATCCGGCTAACGCGCCATCGGTGGTTGATGCCATCGAAACCGGCACCGAACTGGTACAGACCGGTGGGGCCGCAGCGCTTTGCACCGCACCGATCAACAAGAAAGCCCTGATTGACGGCGCAGGGTTCACCTTTCCTGGCCATACCGAGTTTCTGGCAGCCCTTTCCGGAACCCGCCGGGTTGTCATGATGCTGGCCAGCGAGCAGTTGCGCGTCGTTCCCACGACAATTCACATTCCATTGTCACAGGTTCCCGCAGCACTTACCCCTGATCTTCTGCGCGAGACGATTGAAATCACCGTGCGCGGTTTGCGTGATCAGTTCGGTATCGCGCATCCCCGCATCGCAGTTGCCGGCCTGAACCCGCACGCAGGTGAAGGCGGCAAGATGGGCACAGAGGAGCTCGACTGGATTGCTCCGATGCTGGTTGATCTGAACCCCGAGGACGCGACGATTACAGGCCCCCACCCTGCGGATACGCTGTTTCACGCAGCCGCCCGCGCCCGCTATGACGCCGCCATCGCCATGTATCACGATCAGGCCCTGATCCCGATAAAGACGCTGGATTTCGACCGGGGCGTGAATGTCACCCTTGGCCTGCCGTTCATCCGTACCTCACCCGACCACGGAACAGCACTGGACATCGCGGGGAAAGGCATCGCCAACCCCTCCAGCCTGATCGAAGCCCTGAAACTTGCCCAACGCATGGTAAAAAGCTCTTGATCCTTCACCTGGCTGAAAATATCCCCGCCGGAGGCACAAAAATCTCGGGCACAGCCCCTTTCACAGGCGCCAAGGTATTCCGATCATGAGCGCTATAGACACGCTTCCCCCTCTGCGCGAGGTCATCGCAACCCACCAGCTTTCGGCGCGCAAATCGCTGGGGCAGAATTTTCTGTTGGATTTGAACCTGACTGCCAAGATCGCCCGACAGGCCGGCGATTTGTCAGAATGCGATGTGCTTGAAATCGGCCCCGGTCCCGGTGGGTTGACACGAGGCCTGCTGTCCGAAGGCGCGCGCAAGGTCGTGGCCGTCGAAAAAGATACACGGTGCATTGCCGCCCTGAACGACATCGCCGCCGCGTATCCGGGTCGGCTTGAGGTGATCAACGGCGACGCCCTGGACATCAACCCGCTTGAATATCTGACACCGCCAATCCGCGTCGCC
Organism: Ruegeria sp. AI2; assembly: GCF_056541275.1. NCBI lineage: Bacteria > Pseudomonadati > Pseudomonadota > Alphaproteobacteria > Rhodobacterales > Roseobacteraceae > Ruegeria > Ruegeria sp. AI2. Next base: position 1,160,857 of record NZ_JBQFYB010000001.1, read on the forward strand.
GCCAACCTGCCCTACAATGTCGGCACCGAGCTGCTGGTGCGTTGGCTGACACCGCCCGAATGGCCCCCATTCTGGCAGAGCCTGACGCTGATGTTCCAACGCGAAGTGGCCGAGCGTATTGTTGCCCAACCCGGCAGCAAAGCCTATGGACGCCTTGCAATCCTTGCCCAATGGCGGGCAGAGGCACGTATCGCCATGTCGCTTCCCCCCGGGGCCTTCACTCCGCCGCCCAAGGTTTCAAGCGCCGTGGTCCACCTGACCGCCCTGCCCGAGCCACGCTATCCCGCCGATGCCGCCACCCTGTCGCGCGTCGTGGCTGCCGCCTTCAACCAACGCCGCAAGATGCTGCGCGCCTCACTCAAAGGCATTGCCCCGGATATCGAAGACCGCCTTTGGGCCGCAGGTATCAAGCCCACGGACCGTGCCGAGCAAGTCCCGCTGGAAGCGTTCTGCGCTTTGGCGCGCGAAGTTAAGAAAACCTGATCAAACGAAAAAGCCCCGAGTTAAACCTCGGGGCTTGGTTCTTTGGACATCGGCTTTATTCTGCCGCCTCCGGTGCGTCCCCCGTGTCGGCAGGAGCATCCTCTTTTGCCTCGGGTGCAGCTTTGGGCTTCCGGGCGCGTGGCTTACGCGCGGGTTTTTCCTTGCGCGGCGCCTCTTCCGGTGTTTCAGCCGCCGGGGTTTCTTTGTTTTCCGGGGTCTCCACCAGACCGCTATCGGGCTCTGAAACTTGCTGAGACAGGTCCATCACATCAGGCTGCGGCGCCTCGGCCGGATCAGCCTGGCGGGTCGCTTCGCGTTCCTGACGTTCGGCACGTTCACGGTCGCGCTCGGCCTGGCGTTCGCGGTTCTGGCGCTCCTGCTCTTCACGGCGCGCGTCAATCTCGCGCTGCGCTTCGCTCAGCATCCGTAGGTAGTGTTCCGCGTGTTGCTGGAAGTTTTCTGCCGCCACGCGGTCATTCGACAGCTGAGCGTCACGTGCCAACTGGTTGTATTTGTCAATAATCTGCTGCGGCGTGCCACGGACCTTGCCTTCGGGACCCGAGCTGTCAAAAACCCGGTTTACGACGTTGCCGCCAGAAGGACGATTGCGGTTATTCTTGGCCCGCGAACGGGGTTTGGAAGATCTCATCTTACTTTACGTCAGCCTTATCAATGCGCTGTCGCTCAACCCGTGTTTTGCACTGCTCTAAGGCGTTTGCCGTGACGGGAAGTCGACTTTTTGGGCTTGGCGTCAGGGGTGCGCTGCAACAGCGTCAACCTCGCCGACTAATCCTGAGTAAGCATGTCCTGACGGCGCAGACAAGAGGAATCTCGGATTTTCACCAGCTTTTTTCTACAGGTAGGCGTTTTTTGCCGCAAACCCGCCGCTCATCCCGGCATTCTTGCGCCGACGACACGATGGCGACCGTCCAGATCGGGGATTACCCGGACGTCCACCAACCCGGCGGCATCGAACAAGGCTGACACTTTTGCCGCCTGCGTCGGACCGATTTCGACAAGAATTCGCCCGCCCGGCAACAGAAAATCCGGGGTCGCCGCCGCGATCCGACGATACGCGCCCAACCCGTCCCCCTCATCCGTCAGGGCCATGCGCGGCTCGTGCTCACGCACTTCGGGCGAAAGTTCTTCCATCTCAGACACTGAGATATACGGAGGGTTGGAAACAATCAGGTCGAATTTATCTTTAATGTTTTCGAACCAGTTTGATCGAAGGATCTCAATCCGCGTCTCTACCTGATGCTGAACCGCATTGGCACTGGCTTGCAGGCAGGCGGCTTCGCTCAGATCAACACCCACGCCCGTGGCACTGCTGCGTTCGGTCAGAAGGGTTATCAGGATACACCCCGAGCCCAACCCCAGGTCGAGGACATGATCAAATGGTTCGCTCAACGCAGCTTCGATCAGGGTTTCTGTTTCCGGACGCGGATCAAGGACATCCCGGCTGACGCGAAACCTGCGGCCGTAGAACTCCCGTTCACCCAACAGATGCGACACCGGAACCCGGATGGCCCGCAAGGAGATCAACTGGTCATAACGCTCGGCGATTTCGGGCTGTAATTCTTCCGGGGCAATCAGTGTCACGCGGCTGGCTTCAATCCGTGCAGCATGGGCCAGCAACAGACGCGCGTCGCGTGCCGGATCGTCCACTCCGGCCGCACGCAGACGCGCTGTCGCTGCCACCATGGCCTGTGCCGCTGTTTGCAGAGCCGTCATTGTGCCATCTCGGCCAACAGCCGGGCCTGATCATTCGCCGTCAACGCATCAATCACCTCGTCCAGATCACCCTGCATCACCTGATCCAGCTTATATAGCGTCAGGTTGATCCGGTGGTCGGTCATGCGCCCCTGCGGGAAGTTATAAGTACGAATGCGTTCCGAGCGATCCCCCGAGCCAACCTGACTGGCACGATCTGCCGAGCGTTCACTGTCAATCCGCTGCCGCTCCAGATCGTACAAGCGCGTCTTCAGAACCTGCATGGCGATCTCGCGGTTGCGATGCTGGGACTTCTCGGAACTTGTCACCACCAATCCCGTCGGAAGATGCGTGATCCGCACAGCCGAGTCAGTCGTGTTCACGTGCTGTCCGCCCGCGCCCGAGCTTCGCATCGTATCGATTCGGATATCATTGGCGTCGATCTGGATGTCTACATCCTCGGCCTCGGGCAGAACCGCCACAGTCGCCGCCGAGGTGTGAATGCGCCCGCCGCTTTCGGTTTCGGGCACGCGTTGCACCCGATGGACGCCGGATTCGTACTTCAGTCGCGCAAAGACGTTGTCGCCTTTGATATGGGCGACCACTTCCTTGATGCCGCCCAGATCCGAGGCCTGTTCTTCGATAATCTCGAATTTCCAGCCACGCGCCTCGGCGTAACGCTGATACATGCGCAACAGGTCACTTGCGAACAAAGCGGCCTCGTCCCCGCCGGTGCCAGGGCGAATTTCCAGCATCGCCGGACGGGCATCTGCCGCATCCTTTGGCAACAGTGCCAGTTGGAGCGCGTTTTCCGCCTTGGGGATGCGGGCCTGCAACTCGGGGATTTCCTCCTCGGCAAGCTCTTTCATGTCCGGGTCGGTCAGCATCGCCTGCGCTTCGGCCAGATCCCCCACCAGCTGTCGCCAGGCCATGATCTGATCGACCACAGGCTTGAGGTCGGAATATTCTTTGGCCAGCGCCGCAATATCACCACCCGATGCGCCATCTGCCATGGCAGCTTCGAGGTACTGAAAACGCTGGGTGATCTGTTCAAGACGTTCTTCGGGGATCATCCCGGCGGTGTCTCTCATCCGAGGGCTTTGGTCAAGGGCAACGTCATGCTAAGCTGGCGACCATGAAACGGGTTTTACTTGCTCTGCTGCTGACAACCACGCCTGCCCTCGCCGATTACATCGGCCCTGACGGCAAGACGCGGGATTGCTATTGCACCGACACATCCGGGTCTCGCATCGAACTGGGTGAAATGATCTGCCTTCAGGTCGACGGACGCATGTTCACCGCGCAATGCCAGATGTCCCTGAACGTTCCCATGTGGCGCGAGGTTCAGGAAGGGTGTTTGTCGTCCAAATTACAGAGTGAGCCTTTCAACCCCATAGATCTGGACGATGCGTCCTGACCGTGTGCGCAACGACTAGAATTGTGCCAACCACCCATCGACCCGCGCCTTGTTCACACCGAAATCCCTGCGACCGAACCGCAAACGGCCATGGATGCGCAGCGTGTCGCCGTCCTGCTGTACCGTGGTGTAGTCGGGAAAGCCGATCCATTTCGTGCGGGTAACATAGGTGATCATGCCCTCACTGACCGAACCCGCCAAAACCGTGGTGCGCGGCGTGGCTCGGGCAATCTCATCAAGACGCTGCAACCCGTCGGGACCGGTTTCAACAACGCGCAACACACCACCCGGCAAGTTCTGGCTTTCGGGCGAAACCAAAGCGACGTGCCACCGCGCAGGGTCTGACGGTGCCAGCCGGACATAGGCGCCCGCCCCAACCATAAGCGCAACCACCGCCCACAAAGCCATCCTTCTCATCCCGCTCTATCCTTTTTGGTGAACCCTAAGCGAGACAAAACCGGCGGCAAGACATTCCACCGCGTCTTACCGCGACGTCACACCCGGCAGGATACACAGCATCTCATAGATCAGGTTGGCTGCTGTCAGTGCAGTGTTGCCCGATGGATCATAAGGGGGTGAAACTTCGACCAAATCGCATCCCACTACGTTTACCCCATGCAGTGCATGGATCAGTTGCAGCGCTTGCGGTGTCGTCAGACCAGCGATTTCCGGCGTGCCGGTGCCCGGAGCGTATGCGGGATCAAGGCTGTCGATGTCGTACGAGATGTAAACCGGGTGGTCCCCAATGATCTTGCGAACCTGCGATCCGATCTGGGTCAGATTCTGCTGCCACAGCTCCCATGCGGGGAACTGGCGGAAGCCCCAGGCCTTGGCTTCGGTAAAATCCAAGGCCGCATAACCCGAGCCCCGAATGCCGATCTGGAACGTCTTGTCGGGAACAATCAACCCCTCTTCATAGGCGCGGCGGAAAACGGTGCCGTGGGTTTCGCGTTCACCGAACATCTCGTCATTCACATCGGCATGGGCATCCACATGCACCAGCGCCACGGGACCGTGTTTGGCCCTGATGGCTCGCAGGATCGGCAGGGTGATCGAATGATCGCCCCCCATCGCCACAGGGATCACGCCTTTCGCCAAAATGGCGTCATAGCTTTCCTTGATGATCCTGAGGCTGTCTGCAAGCGAGAAGGTGTTGATCGCCAGATCCCCAATATCGGCTATCTGCAAGCTGTCGAACGGGGCCGCTCTGGTGGCCATGTTATAGGGTCGGATCATCGCGCTTTCGCCGCGGATCTGCTTGGGGCCAAAGCGCGTGCCCGACCGCCACGACGTGCCAATATCCATCGGCACCCCCAACACCGCCACATCCAACCCCTCAAGCGAGGAGGCCTGCGGCAGGCGCATGAATGTGTTCGGCCCGGAAAACCGGGCCAGATCATTCCCGCTAAGTGGTTGGTTGAATTCGGTCATGTGCGTAATGGTCCCGTCCCTGTTCGTCACTTGATCCAGCACATACCTTAAGCATGGCTAACTGTTGGTTAACGTGAACCCTTGCGGGTTTACCCATCTGCTTTATCCAGCTTGTTCCACCCCAACAGGCAAATGATCTGCGTCGCCACATGGGCCCCAGCAATCGCTGTCGCACCTGAGGTGTCAAAGGGCGGCGATACTTCGACAACGTCCCCGCCCTTGATATTGATCCCGGCAATGTCGCGCAGGATGATTTGCGCCTGAATCGAGCTTAATCCACCCCAGACTGGCGTGCCCGTACCAGGGGCAAAAGCCGGGTCAAGACCGTCGATGTCAAAGCTGAGGTAAACGGGGCTGTCACCAAGAATGTTCTTGATCTTCTCTGCCACAGCAGCTGGTCCCGATTCATAAACCTCGCGCGCATCGATGATGTTCACGCCCAGCGTATCCTCGTTCGTCGTGCGAATACCCACCTGGACCGAGCGTTTCGGATCGACAATGCCCGACTTTACAGCCTTGTAGAACATTGTCCCGTGATCCACGCGGGACATGTCATCATCGGCCCATGTGTCGGTATGCGCATCGAATTGCAGCAGGGACATTGGCCCGAATTTCTCGGCATAGGCCTTGAGGATCGGAAAGCTGATATAGTGATCGCCACCCAGCGCAACCGACGCCACATCAGCAGCCAGAATGGTTCGGATGTGGTCGGTCAGCGTGTCAGGAAAGGCCGGGATATTGGCGTAATCATAAGCCATATCGCCATAATCCACGATCGCCAGTTCACTCAGCGCATCAAAGGGCCAGCCATAAGGCGCATCGGGCGACTGAAGTGCGCTGGCCTCACGGATCGCCCGAGGGCCAAGGCGCGTGCCGGGCCGGTTCGTAACTGCCTGATCAAACGGCACGCCAGTAACGGCGATGTCCACACCCTTCAGGTTCTTGGTGTAAAGCCGCCGCAGAAAAGACGTCGCCCCGCCGAACGTATTTTCATAAGACAACCCCTTGAGGTCCGGATTGGTGAATGCCTCATCCACCTGGTTTCTTGCGTCTTCGAGTGCCATGTCTTCTGTAGTCCCTTTCCCGAACCTTTTTTCAGCTCAACGGCTGCGCTTTTTCCACGATCCGCGCGAAAAACGACGCGCCCACCGGTGCAATTTCATCGTTAAAGTTGTATTTCGGATGATGCAGCCCTGCGCCTTCGCCCTGCCCCAGGAACAAATAAGCACCGGGGCGCTTTTGCAGCATATACGAGAAATCCTCAGCCCCCATCTCGCGCCCGGTATTGCCGGTGACCCGGTCGTCACCGGATATTTCACGCGCCACCTCGGTCGCAAAGCCCGCCTTTTCGGCATCATTGATGGTGGCTGGGTAATCGACATTGTATTCCAATCGCGCCTCGACCCCATAGGATTTGGCTTGTCCTTCGACAATCTCGGCCATGCGCCGCATCACCATCTGCTGGACGTTCGGATCGAACGTTCGGACGGTACCGTTGATATAGGCCGTATCCGGGATAACGTTGTTGACCGTGCCGGTGTGGATTTGCGTGACCGAAACGACAAGATCATCCAGCGCATAATGGTTGCGGCTGACAATGGTCTGAATGGCCTGCGCAATCCCACAGGCCGCCATAACCGGATCACGGGTTTCATGCGGCATCGCACCGTGACCGCCAACACCCTGAATATGCACTTCGAAAGTATCGACAGCCGCCATGATCGGCCCCGGCGTTGTATAGAATGTCCCTTCGGCAAATCCCGGCGCGTTGTGCAGCGCATAGACCTGCGAGATGTCGAACCGGTCCATGATGCCTTCTTCGACCATCACGCCAGCACCGCCGCCATCTTCCTCGGCGGGTTGAAAGATCAGCGCCACGCGACCGCTGAAATTTCGCGTCTCGGCCAGATAACGTGCCGCGCCCAGTAGCATGGTAGTATGCCCGTCATGGCCACAGGCATGCATCTTTCCGGGGTTCTGAGAGGCATAGTCAACGCCCGTTTCCTCGGTAATTGGCAACGCATCCATATCGGCGCGCAAGCCAATCGTCGGCCCGTCGCCCTGCCCGTTGATGATCGCGACCATCCCGGTCTTTGCGATCCCCTCATGCAACTCATCAACCCCGAACTCACGCAGACGTTCGGCCACAAAGGCTGCCGTTTCATGGCATTCGAATTCCAACTCGGGGATGGTATGCAGATACTGGCGCCATCTGGTCATGTCGGCAGAGAAATCGGCAATTCGGTTGACGACGGGCATCTGGGGTGGACTCCTGATCGGGACTGCGGAATGGATGCATCTGACACCGGAATGAAAGGGTTCGCAATGGCTGAAAATCCTCTGATCCATGACAGCAATGCAGGTATCGAACGGCTGCTGGAAATCATGCGCCGCCTGCGCGATCCGCAATCCGGCTGCCCGTGGGATATCGAACAGGATTTCGCAACCATCGCCCCCTATACGATCGAAGAGGCCTATGAGGTCGCGGACGCCATCGAACGTGAAGCTTTTGACGAGCTTAAGGGCGAGCTGGGGGATTTGCTTTTCCAATCCGTGTTTCACGCCCAAATGGCAGAAGAAGCAGGACATTTCACCTTTCAGGACGTGGTGCGCACCATGTCCGACAAGATGGTCAGCCGCCATCCGCATGTGTTTGGCGATGAATCCCGTGACAAGTCGGCCGACCAGCAAACCATAGATTGGGAAGCCATCAAAGCCGCCGAGCGGGCGGGCAAAGAACAAAAAGGTGCACTGGACGGTGTGGCCGCAAACCTGCCCGCCCTGTTGCGCGCGCATAAGCTGCAAAAACGTGCCGCTCGGGTGGGGTTCGACTGGCCTGACGCCAGCCATGTGCTGGCCAAGATCACCGAAGAAGCCGCCGAACTGGAAGAGGCGCGCGACAAAATGGATGCCGACGCGCTGGAAGACGAGTTCGGCGATCTGCTGTTCGTGATGGTCAATCTGGGCCGTCATCTTGGCATCGAACCCGAAGCCGCCCTGCGTCGCACCAATGCCAAGTTCACCCGTCGCTTTGAAAAGGTCGAAGCCCGGCTGGCCGAACGGGGCAAGACCCCCACGCAAAGCGATCTGGCCGAGATGGATGCGCTGTGGGACGAGGTCAAAACGGAAGAGCATCGCGCCAACGGCAAACTCCCGCCGGCGGATGCACTGGCGGCGACCAGAAACGGGTAGACAAGCGATCCGACACTTGCGAGTGTCCCACCTTCACGACCCCCGGAGACGCCCATGCCCCCTCGCAAGATCATCATCGACACCGATCCCGGTCAGGATGACGCCGTCGCCATACTGTTGGCGCTGGCCAGCCCGTACGAGATCGAGGTTCTGGGTATCACGGCCGTCGCGGGTAACGTCCCACTCGCCCTTACGGCCAAGAACGCCCGAATCGTTTGTGAATTGGCCGGACGTACGGATGTGCCGGTTTATGCGGGCTGCGACAAACCGCTGAACCGCCCGCTTGTAACCGCAGAACATGTGCACGGAAAAACCGGGCTGGATGGCCCGGTCCTGCCGGATCCGCAGATGCCCTTGGCTGAAGGTCACGCTGTGGACTTCATCATCGACACCCTGCGCTCTGAAGAATCTGGGACGGTGACCCTGTGTCCACTGGGGCCGCTGACAAACATCGCGACTGCATTTCGCAAAGCCCCCGATATTATCGACCGCGTGCAGGAAATCGTCTTGATGGGCGGGGCATATTTCGAAGTCGGTAACATCACCCCCACCGCTGAATTCAACATCTATGTCGACCCAGAAGCTGCTGATATCGTTTTTAAATCCGGAAGGCCAATCGTTGTCATGCCATTGGATGTCACACACAAAGCGCTGGTGACCAAATCACGAAACGACGCGTTCCGCGCATTGGACAGCAAGGTTGGACATGCCGTGGCCGAGATGACGGATTTCTTTGAACGCTTCGACAAAGAGAAATACGGCAGCGCAGGCGCCCCCCTGCACGACCCTTGCGTCACTGCCTATCTGATCCGCCCCGAGCTGTTTTCGGGTCGCTACGTGAATGTCGAGATTGAAACAGGGTCCGACCTGACCCTGGGCATGACCGTTGCGGATTGGTGGGGTGTCACCAACCGCGCACCAAATGCGTTGTTCATGGGGGAAATTGACGCTGACGGCTTTTTCACCTTGCTGACAGAAAGGCTGGCCAGATTATGAGCGCCGCCCTCCGCCTTGCGCGCCCCGAAGATCTGGATCGCCTTATGACGCTGGTCACCGCCTTTCATACCGAGGCCGGGCTGACACAGGACGCGGACAAGACACGCAATGCCCTCGCCCCCATGCTGGATGGCATCCCTCATGGCTGTGTCTATCTGATCGGGCCCGGGCGCGCGCCTTTGGGATATATCATCCTGACCTTTGGCTGGTCAGTCGAGTTCGGCGGCATGGACGGTTTCGTGGACGAGATCTATATACGCCCCGCCGTTCGGGGCCGCGGCATTGCCACCGAGGTTCTTTTGGACCTGCCCAAAGCTCTTGCCGGGGCAGGCCTGATGGCTCTTCATCTGGAAGTCGACCGAAACAATGAAACTGCCCAAAAGCTATATCTGCGCACCGGGTTCAGACAACGTGACAGGTATATGCTGATGAGCAAGGTACTTTAGCGCGACTCGCCGCGGAAGATATTTGCCGGATTCATGTCCTGAACCGGGTCATTCGACGAAACCTGTTCTCCGGTTATCGGATACGTTCCTGGACCCGCGCAGGCGGACAATACTGTGATGGACGTTGTGGCGACTATCAGAAGGAATTTGGATACAGACATCGTAGTCTCCTTTCTGCAATGAAGACAAACTACGGCATTCAGTGTGGACGTGATAAGTAACAAGTTCACACATAAGAATAGATAAGCCACATTTTTATTGTCAAACACCTCCAAAACAGACGGATATATCCCTGAAAACTCTAACTTTTCTCAGGCCCGCGTGTGTCTTTCTCAAATAGCGGCATCTCGAAAAAAAGCAGGTGGTCGCGTGCGATTTCAGGAGTTTGGTAATAGGCGTCGCGCAGGTGAAAGCCCAAAGACAGGTATAACCGAGTCGCCGCTTCCAGGGGTTTGCCGGTGTCCATTCGAATATAGTCGAACCCAAGATCTCGACACATTTCGATCAGCGAAAGCATGATGGCACAGCCTGCGCCGGTCCCTCTTGCTGCGTCAGTTACAAATACGCGTTTGATTTCAGCCACACCAGGCTCGTACGTGTGAAACATGCCACAGCCAACCGGTTTCCCATGCAGCAATGCCAGTTTGATCCCACCGTTCGGCGGCGTGTGTTCCGCGTCGATGTTGTCCATTACACGGGTGTATTTTTCGCTTGGGTAGAAGGCCTGAACGATTTGGGCGGTTCTTTCATCCAGTGCCAGCAGGAAATCCCTGTAATCCCAACACAAACGCCGAACCGCTTCAAACTGGTCCGGCGTTTCCGGTTCGATGATGTTCAGCACAATGCGACCCCCGGATTAAACCCAGGGGCCAGCCTAGCACCACGCGCGTTACTTGCGAAGGATCGACGCGCCTGCGTATTCCGCAACCTCGCCCAGTGATTCCTCGATGCGGATCAACTGGTTGTATTTGGCCAACCGGTCCGACCGCGCCAGCGAGCCAGTTTTGATCTGACCGCAATTGGTCGCCACCGCCAGATCAGCAATGGTGGCATCCTCGGTCTCGCCCGAACGGTGCGACATCACGTTTGTGTAACGCGCACGGTGCGCCATATCGACGGCGCGCAGAGTTTCGGTCAGCGAACCGATCTGGTTCACCTTGACCAGCATCGAGTTCGCGCAGCTGCGCTTGATCCCTTCGGCCAAGCGCGCCGGATTGGTCACAAACAGGTCGTCGCCCACCAACTGCACCTTGTCGCCGATGGCGTCGGTCAAGGCTTTCCAGCCGTCCCAATCATCCTCGGACATGCCGTCTTCGATCGAGATGATCGGATAGTCGTTGGCCAGCGCTGCCAGATAGGCTGCGTTTTCCTCGGACGTCAGGGTGATCCCCTCGCCCGCCAAAACGTATTTGCCGTCCTTGTAATACTCGGTCGCCGCGCAATCCAAGGCCAGGTGGATTTCTTCACCCGGTTTGTAGCCCGCCTTTTCGATGGATTTCAGGATGAAATCCAGCGCCTCGCGGGTGCTGGCGATGTTCGGGGCAAAACCGCCCTCGTCACCGACACCGGTGGCCAGACCGGCAGCCGACAGCTCTTTCTTCAGGGTGTGGAACACTTCGGACCCCATGCGCACCGCCTCGCGAATATTCGCGGCCGAGGTTGGCATGATCATGAATTCCTGAATGTCGATCGGGTTGTCAGCGTGTTCGCCGCCGTTGATGATATTCATCATCGGCACCGGCAGCACGCGAGCTGAGGTGCCGCCGACATAGCGATAAAGGGGCTGCGTGGTGAAATCGGCTGCTGCCTTTGCGGTGGCCAGCGACACGCCCAGAATGGCGTTGGCACCCAGACGGCCTTTGTTATTGGTTCCATCCAGTTCGATCATCGCCTGATCGATGGCCACTTGTTCTGTCGCGTCAAAACCCACCAGTTCCTCGGCGATCTCACCATTCACGGCGGCCACGGCTTCCAGAACCCCTTTGCCCATATAGCGGGATTTGTCGCCGTCGCGTTTTTCAACGGCTTCATGTGCACCGGTGGACGCACCGGACGGTACGGCGGCGCGGCCCATGGTGCCGTCTTCCAGAATCACGTCGACCTCGACCGTCGGGTTGCCCCGGCTGTCCAGAATTTCGCGCGCGTGGATGTCAATAATGGTGCTCATGAGGTCTGTCCCTATGGCTGCAGTCGGTTGCACGCGTCATAACAGCAACCGGCCAAAAGTAAACCGGTTCCGTTATCGCTAACACGCATATTTACCGACCTTTAGGGCTAACAGTTTGCTGTTTGCGCCAACAGGTTCACGCCGGGACCAGATTGCGCGCCAAACGTCGCTCGCGGATAAATGTATACAGGCCAGATCCGATGATCAGGCTCGCCCCAGCCATTGTCAGCGCGTCAGGGCGTTCACCGAACATCAGCATACCGGCAAGGATCGAAAACACCAGACGCGTGTAACGGAATGGCATCATGGCCGAAGCCTCGCCAACCCGCATGGCCGTGACGATGCCGTAATACCCTAGAACACCAAAACCGATCGCCCCCAGATACGGACCTGCCTGGCCGCTTTGTACCGGCACGAAGGGTGTTCCTGAAACAACCATCAACAGCAACCCGGCCAGCGCCACTGCGATATACGCCTGCATCGCCACAACGGATGAAGCCACCCGAACATCCAGCTTGCGCGTAATCAGATCACGCGCCGCAATCGCAAACACGGTCAGAACGACAAACAGCGAGTCCGGCTGAAACCCTTCCAATCCGGGGCGAATGATCATCAGAACACCGACAAAGCCGACACCAATGGCGCTCCAGCGGCGCCAGCCGACCTGCTCTCCCAGAAACAGGGCCGCGCCCATGGTCACGGCAAGCGGCATGGCCTGAAACACGGCGGCGACAGTGGACAGATCGATCAGCGACAGCGCGGTGACAAAGGTCACGGCACCGAATCCTTCTGTCCCTGCGCGCAGCATCGGCAGCAGTTTCCACGCCACGGGATCGAAGATGCGTTTGCGGGTGACCACCGACATCACCGCAAAGACAAGCCCGCAGAACACACCCAGACACACCATGATCTGACCGGTCGGCACAGCGCCCGACAGGAACTTGATGAACATATCCTCAAGCGAAAAGGCCGCCATCGAGCCGATCAGCAAAAGGATGCCGTTTACGTTATTCATGCGCGCGTCCACAGGAAAAGGGTACTTGGGGTGCAGTGTCCGGGCACATGAACCGCAACCAGCGACGTCTGGCAAGCCAATTCCCGACACGTTCAATGAATTAACGTGGTGGGGCCGTTCGCGATTTGTGATGGATCACTCCTGCTTGAGCGGTACGCCGTACAGTTCCAGCCGATGCCCTTTCAGCTTGTACCCAAGCTTGGCGGCGATCTTTTCCTGCAGGGCTTCGATCTCGGGATCGACAAATTCGATGACCTCGCCCGACTGCATGTCGATCAGGTGATCGTGGTGATCGCGCTCGGCATCCTCGTAACGGGCCCGCCCATCGCCGAACTCCAGACGCTCCAGAATACCGGCCTCTTCGAACAGTTTGACCGTACGATACACCGTCGCAATCGAGATGCCTGTGTCGATGGCAGAAGCACGTGCGTACAGTTCTTCGACATCCGGATGGTCGTCGCTTTGTTCCAATACCTGCGCGATGATCCTTCTTTGACCGGTCATGCGCAGACCCTTGGCCTCACAACGTCCAATAATCGTTTCCGACATGATGCCCCTCAGAATTGCTCGGGTGTCTGTCTTAGTATGTCTGCGCACTTTGCGCCACAGGGATTTCTTCTTTTCCGTTGAAGTTAAGCCACGCGCGCCAAATCAGCCCAGACCGGCAAATGATCCGATGCGATATGTGCAGGGCGCGCGTCATGGACACCATGCGCAGTGGCCCTGACGCCCGCGCCCAGCGCAATCCGGTCCAGCGCGCCCAGCGGCTGCGCGGCGGGAAAACTTGGCTTGGGGGGCAGGAAACGCATTTCCGGCGCGAGGTGATCCAGAATCGGCTGTCGGGACCATTCGTTGAAATCCCCCGCCCAGACAGTCGGCATCTGCTCCAGCTCTTTATCAAACCGCCTGATATGCGAGATCTGCTGACGTCGCGATGCAGGCAACAGCCCCAGATGCATACCCATCACCCGCAACGGCCCGATATGGGTATCAAATTCGACACGGACCGCGCCGCGCGGTTCAAGCCCGGGCAATTCGTGATGTCCGGTCCGCCGGACCGAAAGGCCCTCGCCACGCCAGATCACCGCGTTGCCATGCCAGCCCAGACTACCGGCACCGCCCAGATCAACGATCTGCCACCCCGCTTCATCCAGCATGAAATGCGGCAGGGCCGCCGGGCGCGGCGGCAGACGTTTGTCGGCCTCCTGCAACACAACGATATCGGCCTGCATATGTTCGATGACCTGCAAAATGCGCTGTGGCTGGCGCCGGAAATCCAGCCCGAGGCATTTCTGAATGTTATAGCTGGCAATGCGAAGGGTGGAAGATGACTGCATATAAATCTGACCAGTGGGCTTGACCCAAAGTGACACGCCTGCCGCTGGACGCAACCCTTCAGTTTCACTTCGTAGCAACGGCAACCGGGGAAGTCGCCTTGGAATGGTATTTCGCTTAAAAACCCGGCACGTGACGCGGCCGGAAACAAATGGGTTTCCCCTCAATTCATCCGGGAGCGGCAGGACGGAAGTGCCGCAGTTTCAGCGCATCCAACACCGATTTAGACCGGACAAAACAATTCGCCCCTCCCAGCGAAACCATACCGCACCGAGCGACTACCAGAGATGTTTGACCGTCACGTACCGCAGAACGTGGCGTGCACGACCTCGTTATCGGTCGGGGGCCGTTTCAGATCCTCCGCATCTGCCTGATCGTCGTAAGGCCGCGCGAGGACGGCGTTCAGCCGATGGAACGGCTGGTAATCCCCCGCCACCGCTGATTGGATCAACTGCTCGACCCGGTGATTGCGCGGAATAAAGACCGGGTTCGCCGCGGTCATCACGTCATGCGGTGACGCCTCACGTGCCAAGCGAGCACGCCAGCCCTCTGCCCAGCTGTCAAAGGCCTGCGGGTCGATATACTGATCGCGCGTGGTATCTTTGCCCAGCGCACGGAAGGTGTTGGTGAAATCAGCCTGCCCCTCGGCCATGCGTTTTAGCAGATCGGTGATCAGCGCCTGATCGCCTTCTTCAGCGGTCGTCAGTCCGACCTTTGCCCGGAACCGGGTCAACCAGTTCAGTTGCAGCAGGTCCGGCATGGCATGCACGATCTCAGTCGCCTCCTCAACAGCCGCGTCCTTGTTGTCCATCTGCTGGATCAGTGAGGTTGCCAGCTGCGCCAGATTCCACACTGCAATATCTGGCTGGTTGGCATAGGCATAACGGCCCATCCGATCTATCGAGCTGTAGACCGTATTGGGGTGATAAACGTCCATGAAGGCACAGGGGCCATAATCGATGGTCTCACCCGCGATCGAGCAATTGTCGGTGTTCATGACCCCATGGATAAAGCCCACGCTCATCCACTGCGCGATCAGCCGAGCCTGCGCATCCCGAACGGCCCGCAACAGGCCCATTGGCCCTTCGGCCCCGGGAAAGTGGCGCGCGATGGCGTAGTCTGTCAGGCACCGCAGATTGTCCAACTGCCCCCGAGCAGCAAAGACCTGAAAGGTACCCACCCGCAAATGGCTGGTTGCAACCCGGGTTAGCACCCCACCGGGCATCGGACCCTCCCGGAACACGGTTTCACCGGTCTCTACCGCCGCCAGCGCGCGTGTTGTGGGGATGCCCAGCGCGTGCATCGCCTCGGACACCACGTATTCGCGCAGAACCGGACCCAGCCACGCCCTGCCGTCGCCCCGACGCGAAAACGGCGTCGGGCCCGAGCCTTTCAGCTGAACATCCCGCCGCACACCATCCGTTCCGACAGTTTCGCCCAACAGCACCGCGCGCCCGTCCCCAAGCTGAGGGTTGTACTGGCCAAACTGATGCCCGGAATAAAGCTGCGCGATGGGGTCCGCACCATCGGGGATGCGATTACCTGCAAAGGCTTCCGCCATCTCTTGCACGTCGCCCGGATGGACCTGCAACAGCCGTGCCAGATCATCATTGAACGCGATCAACTTGGGCGCGCGTACAGGCGCCGGATTCTGTCGCGCAAAAAACGCGTCCGGCAGGCGGGCATATGAGTTATCGAATGGAATGGTCAGTGTCATGCGGCAAACATATTCCCCGTGCGCACGAATACCATAGCGGATCACACCTTGCCGTGCATAATCGCGTCAAACACACGAGGGCCACATGACCGCACAAGAGATCATCGACCGCCTGAACCTGCAACCTCACCCCGAGGGCGGCTGGTACGCGGAAACCTGGCGCGCCGAGAACAAGGGCCGCCCGACCGGCACCTGTATCTACTTCTTGCTGCAGGCGGGGGAAAGCAGCCACTGGCACCGGGTCGACGCGACCGAGATCTGGCTCTACCACGCGGGCGCGCCATTAATCCTGTCCTTGAGCGCAACAGACAAGGGCCCGGCGGTTGACCATGTGCTGTCACCCGATTTGTCTCGGGGCGCACCGCAACTGATTGTTCCCACCGGCCATTGGCAGGCCGCGCGCAGCACCGGTGATTACACGCTGGTCAGTTGTACAGTGTCTCCCGGATTTCAATTCGATGGGTTCCAACTGGCAGAACCTGGGTTTGATATCCCTCGGGGATAGGTTGATCTGGGGATGCTCTGAAAAGGTGAGTTTACAGAAAGTTACGCATTTATCATTCTGTAAACGCAACCGCAGGTATCGGAGCATCGGGTGATTGTGAAACACATCTTTCTGGTCCTTCTGCTTCTGTTCGCAAGCACCTGTCTTGCGAGCGCCGAGACCGCCTGTGCAGAATCCCCCCATTCATCCGAATTGGCACTACCCGATTTGGAGGAGGAAGACTCAACCGAACACATCGAACCTGCTGCGACTGTTGAACCTGCGGTGCTGATCTCGAAACGCCCTGCGCTGCGCCCTTGCAAGTTCCGCCGGTTTGAAGTGGGTCGTCAGCGTATGCGCGACCGCGGCGCGGTCTGTGGCGACTGGACCATTCTGGGCGAAACCCGCGCGTCTTTGGCTGGAAAAGCGCAGGGTTGCGGCATCGCCAACCCGGTCCGGATTTACAGAATTTCGGACGTTGCGCTCAGCCAGTTTTCGCTGATGGACTGTCAGACAGCTGTCACGCTGAAAACGTGGATCGAAAACGTCGCCAAACCCGTCTTCGCTGATCTGGGTGGTGGGCTCAAGGGGATGCGCGTTGTTGGCCACTATGCCTGCAAGACGCAGAACAGCCAGCCCTATGCGCGCATTTCCGAACATGCGCGGGGTCGGGCCATCGATATCTCGACCTTCGTGTTGCAGGACGGAACGCAGATCACCATTCAGGACGGGTGGAGCGATACCGATCAAAGCGCCGTGTTACGAGAGTTGCACAGCGGAGCCTGTGGCCTGTTCGGGACTGTTCTTGGTCCTGACGCTGACCGGTATCACAAAGGGCATTTTCACTTCGACACAGCCCGACGCAGTGGCAAGCCTGTGTGTCGATAACGCGTTAGCCAGTACCTGGATGTAGCCTCAACCCACCGGTTGAACGCTCACTGAACTGACCATGCCGCCGCCTACCAGCGCTTTCACCCCGGTTGTTCCGGGGCACGAGGTTGGCAATCCCCGCGCCACGCGCACGGCTAGATAGGCAAAAGCCTGCGCCTCGAGCATGTCGCCGTCCAGCCCCACGGCCTCGACCGGTTCGACAGGGCAGTCGAGAGATACGCGCAGCATCTCCATCAACACCGGATTGCGCCGTCCACCGCCTGTAACCAGCACGCAAGACGGCGGTTGCGGACAGTGTTCCATCCCCTGCACCACCCCCGCTGCGCACATCCCGGTCAGGGTCGCCACCGCGTCAGCGTCACCCAGTTCTTTCACCAGGTCGATCATCTCAGAGAAATCATTCCGGTCCAGCGACTTGGGCGGCATGCGTGCGAAGAAAGGCTCAGCCAGGAACAGCTCCAGCGCACCCATTTCGACGGTGCCATTGCGCGCAACCGCACCATCCCGGTCCATCGGCTGCCCCAGCCGGGCCTGCATCAGGTCATCGACCGGTGCATTCGCCGGCCCCGTATCAAAGGCAAGCAGCGCCCCCGGCGCCTCGGGACCATCAAAGCTTGGGTCCACATAGGTCAGATTACCAACACCGCCCAGGTTCAGAAAGCACAACGGGCGGTCCGCACCAAACCACTTGGCGCAAGCAAAGTGAAAAAACGGCGCCAGCGGAGCACCCTCGCCCCCCATCGCCACGTCATCGCTTCGGAAGTCCCAAACCACCGGGCGCCCCAAAGCCTGCGCCAGACCAAGACCATCGCCCACCTGCAATGTCCCGCGCCCGCGCGGTTCATGCGCCAGCGTCTGGCCGTGAAAGCCGATCAGATCCACGTCTTCGAACTCGGACAGCGCCTCGGCATGGGCAAAGGTCACCATCTCAGCTGCCGCATCGACTTGCGGGCCGTGCCATTGCCCCAAAGCCGCCCGCAGAATTTCGCGTTCGGCTTCGGTATAGGCGCGATAACCGCTTTTCCCGAATCCAGCGATGGAGTGCCCGTCGGTTTCCACCACCGCAGCGTCCACCCCGTCCAGCGACGTACCGGACATCGCGCCCAATGCCCGAACCATTCCGTGTTTCTTGATGGCTTGGCCCACGCCTGCCTCCTGATCTGGCAATGTTTCCGCCGTGCCCGGGGTTTCCGGACTTCACCTCTGGGTTGCAGCTTGGTCAAGGTGCTTTTGTTATGCCGCCTTGGCAAGCCTTCTGATTGGGCGCGTCGGTTTTTTTCCGACGTCGCGCTTCAGGATCAACACCCCGGCCATCAAGGTGCGCGCGCATATCACGGCACGCGCTTTTAGAGTGAAAAGGTGGCTTTTCCTCATCCGCAGCGCCGCCTATACAGTGCCCCGCAACACAAACCCCGAGGGCACGATATGACCTACCACCCCAAATCGGATTTCATCGCCACGATGATCGAGCGCGGCTTCCTCGCCGACTGCACCGATTATCAGGGCCTTGACGACGCGCTGATCAGTGGGTGCAAGCCGGCCTATATCGGCTTTGATGCAACGGCCAAGTCGTTGCATGTGGGCAGCCTGATCCAGATCATGATGCTGCGCTGGTTCCAGAAGACCGGTCATCAGCCGATCACCCTTATGGGCGGCGGCACCACCAAGGTGGGCGACCCCTCGTTCCGCGCGGATGAACGCCCCCTGCTGGGTCCCGAACAGATCGACGAAAACATCGCGGGCATCAAAAAGGTGTTCGCGGCCTATATCGATTACGACACTGACGCCGAAAACAAGGCACTGATGTTGAACAATGCCGAATGGCTGGATGATCTGAATTACCTCGATTTCCTGCGCGACATCGGGCGGCATTTTTCGGTCAACCGGATGCTCAGCTTTGAATCGGTGAAATCCCGGCTGGATCGCGAACAGTCGCTGTCGTTTCTCGAGTTCAACTACATGATCCTGCAAGCCTATGACTTTCTGGAGCTGAACCGCCGCTATGGCTGTGTTCTGCAAATGGGCGGCAGCGACCAGTGGGGCAACATTGTCAACGGTATCGACCTGACACGCCGGGTGCTGGATCACGAAATCTACGGCCTGACCTCTCCCTTGTTGACCACCAGCGACGGCAAGAAGATGGGCAAATCGCAGGATGGCGCGGTCTGGCTGAACGCCGAGATGCGCTCGCCCTATGAATTCTGGCAGTTCTGGCGCAACACCACCGATGCGGATGTCGGGCGGTTCCTGAAGCTCTATACCGAATTGCCGGTGGATGAATGTGACCGTCTTGGCGCGCTTGCCGGGTCCGAGGTCAATGAGGCCAAAATCCGCCTCGCCAATGAGGTGACAGCCCTTCTCCACGGGGCGCAAGCTGCGGCAACGGCCGAAGCCACGGCCCGTGAAGTGTTCGAAAAAGGTGGCGTTGGAGACGATCTGCCCACCCTGACCCTCAGCGCGGACGAGCTGGGCGACGGCATGTCCATCGTGCAGATCATTGTCAAATCAGGCCTCGCCAAATCCGGCAAAGAGGCCAAGCGCCTGATTGCTGAAAACGGGGCCAAACTGGACGACGCTCCGCTGACGGATGCAGGTTTGATGATCGACGCGGGCGCATTGTCATCCCCGATCAAGCTGAGTGCAGGCAAGAAACGCCACGCATTGGTGCAACTGGGCTGACGCCCCTTTCACCTTTGATTGCAAAGCAGGAAACGGCCACCCGATTGGGTGGCCGTATCTATTTTGGAATAGGCAAGGCTACTGACGTCCCTTTCCGCGACCGGGCCGGTCGCTTTCGCCCTCGTCGTCGTTGGCGTTGTTTCCGCGACCCGGACTGCTGCCCTCGCCGCCGTTGCCGCCGCCATTGTTACCCTTATCGCCACCTTTGCCGCCGCCGTTATGGCCCTTTCCGCCGCCGTTATTGCCTTTGCCACCGCCGGGTTCTCCACCGCCACCGCCGGGTTCTCCACCCCCACCGCCGGGCTCTCCACCGCCGCCGCCGGGCTCTCCACCGCCGCCAGGTTCTCCGCCGCCACCGCCGGGCTCTCCACCACCGCCGCCGGGTTCTCCACCGCCACCGCCGGGCTGTCCACCGCCACCACCGGGTTCTTGGCCGCCGTTGTCAGGTTCTCCGCCACCACCGGGGCCGTCAGGACTGGCCGCGTTCGCAAATCCCGCCCCGCCGGGTTCTGAACCGCGACTTTCACCCCGATTCTCTGCCAGACCGGACAGGCTTGCCGTTGGCACATCTGTCAGCAAAGCGGCCAGGCCCGGGCATTGCGCCCCGGTAACGCGCAGCGTTGTCTCAAAATCCGGTCGCTTCTGAAGTCTGTCCAGAAAGCTCGGGGTCACCTGAACACAATCGCAAAGACCGGCATAGTCGCCTGCATTCGCAAGATTTCGAGCCGTTTTCCAGTTACACGTTTCCGGCGCTGCAACAGCACTGCCGGCAACCACAATCCCAAAGACAGGTGCAGCCAGAACAGCGCCCAGTGTTTGTTTCTTACCATTTACCATATCGGAACCTCCTGACGAAAAAACACGCAATGGCTATGATTACTTCGTTCACGAACAGGAGCGTTTTCGTGAAGCGCGGATTAAGATGCCTTAAAGATGCGTATTGACCCGGCGGCGGTCAGTCCGCCCCGCCCCTTTAGGCGTTCAGGCTCAAAGATGTGGACACCGCCCCTGCAAAGCAGTTATTGAACAGTTGTTCATATCCTAGGGAGGAGTTCCGATGCACTTGTCCACCACAGCCGCTCTTGTCACCGGCGGCGCATCCGGTCTGGGCGAAGCCACCGCCCGTCACTTTGCCGCGCAGGGCGCGCAAGTCACTATTCTGGACCGTGACGCGGACCGTGGCGCTCAAGTCGCCTCCGAAATCGGCGGATATTTTGCGCTGACGGATGTAACCGACGAAACCTCGGTCGCAGCTGCCGTGCGCCACGGCATGGACAAGATGGGCAAGATCACCGCGACTGTGAACTGCGCGGGTATCGCTTATGGAATCAAGACGGTTGGCAAGGATGGGCCCCACCCGCTGGACGCGTTCCAGCGCACGATCGACATCAATCTTGTCGGCACATTCAACGTCTCAAGGCTGGCCGCTGCCGAGATGGCAAAGAATGAACCCGAACCGGACGGTGGGCGCGGTGTGATCATCAACACTGCATCTATTGCCGCATTCGACGGCCAAAAGGGACAGGCGGCATACGCTGCATCGAAAGGCGGTGTGGTTGGTATGACCCTGCCAATGGCCCGCGATCTGGCCTCGACCGGGATTCGCGTCATGACCATTGCGCCGGGTATCTTTATGACCCCGATGCTGGCGGGCCTTCCTGAAGACGTGCAGAAACAACTGGCCGCCGACGTCCCGAACCCGGCCCGCCTGGGCGACCCTAAGGAATACGGGCGGCTGGCCGGTTTCATCGTTGAAATGGGCTACCTGAACGGCGAGGTCATCCGCATCGACGGCGCTCTGCGGATGCGGTAAGACAGCTCTATGTCGGAGCGCCAGAAAATGCAGTCCGGGCAGTGGTACTGCTGTCTCGATCCTGAGTTGGACGATCTGCGCGCGCGGGCACGACGGGCTGTTCACGCTCACAACACCTGTCCGCCCGACACACGCGGCGCGATGGCCCCGGAACTACACGCGCTGCTGGGCCATGTCGGCGAGGACTGTTTTCTCGAAGCCCCTTTTCACTGCGCGTATGGAATGAACATCCATCTGGGCAGCCGGGTTTTCTTCAATGCCGGATGCGTGGTTCTGGACACGGCCCCCGTTCGGGTCGGCGACGACACGATGTTTGGCCCCAATGTTCAGATTTACTGCGCCCATCATGCCAAAGACCCGGCTGATCGGGCACAAGGGTTGGAAATAGGCCTGCCCGTCACCATCGGCAGGCAGGTTTGGATTGGCGGCGGAGCGATCCTGTTGCCCGGCATTACCATAGGCGACTACGCCACAATCGGCGCAGGCAGCGTCGTCACCAAAGACGTCCCCGCCAGAGAAACCGTGGCAGGTAATCCGGCAAAACGTCTGGCGCGCTAAGCGCTTTCAGCCTTCTCTTCGAGCGTCAGCCATTCCTCTTCAGCGGCCGAGAGTTTCTCCTGCCGCTCAACCAGCGCCTCGGTCGCTTTTTGGAACTTCACCGGCTCACGCGTGAACAGCCCGGGGTCGGACATCAGCTCTTCCAGCTTGGCAATCTCGGCCTCTAGGCGCGCGATCTCGGCAGGCAGTTTCTCCAGCCGGTGCTTTTCCGAGAAGGATAGGCCGGATTTCGGCTTTTCTTCCCGCTTGATCTTTGGCTTTGAAGCTCTTGCTTTTTCAACGCTTTTTTCGATTACGATACCGCGCTGCGCAATGTAATCCGACCAGCCGCCAGCATAGACTGCCGCCCGTCCATTCCCCTCCATAGCGATGGTGGTTGTCGCCACGCGGTCCAGAAAATCCCGGTCATGGCTCACCAGCAGAACGGTGCCGTCATAATCATCCAAAAGCTCTTGCAGCAGGTCCAGCGTCTCGACATCCAGATCGTTGGTCGGTTCGTCCAGCACCAGAAGGTTCGAGGGTTTCGCCATCAGTTTGGCCAGTAACAACCGGGCTTTTTCCCCACCGGACAGGGATTTGACGGCTGCTCGGGCCTGCCGTTCGTCAAACAGAAATTCCTTGAGATACCCTACAACATGTTTGGGCTGCCCGCCCACCATTACCTGATCGGCCTTGCCCGACACCCGCATTTCCGGATCGCCGGTCAGACTGTCCCACAGGCTCATCTCGGGGTCCAGTTGGGCACGGGTCTGATCGAACACCGCGATTTCAAGGTTCGTCCCCAAGGAAACCGAGCCCTCGTCCGACTCCACCTGCCCCAGCAGCATCTTCAGCAACGTTGTTTTGCCAACACCGTTCGGCCCGACAAAGGCCACCCGGTCGCCGCGCTGTACCAGCAGATCAAAGTTCCGAACGATCTGCTTGTCGCCGAACCCTTTGGCCAGCGCCCTGGCCTCAATCACTTTACGGCCTGATTTTGGCCCGGCCTCCAGTACCATTGCAGCCGAACCCTGACGTTTGATCTGCGCCGCCTTTTCTGCCCGCAACGCTTGCAAGGCCCGCACCCTGCCTTGGTTACGTTTGCGTCGGGCGCTAATGCCCTCAACCGCCCATTTCGCTTCGGACTTAATCAGGCGGTTCAGCTTGTGGCGTTGCTGGTCCTCTTCCTCCCAGACCTTGTCCCGCCAGGCCTCAAAGGCTTCAAAGCCCTGTTCCTGTCGCCGAACAGCCCCCCGGTCGATCCAAAGTGTTGCCCGGGTCAGCGCCCTTAGAAAGGCCCGGTCATGCGAGATCAGCACAAAGGCCGCTCGGGTCGCGCCAAGTTCGCGTTCCAGCCACGCGATGGCTTCGATATCCAGATGGTTGGTCGGCTCGTCCAGCAACATCAGATCCGGAGCTTCTGCCATCAGCTTGGCCAGCGCAGCCCGCCGCCTCTCTCCGCCCGAAGCCGTCTCAACCGCCCGTGAAGGATCGAACTTCAACCCTTCACCGGCCCGTTCAACCTTGTAAAGTTCTCCTGGCTCCAACCCGCTGGAGGCGTAATCCCCCAACGTGGCAAAGCCTTCCATTGTCGGATCTTGCTCCATATAGCCAACGGATTTTCCGGGCGGCACGACAATCTCGCCCCGATCAGCCTCGACCAGACCGGCCATCACTTTCATCAGCGTGGATTTTCCGGACCCGTTTCGCCCCACCAGCGCAACACGATCACCGGGTTGAACCACCAGATCCAGTTCGGAAAACACCGGGTCACCCCCGAAAGTCAGGGAAATGCCGGACATCTGCAACAAAGGAATTCTCGCCATGTCCGCCAGCTAAACCGGCTGACACATTGCGTCAACGCCCCGTCTTCACCTTTTCAAAAATACTCAATCTACCCGGCCACCGCCCGCAACAGACGTTTGCGTGCCGGGGGGATCGCACCGATTTCCACCCCTGTGAAAACGTGCAGCGTGTTCATGTGGCGATCCACCACCGCATGATCGCTGACCCAACCGCCCATCATCAGATAGGTCCGCAACAAGGGTGGCATCCGCAGCATTGCCTTTTTCACATCCGGTCTGCGCCGCAGACGCGCGGCAAATCGAAAAACATCCGGAGCCTTCACACGCGGCAACCAACGTTTCGGGCCCAGATGGCGGTGTTTAAGCATCGCAAACGCATCCAGATACTGCTCAGTTTCGGTTCCGGCAAAAGAGGAACATCCAAACAGCATCTCGACGTTGTTCCGGTCAACGTAGGCCGTCATTGCCCCCCAGGCTACACGCAGGATGTCGGGGTCGCTGTGATCGGGATGGATGCAGAATCGTCCCATTTCAACCATCCTGCCTTCGAAGCCTTCGAGCGTGGTCAGGTCATAGAACTGTGCTGAATAACTTTGTCCGATCTCGCCGCCACTATCCATGGTCAGCATCCGAAAGCAGCAGACCAGCCGGTCTGCCGAGCGCATATCCTCGATCAGGATATGGCTGCAGCGCGCGTCAAATTCGTCGCAGTCCGGTTGCTCAGTGCAAAAAGCCAAGGTCCGCAATGCCTGAGCAGTTCTGATATCCTCGGGCGACTGCGCCAGTCTGGCGCGATAGCGCCCCTTGCTTAACAAAACTGCCGTTGCCACGGTCGCGTCCTCCACGGTTGCCGACCCTCAGGCGTCGGTACGACACCGTTAGCACAAGACATGTGACTGCCCTGTGACCACCGCAAGGTTTTGGCGCAAATTAGTTGGCGCCCGGAATGTTGGCCGGATTGAAGTTGCCGATATTGCCCAGCAGCTGACGCAGGAAGCCTTTGTCCTGAACGTTGGAATCGGTAACGCGGCGCTCCAGAGCAATCACATTCCCGTCTTCAAGACCAAAGCGTTCGATGTTTCTGACAACACCGCGCTGATCAAAACTGATGGCAACCAGTTCGCGGGATACCACCTCGGGCCGTTTCGGACCGTAGTGGCGCACGCGAGAGCGGACATAGTAATAGCCCGAATCCCGAACCACGCCGGATGCGCCCGGCGCGCCGATGGCCTCTTGCACGCTGTCCCGCGTGTCTACGCCCACTTTGATTTCCGCCAGTTCCTCGGCCGGTGGCACATAGCCGTGATTCTTGAAGACAGCCGTACAAGCTCCGGTCGCAGCCAGACAGGCAACAAACACAAGCGATTTCGCAGCTGGTTTCAACCGGTTCACTACCTTCAACATCTGCACCCTCTTGCCTTGGCCTTCTTCGGCTTCTATCCGATTACATAAACCGCTGCCACGGTTCAACACATAGAAAGGCTCACGAATGAGCAACGCGACATCATTTCGGGTGTCTGACCTGCCGCAGAACGCCCCGACACGGTTCGATCTGCGCCCTGCAACCACCGTGCTTGAGCAAATCAGGCAAGACCTTGGGCTGCTGGGGCTGCGCAAGCTCAGCTTTTCGGGCGAAGTGCAGGCACAAGGCAAACGGGACTGGGTTCTAAATGGCAAACTCGGCGCAACTGTCATCCAACCTTGCGTGGTGACGCTGGAACCGGTGACGACAAGGATCGACATTCCAGTGCACCGGACATTTCTTGCGGATTGGGCCGACCCTGATGATCCAGAGTTCGAAATCCCGGAAGATGACGATTCTGAACCTTTGGGACCGGAAATTGATCCGGCCCTTGTCATGATCGAGGCCCTGTCTCTGGCTTTGCCACAATATCCACGGAAAGACGGCGCGGAACTGGGTCAGGCTGCCTACACAGAACCGGGCAAACAGGCGATGACGGATGACGATGCCAAACCCTTTGCGGGATTGGCAGGATTGCGCGATGTGCTAAAAAAAGACGAGTGACAGGTGCCGGATTTCCTGTCATAGCAGGCGGTCAGAAAAATCGCTTGAACATGCCGAGAATCGCAGTATTTTCGCGCGCTCATCGGATTTTGGGTTGGACATTGCGGGGCTCGTCGCCTAAATGCGCGTCAAACCACGATAAACGAACTACGAAACCCGGGTCGGCAGCGAATCTGCGGCCCCCAGTCAGACAAAGGTTGAGACCATGGCCGTCCAACAGAACAAAGTTTCCAAGTCGCGTCGCAACAACCGCCGCGCACACGACGCTCTGGTTGCTGCAAACCCGAACGAATGCCCGAACTGCGGCGAGCTGAAACGCCCGCACCACGTTTGTGCATCTTGCGGCCACTATGACGATCGCGAAGTCGTCGCACAGGCCGACGAAATCGATCTGGACGAAGACGCAGCCTAAGCCTGATCGAGCACAGGCCAAGGCATGAACGATCAGCCCACGCACGCCGGACGGATCACCATCTCGGTTGACGCAATGGGAGGGGACGCAGGCCCCGCTGTCGTCGTTGCAGGTCTGGCAAAGTCGGCTGGCAAGAACCCGAATATCGGGTTCCTGCTGCACGGGCCCGAACAGGTATTGCGCAAGCTGGTTGCCAAACGACGTGTCCTTGAAGGGCGCGTCGTTTTTCGTGATTGCCCCGACGTTGTCACGATGGAGGACAAGCCCAGCCAGGTTGTGCGCAACGGCAAGCAGACCTCAATGTGGTCCGCGCTGGAAGCGGTTCGTCAGGGCGAAGCTCATGGCGCGGTGTCCTGCGGGAACACCGGTGCCCTGATGGCCCTGTCGATGATGCGTCTGCGCAAATTGCCGGGTGTGAACCGCCCCGCAATCGCGATCCTGTGGCCTTCGCGCAACCCGCAAGGGTTCAATGTAATGCTGGATGTGGGCGCCGATGTACGCGCCGACGCCAAGGATTTGCTGCAATTCGCCCTGATGGGCGCGTCTTATGCGCGCAACGGCATGGCCCTGAACCGCCCCCGGATCGGGCTGCTGAACGTTGGCACCGAGGAGCATAAGGGCCGCGCGGAACTGAAAGAAGCGCACGCCTTGATCTCGGATTTCGCGGAACAGGCGAATTTCGAATTTGTTGGCTTTGTCGAAGGCAGTGATATTCCCGGTGACAAGGCAGATGTCATTGTTACTGATGGGTTTACAGGCAATGTTGCGATCAAAACGGGTGAAGGCACCGCCAGCCTGATCGGAGAACTTCTGCGTGAGGCGTTCAAATACTCTCCGTTGTCCCGATTGGCTTCGATTCTGGCCATCACGTCACTACAGCGCCTGAAAAAGCGCATCGATCCGCGCCGTGTGAACGGTGGCGTGTTTCTGGGTCTGAACGGGACCGTTATTAAATCCCACGGCGGGGCAGATGCGACCGGAGTGTCGGCGGCGATCAAACTGGCCTTTACTCTGGCACAGTCCGGTTTCGCCGAAAAATTAGCGGCGCGGGTTGCATCCACAGCCCAGCTTGAACAAGATGCCGCGCAAGCAGCGCCGCAGACCGATAAATAACAAAAAAGGCAGTACCCCAAAAATGGCAGGCCGTTCAGTTGTAGTAGGTGTCGGGCATTATTTGCCGGAACGTATTGTTCCCAATTCCGAGTTCGAGAAAACGCTGGACACGACGGATGAGTGGATCAGAACCCGGTCGGGGATCGAACGCCGCCACTTTGCTGCCGATGACGAAACGACGTCAGACCTGGCCACCAAGGCTGCCGAGGCTGCGCTGGCCGATGCGGGCCTGACAGCGGATGATATCGACGCGATCGTCCTGGCGACCTCGACCGCAGACCTGACCTTTCCTTCTGCCGCGACCATGGTTCAGGCCCGGCTGGGCATGACCAAAGGGTTTGCCTTCGACGTACAGGCTGTCTGCGCAGGATTCGTTTTCGCCCTCAGCAACGCAAATGCTTTGATTCTGTCAGGTCAGGCCAAACGCGTGCTGGTCATTGGTGCCGAAACCTTTTCCCGGATTATGGACTGGACCGACCGCTCGACCTGTGTTCTGTTCGGGGATGGTGCCGGCGCATTGGTACTCGAAGCGCAGGACGGCGAAGGCACCGCTGCGGATCGCGGCATACTTGCAACCGATCTGAACTCGGACGGGCGCTACAAGGACCTTCTTTATGTCGATGGGGGGGTTTCGACCCAATCCACAGGGCATCTGCGTATGCAGGGCAATCAGGTCTTCCGACATGCCGTTGAAAAGCTTACCAAAACCGCTGAGACAGCCCTGGACCGCGCGGGGCTGAGCAGCGCTGACGTAGACTGGATTGTTCCTCATCAGGCAAATATTCGCATCATTCAGGGCACGGCCAAAAAGATGGGCCTGCCAATGGAAAACGTAGTTGTGACCGTTCAGGATCACGGCAACACCTCGGCTGCATCCATCCCATTGGCATTGTCGGTTGGTAAACAACGCGGGCAGATCAAACCCGGTGACCTGATCGTGACCGAAGCGATTGGCGGCGGTCTGGCCTGGGGCGCGGTGGTTCTGCGCTGGTAACCGGCGCAATCCAGCTTACACAGCTTCTTGCAATTCATTGATATTGACAGCGAATTTGCCGTACCCGTATGCTTTGACAGCAACAGGGGAAATGACATGGGCGACAATACACTGACTCGAATGGATCTGAGCGAGGCCGTCTTTCGCGAAGTTGGGCTTTCGCGCAACGAAAGTGCGCAGCTGGTCGAAAGCGTTCTGAACCACATGTCCGACGCTCTGGTGCGTGGTGAGCAGGTGAAAATCTCGTCCTTCGGTACGTTCAGTGTTCGCGACAAGACCGCGCGAGTCGGCCGCAACCCCAAAACCGGCGAAGAGGTTCCGATACAGCCCCGCCGTGTACTGACCTTTCGCCCGTCGCATCTTATGAAAGATCGCGTCGCCGTCGGGAATCGCAAGTAACCCCAGGGTCACGCGGATATGAGCAAATCCCGCGACGCGTTTCGCACGATCAGTGAAGTAGCGGATTGGCTTGGTGTCCAGGCCCATGTCTTGCGATTCTGGGAAAGCCGCTTCACTCAGGTCAAACCGGTCAAACGCGCAGGCGGGCGTCGGTATTACCGCCCCAATGACATGCGTCTTCTGGGGGGCATCAAGAAACTGCTTCATGAAGACGGGACCACAATCAAAGGCGTGCAGCGCATCCTGCGCGAGCAAGGCGTCGCACATGTCGCAGCATTGTCTCCGCCTCTGGACGAACCGGGTCCCGCCCTGATTGAACCCGTTCAAGGTACTGTGGTGCCGTTCGAACCCAAACCCGCTGCAGCCACCGAACAAATCCCTATGGATCTGGACGAACCGGCCGAGCAGCCGGCGAATGAAGGTGTGCAGGCCGAGGCACTTCCCGCGGCCGCGTCAGAACAAGAACCAGAGTCTGACCTGAACACAGCGCCCCAGATGAGCGGAATTGCTTCGCTGGTGTGGAAGTGCGCCGAGTTTGACGACGAACTTCTGCGCCGGATTGCACCAATTGCAAAAGACCTACGCCGTTGGCTGGATCGTGTTGAAACACAGGCGACGGGTTAGGAAAAAAGGCAGTGTTTTCCTCTTGCCCCTGCCGGGAAAATCTTTATGAACGGCCCAACGTCGGGCTATGGCGCAGCCTGGTAGCGCGTCCGTCTGGGGGACGGAAGGTCGCAGGTTCGAGTCCTGCTAGCCCGACCAAATCACACCGACGTTTATGGCACAAAGGCCAGATCCCGCTCTGGCACATGAGGGGATCGAGATGACAGGTGTTTGCGCGAACCAGCAAATCGAAGCGATGATCGCGCGCGGAGAGATTGCCGCCAACCCCGATGTTCTGCCAGCGCAAATTCAACCGGCCAGTCTTGATTTGCGTTTAGGAACAGTGGCTTACCGAGTGCGCGCCTCGTTCCTCGCGGGCGAAGGACGGACTGTTACGGATCGCTTGGCCGAGTTTGAAATGCACCGCATCGACATCTCGGACGGCGCTGTTCTGGAAAAGGGCTGCGTCTATCTGGTGCCTCTGATGGAATCGCTTGCCCTGCCCCGCGACATGACCGCCGTCGCCAATGCCAAAAGCTCGACCGGGCGGCTTGACCTTCTGACCCGTACCATCACCGATGGTGGCACCGAGTTCGATCGCGTGCCCGCAGGCTACAAAGGCCCGCTGTACGCCGAGATCTGTCCACGTTCGTTTTCAGT
This sequence comes from Ruegeria sp. AI2, assembly GCF_056541275.1. Taxonomy (NCBI): domain Bacteria; kingdom Pseudomonadati; phylum Pseudomonadota; class Alphaproteobacteria; order Rhodobacterales; family Roseobacteraceae; genus Ruegeria; species Ruegeria sp. AI2. Next base: position 1,191,185 of record NZ_JBQFYB010000001.1, read on the forward strand.
TCTGGTCCGACCCGGTATGCGTCTAAACCAGATCCGTTTCCGTCAGGGTCAGGCCGTCTTGTCTGACGCCGAATTGACCGCCCTGCACGCCGAATCGCCGTTGGTGGACGGGCCTGCTGTGATTCATGATGGTCTTGGCTTTTCGGTCGATCTGCAACTGCCCGACACCGATCTGGTCGGCTATCGCGCCAAGCCCCATACCGGGGTAATCGATCTGGACCGAATTGGCGAATACGACCCCCAGGACTATTGGGAGGAAGTGCGCACCAAGGACGGTCGCATCATACTTGACCCCGGCGCATTCTATATCCTTGTCAGCCGCGAGGCGGTCCATATCCCGCCGATGTATGCCGCCGAAATGGCACCTTATCTGGCGATGGTTGGTGAATTCCGAGTGCATTATGCCGGGTTCTTCGATCCCGGCTTTGGCCATGCCGCAGCAGGCGGTGCCGGGTCACGCGGTGTGCTTGAGGTGCGATGCCACGAAGCGCCTTTCGTGCTGGAACACGGACAGGTGGTCGGGCGTCTTGTCTATGAGAAAATGGCTGAGATGCCCACGCAGCTATATGGTGCCGGGATTGCATCGAACTATCAGGGGCAAGGCCTGAAACTGTCCAAGCACTTCAAAGCGGCCGTCTAATCCTCAGAATTTCTTTCAACGGTGCATGTGTCGGATAACCCGCGTTTACTGCCGCAGGTTCCGCGCCTGACCTGTAGTGACCTGTCCGGGTTATTACTCCTCAAACAGTTCCGACTGGTCCTCGTCCACTTCGTCCTCGCGCCCCTCGCCCAGTGGGATAGCCCCCGGTGGAGGCCGGTTTTCCAACAATCCCGCAGCCCTCAATTCCTTGAGACCTGGCAGATCGCGGGCGTTCTCCAGCCCAAAATGATCCAGAAATTCGGACGTTACCACAAATGTCACCGGACGACCCGGTGTCATGCGGCGACGGCCCAGCCTGATCCACTCCATCTCTAGCAATTGATCAATCGTCCCGCGAGAGACTGATACGCCGCGAATTTCCTCAATCTCGGCGCGGGTGCAGGGCTGGTGATAGGCCACGATGGCCAATGTCTCGATTGCGGCTCGGCTGAGTTTACGGGTCTCAACCGTTTCCTTCTGCATCAGAAAACCCAGATCAGGGGCTGTGCGAATCGCCCAGGCCTCCCCCACGCGTACCACGCGCACGCCGCGCCCCTCGTAACGCCTTTGAAGCAGTTCAACGGCTTGCGCGGCGTCGCTTCCATGCGGCATCCGCGCCTCAAGGTCGGCAATCGTCACCGGATCGGCGCTGGCAAACAAAACGGCCTCGACCATACGCTCCTGTTCCGCCAGCGGTGGCGCCTCGAACAGGGTGCCGGTTTCTTCTGGGGCGTCAGTCACGTGTCTGGGTCCTCTTACGCAAATGGATCGGCGCGAATGTCTCGCTCTGCTTGATCTCCATATGTCCTTCTTTCACCAGTTCCAGCGAGGCCGCAAAGGTCGCAGCCGTTGCTGATCTGCGGCGCACCGGGTCAGTATCCCAACCATCGGGCAGATAGGTTTCCATATCGGTCCACGTCCCCGCAAAACCGATCAGCGGGCGCATCCGCTCCAGTGCCTGCTCCATCGTGAACACCGCATCGCGGTCCATCACAAAGGGGCGGAATTCGTCACGGGTGCGGATACGGGCATAACCCTGCATCAGGTCCAGAAGCGTGGCAGAATAAGTCACGGTGCGAATGCGGGTGACGTCCTCGCCCTGCCCGCGTTTGAAAAAATCACGCCCCAGATGGTCGCGGGCCATCAACCGTGCAGCGACGTCACGCATCGCCTGCAGGCGTTCAAGTTGAAACGCCAGATGCGCGGCCAGCTCTTCACCCGATGGCCCGTCGTCATCCGGGTCTGGCGGTAGCAGTAGACGGGACTTGAGAAAGGCCAGCCACGCCGCCATGACCAGATAATCGGCGGCCAGTTCAATGCGCAGCGCACGCGCCTTTTCAACAAAGGCCAGATATTGCTGCGCCAGCGCAAGAACCGAGATCTTGCGCAAATCCACTTTTTGCGTACGGGACAGGGTCAGCAGAACGTCCAACGGGCCTTCGAATCCATCGACGTCAACGATCAGCGCTTCGGCCGCAAGACGATCCGCGACCGAGACAGGGTCTTCGCTAAAAAGATTATCGTTCATATACCTGCCCGCCCATTAGGGCAGATAGTTCCGCTTCGGCGGCTTGGATGTCAAGTTCCCGCGGGGGTTTCCGCATCGCCAGCGCCCGTTCTGCGCGGGCTTGTGCCACATCCGACATCTCCCCGGCGACTTCCATCACAGCGGCGCGTTTAGAAAAGCTGCCATTGCAATGAAGGACCACATCACAGCCCGCCTGCAAAGATTGCCGTGTGAGGTCCGTCAACGCCCCACTGAGCGCTTTCATCGAAATATCGTCGGTCATGATCAGCCCGCCAAAGCCGATATTGTCTCGGATCAGGCCCATCATGGCCGCAGAAATGGTGGCTGGCCGGGGATCGATCTGATCGAAGACCAGATGTGCTGTCATCCCCATCGGCAGGTCATTCAAGGCGCGGAACGGCGCGAAATCGCTGTATTCCAACTCTTCCAGCGGCAAATCAACGTGCGGAAGGTCATGGTGACTGTCCAGAGTGGCACGGCCATGGCCGGGAATGTGCTTGAGAACCGGAAGAACACCCCCATCCAGATGACCCTGTGCCACGGCCCTGCCGATCCTGGTAATCTGTTCGGGGTCAAAGGCATAACAGCGGTTTTTCAGAAACGCGTGGGTCTCGGGCCGCGCCACATCGACCATGGGGGCACAGTTGCTGTCGATACCCAGACCAAACAGCTCATCCGCAATCAGGCGGTACCTGAGGTACATGGCGCGTTCCGCTTGATCACCCGCCCTGGTCACATGATCCAGCGGCGGCAACCATTCGCGAGCCAAGGGTGCGCGCAAACGCTGTACGCGCCCACCTTCCTGATCAATGGTAATGGGGCAGTTGCGCCCAACGGCCTCTCGGAAATCGTCACACAAGGCCCGCACCTGATCGGCGCTTTCAATATTTCGGGAGAACAGGATGAACCCAAACGGGTTCATCTGGCGAAACAGGTCTCTTTCCTCCTGCGTCAGGCGCAGTCCTTCAGCATCTGTGATCGCTGCTCCAAACTTCACCTCACGGCCACCGGGATACAATCAGCGCCTTGCGCGACCAGAGCGGCGCAGAACTGGCGCGAGTCGCTCAGATCTTCAAACCCCAGTACACGAAGGCGGTAGAAGGTCCGCCCGCCGCTTGAAGTTTTCTGGATAACCCGTTGTTTTCCCGACAAATAATCACCAAATTGACCATTCAAACGGTCCCACTCGGCCTGTGCCACTTGCGTGCTGTCATAAGCTCCAAGCTGCGCCAGCCGGGTTCCCTTGGCCAGTGTATCCGGATCAACATCCACCCCGACCGCGGCTTTCACCGCTGCATTAATGGCGTCTTCGGAATTCTCACTGGGCGCGACCTGACTGCGGGTGGACCGTGCCGGACGCGTCACAGGGCGCAACGATCGGCGCACACCCGGCAACTCTGCGAAGCTCGGGTCCGGCAAGGCCGCAGCAAAATCTGCCGGGTCAATGGCGGGTTCTTCATCAGGGGTGGTCAGCGATGCCAGTTGCACACCGTTTTCGAACTCTTGCTGCGTTTCTGCTGCCGCACCCGCCAATTCCGCAACCAGCGCATCTACTGCGTTCTGGCGCAAGCGCGCGGCCTCCTGCGTGGTGATCGGTTCTTCGACCACATGCAGCGCAGGGGTCGGCTTCAGTTCTCCGGCGGGCAGATCTTCGTCCGTCAAGGACACCGGGCGCGGCGCAAGGATCAACCGGTCGGCTGGCGCCGCAGCACTGCCTTCGGCGGCGACGGCATTCACGGCAAAGCCCTGATGATCGGCCGGAGTTCCACCCGGACTTTCCGGCTGTACACGCATCGGCCCATCGGCGGCGCGAACAACCGGCACGCCACTGACATCGCGCATGATCAGTTGATAGCCCCAGACCCCGACACCGGCGACCAGCGCCAAGGATGCAACAGCCCCCAGAAAATTGACCGCCCTGCCCAGACCAAACGAGCCACGCGGCGCGTCATCTTCCTGCATGTCTTCGGGAAAACCATACACATCGTCAGAATGCGCTTGATTCGGGTAATGAATCTGCCCGGGGCCTTGATGCCCCGAGTAATCGTAACTCGCCATGTCCGCCTCACTGCCCGTTTCGCGCCTGAAAATAAGGCCCGCGGGTCACTTCTTGCCTACCTCGTACCGGCGGTTCGGGCGATATTCGTTACCGCATCTCCTGCGCCGGAGTAACGCCAAGAATACCCAAGCCCGCTGAAATCACAACAGAAACGGCCCGGGCCAAAGCGATTTTTGACTGGCTTGTGGCAACATCGCCATCCTGGATGAAACGCAGTTGCGTCTCGTCATTGCCCTTGTTCCACAACGCGTGAAAGTCGCCTGCGAGTTCATAGAGATAAAAGGCGACCCTGTGCGGTTCATTGGTTCGGGCCGCAATCTCGACCAGCCGTGGCCATTCTGCCAGCTTCTTCGCAACAACCAGTTCCGAGACATGACCGTTCTTGCTCAGGTCAGCGCCCGCAAGGGTCGCATCATCAGCCGCAATTCCAGCCTCGGCCGCACGACGCAGCACGCTCATGACACGGGCATGTGCATACTGAACGTAGAACACGGGGTTCTCGCGGCTTTGTTCCAGCACTTTGTCAAAATCGAAATCCAACGGCGCGTCGTTCTTGCGGGTCAGCATAACAAACCGCGTCACGTCCGGGCCCACCTGATCGACCACATCGCGCAGAGTGACAAAGTTCCCTGCCCGCTTGGACATCTTGAACGGCTCGCCATTCTTCCACAGCTTCACCAGCTGTGTCAGTTTGATATCAAGCGGCACCTTACCGTCGGACAGTGCCGAAACAGCCGCCTTCATCCGTTTGACATAGCCGCCGTGGTCGGCGCCAAACACGTCGATCAGTGCGTCAAAACCACGGGTCACCTTGTCATAGTGATAAGCAATATCCGGGGCAAAATAAGTCCAGCTGCCATCCGATTTCTTGACAGGGCGGTCGACGTCGTCGCCATGTTCGGTCGATTTGAACAGCGTCTGTTCGCGTGGCTCCCAATCCTCGGGCTTTTTGCCCTTCGGCGGCTCGAGCACGCCTTCATAGATCAGGCCCTTGTCAGTCAGCGATTGCAATGCTGCCTCAATCCGACCGGTGCCATAGAGAGATTTTTCCGAGAAGAACACATCCATCTCGACGCCCAGCGCTTTCAGGTCAGCGCGGATCAGATCCATCATCGCGTCGGTCGAGAACTCACGCACCTCTTCCAGCCAGTCACTTTCCGGCTTGTCGATCAGGCTGTCGCCGTATTTCTCTTTCAACGCCTCACCGATCGGGATCAGGTAGTCGCCAGGATAAAGACCTTCGGCAATCTCGGGGCTCAGACCATTGGCCTCGCGATAGCGTTCGTAAGCCGAGCGCGCCAGCACATCCACCTGCGCACCGCCGTCGTTGATGTAATACTCACGGGTCACGTCATGGCCGGAATAGGCCAGCAGGCTTGCCAGAGCATCCCCGAAAACCGCGCCCCGTGTATGACCCACGTGCAGCGGACCGGTTGGGTTGGCCGAAACATATTCAACGTTGACCTTTTGCCCATGGCCCATAGTCGAGCGGCCATAATCGGTGCCCTTCTCCAGCACAGCCGCCAGCACGCCTTGCCAGACCGACGGTGCCAGCCGCAAATTGAGAAAGCCCGGACCCGCCACATCGGCGCTGGTGATCCGATCATCCGCCACCAGCTTCCCTGCCAATGCCTCGGCAATGTCACGCGGTTTCATCCTGGCCGGTTTTGCCAGCACCATCGCCGCGTTGGTCGCCATGTCGCCATGCGCCGCATCACGCGGCGGTTCGACCGCCACGTTGTCAAAATTCAGCCCCTCGGGCAACGCGCCTTCGGACTGCATCTGTGCCAGCGCGTCCAGTACAAGGCCGCGGATCTCGGAAAACAGGTTCATTTCGGATGTCCTTTTGCTTGCCCGGCGGTTTACCACGCATCACGGCAAGGTCAATGGACGCCTATTGTTTGGACATGGTTTACGCCCAATGTCTGCCAATGTTGCCCAGATATCCTCTGTCTGAGATTTCAAATACCCTGCGCACTGTCCGTCGTACGGCTTCTGATCATCGCTTCCCGCCTGCGCAAGGTGCCAATCAACCCGCAATAAAGGTCGCAAACATGGACCATTACCCGTTTCATTGCGGCTCAATCAGCCCGTCAGCCGGGCGTGATCCTGCAAAGCGAAGCGGTCGGTCATTCCTGCAATATAATCCGATACGATCCGGGCCAGAGCAGTCTCGTCCGCCGCAGCTTCAATATCCTCGTGCCAGCGTGCCGGCATCTGTTTCGGATCGTTCAGGTAGATCGGGAACAGGTCTTCGACAACCGTTGCAACCTCGGCCCGCACCTTCATGACGCTGGGTGCGCGATACATCCGGGTGAACAGGAACGCCCTGATTTGTTTCAGATCCGCCCAAGTCCCGGTCGAGAATTGGATGACAGGATGCCCAAGATGGCGAACCTCTTCGACCGACTGCGCGCCCGAAGCCGCGATCAAGTCGCGCGACGTTGTGATGACGTCCGCCACCATGACCCCAAAAACCCGCCGCAGTGCTTCATGACGCCGCCGATACGGATCAAGACCGGGGTATTTCGCATCCACATCCGCGTAGCACGCCCCCACGATCGGAAGATGGCGCAGATCATCATCTTCAAACAACCCCGCACGCAACCCATCCAGAAGGTCGTGATTGTTGTAAGCAATGTCATCAGACAAGGCCGCCACCTGCGCCTCGGCACTTGCATGGGTATGAAGTTCAAGGTCAAAGCCCTGGTTGCATTCAGCCAGGGCCCAGGGCAGATCGCCAACAACCGGACCGTTATGCTTGGCGATACCCTCCAGACACTCCCAAGTCAGGTTGCATCCGTCAAACCCGGCATAATGCCGCTCCAGCTTGGTTACGATCCGAATGGCCTGTGCGTTGTGATCAAACCCCCCGTAAGGCGCCATCAGCGCGTGGAGGGCGTCCTCACCCGTATGACCAAAGGGCGTATGACCCAGGTCGTGCGCCAGCGCAACAGCTTCGGTGAGTTCAGGATTCAGGCCCAACGCCCCTGAAATTGTTCGCGCGACCTGAGCGACTTCGATGGAATGGGTCAGCCGTGTTCGATAACTGTCACCTTCATGCTCGACAAAGACTTGCGTCTTGTGCTTGAGCCGCCGAAACGCACTGGCGTGAATGATCCGGTCGCGATCACGCTGAAAGCATGACCGGAAGCTGCTCTCTTCCTCTGGCACCAGCCGCCCCCTTGCGCGGTCTGGGTCCGAAGCAAAACCCGCTCTGTCCAAAGGCCTTGTCCTTGTCGCCTGTCTTTTGGTTTCATATATTGTAGGACGCTTGGGAAATAAACCTTTGGAGACCGGCATGAATCTGCCCCCATCAGTCACCGAACGCGCCTTTGACCGCCTTGCCGAAATCGGTGCCGCGGAACAGGGGCAAGCCCTGCGTGTCGCAGTGGAGGGCGGTGGATGTTCCGGTTTTCAATATGAAATTGCTCTGGATACGCCAAACACCGACGACCTCATTCTTGAAGGCAAAGGGCAGAAAGTCATCGTCGACCCGATCTCTCTGCCCTTTCTTGAAAACGCGGTGATAGATTTCACTCAGGAGCTTATTGGTGCGCGGTTTGTGATCGACAACCCCAACGCCACCTCTTCCTGTGGCTGCGGCACGTCGTTTTCGATGTAACCGGTGGGGGCTTTGCCCCCACACCCCCAGGATATTTTCAGCCAGATGAAGCAGGGATCCGCTCTCTGACCAAAACGACCAGAGAGCTTCACCTGGCGCGGTCATCGGCGTCCCCGCCTGTACCGCCCCTTCAAGTATCGAAAAAATGGTTAAGGATCCGTTTCTTCATCTGGCTAAAAATATCCCGGAGCGCAAGGCAGAGCCTCGCTAATCCGATCTCCGACTTGCCGCTGGGCCCGTTCTGAGCGATAGGTTGCCACAAAGTTTCGGAGGATCGCGCATGAAAATCGCCACGTACAACATCAATGGCATCAAGGCGCGAACCGAGGCGCTGCCCCGCTGGCTGGACGATGCCCAACCCGACGTTGTTCTTCTTCAGGAAATCAAATCCGTCGACGAAAACTTCCCCCGCGAGATGTTTGAAGATCGCGGGTACAACGTGGAAACACACGGTCAAAAAAGCTTCAACGGCGTCGCGATCCTGTCGAGGCTTCCGCTGGAGGATGTATCACGCGGCCTTCCCGGTGATGACAATGATGAACAGGCACGCTGGATCGAGGCGACCGTCGTGGGCAAAAAGGCCTTGCGCCTCTGTGGGCTGTATCTGCCCAACGGGAATCCGGCACCCGGACCGAAATACGATTACAAGCTGGCCTGGATGGAACGGCTTTATGAGCGCGCAAAGGGTCTGATGGAATCAGAAGAGCTGGCGCTAATGGCGGGTGATTATAACATCATCCCCCAGGCCGAGGATGCCAAACGCCCCGATGCCTGGCGGGAAGACGCGTTGTTCCGCCCGGAAAGCCGGGCCGCCTTTCGAAAAATCCTGAACCTTGGCTTTACCGAGGCCTTCCGCGCGACAACGCAGGGTCCCGACCACTATTCTTTCTGGGATTATCAGGCTGGCGCGTGGAACCGGAATGACGGAATTCGGATTGATCATTTCCTGTTGACGCCACAAGCGGCCGACCTCATGCGGGATTGCCAGATTGATGCGGCTGTTCGGGGGCACGAAAAGCCATCCGATCACGTTCCCGTCTGGATTGACCTGGATCTTTGAGGCCCTAAGCAGCCGTGACGTCGTGACTGTAGATCCACTCATAGCGTTGGGACAACCGGGCACCAACGACCCTCAGCACACATTGCGCAGCCAATCGGGCTGGACCGCGCAGATGAAAGTTCCGCGCATTTGATCCGGCCGCCGCGACAACGCGCTGCGCCCTTGGTTTGCGGGTCGTTTCATAGGTTGCCAGCGCGCTGGTGATACCCGATCGTTCGTCAAACGCGCGCGCCAGCACCCAGGCGTCTTCAAGCGCCAGACATGCACCCTGTGCCATGAATGGCAATGTTGGATGGGCCGCGTCCCCTAGCAGAACCAATCGGCCATTCTGCCAGTTTTGCGCGACAGGCCGAAGAAACAATGCCCACAGGTGCACATCCGTGACTTTCGATAGAATGTCGCGCACGGGGCCACCGAAATCTGCAAATCGCTTGCGCAGCTCTTCAGGGTCGCCCGTCTGACGCCATCCTTCTTCCCGCCAGTCCGAACGCTCTTCGACCGCGACAATGTTCATCACGCTTTCGTCGCGCAACGGATAGGTCACCACATGCCGCCCCGGCCCCATCGTCAGGGATGCGGAAACCGGATCATGACCGGGCTGCCAGGGTATGGTGGCGCGCCAGGCCACCTGATGCGTGAACTCCGGCACCTCTGCCCCGTTCAAAGCCGGGCGGAGCATACTGCGGCCGCCATCGGCCGCAATGGCGCATTCAGCGCGAATTCGCTCGCCTGACGCCAAGACCACCTCTGCCTCGTTGGGGTGCTTTTGCACATGCGAAACATTGGCACCTAACCGGAGATCCACACCTGCGTCACAGGCCGCATCATGAAGAAGGTTCAGAAGGTCGGCACGGTGGTAGTAGTAGGTCGGACCAGCTGCGGGGCCTGGCAGCCGACTGACCACGCGCCCATTTCGGTAATCGCGCAAGACAGTTCCATGGGATTTCTGCCCGACAGAAAGACCTGTGACGCCAAGTGCATGAAGAACGCGCATCCCGTTCTCGCTGATCTGCAAACCAGCACCGACTTCGGTCAGGGCCGGGGCTTGCTCCAGAAGCGTGACATGCGCCCCACGGTGTTGCAGCGCCAGTGCCGAGGCCAGGCCGCCGATTCCACCGCCGATTACACAGAATTTCAATCCGTCTATCTTCATGACACCCGCATAACGCAAAAACGCCGGGGCCACAGGCCCCGGCGTTTGGATTTCTTACACATACCCGGCGATTAATCGTCGCGGTGGACCTTTTCGCGACGCTCGTGGCGCTCTTGCGCTTCAAGTGTCATGGTTGCAATCGGTCGTGCGTCCAGACGTTTCAGCGAGATCGGATCGCCCGTCATTTCGCAATACCCGTATTCGCCATCATCAATCCGGCGCAGGGCTGAGTCGATCTTTGCGACCAGCTTTCGCTGACGATCACGGGTCCGCAGCTCCAGCGCACGGTCTGTTTCTTCGCTGGCGCGGTCCGCGACGTCCGGAATGTTACGGGTGTTGTCTTGTAGCCCTTCGATGGTGTCGCGGCTACCAGCCAGTAACTCTGTCTTCCAATCCAGCAGCTTGCGGCGAAAATACTCAAGCTGACGATCATTCATGAAAGGCTCATCTTCGGCCGGACGGTAATCTTCCGGCAGAAAAACTTCCTGCTTCATATTTGCTCCCTCGGTTTGGCCAGTAACGTCGTTCGAGGCTGTTTCAGCTGACATTTGGCTCTCCCTTCTGCGCAGCGTTTAGCCGACGGACGGTGGAATGTCACTACACAAACGTTGCGCAACAGTGCACCCCCGCGGATTTGTCTAACTATGAGACAAACATCAACAAAACCTTGTATTTCTATGAAATTTGACAGGCTTTTTTAGGGCGTGAGGCACGGCGCCCGGGATTGGTCTATATCGGAATCAAGCAAAAGGGCTTGGAGTTGCAGCACAATTCCCGCCGGGCGACGCAGGGACGCGGGTTGTAAAAAACCTTGCCGCTCTGTAACCCGGAAACCACAACCTGCCCGTCCAACACAATATACGCACGAGAGGCCCATGACCGCACGTTTCCAAGGTACAGCCGAATATGTCGCCACCGACGATCTGACTATTGCCGTGAACGCCGCTGTCACGCTGGAACGCCCCCTGCTGGTGAAGGGCGAGCCCGGTACCGGCAAGACCGAATTGGCAAGGCAAGTGGCCGGTGCGCTGGGGCTGAGAATGATCGAGTGGAATGTGAAATCCACCACCCGCGCGCAGCAGGGTCTTTATGAATATGATGCCGTCAGCCGCCTGCGTGACAGCCAATTGGGCGAAGAGCGTGTCCATGACGTGTCGAACTATATCCGCAAGGGCAAGTTGTGGCAGGCCTTTGACGCCGACGAAAAGGTTGTTCTGCTGATCGACGAAATCGACAAGGCGGATATCGAGTTCCCCAATGACCTGTTGCAGGAGCTCGATAAAATGGAGTTCCACGTCTACGAAACGGGCGAGACGGTCAGGGCCAAGCACCGCCCCATCGTCATCATAACCTCGAACAACGAAAAAGAGCTGCCCGACGCCTTCCTGCGCCGCTGTTTCTTCCACTATATCCGCTTTCCGGACGAGGCAACGATGCGCCGGATCGTTGATGTGCATCACCCCGGCATCAAGGACGCACTTCTGACTGCCGCACTGACGCAATTCTATGAAATCCGCGAGACGCAAGGGCTCAAGAAAAAACCCTCGACCTCAGAGGTTCTGGACTGGCTGAAGCTGTTGCTGGCCGAAGACCTGACGGCGGAAGACCTCAGGCGTGACGGGGCCAGCGCGCTGCCGAAGCTGCATGGCGCTTTGTTGAAAAATGAACAGGATGTGCATCTGTTCGAACGTCTTGCATTCATGGCACGTGGCAAACGCTAGCCTGCGTGTGAACAATCTGTGATCACGGCTTGCCATTGGGTATCTCGGGTGTCAGCATCGAGATACCTGACGCAACCGCGTTGCAAAGCAGCAGTATTGGGGTCATCACTTGGCGAACGCTCTGACAATCCGGACCCTGCGGGCCGAGGACAAAGATCAGTGGGCCGAAATGTGGCGGGATTATCTGGCGTTTTATGAAACCACCCTGCCTGAAAACGTGTATGAAACGACCTTTTCCAGATTGGTGGGCGACGACCCGCAGGATTTTTCCTGTTTTGTCGCGGAACAGGATGGTGTTTTGGTCGGACTGACGCATTACCTGTTTCATCGCCACGCCTGGAAAGTGGAAAAGGTCTGTTATCTGCAAGACCTGTTCGCCCGACCTGAAACCCGAGGAACGGGCGTCGGTCGCGCCTTGATTCAGGCGGTTTATGAAGAGGCAGATCGCCAGGGCGCCCCATCCGTTTACTGGCTGACGCAAGAGTTCAACCAAACGGCGCGCCACCTTTATGATCGCATCGGCACCCTGACACCGTTCATCAAGTACGCCCGCCCATGATGCGTATGGGCGCCCTTTTTCTGGCGCTGGTTATCGCTGGCTGCACGTCTGTCGAGACAATCGAACTCGGGAACGATGTCCCATATGTCGAAGTGGCGTTGCCGCCGGCCAAGTCTTTTGCGGCACCCCGCCCTTCGCCACCGGCACGGTCCAACAAAAACATCGCGTCGGATTTCCTGTCCCTGCATTTCGAACTGGAGAGCGGGGCCGCCCTGCCCGTGTTCACCCGGTTCGAAACGCCGATCACCGTTCGCCTGACCGGATCGCCGACACAAAGTATGCAGCAGGATTTGACCCGCCTGCTGAACCGCCTGAAGCGCGAGGCGGGTATAAACATTCGACAAGTCAACGACGGTCAGGCCAATATCACGATCGAAGCGGTCAGCCAGAAGGACATTCTGCAAATTCTGCCAAACGCGGCCTGTTTCGTGGTGCCAAACGCGTCCAGCCTGGCTGAGTATCAGCGCGACCGCCGCAAAACCAAAAGCAGTTGGGTTGAGCTGCGCCAGCGCGAAAGATTGGGGATTTTTATCCCCTACGATGTCAGCCCGCAGGAAATGCGCGATTGCCTGCACGAAGAACTGGCACAGGCCCTTGGTCCTCTGAACGACCTCTATCATCTGCCGGATTCGGTGTTCAACGACGACAATATTCATACGGTCTTGACCGGGTTCGACATGCTGATCCTGCGCGCGGCTTATGCGCCCGAACTGCACACCGGCATGACCCGCGATCAGGTCGCTGCCGTCATCCCCGGAATTCTCAGCCGTCTGAATCCACGCGGCGACCGACTAGCTGCGCAACCCCCCACAAATACCCCCCGAGAGTGGATCAACGCGATCCAGAAATCACTTGGACCGGGGCCGGGTTCCCCCCGACAGATGCGCGCCGCGCAAAAGGCAGCCCGCATCGGGCAGCAACTGGGATGGACGGATCACCGCCGCGCCTATCCCCACTACCTGATGGGCCGGATGGAGCAGTTTCGTAATCCGGCAGAAGCCCAGCGGCAGTTCAAGATCGCGCAACAATTTCTTCGCGCGACGCCCGGAACCGAGGTTCATCAGGCTTATGTCTCAACCCAGACCGCAGCCTTTGCGCTTGCGCAGGATCGCGGGCCCGAGGTTCTGCCCGAACTGGATCAGGCCATCGACGTGATGACCCGGGCGGAAAACGCTTCGCTTCTGGCCACCTTGCTGCTGCTGAAGTCCGAGGCCTTGAAACAGGCCGGTCAATTGCAGCAGGCACGTGCCGTTAGGCTGGACAGCCTTGGATGGGCGCGATACGGGTTCGGTTCGGATTTGGTGGCTCAATCTCTGGCTCAAAACAGTGGCCGACGCCCCGCTGACAGCACGAAAGACGGATGAAACACATATGTTGCTAGTAATGGGAATGGCGATACTGGGTGCAATCCTGGGTGCTTTGACCGCAAAAAAACGCAATGGAAACGGCGCCGACATGGCGCAGTATGCCGCCGGATATGGGATCGCTTTTGCGCTTGTGGGGCTGGTGATCTCGCTGGTTCTGCTTCGCATGGTGGCGTGACGCGATGTTCCTGCCCTTTTTCGAAAACCTCCGCAAAGCTGGCATACCGGTATCGCTCCGGGAGTATCTGACTTTTCTGGAAGGCATGAAAAAGGGTCTGGTCACCTATGATGTCGAAGCGTTCTACTACCTTGCCCGCGTGTCGATGGTGAAGGACGAGCGCAATATCGACAAGTTCGACCGCGCCTTTGCCGCCAGCTTTGAGGGCTTGGGCGAGATCAGTTTCGATCAGGTGTTGGAAGCTGTCGATATCCCAGCCGATTGGCTCGCCAAGATGGCCGAGAAACACCTGTCGGACGAGGAGAAGGCAGAGATCGAAGCGCTCGGCGGTTTCGACAAGCTGATGGAAACACTGCGCGAACGACTCAAGGAACAACAAGGCCGTCATCAGGGCGGTAACAAATGGATTGGTACCGCAGGAACCTCTCCGTTCGGGGCATATGGGTATAACCCCGAAGGCGTCCGTATTGGTCAGAAAGAAAGCCGTCACCAGCGTGCCGTCAAGGTCTGGGACAAGCGGGAATTCAGGAACCTCGACGACACGGTTGAACTGGGCACCCGCAACATCAAGGTCGCCCTGAAACGCCTGCGCCGCTGGGCGCGGGAGGGAGCAGCCGAAGAGCTGGATCTGGACGGCACCATCCGTGCCACGGCCGAGCATGGCTATCTGGATGTCAAAACCCGGCCCGAGCGTCACAACGCCGTCAAAGTGTTGCTGTTTCTGGACGTCGGCGGCTCGATGGACCCGCATATCAAGGTGGTTGAAGAGCTGTTTTCCGCTGCAAGAACCGAGTTCAAGCATCTGGAATATTACTACTTTCACAATTGCCTGTATGAAGGGGTCTGGCGCGACAACCGCCGCCGCTGGAACCAACAGACCCCGACCCACGAAGTGCTGCGCACCTATGGATCCGACTACAAGTGCATCTTTGTCGGCGACGCCTCGATGAGCCCCTATGAGATCGCCTATCCCGGCGGTGCCAATGAACATTGGAACCAGGAAGCCGGTCAGGTCTGGCTGCAACGCGCGCGCGAACAGTGGGCGTCAAACCTGTGGATCAACCCGGTGCCCGAGAAATACTGGGAATATACTCATTCCATCGGCATGATCCGCGACATCTTTGAAGATCGCATGGTGCCCATGACGTTGGCTGGTCTGGAACAGGGAATGCGCGAGCTGACGCGGTGAAACACACCTTCAGGTATTCCTGCTGATTTAACCTTGACCTCAAGCAGGGTTGAGCTTTCACAGTATCCCGGTTGCCGTTTGAAAACCTGAGGAGTTGACTGTGCATCTGCTGACAATCCTGGATCACCCAAAGCCGAACTCCTTTACGGCCGCCGCTGTCGCGAAACTCTGCGAAGGCGCAAAGGCGGCTGGCCATACCACCGAGGTTGCGGATTTGCATGCAGAAGGGTTCGATCCACGCTGGTCAATGGCGGATATAGAAGGCGAAGCAGGCACGGGCGCACCGCAAGACATACTTGCGGAACAAACGCGGATTGCGCGCGCCGATGCAATCTGCCTGGCCTTTCCGCTGTTCTGGTGGGGAATGCCTTCGATGATGAAAGGCTGGGTCGACCGCGTATGGATGTGGGGCTGGGCTTACGATCAGTTGGACGATCCGGAAAAGTCCCTCCAGAGGTCCCGAACAGGGTTACTGTTGGTGCCAGCCGGTGCGCGTTCTGACGAAATGGAAGCCAAAGGATACACCGACGCGCTTGAGACACTCTGGACCAAAGGCACGTTCGGGTATTTCGGGTTTTCACCACGGAAACTCGAGCTGTTGCATGGTGCGACCGGATCAGCCCCGCGGCGACAGGCGCTTTTGGAACGTTGCTATGAAATTGGTCGTACGCTTCCGCAACCTGAATGCGATCCATGAACACGGTCGCGCTCTGCAGCCTCACTTCGAAATGCGGCTGGATCGTGAGAAGCTTCTATTTTCCATTTGCTCTTGGGGTGTTGAAAACCCATATCTAGCCCATGCTGCGTCTGACCCCTATCCTGCTGGCCATTGCCTATGGAATTGTGATGTACCGGATTTCCGTCTGGCGCACCCATCGGGAACTGGACGCAAAGTCGACCGAACTTGTTGACCCGGCCCTCAAGCGCATGACCGACCGGCTGGCTGCCGCGCTCGAGATCGAGCGGGTTCCGGTTTATATCTACGAGATCGACCCGGTGAACGGGCTGGCCGCGCCGGACGGGCGGATATTCATCACACGGGGATTTTACCGCAAGTTCCGCAACGGCGAGGTTTCGGCTGAGGAAATGGCCAGTGTAATCGCGCATGAGTTGGGCCATGTGGCACTGGGTCACGCGCGGCGGCGGATGATCGATTTTTCGGGGCAGAATGCGATGCGCACGGCGCTGATCATGGTCCTGAACCGGTTCATCCCTTTTGTCGGAGCGATGATTGCCAACGCGTTGACCGCACTGATCGCCTCGCGCCTGTCGCGGGGGGATGAGTATGAAGCGGATGAATATGCGGCCGCCTTGCTGACAAAAGCCGGTATCGGAATCGGTCCGCAGAAATCACTGTTTCACAAGCTGGAAGAGTTGACACAGCAACGCGCCGGGGTGGTCCCGGCATGGCTGATGAGCCATCCCAAGACAGATGAACGTGTTGCGGCGCTGGAAAAGCTTGAACAACGTTGGGCACAGCAGTGAAGCCTGTGCTGCGAGAGGCCAGCCTCTCGCGCTCTCCGGGATATTTAGGGCCAGATGAAGCTGGATCCCACTCAGGTGGCGAGTGCCTTGCCCAATCGCGGAAGCCGGGCTTTTTTCATGAGCGCGCGAAGGGTCCACTTTTCGGCTGAGAGGCGATTGGCTTCGGCAAGGACCTGAGTGGCAAGTGTGCTCATGCCTTCTGGATTGGATTGCCAGAATCCGTACAGCAGGCTGTCGGGATCTTGCCGGTCAAGCCCTTCATCAGTCAGGATATTTCTGGGGAAATCTTTGGCATTAACCGTGACAATCAGATCAGCGGAAGCAGCGATTGCTGTGGCCAGCACGTGGACATCTGCGGCGTCCGGCAGCCACAGACGGTTTTGAAGACCCTCGTTCGCTGGACGTTCAGCATCCGGCCAGGCCGCTTGCACCAACACGATCTCGGAGCGCGCCTGCGCCTCACCCGTCGGGCCCAACTTACGGGCGGCGCGGGCCCATTCTTCGAGGATGCGGGCGGACCAGAGCGGAGTGAAATACCCCAATCGCGCGGCACCCAACAGCATCTCGCGCATGACCGTGGGATAGAGGACGCAAGTGTCGAGAACAGCCTTCATAGGCGATAGAACACCGCTTTGAGGTAGCCGCTTTCCGCCAGTTGCGGCAGTTGCGGGTGATCCGGCCCGGCAAATCCGGTGTGGATCAGTTGCGCCTGTCGACCCGCCCGGCCGATCCCGCGGGAGGAGGCGTCGCGGAACCGTCCCAGATCGGCGGCATGAGAACACGAGCACAGCCCCAGATAGCCGCCGGGTTTGACCAGAGGTGCGGCAAGCCGTGCGATACGCTCATAAGCGCGCAACCCCGCGTCCAGCGCTTGTTTTGAGGGGGCAAAGGCAGGTGGATCACAGATGACCACGTCAAACGCCGCACCCTCGTCCCTCAATTGGGTCAGAACATCGAACGCGTCGCCCTGCCGTGTCTGGAACCTGTCGGCAAGGCCCGAAGCCGCAGCGCCTTTGGTGGCCAGTTCCAGCGCGGCCGTAGACCCATCGACGGACAGGGCTTGTCCGGCACCTGCGGCCAGCATTGCCAGACCAAAGCCGCCGACATGGCTGAACACGTCCAGCACCTGCGCTCCGGGATGTACCAGCCGTGCGGCAAAGGCATGGTTGGGGCGTTGATCGTAAAACAGGCCGGTTTTCTGACCTCCGGTCAGGTCGGCCATATACGTGGCACCATTCATCGGCACAGGCAGGGGTGCGTCGGGTGCGGTGCCGTGCAAAGTCTGGTTCTCATCGTCCAGCCCTTCCAGCCCGCGCGTACGGCCCGAGGCGTTTTTCAGCACCGTCGTCACGCCTGCGACCTTGATCAGCGCGTCGGTGAGCGTATCCAGATGCATCTCGGCCCAAGCCGCGTTGGGCTGGATGACACAGCTATCGCCAAACCTGTCGATGATCACACCGGGAAAGCCATCGGCCTCGGCATGGACCAGACGATAGAAAGGCGCATCAAACAGAGTTTCACGCAGTGCAACGGCGCGGCTGAGGCGGGTTTCGAACCAAGTATTGTCCAACTGCGCGGTGGTATCACGATCCAGCACCCTGCACATGATTTTTGAGTCAGGATTGACGGCCACCAGCGCAAGCGCTGCACGGGTGTCATCCTCGAGAATCGCCAGAGCGCCTGCGGGGATCTTGCGCGTGCGGCGGTCGGTGACGATGTCATTTGCATAGACCCAAGGGAAGCCATGGCGCAGGCCGCGCGCGTTGGCTTTGGGTTTCAGGCGGATACGGGGGCGGTCGGCGGATTGGGTCATGGCGCCCTCTTAGTCGCGAATGTGCCGATGGAAAAGCCCTAGCGGTTTCGCGAGCGCCAGCCACCGCGTCGTTTCGGGGTTTGGGCCGCCTGAAGGCCCTCGGACAGAACCTGAGTCATGGGATGATCCGGGCTGTGCGGCGCGTATGCCGCGTGCAATTCGGTCAGCGCCGAGTTCTGGTCACGCTCTTCGGGCAGGCTGAGCGCCCAGTCGAGAAATATGCTGCGGCATTCCGGCAAGGTGATGCCTTCGATGCGATAGGCTTCCTGGATCAGACCTTTGTGGTCATTGGGATCAGTGCTGCGTGCCATCTTCGCCCTCTTGGATCACGCTGCCGATCAGGTCGGCCGCGGTTGTGTAACTCTTCTGCAATGCCCGTTGCAGTGCATCGACCTCTTCAAACCCGGTGGCGCGGCACAGGAAATCCACACCTCCTTCACCGATCTGTTCCGCCTCGATGACCTTGCCCGAAAGAAGCCGGGCCGCACATTGCACCGACCAGCATAGGCTGTAGCAGTCTTTCAGGGATTGCGCCTGCGCGACATCCAGCAACCCGGCAGCGACGGCACCATCGAGGCCCGAGGACACGTCGCGTGCCGTAGTCCCTGCCAGCAAGGCACCGGTTTCGGCCATCAGTTCGATATCCATCAGGCGGCCGGGCCCGTTTTTGGCATCCCAGATCCCGGCGGGTGCCTTGGCTGCGGCCAGACGCGTTCGCATCTCGGCGACTTCGCGCAAAACCTTGTCCCGCTCGCGTGGTCGCGACAGAAACCCGACGCGAAACGCTTCGATATCATTTGCCAAACCGGCATCACCCGCAACGACATGAGCACGGGTCAGGGCCAGATGTTCCCACACCCAGGCCTCATTCTGCTGATAATTGGTAAAGCTGGCCCAACTGGTGGCAACCGGCCCCTGATTGCCGGACGGGCGCAGGCGCATGTCGACCTCATACAGCCGCCCCTGTGACATCGGTGCCGAAAGTGCCGTGATCAGCGCCTGCGTGAACCGCGCATAATAGGTGCGCGTGGCCAGAGGACGCGGACCATCGGACATGTCCTGATCCTGCGGGTCATAGATCACAATCATGTCCAGATCGGATTGCGAATTGATCCGTCCTGCGCCCAACGATCCCATGCCCAACACCGCCGCTCCGCGCCCCGGGGCGGGCCCGTGTTTGCGGGCGAAATTCTCGGCAACATATGGCAGGATGGCGGCAATCACCGATTGTGCAAGTTCTGCATACTGCCGACCTGCCTGTGTCCCGTCGATCAGACCCCGCAAGTGGTGGACGCCGACCC
Source organism: Ruegeria sp. AI2 (assembly GCF_056541275.1). Lineage (NCBI taxonomy): Bacteria > Pseudomonadati > Pseudomonadota > Alphaproteobacteria > Rhodobacterales > Roseobacteraceae > Ruegeria > Ruegeria sp. AI2. The sequence goes on from NZ_JBQFYB010000001.1 coordinate 1,210,860, forward strand.
GGAAATGCCATTCCTTGCACCAGCGCCGTGCAAGGTCGAGCCGGGTTTCATAGTCAGGCTCTTCCGCCAGCGCACGGGCCAGTTCGATTTGCAATGCCTTCTGCCCCGGCCAATCGGCAAAGAAACTGCCGCCGATCACCGCGTCGAAAACCGAGGCATTGCGCGACAGATGCGAAGCCAGAGCATGAGATGTGCCAACGATATCGACCAGCAGGTCGATCAGTTGCGGATTGGCCTCGAACAAGGAAAACAGCTGAACCCCGGCGGGAAGGCCAGACAGAAACCCATCCAGCGCCATCAACGCCTCATCCGGTTTGGCGGTCTTGGCAAGACGCGACAGCAACTCGGGCCGCAACCTTTCGAATATCCGCGACCCGCGCTGTGACCTTAAGGCCGGATAGGTCGTCCACCGGGCCAGAACACTCTGGTCAAACTCCACATCCTGTGCCGCCACAGGTGCAGGACCGGGGCCAGGCGCAAAAAATCCTTCAGTCAGTTCGTGCACTTCGGTCAGGCGGTTTTTCAGGTCCTGTTTCAGTTCATCGCCGCCGATCCCCATCAGACAGGCGATACGTTCGATGCCTTCCGGTGATTTCGGAACCTTATGCGTCTGTGCATCATGAACCATCTGAATGCGGTGTTCGACTTCGCGATGTGCCCGGTAATGATCGGTCAATTTATCCGCGACATCCTGCGGCACCCAGCCTTTTGACGCCAACGCCGCCAACCCCGGAACCGTTCCGCGCACCCGTAAATCCGGATCGCGACCACCTGCGATCAGCTGACGGGTCTGAGTGAAGAACTCGATCTCGCGAATACCGCCCTGCCCCAGCTTCATGTCGTGGCCGGGGATCGACAAGGCCCCGCCCGTACCTTTGTTTTCGCGAATCCGAAGCCGCATATCATGCGCGTCCTGAATGGCGGCAAAATCCAGATGGCGACGCCAGACAAAGGGGCGCAATGTGTCCAGAAACCGCTGCCCCGCAGCCAAGTCTCCGGCACAGGGACGGGCCTTGATATATGCCGCGCGCTCCCACGTGCGGCCGAGGCTTTCGTAGTACCGTTCAGCGGCCTCCATCGCCATGCAGACCGGTGTTACGGCGGGATCCGGCCTCAGCCTCAGATCTGTACGGAAAACATAGCCATCGGCAGTCTTGTCGCTGAGCGTCGCGCAGAAGTTCCGCGTTGCCCGCACCATGCCCTGCCGGGCCTCGTAGAAGTCATCGGGGTCGAACCGCGTCTCATCAAATAGCACAATCAAATCGATATCCGAGCTGTAGTTCAGCTCATGCGCGCCCATCTTGCCCATGGCCAGAATGACCATCCCGGCGGCAGTTTCGATATCGTCCTCGGTCATACCCGGCAGTTTGTTGCGCCGGATCAACGTCGCAATCTCGGCCTTGGCCGCAGTATCCGCGGCCAGTGCACCGAAATCGGTCAGCGCCGCGGTGACTTTCTCAAGCGGCCAGGCACCTGCAATGTCAGCAAGCGCGGTCAACAGCGCCACACGCCGCTTGGCCTGCCGCAAGCCGGATTTCAGCTGATCCGGCGGCAGCTCACGCGCATCCGCCATGACTTCAGACAGCGCCTGATCCGGGCGCAATAAGGCATCAGGCAGCCATTCCCTTTCACGCTCGATCAGGCCTTTCAGATATGGGCTGGACCCGGCTGTTCCCGCCACCAGCTCTCCCAACTCCTGCGACAGATCAGGTATCAAAGCGCGGGTTTCATCGCCCAGAGACGGATCAAACGCACGCGGAAGGCGGGTAATGGCAAGAGCGTCAGTCATGCGCGCACCCTGCGCATTGCGGCGCGTAATCGTCAATGGGGCATTCTGATCAGGTTACCTGAACCGGCGTATCCTGACTGAAGCTGTTGACCCAAACGTCGTTTCTTCTTTCCCACAAAGATGAAATCAGCATTGCCTCGCGCCGATCTGCGCCCGGGCGCAGGTAGTCGGCGCGGTAGGACAACAAGACGATATCCGGGGTCAGAATGCGTAACCGGGCATCACTCAGATCAAACTCGGCCATCGTCGGCGCATCTGCAAATTGCCCGACGTGATCGTCCCGATTGGCAAAACCCGTGGGATAAACGCCCAGAAAATCCGCGCTCAGCAAGGCGCGATCGGCGCTTGCATCGCCTTCAACCAGCGCCACCCAGACCTGCGTTTCCAGTTCAAGAATGTCCTTTAGTGCAGGGGCAGCTTTGTTGTCCGTCATATCCATACCCAGACCCTGCGAGCCAGATCCTGAAACGTCAACCGGATTGCTTAATGTAAATCTTTTTCACATTACCCCTTGCCCCCAACCAAACGATACCCCATCTATGCAATGTGAATAGAGTTTACATCAACCCTGGAGAGCTCAAATGACCGCATTGTCCGACCCCGCCGTCCCCGCGAATCCGGGATGGCTTTATCGAACCGAAGCCTGGCTGGATGACAAAGGCAAAGGGGCCTGGATCGCCGCCATGGTTCTTGGTTTCATCTTCTTCTGGCCCGTTGGCCTTGCCCTGCTGGCCTATATGATCTGGAGCAAACGCATGTTCAGCAAGTCCTGCAACCGCCGCAAATCCTGGCACAGCCACATGAGTGCAATGAAGCCCTCGGGCAACAGCGCCTTTGACGCCTACAAAGCAGATACACTGGCCCGCCTGGAACGCGAACAACAGGATTTCGAAGCCTTCCTGCGCCGCCTGCGTGACGCCAAGGACAAGGCCGAATTCGACCAATTCATGGATGAACGCGCCCGCGAGAACCATGACGAAGACGGCAAGGGCGAGCCCGCCTGATTGACCTTGCCCTGCCCCGGTGTTTCGGGACAGGGTGCCCCTACCCCAGTTTTTCGGACCTATCGAATGAACCATCTGCCCAACCCGGACACCCAACCCGATTTCTATCGTTCCGTGACAACCAAACGCTTCGTCGCCTGGCTGTTCGATATCGCCTTCATTTCGCTGCTTTGCACGGTGGCAATCCTCTTTACTGCGTTTCTGGGTCTGTTTTTCCTGGCCCTGATCTACGCCGTTGTCAGTTTCGTCTACCGGGTGGTGACCATCGCCAACGGCTCAGCCACGCTGGGTATGCGCTTTATGGGGATCGAGCTGCGTGACGCGTTCGGAGAACGAATGGACCTGGGCAAGGCGCTTGCCCACACTGCCGGCTATTTTGTCAGCATGGCCTTTCCCGTGGTCCAGATCATCTCGGTCATCATGATGATGACCAGCGCCCGTGGCCAGGGTCTGACCGACAGTTTTCTGGGCACCGTGATGATCAACCAACGGGCCTGACGCAAGGTTGCGTGAAACACTTGGCGGTCTCGGGAACGGTTGCTATCATCCCTCCCGAGGTTGGATGGGGATTTCATGCGACATACGCTGCCAATTGCGCCACAATTCTATGTCACGGCACCGCAGCCCTGCCCTTATCTTGGCGGCAGGATGGAACGTAAACTGTTCACCGCCCTGCAAGGCGAAGGGGCTGAACAGCTGAACAACTCCCTGTCTCAACAAGGATTTCGCCGGTCTCAGAATGTACTCTACCGTCCTTCGTGTACGGATTGCGCAGCCTGCCTGTCGGCCCGGATCGATGTTTCAGCCTTCCGGCCGACCAAAAGCCAGAAGCGCGCAGCAAGGCGGAATGGATACCTGGAACGCCGCGCAACCTCGCCATGGGCCACGGATGAGCAATACGAGCTGTTCCGCCGCTATCTTGATACCCGTCACGCCGATGGCGGCATGGCTGACATGGATGTTTTCGAATTCGCCGCGATGATCGAGGAAACACCGATCCGCAGCCGCGTTGTGGAATATGCCGATCCTGAAACGGGCGAGTTGATCGCCGTCAGCCTGACCGATGTGCTCGATGACGGTCTAAGTATGGTCTATTCCTTCTACGACCCGGAACAGCCGCAAAACTCACTCGGCACCTACATGATCCTCGACCATATCGACATCGCACGTGAGGCGGGCCTGCCCTATATCTATCTGGGGTACTGGGTCCCCGGCAGCCCCAAGATGGGCTACAAAGCCAAGTTTTCAGGGCTCGAGGCCTATATTCAGGGGGGCTGGCAAAAAATCAGCGATCCGGATACCTATACCGGCACATCGCATCACCCCTTGTCGGCGCCGCCAATCGCCGAACAGGTCGCCAATATCCAGCTCCCTGACCGGCACCCGACCAAAGGCTGACCGCGCGATGAAACAAAGCCTGCATGCCGTCACCCTTGTGGTGCCGGATTACGACGACGCCATCTTGTTTTATACAAAGACGCTCAGCTTCCAACTTATCAAGGACATCGACCTCGGCAATGGCAAGCGCTGGGTTCTGGTCGCGCCTCCCGGTTCGGACAGCGGCTGCCTTCTTCTGGCAAAGGCTGACGGACCTGAACAAACCCCCGCCATAGGCAACCAGACCGGCGGGCGCGTTGGGTTCTTCCTGCAAACCGATGATTTCTATCGCGACCATGCGAACATGCGCGCCAGGGATGTTCACTTCGAAGAAGAACCACGCCACGAATCCTATGGCGTCGTCGCTGTCTGGCGTGATCCCTTCGGCAATCGCTGGGACCTGATCCAGTTCACCTGATCCGCATCTTCATCTGGCCATAAATATCCCGGGGATGAATTGGCCGCAGGCCAAGAAGGGGCTGGCCCCTTGCCCTAAAAAAACAGAAAAGGGGGCCAATCGGCCCCATTTGCAATATTCTCTTCCGGATCGGATCAGTTTGGCATCAGGTCCGGAACGATCGTGACAATCGTCGGGAAGAACCACAAGATCGCGATCCCCATCACCTGGATCAGAACAAACGGAACGATCCCGCGATAAATATGACCCGTAGTGACCTCCTTCGGCGCAACCCCCCGAAGGTAGAACAACGCAAACCCGAAAGGTGGCGTCAGGAACGACGTCTGAAGGTTCACCGCCACCATAATCGTGACCCATTTCGGATCGAACGAGCCGCCATAGATCACAGGGCCCACGATGGGGATCACGATGTAGATGATCTCGAGGAAATCCAGCACGAACCCCAGAATGAACAGCACCAGCATCACGATCAGGAAAACCGTGAACTCGTTGTCAAAGCTCTTCAGGAATTGCTGGATATAATGCTCCCCTCCGAATGAAATCACCACGAGGTTCAGCAACTGCGATCCGATCAGGATGGTGAATACCATCGAGGTCACCTTGGCCGTCTCGCGCACCACCGGGGTCAATACACCGCTGGAATACAGCACCCAGCACCCGTAAAGCAGACCGAACAGGGCGTACAGGTAGGCCGCATAAGCAATGATGAAGGCGATCCAGCTTTCCACCGTCACATTGCCTTGATTGATACGCAGGTCAAAGTTGACCCCCATCAGCAATGCAATGACAACGGCGAAAGTCGACCAGATGACCACTTTGCCCGAACGACCCTGATCCTGCAGCTTGCGGTAGGCCGCCAGCATGATCGCGCCACCCGCGCCCAGCGCAGCCGCCGGTGTCGGATTGGTGACACCTCCCAGGATCGAGCCCAGCACCGCGATGATAAGAACAAGCGGCGGGAAGACCACGCGGATCAGATCGTTTGTGGCACAGCGCGCCGCAGCCTCTTTGCAGCCATACATGGCGAGCGCGAACGGCAGGGCGAGCAACACGAAAGTCACGCCAGAGGATGTGGTCGGCGATATCATCAGGATATCAACCAATGCCATCAGCAACAGCCCGATCGCGCCAAGGATCAGCGGCTGCGGTGACCGCGACGGTGCGATACCACGGCCCAGAACCAGGGTCAGCCCCAGCAGAACAAGGGTAACCGCCACTCCGGTGCCAATCGGCGCCGCGTCGGCAATCCTTTTTTGCTGTTCGGCGGCCAGTTCCTCTTCTGTCAGGCGATGCGCTTCGGTTGTGCCGCCAGCGGCATCAATAGCCTCCTGCTCGGCGACAGCCTGATCCCAGGCAACTTGCCCGTGCAGATCGATCATCGACGCCTTGCACTCTGCCGACACGTTGGTCCGCAGCGACGCACCCTCGCCAATATCCGAGAAGGCCGAGACCGAGATATTCTGGCTTCCGATCACACCAACATTGCCCAGAAGGACCGCGCCGACGATCAGGGCAACCGGTGCACCCAGCAACCATGTCAGGCCTTCTGACCGCGTAATGGGTTCCCCGGAACCACCGGACACAGCCACAGCAGGCGCCTTGTGCGGGTTCAGCAGCGCATAGCCAAAGGCGTAGAGCGCGTAGAGCAGCGCCAGCATGATCCCCGGCAGCAATGCCGCCTGGAACAATGTCCCGACCGAGACAACCGCAGGCTCACCCAGATAGGTCAGCGCGTCGGTACAACCGGCTTCAACAGCTCGGGTTTCCTGCGCTGTCGAATACAGATCCCCTGCCAATGTGCCCAGCAGGACGATCACGATCGACGGTGGAATGATTTGCCCCAAGGTGCCCGATGCCGCGATCACACCGGTCGCCAGTTCCGGCGAATAGTTGTTGCGCAACATGGTTGGAAGCGCCAGCAGGCCCATCGTCACAACGGTCGCGCCAACGATACCGGTTGAAGCCGCAAGGAACGCCCCCACAACCACGATCGACACGGCCAGACCACCCGGAAGCGGGCCAAAAACACGTGCCATCGTCGTCAGCAGATCGTTGGCAATCTTTGAACGTTCCAGCGTGATGCCCATCAGAACGAACATGAGCACGGCCAGAAGGGTCTCGATGGATTGCCCGGCCAGCACGCGCTCGTTCATACGGTTCACGATGAACGACACGTTCCGGTCCAGCGCGGTCTCCCAGCCCGAGGCAAAAACCGGTTCGGCGAGCCTTGGCAAATCCGGGTATCGGAACACCGATATGGTGTCCGGCTTGATTCCGGAATTCACAAGGTCCCGATAACTTTGCGATCCAACGTCAATCGCCTGGTGGATCAGCAACCCCGCACTGTCCAGCGCGGCGATGATGCCAAAGGATATAATCCCTGCCCCGCCGATGGCAAAAGCCACCGGAAAGCCGGAAAGAATGCCCCCGAAAAGGCAAAAGAATACGATAATGAGGCCTATCTCGACGCCATCAAGTCCGAATAGCATTGTCTTTTTCTCCGCCCTTAATGCGCGCCTTCATAGGCTTCTTCGCCCTCACCAAGGCTGTCCTTGTCGAGGTATTTTCCAACGCTGTCCGGTCCTTCCACGTATTCCAGATACGACCGGTACAAAAACGCGATGGCGTGCAGGAACACCATGGCTGCAAACGCCACCAAAAGGATCTTGAACAGGAAGTAAGCATTGAACCCGTTGGGGCTGAACCCGATGGTTTCCACGTTCCAACGCAGGGCGCGGGATTTGGCAACCAGACGGTCCAACGCATCACTGGCGGAAGGGTTCGGCACGATCAAGTGACGCCACAGGAAGAACCAGCCGTACATCCAGGTCAGCACCGCCATTGGCATCATGAACAGCAACGCGCCGCACATATCGACCACACGCTTGGCGCGGTGGCTGATACCGGCATAGATCAGATCAACGCGCACATGCCCGCCCTGCACAAATGTGTAGGTACAGCACAGGCAGACGACCATGGCGTTATACAGTTTCAGCTCTTCCGCGAACCAGCTGATATCCATCTGGAACGGTATGCCCAGACCGAAGGACATATCAGGACGGGTAAAGACCCGTTGCATGAATACGATGACAATTTGCTGAATCACCATCAGCAGCCCCGCCCAGGCAAAGAACCGCCCGGTGGTGTTTGCAAAACCTTCAAGGCCGCGCACGATGGCCCACATGAAGTTCCGGTAATACAACCCGACGGCTGTCAGAACCAAAAAGAAGGTGAACACCACAAAGAAGAACTCGACCGAACCGCCGTAATACACAAAGCGCATGATCGACGCCTTGTCAGACCAGTCCAGCCAGAGCTGCGGATGCGTGATCGCATATCCGAAATTATAGAAGGCTTCGGCAATGTTCTGAATGAACCAGACCAGTCCATTCCACAGGGCGCCGAAGAACGAGATACCGTTTTCGTCCTGCATGTTGTCCCCAGGTCGTCTCAGTTGCGCGCAGGCCTATTGTGGCTTGCCCAAGTCCTTTCACGCAACGGGAAAGGTTTCCCCGCAAGGTGCGGGGAAACCGTTTTTCCTTTGATCAGGAAGGATTAGCCGCGAACACGGTCACGCTGTGCGGTGTAGACACCCGACGACAGGTTGTTCCATGCCGACGAAGCCGCCATCGACGGCATTGCGCTGTCGTGGATCTTCTTGAACAGCTCATCGCCCATGTTCTCGTCCAGAACTTCCTGGCTGGCCTTGCCGAACGCATCCCAGACACTGTCAGGGAATTCCAGGACCTTGACGCCACCGGCCTGCAGGCGCTGCAGCGCTGCACCGTTGTTGGCCAGGAATTGCGCCAGGTTCCACTGGTGTGCTTCTGCGGCAGCAATCTCGATGATCTTCTGCTGGGCCGGTGTCAGTTCATTGAACACGTCGCGGTTGGTTGCCAGCGACAGACCTGCGCCCGGCTCGTGGAAGCCCGCGGTGTAGTAGGTCTTGGTGATTTCCTGGAAGCCCGCTTTTTCATCGGCCCAGGGTCCGATCCACTCGGTTCCGTCAATCGCGCCGGACGACAGCGCCTGATACACTTCAGAACCGGGGATGTTCTGAACGGACGCGCCCAGTTTGCCCAGTGCTTTACCGCCCAGACCGGGCATACGGAACTTCAGACCATTGAAGTCTTCAGGGCTGTTGATTTCTTTCGAGAACCAGCCGCCCGCCTGCGCACCGGTGTTACCGGCCAGGAAGGACTTCAGGCCAAAGATTTCGCCCAGCTCATCATGCAGCTCCATACCGCCGTCATGATAGTACCAGTTCACCAGTTCCTGTGCGGTCATGCCGAAAGGCACAGCCGTAAAGAAGGCGTAACCTGGGTGCTGACCCACAAAGTAATAGTCAGCGGCGTGATACATGTCGGCCTGACCGGACGACACCGCGTCAAACACCTCGAACGCGCCAACCAGTTCGCCTGCCGCTTTGATTTCAACATTCAGGCTGCCATCCGACATGGCGTTGATGCTGTCGGCACAACGCTGTGCGCTGTCAAACACGCCAGCCAGACCACGACCCCACGAGGTCACCATGGTCAGTGTGCGCTGTCCCTGTGCATAGGCCGGAGCCGCCAGAGCGGTTGCTGCAGCTGCCGAACCGCCCAGCGCGGATTTTTTCAGAAATGAACGACGATCCATATGAGTGTTCCTCCCCTTCATAGTCACGATCCGGCAGAACCGGACCTGTCGCATTCAGTGCGCGTCAGCCTAATGTGAGCGAAGCGAAAGGGAATACCTACTACTGCGTAGAGAATCGATTTCTTTTGGGGATGCGGTGAAATTTCCGAACGAAAACTCCAACAAAAACGGCCCAAACACCAAAATTTCACAGACCAACGCCAATCTTTTTGCATTTTTGACGCCGCTTGCGTATCGATTCGTCCATGCAAAGACTTCGACATCTGGTCTCGCTTACCTATGCGCAGAAACTGTCGCTGGTGGCCGCAATCCCGCTGGTTGTGGCCGTGGCCGCAATCGCTGTGCTTGTAGCCTATGAGGCGCGTGCGACCGCCGAGCGCGAGATCGAAGCCCTGGAGCGCAGCCTGATCGAGGCCAAGAAAGAAGAACTTCGCAACTACGTGACGCAGGCGCGAAATGGGTTTGCCTATATCTATGGCCGCGCTGAACCGGATGACGAGGTGTCAAAGAACCTTGTCTCGCAGATACTCTCGGCAATGATCTATGGGCAGGACGGGTTCTTTTTCGTTTACGATTATGATGGCAACAATCTGGTCAGCCCCCGTCAGACACAATTCATCAACCGCAACTGGGAAGGTCTGACCGACAGCGATGGAACGCCTATCGTTGATGAGTTCATTCGCCTCGCCCGTCAGGGGGCCGGGTGGCACAGCTTCATGTGGGAAAAACCCTCGACCGGGGATGAGGCGCAAATGATCGCCTATGTCGTCGGGTTGCAGGACTGGCGCTGGGTCGTGGGTACCGGGGTCTTCATTGACGACATTGTCGCCACGGTCGCCAACGCAAGAGCCGAGGTCGAGGCCCGCGTGCAACGCACCTTCATGTATATCGGCGCCATTGTTGTTGCCGCCGTTCTGATTGTCTTTGCCTCGGGCATGTTGCTGAACATTCGCGAGCGACGGTTGGCGGATGCCAAGCTGAAGGAACTGACGCAACGTGTCTTCGACGCGCAGGAAGAGGAACGCGGCCGGGTTGCCCGCGAACTGCATGATGGCATCAGCCAGATCCTTGTGGGTGTACGCTATGCGCTGGACAATGCGCGCCGCCGTCTGTTGCGCGGCGATGATGCGGGTGCGCGCGATCCGCTGGACAAAGGCATCGACCATCTTCGCACCGCCATCACCGAGGTCCGCCGCATCAGCCGCGACCTGCGCCCCGGCGTGCTGGACGACCTTGGCCTTGGACCTGCGCTGAAGGCTCTGACCGACGATTTTCGCGAACGAACCGGGATCGAGACCGAATTTTCCACCGTCGTTTTCCGAAACCGGCTGGATCAGGACAGCAAGATCGCGCTTTATCGCATCGCACAAGAGGCGCTGACAAATATCGAACGCCACGCGGATGCCTCTTATGTTACGATTGACCTGCGTGGCCACAAGAAAGGCGCAACCATGCGGATCACAGACAATGGCCGTGGGTTGCGCGCAGAATCCGGGACCCCGACCACCGGCATCGGCCTGCGTAACATGCAGGAGCGAATTGAACAACTTGACGGATCGCTGCGTATTCTGTCATCACGCGGACCGCGCGGCGGAACGGTGATCGAGGCCAGTCTGCCGCTGAGCCACCTGTTGCCACCGCAGGAAGACGCAACTCCGAACCGAAAGGCCGGTACATGAGCGCCAAAAACATCCGAGTTCTTATTGTCGACGATCATCCCATGGTGGCCGAGGGCATTCAGTCGATCCTTGAAAGCTACGACGATATCGAAGTGGTTGGAACACTCGGCAGCGGTCAGGCCGCGGTGGATCAGGCGGTTGGCCTCGCCCCGGATGTCATCCTGATGGACCTGAACATGCCTGGCCTCGGCGGACTCAGCGCCACGGAAATCATTCTGGAACGCCTCCCCGGTACGCGCATCCTGATCCTGTCGATGCATGACAGCCCCGAATACATTTCGACCGCGCTCAGCCACGGCGCAAAAGGCTATGTTCTCAAAGATGTCCCAACCGAAGAGATCAAGCAGGCCATCGATGCGGTCATGCGGGGTGAGCAGTATCTGTGCACCGGTGCAAGTGGATCCCTGAAACCCAAAGGTGACAACGCACGCGAGGCGCTGACAGGGCGCGAGCAAACAATTCTGCTGGAACTGGCGCAGGGCAAATCAAACAAAGAGGTTGCGCAAAAGCTGGATATCTCGGTGCGCACGGTTGAAACGCATCGCAAGAACATCAAGCGCAAACTGGGAATTTCCTCGACTGCCGGGCTGACCCGCTACGCGCTGGAACATGGCATGCTGCAAGGCACCGGGGTCGGTTTCTGATCCTTGCGCAACCGCAGCGCGCAGCGCTGCCCGGCCCAACCAGAGAAGACGCGCCACAGGCGCGTTGACGGCGGGCGGGAGCGTTCACCTCCGGTAGTGCCCCTTCAATCCAGCAACTGATCCTTTCGCAAACCCGCACGCTCATAATGATGCGGCAACACGCGTCCATAAAGCTGCTGCGTACGTTCGATCCCGCCGCACATGCCTTCGGCCTCGACAAATGAAAAGATACCCACATACCGCCGCCGCGTGCCCTTGACCGGTGCGACCCTGTGCAGAGAATAGCGGCCTTTGAATATCTGCAAATCCCCAGGTCGCAATTCCAGCCGATGAACACGCGCCGTGTTTCCATCCAGAACCGAAGCGACCTGATCGAAATTCTCATCCTCGACTGAGCGCAGATTGGGCGCGTATTCGAATGCACCGCCCTGCTCGCCATTCTGGATCGCCAGTGTCACGGTGTAGTTGTTGGTGTCGAAATGCCAGGGAAAGCCCTGCCCCTCTTCCACGACATTGATGATCACGTCTGCCAGTGGGTCGTCGTAACGAAAGAAGCGGCCCTCAGGCTCATCCAGCGCATCCCGAATGAAGGGAAGAAATCCGCTAAACTCGTAAATCCTGCGCAAAGGACCGGAATGCGCAAAATTGTCGGCAGGAACAAACGCGTTCGAACGGTCATAGAACCGTCTGATCGGATGGGCGGCGTCGAACCGTGGGTCGTCTTTGGTGAAATAGGCATTTGTACGATTGAAAGACCGGTGTGCATTGGGCGCCACCTCGTCGGCCTCTTGCACCAAAAGCTCGATCCCCTGTGCATGTGCGAAACCCGGTAGAACCGCACATCCGTCCTGTTCCAACTCGCGCCGCAGATCCTCGATCAATCGCCTGTAAGCTGGCGAATCCGGGCGATCGATCGGATATCGTCCCAGATCTACCAGGTCCTGTAACATGCTCCGCCTCCCTCGTTTGCGACCACAAGATCAGCGTGAACCAGACAAAACACCGGATCATGCCAATTTCAGACATCGGCCTGACGCATTCAGACCTTCATACCTGTCCCGCCCTCAGAAAAACGACTTCCCTTTTCCCGGAAATTCCCGGCATGCGGCAATCTGCGCAACAAAATTTCGCAAAATACCGCCATTGGGATAGAAAATTGGTGGATTTGTCTGTTGACGCTCCTCCCCCCCGACCATAATGTCCACTCCAAGCAAAAAGGAGCCTCTGGCGATGAGAACGCTAGTCGTAATCGTAGGAACCACGCGCATGGGCCGGTAACGGTAAACCATAATCGAACCCATGCGCCTCCGAAAATTCGGGGGCTTTTTTTTGTCAAACGCAAGACACATGTCGCGAACGGAGCAAAGCAGATGACACGTGAGATGACCGGCGCAAAGATGGTGGTTCAGGCCCTCAAGGATCAGGGCGTGGACACGGTATTCGGATACCCCGGTGGCGCCGTCCTACCGATCTATGACGAGATCTTTCTGCAAAACGACATTCGCCACATTCTGGTGCGTCACGAACAGGGTGCGATCCACGCCGCCGAAGGCTATGCGCGGTCGACCGGTAAGCCGGGTGTTGCGCTTGTAACCTCTGGTCCCGGTGCCACAAACGCCGTTACCGGCCTGACTGATGCGTTGCTGGATTCGATTCCGATTGTGGTTCTGACCGGGCAGGTCCCGACCTTCATGATCGGATCGGATGCCTTTCAGGAGGCCGACACCGTTGGCATCACCCGCCCCTGCACCAAACACAACTGGCTGGTAAAGGACACGAATTCGCTGGCCGAGACGCTGCACGAGGCCTTCCATGTGGCCAAGTCGGGCCGTCCCGGCCCGGTTCTGATCGACATTCCCAAGGATGTGCAGTTTGCCACGGGTGAATACAACAGTCCCAAACCTTCGACCTCGCATTACCAGCCAGTGCTGAAAGGCGATCTGGAGGAAATCAACGAACTTGTTGCAGCCATTGAAAAAGCCAAGAAGCCGGTTTTCTACACGGGTGGTGGTGTCATCAACTCTGGCCCCGCAGCCAGCCAGTTGCTGCGCGAGTTGGTGGATTCCACGGGCTTCCCGATCACCTCAACCCTGATGGGTCTGGGTGCCTATCCGGCGTCGGGCGAAAACTGGTTGGGGATGCTGGGGATGCATGGCCTCTACGAGGCGAACCTTGCGATGCATGGCTGTGACCTGATGATCAACATCGGCGCACGGTTCGACGACCGGATCACCGGGCGCATCGACGCGTTCTCTCCAAAGTCGAAGAAAGCCCATATCGATATTGATCCGTCTTCGATCAACAAGGTCATCCGTGTGGACATCCCGATTGTCGGCGACGTGGCGCATGTACTGGAAGACATTCTGAAGGTGTGGAAGTCACGCGGGCGCAAGACCGATGCGGCAGCCGTCAAGAAATGGCAGGCGCAGATCTCTGAGTGGCGCAAGATCAACTGTCTGTCCTACACCAACAGCGAAAAGTCGATCAAACCGCAATACGCGCTGCAACGTCTTGAAGAGCTCACGAAAAAGCATGATCGCTATATCACGACCGAGGTTGGGCAGCATCAGATGTGGGCGGCACAATATCTTGGGTTCGAAGATCCCAACCGCTGGATGACATCGGGCGGGTTGGGCACGATGGGCTACGGCTTCCCGGCTTCGATCGGTGTGCAGATGGCACATCCTGACGCGCTGGTAATCAACGTCGCCGGTGAAGCCTCTTGGCTGATGAACATGCAGGAAATGGGCACGGCCGTTCAATACCGCCTGCCGGTCAAGCAGTTCATCCTGAACAACGAACGCCTCGGCATGGTCCGCCAGTGGCAGGAACTGCTGCATGGCGAGCGGTATTCGCATAGCTGGTCCGAAGCCCTGCCCGATTTCGTCAAACTCGCAGAGGCCTTCGGGGCCAAGGGCATCATCTGCTCGGACCCCGCCGATCTGGACGATGCGATCATGGAGATGATCAACTACGACGGCCCGGTCATCTTCGACTGTCTGGTCGAAAAGCACGAGAATTGCTTCCCCATGATCCCGTCGGGCAAGGCACATAACGAGATGCTGCTGGGCGAGGCCGAAACGCAGGGCGTGATCGACAGCAAAGGTTCGGTTCTGGTCTGATACCGTCCGAGGATTACCGCCGGGCGACCATTGCACCCGGCAAACACAGGATGATGAAAGGGACATAAATGTCTGCCCTACATATCAAAAAAGGCTCCAACCGCCATTCGGCCTATAACCTACGGCCTACTTTTTCGGACGTGCAGGAACGCCACACCATTGCCGTGCTGGTCGAGAACGAACCCGGTGTCCTGGCCCGTGTGATCGGCCTGTTCTCGGGGCGGGGTTACAACATCGAAAGCCTGACCGTGGCCGAGGTGGATCACACAGGACACCTGAGCCGCATCACCATTGTCACCACCGGCACACCGCAGGTGATCGAACAGATCAAGGCGCAGCTGGGGCGGATCGTGACTGTCCATGACGTGCATGACCTGACGGTCGAAGGCCCTTCGGTTGAACGCGAACTGGCCATCATCAAGGTCGTGGGTGAAGGCGACAAACGCGTCGAGGCGCTGCGCCTGGCTGACATCTTCCGTGCCAATGTGGTCGACAGCACCCTGAACTCTTTCATCTTCGAGATCACCGGCGCGCCGGACAAGATCGACGCTTTTGCTGACCTGATGCGCCCGTTGGGCCTGATGGAAATCGCCCGCACCGGCGTGGCGGCCCTGCTGCGCGGCGACTGAACAATATACCCGCCTTGGGGCTTTTCCTGCATCCAAGGCGGGAGCACATCTTTGGGTTGGTGGGCATTTGCAAAATCAACCCACACGTCCTTCTATGCGCTAAATTTGCCATAGGGTAAGCTTTTCCGGATAAAGATTAGGCATTTTCAGATAAAGCCTATTGCCATTGCGCTTTATGGCATTAGCCTCAACGCGCAACGCGACGTGGGGATACGTTGCTTGGGGTCAATCTGTACGATTTTTCAATGCGCGCCGGGGCTTGGTTCCAGTGCTGCGATGGTTTTTCAGGAAACTTAGCAAGGCGTGGGCATCCATGACCGACGACATTCGCAGCCCGGCTGAACTTCGCGCGATGTTTGGCGCGAATCTGCGGCAACTGGCACGAAGGTATCGGTCGGTCTCGGCACTGTGCCGCAAGCTTGGCGTGAATCGGACGCAGTTCAACAGGTATCTTTCGGGCGAAAGTGTTCCACGGCCGGATGTTCTGGATCGCATCTGCCGGTTTTTCGACGTGGATGCGCGCATCCTCCTGAAGCCCCTGGACGAAATTGAAAAGATCGAGGACCACCCCGCAGCGGCGGCCTTGACCGAGTTTCTGGGATCAGGTGTGGACATGATCGCCAGAACTGCGTTTTCTCCGGGGTTTTATGCCGTGATCGAAAGCGTCTCGGCCTCGCACCGCATGACCTTGCTGCACGCCCGACCACTGGCCCAATGCACATTGATACGCGGATATGTCTCGCGCGCCGCGATGCCCGAAGCAACGCCGCAGGCGCGCGAAATACAAGGGATCGTCGCCTGCACCGGCAGTTCCGTCTATATGCTGACCTCTCAGCGAGCGGGTCAGAACAGCCGCGTTTATATGATTTCACCCGATCGCACGGGAACAGCGGTTCAGTGGCGCGGTACGGTCATAAGCCCAGCCGCCCCTGAGGCACCGGAGCCCGTGGTTCTGAAATATCTCGGGCACGATGCAACGGCGATTTTCGCCGCTGCGCGCTTGTCGACCAACAATCCGGCACAGTATCCCTGAGCGGTTTTCTCAGGACGATGTGCCCTCCCCTTCGACTTGGGTGATTTGCCTATACAGGTGCCAACTGGCGTGGCCTAACAGTGGCAGAACCACCAAAAGGCCCAGAAACCAGGGCACCATGGCCAGGAACGTCAGAACAGCGATGATTACCCCCCAGGCAAGCATCACCGGAAAATTCCCGGACACATAGGTAAAACTTGCAATCATTGCCGTGACAAAATCCAGTTCGCGATCCAGCAGCAGTGGGATCGACAATACGGTGATCATATAGAGAACGGTTGCGAATACCGCCCCAACCACCGTGCCCACAGCCAGCATTGTCAGGCCATTCGCCGTCAGAAAGACCTCAAGCGAGGATGACACGTTAGTCATCGTGGCCAGCCCAAGGAACAGGGCAAAGATCATGTGCCCCAGGAAAAACCAGAACAGAAACACCACGACGATGATGGCGCAGATCGACGGCAATTGCCGACGGCTTTGTTGCAGCACGACACCAAAGATTGCGCCAAGATCCAGCGGTTCGCCCTGTTCCAGCCGGTGCGACACCTCGTAAAGGCCAACAGCGGCAAACGGGCCGATCAGCGGAAAGCCGATAGCTGCCAGAACCAGCCAGAAGGTTGTACCAGTCTGGATGGTGACCCATGCCATCGCCCATCCCGCAAGCACGTAGAACCCGGCAAAGATCAACCCAAACTGCGGCGCGCGCCGAAAGTCGGCCCAGGCGCGCCGCAACGCGGCGCGCAGCATGGCAGTATCTACCGGACGCATGTCCGGAACGCCAAATGGCTTTTCCATTTAGTCTCCTCCCTGATCGGCGTTATGACATCGCCGGCCTCTTGTTGGGCCAGTCGGTTTCGGTGTGATACGCCGCCCCGACCGACAGTAATTTGTGATCCGATCCTTTTGGTCCAAACAGTTGAAAGCCCATGGGCAGGCCCTGCACACCAAATCCGGCGGGCGCGGCCAGACAAGGCAAGCCAATCAGGCTGACCGGTACCGTGACATGCATCCAGCGATGATATGTATCCATTGCGCGGTCCGCGATCCGGGTGGGGTAAGGTGTTTCGATCCCAAACGGCCAAACCTGTGCGGATGGCAGGACCAGGGCATCAAACTGCTCGAACAGTTCCGCCGCGCACCGGAACCATTCTGACCGGATTACGCTGGCGTGATGCACGTCCATGGCACTCATCGTCAGACCCCGGTCCAGCTCCCACTGGGCTGTGTCTTTCAGATGGTCCCGTCGTTCAGCCAAAGGTTCCAGCCCTGCGGCGACACTCCAGGACCGCAGGGTGATCCAACTGGTCCATAACCGTTCGGCATCGAAAGGCGGGGCGACATGTTCAACACGCGCGCCCCGCGCTTCGAACACCTTCAACGCATCTCGGCACAGCTCAAGAATTCCGGCCTCTGTTGGAAAGGCCCTGTCCCAATCGCCCAGCCAGCCAATGCGCAGCCCGGTCAGATCTGCTGCGACCACCGGGGAAACCGGCGTACAGTCTCTGGCCAGCGGCAGACGTGGGTCAGGCCCCGAGATCACGTCGAGCAGGATGCCAAGATCTTCGGGACAGCGCGCCATTGGACCCAATGTGGACAGCTGATGCAGGAAACTATCGCCGACCGGATCAGACGGCACCCTGCCCCAGCTTGGGCGAAAGCCGTAAACATTGTTCCAGGCCGCCGGGTTGCGCAGGCTGCCCATCATGTCAGACCCGTCGGCCAATGCCACCATACCCGTCGCCAAAGCCACTGCCGCCCCACCGGATGAGCCGCCGCAGGTGAAACTGGCATCATACGGGTTGCGCGTTGCACCATAGACCGGGTTGAACGTGTGCGAGCCCAGCCCGAATTCCGGCGTATTGGTCTTGCCGATCAGGATGGCGCCCGCGGCCCGCATCCTGGCGGCAATCAGATCATCCCTGTCAGGGACGACATCCCCGAAAACAGGCGATCCATGCGACGAGACAATACCTGCCACATTGACCAAATCCTTGACCGCAATTGGCAGGCCGTGCAGCGGGCCAGTGACAGGACCGCTGTCGCGGGTCTGCGCTTCGGCCATCAGCTCGCCCTTGTCCCGCAGCGCCACGATGGCGTTCACGTCACCGTTGACTTTGGCAATGCGATCCAGCGTGGCCCGCATGACTTCTGTGGCCGAAACCTGCCGGGTAGCCAGTTGGTTCAGAAGCTCTGTGGCAGATATCCGGGTCAGGTCCATAACACGCCAGTCTGTTGTTGGTCTTCAACAGCCTAGCGAGCGGTTCACCTCATTTAAACCCACTGTTTAGATGTATCTTTTCTTGTCTCACAAACAACAGCATCACAACGCTCTGCGGTGCAATGGCAGGTTGCTGTCCCGGCCCAACCAATACCGTAGACAAAGGGCAATGGCGCCACCACTCAACACCAGCCAGACCCCACCCCACAGCATCGCGGTGCCGCCGAATTCCTCGGCCAACAGGAACGCGTCCGAGCGTGCGCCGGATCGTCGGATGGTGTCATCAAAGATATCAAACGGCACGTAGATCATGCTGGTCAGCCCGACAACGCGCAGCACCAGATCACTGACCTCGTGGCTCATGAACCACGCTGTCGCAATCATTGCCGCCCCGACGCCTGCGCAAAACAGCAAGGCGAAAGCATCGCGTATGTACAGCAGTGCGATCAGACACATGATCGCGCCGAAAACAGCCAAAACAGCCCGGTCAGCATTTGTCCTCAAGGCGATGATCAAAAGCGCCATACCAAACACAAGCGAGCCGAGATAGCCGGCGGACAGGCTGAGAAACCTGCTGCCGCCCCGGCCGATCACCATCCCTCCTTGCTGGGGTGAGATCGTGAAACTCTCGACCGAGCCGCCAGTCAGTAGGATTGTCACGGCATGAGACAGCTCATGCAGAAAGACGACCAGAATTTTCAGCGGAACGACAACCGGCGTGTTCCAGAGCGCAAAGACCAGACCGGTGATCAGGATTAGCTGCCAGTGCCCTTTCAGCAGGTCCGGAAAGGAACGCTGGCGTGTCACCTTAGCTGTCGCCCTGCGCCTCGGATCGGCTTTTGCCTGACACGTTCAGGGCCAAGGTTGCCGCCATGAATCCGTCCAGGTCCCCGTCCAGAACCCCTTTGGTATCCGAGGTTTCGTGATTGGTTCGCAGGTCCTTGACCATCTGATAGGGCTGCAACACGTAAGACCGGATTTGGTTGCCCCAGCCCGCATCGCCCTTAGCCTCGTGCGCCGCGTTGATATCCGCGTTGCGGCGATCCAGTTCTTGCTGGTACAGGCGCGATTTCAGGGCTTTCATGGCAATATCACGGTTCTGGTGCTGCGACTTTTCCGAGCTGGTCACAACAATCCCGGTCGGGATGTGTGTGATCCGAACGGCCGAGTCGGTGGTGTTCACGTGCTGGCCGCCAGCCCCCGAAGAGCGGTAGGTGTCGATGCGGATATCGGCCGGGTTCACCTCGATCTCGATATTGTCGTCGACCACCGGATAGACCCAGACCGAGCTGAAAGACGTATGGCGTTTTGCTGCCGAGTCATAGGGCGAGATCCGCACCAGCCGGTGCACGCCGCTTTCCGATTTCAGCCAGCCATAGGCGTTGTGACCGGAAATCTTGTAGGCTGCGGATTTGATCCCTGCTTCTTCGCCCGGTGTCTCGGATTGCAGCTCGACCGTGTAACCCTTTTTCTCGGCCCAGCGCACATACATGCGCGCCAGCATCGACGCCCAGTCGCAGCTTTCGGTTCCCCCCGCGCCCGAGTTGATTTCGAGGAAGGTATCATTGCTGTCGGCCTCACCGTCCAGCAGCGCCTCAAGCTCTTTTTTGGCGGCTCTGGCTTTCAGCGTCTTGATCGCCGCTTCGGCATCCTGAACGACTTCTTGGTCTTCCTCCATCTCGCCCAACTCGATCAGTTCGATATTGTCGTTGAGGTCGGTCTTGATGGATTCGTACGTTTCGATTGCATCGACCAGCAACTGCCGCTCGCGCATCAGTTTCTGCGCATTTTCAGGGTTATCCCAAAGGTTGGGGTCTTCGACGCGCGCGTTGAACTCCTCAAGGCGATGCGGCGCGGTTTCATAGTCCATACGCTGCGCCAGCAGCTCCAGCGACTTTTTGATATCCGCCACGATGTTCTGGGTTTCGGCGCGCATGGTCTTGTCCCAACTTGCTCAATCAGGCCTGCGTGATAGCAAGAGGTGCGAGACACCACAAGACAGGCTGGATGCTGAAACAGCTATCGTGCTTTCAATCAGAAAGATGCGCAATCGCCCGAATTTCCACCAGCGCCCCTTCCCGTCGCAATCCCGCAACTTCAACTGCGGTCCAGGCCGGGTAAGGCGCGGTCAGAACCTCAAGGCGCACGCGATCGAACAGGTCGAAATGATCTCGCATTTCAACGTGGTAGGTCGTCATCTCGACCACTGCATCCAATCCAAGACTGGCTTCCTTCAAGACCTCTGCAATCTTTGCAAAGGCGTTTCGGAATTGTTCTTCCGGATCGCTTGGCATGGAGCCGTCCGCCGCGCTTCCGGTCATGCCGGTGAGAAAAACATGCTGGCCCGAGAGGACGCCCGGAGAAATGCGCAACTGTTCGGGTGCCCCCAGCAAAGAGTGCGGAATCAGCGGAGTTTTAGCCAATTGGAACGCGCCTTGTCAGTAAAGCCCACCGGTGCTCAGGTCCCCTTGGGAAGCTTTCGGTCCAACGGTCACGGTCTCGCCCGTTGACGTCTGAACCTGAACCCCCGCGCGCTGGACTTCTTCAAACAATGGCAGGTCCGATCCGATGGCAAAACCACCATCATAGACACGGTCGATGAAACCATCGACACCGTCACGGAAGAATTCGGCCACGACATAGTCACCGGTGGCATCATCGGGCAGACGGGCCCCGCTGAAGCGGTCGATCTTGATGAAATGGCCGCCTTCGGGCACTTCGAACGGACCGCCGCCGTATTTCTCGACCGCTTTTTCCATGAAGCTCTGGAAGACCGGGCCGCACAGCGTGCCGCCATAGGCCCCACGTCCCATCGCACGCGGTCGATCATAACCGATGTAGCAACCGGCCACGATATTCGACGTAAAGCCGATGAACCACGCATCCTTCGAGTCGTTGGTGGTTCCGGTTTTGCCCGCTGTTGGCACGGGCAGATTCACAACGCTGGATGCCGTCCCGCGGTCGACCACACCTTTCATCATCGATGTCAGCTGATAGGCGGTGATCGCATCCATGACCTGTGCGCGATCCGTGACAAGCGTCGGCGATTCATCTGGTTCCAGCCAGGTCGAGTTACAGTCCAGACATTGGCGGTCATCGTGGCGATAGATGGTTTTCCCGAACCGGTCCTGAATGCGGTCGACCAGAGTGGGTTCCACACGCTGGCCGCCGTTTGCAAACATCGCATAGGCCGCGACCATCTTGTAAAGCGTGGTTTCCTCGGCCCCCAGCGAGTTGGCCAGAAACGCGCCCATCCGGTCATAGACACCGAACCGTTCCGCATAGCCGGCAACGACGGGCATTGTAACTTCCTGCGCCAGACGGATGGTCATCAGGTTCCGCGACTGTTCGATCCCTGTACGCAAAGGGGTTGGACCGTAGAACTTGTTGGAGGAGTTCTTGGGGCGCCACAGACCCTGCGGCGTGTTCACTTCGATGGGTGCATCGACAACGATGGTAGCGGGGCTGTATCCGCTGTCCAGCGCGGCAGCATAGACAAAGGGCTTGAAGGACGATCCCGGTTGACGCTGTGCCTGTGTGGCCCGGTTGAACACTGTATCCTGATACGAGAACCCGCCCTGCATCGCCAGAACACGACCTGAGTTCACATCCATCGCGACAAAGCCGCCTTGTACCTCGGGCACCTGGCGCGCCGACCACTGCCCATCTTCACCCGCAACGACAAAAATGACGTCACCGCGCTTGAAGTTGGCCGCAAAATCACCCTGCATCCACTTGATGTCCGCGCGCGGGATAGTCCCATCGGCAGGACCTTCTTCGACACCAACGGTCAGTTGCTGGTCGGTCACGCCCAGAACCACGGCGGGATACCAACGGGTTGGCAGAATAACGTCGCGCGGAATTTCCATGGCCGCCAGCGCCTCGCGCCATTGCGCCTCATCCGCCAGTTTTTCTTCCGGGATCACGTCACCTGTTCCGCGCCATTTGCCACGGGAGCGGTCGTATTTCTCAAGCGCCTCGCGCAGGGCCCGTGCGGCCTCAACCTGCATTTCCTCATCCACCGATGCACGCACGGTGAAGCCGCCGGTAAAGAACTCGCCCTCACCAAAATCTTCGCTCAGCTGGCGACGGATTTCATCGGTGAAATAGTCGCGGGGCGGCAGGGCCGTACGGAAGCTTTCAAAATCTCCGTTCTGGACCGAGCGCAGAGGCAACTCGACCTCGGCCTCATAAGTCGCCTGATCGATGTAACCGTTCTGCTGCATCTCGCGTAACACGTAATTGCGGCGGGCCAGAAGGCGCTCTTTTTGCCAAACGGGGTGGTAATCTGACGGCGCTTTGGGCATGGCAGCCAGCATGGCGGCCTCATGTGGGGCCAATTCCTGCAGGGTTTTATTGAAATAGGTCTGTGCGGCAGCAGTCACACCGTACGAGTTCTGGCCCAGAAAGATCTCGTTCATATAAAGTTCGAGGATCTGTTCCTTGTCCAATGTATCCTCAAGCCGGGTCGCAAGTATGATTTCCTTGATCTTACGCTCGGCCCGGCGGTCACCGGACAGCAGAAAGTTCTTCATGACCTGCTGCGTGATGGTCGATGCACCGCGAACGGTTTCGCCCTTGGTCCGCACCGCCTCGACACCGGCGGCAATGATGCCGCGCGGGTCATAGCCCTGATGGTTGTAGAAATTCTTGTCTTCCGCCGAAATAAACGCCTGCTTCACCAGATCCGGGATTTCCTCGGACGGGGTGAACAGGCGGCGTTCCTGCGCGAATTCATCAATCAGCTTGCCTTCACCCGAATAGATCCGGCTGATTGTGGGTGGTTTGTACTGTGCCAGCGACTCGTGGCTGGGCAGGTCGCGCCCATACATCCAGAACACCGCGCCGATCACCAGCGCGGCCATGAAAATACCCAATGTCACGAGGCTGAAAATCGCCCCGAAAATCGAAAGAATGAACCGGATCACGTTACTGCCTTTTTCTCGCGGTGCCGCCTATATAGTGATGCGCCGCCCAAGGGTCAAAACACCGAGCGTATTCTAGCCGTTTTGCGCCGCAAGGTCACTGGCCAATAAGGGATTTGCGGATCACATCCTGCTGGCGCCAATCTTCAAGCCCCCGATGAATTCCCAGCGCCATTCTCGCCCGCCAATCAGGATCATTGAGGTTCTTCAGGTCTCTGGGGCTGGACAGAAACCCAAGCTCGACCAGAACCGACGGGATGTCCGCCGCCTTGAGTACTGAAAATGACGCGGTACGCAAGGGTTTGCCGTTCATCGGCCCACCTTGTTGTGCCAGACCGTTTGCAATGGCCTTGGCCAGCGCGCTTGTGCGTGGCATCGTTTCCTGACGGGCCATGTCCAGCAGAACATCCGTGATCTGACCATCCGCCCCGTTCAGATCGATACCGGAAATCAAATCCCCGCGGTCGTGCCGTTCCGCCAGCTTCGCACTGGCCACATCCGAGGCATCGTTGGACAAGGTATAAACCACCGCACCATGCGCCCGCCCTTCGGACAGGGAATCGGCGTGCAGCGAAATGAACAGGTCCGCACCGGCCCGGTGCGCCAGCGCAATTCGGCGCTCCAGCGAGACGAACTGATCGTCGACCCGTGTCAAAACCACCTCGTACCCGCCTGATCTTAGAAGGATTTCGCGCAGCTCACGTGCGAAAGTCAGCATCAGGGTTTTTTCATCAATCGCGTCAGTCTCGGCCCCCGGATCAATGCCTCCGTGGCCCGGATCCAGCATGACACGCAAGGGTCGGTCGGCGCTGCGCACCGCGGCTTGCGGCACATCCGCCGGTTCCGGCAAGTCCCAGCCCGGGTTTCGCGGCGCACCTGCCGAGGCGTTGAAGGCATCGAAATCCGTCCCCTTGAGGTCGAGCGACAACAATGCAGCCCCCGAATCCTCTGCCACCGACATTTCTGCTTTCGTCACTGCCATCGGTGCCCCCAGTTCCAGCACCAGACGTGACCAACCCGGAACATATGCGCCGAACTGCACGCCGCTGATGCGATCGGATTGCAGGAAATCTTCGCGGGTCAGCCCGACCCAATCCACTTCGTTGAAGTCCAGAACCATACGGTAGGGATCCTGCAAGGTGAAAATCCTGTAGGGAACGCCCTGACTGAGGGCGATGTCCACCCGAACACCGGTACGCCCGACATCCGTAATACGGCTCTGGTCAGGCTGGACACGCGCCAACGCGCTAAAATCCTGCGCAATGGCACCACCAGCCAACGCCCAGAACAGCGCAATGCTAAAGAAGATCCTGCTCATGGCCTCAAGTTTTCCCGAGATCGTTTGCCGGGCACCCTATACCACAAGGGGCGGCTTGTGAACGGCTCAGGCCTTTTCCCTGACAGCGCCGCGCTGCGTCATAAAAAGGCGCAAACGCTCAAGCCCTTCCTGAATGTCATCCGTCGCGCGCGCATAGGAAAATCGCAATGTGGTATGGCCGCGCTGCGGGTCAAAATCCAACCCAGGTGTCACGGCCACACCGGCCTGCTCCAGAATCTCGGCAGCAAATGCGCGGCTGTCATCGGTCAGATCAGACACATCGGCATAGACATAAAACGCCCCATCGGGCGGCGCGATGTTCGAAAACCCGGCTTTGGGCAGCCCGTCCAGCATCAGCGCGCGATTGCGGCGGTACACGTCCAGATTGGCTTGCAATTCGTCGTCGCAATCCATGGCAGCCAGCGCTGCGACCTGACTGGCATGGGGGGCGCAGATGAACATGTTCTGAGCGATCCGTTCGACCACGCGCACCTGATCCTCGGGCACCACCATCCAGCCTACGCGCCATCCGGTCATCGAAAAGTATTTCGAGAACGAGTTGATCACATAGCATTCATCTGTCAGTTCCAGCGCCGTCACGGCCTTGGCTTCGTATTCCAGCCCGTGGTAAATCTCGTCACTGATGAACGACGCGCCCTGCCCGTGCGCCGCCTCGATCAGGGCGCCCATGGCGGCCCGGTCCAACATCGTACCGGTCGGATTTGCAGGTGAGGCCACCATCAGCCCCTTCAGATCCATCCCCTGAATATCCGCCGCCACGGGCTGCAACCTGTTTTCCGGCGCGGTCGGCAGGTCGACCGGAACCAGACCCAGTGCCTTCAGGATCTGGCGATAGGACGGATAGCCGGGCGCGCCGATACCGACACGGTCGCCACTGTCGAACAATGCGGTAAAGGTCAGCAGGAATCCGCCGGACGAGCCAGGTGTGATCACCACCCGCTCGGGGTTCAGATCGACATTGTACCAATCGCCATAAAGCCGGGCGATCCGCTGCCTCAGGGCGGGCAGACCCAGAGCAACCGTATATCCCAGCGGGCCTTGCTCCATCGCCGTGGCCAAAGCTTCGGTTGCACCCTTGGGTGCGCCGGTTCCGGGCTGGCCGACTTCCATGTGAATAACATGGCGACCTGCTTCTTCGGCCTTGCGTGCCGCCTCCATCACATCCATCACGATGAAGGGATCGACCCCGGACCGGGTTGAGTTTCTCATGCCCATCTCCCATGTTGCAGTCATGGCTTTTGAGCGCGTATCCCGGTTGGCGTCAATCCCGGCCCTGATGGTTGCCGTTGTCGTCTGGCTGGCGGTAGCGATGCAATCGCACGCGCAAAGCCTGATCCGCGACCCTGATATCGAACATGGCCTGCGTGAACTGGCCTTTCCGGTGTTGCGGGCTGCGGGGCTGAACACGAACCGGGTTCAGATTCTGGTCGTCAACGACAACACGTTCAACGCATTCGTCATCGACTACAACGCGATCTATGTGAACTACGGGCTGATTCTGACCGTCGAAAGCCCCGAGATGTTGCAGGCTGTCATCGCGCACGAGGCCGCCCATATCTCGAATGGTCATCTGGCACGGCGGGCTGAGAACCTGAAAGCCGCGCAGCGCAACGCCAGTCTCGGCACGGCTTTGGCCCTGCTGGCAGCTGCGGCGGGTGGGGGCGAGGCCGCCATCGGGATCGCCGCTGGCACCCAAGGCGCGGCAATTCGCGGTTTTCTGGGTCACACCCGCGCAGAAGAGGCATCCGCTGACCGCAGTGCGGCAAGTTACCTGCGATGGGCCGAAATCTCGCCCAGCGGGATGGTGGAACTGCACCGGAAGTTCGCCGGTCAGGAACTGCTGAGTGTCGCCAATCAGGACCCCTATATGCGATCACACCCGACAAGCCGTGACCGCCTGCGTGCCGCCGAGGCGTTCCTGGATGAGTTTGGCGACCGAGCCGTTCCAAACCCCAATGCGGACTACTGGTTTGCGCGGGTCAAAGGCAAGCTTTCGGCCTTTCTGCGGTCGCCCAGTTGGACCTTGCGGCGCGCTGGCGAAGAATCCTACCGAGACATCCGCCTGATGCGAGAGGCTTCGGCCTATCATCAGAACCGCGATCTGTCCCGCGCCCGTGCCGCAATTGACGCAGCGCTCGCCGAGCGTCCTGACGACCCGTTCTATTACGATCTGAAGGGGCAAATACTGTTGGAAAACAGACGTGTAAGCGAAGCTGTTAAAGCTTATGCTAACGCTGTTGAAATGGCCCCGAACAATGCGTTGATCCTTGCGAGCTACGGGCGTGCCCTGCTGGCACAGGGGGAAACGAAACAGGCATTGAACGCACTGGAACAGGCGCGCGCGCGCGATTTTCGCAATGCCCGCCTGATGCAGGACCTGGGTGTGGCTTATGCGCAGGTCGGAAATAACGGCATGGCTTCGACCGTGACGGCAGAGCGCTATGCGCTGCAAGGTCGGATGGAGGATGCCGGAATTCACGCGAAACGGGCTGTAGGACAGTTGCCCGAAGGCTCTCCGGGTTGGCAAAGGGCACAAGACGTGCTGATTGCCTCAGAACGACTCAAGAAAGATAAAAGGAAACGGAAATGATCCTCAGACATGCTGCACCTGCCCTTCTGGGGCTTTCCATGGCGGCGACCTCGGCACAGGCGCTGGACCTGAACGCGATGAATGATGCCGAAAAGGCAGAGTTTGGCGCTCAGGTACGCGAATACCTGCTGGAAAACCCCGAAGTCATTATCGAGGCAATCAATATACTCGAACAGCGAAACGCAGTGGCCGAAGCGGCCGCCGACAAAGAACTGGTCGCCGCCAATGCGGCCGAACTGTTCAACGATGGCTATAGCTGGGTCGGCGGCAACCCGGATGGCGATATCACGCTGGTCGAATTCATGGACTACCGCTGCGGCTATTGCCGCCGTGCGGTGCCCGAAGTGGCAAACCTGCTGGCCAGCGACGGCAATATCCGGTTTGTGATCAAAGAGCTGCCAATTCTGGGCGACGCATCTGTTTTGTCCTCGCGCTTTGCCGTGGCCACCAAACACGTCGCTGGTGGTGACGCCTATAAACAGGTTCACGATGCCCTGATGGCCTTCAACGGCGAACCGTCCGAAGTTACCCTGCGCCGCATCTCAGACGGGCTGGGCCTGGACAGTGACGCGATCATTGCCGCGATGGACAGCGACAGCGTCACGGATGAGATCAGCCGCACCCGTGCCCTGGCGCAACGGATGCAGATATCGGGCACGCCCTCATTCGTGCTGGGAACCGAGTTGCTGCGCGGCTATCTGCCCGCCGATCAGATGCAGCAAATTGCAGATGGCGTTCGCGCGGAACAGGGTTGATTGGTATTGGGGGCGGCACAGCTGCCCCCAGACAAAAAAGACGAACTGATCGCTGACGTCAGCCGTCTGCCGGTTCCACGGCCCGTTGATAGAGATGCCACGTTGTATGGCCAAGGATCGGCAAGGTGAAGATCAAGCCCATAAACGCCGGAACCATCGACAATAACATTGTGACCGAGATGATCGCTGCCCAGCCGAGCATGACCACAGGGCTTTCCGAGACGACGCGTAAGGACGTCAACATGGCTGAAACGAAATTGGTTTCCCGGTCCAGAAGCATGGGCATGGCGACGACAGTTACCGAAAACAGGACAGCCGACAGAAACGCTCCGACACAGGTGCCGATTGCAAGGAATGTCCACCCCTGCGGAGTGAACAAGATGATGTTCAAGAATCCATCAAAATCCGAAAAGGATGAGTTCTGCAGGATGATCGCAAGCCAAAGCCGGACCTGGTAAACCCAAACCCAGAAAATGAACAGTGTGACAAAGGCCATCCAGCCCATTTCGCGCTTGCGTTGATCGGCCATGACAGTGAGGATTTCATACCAGCCAAAACTCTCTCCCTTCTGTAACCGCCGGGACATCTCATAAAGTCCCGCAGCGGCGAAAGGCGCGACCAGAGGAAATCCGACAATCGCTGGAATGATCATCCAGATCTTGCCAAGCCAGACCAAGCTCCAGACCATCAGGATTCCGAAAGCCGCATAGAAAAGCCCGAAGAAACCGCTCATGAAGGGGCGCGCCAGAAAATCGGAAAACCCAGCTTTCAGCGACGCCTTTATGTCATCCGAAGTAACCCGATTGACCTTGGGCATGGCCTGCTGGTGTGGCGTCAGGTTCTCAGGTGGCGTAGGGCCTGCGGTCTTGGATGTCATGACACACTCCTCCCAAAGCATGGGTCCGCGCTGGTCTGTTGACCGACGGAACCAATCGCGAAACAGGCATCGTTCGGTCACGAAACAAGTTTGCAACAGCTCAGGCATCAGGGCAAGGGATGAGTAAGGTCGCTATGCCTGCCTTACCGACACAGCCAACCCCACACTACTCAGCGGCTTCCGCAGCCGCATCCAGTTCCGTCGCTTTCTTTTCGACCTGTTCCACGATGTGGTCGATCATCTGATCGTTCGACATCTTGTGGCTGGCCTTGCCTGCCAGATAAACCATCCCGGATCCTGCCCCGCCACCGGTAAACCCGACATCGGTCATCAGCGCCTCGCCCGGTCCGTTGACCACGCAGCCGATGATCGACAGGCTCATCGGTGTCTTGATGTGTTCCAGACGGCGTTCCAGCGCCTCGACGGTCTTGATGACGTCAAACCCCTGCCGTGCGCAGGACGGGCATGAGATGATGTTGACGCCCCGGTGGCGCAGACCAAGGGATTTGAGGATTTCAAAGCCAACCTTCACCTCTTCCACCGGATCGGCAGACAGGCTGACGCGGATCGTGTCGCCGATCCCCATCCACAGCAGGTTGCCCAACCCGATGGCAGATTTGATGGTGCCGGACACCAGTCCGCCCGCCTCGGTGATACCCAGATGGATGGGCGCATCAGTGGCTTCGGCTATGCCCTGATATGCGGCGGCGGACAGGAAAACGTCGCTGGCCTTCACACTGATTTTGAACTCATGAAAATCATTGTCCTGAAGGATGCGGATATGTTCCAACCCGCTTTCGACCATCGCTTCGGGGCACGGCTCGCCATATTTCTCAAGCAGGTGCTTTTCCAGACTGCCCGCATTCACGCCGATCCGGATCGAGCAATTGTGGTCGCGCGCGGCCTGAATGACTTCTTTCACCCGGCGTTCATCGCCGATGTTGCCGGGATTGATGCGCAGACAGGCAGCGCCTGCCTCGGCCGCCTCGATACCACGGCGATAGTGAAAATGGATGTCCGCAACGATGGGCACCGGGCTTTCGCGCACGATCTCTTTCAATGCCTTAGCCGACGCCTCATCGGGGACTGAAACGCGCACGATATCCGCGCCAGCCTCGGCTGCGGCCTGAACCTGCGCCACTGTTGCCGCCACATCGGTGGTCAGGGTGTTGGTCATGGTCTGAACGGCGATCGGGGCATCGCCCCCGACAGGGACGTTGCCGACCATGATTTGACGGGATTTACGACGATAAATGTCGCGCCAAGGGCGCACGTGATTAAGGGACATAAGGACGGATCCGCGTCTGCCTGAGTTGCGACAGTAGATAGTCCGGCAAAGGGGTTACCGCAATGGCAAGATCACTCGGCGGGCGCTTCTGTCGCCTCGGTTTGCAGTTCAGCCACCAGCTGCTTGAGCGCGCTGTTCTGATCCGCTTCAAGATCGGCAACGGCATAGACTCCAGAAACTGCGTCTTTCGAAAGGATCACCCCTTTAGCAACCGTGCCGGGTGCCCCTGCCGGGCCATAGTGCTCGCCGTTCATCGAGAAATAAACCGATCCCGACGCCCCTGCCCGCAACAGCGGCGGTTCTTCTGTCAGCGGAACCTCAAAGACACTGCCTTGCTCGACCGTCCCAAGCGTCCCTTCGAAAATGACACTGCCATCTGCCGCCGTTACCCGCATCCAAGAAGGATCGACAGCAACGATTTTCAGCGTGGTATCAACCTGTTCCACGACCTGAGGCAAAGCTGGTCGTTCAACCGTGTGCACTTCGGCAACTTCGAACTGCGGCAGGCTTGGCGGGCGGAAGGTTCCGACATCGCGCGGGTCAAGGGTCGAAATCGGCGCATCGCGGGCAACCAGAACCGGAACATCCAAGGCCTGCGGACGATAGAGACGGTCCAGTGCCTCGGTATTCGCCGCAGCAACCACATCATCGACAACGCCGCCGCGCACGGCATCCAGCGGATCAAGGTCGGACAGCACCACAGGCGCTTGTTCAACCGGGCTGACCTGCACCTGCTGGATCTTGTTCAGAACGGCCCACCCGCCATAGCCGATGCCGCCAATTACCGCCAACAGCACCAGCGACGAGCCGATGGCGCGCGGTTCAATCTGACTGACCAGAGATTCCTTGCCCGGAATGTACGGCGTATTGGGCGAGATGAAGGGATCGCGTCCCATTGGCCCACGCGCCGGAAGCGCACCGGTCGGCTTTCGCACCACCGAAGCCTCGGCCGACATGCCATGCGCGACCGAAAAACCGCTTTCCGCGCAGAAAGTCGAGAATGTTTCATCCGGGTTCATACCCAGATAACGCGCATAAGAACGCACATACCCGGCGATAAAGCCGGGCGTGTCAAAGGCGTCGGGATCCGCGTTTTCGATGGCAGCAATGTAGTTGGCTTTGATCCTCAACTCGCGCTGAACATCCAACAGAGATTTGCCCATGGTTGCGCGTTCGCCGCGCATCTTGTCACCAAGGCGTACCTCGTAGTCATCAAACCCTTTGGGTCTGACATCTACGTCCTCATCAGATTCGCGCTGTGATCTGCGCCCAATCATTCCTGCTGCCCCATTCTGCCTGTCGCGTGTTTCGCGTTAGCGGCGAATCATCCCCAAAACGATTCGTCTGCCAATTTTGTTAGCGTAAGCTTAACACGCGGCAAATACGTTGCACACTTTGGCGTGAGGTTAACCGGCAAGTTCGGCGCGATTTAGCGCACAATGTGACCAAAGTTCGTCCATCGCCTGTACCAGACGGTTCATTTCGTCAGGTCCATGCACCGGAGAAGGGGTAAAGCGCAGACGCTCGGTTCCGCGCGGAACGGTCGGGAAATTGATCGGTTGCACATAAATGCCGTAATCATCCAACAGCATATCGCTGAGCTTCTTGGTATGGACCGGGTTTCCGACGATCACGGGCACGATATGGCTCCCGTGGTCGATCAGCGGCAGTCCCATACCCTTTAACCGCAGCTTGAGGATTTTGGCCTGCGTCTGATGCTGCTCGCGCAGCTCAGGTGCAGTTTTCAGGTAGGCAACAGATGCGGCAGCCCCGGCCGCAACCGCAGGTGGCAGGGACGTGGTAAAGATAAAGCCCGGTGCGTATGACCGCACGGCGTCGCACATCTTGGCGCTGGCAGCGATATAGCCGCCCATCACGCCATAGGCTTTTGCCAGCGTGCCGTTGATGATGTCGATCCGGTGGGCAAGGTTATCGCGCTCGGTCACACCGCCGCCGCGCGGGCCATACATGCCCACCGCATGCACTTCGTCGATATAGGTCAGTGCGCCGAATTCATCTGCCAGATCACAGATTTCTTCGATTGGACCAAAATCGCCATCCATTGAATAAACCGACTCGAATACGACCAGTTTGGGCGCGGCGGGGTCATCCGCCTCAAGCAGTTCGCGCAGATGCGCCACGTCATTGTGCCGGAAGATGCGCTTAGCCCCGCCATTCCGGCGTACGCCTTCGATCATCGAGGCATGGTTCAGCGCGTCAGAATAGATGATCAGGCCCGGGAACAGTTTGGGCAGCGTGCTGAGCGTTGCGTCATTGGCGATATAGGCGCTGGTAAAAAGCAGCGCGGCTTCCTTGCCGTGCAGATCGGCCAGTTCAGCCTCAAGCCTTTTGTGATAAACTGTGGTGCCCGAGATATTGCGTGTACCGCCCGAACCTGCACCGGCTGCATCAACAGCTTCGTGCATTGCATTCAGAACGAACGGGTTTTGCCCCATGCCCAGATAATCGTTGCCGCACCATACGGTGATATTCTGCTGTGACCCGTCCGGACGCGTGCGCACCGCATGGGGGAAATGTCCATTGCGACGTTCGATATCGATAAAGGTCCGGTAACGACCTTCATCATGCAGCCTGGCAATCGCTGAATCGAGCTGAGCAGTATAGTCCAAAGGACCCTCCTTGAACGCCCGTATCCGGTTTTTCACTGGGCGATATTTTCGCCACCTCCCACAGCTTAACCTGTTTCGGTGGCTTTGTGTTCCCTTATTCAGCTGGTTACCGCCGAAAAGGTGAACCCAACTTTGATTTGCATCAAATATAAGTTTGCACCCCATCCGACAAGTAAAGTTACGGCTATCGGACGCGTGGAAACGACGCAGGTCTCTCCCCCCTAATCAAAGCTTACACTGCCGGGCCGCAATTCGTGTCAACAACTCTGGACGGCACCGACAACGCTGCTAGGGTTCGCAGGAACAAAAAAACAGGCAGGAGCCCCCCATGTCGCTAGACGCCGTGCTGAACCGGATTGACGAAGATTTGCAAACCTCGATCGACCGCCTGATGGAACTGCTGCGCATCCCGTCGATCTCGACCGACCCCGCATACAAGGCCGAGGTCAGCCGCGCCGCGGACTGGCTGGTTGCCGATCTGAACAGTATCGGAATTGCGGCCGAGAAACGGGAAACACCGGGCCACCCAATGGTTGTCGGTCACGTGGGTGAGGACGCGACTGCGCCGCATTTCCTGTTTTACGGCCACTACGATGTGCAGCCGGTCGATCCGCTGAACCTGTGGAACCGGGATCCGTTCGATCCCGCCATTGAGGACACCGAAACCGGTCCGGTCATCCGCGGACGCGGAGCATCAGACGACAAGGGTCAGTTGATGACTTTTGTCGAAGCCTGCCGCGCCTGGAAAGCCGTGCACGGATCCTTGCCGTGCCGCATAACTTTCTTTTTCGAGGGCGAAGAAGAATCGGGCTCGCCCTCACTGGTTCCTTTCCTCAAGGAAAATGCCGCCGAACTCAAAGCGGATCTGGCGCTGGTCTGCGATACATCCATGGTATCACGCGGCGTTCCGTCGATTGCGGCGCAGTTGAGGGGCATGCTGAAGGACGAATTTACCATCGTGGGACCGCGCATCGACCTGCATTCCGGCCACTATGGCGGCCCGGGCCTGAACCCGCTGCGCGAACTGTCGAAAATCGTGACCTCTTTTTATGACGACGAAACCGGGCGGGTCGCGGTCGACGGGTTCTACGAAGGTGTGCATGACGTACCCGAAGACCAGTTGCGCCAATGGCAGAATTGCGGCTTCGACGAAGCGGATTATCTGAATTCGGTCGGCTACACCCAACCACATGGCGAAAAGGGGTACTCCACCTTGGAGCAACAATGGGCACGACCAACGCTCGAAGTGAACGGTCTGTGGGGCGGTTATAACGGTGCGGGCTCCAAAACCGTTATTCCGTCCAAGGCCCATTGCAAAATTACCTGCCGCCTTGTTGGTGACATGGACCCGGACGCGCTGCGCGTCAAAATCCGCAAACATGTCGAGGATCGGCTCTCCCCTGACGCCAAAGTGGTCTGGGACAACGACATGGAAGGCTCTCCCGCTTCGGTCATGAATATCACCCGCTCCGAATTCGAAGCCGCGCGCGGTGCGCTGTCGGATGAATGGGACCGCGAGGCAGTGTTCACCGGCATGGGGGGATCAATCCCTGTTGTCGGCTATTTCAACACCGTTCTGGGGCTCGACTCGATGCTGGTTGGATATGCAAACGAAGATGATGCCATTCACTCACCGAACGAGAAATATGACGTGAAAAGCTTCCACAAGGGCATCCGGTCATGGGCGCGCATTCTGGATGCTTTGAACACATAGGTTTTTTGCGAGGCTCTGCCTCGCGCTCCGGGATATTTGCAGCCAGATGAATAAAGGATCCCTGCTTCATCTGGCCCAAAATATCCCGGGGGAGGCGCGCGGCACGCGCGGGGCGGGGGCAGAGCCCCCCACCCGGCCGGGGCAAATACGCCGATCTTACATATGGATCACGCGACCATAGGCATCCAGCACGCTTTCGTGCATCATCTCTGATAGTGTCGGGTGCGGGAAGACGGTGTTCATCAGGTCTTCTTCCGTTGTCTCCAACTGGCGACCAACCACGTATCCCTGAATCAGTTCGGTGACTTCGGCACCGATCATGTGGGCGCCCAGCAACTCGCCTGTTTTTGCATCGAATACGGTTTTGATCAGCCCGTCCGGTTCACCCAAAGCGATGGCCTTGCCATTGCCGATAAAGGGGAAGCGGCCGACTTTGATGTCGTAACCCAGTTCTTTGGCTTTTGCTTCGGTATATCCAACCGAGGCAACCTGAGGCTGGCAATAGGTGCACCCTGCGATGCTTTCGGGTTTGACCGGATGCGCATGTTGACCAGCGATGAGGTCCGCGACCATAACACCCTCGTGGCTTGCTTTGTGCGCAAGCCAGGGCGCGCCCGCGATGTCACCGATCGCATAAAGGCCCTCAACCCCGGTGCGGCAATACTCGTCCGTGACTACATGTGTCCGGTCGATCTTGACGCCCAGAGCTTCCAGACCGAGGTTTTCGACATTGCCAACGATCCCGACGGCCGAGATCACTGTGTCGAACTCGTGTTTTTCAAACTTGCCTTTAACCTCGATATGCGCGGTCACTTTCCCCTTGCCACGATCCAACTGCTTGACCATGGCCTTTTCCATGATGGTCATGCCCTGTTTGGTGAACGCCTTTTTGGCCAATGCGCTGATCTCGGCATCTTCTACCGGCAACACCCGGTCCATCACCTCGACAACCGTGGTGTCTGCGCCCAGCGTATTGTAGAAGCTGGCGAATTCGATGCCGATCGCACCAGACCCGATGACGAGCAGTTTTTTCGGCATCCGCGGCGGTTGCAGCGCGTGCTTGTAGGTCCAGACCAGATCGCCATCAGCTTCAAGGCCCGGCAGTTCCCGTGCCCGTGCCCCGGTTGCGAGAATGATGTTCTTGGCCGTCAGTTCCTCGGTGCCTTTGTCGGTCTTGACGCTGACCCTGCCCTTTGCGGGGATCGTGGCCTGACCCATCACAACGGCAACCTTGTTCTTCTTCAGCAGATGGCCGATGCCACCTGACAGCTGCGCAGCTACGCCACGGGATCGTTTGACCACCGCGTCCAGGTCATATCCGATCTTTTCGGCTTTCAGACCGAAATCCTTGGCGCGCTCCATCAGATGGAACACTTCGGACGACCGCAACAGCGCCTTGGTGGGAATACAGCCCCAGTTCAGGCAGATCCCCCCCAAATGCTCGCGCTCGACAACCGCGGTTTTCAAGCCCAGCTGGGCTGCGCGGATTGCAGCGACATAGCCGCCGGGGCCAGCCCCGATTACGATCAGATCATAGGATTGTGCAGCCATGTGTTCCTCTCGGCGCAGGAGTTGAAAATTTTAGTTTACCATTAAACTATTATTCGGAACGCATCAATATACCCATCCCGCGACAAATAGGACGCAGGGTAAGCGATGCCTGAACTTGCGGATTTCAGCCTATACCCCGGGCCATGCAATGGCTAGAAAAGAAACGCCGACACCGGTCGGACCTATTCTTCTCTCAACCCATTCAAGGGGCTGACCATGGCCAAAACTCTGAAAGATCTGCTGCTTGCCCTGCTCAACGCCACATTGATACTTGTTGCGCTGTGCCTGTTTCTGGGCTGGAAACTGGCGTCGAAAGCCGAAAGCATCACTGCTGAAGTCTCGCATACGGTTCAGGCCGTGGCCCCCCTCCGGGATGAGGCGAAGGGCATTCGGGACGAGCTTGCGGCGTTGCGGACTGATTTGGCGGCACTTTCACAACAAGACACGTTGGCAAGCAGCCAAGCCGCGCAAAACCTCCAGGCAACGCTGGGCCGCCTGAATGCAGCAGAACAGAAGCTGCAAACGGTTCAGGAGCGGATTTCGGAACTTGCTGACACGCCAGAAGTGCTGATTGCGCAGGCGATCCAAACCGGTGCCGATATCGCAGCGGAACGCGTTCTGGCATTAAGGGGATGCACGCCTAAGTCATAAAGCGCAGCCGCGGCCAAAGCGCGGTTGCAGTTTAGCGCTTAGCCCGTTGCCTGTAGTTCGCGCACGGTTGTCCCGTACCCGCCCATATCGACATAAGCAGTTTCGTGCGGGGTCGAGCTGCGGGACAACGCTGCGTTCCGATACGGGAAACGACCAAACTTGCGGATCACCTCGCGATGCGCTCTGGCGTGCAGCAGGTTGCTTGCGTCGCTGCTCATGTTTTGGCAGATCAGACGCACACAGCGTTCCTGATCACACAGGTTTTCCGAGTGCATCATGGGCAGGTAAAAGAACTGTCTGGCCGGTTCGTCGATCTTCTTGTCCCAGCCTTTGTCGACTGCGCATTTTGCTGCCGCCAATGCCGCACGATCAGTCGAGAAGGCACGCGCCTCCCCTCGGAACATGTTACGTGGGAACTGATCTGTCAGGATGATATAAGCAAGCGCCCCGCTGGGGTAAGTCAACCAGAGCGAAAACCGGCCCGCTGCCGCCGCTTCCCAAGTTGGCTGAAACCGCGCCCGAATGTCTGCATCCAGCGCCTCATCCTCAAGATACCAACCCTTAGGGCCAACTTCATCTAACCAAAAACTCAATACTTCTTCAGGCGTTACCATTGCCTTAAACTCCGTCAATTGCCCGCGCCCCAGACGTAACGTCATTTAAGTCCCTTTTACAGAACTGTTACAGTAACATATTGCAACACAAACGACATAATTCCGTGTCTCAAGCGGTTTCGCGCGAACCCTCTTCGAACTCGGCTTCTGCCGCCTCTATCGCAACTTCCTGTGCAACCTCGAATGCAACGGGCGATGCGGTTGGATAAAGCGTCGACATGGTGCTGGTTTCATCAACAGGAATGGCTGCACGCTGGGTCATCCGGTAGACCGAATAGGCGGCCAACGCGACAAGCAACACGGCGATGATCAGGAAAAAGCCCGGAGGGCCAAACACCGCGTCACCCATCAGCCAACCTGTGATAACAGGTCCGGTAATTGCCCCAAGGCCGTTGATAAAGATCAGGCCGCCTGATGCCGCGGCCATGTCTTCGTATTCCAGAAAATCGTTGGTGTGCGCAATCAGCAATGAATACAAAGGGTTGGTCATTCCGCCGATCACAAAAGCAGACGCCAGAAGGATTTCGAAAGAAAAGCCATAAAGCATACCACTGACGGCGCCAACAGCCCCGGTTGCCGCAACCAACAGGATCAGAAAACGCCTGTCCATCCGGTCGGAAAACCAGCCCAGCGGGTATTGCAGGACAATTGCCCCAACATAGAACGCCGCCACAAATGCCGAGATTTCAACCAAGGACAATCCGGCCTGAGCCCCATAAACCGCCGACATCCCGAACTGCGCCGAAAACACGCCCCCCAGCAGGAACATGCCGACACACCCCAGCGGAGAGCTTTTCATCAACTCCCGCAACGTCATCGGCTTGGTGGTATCGAACGCCGGAGTTGGTGAGATCGACAGCAAAATCGGTGCGAAAGAAACCGAAACAAGGATCGAGGCGATCACGAATGTTTCGTACCCGGCCGGGTCGCCCAACAGGAAAAGGCCCTGCGCGCCGATGATACCCAACATCTGAACGATCATGTAAAGCGACAGGGCCTGCCCGCGGTTTTCATTATTGGCTGCGTTGTTAAGCCAGCTTTCCGCAGTGACGTAAACACCCGAGAAACAGAACCCGATCACCACGCGCCCCAGAACCCAGGCAATCGGGTCTGCCAGCATCGGATACATGATCATCACGGCCGAAATGAAAGACGCCAGTGCCGCAAAGACCCGCACATGGCCAACACGCCGGATCATCTCGGGCGCAAGCCGTGAACCGCCCAGAAAACCAACGAAATAAGCTGACATTACAAAAGACATCTCAAGGGTCGAAAATCCCTCAAGCTGTCCGCGAACACCCAGGATCGTGCCCTGAAGGCCGTTTCCGACCATCAGCAACCCCATGCCGAGCAACAATGCCCATGCGCTGGACAGAACCTGAATCATTTGGGCCTCCGATAGGTGCCAACCTTGTTTGAGTTTTGTTCTGCGATCAAAGACAGCTTCCATCGCGCTTGTCTACGACATTCCCTGTCGGTGATGCCGTATGCGCGCCTATCCGGGGATCAAAAGCGACGCATCGCCATAAGAAAAGAACCGGTATTTCTGCGCGATGGCATGGGCGTAAACCTCGCGCATCCGGTCCTGACCCATCAACGCTGAAACCAGCATCAGCAGCGTGGATTTTGGCAGATGAAAGTTTGTCATCAGCGCATCGGTCACATGAAACCGGAAACCGGGATAGATGAAGATATCGGTTTCACCTTCCCACGGTTCGATCGTGCCCGAACGCGCAGCACTTTCGATCAGGCGCAGGGCGGTGGTGCCCACCGGGATGACACGCCCGCCCGCAGCTTTTGTGGCCTGTATCTCGGCAACAGCCTCGGCGCTGACCTGCCCCCATTCGGCGTGCATCTTGTGGGTTGTCACATCCTCGACCTTAACCGGCAGGAAGGTTCCCGCGCCAACATGCAGGGTCACATGTGTGACGGCGACGCCCCGGTCCGACAAAGCCTGCATCAGGGCATCGTCAAAATGCAACGAGGCGGTCGGCGCTGCCACCGCACCGGACCTGCGGGCCCAGATGGTCTGATAATCCGTCTTGTCCTGCTCATCCGCCGGACGTTTGGCGGCGATATAGGGCGGCAACGGCATCGCACCAGCCTGATCCAGCGCCTTGTCGAAATCCTGACCGCTGAGATTGAAGCGCAAAAAGGCCTGC
Organism: Ruegeria sp. AI2; assembly: GCF_056541275.1. NCBI lineage: Bacteria > Pseudomonadati > Pseudomonadota > Alphaproteobacteria > Rhodobacterales > Roseobacteraceae > Ruegeria > Ruegeria sp. AI2. The sequence goes on from NZ_JBQFYB010000001.1 coordinate 1,250,507, forward strand.
CCGTCTTTCACCCGATCCAGCGTCGCGCTCAGATCGGCGGAAAATACAATCTCTTCCCCCGGCTTCACTTTCTTCAGCGGCTTGATGAGCGCAGACCAGGTGCCATCGGCCTGCGGATCCAGCAGAGTGGCCTCGACCCCGGCGGAAACCGGGCCTTGCGCGCTGTCCCTGTGGCGCCGCCCGTTCAGGCGCGCCGGGATAACGCGCGTGTCGTTCAACACCAGCCGGTCACCCGGACGCAGGAAATCGGGCAGATCGAACACGTGGCTGTCCACTGTACCACCCCCCTGCGCCACAAGCAGGCGCGCAGAGGATCGCGGGCAGGCAGGCCGCGTGGCAATCAGGTCGTCGGGCAGGTCGAAATCAAAATCGCTGAGCTTCATGACCGCGCCTTACAACCCCAAAAAAGATTCTGCCATATCTCCTCAGCGATCACTGGGAGGAGAGCCAAAAGTCGGTTTCGGCTCGTCAGGTTCCACCGGCGCAGCATTGGGGCCATCCGAGACCGTTGGCGCAGGCTGACGCAAGAGATCACGCAGAAACAGGGGCGCCAGACCGGACAGAGGGTTCACCGCGACTTTGGGCGAAGATATCGGCCCGGTCAGCGTGTAATTGAACCCAATGACGCCTTCACCCTTGCGGGTAAACACGCTGCCAACGGCATTGAGAAGGTAAATCGGTGAAATCGCCCCCCGCAGGTTCAGCAGGCTGTTCACGGTGTCGATTGTGCCATCAAACGAAAGCCCCATCGACGGGCCAACAGCGCTGCCACTCAGCACTTTGATGTCGGTGGGCGATATCCTCATGCGGCTGTCAATAGCCGAAAAGAAGATCCCCTGCCCGGCCATCTCGTCCAGCAGACCAACAAGGCTGATCGCGTTCAGAATCGCGGCCATGGCCGGGGCGTCGGTGATCCGGGTATTAACGATCTTCAGGATCACGTCGTAACTGCCGGGCGCAGCCACCGGTTCAAGCTTGAGGTCCAGATCACCGCCGCGCGCCTGCGTCAGAACCCCGGCTGATCGCAAAACGGCCCCCGCGTCTTTCGACGTCAGGTCAACGGCGCTTCGATTTCCCCGCGGGGTCACTTGACCGGCAACAGCCGCTCCGCCGTTCACCCGCGCTGTGAAAGTGCCATTTACGCCACCGGTCGTCTGGAACGCACCCCGGAAACCTGTCAGCGCAACTGTTTCGGTGACCTGAAGACGGTCCAATGTCACGTCCAGTTTTGGTCCGGCACCTCCGCCTCCGCCCGATCCGCCGCTTTCCCCGAAGTTTGCACGCCCCATGTTCAGCACACCGCCTAAGACGCGGATATCCGGGACAGCAGCCCCCCGCCCGATCAGTTCCGCCGGAACCGCCAGCCAGTCCCCCAGATCGAACGAGCTGAACTGGACACGGTCATATTCACCGTTTTCGTGAAAGGAAATGGATGCGGTTGTGCGCAGTCCCGCTGCGTTGATCCGCAGGTCGTCCACCTTCAACTGCGCCCCCAACGTCGCGTCGGCAGTCAGCGATCCTGTGGTGTTCGCCGCCTTGCGCCAGCCGAGTTCAGGGATGGCAAGCGCCACGCCCTGAAGGTCCGAAACAACAGACAGTTTCGGGGGTGTCCCAGCGCCCAGGCCCAGTGTAATTTCGGCAACCCCTTTGCCCGTCAGCATCCCCGGCGGCAGGCCGGCCCTGATCTCATCCATCAGACGTGGGGACAGTTCGATCTGGCCGGTCAAGGTGCTGCGCTGTTCGGTTTCGCCGTCAATAGGCTGCTGCCAAAGTGCTTCTAGCGGCACATCGCCGAACTGCCCCAGTCCCTGAATCTGAACACCCGACTGATTGCCGGAAATATTCAGCATCGGGGCACTTACAGAAAATCCCGGTACCAGACGGTCACTGGACAGATTGGCCAGCGTTCCGTTGAAGTGAAATTCGGTATCCTGAAACTTCAGCTCTTTTATCAACGGCAGAGACAGCGTTCCGGTCAACGCAACCGTGCCTGTGGCAACGTCAACGGGCAACCCGGCCTTGCTCAGCAATTCCAGCGGTGGTCGGTCCAGCAGCGACAACGCAGAGGTCACGCTGCCCTTTGCCTGAATACGCGCGATGCCGGGTGCGGATTTCTTGATATCCGTGTCAGGTATGATGAAGGACGTCCCCGCGGCATCCACACTCCCCCCGTCATCGGCGACCACCACCCCCTGCTGCGCGGTGACCGTAAACCGGCTGTCGATCAGACTGGCCTGACCTTGTGCATCTTCGATTGGCGGCAGGGTCTTTGCAAAGCGAACCTTGGCTTGCTCGAACCCGAAATCAAGATACAGGTCCGGTTTGGAACCGGGCTCCAGACGCAGGGCGAAATCCATGTCCGACAAAACCCCCTGATAGAGGTTTTCCGTCACCCATTCCCGTGGCTTCGGCGCCAGACGCTCGGGCCAGTAACTCAGAACATTGTCCGAGCTCATCTGATCCAGATGGGCATCCAGCGCCACAGCCCAGCCATCGGGACGACCGTGCAAAACCCCGAAGGCGCGCACGGTATGACCCGGATCCTCGATGGTCATCTGGCCAAGGCGCAACTGGAACGGGTTGAACGCCATCTTGAAATCCACGCTGGCACGCGACAGCTGAATCGGCTCCGGGAACAGATTTGCCGGGTTCACATTGATCCCGGACAAGCGCAACTGCGTCTCCAGACTGTCCAGCACACCGTCTTCAGCCCCTTGCAGAAACGCCTTTCCATCGGCCTGAACTGTGCCCCAGGCCGACACCACCGATACCTCATTGAAGTCCAGCATCTGGGCTTTCGGGTCATAGGTGAAATACGTGCGGGCAGATTCGAAAGGAACCGGGCGCGTTTCCGGGTTGGGCTGCACCGCCCCGGCCCCCAGATTGAGGGTTGCGAACACGGTTCCTGTGGCCCCGTTCTCATCGACACTGCCCCGCAAAGCCCCTGAAATCGGTGCGCGCAGAACCTGCAACCAGGCAAGGGCCGGGCTTTGGCCTGCGATATCCTCGGCCGGAAGATCGGTGACCGAGATGCCAAAGCTGGCGGCAGGCGTGCCCAGTACGCTGGTATAGTTGGCTTCGATACTGCTGACATAGTCACGCCCGGCCAGAACCGAAAACCCGGTCGCAAGCCGCACTTCGTTGTCACTGCGGTTCGCCTGAATATGCCCACCGTCCAGAACCCACGACCGCCCCTGCCGCAGGTCGCGGTAATCCAGCGTAATCGCATCTAGTTCGACCGAGGTCAGCGCCGACAGGAGCGGAGACTGAAACACCTCGTCCGATCCCTCGATCAGCTGTGCAAGGTCCGGCGCTTCCTGCACCGGCGCGCTGCCCGATCCCACGGTCAGGGTCAGAGCCCCGTCCTGATCGCGGGTCATGGCGATCTGCGCGCCACTCAGAATGATGCGCTTGGGCCGGACCTGACCACGCAGCAAGGGGCGCATGGCCAGGCTGGCGCGCATATCGGATACCTGCGCAATCTGCTGGCCTGCGGCGTCACTGATGGCAACATCGGTCAGCCGCAGACGGGGGCGCCAGCCTTCGTGGATGATGAAACTGACGTCTCCAAACCGGATTTGCAGCCCGCCCAGCGCCCGTTCCAGCCGGGCTTCGACCCTGTCGCGCAGCCAGACCGGCGCGTGCATCCTCTGCCCCACGACCATGAAGCCGGTGAACATCGCCAGAAGCACCAGCACGATGGCCCCACGCATGGCCCACAGACCAGCGGTGCGGCGGCGCGACCGACGGCGCACAGGCTTGCCCGGCTTTGCTTCGTCGTCTTCGTGCTGCTTCAATTTGCTATCCACGCCTTCCAACCCGCACGCGTTGCCCTATGATGACGGGCAGCCTTTAAAAACCTTTAGCGGAGTTTCCAATGCCCGACGTTTCAGACATCGCCCCCGACTTCACTTTGCCGCGCGACGGCGGTGGCGAGGTGACGCTTTCGGCGTTGCGCGGTGGCACCGTGGTTTTGTTCTTCTATCCCCGTGATGATACGCCGGGCTGCACCAAGGAATCCATCGGTTTCTCAGAGCAGCTTCAGGCGTTTACCGATGCAGGGGCTCACGTTTTCGGCATTTCGCGGGACAGCGTCGCCAAGCATGACAAGTTTGTCGCCAAACACGGGCTGACCACTCCGCTCTTGTCGGACGAAGGTTCGACCGTCTGCGAAGACTATGGCGTATGGGTTGAAAAGAACATGTATGGCCGGAAATCGATGGGGATCGAGCGATCGACCTTTATCATTGATAGCGAGGGACGCATTGCCAAGGTCTGGCGCAAGGTCAAGGTGCCCGGCCACGTGGATGAGGTGCTGGAAGCGGTGAAGGCGCTCTAAGCCCCCCTCGACCTGCCGCGCCATCCGGTCTATCACCCGCGCTGACATGCCTAAGGCGGAGTGACCCGGTGCCCAAAACACTGACACAGATGGCGACAGAGGTTCTGACAACAGCGGACGGGCGGGCCAAAACCGCCCTGTCCAAAGCCCATGCCGCCGCGTGGTTTGCCTCCCGCAAGGCCGAGGGTGAGCCGATCGAGATCGGCACCGCATCACCGCCCCTGTCCCCCGCGCGCCCGGACAAGCCCGAGCTGTTGTCCCCGCGTGAGGTACCCAAACGGAAACCGGGTACCGAGGCCGGGCGCATTGCCCTGCTGCACGCGGTTGCCCATATCGAACTGAACGCCGTCGATCTGCACTGGGACATCATCGCGCGCTTTGGCCATGTACCCATGCCCATCGGGTTCTATGATGACTGGGTAAAATGCGCCGAAGAAGAATCGCGCCATTTCGAGATGGTCTGCGATTGTCTGGAACAGATGGGCAGCCACTATGGCGCCCTGCCCGCCCATGCTGGCATGTGGCGCGCCGCCGAAGATACAGCCGAAGATCTGATGGGGCGGCTGGCCGTTGTGCCTATGGTGCTTGAGGCGCGTGGGCTGGATGTCACTCCCGGCATGATCGAGATATTCCGCAAGGCCAAGGCCGCGCAGGCCATCGCCGCGCTCGAAGTGATATATGCCGAAGAAGTCGGCCACGTCGCCTACGGCTCAAAATGGTTCCACTTCCTGTGTGGCCGCGAAAACGCCGACCCCAAGGATGTGTTTCACGCGCTGGTCCGGCGGTACTTCCACGGTGTTCTCAAGCCCCCCTTCAACGAAGAAAAACGGGCCGAAGCCGGGTTGCCCCCCGATTTCTACTGGCCCCTGACCGAAGACCTGCCCGCGCCCGGAGACCTCTCGAACTGACACTTCTGCGTTATTTTCGGCAAAATCTCGCCGATCTTTGCGGGATTTCAGCGCCATTTGCACCTGATTGGTCAACAAACTTGCCCGAACGCCCCTGCCGCTTTATGCAATCGGCGCAAGGGACGGCAGGCACTCACGACCGGTTCCGATCTTGGGGATGAAAGGTAGGGCGCGTGCGAACACGTCTGGCAATAAAACTGCACTCACTGCTTGAGAGGCATTTCCCGGAACGCCGGGTCTTTCTGAAATCCGACACAGACACAAAATTTATCCGGCTCAGTTCGGAAACTCAGGTCGTCGCAGTGGCCGGCGTTGCCGTCATGGTCGGATGGACAGCGGTTGCGACAGCCATATTGTTGATGGACAGCATCGGGGCCGGGAATTTCCGGGAACAGGCAAAGCGCGATCAGGCCATCTATCAGGAACGCCTGAACACCCTGTCGGCAGAACGCGATTCCCGCGCGCATGAGGCACTGGCAGCTCAGGACCGATTCAATGCCGCCCTGGACCAGATTTCCGCGATGCAGTCGGAACTGCTGGCCTCGGAAAACCGTCGCCGCGAGCTTGAGACAGGTATTGAAGTCATCCAGACGACATTGCGCGCCACGATGAAGCAGCGCGAGGAGGCGCGCTCAGAGCTGGCCCAATTGAAACAGGACACCAGCGGCTCCGACATGTATGCTGCGGTTTCCAGCGCCCCGGTGCAAATGGCCTTTATGACGGACGCCTTGGCGCGAACCGCCAAAGAACGCGACCTGATCGCCACCAACGCGCAGGACGCGCTGGAACAGCGGGACGATCTGGAACTGGAAATCCGTTTGATGCAGGAACGCAGCGACGAGATTTTCCGCCAGTTGGAAGAGGCGATGGTCATCTCGGTCGAGCCTCTGGACAAGATGTTCCGTCAGGCCGGAATGCCGACAGATCGCATCATCGAAGAGGTCCGGCGCGGATATAGCGGTATGGGCGGTCCGCTGACCCCTTTATCCCTTAGCACACGCGGCGAAGAAGACGAGCTTTCGCCCGAAGAAGTCCGCGCAAACACGTTGCTGCGCCAGATGGATCAGCTGAACCTGTACCGGATTGCGGCGGAAAAGGCCCCCTTCGCCAGCCCGGTCAAAAGCGCGTTTCGCTTTACCAGCGGATATGGTCGCCGCCGCGACCCAAAAACCGGCGGTAGCCGGATGCACAACGGCACGGATTTTGCCGCAGCGACTGGCACCGATATCTTTGCGACCGCTGATGGCGTGGTCACGCATGCCGGTTGGCAATCAGGCTTCGGACGCCTTGTGAAAATCAAGCACGCGTTCGGAATTGAGACACTTTATGCTCATAACACCAAGATCAACGTAAAGGTCGGCCAAAGGGTCTCGCGCGGGGATCATATTGCTGATATGGGTAACACCGGACGGTCCACCGGCACGCATCTGCACTACGAGGTGCGCGTGAACGGAAATCCCGTAAACCCAATGACTTACATCAAGGCTGCGAAAAATGTTTTCTAAAAGCAAAATCAACGAGCCCGCACCCAAAGCACCCGAGGCGGCCAAACCAGCCGCTCCGGCGACCCCAGCGGCTCCTGCTCCGGCTGACGCGAAACCTGCAATGGCACCCAAACCCAAGCCGCCGGCCTCGGTTCTGTCCTCGGATCTGCACATTACTGGCAACATCAAGACCAGCGGTGACATTCAGGTGGAAGGCACTGTCGAAGGCGACATCCGCGCCCATCTTCTGACCATTGGTGAATCGGCAACGATCAAGGGCGAAGTCACCGCAGATGACGTTGTGATCAACGGTCGCATCGTTGGCCGCGTGCGTGGTCTCAAGGTTCGCCTGACCTCGACCGCCCGCGTAGAAGGTGACATCATCCACAAGACCATCGCCATTGAAAGCGGCGCGCATTTCGAAGGCTCGGTTCAGCGTCAGGACGACCCCCTGAACCCCGGCCGCAGCGCCAAAGCCGGATCGAACCCGGCGGCAGAAGTCAAGCAGTAAGCAGACTTCATTTTATGTCAGGACGCCGTGGGGAAACCCGTGGCGTCTTTTCTTTTGCGTGCCCGGTTGATCCGGGTTTCCCGTTTTCGTCCCTATCTGATCACGCTACAGTCGATCCATGTTGCTTTTTCTGACGGTTGTCGCGCTGATCGCTGGCGCTGCGGCCTTTCACTTCTGGTCGAAAAGACAATCCCGCCTGACCTTGCTGGCCACGTCGCTGTCCCAGCACCAGCGCGATATTGTGAACGCTCAGGTGCCAATTATCCGGAAACTGCCCAAAGACCTGCGCGGGGCGCTGGAAGGAAAGATCAACCTGTTTCTTGATCAGGTCGATTTCGTCGGCTGCGACGGGCTGGACGTCACCGAAGACATGCAGGTGTCGATTGCCGCGCAAGCCTGTCTGCTCGTGGTGAATACGGACCAGTGGTATGACAACCTGACGACCATTCTGGTTTACCCCGGTGCCTTCAAGTCAAAACAGCGCCGACACAGTGGCTATGTCGTCACTGAACAGGAAATCATCCGCAGCGGGGAAAGCTGGAACCGTGGCCCCGTGATCCTGTCCTGGGCCCACAGCCAGCGCGGTGCCCTGAATGATCACGATGGCCGGAACGTCGTCTTTCACGAGTTCGCGCACCAGCTTGATGACCTCTCGGGCGCAACCAATGGTGTTCCCGTGCTCAGCAATGGCCAAAGCTTTGGCGAATGGGAAACCGCCTTTCTGAACGGTTACAAGACACATATTCATGCCGTGGAAAACGGAAAACCTACAGTGATCGATCCCTACGGCGCGGAAGGTCACGAAGAGTTCTTTGCCGTTTCGGTCGAAGTGTTCTTTGAACGTCCACATGCACTGAAATCCTCTGACCCGGCAATCTATGAACAGCTGTCAAAGCTTTTTCATCTTGATCCCGCTCAATGGCACAGCGGTCCGTTCTGACCCGATTGAGGAAGCGTCGAAAAAAATTCCCCGTTCGCAACAATTTAACATAAGCTAATTCTTGAATTACGGTTAACCTCATTATTGGGCGGAGGATTTTCTATGTCATCGAAACTACTTGCCGAGTTCTTCGGCACGTTCTGGTTGGTTCTGGGAGGCTGCGGCAGTGCCGTTCTGGCGGCTGGTGTGGCAGATGTCGGCATCGGCTGGCTTGGTGTTTCCTTTGCCTTTGGCCTTACCGTTTTGACGATGGCTTACACGGTCGGCCCAATCTCGGGCGGGCATTTCAACCCGGCCGTCAGTTTGGGCCTGATGATTGGAGGACGGTTTCCGGCCAAAGACCTTCTGCCTTATTGGGTTGCACAGGTCATTGGCGCAATTGCCGCCGCAGTGGTTCTGTACCTGATCGTCAGCGGGGCACCCGATTTCGCTGGTGTCGGTGGGTTCGCGTCAAACGGGTATGGTGAGGCCTCACCACAGGGATATTCGTTGATGTCGGCTTTGATCATCGAAATCGTGATGACCGCTTTCTTCGTTCTGATCATTCTGGGCGCGACGTCGGAAAAGGCACCTGCCGGGTTCGCTCCGATTGCCATCGGTCTGGCACTGACCCTGATCCACCTGATCTCAATCCCGGTGACAAATACCTCCGTCAACCCGGCGCGCTCAACCGGCGTTGCCCTGTTTGCCGACGGCCCTGCATTGGCTCAGCTCTGGCTGTTCTGGGTGGCCCCCCTGATTGGCGGCGCAATCGGTGCCTTGATCTGGAAAGCAATGTCCTCGGATGACTGATCTGCGCGGGAAAGGTAATTATCCCGTTTACTGAAAAACACGGTATCCTTCCGCCCAGCCTGACTTGGTTACGGCCTTTGGTTCAACGGGAGGATACAATGAAGACATTCACCACAGCACTTTTCCTAAGCTGCGCCGCGACGGCAGGTTGGGCCGAAGACAAATGGCTGAGCATCCCGCAAGCCCCCCAGATGCCCGCCGCCACCGAAGCGGGCACGGCAGAGATCAACGGCATCGACATGTATTACGCCACGTATGGCGATGCGGGCGGCACCCCGGTTCTGATGATCCACGGTGGGCTTGCCCATGGCGATGTCTGGGCCGCGCAGGTTGCCGAACTGTCCCAGGATCACAGGGTAATCGTGGCGGATACGCGCGGGCACGGACGATCCACCAACGATGGCAGCCCCTATTCCTACGCGTTGTTGTCGCAGGATTATCTGGCGCTGCTGGATCATCTGGGAGTCGATCAGGCGCATCTGGTCGGCTGGTCCGACGGGGCAAATATCGGGTATTCAATCTCGACCACCAACCCGGATCGGCTGGCCAGTCACTTTGCCCATGCAGGCAATGTCACGCTCGACGGGATCGATCCTTCGGTGGAAACCAACGAGGTGTTTGGCACTTATGTGGGCATGATGGCCCAAGATTATGCGGCCATGTCCCCGACTCCTGACGGGTTCGAAGCATTTCTTGGCGGCGTTGCAGCCATGTGGGGCACCGAAAAACCCGGCGGGCTTGAGGAGCTGTCATCGATCACCGTCCCGACACTTGTGGTTCAAAGCGCACATGACGAGGCCATTCTGATGGCGCATTCACAAGCAATTGCTGACGCGATTCCGGGCGCCAAGTTGCTTGTTCTGGATGATGTCAGCCACTTCGCATCTTTTCAGGATCCCGGTGCCTATACCCGTGCCATCCGCGATTTCATCGACCAATAGGCCAAAGAAAAAGCCCGGCGCTTGAGCCGGGCTAAATCATCTTATTCGGTAACGGTAACTTTTTTCATCACATCCGGTGCACCGATGATCGCACCGTTCTGGCCTTCGCCCCGCTTGATCGCGTCGACCACATCCATACCGTCGGTCACCTGACCAACCACGGTATACTGGCCGTCCAGAAACGGGCCGGGGGCGAACATGATGAAGAACTGCGAATTGGCCGAATCCGGATCGCTTGACCGGGCCATGCCGACAACACCCCTGTCAAAACTCACGTCCGAGAACTCGGCAGGCAAATCCGCGCGATCCGACCCGCCGCGCCCGGCATAACGCATGTCGAAGCCGTCCGCGCCCGAGTTGCCGTATTGCACGTCGCCGGTTTGCGCCATGAAGCCATCGATTACGCGATGAAACACGACGCCGTCATACTGACCGTCAGCAGCCAGAGCGGTGATCTGTTCCACATGCTGGGGTGCCACATCTTCGAACAGGTCGATCGAGATTGTGCCATTGGCCCCTTCCCCTTCGACCTCGATCTGCAAACCGCTGGCCAGCGCCGGGCTTGCCAGCAAGGCAAAAGCCGCAGCCAGTTTATGCATCTGCGGCCACCTTGACGCTGATCATGCGGTCCGGGCTTGCAGGCGGCTCACCGCGAACGATGGCGTCCACATGCTCCATACCGTCGATGACCCGGCCATAGACCGTGTACTGACCGTTCAGGAAGTGATTGTCCTTGAAGTTGATGAAGAACTGCGAATTGGCCGAATCCGGGTTCTGCGAGCGCGCCGCGCCCAGCGTGCCGCGATCATGGGGCAGCTTGGAAAATTCTGCCGGAACATTCGGCAGCGACGAACCGCCGGTGCCCGCCATGCGCAGGTTGAACCCGTCTTCCATATCGCCATGCTGCACGTCGCCGGTTTGCGCCATGAAACCGTCGATCACACGGTGAAAGGCCACATTGTCATATTCACCGCCACGGGCCAGTTCCTTCATCCGCGCACTGTGCAAAGGCGCTACATCCGGCAGCAGCTCGATGACGACATTGCCGCCTTTCAGCTCGATGATGATTGTGTTTTCGGGGTCTTTGATCTCGGCCATGAGGCCCTCCTGTCGTTTATCTTGCGCAAATACCTATGACGCACGCGTGCGAATGCCAAGTGACGCATTGACCTGAGGGCAAAATGCAGGAAAAGAACCGCCTAAATCGGTTGCCAACGACAAGGATCGCACAATGGGCTGGAAAACACTGGACGATATGGACCTGAACGGCAAACGCGTGCTGGTGCGTGTGGACATCAACGTGCCCGTGGTTGACGGTGTTGTGACCGACGCCACCCGTATCCAAAGGATCGTCCCCTCGGTACGCGATATTCTGGCCGCTGGCGGCAAACCGATCCTTCTGGCTCATTTTGGCCGTCCTGGTGGCGAACGGCGTGAAAGCCTGTCACTGAAACAACTGGTCCCGACTTTGGAAAGCGCTTTTGGTGCCAAGGTTCTGTTTGCCGCCGATTGCGTCGGGGCCGAGGCGGAACTGGCCGCCGGAGCCTTGCAACCCGGTCAGGTCCTGCTGCTCGAAAACACGCGCTTTCACGCGGCCGAAACCAAGAACGACGCCGATCTGGCCGCTGGCATGGCCAAGCTGGGCGATGTCTATTGCAACGATGCGTTTTCAGCCGCGCACCGCGCCCACAGCTCGACCGAGGCCATCGCCCGTCTGCTGCCCGCCTGTGCGGGCCGTCTGATGCAGGCCGAGTTGCAGGCGCTGGAAAGCGCGCTGGGTGCGCCCAAGCGCCCGGTAACGGCGGTTGTCGGCGGCGCCAAGGTCTCGACCAAGCTGGAACTGCTGGGCAATCTGATCGACAAGGTCGATTACCTGGTGATCGGTGGTGGCATGGCGAACACATTCCTTGTCGCCCAAGGCATCAGCGTTGGCAAATCACTGGCTGAAACCGCAATGAAGGACACCGCAGCCGAAATTCTGGCCAAAGCCGAAAGCTCGGGCTGCCAGATCGTCCTGCCGCGTGACATTGTGGTGGCCGAGAAATTCGAAGCCAACGCACCCCACAAGGTTCTGCCAGCCGACCAGTGCCCCGAGGATGGCATGATCCTGGACGCGGGACCGGAAAGCGTCACCGCGATTACCGCGATTTTCGACAAAAGCCAGACCCTGATCTGGAACGGCCCGCTGGGCGCGTTCGAGCTGGAGCCGTTCGACACGGCCACCAATGCCGCGGCCCTGAAAGCCGCAGCCCTCAGCCGGTCGGGTCAGCTGATCTCGGTCGCGGGTGGCGGTGACACGGTTGCGGCGCTGAATGCGTCGGGGGCAGCCAAGGATTTCACCTATATCTCGACCGCAGGCGGTGCATTCCTTGAATGGATGGAAGGCAAAACCCTGCCCGGTGTCGCTGCGCTGGAACAATAATCGGCACTGACCGCATTTGGCCGCTTGTCACGGTTCATGGTATAATCCCCTATTTGAATGGGGGATTATACAATGAGGTCATTATACCTGTTCGTCCTTCTCGCGATGCCGTGGCCTGCAACAGCACAATCCAGCTGCGGTGGCCAGACACAGCTTGACGCAAATTTCTGTGCCAAGGAACAATGGGAAGCCGTTGACCGTGACCTCAACCGGTTATGGAAACAGATCAAGCCGGTCGCTGATGCACGTGGAAACGGCAATGCCCTTCTGGCGGAACAACGTGCGTGGCTAAAGACGCGGGACGCCACCTGCGACAAGGAACTGTCCGGCGGCGGCAGCGCTGCGCCGATGTTCTACTGGACCTGTATGAAAGAGCAGACGCTTGCAAGAAATCAGCAGCTTCAGTCCTGGCGCTGAGCTTTGACCGGGTCGCACACGAAATACTGATGAAAAAACCGAATCAGGGGATTCACAACCCGAATCGCCTGTGACATAGTGCGATCAGAGGCTCGGAAAGAGCCCGTTATTGAGGCAAGTTTTCATACGGCGGTAAACAGAGTGTCCCGTTCCCATCGGCCCGGTTTGGGTGCAGTTCTCTTCTTCTCGGTGGCTTTCATGCTGGGTGTGTATTTCACCTTCGCCGCCGTTCAGGGGGATTACGGCCTGTTTCGGCGGGTCGAAATTGCGGCGGAACGGGACGCTCTGTCACGCAGTCTGGAAAAACTGAATGTCGAAATCGCCGAGATGGAAAACCTGACACGGCGTCTGTCCGACACCTATCTGGATCTGGACCTGCTGGATCAGCAGGCGCGCTCGGTTCTGGGCATGATCCGGTCGGACGAAATTGTGATCCGCTGATCAAGGACCCTTTTCAGAAAAAGCAACTCAGGCCCGGCGTTTCGGCCAGGATGCGCCGCGCCGAACGCTGCGTCACATTTCCCCTCGCCAGAAAGCCCCAAATGCTTTATGAGATAGTTTAACGCTAAACTATCTGTCCGAAAGGGGGAGATCGCCACGATGGCTGCGCGAAAAACCACAAAGAAACCAAATGTTTCTGCGGAAGAACTCCAGACATACTACCGCGAGATGCTGCTGATCCGCCGATTCGAGGAAAAGGCCGGTCAGCTTTATGGCATGGGCCTGATCGGTGGGTTCTGCCACCTTTATATCGGACAAGAGGCCGTTGTTGTCGGGCTCGAGGCCGCTGCAGAGGAAGGCGACAAGCGCATCACCTCGTATCGCGACCACGGTCACATGCTGGCCTGCGGAATGGATCCGGGCGGCGTTATGGCCGAACTGACCGGGCGCATCGGTGGCCTGTCCAAGGGCAAGGGCGGCTCGATGCACATGTTCTCGAAAGAAAAGCACTTCTATGGCGGGCACGGTATCGTCGGCGCGCAGGTTCCGCTGGGCGCGGGGCTGGCTTTTGCCGACAAGTACAAGGAAAACGGCCGCGTGACCTTCACCTATTTCGGGGACGGTGCCGCGAACCAGGGTCAGGTGTATGAGACCTTCAACATGGCGGCCATCTGGGGCTTGCCGGTGATTTTCGTGATCGAGAACAACCAATACGCCATGGGCACCGCACAGTCCCGTTCGACCTCGACCAAGGACATCTTCCATCGCGGCGAGGCGTTTGGCATTCCGGGCGAGATCGTCAACGGCATGGATGTGCTGGCGGTCAAGGAAGCGGGTGAAAAAGCTGTCGCGCACTGTCGCGCAGGCAAAGGCCCCTATATCCTGGAAATCAAGACCTACCGCTATCGCGGCCACTCGATGTCCGACCCGGCCAAGTACCGTACCCGCGAAGAGGTTCAGAAGGTCCGCGAACAAAGCGACCCGATCGAACATGTGCGTGAGCTGCTGCTGACCGGCAAGCACGCGACCGAGGATGACCTGAAAGCGATCGACAAGGAAATCAAGGAGATCGTCAACCAGGCCGCCGAATTCTCGAAAGAAAGCCCCGAGCCTTCGGTCGAAGAGCTCTGGACTGACATTTACGCCTGAGAGGACGAATAAGACATGGCAACCGAAATTCTCATGCCCGCCCTTTCCCCCACGATGGAAGAGGGTACGCTGGCCAAATGGCTGGTCAAGGAAGGCGACACCGTATCCTCGGGCGACATCATGGCCGAGATCGAGACCGACAAGGCAACGATGGAGTTTGAGGCCGTCGATGAAGGCATCGTCGGCAAAATCCTGATCGCCGAGGGCACCGAAGGGGTCAAGGTGAACACCCCTATCGCAGTGCTGGTCGAAGAAGGCGAAGACGCCTCGGCCCTGCCCGCAGCAGCCCCCGCAGCCGCAGCAGCCCCCGCAGCCGCAGCGGCGCCCGAGGCCGCCCCCACAGCAGCCCCGGCCCCGGCTCCTGCCGCAGCAGCCCCCGCTGCTCCGGCGGTGGACCTGTCACCCGACTGGCCCGCGGATGCCGAGATGAAGTCCGAAACCGTGCGCGAAGCCTTGCGCGATGCAATGGCCGAGGAAATGCGCGGTGATGAAAACGTCTATCTGATGGGCGAGGAAGTCGCTGAATATCAGGGGGCCTATAAAATCTCGCAGGGCCTGCTGGATGAATTTGGCTCCAAACGCGTGATCGACACCCCGATCACCGAACACGGGTTTGCCGGTATCGCGGTGGGTTCGGCCTTTGGCGGTCTGAAACCGATTGTCGAGTTCATGACCTTCAACTTCGCCATGCAGGCGATTGACCAGATCATCAACTCTGCGGCCAAAACGCTTTATATGTCCGGTGGTCAGATGGGGTGCCCCATCGTGTTCCGGGGGCCCAACGGGGCCGCGGCCCGCGTGGCCGCACAGCACAGCCAGGACTATGCCGCGTGGTACATGCAGATCCCCGGTCTGAAGGTCGTCATGCCTTATTCGGCTGCTGATGCCAAAGGTCTGCTGAAATCGGCCATCCGCGACCCCAACCCGGTTGTGTTCCTGGAAAACGAAATCCTCTACGGTCGCTCTTTCGAAGTGCCGCAGGTGGATGACCTGACCATTCCTCTGGGTAAGGCCCGCATCTGGCGTGAAGGCTCGGACGTGACCATCGTCAGCTTTGGCATCGGCATGCAATACGCGCTGGAAGCTGCTGACAAGCTGGCCGAAGACGGCATCAGCGCCGAAGTGATCGACCTGCGCACCATCCGCCCGATGGACACAGGCGCCATCATCAATTCGGTGATGAAGACCAACCGGCTGGTGACAGTGGAAGAAGGCTGGCCGCAGGGGTCCGTCGGCAGCTATATCAGTTCGGTCGTGATGCAGGAGGCGTTTGATTACCTCGACGCACCGGTCATCAACTGCACCGGCAAGGACGTTCCGATGCCCTATGCCGCGAACCTCGAAAAGCTGGCCCTGATCACCACGGATGAGGTGATCGCCGCTGTCAAACAAGTGACCTACCGGTAAGGAGCGACAGACAGATGCCTACAGAAATTCTGATGCCCGCCCTGTCCCCAACGATGGAGGAAGGTACGCTCGCCAAATGGCTGGTCAAGGAAGGCGATACCGTCTCCTCCGGTGACCTGCTGGCCGAGATCGAAACCGACAAGGCCACGATGGAGTTCGAGGCCGTTGACGAAGGCACCATCGGCAAGATCCTGATCCCCGAGGGCACCGAAGGGGTCAAGGTCAACACCGCCATCGCGGTTCTGCTGGAAGACGGCGAAAGCGCCGATGACATTGGCACGGCTCCGGCTGCTGCACCGGCGGCTGCCCCCGCAGCCGTCGCGGGCAACGAGGCTGCCGCGCCAGCGGCACCCGAGGCGCCCGCCCCTGCCCCGGCCGCTCCGGCCAAGGCTGATGGTGGTCGGATTTTTGCCTCGCCTCTGGCCCGCCGGATTGCTGCGCAAAAAGGTCTCGACCTGACGCAGATTGCCGGTTCCGGCCCGCACGGTCGCATCGTCAAGGTTGATGTCGAGGGCGCAACTGCCACCGCTCCGGCAGCAGCTCCCGCCACTGCTCCCGCCGCCGCCGCGCCCGCAGCTGCCCCAGCAGCTCCGTCTGGTCCATCGGCGGATATGGTCGCGCGGATGTACGAAGGCCGCCCGTACGAGGAAATCAAGCTCGACGGTATGCGCAAAACCATTGCCGCACGCCTGGGCGAGGCCAAACAGACCATTCCGCATTTCTACCTGCGCCGCGATATCAAGCTGGATGCGCTGTTGAAATTCCGTGGTCAGCTGAACAAGCAACTCGAAGGCCGTGGCGTCAAGCTCAGCGTCAATGACTTCATCATCAAAGCCGTCGCCAATGCGCTGCAACAGGTTCCGGCCTGTAATGCCGTCTGGGCAGGTGACCGGGTGCTGCAACTGAAACCGTCAGATGTGGCTGTTGCGGTCGCAATCGAAGGCGGGTTGTTCACGCCGGTCCTGCAAGACGCTGACATGAAATCCCTGTCAGCCCTTTCGACCGAGATGAAAGACCTTGCTGCCCGCGCCCGCGAGCGCAAGCTGGCTCCGCATGAATATCAGGGCGGCACCTTTGCCATCTCGAACCTGGGCATGTTCGGCATCGACAATTTCGATGCCATCGTGAACCCGCCTCATGCCGGTATTCTGGCCGTTGGCACCGGCGTCAAGAAACCGGTTGTCGGGGATGATGGCGAGCTGACCGTGGCAACGGTGATGTCTGTCACCATGTCGGTTGACCACCGGGTCATCGACGGCGCGCTGGGGGCCGAGCTGCTCAAGGCCATTGTCGACAATCTTGAAAACCCGATGGTTATGCTGGCCTGATCACAATAAACGCCCTCGCCAGAAAGCAATTCTGACGAGGGCACATATCTTGTGGCGCTGAATTGAGCCCCCGTGATCGGCGAACCGATTGCCCGGCACTGGCGCCATCCCCACCTTCTTCCTGCGGATGCTGAACGAAGAAAGGTGCGCGATGTTCCTACGATCCCTGATCCAAATCCTGTTCGTCTTTGTACTCCTCGCGGGGGCGGCACCTGATGCGGTATCCGCAAAGCCCAACAGCTATCCCGGTGAGAATTCAAAGTTCAATTCGAACGATCCCGCCGTCATCGCGCGTCAGAAAGCCGAGCAAAAACAACGCAGGGAAATGCGCAGGCAAAAGCGGGAAGACAGGCGTCGCGAGCGGTTGGAAAGGCGCAACAACCGCTCGGACTGAAACCGTTTACTGATCTTTGCCCAGCATGTGATCCATCGAGATCGACGGCTGATCGCATCCGGCCTCGCCCACGATCTTGGCCGGGATACCGGCAACGGTCTTGCACGGCGGAACGTCCTGCAACACCACCGAACCGGCGGCGATACGGCTGCAATGGCCGACTTTGATGTTGCCCAGCACCTTTGCCCCGGCCCCGATCAGAACACCGTCTCCGATTTTGGGATGGCGGTCTTCCTCTTCCTTGCCGGTTCCGCCCAGCGTCACCGAATGCAGCATCGACACATTGTCTCCGACCACGGCGGTTTCACCGATGACGATGGAATGGGCGTGGTCGATCATGATCCCCTTGCCGATCCTCGCGGCCGGGTGAATATCGATGCCGAAAATCTCCGACGATCGCATCTGGAAGAAATAGGCCAGATCATAGCGCCCCTTGCGCCACAGCCAATGCGCCACACGATAGGCCTGCATGGCCTGATAGCCCTTGAAATACAGAATGGGCTGCAACAACCGATGGCAGGCCGGATCACGCTCATAAACCGCCATCAGATCGGCGCGGGCGGCTTCCAGCAGACCGGGATCGTTTGCATAAGCCTCGTCCACGATCTCGCGCAGAACCATCATCGACATTTCGTTCGAACACAGCTTGGCCGCGATCCGATAGGACAGTGCACGCTCAAGGCTGCGGTGATGCAGGATACAGGCGTGCACAAGCCCGCCCATAAGCGGCTCTGTCTCGACGGCTGCTTGGGCCTCGGATGTGATACGGTTCCAGACCGGATCGACCGGTGTCACGGGGCTGCGTTTTTCAAACATAGCTTTTGATCCTTTGCTGCGCCTAGAATGCCATTTAGTGGCAAAAAGGCCAAACGCAAACCCGTGATCCGCGATACAACGAAAATGAATGAGTCCGAACGCGCATATTTTGAAACACGAATTCACGAGCGTCTGGCCGAACTGGATCAATTGTCCGCATCAGGCCAGCAGGCTCAGGCCGTTGTTGAACTGGATCAGCAGGCGGTTGGTCGGCTCAGCCGTATGGATGCGTTGCAAAACCAGGCGATGGCAAAGGCGCAACAGGTGAATCGTAATGTCGAAACCCGCCGCCTTCAGGCCGCGCTTATGCGGCTGGACGAGGGGGAATACGGGTATTGCGAGGATTGCGGCGACCGTATTCCCGATGGGCGATTGTCTCTGGATCTGGCTGCCAGCAAATGCGTCAGCTGCGCGACCGGGTGATCAGAAACTCGGCAAGATGGTGCAAAACCAGCGAAAAACACTGACAATATTGCAAATCGTCAAACCCCGGCTCATCGGCCAGCACCCTGTTGCGCGCAACCGCCATCAACGATCCGTTGCCGTAAACCGGATGCAGCCGACCCGTGCGCGCGCGGTGATTGTCGGCCAGTTCCGCCTCATGGATCATCCGGACGCATAAGCGGGTCCGCTCTGGCGGCGGCGCCGCCAACAAGGCGCGCGCCGCGGCACTTACATCACCGTGCAATAGCGGTCGCATCGGGCCGCTTACCTGACAACCAGTCGCGCCATCGCACCGGGGCCGTAAATGGCCGACACCTGCGCAATCCCGACCTCATATGACCCGGTCAGACCATCTGCCGCCTTCAATGCCGCCGAATAGGACCACCCTGGCAGGGATGTCATCTCTTCACGGACAAGGGTTCCCCCAGCAAAGACGCGCACAAGATAGGATTCGCTTTCCTCGCCCAGCGGAACCTCCAGCCCTGACCAGTCATCCCCATCCAACCGGGTGCGCCGCACCCAGGTCAGGTGCTCGCCGGTTGCGTCGGATCGCACCCGAAGGTGAACCGGGGAAAACGGGCGCAAACCATTGCCGTCGAATGAGGCGATCAGGTGCTGGTAAGCCGGATCATCGTAACCACGGGTCGCCGGGCCGATGCGATAGTGTTTGGCCAGCCCCCGCTCGTTGCGCAACAGGTTGGTCTGCTGCACCTGATCGTTCAGCACCACGAATATGGACCCGTCCGGCCAGACATCCGGCATCAGGGCATCCGACCCCAACTGGCCCCTCAACCGCCCGGACAACGCGTAAACGCCGGGGGACTCAAGCGTGGCATCCGAGAACTGGAACACCTCCCAGTTGCCGGGTGTTCCGTCGCCGATGGCCGCCAGATTGACACCGTTCAGAACCGCGCCACGCGGACGCGATTCCAACTGACCGGCCAACAGCCGCACCTTCACGGCCGGGCCTTCGTCCCAGACGCCGATACTGGCGCGCCTCAGCGGTGTTTCGGTCACGCCCACAATGGCCTGACCGGGGATCACATCACTCAGGCTGTACCCCTCATCGGTTGAGGAGGAATAAACCGTCGCGGCCCCCGGCCAGGGATCAGCGGTCACCGCAAGATAAGGTGCATGCGGGACCTCTGCCCCGGTGATCAGCGGCAGGTCCAGAAACACCGGCAGCACGGGAACTGGCGCGGCATAGGGTCTGACAACCGCCGGGTCGTCGCGCAATTGCGATGCCTTATACACGCCCTGTTCAACCCGAACCGCCTCGACCAGTTGCAGATCGGCCGATTCCAGTCGGTCAATCCGGTAAAGGGGGCTGTTTTCGGTTTCTGACAACCGCACCAGATCACCTGCGCCCAGATGCAGCAGCGATGGCGGCAAGGCAAACCGCACCGTATCGCGGGAAACACGAGCCTCGCTCAACCAGCGCTCAGCCGTTTGCCGGCCTTCGGTGCGTGTCATGGACAACGGCATCTCGTTGACCGAGACAGAATGCGTGCTGTCCTCGGGCAGAACCGCCTCTTCCGCAACCAGATCGTGATCCGCATCCGACTGGACAAAGCGCAGGCGCACGCGGCCCGTCATCTCGGCCTCGGCTTCACGCCGGTGTTCAACCGTGCCATCCAGATCGCCGCTGATCGCCAGATGATCGGGGTTCAGGGCAATCGCGCCATAGCCATCCCGCATCTGAAAGCGCAAGATGCCGTTCCGTTCGATCGCGTCGAACCCATAGCGCAGCATCAGCGGTTGCAAAGCCGACCGCGCATTTGTCACATCTTCGATGACATATCCCCGAACCACGCCATAAAGCCCGGTAACATCGATATCTGTCACCCCTGCCGCGTGGCATATCTCAGTCACGACCGAGGCCAGCGTGCGCGAGCCGGACCGGCCGTTCAGCCAATGCCCCCGGTCATAGTTCGCGCCATCATCCCACTGGTTTCGCAGATTTGGAAAGGTCGGAAACGGGCGGGTATCCCACGCCCAGACATAGGCATTCGTCAGGTCCAGCATTGGTCCGCCATAGACTTGCGACACCGGGTTGACGTCCGGGTCACTCCAATATCCAAGGGTCGCCGCCAGGTACTGAACCTGAATGAAATCGTCACGCAGCCCGTTTGAATATGCAGGCAGCAGCGATTCAGACGATTTCGGGTCCAGAAACTTGTTCGGCTGGTTCGTGCCCTTGTCGATTGCCGCACATCCCAACTCGGTAAACCAGATCGGCTTTGATCCTGGAACCCAGTCGGTCGGATTGGGCTGACGAACGCCACCGATCCGCTCGTGATGCAGATTTGACCACCAGCCGCGCAGGTCCTTGTAGCGCCAGACCCATGGCTCATCATGCTCCTGATCTTCGATGGGCGTTCTGATCTGTGCCTCGGCCTCCTCCGGCGCGGCATAATACCAGTCATACCCCTCGCCCCCCTCGATATTGCCGCGCAGATACCCAAGGTCGTAGACCGACGGCGCACCATCCTCGGCGTCTACGTGATTTTCGCCATCACGCCAGTCAGACAAAGGCATGTAATTGTCGATGCCAATGAAATCGATATTGTCATCCGCCCATAACGGGTCGAGGTGAAAATACCTGTCTCCGCTTCCATCCGGCTGGTATCCGAAATACTCGCTCCAATCCGCCGCATAGCCGATCTTGGTGTCCGGGCCCAGAATCTGGCGCACCTCTGCCGCCAGCGCACGCAGTTGCGCAACGGCGGGAAACCCCGAGGCCCCGCGGATCTGGGTCAGGCCACGCATCTCGGACGAGATACAGAAGGATGACACCCCACCAGCCGCCTTGCACAACATGGCATAGTGCAGAATGAACCGGCGCAGGCCCCATTCCTGCGGGCCGGAGTATTTGACGATTTTCGTGGCCGGAACGGGACCATTGCCAAGCAAGCCGCCAAACGTGCCGCCACCGTTTACCCATTGCAAATCGCCAGGCCCGCGATCATCCGGCCGCCCGCCAAGCACCGGGCCCGAGCCACCGCTGCTACTGCCGCCGCCCGTGTCCACCGGGGCGTCAAAACCTTCGTTGATCGTAAAATCCGCAGCACTTGCCGTCCCAAAGAACGCGGCCACCTGCGCGTCCGCCGCCGCGGTCTGATCAGCAGACCCTGCGCGCCCCGGCGCCACATCCAGCGTGATCCGTCCCCGCCAAGGCAGGTGGGGCTGACTTGTGGCCTCTGACCAGGGATCGGGCAGCCCGTTTCCCTGCAATTGCTCCATCAGGATGAACGGATAGAACATGACCCGCTTTCCCGACTGGTTGAGGTGTCGGATCGCCTCGACCACCGCCGGGTCTGCGGGTGTTCCGCCATAGACCGGGCGGCCGTCCTGCCGCGCGACCTGGCCCGCCGTGCTGCGAACCTGATCCGACACGATCCATGGCATGTTGCGGCTGTCCGTACCACTCTGTTCGACCTTGGGCCGGATCGTGCATGTGCCGCATCTCAGATCGTCACCGAACCACGACACCACCAACGAGGCCGCGTCGCAATTTGGCAACTCGGTCTCCAGCGCACGGGTCGAGCTCACAAGATCCGATACACCCGACGCGGAATGCGCATTGGCCGCCCAGCTTGTCCCGGATTGCGTATAATTCACCTGCGAACGGGCCAGCGCATACTCGCCCGTACCCGGTATCATCGCCACGCCCCGCACGATCTGCGGCAGGGCGCTTGGGTAATCCGGCATGTCGCGCTGCGCGGGGCGCACCACTTCGAACGAGAACTGCGGCACCCGGTTGCCAAAACTCGCAAGCGGGAAATCCTCGATCACGACATAGGCTGTACCGCGATAGGCCGGCACCGTGCCCGCCCCTTCGATTGCTTCGATAAGGGGATCGGGCAACTGGTCCTGCGTGCCGTGATAGATGCGCATGTTCAGCCCGGATCGGTCCTGTTCTTCCCCGTCTGCCCAAATGCGCCCGACATCGGCGATCTCGCCTGCACCAACGGCAATGGCCAGCGAAATCGAATAGCTGTAGCTGACGGTGGTCACTTCGGGTGCCTTGGGTTTGCCTTTGCCGCCGCCTCCGCCGCCCTGCGTTTCACGGGTCTCGGTCTCAAGAAAGTCCGACGCCCAGATGACCTGACCGCCCACGCGCATACGCCCAAAGACAGTGGTCACCGGTGCACCCTCGCCGGTTTCCGTCAGCCTGAACCGGTCCATGCGGCCCGTTTCGACGACTTCGCTGCCACTGCCCATGACGGACTGGCTGAAGAACCTCTGGTCGATGACCCGCCCGACCGTCGCGCCAATGGCCCGACCGATGATCGCGGTGGACAGGCCCGCGACCGTTCCGCCGATTGAACCGCCCAGCGCCGCCCCGGCTGCGGAAAGAAGAATAGTAGCCATCAGAGCACCTCCAACGGGAATTCGAAACAGGAAACGACCCTGCGGCGCCATGGGCCGCTCAGCGCGTTCTCGACCACGCCATGACCGGAATAGGCGTGAATGAACCTCGGCTCGTGGCCTGCGACGCTGACGATGCCAAGATGTTTGGCCACGCTGCCATCGCGCATCCGGAACAGCAGCACATCTGCGACCGCAAAATCGGCGGCCGGTTTTTCGACCAGATGCCGCCGCGCCGCCGCCCACATGCGTTCCTCGCCCTGCGGCTCGGACCAGTCCAGACTGTAGACCGGAACCGCCTCGGGCTCCTGCCCGATCACGGCGCGCCAGACGCCGCGCAGCAGGCCCAGACAATCCGTGCCCGCCCCCTTGGTCGAGGCCTGATGCACATAAGGCGTCCCCAGCCAGCTGCGCGCTTCCGCGACAATATTCTGCCTGTGTATCGTCACCTCAGGCTCCCTCCGCTGTTGGCTTTGCTCTGTTTGGGGACGGCCATCACCCAGTCTTCGCCCGGAAGATCGGGAAAGCCCTGAAAGTTCAGCAGGTTGTTGAACTTCAGGCGACAGGTCTCCATGCGTTTGTCGCACCCTGCCCGCAGCCTGACCGTGTCACCCGGCACAAGGCTTTCCCCGAAACCGGACCAGAGCGTGATCTGCCGCCCGTTCGCCACCTGCTGGTCATGCTTGACTGATGACCAGAGCCCCTTCGCCGCTCCCGACACAACGTCAATCCTGCCGCGCTCGAACCAGCCGTCTTCGATGGTTGCCCCGCCCGCGACAAGCAGAACGGTTCCACCATCAAAACCGGTGACGGCGCCTTCAATCCAATAGCCGGGCGTATCCATGTCGAACCGACAGGTCCGGTCCCCCAATACGGCAGTACAAGGCTTCTGATACACGCGCCCCAACGGGCGGTTCAGCAAATCGGTCAGGCCACGCAACTCGGCGTGGAATGCACCGCCTGAGCGCCGCAATTCCCCGATCGAGCCCCGGAACTGAAGGATGCGCTGATCCGGGTCGGCCCAGTTGACCAGCCACGCGCGCACTTCGGCCCCGTCGAACCACCCCGCCTCGATATCCTCTTCGCGAATGGCCGCATCCGACAGCGCGCCCATGGCTTCGGTGTTGTCAATGGACAGGCCGGTGGCCTGCTCGATGGCCGCCGCCGTCAAACCGGTGCTGGCCCTGAACGTCAATCCGTCAAAGCCAAGTTCCAGATCATGATCGGTGAACCCGTATTCCTGACCATCCCGGCGTCTGATCGCCCAACACCGGCACACGGTGGTCATCCCGCTTTGCAGATGCGCGTGCAGGCCCTGTTCATCCACAGCCATCAGACACGCACCTCAACCACGGGAACGTTCGGCGCCTCTCCGGCCTGAAAACTGGCGACGCTGGTATGGATCTTGTCGGTGTCAAACCGCACCGGCACATCGAATTCGAACCCGGCGGTGATATCCACCTCTTCCGGTGGCGGGTCGGCAAAGGTGATCCGGCCCGTTGCCAGATCAACCTCGAATTCCACGCCCTCCCGGATCTCATCCTGATCCAGCCCCAGACGCACCGTTCCTAGCACCGGCTTGACGATGGGGCGGGCATAGCTAACCCCGCCCGAGCTATAGGTCTTGATCAGCTGAAACTCGGTTCGCACACCGTCGCCGCGTGCGATAACCTGATCTCCGACATCGACATCCAACGTGGCCTTGCCGGATTTGAAATCCGACCAGTCCTTCCAGCGAAACCCGTACATCTGGCCCTGCCGCGCCTCGAAGAACGAGATCAGCGTCTCGATATCGTCCAGCGAGCGCATCCCCAGCCCCGCGTCATACCTGCGCCGGGAATGGGCCCAGGGCGTGTTGCGCTCTTCGAACCCGTTGGCCAGCGTTACAATATCCGTGCGCCGCTCGGGCCCCCCGACCGAGCCAAAGCTCAGGCTGGCGGGAAATCTTACCTCGTGGAAAGTCATCAGCTGCTCCCTGATTTACCTGTTGCGATTGCCGCGCCCTAACGCACGGCTCATCTGTGCTGCAATCTGTCCCTGTGAGCGGCGGAACCCCTGCACATCCGGGGTCGTGATGTTCATCACCACATTCACCGAACGCCCACCGCCCTGCGTGCGCACGCCCAGCTTGCCGTCCGCGCCGCGCGCCAGCGGCATGATCGCCTCAGGGCCGGCCTCGCCCATCAGCCCGGTGCCGCCGCGCATTGGAAACATCGTCGGGCTGCTGACCACGCCGCCATTGGCAAACGGCATCACCCGGCCCTGGCTGAAACTGCCGCCATCGGCAAAGGGCAGAAGACCCTGCACCAACCCGCCGACCGAGTTTGCCAGCAATCCGCCAAAATGATCCGTCACCGGCTTGATCGCGGCTGCATAAGCCGTTTGGATCAACGAGTTCTTCAGCACATCCAGCGCGCCCGACAGGCTCATCCCGTCCAGAACCACGCCATCGAACGCCTTGCGCAAACCGCTGGACATGCCCCGCTCCAACGTGGCGACATCCTTGCCGGTTTCCTCGAATGCGGCGCTGATCCGCTTCATCTGGCTGTCAAACGCCGCGGCCATCGTCGCAGCATCACCCAGGGCATCGCCCAGCGCTGCGCCCCGTTCCTGCAAGTCGTCAAACCCGTCACGATCCGTCATCACGCTCTCCTTGTTGCTTGTCCGGGAAGGCGGCCAGCAGCGCGTCAAGGCCTGCCCGGTTCATCGCGGACATCCCGGCGCCCTGCCCCAGCATCAGCCGCAGTTCTGCCGGGGTCAGACGCCAGAACTGATCCGGCGTCAGCCGCAGCCCCAGAAACCCGGCCCGCATCAGGGCGGGCCAGTCAAACCCGCTCATGTCGTTTCCGGCACCATGAAGGCGCGGGCCAGCAGTTCGGCCGCCGCTTTGGCCGCAGCCATCGGGCCGCCCTCGATTTCGGCATGAAGCAGGTCGGCGCGGCTGATATCCCGGCCCCCGCCCCGCAATCCGGCAACGATCAGCGCCAGCACGTCACTGCTGGAATACGCGCCACCCTCGAACCGCTGCACCAGCTCGACCAGGGATCCGGTGTTCAGCTCCTGCTCCAGTTCCGCCAAAGCGCCCAGCGTTAGCTTGAGCACCCGCCGCTCTCCATCGATGGTCAGTGCCACCTCGCCCGTCCACGGATTGGCCATGCGATTACAGCGCCGTAAAGCTCAGCGCACCGGCGCTTGCCATGCTCATCTCATAGGTCGCCTCACCGTTGTGCGAGCCTGCATATTCGATACCCGTCACCTGAAACGCCCCCTCGACAATGCCGAAATCGGGGATGATCACCTGAAACGCCGGGGTCTCGCCGTCAAAGAACAGCTGCCGCGCGCGTTCGTCTGTACCTGCATCCTTGAACACGCCCGAGCCCGAGATCGAGGCCGATTTGACCCCCGCCCCCGACAACAGCTCGCGCCAGCCCCCCTGACTTTCCAGGCTGGTGACATCCACGCTTTCGGCGTTGAAACTGATCCGCGTGGCCCGCAGGCCCGCAATGGTCTGGAACAGACCCGTGCCGTTCATATCCACTTTGACCAAAAGGTCTTTTCCGTTCTGGGCAGCCATGTGCTCTCTCCGTTGATTGCTTAGTCGTCTTCCACGCGGGCGCGGAATCTCAGATCGATCTGGCGGATGCTGCCGCCTGTCCCGGTCCGCCGGGCCGAGGCGCGCTCGAACCACAGCCCGACCAGATGCCCGCGGCTCAGAACCAGCGGCGCATTGTCCAGCGCGTCACACACCGCCCCGGCCAGCGTCTTTGCCGCGCCAAACCCGGCGGCTTCGGACACCACCGAAACCGTAAAGCGGTGGATCGCACCCGCGCCCGACCGGTCCGAGGCGTCGCGGACCTCTTCCGGGCCCAATGTCACATAGGTCTGCGGAACCGTTCCCGTGGGCACCGCGTCATAGATCGCGCCACCGGACTGGCCGCTGACATCCGCATCCCCGGTCAGGTGCTGAAACACCGCCGCCTGCAGGGCGGCTGATACGCCATAACTCATGCCGCCACCTCTTCATCCGCGAAACAGGTCAGGTACTGGCCGCGCGCGTCGCGCTCAGCCACGGCGCGGATGACGAAACGGCGATTGCCTTCGCGAAACCGCTGATCCGGTGCCGGGCGCATGGTCGATCCCTCGGGCGCGCCCCGCACCACGATGCGATACCCCACGCGCGAGACGGAAACGCCAGCGATCTGCCGCTCCGCGCCACTGCGCGCCGTGACCTCGGCCCACAGCGTTCCCAGCGCGGCCCATGCCTCGGTATATCCCCCGGCCCCGTCAGCGCTGCGCATCGGGGCCTCAAGCACCAGCTTGCGGTTCAGACGCGGCGTGTTCATTGCACCACCCCCGCACCAAAGCGCACCATGCGATAGCGCTGGATCAGGCTGGTGACGCCAAACGGCATACACCCCGCGCCCAGCGCGGTCTCGTCCCGGTATTCGTAATAATGCGCCGCCAGCAGCAGAACCGCCTGGCCCAGATCAGCGGGCAAACCGGCCCAATCCGTGGCCATCCCGGCCGTGAAGGCGATCTTCACCGCACCCCCCGTTGCAATCGCAGGCAGGGCCGACCCGACCGGCCGCAACCGCGGGCGCTGGCCATCGCGTTCCAGCCGATACACCGCCGCATCCGCAACGGTTTCAGAACCTGCCGCATCGGTCACCGTCACGGCCAGCACCGATGTCACCGGAGCAACCGGCAAAACCTCGCCCGACGGATCGCGCCAACCGCTCAGGCTCCATGAAAAGTCGCGCTCGATCAGAACCTTGCCGGTGCGCGCCTCAATCGCGGCCATGGCCGCCCGCAGGAACCCCTTCAGCACCTCGTTCTGAACGTCATCCTCGGCAAAGCCCCTGCCCAGCCGCAGATGCGCCTTGAACTGATCCACCGGCAGCGCCGCATCCGCGATGGCGGTTTCTTCGATCAACATCATCCATTCACTCCGCAATCTCGGACCCCACCGGGGGCCTCAGTCAGGAAAATGACGGGCACGCGCCGCCCCACGTTGCTCGGACGGAGGGGAGCAGCTAGACAACGCGGGGGATCTCACCCCGGCCCGCGCCCGCCGCCCGAGGGGCCGATGGCCCCCCGGATTCGTCACCGCTTAAGCGATGCCGAATTTCACCAGCTTGATGGCTGCAAAGTCGCTCACATCGCCGCCCACACGCTTGGTCGCATAGAACAGGACATGCGGCTTGGCGCTGAACGGATCACGCAGCACGCGCAGATCGGGGCGCTCGGCGATGGTGTAACCGGATTTGAAGTCGCCAAACGCGATCGAGAAGCTGTCCGAGGCCGCATCCGGCATGTCCTCGGCAATCAGTACCGGATAGCCCATCAGGCGCGCGGGCTCACCGGCGGCCAGACCGTCCGACCACAGGAAACGGCCATCACTGTCCTTCAGCTTGCGGATCACACCCGCCGTTTTCGAGTTCATGACGAATGTGCCATTGACCCGGTATTGCGCGCCCAGCGCATAAACCACATCGACAATCGCATCCGCATCGACACCGCCATCGATGCCGGTGGCAACGTACCCCAGGCTGCCCCAGGACCAGGTGTCATCGGATACCGCCCGGTGGATCATCAGACCCTTGGGTTTGTCCACACCGTCACCCGTGATAAAGGCCGCCGCCTCGGCACGGGCAAACTTGTCGGCGATCCGACCGGCCAGCCAGCCCTCGACATCGAACGCGCTGTCATCCAGCAAACGCTGCGAGGCTTTGGGCAGCGCGCTCAACTCGTGCAGCGGGATCGAGATGCGGTCGATCGACGGGGTTCCGGTTTCGGAAGTGGATGAATTCTCATCTGCCCAGCCTGCACCGACATCGGTATGGTCGATCAGCACATCAAACGAATTCGCCTCGACATTCACCACCGACGCAATCGAACGGATTGACGCGGTTGCGTTCAGAACCGACTTGATCGTCTCGGCGGTCTGCGGATCGACCAGATACCCACCATCGCTGTTGACGGCGGTGGACAGCGATTTGCTCTCCATTTCCAGCCCGCGCAGCCCATCATCCTCGCCCGAGCGTACATAGGCGTCGAACGCCTTCTGGTGCGGGGCACCGTCCAGGGTCGAGGCCGCAAGATGCGGGCGCGCCGCGATGGTTGATTTACGATCCAGCATGGTCAGTCGCTCTTCTGTCTGTTGCAATTTTGTTTTAACTTCAGCCTTCAGGCCCTTGAATTCATTCACGAAGCCAGCCATCGCCTGCTTCACCTCCTGAACCAGGGGCGCACCCTCTCCGGTCAAGGCCGGGATCTCGGTCTTGCTCATCAGCATGTCCTGTTTTTGGGTGGGTTTGAGGCGCGCTAGGTCCGCGCCAGCTCCTGCCGGGCGTCGTTGAACACCTCGGCAATACTGCGCCAGGTGTTCTCGGCATCGAGGTCGCTCCCCTTTGCCGCCACCCGCGCACTGGGCAGCATCGGGAAGGTCACAAGCGACACCTCCCACAGCTCCAGTTCGGTCAGGACCCGCTGGCCCTTGTCATTCTTTACGGCCCGCTTGGTGCGGTAGCCGATCGACAGGCCATCCATCGCACCCGCCCGGATCAGCTCGGCCGCTTCCCGGCCTTTCTGGGTGCTTTCCAGCAGGCGACCCTTGACCCACAGGCCCTTGTCGTCCTCGCGCACCTCGTCCCAGACACCTATGGGTTGCGCCGGGTCGTGCTGCCACAGCATCTTGACCCGCTGACCCGCCTTGGCGAGCCCCTCAAGCGAGGCGCTATAGGCCCCGCGCTGCACCATGTCACTGCCCTGATCGACTTGCCCGAACAGGCTGGCATAGCCTTCGATCACCGCATCCTCGGTCACTGACAGGATGTCACCGAACCCTGCGAACTTATGCTCCAAATCCATGAACTTCTCCATGTAACCCACTGAACTTATGGCGTTACCACCAGGAATGACTGAAACGCCTGCGCCAGGATCACTGCGGCCACACCATAGACTGTCAGCCACAGCCGTTTCTCCAGCCGCTCCATCATCTCTTCGATCTGATCCAGCCGCCTGCACAGATGCGCGTGCTGGATCTCGGCCACCCGTTCATGCGCGGCCAGACGTAGCCCCGGCGCGCACTCGAACGGCGGATACCCCTCAGCCATCGGCACGCTCCGGCAGACCCAGCAACCTGCGTTTTTCCACATCGCTCAGGAATTCCGCCCGATTGACCCGCGCCCATTGCGCATCCCTCTCGGCAGACAGGGCCGTTACCTGATCCAGATCGGGTTTCAGGATCAGATCCTCGCCGGTAAAGCCCGTCAGCCACTCCGACACCGCCGCCGCCACCCGCGTCACCAGGGGCAGCACGGTCAGGCGGTAAAACGCCCGGTTGGCCTCCTGATAGTTCGAATAGGTCGCGTCGCCCTGTATCCCCAGCAGCATCGGCGGGACCCCAAAGGCCAGCGCGATCTCGCGGGCGGCGGCTTCCTTGGTCTTCTGAAACTCCATGTCTGAGGGGGAAAAGCCCATCGGCTTCCAATCCAGCCCCCCCTCCAGAACCATCGGCCGACCCGCATTGCGCGCCCCGCGATAGTTCTGCTCGATCTCGTCGGACAGGCGGCGGAACTGCTCCTCGGCCATCATTCCGTGCCCATCACCGCCCTTCCACACCAGCGCCCCCGAGGGCCGCGCGGCATTGTCCAGCAGCGATTTCGACCACCGCGAGGCGCTGTTATGCACATCAATCGCCGTCGCCGCCGCCTGCATCGGTGAGAACCCGTAGTGATCATCCTGCGGGTGGAACGTCTTGATATGACAGATGGCCTCGGCCGCGAACCGGTGCGTCTTGCCACCGACACTGTAATCATAGGCCTTGGGCCACCCATCCGCCCCCGGCACAACGCTCATCCGGTCCGAGCGCAGAACATGCAGCTCAACCGGCAGCCCGTCCTCGGCCTGCACCGCCTCGACATAAGCATTGCCCGACAGCAGCAACTGCCCGAACAGGGCCTCCAGCATCTCTGCCCGCCCCTGCGCCGCATTCGGGCGTCGCAACAGGGCCAGAATCGGGTGCGCATCGAAACGCTGCCCCTGACCCTGCAAAATCAAGGGCAGAGCCGCCGCCGATTCAGCAATCAGCTTGACCGACCGGAACCCCACCGGATTGCCCGAAAACCCCGTCCGCGTCAGAGACACCGTGTCCCGCGGGCTCCACGCCACGCGCCCGCCAGTCTGCCACGCCACCACAGGCCCCGTCGCGCTCGCCTTCGCCTCGGGCGCGCTGCCGGCCGATCCACGACGCAAGAAATCGAATACCATCTGTGCTCCTTTCTGCCGCCGCTCTGCCCGGCTTGTTGAAAGGAGTTATGACGGATAGAGGTTTAGGGCTTGGGAACGAGGCGTACGGGGGGTGGGCAACGGCTATCTCGACCGCCTGCTTCACGCCAACTTTGCATTGAGTTCAAATTTCCTCATTGCGGACGAAGCTGCCGAGATATCCGTTGGAACAAATGTCTGCTATCAGGTTAGATGACAACCAGCATCCTTTGAGTTGGCTAGAAAATCAAGGAGGTCATCATGAAGTGCAGCGCTTATATCGCAACAAGCGCAGACGGGTTTATAGCCCGGGCCGATGGCAGTGTTGACTGGCTCGAAACCTCCGGAGACCCGGAGGTCGGCATGGCCGAGGGCTACATCGACTTTGCGACCTACATTGCGACCATCGATTGCGTGATCATGGGTCGCAAGTGCATGGAAATGATCAGCAGCTTTGATCTGCCACCCGATCAGTGGCCCTACGGAACAACAAAGATTGTTGTGCTAAGCAAAACGGTTCAAACGCCACCAGACAATCTGAAAAACAAAATCGAACTGTATTCAGGCGACCTGGCCGCACTCTTGGACAGGCTTGAGGCTGAAGGCTATCAGAGTGCGTATGTTGACGGCGGCAAGACTATTCAGAATTTTATCAACCTCGGTCGACTTGACGAGATCACCATAACCCAAATGCCGATCCTGATCGGTGATGGAACACCATTATTTGGAAGAACTCTCCGAGATGTCACTCTAACTGATGCGCAGGCAGTTGCCTGCCCGAGCGGCTATATCCAGTTCCGCTATCGTATCGAAGAACGCGCCTTCGAAAGCTGACTTTTGCGTCTTGCGCAGCACCATTAGTACAGGATGCTTTCAGTCGTTCGCTATCTAGGTATAAAGTGAACAACCTCTCACAACGCCCTCACCCTCGGCCTTCTAAACACCCCCGCAGGCCCTACCACTAACTCATGCAACGCCCAGACCAGCGCGTCGACCCGGTCGGGTGAGCCCTGCCCTTCGAACCCGCGCGCGGTCATCTGGCACATCTGCTCCTCCAGCGCGTCCAGCCCGGCCACATGGGCCACCCGCCCCTGCTCGTACAGCGCTGCCACAGGCTCGGCCCGCGCGACCTTGCCGCGGGAGGCCCGCACAGCACGATAAGGGACCAGAGGGTCTACCTGCCGCACGACCTCTTCCACCAGTTGCCCGCCCTGATTGACCTCAGCCACCAGCCGTTCGGCCCCGAACTCATCCATCGCGTCAATCGCCGCCTGCGCCCAGCCCGCCGGGCCAACTCCCTGCACCGTCCGGTCAGCCAGCACATAGGCGCGCCAGTCCTCGGGCGGGCCTTGCACTTGCGCGCCAACCACCACGATCCCGCAGGCATCCGCGCCTGACCCAGACGTCACCGCCGGATCCAGCGCCACCACGATGCGATCCAATTCGGGCACCTTTGCGCAGCGCGCCGCCTCCAGCATCGAACCCGTCCACAGCGCCCCTTCCGCATCCGACAGCAGCACCCCGTCCAGCTCCTGCCGCCCCAGCCGCGTGCCGGCATAGCGCGCGCGCACTTCCTCCAGAAACGACGCCGCCAGATTGGCCCGGTTCGCCTCGGTCGGCGCATGGGTCTGCACGGTGGAGGGCGACGCCAGCAACTCCTTCAGAACCTTCACATTGCGCGGTGTCGTGGTCACGCAGACCCGGGGCCTCTCGCCCAAACGCAGCGCAAATTGCAGCATGTCCCAGGTCTCGCCCGATTTCTTCCACTTGGCCAGCTCATCCACCCAGGCCGCATCGAACTGCGGTCCGCGCAGCCCTTCGGGATCATGTGCCGAAAACGCCTGAGCCTCGGCCCCGTTGGGCCAAATCAGCTTGCGTTCCGATGCCTTCCACACGGGTCGCCGATCCGGGGGCGAGCATTGCAATATCCCGCTGTCGCCAAAGATCATCACGTCGCGCACCTGATCGAATGTTTCACCCACCAGCGCCACGCGGCACGCCTCGCCCTTGTCCAGCGGTTTCGGCCCCTCGACCATCGATCTCACCCACTCGGCCCCGGCCCGCGTTTTGCCCGCACCGCGCCCGCCCATGATCACCCAGGACCGCCAGTCGCCCTCGGGCGGCAATTGATGTGGCAGCGCCCAGAATTCAAACAGGTAAGGGAGGGCACACAGCCCCCCCTCCCCGATCTCACTCAGAAATCTCTCCCGCACTGCAGCATCGGCGGAGGCGAGCCAGCCTGCACCCGATCTCAAATCGGGCCCGCTCAAGGTCGAGCGCGTACCCTCCTTGGGCAATTCCGGCTTGTCTGTAATGTTGTTCGACAAAGCTTGTCTCCACTTTCTGGCAACTTCGGATCAGCCCCTCCAGCTGACCGAGTTGCTTGGCTGAACCAGCAAGATCTGCATCCTCCCCGGCACCGATCTGTTTGCGCAGGTCTTCTGCCGCTTGCCGCAGATCGCGAATGGACCTTTCCAGGGACTGCAACAGTTCAGCCGTCTGGGAAATCCGCTCTTCCGGGGTAATCAAAGTCATGTTTGCCTGTGACCTCATGCGTGAGTGTTCTCCGCACGAGAGAAACGAAAAAACGGCCACCGGGTCACCCCGAGGCCGTTCGCCCACTTCTTCTAGCATGACACAACCTATACGTGATAAAGCGCGCAAAGTCAAGGGTTTACGCAACAGTCGCGCAACAGGGATCGTACGGTGCAGGTTAACGAGCAGTGAATTTCCGGCTGTGGTAACCCTCGGCCTAAACGCCGCCCCGCCCTTTTGCCTCCCTAGCCCTGACCGCCTCACCGACCAGAGGGGTTACTACAGGGTTACCCCTGTGTCGCTTTCAGCGTGTACAAATTGCACATCCCCCGCGCGGACGCGTGTACAAACCTGACATTTTCCGAAATCGCGCTCAAAATCGCCCGCATCACCCGATTTCGGCACCGCAGGGTCCGGCGCGCTGCAAAACCAGTTCTTGACATTTCCCCCCGAAACCCTCATGTGCCCCTCATCACGGCGCCACCGCGTGAGCATCGTCGGGCTTCAGGCCCCACAGCGCCAACACATAACTCCCAGTTCCCCTTCACGCAGGGTTCTTTAGGCGATGGCCGGATGGCGCTGGATTCGCTCGCGCATCCCGAGGTCTCGCTCAACCCTGCCGGTCACATGAACGTGGCCAGTCATCACCTGCTCGCGGGATTTAACCTGCGGGCCGCAAAGGATAATTTTTTGTTCGACTTCGACATGCTCGGCCTCGCGCCGACACTGAACGACGCGTTGAAACGCGCCAATTTCACACAACCCACCCCGATTCAGAACCAGGCCATTCCGCTGGCCCTGAACGGGCATGACATCCTCGGGCTGGCCCAAACCGGCACCGGCAAGACACTGGCCTTTGGCCTGCCCCTGATCGACCACCTGCTGGCGCAGCCCGGCAAGCCCGATCCCAAAACAGCCAAATCGCTGATCCTCGCCCCCACCCGCGAGCTGGTGAACCAGATCGCCGACAGTCTGCGCACCCTCACCAAAGGAACAAAGCTGCGGGTCGCAACAGTTGTTGGTGGCCAGTCGATCAACAAACAAGTGATGTTCCTTGCCCGCGGCACCGATATTTTGGTCGCCACCCCGGGGCGCCTGATTGACCTGATGGAACGCGGCGCTGTTGACCTTGGTTCGGTGCGCCATCTGGTATTGGACGAAGCGGATCAGATGCTTGACCTGGGCTTCATTCACGCTCTGCGTCGCATTGCGCCTGCACTGGGAACACCCCGCCAGACCATGCTGTTCTCGGCCACAATGCCGAAACAGATGGAGGAGCTCAGCCGTGCCTATCTGAACAATCCACAGCGGGTGCAGGTTTCACCCCCGGGCAAGGCGGCGGACAAGATCACTCAGTCCCTTCATTTTGTTCCAAAAGCCGAAAAACCCTCTAAACTTCGCCAAATCCTGTCGCAGGACGCGGATGCACTGACGCTGGTCTTCACCCGCACAAAACACGGCGCTGAACGGCTGATGAAAGGGCTGGTCGCCGATGGCTTCAACGCAGCATCAATTCACGGGAACAAAAGCCAGGGCCAGCGTGACCGGGCCATTAATGCCTTCCGCGCTGGAGAGGTGAACATACTGGTGGCCACCGACGTTGCCGCGCGTGGCATCGACATCCCCGGTGTCGCCTATGTCATTAACTTCGACCTACCCGACGTACCCGACAATTACGTCCACCGTATCGGGCGCACCGCCCGTGCCGGGCGCGAGGGGGAAGCGATCGCTTTCTGTGCACCGGAAGAAGTTGACCTGCTGCGTCAGATCCAGAAGCTGATGAAAATTGAAATCCCTGTCACAAGCGGCACCATGCCGGAAGGGGTCGAGGTTCAGCAACCTGCACGTCGTCAAAACAACCGCCGTCGCGGGTTCAAGCCCAAACCAGCCAACGGGGATGGGAAACCTTCCAGCAGCAGACGGCGCCGTCCCAACAAAAGACGTTCAGCCGCCTAAGGGCTGAAGAGGCTGCCAAAGAAAACGCCGACGCCAGTATTCATACCGGCGTCGGCGTTTTTTGTTAGCAAATCCAGCAACCCGCCGGGCTTAATTCCCCGAGCTTTGCTGTTCCTCAATTTCGCGCCATTTGGCAACGTTGCGATTATGCTCCTGCAGGGTTTCTGCAAACGCATGACCGCCCGAGCCGTCGGCGACGAAGAATACATAGTTGGTGTCATCCGGCGCAACCGCAGCTTCAAGGCTCGCCAGACCCGGATTTGCAATCGGCGTCGGGGGCAGCCCGTCAATCTGATAGGTGTTCCACGGTGTCGGACGGTTCAGTTCGCTGCGCCGCAACCCGCGACCCAATGTGCCCTGCCCCTTTGTCACGCCATAGATGACGGTCGGATCTGTTTGCAGCCGCATCCCCTGTTTCAGGCGGTTCACGAACACACTGGCGACCTGGCCGCGTTCCTCCGGAACACCGGTTTCCTTTTCGATGATTGACGCAAGGATCAGCATCTCTTCCGGAGTGTCCAGCGGCAACCCGCCTTGGCGGCTTTCCCAAACCGCGTTGATCCGCAGTTGTTGCTTGTCCTGCATGGCCTGCAAAATCGCATTGCGATCCTGTCCGGCCACAACATCGTAACTGTCCGGGGCCAACATGCCCTCAGCCGGGATCTCGGTCACTTCACCTGACAGCGCTTCGAATGATTTCAGAGCTTCAACCACTTGCCACGAGGTCACACCTTCGGCCAGCGACACGCGATAGCGCGTGTCAGCCTCGTTGCGCTTCTCGGTATAGGCATCAGGCGTTTCTTCCTCTGCCGCATCAAATGAAGCAATCTCGACGAAATCCAATGTTGCCGGGTTCAATTCACGCACGCGGGTTTGGGTGCGTGTCACACCGATACGGTATTCGATTTCCGACCCACAAGTACTGGCGCCGCTGCTGGTGATCTCTTCGATGATCTGCGCCATAGACGCGCCTTCGCGCACCAGAAAGCTGCCCGCTTTCAACCGCTGCGCCTGATCGGTATAGTCAGCGGCCATCCGAAACAGAATTGAACTGCGAATGGCACCCTGATCTTCCAGATCGCGACTGACACGTGTCATGTTCGAACCGCTTTTGACCTGAAGGCAAATCGCAGTTTCAAGCGGGCCTTCGGCCTTGTACTGCGACTGTCCCCACAGGATCAGACCGCCCACCAGAAACAGGCCGACCACCAGGATGGTCAGCGCATTCGAAGCGATGGCCCGCCACATTTAACTGACCTTTCCGAAGATCACGCTGGCATTGGTTCCGCCAAACCCGAACGAATTCGACAGCGCCACGTTAATCTCACGCTCGCGTTTGGCGTTGGGGGCAAGATCAATCGGGGTTTCAACTGCCGGGTTGTCCAGGTTGATTGTTGGCGGTGCGACCTGATCGCGGATCGCCAGGATTGAGAATATCGCCTCAATCGCACCCGCAGCACCCAGCAAGTGACCGGTTGCCGACTTGGTCGAGCTCATCGTCGCATTCCCGGCATGCTCGCCCAACAGGCGCTCAACCGCACCCAGTTCGATCGTGTCCGCCATGGTCGAGGTGCCATGCGCGTTGATGTAATCCAGGTCTTTCGGCTCCAGCCCGGCGCTGCGCAACGCCGCTCTCATGGAGCGTTCGGCCCCGTCGCCATCCTCGGACGGGGCGGTGATGTGATAGGCGTCGCCCGACATACCATAGCCCAGAACTTCGGCGTAGATCTTGGCACCGCGCGCCTTGGCGTGCTCGTAATCTTCCAGAACCACGATGCCAGCGCCCTCTCCCATAACGAAACCGTCACGGTCCACGTCATAGGGTCGGCTGGCAGCCTTGGGATTATCTGCATATTTGGTCGACAGCGCCTTGCATGCGTTGAACCCGGCGATACCGATCTCGCAGATGCAGCCCTCGCCGCCACCGGCCACCATGACATCCGCGTCACCCGCCCGGATGATGCGGCTGGCGTCGCCGATTGCGTGCGCCCCGGTTGAACACGCGGTCACGACCGAGTGGTTCGGCCCTTTGAACCCGTGGCGGATTGATACCTGACCCGAGGCCAGGTTGATCAGTGCGCCCGGAATGAAGAACGGAGATACCCGACGCGGACCCTTGTCGCGGATCAGGTTCGCGGTATTGGCAATCGATCCCAGACCACCAATGCCCGAGCCGATCAGAACACCAGTACGCAGGCGCGATTCTTCGTCTTCCGGCAACCAGCCTGCATCCTTGCAGGCCATTTCGGCGGCCGCGATGGAATACAGGATGAAATCCTCAATCTTGCGCTGCTCTTTCAGCGGCATCCAGTCATCGGGATTGAAGGTCCCGTTGGTTCCGTCGCCGCGCGGCACCTCGCAGGCGTAGGTCGTTGCGACCCCGCTTGCCTCTGCATCGAAATGCGTGATTGGGCCTGCGCCGGACTCTCCGTCCAGCAGCCGCGACCAGGTTTCCTCGACCCCGCTGGCCAAAGGAGTGACCAATCCAAGACCGGTTACAACGACTCTGCGCATGAAGTGCCTCTTGCCTGCTTCCTCTTATGAGAACCGCTCATACCCCGGCCCGGGGTGCGGGGGCAAGAGCAACGGTTCTTTCCGTCCCGGCGTCCTGCCGCCGATTGCCCAAGGAAACCGGAAATTCGGCGCCTGCTAAAACCGCCCTTTCGCGCGTTCAGCCGAAAGGGCGGAGATGCTTACTGAAACTGCGCGACCGGCTCGTGCGCCGATTTGGCAGTATCAAGTGCTTCGGTCAGGTCCAGTGTCTTGCGAAACAGCGCACGCCCGACAATCGCGCCCGAGATATTGGGGATGTATGCAAGCCGCGAGATATCGTCTGCTGTGCGCACGACGCCGCTGGCAATCACCGGGGTACGCGAATGGTTTGCCAGTCGCGAGATCAGACCAAGCTGTGCCTCGACATCTTCCATGTCACTGTCGATATCCGTCACCACGATGGCGGCAAACGGCGCATCGCCGAACGCATCAATAAAGGCTTCGGGCGTGAATGCACTTTGGCTGCGCCAGCCGTCAGTCATAACAAGGCCTTGCCACACATCAACCGACAGCACGATCTGATCCGGGTAAAGCTTGGCCAGTTCCTTGACCAAGTTCGGTTCGCGCGCGGCCAGCGTGCCAACCACAACGCGGCCCGCGCCCTTGTCGATCCAGCGCTCAATCTGTTCGCGCGTGCGCATGCCACCCGCCAGCTGCACCGGAATCTCGGCCTTGCGAATGATATCTTCGACCAGCTGCGCGTTGGTATCCTTGCCCTCGATCGCGTCGAAATCCGTCAGGTGCATCCATTCGGCACCCGCCTCTGCCCAGCTCCGTGCGGTTTCTACCGGATTCACGTGCCAGATCATCGCTTCTTCCAGACGACCCTTGTCCAGCGAGACACACCGGCCGTTCTGCAGTTCCATCGTGGGGTAAATCCTCATGAGCTCGGTCCTCCGCTCAATCGTTTTGAAATCCCCGGCACCATACAACTGGAATGCCCGCCCGAAATCTCCGGGATCGGCACAGTTTGGCCATTTTGCGGCATACTGATTAAGTGGCGAATTTACGCGCGGGCTGGCGGTCCGTTGCGTCGTAACAAGTGTACCGGGGTTTCATTATACACCCCTTCCCGCATCAAAACATAGCCAAGCTTTTTGGCGAGTTTCTGCGAGGATGTATTTGAAGCGTTTATCATCGCGACCAACGGTCCGGGAATCACCCGGTCAAACCAGTCATGCGCAGCCTTGGCGGCCTCGTAACCCAATCCCTGCCCCTGTGCTTCGGGGACCAGAACCCACCCTGCCTCGGGGAAGCCGTCGAAATCGTCGCCCATGCATCGGTTGCTATAGAAGAATCCGGCTTGCCCGATCAGCTTGCGATTCGATTGCTGCATTACGCCCCACTGACCAAAACCGGCCATCTGCCAATGCCCCGCATTACGCAGGAAAGAATCCCACGCTTCGCCACGCGATCGGGGAGAACCGCCGATATGCTGCACGACGCAAGGGTTACGCCAGATTTCCGCGAACTGGTCAAAGTCCTCTGGGCGCATGGCGCACAGCGTCAAACGCGCGGTATTTATCATTGGAGTGGATCTTATCATGCCCTGTCCACTTTGAGTTTTGCCTCAGTGGAAACAGTGCGCAGGCCACAATAGCCGCGCAAGCCCGAATTTCAGCCGGGCATAAAAAAACGGCGCCCCCGTTGCCCGGAAACGCCGATTTTAATCAGAAAGAAACGCTTAGGACGCTTCGCTGATGAACTTGACGGCGTCGCCAAAGGTCTGGATGGTCTCGGCTGCGTCATCGGGGATCTCGATGCCGAACTCTTCTTCGAAGGCCATGACCAGCTCAACAGTGTCCAGGCTGTCTGCGCCCAGATCGTCGATGAAGGACGCGTTTTCCACGACTTTATCTTCTTCAACACCCAGGTGCTCAACAACGATCTTCTTAACGCGATCTGCGACGTCGCTCATGTCTATTCCTCATTCCTTTACAGGGCGGTCCGCCCGATTCTGCCCTTGCCCGCACGGGTTGGCTTTGGTTTGCCCGTTTTGGGCGGTTTCGGTCCCGGCGAACCGGGAAATAGAAGGCCGACCTGAACGACCGGCCCCGCATAGATGCGCCGCCTATAGCATAGTCGACGCAAGAGGCAAACGCTTTCGCACTCGCCCCTGTCGCGCTCACAACATGGCCATACCGCCATTCACATGCAAGGTGCTTCCGGTAACATAGCCCGCTTCGGGGCTGGAAAGATACAGAACGGCAGCTGCAATTTCTTCCGGATCGCCCATGCGCCCGGCTGGAACCTTGAGCAACAGACCCTTTTTCTGTTCCTCGGTCAGTTTCTCTGTCATTGCCGTCGTGATAAATCCAGGTGCCACGGCATTCACAGTAATTCCGCGCGTCGCAACTTCGTGAGCCAAAGCTTTGGAAAACCCGATCATACCGGCCTTCGACGCGGCATAGTTCGCCTGCCCCGGATTACCGATTGCGGCCACCACGGACGAGACATTGACGATCCGGCCCCAGCGAGCCTTCATCATGCCCCGGATCACCCCTTTGCATAGTTTCATGGTCGAGGTCATGTTCACGTCAATGACGCTTTGCCATTCTTCATCAGACATACGCATGAACAGATTGTCGCGCGTGATTCCGGCGTTGTTTACAAGAATGTCCACCGATCCCATCGCCTCGGCCGCTTGCTTTGGCAACGCTTCAACGGCTTCCGGATCACTTAAGTTGCAGGGCAGAACATGTGCGCGTTCGCCCAGTTCGTCGGCCAGAGCCTGCAGCGGCTCAACGCGTGTACCGGACAATCCAACCGTTGCACCGGCGCCATGCAACGCACGTGCAATGTCGCCTCCGATACCGCCCGAAGCACCGGTGATCAGCGCATTCTTACCTGTTAAATCAAACATTCGGTTTCCCTCTTGCTGCGTCGGCTACAACGCAAATTCTGCTTACGATTCGGCCTGAATGGCCTTTTGAACATCTTCCGGTGTGCCCACAGCCTTACCCGCGATTTCGCGATCGATCTTGCGGATCATACCGGACAGCGCTTTGCCAGCGCCGATTTCCCATGTTTCGGTCACGCCTTGTGCCGCCATATATTGCACACTTTCCCGCCAGCGAACCGAACCTGTCACCTGCTCGACCAGCAATTGACGGATCAGATCCGGATCGCTGACAGCCTCGGCGCGCACATTAGCCACCAAAGGTATGACAGGGGCCTTAATTTCGACGGCAGCAAGCGCTTCTGCCATTACATCTGCAGCAGGTTTCATCAGCGCGCAGTGAAATGGAGCACTTACAGGCAACATAACAGCACGTTTTGCGCCTTTTTCCTTGGCGATCTCGGCTGCGCGCTCGACAGCCGCTTTTGAACCCGACACGACAACCTGCGTGGGATCGTTGTCATTTGCGGCCTGACAGACCTCGCCCTGTGCGGCTTCTTCCGCCACAGCACGCACGGCCTCCAGATCTAGCCCTAGAATGGCGGCCATGGCCCCCTCGCCCACGGGTACGGCGCTTTGCATGGCCTGACCACGGGTGCGCAACAGACGCGCTGTATCTGCAACAGACAAGGCACCCGCCGCGGCCAGGGCCGAGTATTCACCCAGCGAATGCCCCGCCACAAAAGCCGCCTTGCTGACTGATACGCCTTCGGCTTCCAAAGCGCGCATGGCTGCCATCGATGTTGCCATCAACGCGGGTTGGGCGTTCTGGGTCAGTGTCAGGTCAGCAATATCGCCATCCCAGATCAGGCTGCTCAACTTCTCGCCCAACGCGTCGTCCACCTCATCGAAGATGGCCTGAGCTGCCGGGTAGGCCTCAGCCAGAGCTTTGCCCATACCTATGGTCTGGGCGCCTTGCCCCGGGAAAACGAACGCGAGTGTCATTGCAACCTCATGGATGGTGTCAGGTTGCGGCGGGGTGTAAACTGACTGACCGTCTGGCACAAGTATTGCCTGCTTTCTGCATTCTGGCACCTTTTGTGTGCACCCGCGCTCACTTGTGTCTGTTTCATCCGGCTTTACCTTGGGCACACCCTAGAATCCCGGAGCGCCCGACATATGCAATCGACCAATTCCATTTCAAGCTACGGCAGCATCGCAAAGACGTTTCACTGGCTGACCGCGTTGCTGATCTTCACAGCTTTGCCCCTCGGCTGGGTCGCAGACAATCTGGCGCATGCGGTATTACACTCGGCAACTGCCCCTACCGAGGTGGAAATTGCCCGCGCCGCGCGCGTGTTCTCGTTGCACAAGACCGTCGGGGTCACCGTGTTCTTCGTGGCATTGGCCCGCATTCTTTGGGCGTTCACCCAAACCAAGCCCGGCCTTCTGAATGCTGACAACAAGCCCGAAGCCTTCGCCGCTGAAACCGTCCACTGGCTGCTTTACGGTTCGCTGGTCCTTGTACCGCTGACCGGTTGGATTCACCACGCCGCGACCGAAGGCTTTGCCCCAATCCTTTGGCC
Source organism: Ruegeria sp. AI2 (assembly GCF_056541275.1). Taxonomy (NCBI): domain Bacteria; kingdom Pseudomonadati; phylum Pseudomonadota; class Alphaproteobacteria; order Rhodobacterales; family Roseobacteraceae; genus Ruegeria; species Ruegeria sp. AI2. The sequence continues at coordinate 1,293,348 of NZ_JBQFYB010000001.1, forward strand.
CTTCGGCCAAAACCTGCCTTTTGTACCGAAATCCACCGCCGTGGCCGAGGTTACAGGGGTTCTGCACTGGCTATTCATGTGGGTTCTGGTTGTTTCCCTTGTCCTGCATGTCGCAGGTGCGCTGAAACATCACGTCATCGACAAGGACAGCACATTGCGCCGGATGTTACCGGGCCTGTCTGATGTGCCGGAACCACCACATCAAACCCATTCACTGATTCCAGCCGTCGCGGCACTGGCGGTCTGGGGCGTCGTCGTCACCGGTGGCTGGGCAACTGGAAAGCTTGCCCAAAACGTTGAAGAAACCCCGGATGTCCAACTGGCCGAGGTTCAATCTGAATGGCAGGTTCAGAACGGCACGCTGTCGATTACCATTTCGCAACTGAACAGCCCCGTTACGGGTACGTTTTCCGACTGGACGGCAGCAATTGCCTTTGACGAGCCCACAGACCCGGGATTGGCGGGATCTGTAGATGTCACGATAGCCATTGGCTCGCTTAGTCTTGGAACCGTAACCGATCAGGCCATGGGGCCGGATTTCTTCGATAACGCCCGGTTCCCAACTGCCCAGTTCAAAGCCGACCTTTATAAAACAGAAAATGGGTACGAGGCGCGCGGCCCGCTTACAATTCGCGACAAGTCGATCGACGTCGTTTTGCCCTTCTCGCTGGATCTTCAGGGCGACACAGCCACAATGGCGGGCACGACCGAGCTTAACCGGCTGGCGTTTGATGTAGGCACATCGCAGCCTACCGAAGACTCGCTGGGCTTTACCGTCGCAGTATCCGCAGAACTCACTGCGGCACGCGGTCAGTAAGGCAAAAAAAACGCCGGTGATTTGATCACCGGCGTTTTTCTGTTCGTGATTCCGCGATTACTCGGCTTTTTGTGCCTCGACCGAAATCTGGATCTGCACTTCGTCGCTGACAAACGGTGCAAACTGACCCAGGTCGAATTCGCTACGGACCAGCGTTGTTGTGGCATTGAAACCCGCCCAGGGCTGATTTGCCATCGGGTGAGTGTCGGCCTTGTTGAGCTTTGCGTCCAGAACAACCGATTTGGTCACACCGTTCATCGTCAGATCGCCGGTGATGTTCGCGGTGTTGTCACCGGTCACTTCGATTCCTGTAGATGTAAAGGTGATCAAATCTCCTTCGGCCGCGCCAAAGAAATCCTCGGTCATGAAGTGATCTTCACGGGGCTTCCAGCCGGTAAACATCTCCAACACGGGCATCGAAACGTTCACGCTCGAAGCGGCGGGGTTTTCCTGGTCAAACATGATCTCGCCTTCAAAGCCGGAAAACATGCCAGTCGTGGTTGAAAACCCAAGGTGGTCATAGCTGAAAATGACTTGGCTGTGGCTGGGATCCAACACGTATTTCTCGGCGCTGGCGAATGCCGTTGTCGCTGATACGGCCAATGCAGCAGCAAGAAGGGTGGATTTCATATCAATCTCCGCGGTTTTGTGAATGCAGTCCGTCAGGACTGCTTGAACGCAAAATGTGCCACCCAAGGGCAGCACACAACCTTTTTTGATTCACAACTTCTGTTCGTTTTTGAACAGAATAAAACTCAGCCGAAAATTGTTACGCTTTTGCTAAGCTGACCTTTCAGCGCCCGGCTGACATCCGCCGATTCAAGTGGCAGCTTCATCAAAAGGCTGCCGTCCACGTCAAACAGATGAACTTCATTCTCTTCGAAACGTGCCCCACCCAGCGAGTCATAGCTGCGGCGCAGGACAGTCTGAGGGCGTCCGTCTTCGTTTTTCTGCAACACCCGGACTTCGCGGCGGATCGGGTCGAAATAGGCGTCAGGGCGCGGGTCAAGAACCTCGATTGTCAGCAGGGCGACACCAACGACCAGAAACAGCATGGATGCCGCCATCTTGATCGGCCAAACATCTGCGCCGACCACCGATCCGGGCATCAACCACATTGAGAACGCAGAAACGATCAAAAACGCCCCGACCATCCGCGCCAGGATCAGGCGGGCCTTCCAGTTAGGTGCAAACGTGATCATTACCGGCACTGAATTCTCAAATCGCGAGCCGGCAACGTTTTCCTGATATGCGTTTGTGTTAGTAGCGGTCATAACACGTCACCCTTTTAAGGTTACTTTCGAAATTCTGTTGATCCGGTTGATGTCCGGTATGCAAAACAACTTTGAGCCGAAAAGCGTCAGCAATTGGGCGGCCCAAAGGAATTTGGGCGGCGTCTCAGAGGCATATGTGGCAGGGCTTGCCCTTGTGGCTCAGACGTGTATATGGGGCCATCCTTCGCAGTCGTATGAATCGCGCAGCCTCTCGTGGCAGGGTCGCGAAGGAACGTTTGGCCCCGCCTATGAAATGCGCCTTGATATAAACAGGAGTGCACATGCCACTGTATGAGCATGTAATGATCGCGCGTCAGGATCTGTCCAACGCGCAGGCGGAAAGCCTCGTCGAACATTTCGGCACCGTTCTGGCTGACAACGGCGGCAAGCTGGTTGATAGCGAGTACTGGGGCGTCAAGACGATGGCCTACAAGATCAACAAAAACCGCAAGGGCCATTATGCCTTTCTGAAAACCGATGCCCCCTCGGGCGCGGTGCAGGAAATGGAGCGCCTGATGCGCCTGCATGAAGACGTCATGCGCGTTCTGACCATCAAGGTCGACGGCCATGAAGATGGTCCGTCGGTTCAGATGCAGAAGCGTGACGAACGTGGCGATCGCCGCGAGCGCCGTTGATCAACGCTTGAGAAAAGGACTCTAAACCATGGCCGCAAAACCATTTTTCCGCCGCCGCAAGGTCTGCCCGTTCTCGGGTGAGAACGCGCCGAAAATCGACTACAAAGACACCCGTCTGCTGCAGCGCTACATCTCTGAGCGTGGCAAGATCGTGCCTTCGCGCATCACCGCCGTTTCGGCGAAAAAGCAGCGTGAACTGGCCCGTGCTATCAAGCGCGCCCGCTTCCTCGCCCTGCTGCCCTACGCTGTGAAGTAAGGAGAGACTGACATGCAAGTTATCCTGCTGGAACGCGTTGCGAAACTGGGTCAGATGGGCGACGTCGTTGACGTCAAGCCCGGCTACGCCCGCAACTTCCTGCTGCCCCAAGGCAAAGCCCTGAGCGCGTCCGACGCCAACATCGCGTCGTTCGAAGCCCAGAAAGCGCAGCTTGAGGCCCGCAACCTGGAAACCAAGAAAGAAGCTGAAGCACTGGCTGAAAAGCTGGACGGTCAGCAGTTCATCGTGATTCGCTCGGCATCGGATGCCGGCGCTCTGTACGGTTCGGTCACCCCGCGTGACGCCGCTGACGCTGCAACCGAAGCAGGTTTCACCGTCGACAAGAAACAGATTGTCCTGATCGCCCCGATCAAGGAACTGGGTCTGCACACTGTCGCAGTGAAACTGCACCCCGAGGTTGAAGTCGAAATCAAAATGAACGTGGCCCGTTCGGCAGAAGAAGCCGAACTGCAGGCTTCGGGCAAATCGATTCAGGAACTGGCTGCTGAAGAAGAAGCCGCTGCTGAATTCGAGATCGCCGAACTGTTCGACGACATCGGCTCGGCCGCTTCGGATGATGATGACATGGTTGCCGACGCGGCACCGGTTGCGGAAGACGAAGCCAAAGCCTGATCTGGCTTCTTGTGAGCATTCTAAAGGCCGCGCAACGCGCGGCCTTTTCTTTTTTCCCTTTGTATTCACAAGTCGTACCGGCAAGTTTCAGCCCATTTTCCCGTGTACGCTTGAAGGCTCATTGTCGTTCCGTATCATTGCCGCCGAAATCCAGAGGACCGAAAAATGCTTGTTTATCTGCGCCAAAGTTTCCTGGCACTGTTTCTATTTGTGTCGTTGGTTGCCTGCGGGGCAGACCAGGTCTCCAAGGCGGGTACGCCACATTTTGACCCGCCGCTCCACCCGAATGAAACGCCCGAGCTGAGAGCTTCGATCAACAGATGGGCGGACCATTACGAGATTCCGCGGGAGTTGGTTCACAAGCTGGCCATTCGCGAAAGCACACACCGACCATGGGCCGTCAACCGGCCCTATTACGGCCTTCTACAGATCCTGCCAGCCACGGCGCGCTCAATGGGATACACCGGCAAAGCCGAAGGTTTGCTGGACGCCGACACCAACCTTGAGTTTGCCGGGAAGTACTTGCGCGGGGCGTGGATGCTTTCAGATGGGGACCAACGCAGGGCAATTTTTCTGTACGCCAAAGGTTTTTATCCCGAAGCTAAAGCCCGAGGAATGCTGGTCGAAACCGGGCTTAGGCCAACACCCTGACGGTCATTCGCGTCAGAATTCGATCGGAATCAGCACTTGAAACTGAATAGTGACAAAAATGTTCTATTGGGTATCGCAATATGCGATATTGCACAGACAATTAAGACCTCTCCTTGTCATGTTTAGAAAAGTATGATGTTCTGACTTGGTGAGGTAAACGGGTTCCACTCTGTGTAATACGCATGCTCGACGACACCATCGGGCAGCAAGATGGGCCACAGCTGGTAGGCGCCACATGGAAATTGTCGATCTGAGCACCCTGCCGGATTCAGAAGTTCGATATACCGAATTTCTAAGGCAAATCTGTGAGAAGCATGACATGGATCATGCTGCCTACGCTGGCATGAATCCGGCGGCGGGAACTGTGGCTGGCTTTGTTACCTATGACGACGCCTGGACTGAGCACTACCAGAAACAGGGCCTGATCATGATCGATCCGACCATCCACATGGCCCGCCGCAGTATCGCGCCGGTGGATTGGAGCCGTCTCGAAAGAAGCCCAGATTTTCAACGCGTTTTCCGGGATGCTCACGATTTTGGCTTGCCCAGTCAGGGTGTTACGATCCCGGTACGTGGCCCCTACGGTGATATTGGCCTGCTGAGCGCAACCCGAAATTGCAGCAAGGAAGAGTGGCGTAAGCTTTACACGAACTTTATCGGCGATTTGCAGGCCATGGCCGTGCACATCCATGACAACGTCGTGTCCTCGGATCAGCTGACCGGCGCACTATATCATCCGACATTGTCCTCTCGCGAAGCGGAAATCCTGCAATGGGTCGCTGCAGGTAAGTCGCAGCAGGATATCGGCGATATTTTGTCGATTTCGCACCGAACCGTAGAAGTACACTTGCGTTCGAGCCGGGAAAAGCTTAGTGCGCTGACCACCCCTCAGGCCGTAGGGCGGGCGATAGCGATCGGGCTTATTACCCCGGGATAAACAAAAAAATCCCCAAATTCCGCCAAAATACGGGAATCCCCCAATAGAAAAATCCTTCGAGAGCGGTAACGTCAATATTACCGAACAACCACTCGAAGGGGGAAGAAATGATCATCGTGGTAGATGGCCTGAACAGACATATGTTCAGCGAAGTTCTTGACGAAATGTTCGAGTTGAGAGCACGTGTTTTTGGCGGACGTCTTGGATGGGACGTAAAGATCGAAGACGGCAAGGAAATTGATGAATTCGATCATCTGGACCCGGCATATGTAATCGGACTCGACGACGGGGGGAATGTCGTCGCAGCCGTGCGTGCCCTTCAGACCACAGGACCTCATATGTTGTCGGATGTGTTTTCGGCAATCCTTTGCGGGGAAGCACCACTTCGCAGCGCAACCATGTGGGAATCGACACGCTTCTGTGTGGACACGCAGCGTCTTACACGCGGCAAGGAAAAGAATTCTGTCTCTTATGCCACCTGCGAGCTGATGATCGGCTCTCTGGAATATGCCAAGAACGCAGGCATTCAGGATATCATCACCGTAATCGATCCGGTTATGGACCGGGTCCTGAAACGGTCGAACTGCGCGCCATATGACTATGTCGGCGAAACGGTTCCCATGGGGAAAGTTTCGGCACTGGCCGCGCTGTTGGATTGTACCGATGAACGCATCTCGGGCCTGCGTGAGTTTGCAGGCATCCATGAGAACGTCTTTATGGATGACGAAGAGGCGCTGGCACTGTTTGCAGCCAAGAAGGCAGCAACCCAGAGCCCGGCCAATCAGGATCACAAGCCACTGACTGATCTTGAGAAGTATTTTGTGGAACAGATGAGCGCCGCAAGAAACGAAGCTGAACGCCAAGACGTTCTGAAGCTGATCGAAGCGCTCTCGGATACGTTCACACCAGAGCAGAAGATCGCTCTGCTAGATACCCCCCGTGCTTTTGCTCATGAGGCCTGACCCCCTCACCTCATAGACACAAAAGCCACCCATGCGGAGCCGTCTGATCTCAGGCGGCTCCGTTTTTTTGCCCTCTCTGAAAAAAGAGGGAAGGAAGAGGATTATTCCTCTTCCAGTGCCTCAATGGCTTTTTGCAGGTCGTCTTTGCTGACTTCCTTGTCGCTGACCTGCGCCAGCTCGAACACATAGTCGACAACCTTGTCTTCGAAGATCGGCGCGCGCAGTTGCTGCTGCATCTGAGCGTTCTGCTGCACGAACTCGAAGAACTGGCGTTCCTGACCCGGGTACTGACGCGCCTGGTTCATGATCGCTTGGGTCATCTCGGCGTCGGTGACTTCCACCTCTGCCTTCTGGCCCAGCTCGGCCAGCAGCAGACCCAGACGCACGCGGCGTTCGGCCAGCTTGTTGTGCTCATCGGTGGGTTCGATCTCATCGTGGTCATGACCGGTTACTTCAGGGTTTTCCTCGTGCCACAGCTGATGTGCAATCTGCTTGGCTTCGGCTTCGACCAGCGACGGCGGCAGGTCGAACGACACTTTTTCGTCCAGCACGTCCAGCAGGGCCCGCTTCATGACAGCGCGCGACGCGCCCGCATATTCTGCTTCCAGGCGTTCCGAAATCTGAGTTTTCAGAGCAGCCAGATCCTCGGCGCCGAACTTCATCGCCAGATCATCGTTGATCTCGGCCGCGACGGGCTCTTTCACTTCTTTGATCGTGCAGGTAAAGACCGCGTCTTTTCCGGCCAGGTGTTCGGCACCATATTCAGCCGGGAAGGTCACGTTGACGTCTTTTTCTTCCTCCGCCTTTACACCAACCAGCTGCTCTTCAAAACCGGGGATGAAGCTGTTCGAGCCCAGAACAAGCGGGTAATCTTCTGCCGATCCACCTTCGAATTCTTCGCCATCAACCTTGCCGACAAAATCGAACACGATCTGGTCGCCTTCCTTGGCTTTCGAACCCTTGCGGCGGGCTTTGAAGTCCTGAGCGGTTTCGGCCAGGTTGTTCAGCGCTTCCTCGACGGCGGCGTCATCCGCCTTGACGATCAGCTTGTCCAGCGCGACCGATTTAAGATCGACCTCAGGGATCGCGGGCAGCGCTTCGTAAGACATCGCGACCTCGATATCGTCGCCTTCTTTCCAGTCCTCGTTGGTCATCTTGACTTCGGGCTGCAGCGCGGGGCGGTCGCCGCTGTCCTCAAAATGCTTGTTCATCGCACCGTCGATGGATTCCTGCATCGCCTCGCCCAGTAGGCGCTGGCCAAACTGCTTTTTCAGCAGCGCCATCGGCACCTTGCCTTTGCGGAAGCCTTTCATTTCGATTTCCGGCTGTGCTTCGGTCAGCTTTTCATTGACCTTGTCGTCCAGTTCGGCTGCGGTCACAACGATGTTGTAGCCGCGTTTCAGACCTTCGTTCAGCGTCTCGGTAACCTGCATTTTGGTAGTCCCCATAGGATTCGGGGCGCGCAAAACGGGCGCGCCGGGCAAATTTGACGCCTTCTATTTGCCCTGCCGCCAACGTGCAAGGGGCAAAGGCTGAATCAACCTGGTTTTGGCAAAAAAGAACGCCCCGAAAACCGGGGCGTTCGTGTTGGCTCGCTGGAAGGCAATTAAAACTTCCAGCGCGCGCCCAGTACCCAGGCTTCGTTGTTTTCGAACGACGTTCCGTCATCGAAATCGTGGTTGCGATACTTCAGGTAAACATCGGTATTGATCGCTTCGACCTTCTGCACGACAGCGATACCCCATGCCTTGGTGTCGGACCCGTTGGTCTCGAAATCCGCGCCGTCATAATAGTCGATGCCGACACCTGTCTTACCCCAGGATACCCAGTTCCCCTCGTACGAGACCTTGCCGTACCAGTAATTCGGGTCCGTCTGGCCAGCCCGGTCATCGTCACGCGTGCCGCCGGCAATCGTGAACCCCAGACCGCTGGGCAACAGCACCGAGGCCGAACCGAGTGTATCCTTGCGATCCCCTGAATTGTCATCCCGCTCCCGCACCGAATACGCGACAGCTGCCGCAAACTCTACACCGCCTGCAAAGGTGTTTTCATAGAACACGCCGACATCGTAGTAGTCATCATCGTCACTGCTGGACAGAATGTTCTGACCATATGCAAAAGCGGCCGAGAATCCGTTAACCGTTGGAGTGTCATACCGAACGCGCCCACGACGTGAGCCATCAAAGTTGCTGGAACTGTCACCAACCGTAATACCACTCAGCACACCGTTTGTGCCGCGATAGAAAAAGCCAGAGTTCTCATCGTTTGTGAACGAATACAGCGCGGTGCCGACATAGGACAGGTCCACTTCTGCAGCACCATCTGCCGCCATGCTGCCCTGACCTGCCGAGAACTTGCCGTAGCTGCCCTTCAAGGCAAAATCCACAAACCGGATATCGTCGCGGGTCCAGCCGCTAAAGTTTGTACCGTTCTGGTTCCATTCAGTCGAGTTCGGCAAGCCCAACGCCGATTCCAAGCGGAAGGTAAACTCGTTCTGGCCAAATGGCTGCATCAGACGCAGGCCAACCCGGCTGTTCGACAGATCGTTGTCGAGGACTCGGGTTTCGGTATCTTGGCCGTCATCAACCGAAATCAAAGCCGGGTTTAACTGCCCGTAAAGCAGCACATAGCCGCCGCTGTTATTTTCGTATTTCAGCTCTGCGGCTGCCGGAACAGCGACCGTGGCAGTCAGAAAGGCGGCAACCGATATCTTTTTGATATTTGGGGTCATTTCACTCACCATAGTTGGTTCGGGGTTCAGATACTGCCCATTTGTTTACTGAATCCGAGCGTTCCAGTAGTCTGCGCCTTGTCTTACGCAAGAATTGTATTTTAGCAACAGAGCACACGAAGAATTTTGCCATTTTACATTATTTTTCATTAACTTACAAGATATAACCCCGACTCGTGCTGGCAGCTTGCAAACGATTAGTGATGCCTGCCTATGCACCTGACAAATATGCGGTATGCATCTGCGCACATCTTGACAGCGAAAACATGCCATTCTGACAGAACCTGAGCTGCTTTCTGCCCAAAACAACTAGATATTCAGCTGTTTGAAAACATCGGGCAACTGCTCAGGCAGATCCTCAGCGATCAATCCCGGCCCGAAACGACGCGCGCATTCCACGTGCAGCCACGCTGATGTCTCAGCCGCCGCCATCGGATCGAAGCCCCGCGCCAGTAGCCCGGCGATGTAACCGGCCAACACATCGCCTGACCCGGCGGTTGCAAGCCAAGGGGCCGCGCGACCATAGCATGCGGCATTGATCGAACATCGCCCGTCCGGCGCCGCTATGACAGTATCCGGCCCTTTGAACAACACGATGCATCCCGCGCGCGCCGCCGCCTCTCGCGTTGCGTCCACCTTGGAATAGGCGGGGCCTCTGACCGGCGTTTCGCTCAGCTTTTCAGCCAGATCGGGGAACAGCCGCGCAAACTCACCGCTATGCGGGGTCAGAACGCAGCGGTCATGCAGCATTTCAAATAAGTTTCCTGGATCGCCCGCAAAAGCCGTCAGCGCATCCGCATCCAGAACCGTCGCACGTTTCGCAATCAGGGCGACCGGCACCAGGTCCCGCGCTCGCTCCAACCCCAAACCGGGGCCCAGACAAAGGGCGTTCATCCGCACGTCCTGCAACACGTCTGACAGCATTTGAGAACCATCAACGCACTGTAGCATGAGGGCGGTGATCCGGCTCGCCACCTCTGCCAAAGCCAAGGATGGCACCCCCAGCGTCACCAACCCTGCCCCAATCCGCAACGCCCCCCGCGCGGCCAGGCGCGCCGCACCGGTCTTGCCGGGCCCACCGGAAAGAATCAGGACATGCCCATGGGTGTATTTGTGCTCATTCATACTCTTACCAAGGCAAACCCCAGGCAGATTATCCACAGCCTTCGAAATCTCGTCGCCCCCCGCATCATGTCTCAATCCGATATCTTTCGTGACAACATGTCCGCAAAAATACGGTCCCTCACTCAGCACGTGGCCAAGCTTTCTCGAATGAAACGCAACCGTAAGTGCTGATCGTGCACAGCGACGTCCATGCTGAGGGAAAAGTTCTCCCACGACTTTGCCTGAGTCTGCGCAAAGACCTGAAGGAACGTCTATCGCGACCGTGCGTGGAGGAACTATGTGCGTACCCGCATCCTGACGCCGCAACTCCCATGCCGTCTCAGCGTCATCATATGCCCAGAGAATTTCCCATAGCCTCACATCTTCAATCGATCGTGTTAGACCGGTCCCAAACAATGCGTCGATGAGAATATCCGGATACAAGATTCTGCCCCGTGCGATCTCAGATACATCCTTTGCCGAACCACCCCATCGCTCATAATTCACCCGGGCATCCGGCGGCAACTTTTCGGGATCGCCATACAGGAATACCTCAACCTTCCAGCCCAGTTCCCGCAAAAGCCGCGCCACGACAAACCCGTCACCGCCGTTGTTTCCGGGCCCGCACAATACGACTGCACGCAGCGGATCCTCTTCATCTTTTTCCAAATACTCCGGGGAGCGCGAGGGGCTGGCCCCTCGCCTGTCCAGATCCGGCCATTCCTCGAAGATCGCCTCGACAACACATTGCCCTGCCCGCTCCATCAGTTCCAAACCCGTAACCTCACCGGACCTGATGGCCGCGTGCTCGATGGCTTTCATCTGCGCTGCTGTCAGCAATTCCGTCATATCACACCTTCGCACGATTCAATTTCGATTACTTTTTGCGCAAACCGCCTAAAATTTAGCACAGAGCCTGATTTCAACGGATACCGACCCAACCGATACCGCAATCACGTTGCCGCCCGATCTTAGACGTGATCACTGCGCCTGAGACAACCATTCAAGGTGAGCCGGAATGAAAAAGATCGAAGCGATCATCAAGCCGTTCAAACTGGACGAAGTGAAAGAGGCGTTGCAGGACGTAGGTGTTCAGGGTCTCAGCGTCGTCGAAGTCAAAGGTTTCGGCCGTCAGAAAGGCCATACCGAGCTGTATCGTGGCGCGGAATATGTTGTCGACTTTTTGCCTAAGGTAAAAGTCGAGGTCGTATTGGACGATGACCAGGTTGATGCCGCCATCGAAGCCATCGTGTCGGCTGCCAAGACCGACAAAATCGGCGACGGAAAGATCTTTGTCTCTCCGGTTGAACAAGCCATTCGCATCCGCACCGGCGAGACCGGCTCGGACGCGCTCTAACATACCAATCTTCAAGTCAGAGGAATCAAGAGAATGAGCAAGGACGCAGTTCTTCAGCTGATCAAGGAAGAGGGCGCCGAATATGTCGACGTCCGTTTCACCGACCCCCGCGGCAAGCTGCAGCACGTGACCCTGATGGCCGATCAGGTCGACGAAGACTTCCTGGACGAAGGCTTCATGTTTGATGGTTCGTCCATCGCAGGATGGAAGTCGATCGAAGCTTCGGACATGAAGCTGATGATCGATACCGAAAGTGCATATGTTGATCCGTTCTACGCAGAGAAAACCATTTGCGTGCACTGCTCGGTTGTCGAACCCGATACAGGCGAAGCCTATGAGCGTGACCCGCGCGGCACAGCGCAGAAAGCCGAAGCATACCTGAAGGCATCAGGAATCGGTGACGTCGCGTATATGGGTCCCGAAGCCGAGTTTTTCCTGTTTGATGATGTCCGTTATTCGAACACAATCAACAAGGTATCCTACGAAGTTGATGCAACTGACGCATCATGGAACACCGACACCGAATACGAAATGGGCAATACGGGCCACCGTCCGGGCGTCAAGGGTGGCTACTTCCCGGTGAACCCGATCGACGAAGCGCAGGACCTGCGGTCGGAAATGCTGTCGACCATGAAGCGTCTGGGCATGAAGGTCGACAAGCACCACCACGAAGTTGCGTCTTGCCAGCACGAGCTGGGCCTGATCTTCGACAGCCTGACCAAGCAGGCGGATGAGCTGCAAAAGTACAAATATGTCATCCACAACGTGGCTCATGCGTACGGCAAATCGGCAACCTTCATGCCGAAGCCTATCGCAGGTGACAACGGCACCGGTATGCACGTGAACATGTCGATCTGGAAAGACGGCAAGCCACTGTTCGCGGGCGACAAATACGCTGATCTTTCGGACGAAGCGCTGTACTTCATCGGCGGCATCCTGAAGCACGCCAAGACCCTGAACGCCTTCACCAATCCGGCTACCAACAGCTACAAGCGTTTGATCCCCGGTTTCGAAGCCCCCGTTCTGCGCGCCTACTCGGCCCGTAACCGTTCGGGTTGTGTCCGTATTCCATGGACCGAAAGCCCTAAAGCAAAACGTGTCGAGGCTCGTTTCCCCGACCCGGCTGCAAACCCCTACCTGGCGTTTGCCGCTCTGTTGATGGCTGGCCTTGACGGCATCAAAAACAAGATCGACCCGGGCGAAGCTATGGACAAGAACCTGTACGATCTGCCTGCCGAGGAACTGGCCGGTATCCCGACTGTCTGCGGCAGCTTGCGCGAAGCTCTGGAAGCGCTGGCATCGGATCACGACTTCCTGCTGCAAGGTGACGTGTTCACCAAAGACCAGATCGACGGCTACATCGCCCTGAAGATGGAAGAGGTCGAAACCTACGAGCACACACCACACCCGGTTGAATACGGCATGTATTACAGCTGCTAAGCAACCACGGCATGGATTTGCAGGGGCGCTCAAACGGGCGCCCCTGTTTCATTTGCGCCGGTCTGTCGCTGTTCAGCCTTTTCGGGCGCCATGGCGCAGAATACACACTTTTTACCTTCGCCCTTGCTATGTGCCCGATGCTGAGGATCTGAAATCCTTCAAAGGCACTCCGCAGACCAATCAAGAGGCGTTTGCAGGAGCGGTTGGAGCCACTCCAACGAACTGCTTTGCCCAATTCAAAGCTCAAGGTAGGCTGGCCACAGATTTCAACACCATCGGATTATCCTCATGTTTCATCTTTACGTATTAATCGCCCTGCTTGTGTCTTCGCCCCTTCTGGCCGCGCCTTGTGGGAATACCAGCGCGGGGTTCGAGGCCTGGAAGGCCGATTTCGCCCAGCAGGCCCGCAAGGCTGGTGTGAAAAAGAAGGGCCTTCAGGCGCTTGCCCAGGCGCAATACGCCACGGGCACAATTGCGGCGGATCGCAATCAGAAAAGCTTCAAATACACGCTGGACAAATTCATGCGTGTCAGAGGCGCTGATGCAATCGTCGCGCAGGGGCGCAAACGCAAGGCGGCAAATCCCGATTTCTATACTGCTCTTGAACGGCAATACGGTGTTCCGGCGGGCGTTCTGATCGCCATTCACGGCATGGAAACCGGCTTTGGCAATTTTATGGGAGACAGTCAGGTTGTTTCCGCAATTACGACACTGGCCTATGATTGTCGCCGGTCCGAGTTCTTTGTTCCGCACGCAATCGGGGCACTGAAACTGGTCGATGCAGGAAGCATTACCGTGGCTACAAAAGGGGCAAAACATGGCGAGTTGGGTCACACTCAGTTCCTGCCGGGCAACGCCCTGACCTATGGCGTCGATGCCACCGGCGACCGTCGGGTGGACTTCTATGACATGACCGACGCGCTTGCCTCGACCGCCAATTTTCTTCGCAAGAAAGGGTGGAAGCCAGGGCGTGGCTATCAGCCAGGGGAGCGGAATTTTCAAGTGCTGAAACAGTGGAACGCGGCCTCTGTTTATCAGCAATCCATAGCAATCATGGCCGCCCGAATCGACCAATAGCCCGGTCGCACCAAAAACACACTCCGCACCCTCTTTCGCCACATTTCCGCCACAGTGACAAACAAAAGCCTTTAGTTTCTTGGTTTCCAATGCGTAACCAATGCCGGGGTAAAATCACCTTTTTTGCATTTTCCGCCAAATTCTCCTCACGAATGGTTGTTACAGTGTTTGCTGAACAGTACGCAAAAAAGGACAGTGCAGTGGCTCGGAAGCACAGCTACCATGGCGGCCTGCAATTCAATGGCGACGCAAATGGCGCGATCGAGCGTTTTGGCACAATCGTTGCCACGACGCTGGAAGATTACGGCCATCTGGTCGAACGCAAGGCGTTGCTGAGCAATTCCGAAGCAAGCATTGTTTCAAGTCAGTACCTTGTGCGACTGACCTTGGATACAGGCACCCCCGAGCAGGAAGACCGGTACGAGCGTATGGATCGCGCCGCGGGGCTAAAAACGATAACAAAACCCCGCGCCGCAAATCCGCAAAACAGGTTGGTTCTTTCGATCACGCCGGTTTCCCCCCTGCTGGATGACTCCGAGATTTCGGAACTGATGATGGTCGTCATTCTGTATCGCATGGTCGATATTTGTTCGACCCGGCGCGTTGAATGGCTGTCGCCACACACGGTTCTGACGGTCGAGCAGTTCATGAGCGCCTTTGACACTCTGGCCCCCAGCCGAACACGCGACAGAAAACAAATTTTCCAGTCGCTGACCGGGCAGTTCTCGGCAATGAATGTGCCCGAGAACGATGACACCATAAGTGTTCTTCATGCTTCGACGTCCCGCCCGATCCAGCTGACAGATGAACAATTGCTCAGCATCGCGTTTCGCAGTGAAGATACAAACAAGCCAGGTCAGGAAACGTTCGATGACGAAGATGGTGTCGTAAAGCCAAGTGACGTTTTGCGTCTCAGCAGTTGGTGCATGACGGGTGTACTGGCTGGCGTTTCGACCCCGATTGCCCTGTCAATGGCTGCCGTCAATCTGATCCGGGGTGAAGATTTTCGCCTCAACACACAGGTGCTTGTCTTTACCTTCGCGATAGTTGCCCTGAACGCAACGAACGCGTTTGCCGATGTTGCGGCCGCCTTGGGCCAATAAGAGAATTACAGAAGACCCTCCTTGGATGCCCCGCCTTCAGGCGGGGTTTTCCATTTTGGGAACCGCGTTCGCGGCCAGAACATAAGTGTGGATTGAAAAGACGACCGCATCCGTTTTCGGCAAGCGCAGCAGGGTTTGCCGCTCACTTCGCAAGTAGGACGTTTTACGTCGATCTGTGTCGCCCCGCCTGTCATTTGCGCTTCGGGGTTGAAACAGTTCGGGGTCTTCATACCAAAGCGCGTTAAAGCGCCAGAGCGGACGACCGGGCTGTATCCCGTCGAACAGGCGTTGCACCCGCTTGGCGATATTTTCGTCGTAACTTGCGACAGGCACATGGATGTCGATCAGTGGCCGCATGAATTTTTCCGACAAAAGCCAGCTGGCCGGGAAACACAGGATTGCGCCGGTCAATACATGTACAGTTCCGCGCTTTTGCAGGATGCAAAAATCCTCCTGAACCAGCCTGCACAATGTATCAAGCGGCTGCGCCCGGTCGACTGCGACACTTACTCCGTCGGGTCTGACGACTTCTTCATCCGCATTGGGATAGACCTGCGACAGCACAAGGTCGAGCAGTTCCCGAGCGGCGGGTTCAGCCTGCGGATCAAGCGCCAGAACGTCTTCGCGGCGTTCCGTCAGCAGCTTCTGCCGGCGTTGCATCTGACCGACAAAAGCCTCGTCCCGATGCAACCAGTTTTCCATCGTTGCAGGCTGGATACCCGGTAAAGCACGTAGGTCGCCGACATCATACGGTATTTTATCTTGCAGAATTTTATTCATACCAGTGGCTTAGCATGGGTCGAAATATTTGTCGGTCGAAAACGACAGGATCGCCGTCGCATTTTTCCAAGACGATCCACATGGGCACCTTAGGTTTGACTGAACAAGCAACGAGGTCCGTCATGAACAAGCATTACCGAGACACGCGCAAGATTGACCCCAGCCGAGGCGCTACGCTGGGTGATGGCACGCCAAACGAAAATGATCGGATCGAGATCGGACCGACACAGCTGGCTTTTGACGAATGGGCTGCTGCGGGGCTGGAACTGCCCAATCTTGCCCGGATGCGGGAACACCGCTGGAAACGACTGACGCAGGCCATCGTTGATCGCGGATATGGTGGCTTGCTGGTTTTTGACCCGCTGAACATCCGCTACGCAACCGACAGCACGAACATGCAGTTGTGGAATACGCATAACCCGTTTCGCGCGGTGCTGTTATGTGCCGATGGCTATATGGTGATCTGGGACTACAAGAACTCACCTTTCCTCAGCACGTTCAATCCGCTGGTGCGCGAACAGCGTTCAGGGGCGGACCTGTTTTACTTCGACCGTGGCGACAAGGTGGATATTGCGGCAGATGTTTTCTCGAACGAGGTGCGCGTACTGATCGATGCGCATGGCGGCGGCAACAAACGTTTGGCTGTCGACAAGATCATGCTGCACGGTCTGCGCGCGCTTGAGGCGCAGGGCTTTGAGGTCATGGAAGGTGAAGAGCTGACCGAAAAAACCCGTGCCGTGAAGGGACCGGATGAGATTCTGGCCATGCGCTGTGCCAATCACGCCTGCGAAACCGCTGTAGCGGAGATGGAGAGCTTTGCACGCGCGAATGTCGGCAATGGCAAGACAACCGAGGATGATATCTGGGCTGTTCTGCACGCGGAAAACATCCGTCGCGGTGGCGAATGGATCGAAACCCGCCTGCTGGCGTCAGGCCAACGCACGAACCCGTGGTTCCAGGAATGTGGCCCGCGCATCACGCAGCAAAACGAAATCATCGCCTTCGACACCGACCTGATCGGGTCATACGGGATATGCATCGATATCTCGCGCACATGGTGGATCGGTGACCAAAAGCCCCGCCCTGACATGATCTATGCCATGCAGCACGCGCATGAACACATCATGACCAACATGCAGATGCTGAAGCCCGGTGTGATGATCCCGGAACTTACCGCCATGTCGCACCGGCTTGACGACAAATTTCAGGCGCAGAAATACGGCTGCCTGATGCACGGAGTGGGATTGTGTGATGAATGGCCGCTGGTTGCGTATCCGGACAAAGCCGTCGAAGGCGCATATGACTATCCGCTGGAGCCCGGCATGGTGCTGTGCGTCGAAGCCTGCGTCGGCGAAGTCGGTGGCGATTTCAGCATCAAGCTTGAGGATCAGGTTCTCATTACCGAAACCGGGTATGAGAACCTGTCCAGATATCCCTTTGACCCCCAATTGATGGGGATCGAATAAGGCCGGGCCCTCAATTCGACCAATGGGACCGGCGGACATTTCCATGCCAATCTTCCGTGGCAGGGCTGATCTGAACCTGTGAACCACCTTGGGGCGCGGGCCAGGATTGGCCAATCGCGAACCCGGCAACGCCGGCCAGAACAATAGCCAGGATCATACGTGAACGCAGGTCGGGTATCCGGGGTGCAATATCTGCATGTGACATCTGTGTCTCCTGTTTCAGCTTTCAGGAACCACAAATGGGATGTGGAAGAACATAAGTGAAACGAATGTTTGTTTGCATCACCATCAAATTTCTTGATAATAAAAGAAGGTAAGAGCTCCGCCGTCGTGCAACACGAAAACGGCAGGGATCTTGCGCAGCCTGTGAAACACCCATTCGTTCTCACCTTCCCGTTACGCGTGTGACTTAAGGGTTGTGACCCAAGGGGCAAATACACAGTATTGGGCGTGTTCCCCAGTACCACTCAAGGAGCCGACATGCCCACGGAACGCATCACTTTTGCCGGACATGACGGCAGCCAATTGGCGGCGCGACTGGATTTGCCGGACGGACCGGTGCTGGCAACGGCCATGTTCGCCCACTGCTTTACCTGCTCCAAGGATATCCCGGCCGCCCGGCGCATTTCTGCCCGACTGGCTGCCATGGGCATTGCGGTGCTGCGGTTCGATTTCACCGGACTGGGCCATTCCGAAGGCGAGTTTGCCAATACGACCTTCACTTCGAATGTCGAGGATCTGATTTCAGCCGCGCAATATCTGGCTGGTCGAAAAATGGCACCTGCCCTGCTGATCGGCCACTCGCTTGGGGGCGCGGCGGTGTTGCGGGCGCGGGCTGGTATTCCGACTGTAAAAGCCGTCGTGACATTGGGTGCACCGGCGGACCCCGCCCATGTGTCGCATCACTTTGAGGCGGCGCTGCCTCAGATCGCAGAGGATGGCAGTGCCGAGGTCTCTTTGGGTGGTCGCCCCTTCCGCATTGGTAAAGCTTTTGTGGACGACATTGCCAAATCGGCCCTGTCATCTGCAATCGCCGACCTCAAAGCTGCTCTGTTGATCCTTCATGCCCCACGCGACGAAACGGTCAGCATCGACAATGCGAGCGCGATCTTTCTGGCCGCGAAACACCCCAAAAGCTTTGTAACTCTCGACGACGCCGACCATCTGATCACGCGCGCCTCTGACGCCGAATATGCAGCGGATGTTATTGCCGCTTGGGTTTCACGCTATGTGAAACTGTGCCCACCCGCTCCGCCACCGGGTGCGCCAGAGGGCGTTGTGCGCATAACCGAAGCAGATCCGGGCGGGTTCATGCAGGATATTCAGGCGGGTCCAAACCACCATCTGGTCGCGGATGAGCCCGCATCTTATGGCGGTACGGACAAGGGCATGTCGCCTTATGGCTTTGTCTCGGCCGGTTTGGGGGCCTGCACATCGATGACAATACGCATGTACGCCCGGCGCAAAGGCTGGCCCCTGACAAATGTCAGCGTCGATGTGTGTCATGACAAGGTTCACGCACAGGATGCCGGATTGGTGAATGATGGCAAGGTGGACCAGTTTCGCCGGAAAATCCGCCTGAGCGGCCCGTTGAATCAGGAGCAAAGGCAACGTTTGCTTGAGATTGCGGACAAGTGCCCGGTTCACCGGACGCTTGAAGGCTCGGCCCACATAACGACCGAGCTTCTTTCATAAGAAAGGCCGCCTGACAGGCGGCCTTTTGTTCCTTAGCGCCGCGGGCCCGGTCGATGAATGGGCGGGCGGGCAACCGGCGGACGCGCGACAGGTGGGCGCGGGCGCGCGGGAGGTTTGGCCACAGGCGGTTTCGGACGCTCGGGACGCACTGGTCGATCAGGTCGGTTGGGACGATCAACGTCAATATCCACATTAACGTCATGGTAGTAGTCGTTCCACAGCATCGAGTCGTAAAACGGGTCATACCCGTACCCGACCCCAACCGTAACACCGTCACAGGCTGACAGCGTCAAAGTCGCGATCCCCAACCCCAGCGCAAGAGACATCCGTTTGATCAGTCTAACGCTCATCGCTCCCTCCCTCACTGAAGCGCCCGGAACGACGCGAATACGGCGTTCAGATCATCTGCATAACTCGGGTCTGCCCCGTCCCGCAGAATAGCAACTGCGATGGCAACCCGGCCTTGCGGAAGGTCAATGACGGTGGCGGTAAAGCTTACTCCCTTGCCGTCCCGGTGCCCGGTGCCCCGAAACATGCGGGCTGGCAATCCGCCGATACGGGTATCGCTGGTGCTGGTCGTCGTAGGATCTTTGACCAGAAACTTGTCGATATCCTGCAAGTACCGGACGCCGCCCTGAATTGTTCCAACACCCGCAGGTGATACGAAACCCATCCACACCGCATCGTCTGTCACCGGCCGGAACCCCATGACCCGCGCGACCGCACGGGCATCGCCCAGTTCGGTATCCTCAATCTCGCGCGGGCCGCCGGTACGAAGGACCCAGAAGTCTGGTACGTCAAACCGAAAGAGCGCTTGGCCTTCATCGGTGTATGTCACGGGTGTGTCAGCCAGTGCTGGTGCAGCTGCGCCGACCCAAAACGCACCACAGAGGGCAAGTATAGAACATGATAAAAATCGCATATCTCAATAACCCGGTTATTTCCTTCCGATCAGATTGAACTGTCGCAGCGCTGTTTGTCCAGCATCGCTTGGCAGCAAGGGCAAGACGGGCATCCACCCCAACTGGCGGCATGATCCGGTGAGACCTAGTTGCAGGCCCAAAACCTGCCTTGTTGCGACACCCTGCCCGTCACTGCCTTGCCATATCCTTTGCAGGACAGTTTTCCGAACCCGTCTGCTGCTGAAAAGCCCGAACAAACGGCAAGAATCAGGGCAAACCGTCTCATATACGCTCTCGCATCTTGTTCCCTACCCCGCACGCGGCTAAACCCCGCGCCAACGCCTCATCCAATCTGCAAAAAAGGTGCCGTCGCCTATGATTCCCCGTTATTCCCGCCCCGACATGGTTGCCATCTGGTCGCCCGAGACCAAGTTCCGCATCTGGTACGAGATCGAGGCGCACGCGTGCGATGCCATGGCGGATCTGGGCGTGATCCCGCGTGAAAATGCCGAAGCTGTCTGGAAAGCCAAGGATGTGGAATTCGATGTCGCCCGCATCGACGAGATCGAGGCCGTCACCAAGCATGACGTCATCGCCTTCCTGACCCATCTTGCAGAGCATGTCGGCAGTGAAGAGGCGCGTTTTGTGCATCAGGGCATGACCAGCTCGGACGTGCTGGACACCTGTTTCAACGTACAGCTGACCCGCGCCGCCGACATCCTGATTGGCGACCTTGAAGGGCTTCTGGCCGCGCTCAAGCGCCGCGCGATGGAACATAAGAACACGGTTCGTATCGGACGTAGCCACGGCATCCACGCCGAACCGACAACCATGGGTCTGACCTTTGCCCGCTTCTACGCCGAGATGGACCGCAACCTGTCCCGGATGCGTGACGCACGTGCGGAAATCGCCACCGGAGCGATCAGCGGCGCGGTTGGTACCTTTGCCAATATCGACCCGCAAGTCGAGGAACATGTCTGTGACAAGCTGGGTCTGGTGCCTGAGCCGATCAGCACGCAGGTCATTCCGCGCGACCGCCACGCGGCCTTTTTTGCCACGCTGGGCGTCATCGCCAGCAGCATCGAAAACATTGCCATCGAAATCCGCCACATGCAGCGGACCGAGGTACTGGAGGGGGCTGAGTTCTTCTCGATGGGCCAGAAAGGCTCCTCGGCGATGCCGCACAAGAAAAACCCGGTGCTGACTGAGAACCTGACCGGTCTGGCACGCATGGTCCGCGCGGCCGTAATACCGGCGATGGAGAATGTTGCGCTCTGGCACGAACGCGACATCTCGCATTCATCTGTCGAGCGCATGATCGGTCCGGATGCCACAATCACGCTGGATTTTGCCTTGGCCCGCCTGACAGGTGTGGTCGACAAAATGCTGATCTTCCCGGAAAACATGCTGGAAAACATGAACAAGTTCCCCGGGCTGGTCATGAGCCAGCGCGTTCTGCTGGCCCTGACCCAGGCAGGTGTCAGCCGTGAGGACGCCTATGCCATGGTACAGCGCAACGCTTTGAAGGTTTGGGAACACCGCACCGACTTCAAGGAGGAACTGTTGGCGGATGCTGATGTAACTGCCGCACTCAGCCCTGCGGAGATCGAAGAGAAATTCGACCTCGGGTATCACACCAAGCATGTCGATACGATCTTTGCGCGCGTGTTTGGCGAATAACGGTTATCTTTTCAGTCTGTTAGCCGGGGGTGCTCTGCCACATGCAGGGCACCCCCTTGCTTTTTGCCAGATCAACAGAAATGCGGTATCCTGCATGTGCTTTTTCCATACGAGGGAAACATCATGATCCGAACACTCCTAAGCGCATTGGCACTGGTTCTTGTGGCCTCGGTCGGGCTTGCCTGCGAAGAGCATTCCAAACAGACCCAATCCTGCGCACCCGGTACGGCCTGGGATACTGAAACAAAAAGCTGTGCAAAATCTGTCAACAGCTGACAATTTTTGTCCAGTTCGTGAATAAAAGCGACCGTTCCACTGTTAGCTTTTTTGTAGATCACACTATGATTTCAATAAGAGCCCCGAGAACGGAGTAAAGAAATGCGCCTTTTGTTAGCTTCTGCC
This sequence comes from Ruegeria sp. AI2, assembly GCF_056541275.1. Taxonomy (NCBI): domain Bacteria; kingdom Pseudomonadati; phylum Pseudomonadota; class Alphaproteobacteria; order Rhodobacterales; family Roseobacteraceae; genus Ruegeria; species Ruegeria sp. AI2. The sequence goes on from NZ_JBQFYB010000001.1 coordinate 1,315,250, forward strand.
CTTGCCTTGCAAGCCTTTGCCTTCGCGCCAGCTGTCCATGCCGCAGGCGGTGACAGCAGCAGCCCGCCGAAACCCACGAATACGACCAAGAAATGCCTGTTCGGCCGTGTATATGACGAAACCCGTGGAAAATGCGTCAAACCCGACAAGTCTAACCTGACCGATGATCAGCTGTATAATGCGGTCCGCGAACTGGCTTATGACGGGCAATACGGGCACGCTCAGGACATTCTGCGCATCATGGATCAGGAGGACGATCGTGTCCTGACCTATTGGGGTTTCACCTATCGCAAAATGGGCGAGCTGGAACTGGCAAATGTCTTTTATCAAAACGCGATCAATGCCAACCCAGACAATCTTTTGGCGCGCAGCTACATGGCGCAGGGGTTTGTTTCCGAAGGCCGAACCGATCTGGCGATCGAACAATGGCGTGAAATAAAGGCCCGAGGCGGCGAAGGCACATGGGCCGAGGCGTCGCTGCGTGAAGCGATCCGAACGGGCCTGACATACAGCTATTGAGGTTCAGGGTTATTTAACCCGACTCTCTCTAATCTGCCTGTGGTTCGAAAACTTTGGCTCCACAGGCAGATGCAGAACACCAACGCATTAATTCAAACGGTTCAAGGGGCTTCGGCCCCATTTTCCGCAGGGGGTGGCGACAGCCCGCGCCTTGTTCCCCGATCTTTGACCAGCCGTCAGAAAGCAGCTGTCGTCGTGCGCCTGTTGTTGAACGATGGCGCCGATCTTCCGTTGGAGGAACTTCCCGATGACCTGCAAGAAAAACTGACACACCAATTGGGGGAAATGGGCCTTGTGGACCGGGTGACTCTGGGTGCTGTGGCACAGGAATTCAGCGAAGCCCTGGACAATGTCGGTCTGGCCTTTCCACATGGGCTTGCCGGAGCCTTGGATGCCGTCAGCGGAAAGATCACGCCCGCAACAGCGGCGCGTTTGCGCAAAGTTGCCGGAGTTCGCCAGATCGGTGATCCCTGGCAAAGGTTGCGCGACATTCCGGCCCAGGACCTTGCGGCCATGGCACAGGCGGAAAGCACTGAAGTGGCCGCTGTGATGCTTTCAAAAATGGATACGGCACAGGCGGCGCAGATGCTGGGCCACATGCCGGGTCCGGTGGCGCGGCGGATCACCTACGCAATCTCGAAAACAGCAAATGTCACGCCCGAAGCGGTTGAGCGGATCGGCTGGTCACTGGCTGCTCAGCTGGATCAGCGGCCTGTTCTGGCCTTCAATGACGGTCCGGGCGCGCGTGTGGGTGCAATTCTGAACCAGTCTGCGTCCGCCACGCGCGACGACCTGCTGAACGCGCTGGATGAGGACGACGCCGATTTTGCCGATCTGGTGCGCCGCTCGATCTTTACCTTCGCCCATATCTCCGGCCGGATTTCGCCCCGTGATGTTCCAGCCATATTGAGGGAAGTCGATCAGCCTGTTCTGGTCGCGGCCCTTGCTGGTGCCGCCGCGGACGATGACAAGGCATCTGTCGAGTTTCTGCTGTCGAATATCTCCTCCCGCATGGCAGAAAACCTGCGCGAGGAAATCGCGGAACGCGGGCGGGTCAAGCAATCTGAGGCCGAAGATGCCATGACCCAGATCGTTGGGGTGGTTCGTGCCTTGTCAGACGCCGGAACAATTACGCTGATTGAAAAGGAAGACGACGAAAGCACGGGTTGAAGCAGGAACAGGCGCACCCGCCAGATCGTTAGGGCAGCCATTTCGCCAGGGTGCTTGAGGTTACGGGTACCGGGTTGTATGTCTGAGGCAACATTTCGCAACACGCGGTGAGACACCTCCATGCCCGTCGAAAAGTCGGAGCTCAGCCGGTTTGAGCTTGGAAAATACTATGTCGCCAATCTGTTCCTGCAGGGAATCATCGGCGCTATGCGCCTGCTTCCTTATGAAAGGCGCATAGCAACCATGGGTGCAATCATGAAAACCCTTGCACCCGTCGTTGGATTTCGCACCCGTGTCCGCCGGAATCTAAAGCTCACCTGCCCTGAATTGTCTGACGCCGAGATCACAAAGATCTATCGTGACGTGTCGGATAATGCCGGTCGGGCAATTATGGAGCATTTTTCACCCGAAGGTTTCATCGAACGTCAGGTGAACGCCAAGATATCCGGGCCGGGTATTGCTGCGTTTGATGCAGCGATTGCCGAAGGGCGCCCGGTGATGATGATCACTGCGCATTTCGGTCACTATCTGGCCGCTCGTGTTGCCCTGCAGAAACACAGCGGCAAGCCGATTGGATGCCTCTACCGGCGGATGGCCAATCCCTATTTCAACGACGCCTATGTCGAAGCTTTTTACAAAACCGGCGCGCCGATGTTTGAGCAGGGGCGGCGCGGTATGGTCGAAATGGTCCGGTCACTCAAGAACGGTGGAATCATTGCCATCGTGTCCGACCTGCATGCGCTGGGGGGCGAAGAGCTGACATTCTTTGGCAAGCCTGCCGTGACATCCGTGCTGAACGCAGAGCTGGCCATCAAGTACAAGGCCGTACTGATACCGTGCTATGCCGTGCGCCAGCCTAATGGCATCGACTTTGAAATCATCCTGCATGATCCCGTTCCGCACACGGACCCAAAGACGATGACTCAGTTCACCAATGACGATCTGGAACAGATCGTGCGGCAGCATATGGGACAGTGGTTCTGGATCCATCGGCGTTGGAAAAGCTGGAACGGGCTCGGCGTCCAACCGGACGACATGCCCTGATCACTTGGCCCAAGACGCGGCAACTATTGGCCCGTGACCGGCCCTTTGCACAAGCACGACGGCTGGCAAGCCCGGCTCCAGCTGCGCCGAGTATGTCTGCGGCGTTTGCCCATCCCACCGGCCCGCAATCTGCCAGGTCTCGACAACATTGGCATAATCCAATTCTCGCCCGGCTAGTTCACCACGGCGGATCGAGGCATGGCGCAGAGGCGAATACTGAACGATACGCACGTCATAGGTCTCACCTTCGGGCAGTTCCACAGGCGTCACACTCACGGTCACTTCGTCAGCGTCTCGGATTGCTGTAACCGCTGCCTCGGGGGCGGCCTTTAGATGCGCATCAATCAGACGGTCGAGCTCCTGAGCCTGAGCGCCGACAATATCGTGCTGACCATTAATGATCATCTGGGGCGTATAGATCATGGATTTTCCGTTTTCGCGGGCATAGGCCCGTTGCCGGAGCGTGTGATCAGGATCGGCATATTCGTCCTTCCAGCCGATGTAATCCCAATAGTCGACATGCAGCGCCAGCCCGATGACATCGTCGCGTTTCGCCAGCTCATGCATGATCCGGTCCGCCGGCGGGCAAGACGAACACCCCTGTGAGGTGAACAGCTCAACCACCACAGGATCCTCACCGGCCATGGGCTGGGTGGCGAACAGGCAGGATATTAAGACGGTCAAAGCAGCGGGTCTGAACATCAAAACTCTCGGATAAAGCGGGTGTTCTCTGGGATAGCCGTTTTGCCCTTCAACCGCCAATCAACGTTTCTTGAGGGCGGTATTTGCAATTCTCCGCTCATATGTGTGCAATGGTATACAAAATTGCAAATCCAGTGTCATTGAACCTTGAACCAGCGGCTTGGGTGATGCAGATAACATTCAGCGATGCCCGAAATCCAAGTCATTTGAGAAGGGAGGCCACCCGATGCCCATTAAAGTCGGACAGGATACCGCCAAGACACGCCGCAGCCTGAACGTGAATGGCAAATCCATTTCCTACTATTCGATCCCCGCCGCGCAGCAGGCCGGTTTGGGTGATTTTTCCAACCTTCCTGCCGCATTGAAAGTCGTGCTGGAAAACATGCTCCGATTTGAAGACAGCGGCTTTTCGGTCTCGGTCGATGACATCAAAGCATTTGCCGAATGGGGTGCCAATGGCGGCAAGAACCCGCGCGAGATTGCGTACCGCCCTGCCCGCGTGCTGATGCAGGACTTCACCGGTGTTCCAGCGGTGGTCGATCTGGCCGCCATGCGCGACGGGATCAAGGGCCTGGGCGGTGACGCACAGAAGATCAACCCGCTGAACCCGGTCGATCTGGTTATCGACCACTCGGTCATGATCGACGAGTTCGGTAACCCGCGTGCGTTCCAGATGAACGTCGACCGCGAATACGAGCGTAACATGGAACGCTATCAGTTCCTGAAATGGGGTCAGAACGCGTTCAACAATTTCCGCGTTGTGCCTCCCGGCACCGGTATCTGTCATCAGGTGAACCTGGAATATCTGGCACAGACTGTCTGGACTGACACCGATCAGAACGGCGAAGAAGTTGCCTATCCCGACACACTGGTTGGCACCGACAGCCACACCACCATGGTCAACGGCATGGCCGTTCTGGGGTGGGGCGTTGGCGGGATCGAGGCAGAGGCCGCAATGCTGGGTCAGCCGATCTCGATGCTGATCCCTGAGGTGATCGGTTTTGAGTTGACCGGCTCGATGGTCGAAGGCACCACCGGTACGGACCTTGTTCTGAAAGTTGTCGAAATGCTGCGCGCCAAGGGCGTGGTGGGTAAATTCGTCGAATTCTATGGCGAAGGGCTGGACCGCCTGCCGCTGGCTGACCGTGCAACCATTGCCAACATGGCGCCGGAATACGGCGCGACATGCGGCTTCTTCCCGATCGACGACGAAACCCTGCGCTACATGCGCAACACTGGCCGCGACGAAGACCGCATCGCGCTGGTCGAAGCCTATGCCAAGGAAAACGGGTTCTGGAGAGGCCCGGGTTATGCGCCGATCTACACTGACACCCTATCACTGGACATGGGCACAATCGTTCCTGCAATTTCAGGCCCGAAACGCCCGCAGGACTACGTTGCGCTGACCGACGCCAAGGCCGCTTTCACCAAGGAAATGAAAGAGACTTTCAAGCGCTCCATGGGCAAGGAAGTCGCCGTCAAGGGCGAAGACTACACCATGGAGTCGGGCAAGGTTGTAATTGCTTCGATCACCTCCTGCACCAACACATCGAACCCTTACGTGATGATCGGTGCAGGCCTTGTGGCTCGCAAAGCCGCAGCTCTGGGTCTGAACCGCAAACCTTGGGTCAAAACCTCGCTGGCACCCGGTTCGCAGGTTGTATCTGCTTATCTTGAGGCCGCTGGACTGCAAGAAGATCTGGACAAGGTTGGGTTCAACCTTGTTGGGTACGGCTGCACCACCTGCATCGGCAACTCGGGCCCGATCCAGAAAGAAATCTCGGAAGCCATTGCCGAGGGCGATCTGGTCGCCACGTCGGTTCTGTCCGGCAACCGGAACTTCGAAGGCCGTATCTCACCGGATGTCCGCGCAAACTACTTGGCTTCGCCGCCGTTGGTTGTTGTCTATGCGCTGGCAGGTACGCTCGACATCGATCTGACGTCCGAGCCCATCGGTCAGGACAAGGATGGCAACGACGTCTTCATGAAGGACATCTGGCCAACCCAAAGTGAAATCGCGGAACTGGTCGAAGCAACCGTAACCCGCGAAGCGTTCCAGTCCAAATATGCGGATGTCTTCAAGGGGGATGAGAAATGGCAAAGCGTAGAGGTTCCGCAACAGGAAACCTATGACTGGCCGCCAACGTCGACCTACATCCAGAACCCGCCCTATTTCCAGGGTATGGGGGCGGAACCGGGCACGATCTCGAACATCGAAGGCGCCAAGGTTCTGGCCATTCTGGGCGACATGGTAACCACCGACCACATCTCACCTGCGGGATCATTCGCTACCACGACGCCGGCTGGCAAGTATCTGACCGACCGTCAGGTTCAGCCGCGCGAGTTCAACTCGTATGGCTCGCGACGGGGCAATCACGAAGTCATGATGCGCGGCACCTTCGCCAATATCCGCATCAAGAACGAGATGTTGGACGGAGTTGAAGGCGGATATACCAAAGGTCCGGATGGCGAACAGACGTCGATCTATGACGCTTCGATGGCCTATCAGGCCAATGGCACCCCGCTGGTCGTGTTCGGCGGCGAACAATACGGCGCGGGCTCAAGCCGCGACTGGGCGGCCAAGGGCACGGCGCTGCTGGGCGTCAAGGCCGTAATCGCCGAGAGCTTTGAGCGTATCCACCGATCCAATCTGGTTGGCATGGGCGTCATTCCCTTCGAATTCACAGGGGGTGACACGCGCAAAACACTGGGCTTGAAGGGGGACGAAACCGTCTCGATCCACGGTCTGGACACCATTCAACCGCTGCAAGAGGTACCCTGCACAATCGTCTATGGCGATGGAACTGAGAAGACCATCACCCTGAAGTGCCGCATCGATACCGCACCCGAGATTGAATACATCGAAAACGGCGGCGTGCTGCACTATGTGCTGCGTAACCTTGCAAAGGAATCGTAACCCGATAGCGATGCGACCAATCAAAACCCCCGGCCAACAACCGGGGGTCTTTTGTTTTCTGGTCATTCATTCGAAAACCTGAAACTGTTGGGCAAGGTCATCCACAGGAACCATTCACCATGAAGAAACCCAACGCTCTGCTGGTTTGCTCCCTCAGCGTTATTGCAGTGATCGGAATATGGGGCGTCGTGGACATTCAAAGCTTGGTGACCTGGGCAAGTGGTATCGTCCAACAGACCTTCCACAGCCGCGGCTGGTTCGTGATGCTCGCTGCTTCAGGTATGTTGATCGGATGCCTGTTTTTGGCGTTTTCACCGTATGGCAATATTCGCCTCGGCCGGGATGACGAAGAACCAGAGTTTTCCACGGCCACATGGATTTCGATGTTGTTTTCCGCCGGTATGGGCGTCGGCCTGTTGTTTTGGGCAGTGGCAGAACCGCTAACTCACTTCAACTTTATCACAGGCATGGCGCCGGATTTCATCGCGGCGCAGCAAGCCATGCTGGCAACGAACTTTCACTGGGGGCTACATGCCTGGGCGATCTATGGCTCCACCGCGCTGACGATTGCCTATTTCAGTTTCCGGCGCGGCACCGGCATGATGGTCAGCGCCCCGATCCAAAGCCTGTTTCCCGGTGAACGCTGGGCAGAACGTGTCGGGTGGCTTTCAGATTTCATGGCAATCGTCGCAATAGCCATCGGTGTTGGAGGTTCCATGGCTATGGGCGTGTTTCAGGTGGCAGATGGCATCGCTGTTCTGGGTGGCCGGGAAACGGTCGGAGCCCTTTTGATTGGCGTTGTCTTTCTGGCCATGGTCGCTGCGTATATCCCGGCGCTCTTGATCGATCTGGGTCAAGGCATGGCGCGTTTGTCCAACGCTGCTATGCTGATTGCGATCGGCCTTGTGGCCTACACGGTAGTCCTCGGCCCAACTGAATATCTTCTGAACACCGTCGTTCAGGGATTCGGCGACTATGTCACCAATGTCATTCCAAGGGGTTTTCAGACTTTTACGTTTTTCGGCGATGACGTCACCAAATGGTTCAGCGATTGGACACTTACCTATATGGTCTGGTGGATCGCCTGGGGACCATTTGTGGGCGTCTTCGTCGCCCGCATCTCTCGCGGTCGAACAATACGAGAATTCGTGATCGGAGTACTGTTCGCCCCCACGTTGTTTTCGATCCTCTGGTTCGGCGCTTTTGGTGGCATCGGGCTTTTTGAAGCGCTCAATGGCGCGGGCGAACTTCTGGCTTACACCCAAACGAATATTGAGCGTGTAACCTTTGCCCTGCTCGACCGCTTACCGCTGTCTCTGATCACGACCCTCGCTACTGTAATGGCTGCATTTTTGTTCATTGTGACCAGCGTCGTAAGTGCGGCATTTGTCTTGGGCACTTTCTCGACGGGTGGGGACGAAAACCCTCCTCCGCGTGTGCGTCTGATCTGGGGGGCATTGCTTGGACTTCTAAGCGTTGCAATGATCCTTTCTGGATCAGTTGACTCGGTGAAAATCCTCATCTCGCTTGGAGCCTTGCCGTTTGTCTTTATTTCGGTCCTGCTGATGGTTTGCCTGTTCCGTGGACTAAGAGAAGAGGGGCAACGCGATGCTGATCGGTGATCTCACAGACACCCTGATGAACCTCGTAACGTTCGCTTTCATTGCAGCAATGTTCTGGATACTGCTGCGAAAGTGACAGAATTCTAAGCGCGAAAAGATCAGCGTTGAATCTCGGACACTTTGCCGATCTTGTGTGCCCATGGATAAAGTTGCGCTGATAACCGGTGGCGCCCGCGGGATTGGGCGGGCAATAGTCGAAAACCTAAGCCCAGATCACCATATCGCGTTCACATGGTTGGCCAGCGAGCCCGATCCAGATTTGCTGAAAGGCGACGCTCTGGCGATTCAGTCTGACTTGACGAAAGACAATCAACCGACCTTGGTTGTTGAACAGGTCATCGATCACTTCGGGCGGCTGGACGTGATCGTGAATAACGCGGGCCTTGTCCGTTCCACTCCGAAGCAAGAGTTTAAGGCTGAGGATCATCGGGCGATCCTCGATCTCAACCTTCTGGCCCCTGCCGCGCTGCTCACTGCTGCGTTGCCACATCTGAAACGCGGTGCATCCATCGTCAGCATTTCATCCATGAACGCAACGCTGCCGCCGCGCGATGCCGTGACTTATGGGGCAAGCAAAGCCGCACTGAACCTCTGGACCCGTGCCATGGCGAAAGAGCTTGGCCCGGACGGTATCCGTGTCAACGCCGTCGCGCCGGGCGCCATCAACATCCCCGAAGCCCCCCGGCCAGACGACCTGACCTCGCTTTTCGTCGAAGAGACCGCATTGGGCCGGATCGGAACACCTGAAGATATCGCCAACGTCGTACGGTTTCTGGCATCGGATGCGGCGGGATTTGTTACCGGAGAGGTTCTGGGCGTAACCGGCGGCTATCGTCTGTAGACCCGTTTAGGCTTTTGGCTAAAGGACCGACCTTAACCGCCTGCAGCTTTTTCCAAGGCGGGGCGAAGGGTGTTTTCAATCACCCGCTGCGTGATTGGGCCCGCAAATCGCAGGATGATCGTACCATCGCCATCAATCACATAGGTTTCGGGAACACCGTACAAACCCCAATCAATCGCCATGCGGCCCTGTTCGTCGCGGCCCATGGCGAGGTAAGGATCGCCAAGATCAGCCAGAAAAGCCTCGGCACTGCTCAGCTTGTCTTTGTAGTTGATGCCATAAACAGGGATGCCTTCAGCTGCCAGCGCTTCGAGATTGGGGTGCTCGACGCGGCATGGGGCGCACCAGCTGGCCCAATAGTTGACCAGCTTGACCTCTCCGTCCCGCAGCGTTTCGTCGTCGAAAAGGGTCTTTCCCGGAAACTCGGTTAGAACCACGGGCGGCGCCGGTTGGCCTTCGCGGGCCGAGGGCAAAGCGTTGGGATCTTCGCGAAACATGCCGATGCCTGCGAGAACCGCGAATGCGCCAAATATCAGAGGTGGCGCAATCATCAGGGGCGAGATTTTAGCCATTGCGCGACATCCTCTGTTCGACCTTTTCCATTTCCGCACGCACCTTGCGCCCGCGCATCACGCTGAACGCAACCAGTGCCACTATAAGGACAATGGAAACGGCATAAGACGACAAAACAGCGTCTGCATATTTTCCAAGATCGGGGATCATCCGCCCACCCTTTCCCGTGCCTGTAACGCCTTGATACGACGGGCGCGAATTTCCGTTCCGGTGCGGTACAACACCAAGGCGATGAACAGCAGAACAAATCCGATGATGCAGGCCAGCAGTGGGTAGAAAAAGACGTTGCTGACTTTCTCTTCCGTATCCGCCCCGGTAACGGCCCCGGCCCGCATGACCGATGCGCCCTGATGCAGGCCCTGATTCCAGAAATTCACCGCATACCGGCTGAGGATCGCAAAGACCGACCCCACCAAGCACAAAACCGAGGTCAGATCGGCCGCGGTATCCGGATCTTCTATAGCTTCCCACAAGGCGACATAACCAAGGTAGAACAGAAACAAGATCAGGAACGATGTCAGGCGCGGATCCCAGGCCCACCATGTGCCCCACATGGGCTGTCCCCAGATGGCCCCCGTCAGCAGCGCAATCAGGGTCATTACAATCCCGATCGGTGCAGCAGCCCGTGCCGCAAGCGCGCTGACATGGTGGCGACGCACCAGCCAGACCAATGAGGTGGCCAGCATCATCAGCCAGCAATTGATCGCCATCAGGGCCGCCGGAACATGCAGATAGATGATCTTAACCGTCGACCCCTGCTTGTAGTCGTTCGGTGTAAAGAAAAAGCCCCAGGTCAGACCGACAACGATGCAGATGGTCGAGACGATCCAGAAAAACGGCAGGACCCGTTCGCTGGTTTCAAGAAACTTGCGCGGGTTGGCATATTCCCAGAGGGCGTTGGCTTTGGCTGCGATTGACATGGGCCCTATCTAGTCCGAGTTGGGGTGGTTCTCAATTGACATCCATCAAACTTGTCGCGGTTCACCGCAGATTGATACGTAGCACGGCAGCGCTGGCAAAGGGCAACAATGCGATGGTTGCCGCCGTGATCCCGGCCAGCATCAGCAGTGGCGTCTGCACCTCCATCCCTGTTGCTCCACGCCGGGCAACTTCGGCCCCGAAAATCAGGGTGGGGACGTAAAGCGGCAACACCAGAAGCGACAGCAATAGCCCGCCACGTTTCAGACCAACGGTGAGCGCAGCACCAAATGTCCCGATGACGCTCATGGCCGGGGTACCGATCAGGAGCGAGATCACCAGCCAGAAAAACCCCGGTAGCGGCAGGTTCAGCAAGACACCCAGAAACGGCGCGGCCAGAACCAGCGGCAGACCAGTGGTCAGCCAGTGGGCCAGCGCCTTGACTGTGACAACCGATTCCAGCGGCAGCGGTGCCGTGGCCAGCAGGTCGAGCGAGCCGTCTTCCCAGTCCAGTGCCAGCAGGCGGTCAAGCGACAGAAGGCAGGCCAGCAAGGCCCCCAGCCAGAGCACACCGGGCGCAATCGTGGACAGCAGCGAGGATTGCGGCCCCACCGCAAATGGCACCATCACAGTAACGATCAGGAAAAAGGCCAGACCCAGCCCAAACCCGCCGCCTGCGCGGAAAGCCAGTTTCAGGTCGCGCAGCAACAGGGCGATCACAGGAAACCTCCGTCGAAATCGTCGATGGGTTTGGGTTTGGCCTTGTTAGGACCGACGTCCAGAACCTCGCCATCAAGGCCAAGGTCGATATGGGTCGCGATCAGGGCTGACCCGCCCTGACCCAGATGTGCTCCCACCGCATCGGCAAACATTTGCACCGCGTTCCTGTCCAGCGAGACGGTCGGCTCGTCCAGCATCCAGATTGGCCGCCCTGTGACCAGCATCCGCGCCAGCCCCAACCGCCGTTTCTGGCCCGCCGACAGATTGCCGGCGTGACGGTCGGCGAGTTCGTTCAACTCAAAAGCGTCCAGCGCCGGCTGGATGTCATATGTACCAAAGACCGCTGCCCAGAATGTCAGGTTTTCAGTCACCGACAATGTCGGTTTGAGCCCGTCCGAATGGGACGCGTAGGCGATCCGGTCCTCGGCCCCTTCGATCATGCCTTCCAGCGGAGGCTGCAAGCCAGCCAACGTGCGCAGAAGCGTCGTTTTGCCGATCCCGTTTGGGCCCCGCAGGATCAGAGCCTTGCCCGGCGACAGCTGAAAGCTGAGGCCCTCAAGGACGGGAACACCGCCACGAGTGATCGACAGATCTGTTACAGTCAAAGTCATGAGACCCGCTTAGCGGATTGTCCGCAGGGGCAAAAGGCGAGATTTGCCGCAGGATGCCAGCGCACCACAGCTGGCACATGTCGGAGTGAGGGGCCAGCCCCTCACACTCCCCGGGATATTTTTGGCCAGATGAAGAGAATCCCATCAGACAGGGATCAGGGCAAGTGCGATGCGGCGACCTTCGGCGAGCAGCACATTGTAAGTGCGGCAGGCGGCGGGGGAGTTCATGATTTCAACACCAAGTCCGACATTTTCCAACTCAACCCGTAGCGATTGGGGGATGTGGGCCATGTCTGCGCCCGTGCCGATAAGCAGGACGTCGATCCTGCCCGCCAGGTCCAGAAGGGGGTGTCGGTCGTCATAGCCGCCCCACTCTGCCGGGCCTGCCGGGCCTGTCAGGACAGCGCCGTGGAAGACATCGCCGCCAATTCGAAAAAAACCGGGGCCATAACCGTCTATGGGTTTGGCATCTGTAAAAGTAATCTGATTCAGACGCATGATGTCCCTTCTTCAATCCAGAAGCGGCAGTCCGGAAATGACCGCAATCAGGATGACCGAATAGGCCGCGAGGCGGTAGATCCGTTCCAGTTTCGGGTCGAACAATGCTTTGCCGATAAGCGTAGTGATCAGATAAGGCACGCACAGCAGCAGGACAATCCATAGGATCGACAAATCTGCGGCACCGCTGATGAGGATGTTGAAAACGATGACAACGTCGAGCAATGCCAGAAAAATGATGGTGTTGGCACGAATCTTGCGCACATCTGTGGAACTGGCCAGATAGAACACGATGACAACCGGGCCGGTCAGCCCGGTCATGCCGCCGACAACGCCTGCGCTGCCGCCGATGGCGAGACGTCCGGGTAGCCCCAGTTTCCCCTCCCACCGCCAGCCAGTAACCACGGCCAGCAGGGTCAGACCGGTAATGCCGCAAACAACCCAGCGCAGCGCAACCGAGTCCACCTGCACCATGATCCACAGCCCCAGCGGCACGGTTATCGTTGCGGCAAAGCCCAGAGTGCTGATCTCAACCTTGTCACAATCCCGCCACGCCTGCGGAGCCAAGGCAAAGGTTGATGCAATACCTGTGGCAGCCATCAGAAAGACCACATCCGCTATTGGCAGGAACTGGGTCGCCACCGGCACAAAGATCATCGCGGTGCCAAAACCTGTGAAGCCGCGGACAAGTCCCGCGGCTCCGATGGTAAGGATCAGCCAAGTGAGGCCCGGCAGAGCCAAGGCCTGTTGTAGAGCCTCAGGCATCAATATTGGCAAACTGGTTGCCCGCCGTATTCGACGGTTTGGACCAGTCGCGCTTGACCCCCAGCCAAAGCAGGATGGTCGAAGCCACGAAGACCGACGAATAGGTCCCGACAACGACACCCCAGATCATCGCGAAGACAAAGCCGCGGATGACGTCGCCACCCAGAACATAAAGTGAGATCAAAGCCAGCAACGTAGTAACCGAGGTCATGACAGTCCGGCTCAGGGTCTCATTGATCGAGATGTTCAGAACCTCCTTGAGGTCCTTCTTTTTGTATTTCCGCAGATTCTCGCGCACCCGGTCGAAGACGACAACCGTGTCGTTCAGCGAATAGCCGACGATGGTCAGCAGCGCCGCGATGATCGCCAGATCGAAGCGGATTTGCAGTTCCGAGAAGATGCCGATGGTCAGGATCACATCGTGCACCAATGCGGCAACTGCCCCCAGTGCAAACTGCCATTCAAAGCGCAGCCAGATGTAGACAAGAACGGCACCAATGGCCAAGACAACCGCGATCACAGCCGTCTGGATCAACTCGCCCGACACTTTCGGGCCAACGGATTCGACACTTTCAAAGGGCAGTTTTAGTCCGGGGTCTGCGGCAGCCAGCGCTTCGCCGACCTGGGTGATCACGTCTGAAGTGACCGCTTCGGCGTCTTCCTGAGCCTGAATACGGATCATCGCGACATTTTCATTGGGACCGAAGCTTGGATCAAAAATCTCGGTGATGGTGACGTCACCCAGTTGCAGCGGAGACAAAGCATCGCGGTAAACACCCACGTCGATTGCTTGCGTGCTTTGGGTCCGGATCGTGGTTCCACCGCGGAAATCGATCCCGAAATTCAGCCCCTGCAGCAGAAATGAGGTGAACGCGATCACCATCATCAGGCCGGAGATTCCAAGCCAGATTTTCCAACGATTGAAGAAGTCGAACGAGGTGTTCTGCGGTACGAGTTTCAGTCTCATGTCAAACCTCGATCGTTTTCGGTCGGCGGCGTTCGAACCACATGACAACCATCAGGCGCGTCACGAAGATCGCGGTGAAGACCGATGTCAGGATACCCAGGCCCAGAGTGATCGCGAACCCGCGCACAGGGCCGCTGCCCATGGCAAACAGGATAACGGCGGTGATGAAAGTGGTTATGTTGGCGTCCAGAATGGCCGACAACGCCTTTTCATAGCCCAGATCGATGGCGCGGGCCGGACCTCTGGCGGATTTCAGTTCTTCGCGGATGCGCTCAAAGATCAGCACGTTGGCATCCACTGCCATACCGACCGTCAGAACGATCCCCGCAATCCCCGGCAGTGTCAGTGTTGCGCCGATCAGGGACAGCAAGCCGAACAACAGGCCCACGTTGATGATCAGCGCGATATTGGCGAAGACACCGAACAGGCCATAGCTGAGCGCCATGAATACCAGCACCGCGACAAAGGCCACGATTGTGGCAACTTTACCTGCGTCGATACTGTCCTGCCCCAGTTCGGGGCCGATGGTGCGTTCTTCCAGGAATTCTAGCCCTGCAGGCAAAGCACCGGCACGCAGCAGGACGGCCAGATTGGTGCTTTCCTCAACGGTGAAGTTTCCGGTGATGATGCCCGACCCGCCCGGGATATGGCTTTGGATCACGGGGGCCGAAATCACTTCGTCATCCAGCACGATGGCAAAGGGTGCGCCGATATTGTCACGGGTATAATCCCCGAACTTGCGCGCACCGGATGTGTTGAACCGGAAGTTGACCGCAGGGCGGCCGTTCTGATCGAAGGACGGCTGGGCGTCGACCAGTTCCTCTCCTGTCACGACCGGAGCGGATTCGATGTTGTAATAAACTTCGTTTTCGTCAATCGACGGCACGATTTTTTCACCGACGCCTGCGACGGCATCCGGATCGGTTCCGCGCCCGACAACCGGATTAAACGTCAACTGTGCCGTTGTTCCGATGATTTCCTTAAGTTCGCCCGCGCTGCCGATACCCGGCACCTGAATCAGGATACGATCCGTCCCCTGACGCTGGATTGTGGGCTCTCGCGTACCGACTTCGTCGATCCGGCGGCGGATGATTTCCAGCGCCTGACGCACCGTGCGGTCATCCGAGGCCAGTTTTTCTGCCTCGGACAGTTGAACAACAATCGTGTCGCCATCCGCGCGGGCTTCGATGTCTGTGGCACCTACACCTGTCAGGGTCTGCACCTGCCGGGCCAGACCGCGAACAACCTCCAACGCCTGTGGCATTCCTTCGGGCTGGCTGATGCGCACGCGAATCTCATCCGCGGCCGAGTCCTGACGGCGGATGGTTCCCACCGTGGCACGTTCATCGCGCAGCGCGTCGCGGATTTCCGGCCACATCGCCTCCATCCGGGATTCGTATACGTCCTGCACCTGAACTTCAGCCAGCAAATGCGCACCGCCGCGCAGGTCGAGGCCAAGATTGACCAGGGATGACGGCAGCCAGTTCGGCCATTGCGCGGCTTCAGCTTGCATCTGCGGCGTATCATTGCCCAGCTCGATCGCGGCCTTGGCGTCGTTGGATTGCTCGACCCGCGTGTAAAACGCGTTTGGCAGGGCCATGAGCAGACCGGTCACGCAGACCAGCCAGATCAGAACCCGCTTCCAGGTATCAAATTGCAGCATTACCCTGCCTTTTCAAGGAATTGTCGCGCGAATTTACTTCGCCGGCTCGGTCTTGTTCAGAACCTGGGCGATGGTCGATTTGACCACGCGAATCTTGACGCCCTCGGCGATTTCGACCTCGATCTCGTTATCGCCTTCCTTGACCTTCGATACCTTGCCGATCACGCCGCCTTGCGTGATCACCTGATCACCCCGACGCACGGCATCAACCATGGCCTGATGTTCCTTCATCTTCTTTTGCTGCGGACGGATCAGCAGGAAATACATGATCGCGAAGATCAGGATCAGCGGGAGAAACTGGGCGATTGCGCCACCATCCATGGGATATTCCTTTGTTCTAGTCTTGCGGCACAGTTCCGCAAATTTGGGCGGAACCTATGCTTTGAAATGTCGGTTTGCAAGCAAAGGCGGTCATGTAACCCACCTGAATACTGGCATGTCCCGGCAACCACGGGCAAAGCGTTGCAGATATGCCCTAGGAACATAACCGAAACCGGGTATAGTTTGTCCGAAGGGGGACACATGACACGGCCGCTCAAGCCTTTCCTTTCGTTGCTTTATTTACTGACTGCCCTGTCGGTGCCCGTGTGGCTGTCCGGTGCGGCCCTGTCGCAGGAAGCACCCGCGGAATCCGCCCTGACCGAGACGGCGGAACCAGACACGTTCATGGCTCCGGTCATCGTGGACGGGGACGTTCTGTTTCAGGTGCGAGGATCAAGCGCCCTGCCTGCTCCGGAGCGCGCCGAGGGCGTACAGGACAAGATCATTGCGGTTGCGGAAGCGTCGGAAGCACCTTTGGTCGAGATCACCTATGAAGAGACCCAGTTTGGCATCTGGATTCTGGCCGATGGTCAAAGAATCTCGATCGTTACCAAGGCTGACGCTGAACTGGATCAGATGGAACTAAGTGTTCTGAGCGTTTTGCATGGCAATGCGATCAAACAGTCCATCGAGGCGTACCGAGCCAACCGAACCGATCAGGCGCGTGTTTCCGGTGCCATAGAAGCGGCTGCCTGGACGTTGGGATTTGTCCTGTTTGTTGTCACTATCTTGTGGCTACACCGTCGGATCAGGCGGCGCACGTTGAAGCTGGTAAAACGCTACTTAAAGGATGTCGAAACGGCGACGGCCAAAAGCGTTCAGGCCGAAGCAATCGCGGCGCTTATCCGCTATAGCCTGAACTTCGTGCTGTTGGTTATCTTCTTTCTCGGCTTCTACTATTACCTGTCCTTTGTTCTTTTGGCTTTTGCGGAAACCCGATATTTCGCGCAGCTTCTGCTAACCTATCTGACCGAGCCGGTGCTGCTTATCTTCCGGGGCATCCTCAGCTATATCCCCAATCTGATTATGCTGGGCCTGATCACATGGGTCACGCTGTATATCATCAAAGGTCTGCGCGTGTTCTTTGATGCGGTCGAAGCCGGTTCATTCGAAATGGGCGATTTCGAAAAACACTGGGTCAACCCGACCTTCAACATTGTCCGTGTCGCCGTCATTCTGATCGCGCTGGTTTTTGCGGTTCCCTATATTCCGGGCTCAGGTTCTGCCGCGTTCCAGGGATTGACCATTCTGGTCGGCGCCATGCTGTCTTTGGGCGCGAATTCAGTCGTGTCCAACATGCTGGCCGGGCTGTTTGTGATTTACCGCAGGTCTACCTCGATCGGCGACCGAATCCAGATCGGGGACCATATCGGCGATGTGGTTCAGATCAAACTGATGGAGACCCACCTGAAGTCGATCAAGAACGAGCTGATTTCAATCCCCAATGCACAACTGATGAATTCAGATGTCGTGAACTTTTCGAAGAAAACTGATGGTAGCGGGCTGTTGCTGCACACGACCGTTGGTATCGGCTACGAAGAACCCCCTGAGAAGGTAGAGGCGATGCTGATCGAGGCGGCCAACCGCACCTCGGGCATCAAGGCCAATCCCGAACCTTTTGTGCTGTGGACGGCCTTGGCCGATTACGCGATCAACTATCAGATCAACGGCTATACCACCCGTGGCAGCATCATTCCCAAAATCCGTTCGGACCTGCATCGAAACATTGTTGCGGTATTTAACGAAAACAATGTGCAGATCATGACACCTTCTTATGTGGCTGACCCGCCTGAGCCTAAAATACCGGCCGGGGCATGGGAGGGCCATCTGGCGCATGAAACCCACGAAGACGCTGATAAGTCGTAACCGGTGCTACACCCTGCCCCGCAGATGGTGCATAAGCGGGTTCAGTGATTCACGCATTCAAGGATCTGAGACATGCACGACATCCGCGCCATTCGCGAAAACCCTGCCGCTTTCGACGCCGCCCTAGCGCGCCGTGGGGACGCGCCGGTGTCGTCAGATCTGCTGAGGCTGGACGAAAGCCGGCGTGCCAAGATTCTGGCCGCCGAAACCGCACAGGCCGAACAAAATAAGGCCAGCAAGGAAGTCGGTGCAGCCAAAGGGCGCGGCGACGAGGCTGAATTCGAACGCCTGCGCGCGCTGGTCGCCGAGAAAAAGGCCGAAGTCGCCCGGATGCAGACCGAGGCCAAGGATCTGGATGCCTTGCTGACCGATCAACTGGCCCGCATTGCCAACCTGCCCGCCGATGACGTGCCGCAAGGCGCGGACGAAAACGACAATGTCGAAGTCAACCGCTGGGGCACCCCGCGCGATTTCAGCTTTGCACCGAAAGAGCACTACGACATTCCCGCCGTCGCAGCCGCAATGGATTTCGAAACCGCCGCCAAAACCAGCGGCAGCCGGTTTGTGAACCTGTCCAAGGGGGTTGCCCGGCTCCACCGTGCGCTGGCCCAGTTCATGTTGGACACACATATCGACAAGAACGGGCTGACAGAAATGCAGACACCGGTTCTGGTTCGGGATGAGGCGATGTATGGCACTGATAAACTGCCTAAATTCGGTGACGACAGCTATCAGACGACCAATGGCTGGTGGCTGATCCCGACCTCTGAGGTCACGCTGACCTATTCAGTGGCCGGTGACATTCTTGAAGAATCTGCCCTGCCCATCCGTATGACCGCCGATACCGTCTGTTTCAGGTCCGAGGCAGGAAGCGCGGGCAAGGACACTGCAGGAATGCTGCGCCAGCACCAATTCGAAAAGGTCGAGATGGTCTCGATCACCCATCCCGACGCGTCAGATGACGAACAAAAGCGCATGTTGCGCTGCGCCGAGGATCTGCTGGAACAGTTGGGCGTCCCCTATCGCACTGTTGTTTTGTGCACCGGTGATATGGGCTTTGGCGCGCGCCGCACTTATGACATCGAAGCGTGGCTGCCCGGTCAGGACACCTATCGCGAGATCAGCTCGGTCTCGACCACAGGTGCGTTTCAGGCGCGTCGGATGAATGCCCGTTTCCGGCCTGAAAGTGGTGGCAAACCCGAATTTGTTCATACTCTGAACGGTTCCGGCCTGGCTGTCGGACGTTGCCTGATCGCAGTTCTGGAGAATGGTCAGAATGAAGACGGCACTGTTTCGCTGCCCGAGGTACTTGGCCCCTATCTGGGCGGCAAGCTGACCCTACAACTTGACGGTACTTTGGCCTGACACACAAAACCGGCACCGTCAGGCACCGGTTAGGACATCAACTGAAGGCGAAGAGGTTTTACTTCTTCGCCTTTTTCTTGTCGTTCTTCTTTCCGCTTTTTTTACCGTCTTTCTTTTTTCCGTCCTTTTTTGACTTTTTGTCCTTTTTGGATTTGGCTTTCACCTTGTCCTTGGCCTTTGAAAAAGCGGCTTCCATCTCTTTGCGCTTCTTCGCGGCTTTTTCGGCCTTAGCCTTGGCTTTGGCTTTTTTCTTTTCAGCAGCCTCGGCTTTTTCGGCGGCTGCTTTTTCTTCTGCCGCCTTGCGTGCGGCTTCCTCGACCCGTTTCTCGACTGCGGCTGCAGCGATTGTTTTGCGTGGCGCAGCTTTGCGTTCGGTCGGTCTGCGCGCCGCCGGAGTCCGGGCCGCAGTTCGGCGTGTTGCCGGTTTCGCAGCCGCCGGTTTTGCAGCAACGGCATCTTTGGCAGATGCAATTAAAACCAACGCGCGCGCCTCACCGATCCGAGGGACCTTGACCAAATCAGCAGGAGTGGCCTTGGCTATCGCCTCGGCCGTCTTGAAGCCATTGGCAACAAGGGCCTGGCCAAGCGCCTCTCCTACACCTTTTAAGTCGGTCACTGCGGTCATTATAGGTCCTCTCTCTGTCTCGTTACCGGCTCGTATATACAAAAGATACACGAACCCGCAAGCTGTGTGGTGGTCGCCCCTGTTCTGCCAGCTTAGTTATGGGCAAGACCAGCGGCTCGGTTGTCTCTCGGAAAGGGTACGAGGCGCTTAGCATTTTCGTCCCATAGCTTCAGGTTCAATGCTGCCACGGCCTCGGGAAATTTGATCCGGCGGGGGGTATATTCCGGCGGCAGGTTATAGTGGCAGGCACGCAGGCGATATGATGGGATACGCGCGTTGAAATGGTGGATGTCATGCAACGTGATGCAAGCCACAGCCATATCGAACCACCATCCGAAATCCAGCGCGGATGACCCCTCAAGCGCTGCTGTCTGAGGATTCAGGTCAGGGCGGCGATCCCAATAGGTGTCTTCGAAATTGTGCTGAAGATAAACGAGGAAGACGCCCAGCATTCCACCCAAAAAGGAAAACACCAGCCAGACCCAAATGCCCGTCATACCCGCGATCAGATACAACAATCCAAGAAAAACAACGATCGACAGGTTGTGCAACACCACACCTTTGGCGCCAAAACGCGCCGTATTCTTGGGCCAGCGGTATCGGATGAAATAGGTGAACAACGCGCCGGCCGGAACCAGGATGAACGGATTGCGATACAGCCGGTAAAACAAACGTGTTTTCCAATCAGCTGCATTCCACTCTCGCAGGGTCATCGTGTGAATTTCACCTGTCTCGCGGTGCTCAAGATTTCCGATGCCCGCATGGTGCAGATTGTGGTTCTGCTTCATCACCTCGAACGGGGCGAAAGTGAAGGGAGACAGGCCATGCCCTGCCCATTCGTTTTGAATCCGTGTTTCAAACAGAGAGTGATGCCCGCAATCATGTTGCAGCACATAAAGCCGTACTGCGGCAAAGGCGAACACGATCCCGGCGGGTATCATGATGTACCATCGATCAACAAAGGTGATCGCAACGGTCAGCGACACGAAATACACCGCAAATGTGCCAAAATAACTTGCCGCGGCCAATCTGTTGTCCTGCACCGCGTAATGTCTTGTATATTCCCTCAAATCCATCCAGCCGTCTCCTTACGATGGCCGTTCAGTTTTCTGTTCAAATCTAGGTGCGGCTAGTCCGCGTGCAAGCAGTGCGTGCCCAAACAAATGCACACGCATGAATGCTAGCGCGGAGAACAGAAACTGTCACGCCCCCGTGAGGTAAGATGCTGAAAATTGGCGCAGTTACGCGCGGCCCTTGAGATGCTTGGCCAATGCGCCCGCATTTTTCTTGCGCCGCCCCTTATACGGGTTCTTGTCGCCCTGCCCGCGCAGCGTCAGACGGATTGGGGTGCCAGGCATGTCAAAGTCCTGACGCAACCCGTTGACCAGATAGCGGGTATAGCTTTCGGGCATCTTATCGGGATGGGAACACATCACAACAAAACCCGGCGGCCGCGTTTTCGCCTGGGTCATATAGCGCAGCTTGATGCGGCGGCCCTGCGGGGCCGGCGGCGGGTGTTGTTCCAGCATGGCAGTCAGCCACCGGTTCAACGCCGCGGTTGGCACACGGCGGTTCCAGACATCATGGGCGCGCAAGATGGCGGCGCGCAATCTCTCCAGCCCGCGGCCCGTTTTCGCCGAGACGGTAACCAGAGGGGCACCGCGCAGCTGCGGCAGCAAGCGATCGAAGGCATCTTTCAGCTCCCGCAGCTTTTCCTGCTTGTTTTCCTCGACGTCCCACTTGTTTACAGCAACAACAACAGCCCGGCCTTCACGTTCGGCCAAGTCGGCAATTCTCAGGTCCTGTTGTTCAAACGGAATGGCCGCGTCCAGCAGTACGACGACAACCTCGGCGAACTTCACCGCGCGCAGACCGTCTGACACGGAAAGCTTTTCCAGCTTTTCCTGTACCTTTGCTTTCTTGCGCATTCCTGCCGTGTCAAAGATCCGCATCGGAGTGCTTTCTCCATCCGGGTCGGCCCAATCGATCCGCAGGCTGATAGCGTCACGGGTGATCCCGGCCTCAGGTCCCGTCAACAGGCGGTCTTCGCCGATGATCTTGTTGATCAGCGTGGACTTGCCCGCATTCGGACGGCCAACCACGGCCACTTGCAAAGGCTTGGCAGAGGTGATCAGGGGCATTTCGCCCTCACCGTCTTCATCCAGCTCAATATCCATTTCCGGGGCTTCTTCGACCTGCTTTTCCTCGGCTGCATCCGCCAATGGCATCAGCTGAGCATAAAGGTCGGTCATCCCCTCGCCATGTTCACCCGACATGCGCACCGGTTCACCCAGACCCAGATTGTATGCCTCGAGCACCCCGGCATCCGCTGCGCTGCCTTCAGCCTTGTTGGCCGCAAGGATCACGTGCTTGGACCGCTTGCGCAGGATTTCTGCAAACATCTCATCCGTGGGCGTCAGCCCGACCCGCGCGTCGATCATGAACAGGCAGACATCGGCCATGTCCACGGCGCGCTCGGTCAGGCGGCGCATCCGGCCCTGCAAACTGTCATCTGTCGCGTCTTCAAGCCCGGCCGTGTCGATTACGGTAAAGCGCAGATCGCCCAGACGCCCTTCGCCCTCGCGCAAGTCACGCGTCACACCAGGCTGGTCGTCGACCAGGGCCAGACGTTTGCCCACGAGGCGGTTGAACAATGTGGATTTGCCCACATTCGGGCGCCCCACGATGGCGAGGGTCAGCGACATGATACTCTACTTTCAAGACTCAAGTTGCGCCCTTTAACGCATCTTGCCGTCAACGGAAAGCGTGTAGATCACCTTTGGTCGAAACAACATACAGCGTCTGCCCGGCCACAACGGGGGATGCTGTCGCGCCTCCGGGAACTTCAGCCTGATGTACCAGTGTTCCGTCAACTGGATTGAAAAACCGCAGATACCCGTCGTTGGACGCAACCACGATACGACCCCCGGCCAGAATTGGGCCGTAGTGCGCGAAGATCGGTCCTCGGCGGCCACGCTTGTCCTTGACAAAGCCCGGCAGGTCCTGCGCCCAGATGACAGACCCGTCCGCCGCGTTCAGGCGCACCAGCTGGCTGCGATCACTGATCAGGAAAATGCTGTTGCCCGCAGGCCAGACTGTATCGACCGCACCTTCATCCGCCGTCCACTGGCGCTCGCCGGAAGCGGCATCAAATGCGACGGTCCGGCCCGAGTGATTGCCGATGTAGATACTGTTGCCAACAACCATCGGACCGCCGGTCACATCGACGATTTGTGCCGCAGCGCGCCCGCGACGCCCCCCCGCCACAGACGCGTTCCATCGACGGATACCGCCGCGGCGGAATGTGGCGGCCACGTCGCCCGAGCCAAAGGCAAATACGGCCAGATCAGACGCTATTGCAGGCGCAGGCGCACCCAGAACGTTCCCGACGCTTGGTGTGCCTTCGAATTGCCAGGCTATGCGTCCGTCCTTGGTGTTTACAGCCCAGCCGGTTTCGTCTCCGGCCACAACGTATAACAGCCCGTCGTTCACCAGCGGTGCGCCGCTGCCAGTCGCTTCCAAGCGTTTTTGCCAGCGCACAGCGCCTGTTTTGGCGTCCAACGCGGTCAGCCGACCGAACCCTGACGACACATAAAGGACGCCGTCGGCATAAGCCAAACCACCACCTGTTGCATCCGAGTCGCCATCACTTGGCGGGATCAGGTCGGTCTCCCATGCCAACTGCCCCTGCGGTGTGACCGCTGAAACGGTCGCCCCCGAATCCAGTGTAAAAATCAATCCTCCCGCAACCACCGGCTCGGCGGTAATGCGCTGCTTGCGCGAGTCACCCTGCCCAATCGAAACAGACCAGATCCGCTGTGGCGTCGCGCGCAAGGCGGCATGCGTGGTCCGGTACGCGGGCGTTCCCGGACTTTGGGACCAGCTGGCGTTGACCTGTTGCCCCGGCAGGCTGATCGGTTGCGAGCCGCGCTTTTCGACCGTTTCAAGATCTGAAACAGGGCGAATATCCTCGCGTTCACCGGGCAGAATGGCTTCGGGCGGCTCACAGGCCGCCAATGCGGTCAGGGCCAACGCCGCAAAAGGCATTCCCGTGCGGGAAAAAAATCTTTTTACCATGATACTCCGAACTCGCCTGTCGTTAAGTCTTTTGTCCCGCCTGGTCAGCCTTGCTGCGCCACCAATGGTTCAGGTTCCCCACCCAAAGCAATGATCATTTGCGCGGCGCGCTGTTGCAGGTCGATACCCACCTCGGCATCCTGCCGCAGCGCCTGCAACCGGTCCAGCGCAGCATCGACATTGCCATCGGCCACGTCAATCAGGGCCAACTGTTCTTCGGCCAGCAACCGCAGAGGAGCTCCGGGGGATGCCAACGCCTCGAACTGCTGGCGCCGGTCAGCGGCAGGCAAGGTGTCACCCTGCAAAAGCAGCGATTTGAAGCTTGCTATCGCGCGGTAAATCTCGGGCAGGTCGCCCTGAACGGCCACCGCGTTCAGGCTATTGACCGCGTCCTCTCGGGATCCGGATTCGACCTGTGACGCGGACAGCAACATATCCAGCACGGCTTTCCCACCCGGTGACATCGCCTCTGCCTGCGCAAGACCAGCAGCCCTTGCAGCCGGGTCATTTTCGGACAACGCAGCAAGAATGGTGTCACCCAATTGCTGAGCTTGCGCCGTGTCCCGCGCCTTGCGGTATTCATTAAAAGCGGCACCGCCTACGATCAACACGACGGCGACGACACCCACCCAGCCCCAGCGGCGCAGCAACAGATAGATCCGGTCGCGGCGCACCTCTTCGGTGACCTCATCAATGAAACTGTCAATATCGCTCATCCAAGCCCCCGGGCTGTCTATCTTGTATAAGTGCGCCATGTCATACCCCGGCACCAACGCCAAGCCAAGGGTCCGATTTTGCACATTTTGACCGCTTTGCTTCCCTCTTGCGAAAAAATGCAAACCGAACTATTCAGTTCAGTATGGAAAAGATGCCGAACAGACCCCATTTCATGGCGTGACAGCCCAAGTATTAATGGCGCAGATTCTTAGGAGAAACACTGTATGCGTTTGATTTCATTCATCAACGCCCTTCTCGTGATTGTTGCACTGTATTTTCTGGTGTTTGAACGAGACACCTTGTTCGCCTTTGCCGGACGCGGTGATGCCGTGGAAGCAACACAAGACGAAGCAGCAGAAACCGAAAACTCCGATATCTCTGCCGTGGGCGTTGTCGCCGTGCGCTCGCAAGCGCGTGAAATTGACAGTGCCGTGCTGCTGCGTGGTCAAACCAAGGCGAACCGGCAGGTCGAAGTGCTTTCGGAAACCACGTCCACCGTTATCTCTGAACCTAAACGCAAAGGTGCGTTTGTCGAGGCCGGTGACATATTATGCGAACTTGATCCCGGCACGCGCCCGGCACAACTGGCCGAAGCCATGGCGGGGAAACTGGAAGCCCAGAGCCGCATTCCCGAAGCCGAAGCACGCCTGACAGAGGCACATGCGCTTGTGGCCGAGGCCGAGATCAATCTGACTGCCTCGCGCAAGCTGGCTGAAACCGGATATGCGTCGGAGACCCGCCGCATATCCAGCGAAGCGGTGATGAGCTCTGCAAAAGCCGGTGTGAAATCTGCCGAAGCCGGGCTGGAAGCCACGCGTGCAGGCATCGAAGCAGCCGCAGCAGCAGTCGAGGCCGCACAGCGAGAGGTTGGCCGCCTGACCATCAAAGCCCCCTTCAAGGGTTTGCTGGAAAGCGACACTGCAGAACTGGGCAGCCTGATGCAGCCTGGATCACTTTGCGCGACTGTCATTCAACTGGACCCGATCAAGCTGGTCGGCTTCGTGCCCGAGACCGAAGTCAATCGGGTGCTTGTCGGGTCCGAAGCAACGGCAACACTTGTGACCGGTCGGCAACTGGGCGGTCGGGTCACGTTCCTCAGCCGGTCCGCGGACGAGACAACACGTACATTCGAGGTGGAAATCACCGTTCCGAACCCAGACTTGACCATTCGCGACGGTCAGACCGCCACCATCCTCATCGCGGCAGAAGGAACGAAAGCCCACCTGCTGCCGCAATCGGCGCTGACACTCAGCAACGAAGGAAAATTGGGTGTGCGCACAGTTGGCGCGGGCAACGTTGTTGACTTCATGCCAGTCCGCATCCTGCGCGACACCGCCGAAGGTGTCTGGATCGACGGCCTACCGGAAACGGTTGATATCATCGTGGTCGGGCAGGAATTCGTGATCCGGGGTGTTACCGTTGCGCCAACTTATCGGGAAGCCTCGCAATGACGGGTATCGTCGCATGGGCCGCAGGCAGGGCCCGAATGGTAATGGCGTTTATCGCCATTTCACTGGTCGTAGGCGGCTTTGCCTATGTCTCGCTTCCGAAAGAGGGTGAGCCGGATATCGAAATCCCTGCCCTTTTCGTTTCGGTGCAGTTTCCCGGGATTTCAGCGGAAGACTCGGAAAACCTTCTGGTCAAGCCGATGGAGACCGAACTGGCGGATCTCGACGGGCTCAAGGAAATGTCTTCGACTGCGGCCGAAGGCTATGCCGGGGTCGCGCTGGAGTTTGAATTCGGCTGGGACAAGACCTCGATCATGGCGGACGTGCGCGATGCCATGAACACGGCCCAGGCTGATTTCCCTGAAGGTGCGGAACAATACTCGCTGACGGAAATCAACTTTTCCGAGTTCCCGATCGTCATCGTCAACCTGACGGGGGCTGTTCCGGAACGCACAATGGCCCGTGTCGCCAAGGATTTGCAGGACGAGCTTGAGGCGCTGGATTCCGTTCTCGAAGCGGGTATCGCGGGCAATCGTGACGAGTTGCTTGAGGTCGTGATCGACCCACTGCGGCTTGAAGCATACAACGTGACCGCGGCCGAGTTGATCAATGTCGTGCGAAACAACAACCAGTTGATCGCAGCGGGCGAAGTCGAAACCGCACAGGGTACATTCTCGGTCAAGATTCCATCGTCATTCAAAACGGCGCAGGATGTCTATGCCTTGCCGGTCAAGGTCAATGGCGACCGGGTTGTAACGCTGGGTGAGCTTGCACAGATCAACTACACTTTTGAAGATCGCGAAGGTACCGCCCGCTTCAACGGCGAGGCGACCGTCGCGCTGCAGGTTGTCAAACGCAAGGGTTTTAACCTGATCGACACCGTTACGCAGGTGAAGGAAACCATTGCTGAGGCCAAGACCAAATGGCCGCCCGAGCTTCAGGCGGCGGTCGAGCTTGGGACATCGAACGACCAGAGCCGCATTGTCGGTTCGATGGTCAGCCAGCTTGAAGGCTCGGTTCTGACCGCAATCGCCCTGGTGATGATCGTGGTTCTGGCCTCTTTGGGTACGAGGGCCGCGCTTTTGGTCGGTTTTGCAATCCCGACCTCGTTCCTTCTGTGTTTCGCGTTTCTTGCGGTCATGGGCATCAGTATCTCGAACATCGTTATGTTCGGCCTCATCCTGGCCGTGGGGATGCTGGTCGACGGTGCCATCGTGGTGGTGGAATACGCAGACAAACGCATCAAGGAAGGTGTCGGCCCGATGCATGCCTATGTCGAGGCGGCCCAACGTATGTTCTGGCCCATCGTATCCTCGACCGCGACGACGCTATGTGCCTTTCTGCCCATGCTGTTCTGGCCCGGTATTCCGGGCGAATTCATGGGGATGCTGCCGGTCACGCTGATCTTTGTTCTGTCGGCTTCGCTGATTGTGGCGCTGATCTACCTGCCGGTCATGGGAGGCGTTTCGGGGCGTCTGAGCCGCGTTTTCGACCGGTCTTCGAACTGGCTCCGGGCGCGTACCCGGTGGTGGGTTCGGGCAGTGATGGTACCCCCGTCGCTCTACATGATTTTCCTGGGTGCGATGCAGGTTCTGAACCCTGACTATCTGCTGCCCGGAGGAGTGATCGCAGGTGCCCTGCTGTTCCTGTTCGGGGCCTTTGCCGGGTCTGTAACGCTGAGCGCAGCCAAGTTCGAGCGGGCGGAAGAAAACCACGTTCACACGGCGGACGAACACACACCTTTCGGACATGTGATCGGGTTCCTTGTCGGCAACCCGATCATGCCGATCGTGTCGCTGGCGGCAGTTTTCTCTGCCGTGTATTTCGTGACCTTCGTCTGGTTCCCGCAGGAATCCCGAGGTGTCGAATTCTTTGTTGAAAGCGAACCGGAACAGGCAACTGCTTACGTCCGTGCCCGTGGCAACCTGTCACTGGCTGAAAAAGACGAGATGGTGCTGCAGGCCGAACAGATCATTGGATCTCACCCGGCAGTAATCAACGTCTTTTCCTTTGCAGGCGAAGGCGGTCTGAACCAGAACACCGGCGGCGCGCAGGCACCGGCGGACACGGTGGGGCGCGTCCAGTTTGAAATTATCCCATGGGAAGATCGCCCGAACGTTTCGGAATCCGCTTTGTGGGGATTATTTGAGCGCCACTTTGTGGCACCCGAATATGATGGCGATTACGTAATCGACGATCTCAACGCCAAACTGGCGACAATACCCGGTATCGTTGTTGAAATCCTGGCATTGGAACAGGGCCCGGCCTCGGCCAAGCCCGTTCACCTGCGCATCAAGGGGGACGGTTGGGACGAACTGACATCGGCCACCGTCACCGCGCGCCAGGTCTTTGACGAAACGCCGGGGCTGATCAAAACCGAAGACACCCTGCCCTTGCCGGGCATCGATTGGCAGATTGATGTCGACGTGGCAAAGGCCGGCCGGTTCGGTGCTGATGTGGCCACCGTCGGTGCCATGGTGCAGCTGGTGACACGCGGCATCCTGCTGGGTGAGATGCGCCCCGACAGCACGGATGAAGAGATCGAGATCCGTGTCCGATTGCCGGAACAGGATCGCGTGCTGTCGACATTGGACACGCTCAAGGTCCGCACTCCGGACGGGTTGGTTCCGCTGTCGAACTTCGTGACCCGGGAACCCGTGGCCAAACTGGCCCAGATCAACCGTGTCGACCAGCAACGTTATTATGACGTCAAGGCGGATGTCGAACCGGGGCTGAGCAAGGTTGTGACCAAAGGGCCGGACGGGAAAGAAGAACGTCTGGCTGTAATGCGTGAAGTGACCGACGGTTATACTCCTACCGGCACCGTGCTGGACGGCGACGGTGGAAAGTCCTACGAACTGGTTCAACTGACCGGTGCAGAGAGTATTGACCAACTGCGTAGCACGATTGACGCAGGAGACGCGCAGTTCGCCCTGATCAACCCAAATGAGCGGATCGCAGTTCTGACCGAATGGTTGGAAACCAGCCCCTTTGCCAACTCGATCAGCTGGCAATGGACCGGTGATCAGGAAGAGCAGGAAGAATCCGGCGCATTTCTGGTGAACGCCTTCATGGGCGCATTGGGACTGATGTTCGTGATCCTGCTGGCCCAGTTCAACTCGTTCTACAATTCGGTATTGGTGCTGTTGGCGGTTGTTCTTTCGACCACCGGGGTTCTGATCGGCATGATCGTGATGGAGCAACCCTTCTCGATCATCATGACCGGCACCGGCATCGTTGCGCTGGCGGGAATTGTGGTGAACAACAACATTGTTCTGATCGATACCTATCAGGAATACAGCGCCTATATGCCAAGGATCGATGCAATCGTCCGCACTGCGGAATCCCGCATCCGCCCGGTTCTGCTGACTACGTTGACGACGATGGCCGGTCTGACCCCGATGATGTTTGGGCTTTCGCTGGACTTTATCAATGGCGGCTATTCCATCGACAGTCCCACCGCCCTGTGGTGGAAACAGCTGGCCACAGCGGTTGTCTTCGGTCTTGGCATCGCCACTGTTCTTACACTGATCGTGACGCCGTCGCTTCTGGCACTGCGTGTCTGGGTGACAACTTACGCTGTCTGGCTCAGCCGCGGGCTTGCCCGTGTGACTGCGGGGCGGTCCAGTCAGATCGCGCAGGACATGGCTATTGGTCGCTCGGCCCGCGAACTACAGGCGACCGAGATTGTGTGGGACGAACCGTCACAATCCGAAGCCCGGTCACGAGACGAGCCTATAGATCAGGTTCCGGGATCGCCGCTAAAAGCCGCAGAATAAGAATGAAAGGACCGGGATTTCCGGTCCTTTTCGTTTTCTGTCGTCACAATCTGGACCATGTCTGGTGCGCGCAAATCGCGTGTTCACAACCTTTGACCATGAGCTTGTTTCCCTGCAACGTCATCTGTGGAACAGCGTCAACGTCGATCAGGGGAACCCAGAACTCACCCCCGCCGTATTTTCCACCGCCTTCGCTGGACACATCCCAGAACAGCTTTTTCCCAATATTCGGCGTTTGAACTTCTTTGCCCGATGAATCAAAAGCCGAAAGTATCGTGCCGCAGAACTTGTCCGCGCAGGCGGATATCTGGATATGCGAGATCAGGTTCTTTCGATCAGGCTCGGTCTTCCACACACCCTCAATCGGGTCAGCTGCGACCATAGCCGGAAGAAGAACCGCAACAGCGACAGGTACTATTCGTCTTGCTAATCCATTGATCATGGCGTTCACCTTCATGCGCGGCGCATCCTAGCATATTCCGCAGGGCAAGATGAGCCCCTCAGGCGGCCTCACTGTCCGACTGCTGGCGGTTCCACAGTTGAGCATATCGCCCAGACCGTGCCAACAGCTCGTCATGTGTGCCCTGTTCGATGATCTCACCGGCCTCAAGAACAACAATCCGATCAGCCTCGGCAATGGTGCTGAGGCGATGGGCAATCGTGATCACGGTCCGACCTTCCCCTGCGCGCGCCAGCGCATCCTTGATGTCCTGTTCCGTGT
Source organism: Ruegeria sp. AI2 (assembly GCF_056541275.1). Taxonomy (NCBI): domain Bacteria; kingdom Pseudomonadati; phylum Pseudomonadota; class Alphaproteobacteria; order Rhodobacterales; family Roseobacteraceae; genus Ruegeria; species Ruegeria sp. AI2. The sequence goes on from NZ_JBQFYB010000001.1 coordinate 1,345,699, forward strand.
CGGTATCCAGGGCCGAGGTCGCCTCGTCCAGCAACAGGATCGGAGGGTTCTTCAGCAATGTCCGCGCTATGCCAACCCTTTGCTTTTCGCCGCCGGACAGTTTCAGACCGCGCTCACCTACCATGGTGTCGTACCCGTCGGGCAGCGAAGTGATAAAGTCATGAATCTGAGCGGCGCGGGCTGCGGCCTCGACATCCTCAGGGGTGGCATCGTCGCGCCCATACGCAATGTTGTAGCGAATGGTGTCGTTAAACAGCACCGTATCCTGTGGCACAACGCCGATCGCTGCATGCAGGCTGGTCTGGGTCACATTCCGCACATCCTGCCCGTCGATCTTCAGCGCGCCTTTGGTCACGTCGTAAAACCGAAACAACAGCCGCCCGATGGTCGACTTGCCAGACCCAGTCGCCCCGACGATTGCGACCGTCTGTCCGGCCGGAACCATCAAGGAAACACCCTTGAGGATTTCCCTTTCGGGGTCATACCCAAAATGCACATCTTCAAGTGTGACCTCACCACCTTTGACCGCAAGCTCGGGTGCATCGGGCTGATCGGTGACTTCGGCAGGTTGTTCGAGCAGATCAAACATCTGCCCCATATCAACCAGCGATTGCCGGATCTCACGATAGACCGTCCCCAGAAAGTTCAGCGGTACGGTGATCTGGATCATGTAGGCGTTGACCATGACAAAATCGCCCACGGTCAGGTTTCCATTTTGAACGCCAATTGCGGCCAGAACCATAACTCCGATCAGACCGCAGGTGATCAGGAAGGATTGGCCAAAATTCAGAAACGCCAGCGAATAGGCGGTTTTCAGCGCCGCCCCGGCATAGGCTTTCATCGACACGTCGTAACGTGCAGCTTCGCGGGCTTCCGCGTTGAAATACTTGACGGTTTCGAAGTTCAGCAAACTGTCAATGGCGCGCTGATTGGCTTCGGTGTCCTGATCGTTCATCTCACGCCGCAGCTTTACCCGCCATTCGGTCACCGCGAAGGTGAACCAGATGTAAAGGCCGATGGTGACGGCGACGACCACCAGATACCAGACATCGAACAACCACATCAGGATGATCGCAACCAACAACAGCTCAAGGATCAGCGGCCCGATCGAGAACAGCAGGAAGCGCAGCAGGAATTCAACGCCTTTGACGCCCCTCTCGATGATACGGCTCAACCCGCCGGTGCGGCGCGAGACGTGATAGCGCATGGAAAGGTTATGGATATGTCTGAACGTCTCCAGTGCCAGCGCCCGCAAGGCCCGCTGTCCAACAGGGGCAAAGGCGGCGTCCCGCAATTGCTGGAACCCAACTGTCATCATGCGCGCCACGCCGTAGGCAACCGTCACACCCACTGCGCCCAGCGCCAGCGGCGGCACGCCTTCACCTGCCAACGAGTCAACGGCGCCTTTGTAAAGGATCGGGGTATAGACCGCGATCAGTTTGGCCAGAACCAGCATCGCCATCGCGATAACCACGCGGCGCTTTACCCAAACCTCGTCCTGCGGCCAGAGGTAGGGCGCAACCTTGCGGATTGTCCGCCAGCCTGAACTGCGCTCGCCGCTCTGCACCCCGTCACTCGAGGCCATCGGAGATATTCGTCTCATCACGTACCTTGTCTGCGGTCAGAGAAAGGCTCTGGCCCGCAAAGGGCCAGCGCGTTGATTATTCCGGTATCGTAAAGATTTGCCCCGGATAGATCAGATCCGGGTCGCGGATCAAGTCGCGGTTGGCTTCGAACAGGCGCACATACAGGATGCCATCGCCAAAGCGGTCACGCGAGATCGCCCACAGCGTGTCACCCCGCTGCACAGTGACCGACCGGATTGCCGGGGCATTGTCCTGCGCGGCCGTTCCGTCACCGCCACCTGATGCTGCTTCCAAAACTTCCACAGGTTCGCGTTTGAAGGGGGTTTCGACCCGGCTGAGGACCTTCCCGTCCGTGTTCACAGCGTCAACACGCAACGTGTAAACACCGGGGTCGATGCCGTCCAAATCACTCCGCCAGGATCCATCCTGTTCCGGAGCGAGGTCGGCAACCAGACGATTGTCCAAATACACCCTGATGGCCGCCCCGTCCTGTACTCGCCCGGTCAACTGGACATCACCGGTTTCGGAATACCCGATGGTATCCAGCGCGACCTGTTCCGGCGGGGTATCCCGAACCACGGGCGGTTGCACGAGTTCAACACCTTCTTCGCCCGACCGCAGTACCGCGATCTGCTGACCCGTTTCAGATGTCTCTGCCGACTGGTCGGCAACCTGCGCTTCGCTGGCTTCTGGCGCGGTCGCCACAGGGTCTGATGTTTCGGTCTCAGCTGGGGTTTCGGTCTCTGGATCGACAACCGCCGAGGCTATCTGTTCTTCAGCTTCGGTTGTTTCGCCCTGATCGGCAGCATCAGTTTTCTGCGCAACCGGCTCTTCCTCGACCGGCTTCGGCAGAGCGGCGATCAGATAGTCGTCAGACCGGGTTGTTTGCCCGCCGCTTTTGCTGTGCAGGATTAGCCCCTGCGCGGCATCGCTGAAGGGGATCGAGACGAACTCGGCGAATTGCCCGCTGCTGTCCACCGTGAATGTATGCACGGTTTCACCGTTCAGCAGAACCTCAATCTGACTGCCCGGTTCGGCGTCACCTGACAAAAGCGCCGTTCCGTCCGCTTCAACAAAAATCTGATCCAAAACCGGGAGGGGCGCGGGTGCCTGTGCATTCTCTTCCGTCGGGGCCGTTGTGGTATCTGTGTCTGAAACAACATCTGTTGCCGCAGCCGTATCTTCAGCGGGATCAGCGGTTGGTACCTCATCCGGTGTCACGGCGGCCTGCTCAGCTGGTTCTGTTGTGGCGATTTCCGCGGGCGCTTCGGCGGCTTGTTCCTGCGGCTGCGTGGCCGTAACAGACACGGGTTCCTGCGGTGCACCCGCCTCAGGCTCTGGCGCTTTGGTGAAAGCGCCGGACAGATACAAACCCCCAACACCCAGCACGGCAACCAGACCCGCAATCACACCCCAGACAAAATTGCCCGAGCTTCCGTTTCCCGATTTGGCGTCCATTGTTTTCCTTTCACCCCGCCGTACAAAAGCTTTGTCTTCAAAAGCCTTCCAGCGGACAGTTGAGCCAATCTATCAATCCCGCTATCAGGGGTCAAAACCTCTGACACAACCCCGGAGCGTCTCTTTCATGTCTCAGAAATCCGTCTGTGTGTATTGCGGGTCACGCAATGGGGCCGAGAAAGCTTATTCTGAAACCGCGCGACAGTTTGGCAGCCTGCTTGCGCAGGAAGGCTGGCGGCTGGTTTACGGTGCCGGAGATGTCGGGCTGATGGGCGAAGTTGCCCGGGCCGCGCAACAGGCCGGTGGAGAGACCTTTGGCGTCATTCCAGTACATCTGGTCAAACGAGAGGTCGGCAAGACCGACCTGACCCATTTCGTGATCACCGAAACCATGCACGAGCGGAAAAAGGTCATGATCATGAACGCTGACGCCGTTGTTGTCCTGCCCGGTGGGCCGGGATCACTGGACGAGCTTTTTGAAGCGCTGACCTGGCGGCAGCTGGGCCTGCACGACAAACCCATCGTCATCGTCAATGTGAACGGCTATTGGGATGCGTTGAAAACCCTGTTGCATCAGGTGATCGGGCAAGGCTTTGCAGATCGATCACTGGGTGACTTTGTCATTTGGGCTGAAGATGCAGAAACAGCGATGACGGCCCTGCGCGACAAGCTGCGGTAAACCCGGCAGGTCGCGAAAGTGTCTGACCGAACGCAGCTGTGCATCGTTGCCGCACATATGCGGGCAAGACATTGGGCTGGTCGATTTGGTGAAGCCTCAGGTCTTTAGGCAGACAGTTCGATAACCGTGATCTCGGGGGTTACACCAAATCGAACCGGAAGAATGGAACATCCAATGCCGCCGGACACAACCAGATCACGCCCGCCTTCGCGCACATGCCCATAAGCATATCTGTTGCCGTATTTAGAGGGCACGATCGGCGACCAGCCAAACAGACGAATCTGACCGCCATGCGTATGACCGGATAGCGTCAAAGCCACCCTGTCGGGCACTTGAGGGAAGATGTCGGGCTCATGCGCCATCATCACAACCGGGGCATCATCGGTGATTTGCGCCAGTGTCCCCGACAGATCATCCAGCCCCTGCGGTTTACCGTTTCGCCAGATCGCAAGCTGATCTTCAAGACCCGCCAACCAGAAACCAAGAGCTTCTAGCTTGATGGCGGTATTCGACAAAACCGTAATTCCGCTCTGCTCCAGCGCATCGACATATTGGTTGGGGCCAGCACCACGGCGCTGCGCCTGCCGGTCATCCCACCAGTCGTGATTGCCAAGTACAGCAAAGACGCCGTTCTTGGCCTCAAGGTTGGCAAGAACCGGTGCCAGATCTTTCATTTCGACAGGACGCAAAACGCCTTTGTGGCTTGCGAAGAAATCACCCAGAAGCAGGATCATATCCGGCGCAAGCGCATTCGTACGCCGTACCACCTGTTTTATTCGGTCCAGCCCGACCAAAGGTTCGCCCAGATGCAAATCTGCCAGTACGGCAATCCTGAGCGGCGGCGCAGTCCAATCCTCTCGCCGGACGCGCCATTTTCGCACGCGCAGCCGCAGGGCGGGTTCGATGAAAAACCCGTAGACTGATGTGATTAGGCCTGCCAGCGTCACCGCCAGCAGGCCTTTGATAAACCGGCGTCGGTTCAATGACTTACATCCGCGACGCGACGTTTTCCCAGTTCACCAGATTGTCGAGGAAGTTCGACAGATAAGCCGGACGTTTGTTGCGGAAGTCGATGTAGTATGAGTGTTCCCAAACGTCACAACCCAGCAGCGCAGTCTGACCAAAGCACAGCGGATTCACGCCGTTTTCAGTCTTGGTCACGGCCAGCGAGCCGTCAGCATTCTTGACCAGCCACGCCCAGCCCGAGCCGAACTGACCGGCACCAGCGGCGCTGAACTGCGATTTGAATTCGTCAACCGAGCCAAAGCTTTCGGTCAGAGCTTTCTCAAGCTCACCGGGCATGGCGTTGTCGCCGGGGCCCATCATTTCCCAGAACTGGTTGTGGTTCCACAGCTGGCTGATGTTGTTGAAGATACCGTTCTGCGCGACGGCATTAGCGTCGTAGGTGCCAACGATGATCTCTTCCAGCGACTTGCCGTCCCATTCGGTGCCGGCGATCAGTTTATTGCCATTGTCGACATAGGCTTTGTGGTGCAGATCGTGGTGATATTCCAGTGTTTCCGCGGACATACCCTTGGCTGCCAGCGCGTCATGTGCATAAGGAAGATCAGGAAGTTCAAAAGCCATGTCGGCCCCCTGTATAAATTTGAGTTGCGGTTCCCAAGGTTAAATGCTTTGGCAGCCGCCGCAGGTCAAGGGCCGAGACAAGAAAACCCGGAGGCAGGCGATGCTGACACAGGCGCGCAAGATGTTCTACCGCGCCCGCGGTTACTATGCGGGCAACCTGAACGGTGAGCCGTTTCGTCTGGACCCTTATCACTCAAAGTTCTGGCGTAAAGCCTCCACAGGCCAGTGGGAGCCTGAAACCTTTGCTGTTCTCGACCGGTATCTTTCGCCTGAAAGCGATTACCTGGATATCGGCGCATGGATCGGACCGACCGTTTTATACGGCGCGCGCAAGGCTCGCCATGTCTGGTGTTTTGAGCCAGATCCTTCGGCCTATCGATTTCTGGCGTGGAATCTGGACCTGAATGACATTCATAACGTTTCCGCTTTGGGTGTCGCGCTGTCGGATAAGTTCGGTGTCGCCCGCATGGCCTCGGTTCGTGGTGAACCCGGAGATTCTACCAGCTCCCTTCTGCACGACGGCGCGCACGGAACCGATGCCCTGACGATTGCCTGGGATCAGTTCGCCGCAGTGAACGATCTGTCCGCCGTGTCTTTGGTGAAGATGGATATCGAAGGCGCCGAATTTTCTGTGCTGCCGACGCTGGTGCCATGGCTGAAACAACAGCGCCCTGCCCTTTATCTTTCTACACATGCGGGACTGTTGGAGCCGAAGACACGACTGGATCGTATGGAGGAATTGGCTGAGCTACTTTCGTTCTACACTCACTGCCAGACAAGTGACGAGACCTGTCGAAGCTTTGAGTGTATGACCAAAGCTTCGACACTTTCCGGCTTCAAAACATTTTTGCTGACAGGTTAAGCGCCGCAATTGACGCGACGGCTTAGTATTCGCCTAGTACAGGCCTGCAGACGCAATTGGTTTGCACGTGCCTGTCCCATATGGTCGCAGACCCACATTTGCGTGCGGGAAGCTGACCCTCATTATTATAGCATTATTGTTGGGATTGAGCGTTGCAGTATACGCGACCCTGTAGTCGCCTGTTGCCTGAGCTGGCAAAGTCACACGCCACGACAACCGATATTCCCCTTTCCCCGTTTTCTTGAATTTGGCGTCTGCCGGTGTTTCAACAGGAGTATTTGCCAGTTCATTTGACGCACGAATTGCTCCGTCATAGGCTCTTGCGCGCTTGCCGTCTGCATCAACGCTCAAAAGCACCTTGCGTGGAATCCATCCCCGATCTTGTGTGCTATGTAGGTCGCATTCATAGCTTTGCACTTCCGCCTGAGCGGCGGCAGCCAACAAACAAAAAGCCAGAAAAAAAGAAGTTAGTTTCATTAGTTTTACCATTTCTTGTGTTCTCTTTGTTTTCAACTCGCGCCCCTCGGCCGCCGGTCCTGCATTAGCAGCAGAGGGATCAAAAGAAGGGCTGTGAGAATAATGATGCTTCGTCATTACGCCCTTGCGAAAATTAGGGCCTATCCGGGAAAATGACCATGCCAGCTAAACCAAGTGCTTTGATTTGCAACCAAATTTTAAGTCAGACGCTCTTTCGCATCCAGCGCGAACAGACTGAATCACTTTCTCCAAATGGATGCAAGGCCGTCGCGCTCATAATCGTAAGCCCAGGTTGAAAAGGAATATTGAGTTGGCTGTCCTGAAAAAAGAAACCGCCCGCAATCAGCGGGCGGTCTTGTATTTTCGGGCCGAGGAAACTGTCAGTAAACGCCAACCTCACTGCCCGGTTGCGCCGCAACCTTCAGCAGTTTGAAAACGTAATCCGCTGCCGAACGGAAGCAGACCACGCGGAAGGTCTCGGCATCGTCCATCCAGAACGCACCTGCCACTTGCGCCAGGCGCGAGCGGCGGATTTGGCCGGGTTGGAAGGCCTCGGCCGACAGATCAACCGGGGCGACTTTGCCCAACACTTCTCGTGCGCTGGCGCCTGATATCGTGAATACCGCGCGGGCATCCGAGACGTTCACGGCCAGTGCGTGAGTTTTTCCCAAAGTTTTGACCATTGCGGCCAGTTTGGCCTCGACCTCGGCATAAGGGACCAGCACCAGCAGCTCGTCCGGTGACATCCAGCATACGCCGGTATCGCCGCTGACCAACGCCTCGCGCTGACCGGGTACGTTCTGTCCAGTCGCATCCTTTACGGCCTTGGCGAGGCTTTTGTCGGACAAGTCGCCGCGCAGGGTGATCATACCCTGCAGGCCACATTCCCTGACATTGGCGATGCCATCATAGCTGGCGTGGTTCAATGCGCTGATGGGTTCAGACATTCTGCTTCTCCCCGTCCTTGTCGAAGAAGATCGGGTCCACGATCTTGGCTTTGTAGGTTTTGCCGTCCGTGCCCGGGAACTCGACGATTTCACCCATCCGGTCCGGGCCGTGCTTGATCAGGCCCATAGCGATCCCTTTACCGAGGTTGGCCGAGTAATAGGTCGAGGTCACACGCCCGATCATGTTGCGCTGACCATTGGCATTCACACCCTCACCGACCGCATAGGCACCGTCCGGCAAAACTGATCCATCCACAGTCTCCAAACCGACCAATTTCCAGCGTTCTGGATCGGCCATGTGAGTCCGTGAATGGGCGCGTTTACCGAGGTAGTCCTCTTTCTTTTTCGACAGCGCCCAGTGCAGCCCAAGATCCTGCGGGATCACGGTGCCGTCGGTCTCGTCGCCGATCATGATAAAGCCCTTCTCGGCCCGAAGAATATGCAGACATTCTGTGCCATAAGGCATCACACCGAATTCCTTGCCTGCCTCCATCAGGGCGTCCCAGAACGCCTGACCCTGCGAGGCAGGAACGGCGATTTCGTAGGACAACTCGCCCGAGAACGAGATGCGATAGGCGCGGCAGTCGAACGCGCCGATCTTGCCATCGCGCCATTCCATGAAGGGCAGTGCCTCGCGGCTGACATCCATACCGCCCAGCTTTTCAAGAACCTTGCGGGCGTTCGGGCCGACCACAGCGACCTGAGCATATTGCTCGGTCACGTTGGCGACATAGACTTTCCAGTCCCACCATTCGGTTTGTAGCCATTCTTCCATGTGACCATGGATACGCTCGGCCCCGCCGGTGGTGGTGTGGCACAGCCAGGTGTCCTCATCGATGCGGGCGACCACGCCGTCGTCGATCAGAAAGCCGTTTTCCGAACACATCAGGCCATAGCGGCATTTGCCGACCTTCAGCGTGGACATCATGTTGGTGTACAACATGTCCAGAAACTTGCCTGCGTCGGGGCCTTTGACGATCAGCTTGCCCAGCGTCGAGGCGTCCAGCAGGCCAAGGTTTTCGCGGGTGTTCTTCACCTCACGGTTCACGGCGTCATGCACGGATTCACCAGGACGGACAAAGGCGTAGGTCCGGCGCCAGTGGCCGACCGGCTCCCAGTCCGCGCCGTTCTTGTCGTGCCAGTTGTGCATTGGGGTCTGACGGATCGGCTGGAACACTTCACCCCGCGCTTCACCGCCGATCGCGCCCATCGAGATGGGGGTATAAGGCGGGCGGAAGGTCGTGGTGCCGACCTTCGGGATTTCGGACTCCAGCGCATCAGCGAGGATCGCCAAGCCGTTGATGTTGCTCAACTTACCCTGATCCGTCGCCATACCAAGTGTGGTGTAACGCTTGGTGTGCTCAACACTCTCATAGCCCTCGCGCGCGGCCAGCTGCACGTCCGAGACTTTGACGTCGTTCTGGAAGTCGAGCCAGGATTTCATGCGCAGCTGGATTTCGGCGTTTGCCGGCATCAGCCAGACAGCCTCCATCGGTGCTTCTGCAGTGGTTTCGCCAACCGGAGCCTTGATGTTTTTGGGCTTGAATCCGGCCGCCTTGGCTGCGGCTTTTCCCACCGCATGGGCGTCAGTCAGAACATCGCCCAGCGCCAACGCGCCATTCGATGCCCCGGCGGCCAGAACAAAACCTTCACCATTTGCGCCCAGCGGCGGGCGCGAGGGATCGGGGCGGAAAAAGGCATTCGCGTCATCCCAGGTCAGCTTGCCACCGCAATGAGACCACATATGAACGACCGGCGACCAGCCGCCCGACATGGCCACTGCATCTGCTTCAACCTCTTCACGAGCGCCTCCAACACCTTCCTGGTTGCAGATGGCGACTTTTTTGACGCGCTTGCCGCCCTTGACCTTGGCAATGGCCTTGCCCGGATCAACGCGGATACCCAACTGGCGGGCTTCCTCTGCCAAAAGTCCAGCCGTTGCCCGTGCGTCAACAATACGCAAAACATCCACACCCGCTTGCTTCAGCGTAATCGCGGTGCGATAGGCGTCGTCATTGTTGGTGGCGACGATGACACGTTCGCCCGGGGTTACACCCCAGTTCACGGCATAATCGCGCATGGCCGAGGCCAGCATCACACCCGGAACATCGTTACCCGCAAAGGACAACGGGCGTTCAATTGCGCCGGTTGCAGTCACAATTTGCTTGGCGCGGATACGCCAAAGGCGGTGGCGCGGGCCCTGCACGCCCGGCGTGTGGTCTGTCAGGCGCTCATAACCCAGAACGTAACCATGGTCATAAACACCCGCGCCCATGCAGCGAGAGCGCATGGTGACGTTGTCCATTGTTTCGAGTTCGGAAACCAATTGCTCCACGAACTTATCCACAGGCTCATCATTGACTGTGCCACCGTCAACCGGAGCGCGACCGCCCCAATGTGCGCTCTGCTCAATCAGCAGAACCTTGGCGCCCGAAGCAGCTGCCGCCTTTGCCGCCTGTAGGCCAGCCACACCGCCACCGATGACCAGAACATCGGTGAAGGAATAGAAGTGCTCATAGGTATCGGCATCGCGGCTGTCCTTGTCAGGCGCTTTGCCCAGACCGGCAGACTGACGGATGAACGGCTCGTAGACGTGCTTCCAGAACGGTTTGGGGTGGATGAACGTCTTGTAGTAGAAGCCAGCCGGCAGGAACCGGGCGAATGCCGTATTCACCGCGCCGATGTCGTGTTCAAGGCTTGGCCAATGGTTTTGCGAAATCGCAGTCAGACCGTTGAACAGCTCGGTCGTGGTGGCGCGCTGGTTCGGTTCAAACCGGTTGCCCTGCCCCAGCCCGACCAGAGCGTTTGGTTCTTCCGCACCGCTGGCGACAACGCCGCGGGGGCGGTGGTATTTGAACGACCGGCCCATCATCATCTGATCGTTGGCCAGCAGCGCTGAGGCAAGCGTGTCGCCCTCATAGCCCTGCATCGACGTGCCGTTGAAGGTAAACGTGACCTTTTTCGACCGGTCAATCAGCCGGCCTTGTTTTGCGAGACGGGTGCTCATTGTGCGGACCTTTCGCGGGTGGAGGCGTCGGAGCCTCCGGCGGGAGTATTTTTGAAAAGATGAAGCATCAGGAGAACTCTCTCCAGGTCCATCCGGGACGCTTTGCGGCGATGGCCTCTTTGATGTCCTGCGGTGGCTCGGAGGTCTGAGCCGTGTAAGTGCCAAACACTTCAAGCGTGCTTGTGCAGCGCGCCGCGTGAAACCACTTGCCACAGCCATTGGCATGGCGCCAGCGTTCAAAGTGTAGGCCTTTGGGGTTTTCGCGCATGAACAGGTAGTCGTGGAACTCGTCATCCGACGAGCCGGGACCAAAACGCTTCAGATGCGCCTCGCCACCGGCGGCCAGTTCTGTTTCTTCGGCATCAACGCCGCAGTAAGGGCAATTCAGGATCAGCATGTTGTCATCCTTTTGGCGGTTGGTTGGCGCAGCGGCCAACCAGAATTCTGTTTCTTGGCAACCTCGGACCCACCTTCAGTGGGCAACCCCGGCGGCCACGCTTTCGTCGATGAAGCGGCCTTCCTTGAAGCGGTCCAGCGAGAAGGCCTCGGTCAAAGGTGAATGACCTGTGGCCATCAGCTGCGCCATGCCCCAGCCCGAGCCCGGGATTGCCTTAAAGCCGCCAGTGCCCCAGCCCCCATTGATAAAGCAGCCCTGCAGCGGAGTTTTCGACAGGATAGGCGAGCGGTCACCGGTCATGTCCACAATCCCACCCCACTGGCGCAGCATCTTCAGGCGCGAGATCATCGGGAAGGTTTCGACCAAGGCGCGGACGGTTTCCTCGATATGATGGAAGCTGCCACGTTGGGTGAAGTTGTTGAACCCGTCGGTACCACCACCGATCACCATCTCGCCCTTGTCAGACTGCGACATGTAGCCGTGAACGGTGTTGGCCATCACGACCACGTCCATGCAGGGTTTGATGGGTTCGGATACCAGTGCCTGCAATGCGACGGCTTCCAGCGGGAGACGGAAGCCCGCCATCTCGGCCAGTTGACCGGAGTGGCCCGCAACGACGATACCCAGCTTGTCGCAATCGATGGCACCCTTGGTGGTGTCTACGCCGACGACACGACCGTTTTCCGAGCGTACGCCGGTGACCTCGCATTGTTGGATGATATCCATACCCATCGCCGAACAGGCGCGCGCATAGCCCCACGCCACGGCATCGTGACGCGCAGTGCCCCCGCGTTCCTGCCAGAGCCCGCCCAGAACCGGATAGCGGGGACCGTCCAGATTGATGATAGGCACAAGTTGCTTGACGCGTTCCGGCCCGATCCATTCGGTCTTCACACCTTGAAGGGCGTTTGCATGGGCCGTGCGCTGATAGCCGCGAATCTCATGCTGGGTCTGCGCCAGCATGATCACGCCACGCGGGCTGAACATGATGTTGTAGTTCAGATCCTGGCTCAGATCCTCATAAAGGCCACGTGCTTTCTCGTAGATCGCCGCTGAAGGATCTTGCAGGTAGTTCGAACGGATGATCGTTGTGTTTCGACCCGTGTTACCACCACCCAGCCAGCCTTTTTCGATCACCGCGACATTCTGAATGCCGTAGTTCTTGCCAAGGTAATACGCGGTCGCAAGACCATGCCCGCCAGCACCGATGATGATGACGTCATAACGTTTCTTGGGCTCGGGCGAACGCCAGGCGCGTTCCCATCCGGTGTGATAGCGCAGGGCCTCCCGCGCGACAGCAAAGGCTGAGTAGTGTTTCATAAGCGAATCCATCCGGTTCGGTGATTGCGCGCAGATATGCCGCGCGGCGACAGTTTAACCGCGCCGCGCAACGCCGCAATATCGCACTATTGCGACATGTCGTTCATTCGCGGCCATTTGTCCCTTTTGTCGGACGCCCCACAGGTCTAAGTCAGGGCAGTATCTTCGGAGGGGCCATGACGTTCTGGGTTCTGATTTTTCTTGTCGCGCTTCTGATTGCGGCATTTCTGAGCTTCACATTGCTGCGCAAACGCCGCGGGGATGAGCCTGCGGCGGCGTACGATCTGCGGGTGTATCGCGAACAGCTGACCGGTGTGGACCGGGATCTGGCGCGCGGCGTGATTGGTGAGGCAGATGCGGAACGGGTCCGCACCGAAATCTCCCGACGAATTCTTGCCGCTGACGAACAGATGAAAAAGGGTGGCTCGGGTGCCGGGCCATCTCGGACCGTCTCGATTGTGACAATCCCGGTTGTCATGCTGATCATCATCGGGGGCGCGATGGCGATGTATCATCGTATTGGCGCCGTCGGGTTGCCCGACATGCCCCTGACCGCGCGACTGGAACTGGCCGAGGAGGTCCGTGCCAATCGTCCGTCCCAGAGCGCCGCAGAAGAACTGGCAACCCCACCTCAAGCGGCCCAGCTTGACGAAAATTACGCGTCCCTTCTCAAGCAGTTGCGAGAGACCGTTGCGGCCCGCCCGGATGATTTGCAGGGGCAGATGCTTTTGGCGCAGCATGAGACCAATTCAGGGAACTTCAAGGACGGATATACCGCGCAACAAAGGGTGATCGAACTGTCAGGCGACGCAGCCACAGCCGAGCATTACGCGGATTTTGCCGAGATGATGATCCTGGCTGCGGGTGGATATGTGTCGCCCGAAGCTGAACAGGCCCTTGCCGAAGCTTTGAAACGCGATCCTCATCACGGTCCGACCCGGTATTACTGGGGGCAAATGCTGGTTCAGACAGGTCGACCAGACCTTGCCTACCGCATTTGGGTTGAAACGCTGAGGGAAGCCCCAACAGGCGCACCATGGGCAGGCGCGATCCGGGATCAGATAGATGAGTTGGCCTTTCGGGCAGGGGTTTTCAACGCACCGGACCTGAGCGCTCCGTCCGGCCCAAGTCGCGAAGACATGGCCGCAGCAGCGGAAATGAGCCCCGAGGAACGGCAGCAGATGATTCAGGGAATGGTGGATCAGTTGTCCGACCGCCTGGCGACAGAAGGCGGCGCGCCCGAGGAATGGGCTCGTTTGATCGCCGCACTGGGTGTTCTGGGTCAGGGCCAACGGGCCATGGACATCCACAATGAGGCGCTGGAGGTGTTTGCCGGAAACACCGAGGCGTTGCAGATCGTTGATGCCGCAGCCCTGCAAGCCGGGATTGCGAAATGATCCACGACGTGTTCGAAGACTTCGCCAAGGCGCTGCCCCCGATGCAAGCGCTGATTGGGCTGGATCTGGGCGAAAAGACCATCGGTGTCGCAGTCTCCGACCGGATGCGGGGCGTGGCCAGCCCGTTGGAGACTGTAAGGCGCAAGAAATTCACACTCGATTCCGCCCGGTTGATTGAAATTGCTACGGATCGCGAGATTGGCGGCATTTTGTTGGGTCTTCCCAAAAACATGGACGGCACAGAGGGGCCGCGCTGCCAATCTACGCGGGCATTTGCGCGAAACCTGTCCCGTCTGACGGAATTACCTATCGGATTCTGGGATGAACGGTTGAGTACGGTTGCGGCAGAAAAAGCACTGCTTGAGGCGGATACGTCACGAAAACGTCGCGGACAGGTTATTGATCACGTTGCAGCAGGTTATATCTTGCAGGGAGCGCTGGACAGGCTGCGCTTTTTGTAACAGGTCGGAGACCGATCGATGACGAACATGGTTTGGAAGCGCAAAGAGGTCGAAAGCCCTTGTGTCCAGATTTGTGTTGTCCATCCAGCCGAGCGTATCTGCACCGGATGTTACCGCACGATTGACGAGATCTCTCGCTGGTCCAGGATGGACAGCAGCGAACGCGCTGAAATCATGAACGACCTGCCGTCTCGTAAACCGCGGCTCAGCAAGCGGCGCGGCGGGCGTGCCACTCGCATGAATGGCTCCTGACCGATCAGCCTAGACGTTTTGATGACATTTCTGCCGGCTGTGCAGCGCTTTTCGGGATAGGCGCGTTCGGCGCGGTGCCCCGTAATTCTTTCTGAAACAGAAGCGCAATCTCGGATTGGCTGGTTTTGGACCGCCGATCATCATTGCGCACGCATTCCGATTGCAGCACGTCAGCCGCACGTTTGGTCTTTCTGGTATTAGTGAGTCTTCCGATCAAAGTCTTAAGTGGCATTGCGGACGTCCCGTTTCCAGTAACCGTGCCACTGCGGGTCGAGTTCGAGCTCCGAGGGGGTCTAGCTCTTGAACATTGTGGTTCAACGTGAGTGGTAACCCGCAGCGACAGGGTGTGGCTAAAGGTATTTCCCGTCACAAGTAGGGGGAAAACACGCGGCCTTTGATCGTTTTTGACGCCTCAATCAAGAAAAACTCACAAAAGCACATAATTTCCTTACGTCACTTTTCGATCCGACTTTGCCAAGACTGGGAAAGTTGGGGCTGAAGCTGTGAAAATCCGCGGTCAGTAGCCGAATCATGCCTGACATCGCACAACCGGATCAGTGGCTGCGTCACGAACTTGACCGATTGGGTGATGCCTGCTCAGGCGTTTCACAGTCGAGGGTTTTATCCGGCGGCAAGCCATGCCCTGGCGTTGTCGTATTCTTCAGACGGGAAAAACTGAGTCCGGGTTCCCAAAACATGGCTCGCGACCTTCTGCGCCATACGCTGCCAGCTTTTGTCCCCAACGATGGCAGCTCGGTCCAGTTGTCCGATATGCCGGCTGGCCAACCGAAAATGCGCCGCAAGCGCTGACAGCCCTTGCCAGCCGTCAAACTCCCTGAGGTCTATCAGCAGGCGAAACCCTGGCCGGTCCTGTAACAATGCATCCAGATCACGTTCTGCCTGTTTGTACCATTCAGGGTCCAGCTTGCCCAATAGGCTGATCTGAACACATGGGCCGCTCAGGTCAGTCACGTGGATCGATCCCAGGGACTCACGCATCCAGCGTCGGGCCGCCTCAAGCTCGACCAGATCGAACACCTGAACCGGACAGGGCAGAATGGGGGCCGCCAGACGAACGCTTGTCTGCACCCAGCCCTGGTCAGCAACAACAGCGATCCGGTCGAAACCTCGCCAATGGCTTAAACCCAGCTTGGTGTCGGACCAGGCCGCGCCCAGATCGTACCCCTGGAATTCAGGTTGTATTATCGCCAGTAGCCGAACCGTGTCATGTTCGGTCAGCGCAGCCTCGATCGCGGGAACCAGAGTATTGGCGTAATCGGCGCTGGTCACTTGCCCCGACAACTCGACTTCTATGAGTGCACCGTCAGAATTCGTATGAACCGTCATCATCGGTCAAAACCTCCAAAGCCAAATAACGACAGGACGTTAGGCGGATTCGATCCATTCGGCTACTCCACCGGAGCATTCGGGGCGGAAATAGGCGATCATTCGACCATCCTGCCCCGCCGTCGCCCCTTCGGCCCAAGGTGCAACCCCGTGCAGGCAATGGCGGTGCAGCAGATAGGCCTCTCCCGGCTTTGCAGGCACCTCGATCCTTGGGCAGGTCGCAAACACCTCGCGACGGGCGGATTGGTAGATATCCGTTATGTCAACGTCGTGCAGGACCTCAGGCGGCATCCCTTCAAGCGCCTGCCTGAACGCGGCCCGTAGAATGTCATGACTGCCGTCCCACACCACCATCGGAGACGCGTCTGCGCTGGCCTCGGTCAGTGGAATGCCCAGAATCCAGGCATGAGGTTCATCAACCCGGCGGCGGCGATCCGGCCCTGTTGGGCGCAAACCGTCCACATGGGCCGCATCCCTGTTTCGACGGTACCGGGTGGCCGCTTCATTCTCACCCCGGCGCGGGCGCGGATAACCCGGATAAACAACAGAAACCTGCCCCTTGTGCAGCGGTAAATCTCCAAAGTGTTTGTCGATGAATGCCATGGCCTTGCCATTCAACGGCCCGGACTGCCCGACCCTGCCCTTCGTGTCATTGGGCAGTGCGTCGACACCGATGAACCACGTCCCTTCGCAATCCAACCATTCCGCATGGGCTGGATCCTTTGTAGACGCCCGTGCGGCAGGCAAAGCGTGGTTCACCCATTCGGCCAGCACCGGATCATACGGGAATTTCACCCAGCCCCGGGCCGAAAAATCGCTCATAAACCCACGGCCTTGCGCAGCATGTTCAGCGCGACCAGCGTCAGGAACACGGCGAAGACACGTTTCAACGGTTTTGGGTCCATTGCATGGGCCAGCTTTACCCCCCAGGGCGCGGTGATCATTGTCATTGCGACAACGATCCCGAAGGCCACAAGATTTACCGCGCCAATGGTCAACGGGGGGCGATGCTCGGGCGCGATATCCACAAACAAGAACCCAATGACCGACGGTACGGCGATGATCACGCCAAACCCGGCCGCGGTCGCGACCGCGCGGTGGATAGGGGTGTTATAGAGGCTCATCAGCGGCACACCGAAACTGCCGCCACCGATGCCCATCAGAACGGAAAGAAACCCGACCAGAGGGGAAAGGACGGCCCGTTTGATACCGCCGGGCATTGCGTCGCCCAACCGCCATTCTGCGCGACCCAACCCAAGATAGGCACCGATCACCATGCCCAGAATTCCGAACAGTGCCTGCAAAGCCTCGGTCCGCAGCGCCGATGCGACCAGCACTCCGACAATTGCGCCGACGACAATACCCGGCCCCCAACCGCGCAGGATATCCCAGTCCACCGCACCCTTCTTGTTGTGGGCAAGAACTGACCGCATCGACGTTACAATGATCGTGGCCAACGACGTCGCCAAACAAAGCTGCATCAATTGCGGGCCGCCATAGCCAAGCGTCTGAAACGCATAGAAGAACGCGGGGACCAGAACGATACCGCCGCCCACTCCCAACAGCCCGGCAAGCACACCGGCCAGCGCGCCGATCACAAGCAAAAGGCCCATCATCTGGGCCAGCAAAATTGTCTCGGGCATCGTCCCCCCTTTTGCCGTTTAAACCTCGACCATCGGCGCTATGTGGTTCAGGGCCTGTAGCATGACTTCTGGCCCGGCCCCTTCATGCACGGCCCCTTCGGACAAGGCGCGCCGCCATGCCCGCGCACCGGGACGCCCCGCAAAGAGACCCAGCATATGCCGCGTGATCTGGTGCAAACGCCCGCCATTGGCAAGGTGCCCCTCAACATAGGGCACCATTTCTTGAACAACCGTCATCGGATCGCGAACGGTTCCAACGCCAAATATGCGCCGGTCAGCATCTGCCAGGATATCACCGGGTTGATGATAGGCCGCCCGACCGATCATGACACCGTCAAGACCCGCGTCCAGATGTGCTGCTGCTTCATCCAAGCTGGCGATACCACCATTGATCGATATATGCAGATCCGCAAACGCGGCTTTCATCCGATGCACAAGGTCATAATCAAGCGGTGGAACATCGCGGTTTTCCTTGGGGCTCAACCCCTGCAACCACGCCTTGCGCGCATGGATCGTTACTCTTTGACAACCTGCCGCACTGATCTGCTCAAGAAACGCAGGCAGAGCTTCTTCGGGCTCTTGATCATCCACGCCGATGCGGCATTTGACCGTGACATCCACATTTACCGCGTCGCGCATTGCTGCGACGCATTCTGCAACCCGCGCCGGATCTTTCATCAGAACCGCCCCGAAAGTACCAGACTGCACCCTGTCCGACGGGCACCCACAGTTCAGATTGATCTCATCATATCCTGCATCAGCACCCAAACGCGCCGCTTGCGCCAGCTCCTCCGGATCGGACCCACCCAACTGCAAAGCCACGGGATGTTCCTGCGGTGAATGGTCCAACAGATGCAGCGCCCCACCCCGAACAAGCGCCGGTGCGGTTACCATCTCGGTATACAGCAGGGTTTCCGAGCTAAGCAGTCGATGAAAATACCGACAGTGGCGGTCGGTCCAGTCCATCATCGGCGCAATGCTCAGCGTGGCATGGTGTTGAATGTTATCTCTTCCACGTGCAGTCAACTCAACCATCCTCAAGAGTACGAAACCCGCAGCTATCATAGAAAAATCGTCGAAATAAGCCAATTTTTGAGGAGTCGCCAAAAGAAGCTGCTTTGCGGGTTCAGGCGTCGCATCAAATCCGATCGCCGCGCTTTCAACACTGGGAAAATCTAACCACTCTCTGACTTGCCGCAGACAACACCATTGTGGAATATGTTCAATGGATTAACAGATACTCCCATGGTGTTTTCACTGCTGGAAATGCGAGACGCGAGCTTTGTCGGCAGGACCACTTTTGCACTCAACCAAAAACTATGTCGAGCAGCCACATCTGACCCAAAAATCAAAATTTGATCAAATTTGGTGACAAATCCGATCCATTGAAGTACATCACGGGGAAACAGAATTGACGGAGCCCCAAATGGACCTGAGCGCCCTGCACAGTTTTCGTGTGACTGCCTGTGACCTGAACGGTCAGATGCGGGGCAAGCGCGTGCCCCCTGAATATGCGAGCAAGCTGGAGAAAGGCGCAGTGCGAATGCCGTTCTCGGCGCTCAATGTCGATCTCTGGGGCGCGGACATCCACGGCAGCCCGCTGGTGTTTGAAACCGGCGATGCTGATGGCGTGCTGCGACCAACCGACCGAGGCCCGGTGCCTGTCCCCTGGCTTCCGAAAGAAACGGCGCTGGTTCCGATGAGCTTGTATGACGATGCAGGCACTCCGTTTGCGGGTGATCCGCGTCACGCTCTGTCTGCCATTCTTGACCGATATGCCAAACGCGGTTGGTCGGTCGTCGCGGCGACCGAACTGGAATTCACACTCATCGATGCCTCGGGCGCGCAACCGCAACCCCCGTTGAACCCGATCACCGGGCGCCGCCTGCTGCACGAATCCGTTCTGTCGGTCGCTGAAATGGACGCGTTCGAGGATTTCTTTACAGACCTCTACGATGGTTGCGCCGCCATGGACATCCCCGCGCAAACCGCCATCTCGGAAAGTGGCGTTGGCCAGTTCGAAATCAACCTGAATCATCAGGATGCCATGCGCTGCGCCGACGATACGTGGCTTTTCAAGGCGTTGACGCGCGGCCTTGCGCGCAAACACGGGTTTGCCGCAACATTCATGTCAAAACCCTATGCCGATGATGCAGGCAATGGGATGCATGTGCACTTCTCAGTGCTGGACCAACGCGGGCGCAATGTGTTCGACAATGGCGGGCCTGAAGGGACCAGCATTCTGCATTCCGCTGTCGCGGGTTGTGTGGCGGCCATGCCAGGCAGCACGTTGATTTTTGCTCCGCATGGCAATTCATACACGCGGCTTGTACCGGGCGCGCATGCGCCGACCGGGGCCTGCTGGGCCTATGAGAACAGAACAGCCGCAATTCGCATCCCGGGCGGGGCACCAGCAGCGCGGCGCATCGAACACCGCGTCGCGGGTGGTGACATCAACCCTTACCTGATGCTGACGGCGGTATTGGGCGCAGCCCTTGTCGGGATCGAAGACGGCCTGCACCCCCCTGCCCCGATCATAGGCAATGCTTACGATATTGAAGACCTGCCCCAACTGATGCCGGACTGGGCAACTGCAATTGACAGGTTTGAAACCGACCCCCTGGTCGCCCGACTTTTCTCGGCTGACCTGATCCAGTACCTGACCATGACCAAGCGACAGGAAGTTGAACGATTTGAACGCATCACTCCTGAAGATCACTGGCTGAGCTATCTCGAGGCGGTTTGACCCCCCTTGCCGCCTCATTCGGACTCAGCTAGAGTGAATTTGATCAAATTTGGTGACACATGAAAATCGGCATATTACAAACCGGCCACACACCAGATGCGTTGCATGGCGAATTCGGCGACTATGATGAGCTGTTTCCTGCACTTCTCGGTGGCAACGGATTCGAGTTCCAGACCTTCGCCGTAGTCGACGGCATATTCCCAAGCAGCGCGGATGACGCAGATGGCTGGGTCATTACCGGTTCGCGCCACGGCGCGTACGAAGACTTGCCATGGATCGCCCCACTGGAAGACTTGGTCAGAGAGATACAGCAAAGCGGAAAGCCACTGATCGGCGTATGCTTTGGGCATCAGATTATCGCGCAGGCACTGGGCGGCAAGGTCGAGAAATTCAAGGGCGGTTGGGCTGTCGGACGCACTGAATACGAGTTTGACGGCAAAACAGTCTGGCTGAATGCCTGGCATCAGGATCAGGTTGTCGAGCTACCCGAAGGGGCGCGCGTTCTGGGTCAGAACGCATTTTGCGAAAACGCTATGCTGGCTTATGGAGACACGATCTGGACGGTTCAGGCCCACCCCGAATTCACCAATGGTTTTGTCGCGGGCCTGATGCGCACACGGGGAAAAGGCGTCGTCCCCGAAGACCTGATGCGCGAGGCCGCAAATCGCGAAACCGCTCCGGATGACAACGCCACAATCGCGCGCCATATGGCCGAGTTTTTAAAGAAAGAGAGAGCCTGATGGCTGATTGGACTGATAAACTGCCGGAAGCCGCCAAAGCCTATTTCCACGGACAGCGGCTGGACGAGGTTGAATGTATCATCTCGGACCTTCCCGGAATTGCGCGCGGCAAGGCCGTGCCTGCCACGAAATTTGCCAAGCAATCCTACTTTCACTTGCCCGACAGCATCTTCTTCCAGACCATCACGGGGGACTGGGGTGAAGCCGCGGGTGACGACGGGTTCATCGAAAAGGACATGATCCTGAAGCCCGACTATTCGACGGCTTCAGCCGCGCCCTGGACCGGGGACTGGACGCTGCAGGTGATCCACGACGCCTATGACCGGGATGGTGATCCGATCCCTTATAGCCCACGCAACGTGTTGAAACGCGTGGTCCAGCTGTATCACAACCGAGGCTGGAAACCGGTTGTTGCGCCAGAGATGGAGTTCTTTCTGGTCGCCCCCAACGTCGATCCCGCACAGGAAATCAAGCCGATGATGGGGCGTTCTGGCCGCCCCGCTGCGGCGCGGCAGGCGTATTCGATGACTGCGGTGGACGAGTTCGGCCCGGTCATCGACGATATCTATGACTTTGCCGAGCATCAGGGGTTCGAAATCGATGGCATCACCCAGGAAGGCGGTGCGGGCCAGTTGGAGATCAACCTGCGCCACGGCAACCCGGTCAAACTTGCTGATGAGGTTTTCTACTTCAAACGCCTGATCCGCGAAGCGGCATTGCGGCATAATTGTTTTGCAACCTTCATGGCCAAACCGATCGAGGAAGAGCCGGGTTCGGCCATGCATATCCATCATTCGATTATCGACATGGAGACCGGCCAGAACATCTTCTCGGGCCCGCAGGGCGGCGAAACGGACGCGTTCTATCACTTCATTGCCGGGTTGCAGAACCATCTGCCCGCCGGTCTGGCCGTGATGGCACCTTATGTGAACTCGTATCGTCGTTACGTGAAAGACCACGCGGCGCCGATTAATCTGGAATGGGCTCGCGACAACCGCACTACAGGCATTCGCGTTCCTCTGTCCGGACCTGAATCGCGCCGTGTCGAAAACCGCATCGCCGGTATGGATTGCAATCCGTATCTGGGCATCGCCCTGTCGCTGGCGTGCGGCTATCTGGGTCTGGTCGAACAGGAGCGTCCGCGTCGTCAATTCTATGGTGACGCCTATGAAGGCGAAGGGGAT
Source organism: Ruegeria sp. AI2 (assembly GCF_056541275.1). Lineage (NCBI taxonomy): Bacteria > Pseudomonadati > Pseudomonadota > Alphaproteobacteria > Rhodobacterales > Roseobacteraceae > Ruegeria > Ruegeria sp. AI2. The sequence continues at coordinate 1,367,789 of NZ_JBQFYB010000001.1, forward strand.
ATCCCGCAGGTCATGGGCGATGCGTTGGATCTGTTTGACGAAGCCACAGCCCTGCACGAAATCCTTGGCCCCGAGTTTGCCCGTGTCTATGGCATCGTGAAACGGGCCGAGTATGAAGAATTTCTGCAGGTCATCTCTCCGTGGGAACGGGAACATCTGCTGATCAACGTCTGAGACTTTTCGTGAACCTGCTCTATTCCAATGACCGCAAGGGCGAATACCCTGCCAGCTGGTATGCCGCGACGGCAAACCCAACGGAACGCTTTCCTGTTTTGGCCGAAGATATTACGGCGGATGTCTGCGTTGTGGGCGGCGGCTACACAGGCCTGTCCGCAGCATTGCATCTGGCCGAGGCGGGGTTCGATGTCGTTCTGCTTGAAGCCCACCGTGTCGGATTTGGTGCCTCAGGGCGCAATGGTGGCCAGCTGGGCAGCGCGCAGCGGATGGATCAGGAAGACCTTGAGCGTCTTGTTGGCGACCCGAATGCCGCAAAGCTGTGGGACCTGGCCGAAGACGCCAAGGATCTGGTCAAATCACTGATCGCCAAGCATCAGATCGCGTGCAACTTGCAACCCGGTGTCGCGGTTCTGGGTCTGTCAGCTTCGGAACGAAAAGAGCTGCATGACCATGCAGGCCATCTGTCCGACCGGTATCACTATGACCAGATCAAGCTGCTGGATGAAGACGAAGGCCACAAACTTTGCCCCTCACCCGCTTATATGGGTGGGTATCTGGACATGGGGGCCGCTCATCTGCACCCATTGAACTTTGCGCTGGGGTTGGCTCAGGCCGCTGCCAAAGCGGGTGTTCGCATTTTTGAGGGCACCGAAGTCATCGATATTGACGAAACCCGGCCTGCCTTGATCCGGACCGTCAGGGGGAACGTAAGGGCCGACCATGTTGTGCTGGCCTGCAATGGCTATCTTGGCAATCTCAACCGGACCGTCGCGGCCCGTGTCATGCCCATCAACAACTTCATCGCAGCGACCGAACCCCTTGGCAGCGAGGCTGCGCGGGTCCTGACGCAGGATGTCGCGGTCGCGGATACCAAGTTCGTGGTGAACTATTTCCGCCTTAGCGCCGATGGCCGGCTTTTGTTCGGTGGCGGCGAAAGCTATGGCTATCGTTTTCCTGCGGATGTCGCTGCGAAGGTCCGCAAGCCGATGACCGAGATTTTCCCACATCTGCGCGATGTCAAAATCGACTACGCTTGGGGTGGGACGCTGGCCATTACCATGCGGCGGATGCCTTATCTGGTGCGTATCGCACCCAATATTCTGTCTGCTTCCGGCTATTCCGGTCATGGTGTAGGCACCGCGACCCATGCCGGGCAACTGATGGCGCTGGCCATTCAGGGACAGGCAGAAGGGTTCGATACAATGGCGCGCGTGCCAACCCTGCCCTTCCCCGGCGGATCCGCCCTGCGCAACCCGCTGCTGGTACTGGCAATGACATGGTTCGCCTTGCGGGACCGGCTTGGGATCTGATCCACGTTACTTGTGACAAATTGGTGAATTTCCGCTGGCGCGGCGATTGAGGGCTTGGATTGCCACCTGAATAGCTTTATCTTTACCAAAGATAGAATTCGGGAAATCCAAATATGACGCTTCCACCAAACGTTCATGACGCCGAACCCATCCCAGAAGCAGCGAAAGAAGCCATCGACGCCCTGATGCAGTCGGGCGACTTGTTTCGTTATACCGCCCCGCAAGATGCCCCGGTGTCTTTGCTAGAGGCCGAGTTTGCCGAACTTCTGGGCACAAAATACGCTCTCGCTGTTTCATCCTGTTCTGCTGCGCTGTTTCTGTCACTCAAGGCACTGGGTTTGCCGCGCGATGCGCGCGTCCTGATCCCCGGCTTCACATTTGCCGCGGTTCCCTCGTCAGTCATTCACGCGGACTGCATCCCGGTTCTGTGCGAAGTGAGTGAGAATTATCGCATCGACATGGCCGATTTCGAGGCCAAGCTCGACAGCGTTCAAGCGGTTATCATCAGTCACATGCGCGGCCACACATCTGATATGGACGCGATCATGGCGCTGTGCGACGCGCGTGACATCCCGGTTATCGAAGACGCTGCGCATTCGCTGGGCACGACCTGGCATGGCAAAAATATCGGAACCATCGGCAAGGTCGGCTGTTTCTCGTTTCAGTCCTATAAGATGATCAATGCGGGCGAAGGCGGTATTCTGATCTCAAACGATGCTGATCTGGTGGCCCGTGCCGTCATCATGTCGGGCGCGTACGAACATAACTGGAAGAAACACAAAGGACCGCACGGCGACAACTCGCCCGAGCTGGAAGAGGCCTTCGCTCGCTGGCAGAACAAGTTGCCGCTTTATAACCTGCGTTTGAACAACCTGAGCGCCGCTGTTATCCGCCCGCAGATCCCAGAACTGGCCCGTCGTGTTCGCGACGGTCTGGCGAACCACGACTATGTTGCCGGACGCTTGAATACCTCACCCCATATCAACGTGCCCGCGCCCTTGCTCCCCGAACAGCGCGCGCCGGATTCGATTCAGTTCAATCTGGTTGGGTTGCAGGAACACGAGATTCGCGCATTTGCCGCCGCATCCGAGGCACGCGGTGTCAAAGTTCAGGTCTTTGGCCTGAGCCAGGACAATGCGCGCGCCTTCTGGAACTGGCAATTCCTACCGGAAACGTTCGAGCTTCCGCAAACACGTGACATGCTGATGAAAGCGTGTGACGTCCGACTGCCCGTACGCCTGACGCGCGCAGAGCTGGACGTGATTGCAGATATTCTGCTGGCCGCCGTTGGCGAAGTGACCGGCCCAATGCCGGTCTACGGTACCTGAGACTAGAACTGGCTCACTTAAATGGTGGGCCTTTTCCTCCGGCACACCTTAATTCAGTTTCGAAAGCTTCTGTTGAAGTTCGGCCAACTGTTTCTTGATATCGTCAAGATCCTCTTTCGGCTCTGACTTTTCACTTTCCTTCTCTGGCGAGGACCATCTGCCAGACAACCCACCTGTCATAGCCTTCAGAAATGCCTGCTGCTGTGCTTGCAACGCTTCAAAACCCGGCATCTGGGACATCGGGTTCATAGCGTTCATGTTTTCCATCATCTTGCTTTGGCTTTCGCGCAGCATATCGAACGAGCTTTGCAGGAATTGCGGCATCATGCCCCCGCCCGGCAGCATGTAGCTGCGCACCAGATCATTCAGAACATTGACCGGCAGCACATTCTCGCCGCGGCTTTCATGTTCAGCAATGATTTGCAGCAGATACTGCCGTGTCAGGTCGTCGCCGGATTTCAGGTCGATGATCTGTACTTCGCGCCCGTCACGAATGAATCCCGCGATATCTTCGAGCGTCACGTAATCGCTGGTCTCGGTGTTATACAGCCGACGGCTGGCATAGCGCTTGATCAGCAGCGGTTTTTCTTGGTCCGACACCGTGTTCCCTCCCCAAGGATGATGCGTTGCAGCACAGGTTATGCGAGTGCAGCACAAAAAGAAAGGGCAGGTCAATGGACCTGCCCACCGCGATTGCACCTATAGGGAGGGTCGGGTGCGTTTCGCTGACTTTTCTTACTTCGCAGCAGCAGCTTTTTTAGCGGCTGTGGTCACGTCGTTGGTTGCTTTTTTAACAGCAGCGGATGCTTCTTCCGCAGCTTCTTTACCAGCAGCCATCAGCAGTTCGACGGTTTCGGTCTGAACTTTTTTTGCGATTTCTGCGAAAGCGGCCATGTTCTCGGCTGCAACTTCAGCGGACGCGCTTGCGAAATCGGTTGCTGCTTTTGCATAGTCGGCAGGCTCTGCCTTGGCTTTCGACATCTCGGTCAGTTTGGCCAGCGTGTCTTTGGTCCATTTGCTCGAGATCTCTGCCGATTTCTCAGCTGCTTCCAGAGCAACGCCCGACAGCTTTTCGTTCAGCGAAGCGGTCGATTTGAATGCGCCTTCCATTGCGGTTGTGTCCACAGGGAATGCACCCATCATGTCTTTCATGATCGCGGTAAAGTCTTGGGTCTTAGCCATTGTCATAATCCTTTTAGCCAGTCCGGGCCCACCCCGGGTTTCATTAGCTTGAGGACAATATGATTGCTGCAACGCAGCATTGCAAGTTTTTTTTGCTGCATTGCAGAAAAATTTAAGTTTCAGAATGAAATCAGGCGTTTGGTTTTGCCACTACATACGTTCCGGGTGCAGCAGCCAGGCTCGGGTGCTTCGAATCGCCGGGTTTGCGGGCCGGTACCTGCTTGCCCGACCGTTTTTTCAGCCAGGCATCCCACATGGGCCACCATGACCCTTCATGAAAGTCGGCTTCCTTCAACCAGGTGGCGGCGTCTGGTTTCAAATCCGGGTTGGTGTAATGCCCGTACTTTTTCTTGCTGGGCGGGTTCACAATACCCGCAATATGACCCGACTCGGAAACCACGAAAGTTTTTGATCGCGAGCCCATCTTTTGCACACCGCGATAGCAATCTTTCCACGCCGCGATGTGATCGGTTTCGCATGTGATGGCCATAAGGGGCACATCAACGTCACCAAGCTTTAGCTTATACCCCAGCAACTCAAAGCCATCGGTGGCAAATTCGTTGCGCTGGCATAGTCCACGCAAGTACTCAACCGCCATTTTCGCAGGCAGGTTGGCTCCGTCACCGTTCCAGTACAGCAAATCAAAGGCCGGGGGCACTTCACCCATCATATAGCTGCGAATGGCCGGGCCATAGATCAGGTCACGTGATCTCAGGAAGGACATAGTGCGCGCCATGATCCATGACCGCAGAACACCTTCCTTTTTCACTTCTTCTTCGATTCCGTCGATAAAATCGTTTTGAAGGAAGGGCGTGAACTCTCCCTGATCGGAAAAATCCGTCAATGCGGTGAACAGGGTCGCCGATTTGACCGACTTGTCTCCTCGCTGTTTCAGCAGAGACAGCGTCAGGCTCAGGGTGGTGCCCGCGATGCAATACCCCACAGCGTTGACCTGTTTGACCTTGCAAATCTTCTTGGCCGTCTCGATTGCGGTCAGGAAACCGTCCTGAATGTAGTCTTCCATGCCTGTTTCGGCATAGCTTTCGTCCGGATTGACCCAGCTTACAACAAACAGGGTATACCCCTGTTCGGTGATCCATTTGATCATGCTGTTCTGGGCTTTCAGGTCCAGAATATAGAACTTGTTGATCCAGGGCGGAAACAGAACAATCGGAGTCTCGTAGACCGTTTCAGTCGCTGGCTTGTACTGGATCAGTTCCATCATCCGGTTGCGATAAACCACCTCCCCCGGCGTCGTCGCCAGGTTACCGCCGACCTCAAAGGCACTTTCATCTGCCAGTTTGACGACCAATTCTCCATTATTGGCCTCCAGATCTGACACAAGGTTTTCCAACCCCTTGATCAGTGACTGGCCCTCGGTTTCGACCGCTTTTTGCAAGGCATCCGGATTGGTCGCCAGAAAATTTGTCGGCGCCATCATGTCGACGATTTGTTGCGAGAAATATTGCAGCCGCCTTTTGTCTTTGGCATCCAGATCATCCACGGACGCAACAGCCTGCGCTATTGCTTGCGCATTGGTCTGGTATTGCTGGCGGATCAGACGGAAATAGGGATTGGTCTCCCAAAGGGGGTTCGAAAATCGCTTGTCTTCTGGCTTGGGTGCTTCGCTTTCCGCGTCAGACGCAGTCAGTGCTTTCTGCGCCTCGGCAAAGTTCAACACTGACTTGCCCCAAAATTCTATCTGCTGTTCCAGCAACTTGGCGGGATTTTGCCAAGCCTCTGCCCAATAGGCACTTGCTGCTCGTGCGAAAAGCTCTTGATTCGGGCCGTCCAGCGCGGGCGTGTGGGGCCGTTTTACAGCCATGACCTCAATCAGGCGCTTCGATAACTTCTCGACCTTATCCATATTTTCTTTAAGGCGTTCAATGTGTTCTTCGGATACGTCTGGCATGTGGTCTTCACTAGTTGTCATTTTAACAATTCCCCCCTAACCTCGCTGCTATGCAGAATAACGTCGTGGGTGCTGGGGGGCAAAGCGACGAATGGTCCGAACTATCAGGCTGACACTCAGGAGGCCCCATTTATGCGCTACATGATGACCTACGACCTGATGGAAACTGCGCGAAACACCAACCAGTGGCTTGGTGCAACCGCCAGCGCGATGGCGTCCTATCCGATGTTTTCCATGGTGCCGAACCCCGCATTCAACTGGATGGCCGCCTGGGGCGAAGTGACCGAGCGTACGTTCCAGCGGATGGTGGCAAAGCCCGATTGGGGTATTCGCACATTCACCTGCGAAGATGGCAAGGACCACCTGGTTGAAATCACGACTGTTCTGGAACGCCCTTTTGGTGATCTGGTACATTTCCGCGTCAATGGCCGGAAAGAACAACCGCGCAAAGTGCTGTTGGTTGCCCCGATGTCCGGGCACTATGCAACGTTGCTGCGCTCGACGGTGAAAAGCCTTCTGGTCAATTGCGAAGTCTACATCACAGATTGGCATAATGCGCGCGATATCCCTGTATCCGCAGGTAAATTCGATGTCGAAGACTACACGCTCTATCTTGTAGATTTTATGAAAGAGCTTGGGCCCGACACCCATGTTGTTGCCGTTTGCCAACCGGCGCCTCTGACATTGGCTGCAACGGCGTACCTGGCCGAGATTGAACCCAAAGCCCAGCCAAGCACCCTGACGCTGATTGGTGGCCCCGTCGATCCGGACGCAACGCCGACCGATGTGACAGACTTCGGCCGTCGCGTCACTATGGGCCAGTTGGAAGAAACAATGATCCAGCGCGTTGGCTTCAAGTACAAGGGCGTAGGGCGCATGGTATATCCGGGACTGCTGCAATTGGCCTCGTTCATGTCCATGAACGCAGATCGTCACTCCAAAGCGTTTTCCGACCAGATCCAGCGCGTCATGCGGGACGAAGCCTCGGATCAGGATGCCCATAACCGCTTCTACGACGAATACCTGGCCGTGATGGACATGACAGCCGAGTTCTATCTTTCGACGGTCGAGCGGGTCTTTAAGAATCGAGAGATTGCGAGAAACGAGTTCGTGGTCGCGGGTCACAAGGTGGACATCAGTAAGATTACCGATGTTGCGGTGAAGACTGTCGAAGGTGCAAATGATGACATCTCTGCACCCGGCCAGTGTATTGCCGCGCTGGATTTGTGCACCGGCCTGCCCGACAGCAAAAAGGCAAGCCACGTTGAACCCGGCGCCGGTCACTATGGTATCTTCGCAGGCCGCAGCTGGCGCGACAACATTCGTCCCCTTGTGATTGATTTCATGAACGAAAATGCACGAAAACCAAACCGTCGCGCGGCCAATTCCAACAAGGTTGCCTAAGCGACATGAGCGGGTCAGCGCAAGAGGGCCTTACCTTTTCCTGCCAATGCGGCGCGTTGCAGGGACGTATTTCACCCCGTGGTGTTCGGCAAGGCACACATGTTGAGTGTTTCTGCCATGATTGCCGGGCCGCTCAACTATATTTCAAGCAGCCGGACCCGGCACCCGGGCCTGTCGAGATTTTTCAGATCGCACCGGATGAGATCGAAATCAGCACCGGAAAACAGTATCTTGCGGCGATGCAACTCAGCCCCAAGGGTATGCTGCGTTGGTACGCCAGCTGCTGTAACGCACCTTTGGCGGCAACGCCCAAATCCGCGAAATTCCCGTTTGCTGGCGTCATCGTCGGCCGGGTTGCGGGTGGAGCTTCGGCGCTGGGACCCGTCACGACACGTGGGTTTGTTCCCCAACCGGACGGAAAGCAAAAGCACGAAAATCCCGGCCCCGCCGTTTTTGGCTTGTTGCGCAGGGCCGCCGGATCGCGCCTGTCCGGGCGATGGAAGAACACACCCTTTTTTGACTGGAAAACTGGTAAACCAGTGGTGACGCCAAACGTCATTTCAAAGACCGAACGCGCGACGCTTTACCAGTAATCAAACCGTTGCTGGGCGTCCAACCAGGTTTGCAGCGCCTCATTGACGAGGTCGGGCGTTTCGAGGGTCGGCAAGTGACCAGCCTTTTCAATAACCAGCAGTTCCGCTCCGGGTATGAGCTCTGCCATGAAAGAATGCCGTTTGACCGGTGTTAGAGTGTCATGCGCACCGCACAGAACCAACGTGGGCACCTTGATGCGACGCAATGCGGCTTGTTGATCCGGGCGGCGTTGCAGAGCACGCATCTGACACACGAAGGTTTCAACACCCAAATCCTGTGCCATTGCCAACAAGCCGTTCAGGATGGGAATGCGCTGCGGGCCCGGTGCCAGCGTGTCGGACCCCACAAGTTTCCGCATGACCTCCTCCAACCGGCCACCCTGCGCGCCAATGATCAGGTCTTCGCGACTGGCAGCCATTTGAGGCGTGTCCGCCTGTGCATCAGTGGCCATCAGGCACAGGCGTGACACACGTTCCGGTGCCCGGCGGATCAGCTCTAACGCGACCACACCACCCATGCTTAATCCAGCCAGTGCAAACCGATGTGGAAGCTGGTCCAGCAGACCCGAGGCGATCTCTTCGATACGCTCACCTGCGGAAATCGGCGCAACGGTTACGGGTCGCGTCTGCGAAAACACCTCGATCTGAGGGCGATACAGTCGGGCATCGCACATCAGTCCAGGTAGCAGTACCAGCGGCTCGATCACACGGGGCCTCCATGCGCTCGGTATTCCGAGCCTTTGGGTTTGTAGTCAGGTTGAGAGTTTATCACATTCAAACCAGCGGAACGTCACGGATAGGCGATTGCCCGAAAAGCCGGAAAGTCAGCATAGCGGGACCGCCGTGAAGCTGCACTTTCCTCGGGCTCAGCGCCCGGTTTCAGCAGGCATCCGCGTGGCGCAATGTAGCTGTCAATCCGGCGCTGCGGTTTAGGGCGCCACACCAGATTGAAAGCGCAGAGTTTCGGAAAAAACCAGATCTCGGAGTAATCCAGGTGATCATGCATCCACCATGCCAGATCCCGCCAATCCCTGCCCTGCGCATACTGATCCGCGAACCAGGGAATTACAACAGACGCCCCGGCAATCCTCGCGTCCCCGGCCCCACGATCCCAGATGTGGCATTCCAACGGGTGATCATTCCGGGCGCAGTTCAGTTTGTTTTCATTGCCAAACCTGTTTAGCGACGGTGAGCGATAGCCCGAGCGCACGGCGATCCTGCCAAAGGTCTCTTCCAGCGGGTCCAGCAGAGTTTCACAGAACGCACGTCCCGTCTCGACAGCCAGATCCGGGTTGTCTGGAATGTTCTGTTTCTGGTGAAAGTTCCCGATCTCGGAATAGAGGAAATCGCGCATGAAGAAATACCGGGACAGACGAACGCGCCCCAACGTCTCAAGGCTCCACATACTGCCCGGCTTTCGCATCGTCCCTCGACCCGAGGCCGCCATCATTCCACCTCCAGCCCTTTTAGCCAGTCCAGAATACCGGCCACAGCCGCGTCGGTCTGCCCTGGCGACATCAGGCGACCGGCAATAACATGGGATGACGGATCATCTTCGGGGCCCATTGTCACCAGTTTGACGGATGTTGGCGCACCCCACGCTTTGGCGACCTCGTGGGTTCGGTCAGGGCGCACCACCCGATCGTTGTCCGAGAACCAGAACAGCACGGGCACCAGGGCATTCGAGAAATCCAGCGCATAGACTTTTTCGACCAGAACGGACATCGGCACGACCGACTCCCAAGGATAGACAGTAGACCAATATTTGTTCTTTTCCGGGTCTGGCCCCGATACATCGCGTTCGACCCCCATCAGGACCGGCAACCAATCCCTTGCCCATGGCAAAGTGGGGATCCATGCCGCAGACGTGTTGACCCCGAAATTAGGAGAGACAAAGACCATGCCGACAACATCTTCGCTAAGGCTGGTATCCAAAGCAGCAGCGGCTGCAAGCGTCGCACCGGTCGACGTTGAGATCACAATCACCTTGTCCCCAACAGCACGCGCGGCCGCCAACCCCTCGGCGGTGTCCTGCATCCAGCCCGAGGCAGTGCCTTCCGCCATGGCTGATCCGCTTCGCCCGTGACCTTGCAGGCGTGTGTAAACCAGATTGGCTCCCAGCGCGTCTGCCACAAGGTCTGGTACTGGCCGGATTTCCTCGGAACTTGCTGAAAAGCCATGGATGTAAAGAACGGAATACGGGGTGCGCCGCTCGTTATGGCCATCTTGCCAGATCACTCGTTTTTCGACACCCGGAACGATATCGTCAAACGCGGCTTCGGTGCTTTCGAAATAAACCTGTACGCCCTCACCAAACTTGCGCAGATCAAAGCTTGGGCTCAGGTTCACTACTTCGCGCGGGCCAAACCAGTAGACAAGGCCGCCGATGGCAATCAACGCAAGGAACAAGCGCCCCAGAAGCCATCCCAAACGCCGCATCATGCGTCTCCCAACACGCCCAGAACCGCCGCCTCGATCAAGCCAAGACATGCATCATCCGAGAACCTGTGATCGGCATCCTTGACCAAAAGAAGCTGCATGTCCGGCCCTGTTGCGTGGTCCAGCAACCGAACGGCCGTTTCAGTCGAAACGGCTGTATCCGCTGTTCCCTGCAGGAAACGAACCTTGAACGGCAGGTTCAACGTGTCGCGCAGAACAAGACGCTGCCGCCCATCTTCGATCATCCGTTTGGTGACGATATACGGCTCCATGTAATCGGACGGCAACTCAACATGCCCGACCGTTTCCAGGGCGGCTTTCTGATCATCATTGAATGAAGCCCAATAACCATCTTCCGTGAAATCCGGCGCGGCGGCGATCGTGACTAGACCTGCTATCCGGTCCGGCATGGCCTTGGCCAGCAAAAGCGCCTGCCACCCCCCCATGGACGAGCCGACAACGATCAGCGGCCCCTTGGTCAAGGCATCGACCGCAGCAACAGTGTCCTCATGCCAATCCCCAATGCAACCATCCGTGAAAGCACCAGAGCTTTCGCCGTGACCGGAATAATCAAACCGCAAAAAGGCCCGCCCCCGCGCCTGCGCCCAAGCTTCCAGATGGACTGCCTTGGTGCCTTCCATATCCGACATGAGCCCACCCAGAAAAACGATGGTCGGCCCTGCCCCTTCTGTCTTGTGATAAGCCAGTCGCCGCCCCTGCGGCGTCTCCAGAAAATTCGTCGCTGCCATGAAACCTTCTTTCCTTTTATTGCATCATGCACGCCCCACCCCCGAGTGCAATTCCGCCCACTTCATCTTTTTTCAAATACTCCGGGGAGCGCGAGGGGCTGGCCCCTCGCCCCTACACTTGACACAGGCATATCCACCTGCCACATCAGCCAGACGCAAATAACCCGCAACCGGGCGTTCAGTGGGCGCCAAACCGACGAGGAGAGCCGACATGGCCCTGGATTCAAAATCCGTCTCTCTCACTTTCCCAGATGGCAATGCACGTTCCTATGACGCAGGGGTTACGCCTGCGCAGGTGGCTGCCGATATTTCAAGTTCGCTGGCCAAAAAGGCCATCTCGGCCACCGTTGACGGCAAACACTGGGACCTGCAATGGCCGATCGAAGCCAATGCACAGATTGCCATCCACACCATGAAGGATGACGCACAGGCCAACGAACTGATCCGCCACGATCTGGCCCACATCATGGCCCGCGCCGTGCAGGAAATCTGGCCTGCGACCAAGGTCACCATCGGCCCCGTTATCGAAAACGGCTGGTATTATGACTTCGACCGGGAAGAACCGTTCACGCCCGAAGATCTTGGCCTCATCGAGAAAAAGATGAAAGAGATCATCAACAAGCGCGACCCAGTCACCACCGAGGTTTGGGACCGCGAGCGGGCCATCGAGTTCTACAAGGCCAACAACGAACCCTATAAGGTTGAGCTGATCGAAGCCATTCCTGGGGATGAGCCGTTGCGCATGTACTGGCACGGCCACTGGCAGGATTTGTGCCGCGGTCCGCATCTGCAACATACCGGTCAGGTTCCCGGTGATGCGTTCAAGCTGATGTCCATCGCCGGTGCCTATTGGCGCGGCGACAGCAACCGCGCGATGTTGCAACGTATTTACGGCGTGGCCTTCACCGGCAAGGAAAAGCTGAAAGACCACCTTCATATGCTGGAAGAGGCCGCAAAGCGCGACCACCGCAAACTGGGCCGCGAGATGGACCTGTTTCACATGCAGGAAGAAGCCCCCGGTCAGATTTTCTGGCACCCCAATGGCTGGACCATCTACACCCAGTTGCAGGACTACATGCGCCGTCAGCAGCGCAGGGGTGGGTATGTCGAGGTAAACACGCCGCAGGTCGTTGACCGCAAACTGTGGGAACGTTCAGGCCACTGGGACAAGTATCAGGAAAACATGTTCATTGTCGAAGTCGACGAGGAACATGCCCGCGAAAAGGCCGTCAACGCGCTCAAACCGATGAACTGCCCCTGCCATGTCGAGATTTTCAAGCAAGGCCTGAAATCCTATCGCGACCTGCCGCTACGTATGGCCGAGTTCGGATCGTGCAACCGGTACGAACCCTCTGGCGCATTGCATGGCATCATGCGGGTGCGCGGGTTCACGCAGGACGACGCCCATATCTTTTCAACCGAAGAACAGATCGAGGCGGAGACCGCCGAGTTCATCCGTTTCCTCAGCGTGATCTACAAGGATCTGGGATTCGAGGATTTTTCGGTGAAGTTCTCTGACCGCCCCGAAACCCGCGCCGGATCGGACGAGGTCTGGGACAAGGCCGAGGCGGCGCTTTTGTCCGCCACCCGTGCCGCCGGGATCGAACCGGAACTGAACCCGGGCGAAGGTGCATTCTACGGGCCGAAACTGGAATTCGTGCTGACGGACGCCATCGGGCGTGACTGGCAATGCGGCACCTTCCAGGTCGATTTCGTTCTACCCGAACGGCTGGACGCCACCTATATCGGCGCAGACGGGGCCAAGCACCGTCCCGTCATGTTGCATCGCGCCACGCTGGGATCCTTCGAACGCTTTATCGGTATCCTGATCGAGGAACACGCAGGCAAATTGCCGTTCTGGCTGGCCCCGCGTCAGGTCGTCGTCGCGTCCATCACATCTGACGCGGACGACTATGTCGCCGAAGTGGTCGAAACCCTGCGTTCTGCGGGTGTGCGGGCCGAGGCTGACATCCGCAATGAAAAGATCAACTACAAGGTCCGTGAGCATTCGGTCGGCAAAGTACCTGTCATTCTGGCCGTCGGTTACCGCGAAGTTGACGAACGCACCGTTAGCGTGCGGCGACTGGGTGAAAAACAGACCCAGGTACAACCGCTTGATGCTGTAACAAATGAGCTGGCACGCGCCGCCACCCCGCCAGATCTGCTGTAACAAACAGCACCATATCCAAAAAAATCCGACCCCTCATATGGGGTCGGATTGTAACATTTCACCCTTTCTTCATCAAAAACAGTGTATTACGCTGCAAGGGGGCAGGCCGCCCCATGACGCGCTTGTGAGACACGGGCTCGTGAATTCAACTCTGCCCACCAAGCCACTACCTTTGTCATTGTCACAAGCAGACATACCCAGTCATCAAGAGGATTACCGAGATGTCGAAAACAGCTAAATCCCTGGTTATCGCAACCGCAGTCGCAGCCGCCGTATCGGGTGCCGCAACCACAGCCAGCGCACAAGCAAAAGAAAAGTGCTATGGTGTATCGCTGGCCGGTCAGAACGACTGTGCCGCAGGCCCCGGCACCACATGCGCAGGCACCTCGACCGTTGATTATCAGGGCAACGCATGGACCCTGGTTGACGCAGGCACTTGCGCCGACATCGAACTGCCTGCGGAAGCAAACGGCACGCCGCGCAAAGGTTCGTTGGAAGCGCTGGAACGCGACCTGCCCGCATAAGATTGGCCTGACGATTTCAAGGGGCGGGCACCATCGCCCGCCCTTTCCCTTTCGTGATCAAGGAACTGGCCCATGTTGGATGACACCCACCGGTCAAACCGCCTGCCCGCAGCACCGGGCGTTGGCTACAAGCCGCAACATTTTGCTCAGATACTTGAACACGCACAGCCCGTTGCATGGCTGGAAATCCATGCCGAGAACTATATGGGCGACGGCGGGCGGCCCTTGGCGCAGCTGCGCCACCTTTCCGAACATTTCCCAATCTCGGTCCATGGCGTTGGCCTGTCCATTGGCGGTGAAGGCGCGCTGGATCCCGATCATCTGGCCCGGCTGAAACACTTGGTCGGCTGGCTGAACCCCGCAAGCTTTTCCGAACATTTGGCTTGGTCCACCCATGACAGCCATTTCTACAACGACCTGCTGCCCCTGCCCTATACAGACGAAACTCTAGCGCGGGTTTGTGAACATATCGATCAGGTCCAGCACACTGTCGGGCGGCAGATGCTGCTGGAAAATCCGTCCAGCTATCTGGCCTTCAAGGAAAGCACCTGGTCCGAACCTGATTTCCTGAGGGAGATTGCAAAGCGCACCGGATGCGGCCTGTTGCTTGACGTAAACAATGTCTTTGTCTCAGCCACCAATCTGGATTTCTCGCCGCAAGGTTATATTGACGCTTATCCGCTTGAAAAAGTGTCGGAAATTCACCTTGGCGGCCATGATGAGGATGAAGACGATCACGGTCATCCGCTGCTAATCGACAGTCACGGACGAGAAGTGGTCGACCCGGTGTGGGCTCTGCTGGATTATGTGCTGGAGCGTTCGGGGCCAAAACCCGTTCTGATCGAATGGGACACGGATGTGCCGGATTGGCCCGTTCTGCGGAATGAGGCCGTTCGCGCGCAATCCGCACTGGACCGGATACCGGTATGAGCGTTTCGCAATCTGAATTCCGCGCGGCCATGATGGATGCGTCAGCGCCCGTTCCCGGTGGATTACTGGATGGCGGCGCGCGCCCTGCCGGTCGCAGGTTCAGCGTGTACCGCAACAATGTTGCGGTGTCGCTGACCGAGGCGATGCATCAGGCGTTTCCCGTGATTGCCAAATTGCTGGGGGCGCAGAACATGGATGGGCTGGCCGGAATTTTCCTGCGTCAACATCCGCCCTCCTCTCCGCTGATGATGTTTTATGGCGAGGCGTTTCCTGATTTTCTGGCCGGCATGCCTCAACTTTCCCACCTTGGATACCTGCCGGACGTGGCCCGGTTGGAGATTGCCTTGCGCAAGTCCTACCACGCCGCCGACAGCGAACCTGCACCGGCAGATGTCCTAGCGGTCGAGCCCGAACAGGTCATGCAGGCCCGATTGCAGTTTGCACCGGCCATGCAGGTGATCCGCTCGGATTGGCCCATTCACGCAATCTGGCGCTTCAACATGGAAACCAATGCTCCGAAACCGGATGCACGGGCCGAGGATGTGTTGATCACCCGCGCCGAATTCGATCCCACACCCAATCTGCTTCCGGCAGGTGGTGCAGATTGGATCGCCCATATGCTGAGCGGCGACACAATCGGTGAAGCATTTGAAAAAACGACTGCCGAACTGCCTGAATTTGATCTTGGAACCACTCTGGCACTGCTGTTGCAGGGCGGTGCAATAACCTCTGTGACTATCGAAAGGCTGGAGACATGACTGCTTTGATCTCAACCTACAATAACACCATGGGAAAACTGGACCTTGCGTCTGGCTGGTTGACCCCTACGCTGGCACGACTGGTCTTTGTTGCGGTTCTTCTGGTTTATTACTGGAACTCAGCCATGCTGAAGATCGACGGATCGATCTTTTCGCCTTCGGCAGGTGCCTTTGGTCAGATATTCCCAAAAGCGGCCGAGGCTGTTCTTTATGACGTCTCCCAAATGACGTTCTTCCAACGCATCGTCATCTTCATGGGAACAATTGCCGAATTTGTTCTTCCGACCCTTCTTCTGGTTGGACTGTTCTCGCGTCTGGCGGCTTTGGGCATGATCGGTTTTATCTGGGTACAGACTCTTGTCGACGTCACCGGCCATGGCGTGAAACTGGGCAGCCTGTTCGACGCGGCGCCGTCCCTGATGGATCAGCGCACGATGTGGACCTTCCTGATGCTGGTGATCGTCATCAACGGCGCAGGGCCGATCTCGCTCGACCGGATCCTTCGCCTTAAGTAACTTAGAAATGTGCCTTGGGCTGGTCCGGTTTTCCCGCGGCCAGCCCAAGTATCCCGGCGATCCCGGCAAATGTGATCGGGAACATGGTGAAAACACCAAAACCAAAGGCGTAGTACATCGCAGCCGCTGACCCCAGCAACAAGACCCCGCCAATCAACGCGCGCGCTGGTGCCATGGCCCCGCCCGCGATTGCCAGCAAGGGCGCGATAATCGAAATGGCTTGCACCAGATCAGGATTGTCGACCTGGCTTAGAACTCCGTCAATCTCGCCGACATGGTCAACCACGACCACCTTCGCATAGCCGAAGAACCCGACGATCATTCCGATCAACCCGGCGATTACACCCAATAACATTGCGGCATTACGCATTGAAAATCCTCATTGTAGCTTTCACGCAGATAAGCACCCGTTCAGGAAATGCCAAGCTGAGCAAGGGTTTCAGCTGTCCAACCCAACAACAGCTTGCCATCGACTTCGATCAATGGGCGTTTCATCAGGGTCGGGTGCTCTTTCAAAAGCTCCAAAGGGGGCTTGGCACGCTGGGTTTCGTCCAATCCGCGCCATGTCGTCGATCTGGTATTAAGCAAGTCATTGCCGAACTCGGCAAAGGCCCGTGACAGCACCGAATCGGGCACACCGTCGCTGCGTACGTCAAAAAACTTGGCGTCTGGTAGTGATTTCAATGCTTTGCGACAGGCGTCACAGTTTTTCAATCCATAAAGCTGCATGTCTTTGACGCTCCTGCCCTTGCTTCCTTTTTAGGCAATCTTGCCCGTTTCTTGCGGTTATTCTTGATTTTTTACTTCACCATGCAATGTTGAAAAAGGCGAAACGCACGAATTGGACTGTTCAGCACGCGCTACGCAGTTTTTTCCGTGGTGACGCTGACCACAGCCCCCACCAATTTGTGGGACAATGCGTAAGTAGAAGGAGACACGGGACATGCCAACCGGCACCGTGAAATGGTTCAATACCACCAAAGGCTATGGATTTATTGCCCCTGACGAAGGGGGCAAAGATGTGTTTGTACATATCTCGGCCGTAGAACGGTCCGGCCTCACCGGACTCGCAGACAACCAAAAAGTTTCGTACGAGTTGCAGGACGGACGCGACGGCCGCCAAATGGCAGCTGATTTGAAACCACTGTAACGACATCCCGCTAAACACGCGGTAGATCATTAAGGATGACGGCCAATTTCCGGCCGTTATCCATCCCCCACCGGTTTCGTTCCATTACCCTCGCGCGGGCTTGGCGTCGGCGTGGGTATTCCAGTTGTCGCCCATGGCAACGATGCAGGATGTGCCTGTCGCGTAGGTGACAACCATGGTCCAGTCCCCGTGCTGACTTGCCCAGACTTCCATAATCTGTTCCGGCCCGCGAACACCCGATGCCACGCGCCGCGCACCGAACTGCCTTTTCAGTTTCTGGTGCAACCGGGGCGTCGGTTCGCACAAAACCTCAGCTATGGGGGACTTGGCCTGCGCAGGCAAGGCGAGACCAAGAAACAGGCATAACAGAGCAAGATGCAAAATGCGGGCCATGGAACAAGTGTAACAATTCCATGACGATACGTATAGACAAAAGCTATGCAGCTCGTCAGCTCTATTTGCGAATGATCGCCTCAAACTCACGCCATTCGCGCGCTGTCATCCCCGAGTTTTCTTGCGTGACCGCCTCTCCTGCCAGCATGCGTTGCAGGCTTTCGACCATCTGGGCAGACAGGTTCACCGCACCCAGCCGGTAATCCTCGAACGCCTTATACGCAAACGGCACCCAATCAGCGACGATCTTGCACATCGCCTCGGCATAAACGCGGATTTCATACTGAGCATGCGGGTCGGCCCGCAGGCGCAGGAAGTGGAACAGATTATGCAGATCCACCTTCCAATACCATTGCGTATAAACGTTTGCGGGTAGGTTCATGCGGGCCAGTTCACGTGCTAGCCCCTGTTGCCCGTCCTGGCTGATCATGGACTCGTAATTGTCATAGCACCGCGTGCTGTCGGCCTTGAGGGTTTCCAATACACGCGCGGCCTCTTCGCCTTCCAACGTTGCCCCACGGCCCTGATTGTTCACTTCGGACTGTGCCGCCACATGTTCTGGGGCTGGGATATAAAACTCGCGATCCAGAATTGAATACCGTGCCGAGTATTCATTCACATTGGCTGTCCGGTGCCGGATCCACTGCCGCGCCACGAACACAGGCAATTTCACATGCAATTTGACTTCGCACATTTCGAATGGCGTGGAATGCCAGTGCCGCATCAGATACCGGATCAACCCCTCGTCATTCTGAACAGATTTGGTGCCTGTGCCGTATGAAACGCGCGCAGCCTGACAGATGGCGGCATCGTCCCCCATATAGTCGATCACGCGGACAAAGCCATGATCCAGAACCTGATGCGCCGTGTACAGGTGGTCTTCCATTCCCGCCGAGACAACTCGACGCGTGGGATGCGATTGCGCGCGTTGCGCGTCGATCTCTGCCTGTTGGTCAGGGGACAGCGGCATCGAATCTTCCTTTCTGGCAATGAGTCGCCCACTACTATATATCGCCGATCTCGACACAGGAACCGCGATATATGCCGCAACCGGCGCAAAAATCAAATTCCTGACGAGGGCTCTATCGACACATCGAGGCGGAGCGCTAAGCTCTTGGCAATGTGAGTCGAAAAAGGATGGCCGAAATGGCGCTGAAATATCTTCACACCATGGTCCGCGTGAAGGATCTGGAAAAATCCATGGCATTTTACGAGCTTCTGGGTCTGAAAGAAACACGTCGGTATGACAGTGAAACCGGCCGATTTTCTCTGATCTTCATGGCCCCTCCGGGACAGGAAGAGGCGCCGATCGAGTTGACGTACAACTGGGACGGCGATGACGCGCTGCCAGCCGACAGCCGTCACTTCGGCCATCTGGCCTACGGTGTCGACAATATCTACGAGGTTTGCCAACATCTTCAGAACAATGGCGTTACGATCAATCGCCCGCCAAGGGATGGTCGCATGGCTTTTGTTCGATCGCCCGACAACATCTCGGTTGAGCTTTTGCAGAATGGAGAAGCACTGGAACCAGCCGAACCCTGGGCCAGCATGGAGAGCAGTGGTCACTGGTGATCCGTTGGCTGATAGCGTTTGGGCTGGTCGTTCAGGCCAGCCCTGTTAAGGCCGAGAAATGTCGCTTGGCGCTGGCCTTGGCGATGGATATTTCCGTTTCAGTCGATGAGGCTGAAGATGTGTTGCAACGGCAGGGGTTGGCCGCCGCCTTGATTGCGCCCGAAGTGCAAGAGGCCTTCTTTTCTTCACCGATGCCCGTTGCCCTGGCGGTATATGAGTGGAGTGGCCGCTCAACCCAAAATGTCGTCCTGAACTGGACAATGATCGATGACGTGGGTGATCTGCTGTTCGCATCCAACCAGGTCAGCCAATCCGTCCGATCTGACAGCGGATCAGCAACAGCTATGGGCTATGCGTTGGCATACGGTGCAAACCTTATGAAGCAAGCGCCGCAATGCTTGTTTCAAACCATTGACCTGTCCGGCGACGGCACGAACAACGATGGCTATGGGCCGCAGATCGCCTATCGGCACTTTCCCTTTCAAAACACTGTCGTGAATGGGCTTGTGATCAACGCGGCGGATTTCGAGGGAGAATTGTTCCTGATCCCTTTCTTCGAAAATAATGTCCTGCACGGGCCCGGCGCCTTTTTGGAAATTGCGACCGGGTTTGAAGATTTCGAGCGCGCCATGCGAAAGAAACTGAAACGGGAACTGAGCGGTCTGCAAATCGGTGCATTACGGAATGAAGGCCCATGATACGTCAGGTGATCGTCTTTCTGGCTTGCCTGATATCAGGACCTGCCTTTGGCGAGTGTCGTCAGGCACTTGCGCTGGGGCTGGATGTGTCGGGTTCGGTCGACAGCCGGGAATACAGGCTGCAACTGGACGGGCTGGCGTCGACCCTGAGCCGCCCCGAAGTCAGCCAGCTGATGTTGTCGGACGGCGCAACCTCCTTACGTCTGGCGATCTTCGAATGGAGCGAGCGTGGACATGAACGGATGTTGTTGGAGTGGACAGAAGTACGATCCCCCGCCGACCTGATCGCAATCAGTGATCGTTTGATCCGAACCTCGCGCAGCACAGCGCCGCAAGGAACGGCGTTAGGGTCGGCCATGTTATTTGGCTCTTCCCTGCTTGATCAGCAAAGGGGATGCTGGCGCCGTACGCTGGATCTGTCCGGGGATGGTAAACATAACCTTGGACCGCATCCACGGGATGTGAAAGCCAGTTTACGACATGACGGAATCACAATTAACGGGCTGGTGATCGGCGCCGACGATCCGAAAGAAGGTGATCGAAGATATGTTCAGGTGGGTGAACTTTCAGCTTATTATTCAGCCTGGGTCATTTTGGGGCCAAACGCGTTCGTAGAAGTGGCGCTGGGCTTTGAGGCGTATGAAGAGGCCATGACTCGCAAACTTCTTCGTGAGCTGGACAGTCTTGTCCTGTCTGACGCCCGCCACTGATCAATAGATATACCTTATCTGATCCGTCCAGTACCGTTCAACGCGACGCAGCGAACTGGTGATATCTTCGATGCCTTCAAGCCCAAGCACCCCTCTGCCTTGCAGGCCTTCGGCGTGACGCGCAAACAGCTTGGACACGATATTGCGGATTTCCCTGCCTTGCGGCGTCAGGCGCACGCGAACTGAACGGCGATCAATCTCGCATCTTTGGTGGTGCATATAGCCCATCTCAACCAGTTTCTTGAGGTTATAGCTGACATTGCTGCCCTGATAGTACCCACGGCTTTTCAGTTCGCCTGCCGTGACTTCGTGATCACCGATATTGAACAGCAACAACGCCTGAACCGCATTGATTTCCAATACGCCGACGCGCTCAAACTCGTCCTTGATGACATCCAGCAACAACCGGTGCAGACGCTCCACCAGGGCCAGCGCCTCAAGATAGCTGGTTATGAAACCCTTAGTCTCTCGTGTGGAGACCTGCATTTCCATACTCATCCGACCCTCCGATTCAGTCGCGCTGTTTGACACACGATGAACCCAAAATCCGAAAAATCGGTTAAGCGGAACTTTGCCTTATTTCTGAAAGGTTTGCGCTATGTCTGCAATCAGGCTGGCAAATCGCGCCGGAGGCTGCACCTGCCCTGTAACCCATTGATAAAGGTCCTGATCGTTTTCATGCAACAGCGCGTCATAGACATCCAGCCCGGCGGTATCCATGTCGGCCAGATTGCGACCGGCATAGGCGGACAGGATAATGTCCATCTCTTTGATGCCGCGTCGCATCGACCGCATTTGCATGCGCTTGATGCGCACATCCCGGGGTTCGCTCAATTCTTCTGCTCCAGCATCTGACGCATTTTCTTTTCCAGACGCGCTGCGCGTTCGGAACAGGCGCGCATCTCAGCGCGGATGGCGCGCAGTTCAGCCACGGCCGAGGACAGTTCCATGCCGCCTTCGCCTTCATCCACAGGCGCATCCATGCCGTCGCCCTCGCCGGTCAACAACCACATGATCGAGACATTGACCATGCCCGCCATCATTGACAGCCTGTTGGCCCGGGGTTCGGACAGATCGTTTTCCCAATCTGAAATTGTCGCCTTTTTGACCCCAAGACGCCGCGCCAGTTGCGCCTGCGTCATTCCCGCGGCTTCGCGTGCGCCTGCCAGACGGTCTCCGAATGTCGCAGAATCCGGACCGTACCAGTCGTTTTCGTCATTCATTTGGGTCTCCATCTCACATTGTCTATACTGCTTGATCGTCACTCGGACGCACCCTATGACAGTCGGGCTGAACATACAAACCGAGGCCGAGCATGAGTTTTCTGTCTGCGACACTGTCACGCGTCAAACCTTCACCCACCATCGCCATGACAGCCAAGGCAGCCGAGCTGAAGGCCGCCGGACGTGATGTCATCGGCCTAAGCGCTGGTGAGCCGGATTTTGACACGCCCCAGAACATCAAAGACGCCGCTGTTGCGGCCATCGCAGCGGGCAAAACCAAATACACCGCGCCGGACGGCATCCCCGAGCTGAAACAAGCGGCATGTGCCAAGATGAAACGTGACCACGGGCTGGACTATTCGCCGGCCCAGATCTCGGTCGGGACCGGTGGCAAGCAAACGCTGTACAATGCTCTGATGGCGACGATGAATGAAGGCGACGAGGTGATCATCCCTGCACCGTACTGGGTCAGCTACCCCGATATGGTGCTTTTGGCCGGGGGCACCCCTGTTGTGGTCGAGACGACGCTGGAAAACAGTTTCAAGCTGACCCCAGAACAACTGGAAGCCGCCATCACGCCCAAGACAAAGTGGTTCATCTTTAACTCGCCCTCGAACCCGACGGGCGCAGGGTACAGTTGGGATGAGCTGAAGGCGCTGACCGATGTTCTGATGCGTCACCCGCATGTCTGGATCATGTCCGACGACATGTACGAACATCTGGCCTATGACGGGTTTGAGTTCTGCACCCCGGCCGAGGTTGAACCCGGTCTATTTGACCGGACGCTCACCTGCAACGGGGTTTCAAAAGCCTATGCCATGACCGGTTGGCGCATCGGTTATGCTGCCGGTCCGGTCGAAATCATCGCGGCCATGCGCAAGATCCAGTCGCAATCCACCTCGAACCCCTGCTCGGTCAGTCAGTGGGCTGCCGTCGAGGCCCTGAACGGAACTCAGGATTTTCTGGCCACGAATAACGAGACATTCAGGCGCCGACGCGATCTGGTGGTTCGGATGCTGAACGAGATTGACGGCGTCACCTGCCCCACACCCGAAGGGGCCTTTTATGTCTATCCGTCTATCGCCGGATTGATCGGGAAGACGACGCCCGCTGGGACAGATCTGGTAGACGACGAAGCCTTTGCAACCGCACTTCTGGAAGAGGCCGACGTAGCTGTCGTATTTGGCGCCGCCTTTGGCCTGTCGCCGAATTTCCGCGTCAGCTATGCTACGTCCGACGCGGCACTGACCGAAGCTTGCAGCCGCATCCAGCGTTTTTGTGCTTCTCTGAGGTGACCATGTCCGCCGAACTGCCTGAGTATTACTTTCGCATACGTGAAAACGGTGCTGCGGTGTTTCGGATCGATACGGAAAACCGTCAGCGCCGGATCGAGATGGACCAGATTGCCGTCATCAATATCCGCAATGGCGAGGTCAAGCCGCACGGGCAGCGGACGCTGTCAGACCGGGATCAGGCCGAGATTGCCCAATGGATGGAAGAGCGCCGGGCCCTGCTGGCCCAGCGCGACATTGACGATATCCATCGCGCGGTCGACTATCTGAATCTGACCACGCAATGGGCACAGTCCAAGGCAAGCGACACGCAGCTGGAGGATGTGACAGACAGGTTATTGATGGCCATGCACGACCTGCGTACGGTACTGGTGCGAAAAAAGGCAGATCGGCTGGACAAAGACTAGGCGGGCTCGGCCGATGCCTGTATCTGCTGTACCGAATACATCCAGAACCGAGTCATGAGAAGCACAGCCGCGAAGGCGAGACCAAGCACCAGGCCCAGCCAGACGCCGATGCCGTCCATATGACGGACAAAGCCGAAATAATACGACGCGGGAATCCCTACGACCCAATAGCTGAGCGCCGCCATGACCATTGGGATCTTGGCATCCTGCAACCCGCGCAGCAGGCCCAGCGCAATCACCTGCGCGCCGTCGACCAGCTGAAACAACGCCGCCATGGCAAGCAATCCGGTACCGATAGTCAGGATTTGGCCCCGCTGCGGGTCATCTGTTTCCATGAACAGGGAAATCAAAGGCTCGGCGCAGGTCAGGAACAGAATGATGGTTGCCACCGACATGACCAGCGACATACCAGTCACGGAAATTGCGCCCTTTTCCAGATGCGCCCTGTCCCGACGACCCAGCGCATTGCCAGCCCGGATGGTCGCCGCATTTGATAACCCCAGGTGAACCATGAAAGTGGCTGAAGCCAGATTCAGGGCGATCCCATGCGCAGCCAGCGGGACCTGACCCAGCCAGCCCATCATCACCGCAGAAGTCGCGAACAGTGAAACTTCGGCCAATGTGGTCAAGCCGATGGGTACACCCAACTTCCATACGCTGGCAAACATTTCCCAATCCGGTCGCCAGAACCGTTGGAATAGGCTGTGCTCTGGCAACGTCCGGACCACATAGATAACAACCGCGATCAGCGAAACAACTTGTGTCGTGATCGAGGCGATTGCCGCCCCTGTCACGCCCAGTTCGGGGGCACCCCAGTTGCCGAAGATCAGCGCATAATTGGTCAGCCCGTTCACAGCCGCCGCCGCAATTGTGATCCACAAAACAATCTGCGTTCGCTCCAATGCCGCCAGATAGCTTTTCAACACCATCACAATGAGGGCCGGAAACAATCCCCAACCGGCAACTCGCAAATATTCGGCTGCGGTTTCAGCAATTTGCGGTTCCTGCTTCATGGCGATCAGGATCGGATAGGACCACCACAGCAAGGGCATGACAACCACGGCATACAGCAACGACAACCATAGCCCCATCCGGGTCGAGCGGCGAATGCTGGTTTCGTCCCCTTCCGCCGCCGCTGTGGCCACCATGGGCATGACTGCCCAGCCAAATCCCGCACCGAACAAAAACAACACGAAATAATAACTGTTGGCCAAGGTAACAGCCGCCAACGCCTCGACCCCGTACCAACCCAGCATGATGGTGTCGGTCAAGCCGATTGCGTATTGTGCCAGATGACCGCCAACCAGTGGCAGGCCGAGAACGGCAATAGCCCGAAAATGGGCCGGATATGTCATCACCTTTGTCATCGCTCCAGCCATATGCGCGCCGTTGGCGCGGGACAAGAGCGGATCGGCAATATTTCATATTGAGACTTTTATGCCCGACCGTTTCCTGAGGCCGGGCATCTTTGCAATCAGCGGGCGTCGGGGTGCAGAGCCGTACCCAGAATATGCTCGGACCGGTGAATAACGTGATGCGCCTGCCCTACGATCAGCGGATCAGGCTCGCCCACGATATCGTGATCCTTGCCGGGGTAATTCAGCGAGGACAGGAAGTGACGCATACAGTTCAGGCGTGCGCGTTTCTTGTCATTTGACTTGATGATCGTCCAGGGTGCGTCAGCCGTATCCGTGTAAAAGAACATGGCTTCTTTCGCCTCGGTATAATCATCCCACTTGCTGAGGCTTGCCTTGTCGATGGGCGACAGTTTCCATTGCTTCAGGGGGTCGGTTTCGCGGCTTTTGAAGCGGCGCTGCTGTTCTTGCTGTGTAACCGAGAACCAGTATTTGTATAGCTGAATGCCCGAGCGCACCAGCATCCGTTCCAACTCAGGCGTTTGCCGCATGAACTCAAGATATTCGTTGGGCGTGCAGAACCCCATGACCCGCTCCACACCCGCGCGGTTGTACCAGGACCGGTCATAGAACACCATTTCGCCTACGGTCGGCATCTCCTGAATGTAGCGCTGGTAGTACCACTGGCCTTTCTCTTCCCAGGTGGGTTTGTTCAATGCAACGACACGGGCCTGACGCGGGTTCAGGTGCTCCATGAACCGCTTGATCGTACCCCCTTTGCCGGCGGCATCGCGCCCTTCGAACAACAAGACAAACCGCTGCCCCGTTTCCTGCGCCCACAGCTGAACCTTCAAAAGCTCGGCCTGCAGATTGGCTTTTTGCGTCTCATACACCGACCGGGCCATTTTGCGGCAATAGGGGTATTTCCCACTTTCAAACGCCTGCCGGATTTTCTCGGGGCTGGGCGCTGAAGGGTCGGTGTCTTTGGCGAGCGTGGTCTTGATCTGGGTGGGTTCTGCGTTGGTCGTGGCAATGACGTCCATACATCCTGTCCTTTTCTACTGTCCTGAAGGGTGGCTAGCAGAAAGCTCGGAAATGCGCTTTGATTGGTGTCAAATAGATGCCTCAAAAACCCATGATTTCCAGCGCGGATCCCTTGTTCCAATGCAGACGTCTTTTTTCAAGCTGAACGGCCATTCTTTCCACGTCAGGACATGGGGCGACAAAGCCGCGCCACCATTATTGATGCTGCATGGTTTCCCCGAATACAGCGGTGCCTGGGCCGATCTTGCGCCTCATCTGGCAGAACGCTTTTATTGTATTGCTCCGGACCAGCGCGGTTATGGCCAAAGCTGGTGTCCCGAAGGGGTGCAGAACTATACCCTGTCGCAACTGGTCACAGACATGGCCGCACTGATTGAAACCTGCGGCGCGCCAGTTGCGCTGCTGGGTCACGACTGGGGCGCATCGGTGGCTTATGGCGTTGCCATGTTCCGCCCGGAACTCGTTGATCGGTTAATCATTGCAAACGGCGTACATCCGGTGCCGTTTCAACGCGCCATGGCCTCAGGTGGCGCACAATCCACAGCCTCGCAATATATCAATCTGCTGCGAGCACCCGATGCCGCACAAAAACTGTCCGAAAACAACTTTGTGATGCTGGAACAGTTCTTTCGCCATGGTATGGGGCTGGATTGGTTGACCGAAGCTCGCATGGCCGACTACCGCACTGAATGGGCCCGACCCGGTCGGCTGCAGGCGATGCTGAATTGGTACAGAGCCTCTCCGCTCGTTATCGCCAAACCCGGTGTCCCCGCGACAGACCTGCCCGACCTGCCGCTCGACCGGTTGCATGTCAGGTGTCCGCACTTGTTGATTTGGGGGCCGGATGACAAAGCCCTTTTACCAGAAGCCACTGAGGGGCTGGAGGCGTTTGCCACCCACCTCACCCGTGTCACGATTCCTGGGACCGATCATTGGTTGCATCATCAAAACCCGCAGGCCGTGGCACAGGCCATTCTGGGATGGACTGGCCAGACGTAACAGGCCCCGCCCGCGCGCAACGGCAAGCCAAGCAGCTTTTGTCGCAGCGCCAACGATATCTGTAGCACCTTACCGGTGCCCCCAATCGTCAGGGTTGTCAGAGTTGTTCGGCGACAAGCCCAACTCATCACCATCGGTTGAGCACCCAAGCCCCAGAACCGTCCGGTTTGCATATGAAAAGTAGGAGCAGACCTGATTGATCTCGAGGATTTCGCCATCATCCCACCCCGCGTCGCGCAGGGCGCTGACATCCGCCTCGACCAGATCGCCCGGCGCTTCGGTCAGCTTGCGGGCATAATCCATCGCAGCCATTTGCGCCGCATCCAGCGGTGCAGCCGAGGGATCGCGCGCCTCAATCGCTGCTCTGATCGCGTTGCCACGCACCGTATCACCCAGCAAGCGCTGAAGACCTGCAAAGTGATGCTCGACGCAATACCCGCACCGGTTCAGTGAGCTGACCCAAACCCCCAGCACTTCCAGAAACCATTTCGGTATCTTGTTGCCCGAATGATGCAGCACCGCCTTGTACATGGCCATATGGCCTTCCATCGAATGCGGGCGAAGGCTGTGTGCCATCATGATGTTGTCTACGTTATTGTTCGGCCCGGTCACGCGTTCGTAGAGTTTCTTCAACTTTCCAGTCGCTTCTTCGAACGGAACGGTTCTGATCCAGCTCATTTATGCACCTCCGCTATACCGGGATCAAAGGACTGGTTATCTGCACGGATTGCAAGCGGCTTGACAGAAAACGCACAACACCTCGCGCCCCTCTTCCCCCGGACCACATCACCTGCCATAATGGCGGAAACCCAAAAACAAGAGCAGCACCCATGCCCGAAGATCTGTTGAC
The DNA here is from genome assembly GCF_056541275.1 of Ruegeria sp. AI2. NCBI lineage: Bacteria > Pseudomonadati > Pseudomonadota > Alphaproteobacteria > Rhodobacterales > Roseobacteraceae > Ruegeria > Ruegeria sp. AI2. Next base: position 1,395,476 of record NZ_JBQFYB010000001.1, read on the forward strand.
GCCCAGCGCCACTTCTACCTATGACGCCTCCTCGATCGAGGTGCTCGAAGGGCTGGAACCGGTTCGCAAACGCCCCGGCATGTATATTGGCGGCACGGATGAGCGTGCGCTGCACCATATGTTGGCCGAGATCCTCGACAACTCGATGGACGAGGCGGTGGCAGGCTTTGCCAACCGGATCGAGGTCGAGCTGCATTCCGACTACGCCCTGACCGTCCGTGACAACGGGCGCGGTATCCCGATCGACCCGCATCCGAAATTTCCGGGCAAGTCCGCGTTGGAGGTGATCCTGTGTACCTTGCACGCGGGTGGCAAGTTCTCGGGCAAGGCCTATCAGACCTCGGGCGGCTTGCACGGTGTCGGTGCGTCGGTGGTGAACGCGCTGTCTGATTCGATGGTTGTGCAGGTGGCGCGGGACAGGCAGCTATATGAACAACGTTTCTCGCGCGGCGTCCCGCTTGGCCCGGTCGAAAAGGTTGGCGCGGCCCCGAACCGGCGCGGCACAACGGTGACCTTCCACGCCGACCCGGACATCTTTGGCCATCACAAGTTCAAACCCGCGCGGCTGTTCAAATCCATCCGCTCCAAGGCCTATCTGTTCTCGGGCGTCGAAATCCGCTGGAAAACCGCCATCGATGACGGTGAAACCCCGCTTGAGGCCTCGTTTCACTTTCCCGGCGGTCTGTCTGATTACCTGAAAGAGACGATGAACGGCTCGTCCACCTATGCCGAGCAACCCTTTGCGGGCACCGTCGATTTCAACGAGAAATTCGGCACCCCCGGCAAGGTCGAATGGGCGATCAACTGGACACCGTCGCGTGACGGGTTCATCCAGTCCTATTGTAACACCGTTCCCACCCCCGAAGGCGGCACCCATGTGGCCGGTTTCTGGGCTGCGATCCTCAAGGGGATCAAGGCCTATGGCGAGTTGATCAACAACAAGAAGGCCGCGCAGATCACCCGCGACGACCTGCTGACAGGTGGCTGCGCGCTGGTGTCGTGCTTTATCCGTGAGCCGGAATTCGTGGGCCAGACCAAGGACCGTCTGGCGACGGTCGAGGCGCAGCGGCTGGTCGAAAACGCGGTCCGCGACCATTTCGACAACTGGCTGGCGGCTGATACGAAATCCGCCGGCGCGATCCTCGACTTCCTCATCCTGAGGGCCGAAGAACGCCTGCGCCGTCGGGCCGAGAAGGAAACACAACGCAAGTCCGCCACTAAGAAACTTCGTCTTCCCGGCAAGCTGGTGGACTGTTCCAGTTCAACACGCGACGGCACCGAATTATTCATCGTCGAAGGCGATTCTGCGGGCGGCTCGGCCAAGATGGGTCGTGACCGCAAAACGCAGGCCCTGCTGCCCCTGCGCGGCAAGATCCTGAACGTGCTGGGCGCGGCCAGTTCGAAACTGGGCACCAATGCCGAGATCAACGATCTGACGCAGGCGCTGGGTGTCGGGCTGGGCACCAAATTCAACGTTGACGACCTGCGCTATGACAAGGTCATCATCATGACCGACGCGGATGTGGACGGGGCGCATATCGCCTCGCTGCTGATGACATTCTTCTTCACCCAGATGCGCCCGATGATCGACGCGGGCCACCTGTACCTGGCCTGCCCGCCTTTGTACCGCCTGACGCAGGGTGCCAAACGCGTCTATTGTCTGGACGAGGCCGAGCGCGACGAATGGCTGGATAAAGGTCTGGGCGGCAAGGGCAAGATCGACGTGTCCCGCTTTAAGGGTCTGGGCGAAATGGACGCCAAGGACCTGAAAGAGACCACGATGGACCCCAAGTCCCGGAAATTGATCCGGGTCACCATCGACGAGGATGAACCCGGCGAAACCGGCGACCTGGTCGAGCGTCTGATGGGCAAGAAGCCCGAACTGCGGTTCCAGTATATTCAGGAAAACGCGCGGTTTGTGGAGGAGCTGGATGTTTGAGTAACCTAAATGCTTCATGAGTATTTATCGCGTCTCGCGCGCGAGTACGTCTTTGAGCGTGCTAAAAGTTTCTCTGGGAGTAACTTTGGAAATTTTGTACGGCACGACATAGCGATAGAAGCAAAGAAGCGTCTAGTCTTCCTGCCATACGAATTGGAAGTTAAAGCAAGTGTCGGGCAATCGCGATGGGCTTCGGTACCGTGGTTGGCTTTCTTCGATCCGCTCGTAACCGACACTGCAACTCGCGGTTACTATGTCGTTTACCTTATTAACGCTCAAACTGAAGAGATAGTGCTTTCACTCAATCAAGGCACGACCGAAGTTTACCGAGAGTTCGGAGAAAATGACAAAGGGCGGAGCATTCTCGCACGTCGTGCAGTGGATATAACAGAAAGAATTCCTGAGTTTTTTGAAAGATTTGACAGTGATAGCATCGATCTGGGCTCGACGGAAAAGCTTCCAGCCGGGTATGTTGCTGGTCACGCGTTTGGCAGGGTCTACCAAGCAGATGCGATCGATCCCAACCAGTTTTACGAAGACCTGGAAATGATGCTTGCAGCATATAAGGTGCTTGTAGACCGAGGAGGTAGAACTCCTGTCGACACCATGATGGAGGAGTCTGGGTCAACTGACATCCACGAGACCAGGAATTATGTCCTTTCTAAAAGAATTGAACGCGCAAAGAATGTACGGTTACGGGTTTTGGAACGTCGCGGAATTGAATGCGAGGGTTGCGGTTTAGCGCCAATTGAACATTATCGTTATGAAGGCCCAATCAAGAACGTTCCACTTGATGTTCACCATGCAAAACCAATTCGAGAGCTCTCAGAAGGTGAAACTCGCAGGTACAAAATTCCAGACGACTTCCTAGTACTTTGCCCAACCTGTCACCGAGTGATTCATAAACAGAAGAATGTAGGCGATATTGAACAACTCAGGAGTAAAATCAGCTTTATTCATGCGAAAATAATTACTTAACCAAAAATTTTCGATGGATGCGCACAGCAGTTTTTTACTGCCTCTAGATGACTCCTCGTTTTCACCCTTCCTAATTAGATTCCTAATGCGTGCCTAAAAAGTAACCTGCACTCGTTCAACCTGCCTCGCATCAAGCATTGACTGGGCGGAAGACCCACCACCACCACACGCGCCTTCAAAAAACCAAAATCTACTGCAATTCAAATCCCTTCGGTTTACTAATCAGATCAAGACCCGGCTTCCTCGTGGCAAGCTGGCTTGGATTTAACGATTAAGGATTTGCAATGGCCCGCCTTTATGACAGTCGAAAACGTGTTCTCGTAACCGGTGGGGCCGGGTTTTTAGGCTCGCATCTGTGCGACCGGCTTCTGGATCAGGGGCATGAGGTTTTGTGCGTCGACAACCTGTTCACCGGCACCAAGCGCAATATCGACCATCTGCACAGCAACCCGCGGTTCGAGTTCATGCGCCACGATGTGACCTTCCCGCTGTTTGTGGAAGTGGACGAGATCTATAACCTCGCCTGCCCCGCCTCACCCGTGCATTATCAACACGACCCGGTGCAAACGACCAAGACCAGCGTGCATGGCGCAATCAACATGCTGGGCCTGGCGAAACGCCTGAAATGCAAGATCTTTCAGGCCTCAACCTCCGAGGTCTATGGCGACCCGACCATTCATCCGCAGACCGAAGACTATTGGGGTAACGTCAACCCGGTTGGTCCGCGCTCGTGCTATGACGAGGGCAAGCGGTGTGCCGAGACGTTGTTCTTTGACTATCACCGTCAGATGGGGTTGGAGATCAAGGTCGCCCGCATCTTCAACACCTACGGCCCCCGAATGCACCCCGCCGACGGCCGTGTTGTGTCGAACTTCATCATGCAGGCCCTGACGGGCGAGCCGATCACGATCTTTGGCGACGGCACGCAGACCCGGTCATTCTGCTACGTGGATGATCTGATCGAAGGGTTCATCCGCCTGATGGACACAGGCAAGGACGTCACCGGCCCCGTTAATCTGGGCAATCCCAACGAATTCTCGATGAACGAACTGGCCCGTGAAGTGCAGGCTCTTGTGGGGGCAGAAACCCCTGTCAGTTTCAGGGAATTGCCAGAGGATGACCCGAAACAACGTCAGCCCGATATCACACTGGCGCGGACCCTGCTGAACTGGGAACCCACAGTGCAGCTGAAGGAAGGGTTGGACGCAACGATCCGGTATTTCCGGACGCTTCAGTCAGAAGGCGCAGCCGGATAACGCGTCTTGCCATGGCTCGGGGACCGGATCAGACCGCCGTGCCGATCAGCGCGACGCCAATCGCCATGAGGACCGCGGCGCCCAGGCGTCGCATCCAGTTGCCTTCTTTCAGGAAAATGAACCCGATCAGCGCCGCAAAGATGACCGAGGTTTCCCGCAGGGCCGAAACCGCCCCAAGCGGCGCAAAGTTCTTGGCGTAAAGCACCAGACCATACGCTGTCATCGAAACCAGCCCACCCAAAAGGCCCGTCATCCATATTCTGACTGGCAGGTCTTTGAGGGTGGTGCGTTTCCTGATCCCGATAAACCCTGCAATGAACAGGTGCAGAAAGGCCCCCCACGCCCAATAGCTGAGCGTATTGCCTGACAGCCGCACCCCAATCCCATCAACCACCGAATAGATCGAAATGCAGAACCCGGTTCCCAGCGCAAATCCCAGCGCGCTGCGCCCGACGCCCGAACGCAGCGCCGCCCAGCTGCTCAGCTGAATGCCAACCGCGATCAGGGCGATCCCACCCCAGGCCTGCCAGGGCAGAACTTCGCCCACCAGCGCCATCGCCCAAAGCGAGACCAGTGCCGGAACAATCCCGCGTGCTATGGGGTAAACCACACTCAGATCGCCATGCTGGTAGGCCTTGCCCAGCATGAAGTAATAGCCGAAATGCACGATGGTCGAGAGCAGGATATAAACAAAGCTCTGCGTGTTCGGCAACGGCAGGACCATCACCATAACCGCCGCCGGCAAGACCTGACCCAACGCGACCAGACCCAGCATGGTGGTGCGGTCCGCTGCCGTTTTCACGATGGCATTCCATACGGCATGCAGCAGCGCCGCCGACAGAATAATCAGAATGACGAACAGGGTCATACCCGAACCTTTCCCGCAGAATTCGTGCGTAAAAAGGGTCTTTGGCCCCATTTCACTTGGGCGTGGTGTCTGCCAAAACCGGGATTTTTGTCAAGCCGGATTCCAGTGGTCAAATTACCGCCACTGTTGGGGACGTGTCCGCAAGCCGTTTCTGGTCTCGTCCTGCGCCCTTGTGCCCGGTAAGAAGTTACAACTGCACGTGATCCCGGTTGCAGGACGCGCATCACGTTCTAAGATCGGGCACATGAGTTTTGTGACAGACAACCAATTGCCCCTGCTAATCCTGTTTTTTCTGTCAGGATCGATCGGCACCGCCTTTTTGTTCCGCAAGCCAGCAGGGCACAGGGCATGGAAACTGGCCGATCTGGTCTGGGTCGTGCTGGGAGGCATCGGCGCATTGGTGGCTGTTCTGGCGGGGCTTTATACGTCGGACAGTTCGCGACTGGATCGCCAGATTGATGTAGCCTACGCCGCAACATTGGCATTCGACCGGGATGCCGCACGGTTTCGTCTGCGTTTCTGCGACCCTGCTTACGATCCTGACACGGCAGTGCTGTGCGACAAGGTTGAATTCCTGTCGGCATCAACTGCCAGCAACTCGGAATTGCCCCTGTTCATCGCCGTAACCAACGAAGTGGCCCCCCTGCAGGGCCTGCACTTCCTGTTCGGAAGTCAGGGCAAAGATGAAATGGACGAGCTGCGGGATATGACGGCAAAAGCTGATGCTTTCAATATCGACCAGTTCCTCGTATTCACGTCTCTGGACGACAAAACTCAGGTGGCCATCGACAACATGCGCCGTAAGGTACCCGCGATTGCCGGAGATTATCAGATCCTGGCACAAAGCTATGACGATCTGATCCAGCAGGTCGGCAAGTTGAAGGACGAATGGGAATACCTGCAGGCCAATGCCCATATTCTGGTTCTGCAAATCGTGGCGCTTTGTCTTGTTAGCTTTGCTGCCCCGTTTCGACTGGGAAAATCTTTGGTCGAATTGCGCCGGGCGCTCAACGTCGATAGCCCCGCGCCAACACCTGTGGATCAACCCCCAGAAAGTAGCGCAGAAGTGTCCACAAGTTCCGCATGCCCCGTCGAGTCCAACCTGCCTGTTCATAGCGCTCCGCGCTCGTAAAGGCGCGCGACTCGAGTATTGCGATCCGTGGCAATGCGCGCACCAGCGCCACATCTTCCATCAAGGGTTGGTCCGGATACTCACCAGCTGCCAGATAGACATCACGCGGAACCAGCAACCCCTGATCTCCGTACGGTAAACCGAACAGCCTGCTGCGCAAATTGGCCCATCCGGCCACCCAGGTCGGCGCAAACCCACGCGCGCGAAAAGCCAACCGAAACGCAGCTGGTGCGTTGGAGGGTAGATGGGCGCTTACGCTCTCGGCCCATCCCTGTTGCAGCACGGTATCGGCATGAAGGATTAACAACCATTCACCATCAGCCTGCGCACACCCCCGGCGCAATTGACCGCCGCGCGACGGCTCACCTTTCAGAACAAGCGCGCCAACATCTTCTGCAATTCTCAACGTCTGGTCTGTTGAGCCTGCATCGCTGACGATCAGGTCCCTGATCAGCCCGGAATGCACCCCTTCCATCAGGGCTTCAAGGCACGCAGGCAAGGAACCGGCGGCATTCAAGGTTGGAATCACTACAGTGACGGGTGCGGGCACGTCCGATAACCTCTGGTCTTGACTGCGGGACTTCCTATATCACGAGGCCAAAGGCAATGACGAGGACCAAGCCATGCCCACCCGCCGCATCCTGCGCCTGACCGGCTCGGACACCGAAGACTTTTTGCAGGACCTTGTCACCAATGACGTCCGGGGGCTGGGCAATGGGTTTGTTTATACGGCGTTGCTTACTCCACAGGGCAAGTATCTGGCCGATTTCTTTCTGAAACGCGATGAAGGTGGCGTGCTGCTGGACGTGGCCGAGCCACTTGCGGATGACCTGATCAAGCGCCTGAACATGTACAAACTCCGTGCGGACGTGGTGATCGAAGGCACGGATCTAAATCTGCAACGCGGCACAGGTCCAGCACCGGACACTGCCCTGCCCGACCCCCGTCACCCGGATATGGGTTGGCGTGACTATTCGACAGCCCCAGAAGGCGATGACGGAACCGACTGGGACGCGCTGCGCGTTCGACACTGCATCCCCGAGGCTGGGGTCGAACTGACGCCAGACAGCTATATCCTCGAATCCGGGTTCGAGGCGCTGAACGGCGTGGATTTCAAAAAGGGTTGCTATGTCGGTCAGGAAGTGACTGCGCGCATGAAGCACAAGACCGAATTGCGCAAAGGCTTGCGGCGGGTCTTTGTCGAAGGCTCGGTTCCGGTGGGGACTGAGATTGCCGCAAACGGCAAACCTGTCGGCACCCTGTTCACGCAATCAGGCGGACACGGGATCGCGTATCTGCGCTTTGACCGTGCGAATTCAGACATGATGGCCGGAGACATCGTGGTTCGCCTGACGGATCAAGCGTAACTTGTTGCCAAATCGGCACGGCCTTATCCGCCGTTTATCTCGTAAAGTTTGAACCCGTTACCCTGCCCTGCCAATGTGTCGGCACAGGGGCAACACGGATACCAGCATGTTTCAGCTTTACTCCGCGATTTGGCGCGCCAGCGCCGGACGGCAGATTGTCCTCATTCTGTTATCCATTGCCATTGCTGCGCTTGCCGCGGTTCCGCTTGAGTTTCAACGCGATATCGTCAACCATCTTACGTCCAACGATCTTCATGTCGAAAAGCTGGTTCTGCTGGGCATCGGCATGATGATTGTCATCCTGCTGAGCCTCGCCCTGAAATGGGTTCTGGGTTTTCGCGCGGGTACATTGGGCGAAGACATGATCCGGCTGATCCGGCAACGCTTGCTGTGGCGCGCGACCGACCTGAAGGAAACGGGTGAAAATCTGCGCAAAGGTACCATGACGACCGCTATCTCAGCCGAGGCTGAGGAGCTGGGCAAGTTTGCCGGGGGCGCGTTCTCGGACCCGGTGGTTCAGGTTGGAACGCTGGTCAGCGTGATCGGGTACATATCCTCAACGCAGCCAGGCCTTGGCCTTATCGCGTTTTCCATGATTGTGCCGCAGATCATTATCGTTCTGGTGTCGCAACGCAAAGTGAACACGTTCGTCGCCGAACGCGTCCGCCTTTTGCGCAGCGCCACTGATAGGCTGACCACCGAGGATATCGATGCCGTCGAGCGGGATATCAATGCCCTGTTCGACGACATCTATGACACAAGGCGGCGCATGTTTCTTTGGAAGCTTTCGGCCAAGTTTCTCCTGAGCGTAATCAACGGCGCCGGAACCGTCGGTATTCTGATGTTGGGCGGTTATCTGGTGCTGCAAGGAAAGACCGACGTCGGCACGGTGGTGGCCGCGACCAGCGGGCTTGGCCGGATACAGGGCCCGACCGCGTTCCTGATCGCCTTTTACAGACAAGTCAGTGCCAACCGCATCAAATACGAGCTGATGCTAGAACTATTCGGCCCGGACCCCGCGCATTACCGGTACCGCAACAGTGCATAAAAAAAGACCGCGCAGCGGCTGCTTGCGCGGTCTGACACTAAAAGCGACGAAACGTCACGCGCGTTCGGAATATTCCATCGTTTCGGTGTTCACGATGATCATTTCATCCTGACCGATGAACGGCGGCACCATGACTTTCACGCCATTGTCCAGAATTGCAGGCTTGAACGAGTTCGCGGCGGTCTGACCTTTTACGACCGGCTCAGTTTCGACAATCTTGCAGGTCACTTTCTGCGGCAGCGTCGCGTTCAGCGCTTCACTTTCGTAGAATTCGACAACAATCGTCATGCCATCCTGAAGGAACGGACGACGCTCGCCCAGCAAATCCGCTGGCAATTCAATCTGTTCGTATGTTTCGGCATCCATGAAGACCAGCATGCCATCGGTTTCATACAAGAACTGCTGATCCTTCTGTTCAAGGCGCACACGCTCAACCTTGTCAGCCGAGCGGAACCGTTCGTTCAGTTTCGAACCATTGCGCAGGTTGCGCAGTTCGACCTGCGCGAAAGCGCCACCCTTGCCGGGCTTCACATGGTCAACCTTGACCGCGGCCCAAAGGCCGTCGTTATGCTCAAGCACATTGCCGGGGCGAATTTCGTTCCCATTTATCTTGGGCATTACATAATTCCTTCACAAACGGTTGATGCGTCAGTTGCGCCTCCTATATCTGGCGGGAACATACCTGACAAGACAACCAAACCTAGTGCTGCACGTGCAGCGAGATATGCAAGTGACGCAACGCAACTATGCATATTAGCTGTATCCGAATCGCACTTTATCGGTCATAAGGACCGTCACGCCGAAAATTGCAAGAGCAAGAAAAACAAGGAAGACGAGATGAGAGATTTCGTTGACGGCACTGCCTTTAACAACGAACAAGGCAATCGTGCTCGCAAACTTTTCGCGGCCGTTGTGTTGGCCGCACTCGATGACGCCATTGCCGATGACAAGAAGTATGGCAATGGCCCGGAACAAATCGCCCGTTGGGCGCGCTCGCGCGATGGACGCGAAGTGCTGTCTTGCGCGGGAATCGACCCGAACGAGCGGGTTGTCAGCGGACTGATGGAGTTCGTTGGCCGTGGCGTGCGGACCTCGGTCGCGCTGTCGCGTGAAGAAAGCGAGCGTCGCAATGCCGCTCAGCAGGCTGAAGCTGCCTGATCCAAGGCTGTTTCAACTCAGAAAAAACGCGCTCTGCCATCAGAGCGCGTTTTTCTATGCGTATCCCATCACGATCCTGGGCGTCAGGGTGAGTTCGGGGCTTCCCCTGCCTGCCCAAATCAGGTCATCTGCGCCTTGACAGGTAGGAGACAACCCATGGTTCGCGCCATCATGATTCAAGGCACCGGCAGCAATGTCGGAAAATCCGTTCTGGTGGCGGGGCTTGCGCGGGCTTTTACACGGCGGGGTCTTCGGGTTGCGCCCTTCAAACCGCAGAACATGTCGAACAATGCTGCTGTTACAGAAAACGGTGGGGAAATCGGTCGCGCACAGGCCCTTCAGGCACGGGCGGCAAGGCGGGCGACGCATACGGATATGAACCCAGTATTGCTAAAACCTGAAACTGATACCGGCGCGCAGATCATTGTTCAGGGGCAGCGCGCGGGCACCATGAAAGCCGGTGATTACCGCAAGGATAAATCCAGGCTGCTAAGCGCCGCACTGGAAAGCTTTGACCGGCTGTGCAACGACGCGGATCTGGTTCTGATCGAAGGGGCGGGCAGCCCGGCCGAAACAAACCTGCGCAAGGGTGACATCGCCAATATGGGCTTTGCCTGCGCTGCGAACATACCTGTAATACTTGTCGGCGACATTCACCGCGGCGGTGTGATCGCACAGATCGTCGGCACTCAGGCGGTTCTGGACGACGGCGATCTTGCGCGAATTCGGGGCTTCGCCGTCAATCGGTTCAAGGGCGATGTGTCCCTTTTTGACGAAGGGCGCGATGATATTGCCTCTCGTACAGGGTGGCCCTGTCTTGGGGTTGTGCCGTGGTTTCATAACGCCTGGAAACTTCCGGCCGAAGATATGATGGACATCCGCTCTCACACAGGCGGCACCTGCAAGGTTGTTGTGCCACAGCTTGAACGGATGGCGAATTTCGACGACCTTGATCCATTGTCGGCCGAACCCGGTGTGAGTGTCGAGATCATTCCGGCCGGACGCGCATTGCCGGGCGATGCCGATCTGGTTTTGCTACCGGGCAGCAAATCTACCATCGGAGATCTAGCCTATTTCCGTGCACAAGGCTGGGACATCGACCTGTACGGTCATGTTCGGCGCGGCGGGCATGTGCTGGGTCTTTGTGGTGGCTTTCAGATGCTGGGCAAGACCATTTCAGACCCCGATGGCGTAGATGGTCGACCGGGTAAGGTCGACGGGTTGGGGGTGCTGGATGTAGACACAGTCATGGGAGGACAAAAGCAAGTTGTCCTGCGTACGGCCCATGCCTTGCCGGACCGAGAGCCGGTCACCGGATACGAAATCCACATGGGGCATACAAGCGGGCCGGATTGCACCAATGCATGGCTTGAGGTCGAAGGCCGCCCTGAAGGCGCGGCCAGCGCAAACGGGCGGATCAAGGGAAGTTATCTGCACGGTATCTTTTCGTCCGACGCATTCCGTGCGCGGTATTTGTCAGCGTTAGGCGTGACCTCGGACCTGTCCTATGAGGACGGCGTCGAGCAGGCGCTGGACGATCTGGCCGATCATCTGGAGCGCCACATGGACCTTGACCTGCTTCTCAGCCTCGCGCAGCCCCCGCACCGTGGCTGAGAGTTACTCTAGATCCTGAGCCGCAAGAGCGCGGGCGATCTCTCGCCTGACCATCTTGCGCACATTTCGTGTAATCCGCTCACCCATCGTTCCCTGCAGCTCGGCGCGGACAACCTCTGCGATCAGGGTGCGCAGAGCGTCTTCATCCATGTCGATCGTCCTGACGTTTTCGTCGGAACCAGGTTCTTCGGAATCAGCATCAGACACAACAGCCTGAGACGACCGGATGAATTCCGCCTGATAAGATGCGTCTTCGTCCCGCTGAACCGCCTCTGGTTCGTCACCACCGGCAGCATCAATCGACATCGCAGCGGCAAATTCTTCTTCGACATCCCATGGCAGCGCGTGAGACGGTGTGCCCGAATATGCATCCTGGCTGTCACCGTCCGGTTCCCACTGATCTTCTGTTTGCGCAATGGCCGCTTCCAGCGCTTCGATCTTTGCACTCAGGCTGCTTGTTGCATCATCCGCCGCGGCGCGTTTCGTCTCGGCTGTTTCTGGCTTGTCCTGGTCGGCGTTCGCGGGTTGACCCGTCTGAACGATATCGCAGGTGCGCAGCAACATCGGCTTCGCAGCATCTGAAACTTCGGCTTCTGATACAGCTTTAGCGGGAATCACCCCCAATTGATCTGGTGTGCTGATCCGCAAAGCATCTGTAAGCACCAGCCGCCCCGGCTTGCGTGCCTTAGTCGTTTGATCCGCGACGGTTTTATCACGACTGTCTTCACTGACCAGACGTTTGACCGAAGACAGAACGTCTTCGATCCCTGCTTTCACGACATTATCAGACATTGTTCTCTACCGCTCTATCCTTGGATCGAGTGTAGCCAAACAATCCGCGCCTCACAACAGATAGTATTGGCGATCAGTCCCGGCGCAATGCTTTGAGAACGCGATCCAGATCCTTGCTTTGCTTGCTGACCTGTGCCGGCGCATTCTTGACCAGATTGTAATACAAAGTCGGATCATAGATTTGCACCGCCAGCCCAAGACGCTCGGCTGTCAGAAGGCCCTGCGCCTGCAACAACTGATAGGCAGCCCGCGACCGTTCGGTGCGCGAAGCGACTTCTGCCAGCTGTGCATCCAGCAAATCCTGCTGTGCATTCAATACATCCAGAGTTGTTCGCGCGCCCAGAGTTGCCTCTTCCCGGATGCCATCAAACGCCACCTGTGAGGCGTTAACGCGCTCGGTTGACGCCCTCAGACTGGCGCTGGCCGCCTGAAACGCCGCATAACGGTCGGTCACACCCTGCGTGATGTTCTTTTGAACGTTCAGAAGATTCGCACGCGAGGCATCCCGGCTGGCCATTGCGCGGCGGACATTTGCCGCCAACCGGCCACCCGCGTAGATGGGTTGTGTGAAGTTCAGCGACACGGTGGCGTCGTTCACATAGTCATTATTGTCATAACGCTCGGACACGCCAGCATCGGCATTCAGGCTGACATTCGGCCCAAGGTTTGCCCGTTGCTGCTGCACGACCAGATCAAACGCCCTGACCTGATGCTGCGCCGACAGAATGGCCGGGTGGTTGCGCTGCGCCAGGTTCACAGCTTCAGCTTCGGAACGCGGCAGATTGGGCAGGCTCGGCTGACCAGCCGTTCGCCCCGGTGCCTTTCCGACTGCGTTCACGTATTCGGCCTGCGCAATGCTCAACTCGCCACGTGCCACCGCCAGATCAGCCTGAGAGCTTGCCAGCTGTGCTTCGGACAATGCGACGTCCGTCCGGGTTACTTCGCCCACTTCGAAGCGGTCATTCGACGCCCTAAGTTCCTCTGCTGACACATCCACGTTGTTCTGGCGGATCGCCACGGTCTCTTCCTGCAACAAGACGCCCAGATAGGCATTTGCTGCGCGAATAAGAACCTGTTGTTCGATATCAATCAGGGTTTGCCGGGTAGACAGTACCGTTTCCTGCGCCGACTGTTTGCCCAGCACAGACGCGCCGCCATCATACAAAAGCTGGCTCAGCGTCAGGCCCGAAAAGAACCGCGACGGTTCGTTTGTCGTCACGACGTTATTGACCCGCGACCGGGTGTAATCCTGGCTGACCTGCACGGTCCAGTTGATGATTGGTCGCAACGCAGAAAGCGCAATGGCCACATCTTCATCCGCTGCGCGCAGCAACGCCCGGTTCTGTTCAAGCAAACCACTGGTGTTATACGCACCGATGAACGCATCCGTTATGTTGTCTGCCCACGCTGCACGCCCTGGCATCACGCTCATGGCAAGTCCTGCGGTCACAGCAAACGCCCTGACCAGCTTACCTGTCGCCGAACCACGCATACCAAAATCCTCTCAAACGAAATTACACTGCCCTGCAGGCAGTTTGCGGCCTTCTTTTCAACTAATCAAGGTGATAGAAAAATCTATCGGCGGACTATAGCGAAAATGCACACTCTGCCGAAAAACCTTCCAGAACCGGCGCATTGGCATTGAACACATCACGCCAACTGACGCGACCACCGGTTTTTCGACCGATCCGCACGGTGCCCAGGTTGCCGTTGACAAACAGACACACGATCCGACCGTGATCCTTGAGTTGATCCAACAGGGCATTGGGCACCTGCTCGACACCGCCCTGCACCATGATCGCATCATAGGGGCCGTGCTCTGCCACACCCTGTTCCAGCGCGCCGACGTGGATAATGGCGTTGTGCACGTCAGCTTCGGCCAAGAGGTTTTGCGCCTCGGCTGCAAGGGTTTCGTCGCTTTCAACACCCACAACCAACTCAGCCATCCGCGCGGTGACAGCCGTGGAATACCCCATTGCCGGAGCGATATCGAGGACCATCTCATCCTTGGATATGTTCAGCGCGTCCAGCATTTTAGCCAGGGTCCGCGGCTCCAACATGCTGCGCCCGTCCCCCAGATCAATCAGGCCGTCCACATAGGCCGCCTCGCGTTGAGAATCGGGCACGAAGCTTTCCCGCGGAACACTCAGCATCGCCTCAATGATCGGGAACTTGGTGACGTCAGAGGGGCGGATCTGTGTATCAACCATTGTGCGGCGCCGGGCTGCGAAGTCAGTCATTGGATATCTCGTCTCATTCCCAAAGATGTCGGGCTTGTGCCATATCCTGAACCTTCCAGCAACGCCCCTGTTGCCGCAACCTGAATCTTGATCACCTCCTTGGGCGTGGACGTCGGCAAATTTCGATCTTGCCGGCAATTTCGAGCGCAATCCACTGGACGCCCCAGAGGAAAGCTGTTAAAAACCCAGTCACACCACGGCAAGTATTTGATTTTACTTGAAAAGGCGAGTTGGCGGAGTGGTGACGCAGCGGATTGCAAATCCGTGTACACCGGTTCGATTCCGGTACTCGCCTCCAACAACATCCTAATCGCTGACTTGGCCCCGCAGTACGCGCGTGTGACGCTTGGTATTTTCAGACGTTCATGGCCCGCGATTCTGTCGAACAGCGGGCCAGATATGACGTGTTTTTTTTCAGAACACCTGCCTACCCCTGCTCGTTCACGGGGCGCGATGTAGTCTGGTGTTTGCCTTACGTTCAGGCGCGCCCTTGTGGCACAACCTCGTATCCCGGCTCTTCCGGCTCATCATCCGTCATTTCGGCTGGAAAGCCCGGGGCGGTGATATCCAGGCCGGTTGCCTCTTCCAGCCGTTTGATAATATTTGGTGAAAGCTCGCGTTCGCCATAGCGCGCGATACCATCGTTAAAGATGTTGATCATCACCGGGTTTATTTCCAGCGGCACCCCGGCGCGGTCGGCGACCTCCTGAAACAAACCGATATCCTTCTTCACCAGATCCATGGTGAAGGAAATATCGCGCGACCCGTTCAGGATGACCTGACTTTCGGTTTCGTGCACGAAGGACGTGCCGGACGAGATTTTGATCGCCTCATAGGTCGTGTTCAGATCCATCCCCGCAGCCTTTGCCGTGACCAGTGCTTCGGCGCAGGTGATCAGGTTGGCAGTGGCAAGATAGTTGGTCATCACTTTCAACACCGAGGCCGAGCCCAACTCGCCGGTGTGCAAAACCCGGCGGCCCATTGTCGTCAGGAACGGCAGAATTCGTTCAAACGTTTCCCGGTCACAGCCCGCAAAGATCGAGATATTGCCCGTCGCGGCACGGTGGCACCCGCCAGAAACCGGGCAATCCACAGCTGCACCGCCGCGCGATATGACTTCGGCACCCAGGCGTTTGACTTCGGCTTCGTCCGTGGTCGACATCTCCATCCAGATCTTGCCGGGGCCCACTTCGGGCAACATCTCCTGCATGACTGCGTCCGATGCTGCCGGAGACGGCAGACAGGTGATCACCGCATCGCAATCGCGCATCAGCTGGGCGGGCCCTTCTGCCGCCTTTGCGCCTTTGGCGACAAATTCGGCCACCAGATCTGCGTTCAGGTCATGAACAGTCAGGTCAATGCCATTGCGCAAAAGGGATCCCGATAGCTTGCCGCCAACGTTACCCAGACCGATAAATCCCACTTTCATATGACGCATCTCCAAGTTCGTCGTTTTCCCGTCATGCGACCACATACCGAACACGCACTTCATGCCGCCGAACGACGCCTACAGGTCGCTTTTTTCACCTTGGCTTATTTGTAGCGCGCGAACCGCTTGACAAGCGGGTCGGCGGTGCCGCATGTCCCGGACGTTGGTGTCGGCAACAGCCGATGAAAAGGGAATGCGTCAACGGTTCATCCGCCAAGCGCAGCCGCCCCCGCGACCGTGACCGGAGAGGATGCCCAATGCCACTGGCCTGTGCCGGGAAGGCGGGACATCCGACAGAGCGACCGCTCTGGCATCCGCAAGCCGGGAGACCTGCCAACACCCGAAGTTGAAACCGGGCGGGGTGTTCCGGTGTCGGGTCCATGTGCAGACGTGGTGCCCGCATGAAACCCCGTCCCCCGCGAAGAGGATTTGGGGGGATGAGAGACATGACCGAGACCGCACCGGTAGAACTACTGGTCTGCACGACTTGCCGCCGGGGTCTGCCCGTCGAGGATGACGCTGAGCGTCCCGGCACATTGTTGCACAAGGCCTTGGAACAGGCTGCCCTGCCAGATGGCATCATTCTGAAACCTGTCGAATGCCTTTCGAACTGCGATCAGGGCTGTTCCATCGTTCTTCGGGGCGGGCCGGATCGCTGGACCTTTGTTTACGAGAACCTGAACGAAATCGATCACGTCGATGTCATCATCGATGGTGTGACCAAGTATCTGGCCACAGACGATGGTCTGGTGAAGTGGCGCGACCGTCCTGAACATTTCCGCAAAAACTGCGCCTCGCGCATACCCCCGATTGGAGGCTGAGATCATGTCGAACCTAGAAAAACTTCCCGTCACCGTGATCACCGGCTTTCTGGGCTCGGGCAAAACCACGCTGGTGCGCCATCTGATGCAGAACCCGCAGGGAAAGCGGCTGGCGATTGTTGTTAACGAGTTTGGCGATGTGGGTGTTGATGGCGACATTCTGAAATCCTGCGCGATACCGGATTGCCCTGCGGAAAACATCATGGAACTGGCAAACGGCTGCATTTGCTGCACCGTGGCTGATGATTTCATCCCGACCATCGAGGCGCTGATGGCGCTGGAACCGCGCCCGGATCACATCCTGATCGAAACATCCGGCCTTGCACTGCCCAAACCGCTGCTGAAAGCATTTGATTGGCCTGATATCCGTTCGAAAATCACCGTTGATGGCGTGATTGCGCTGGCCGATGCCGAGGCCGTGGCCGCCGGTCGCTTTGCTCCGAACGTTGAAGCGGTGGATGCCCAACGGCTGGCTGATGACTCGATTGATCATGAAACACCCTTGTCCGAGGTGTTCGAAGATCAAATCTCGTGTGCGGATATCATCCTGCTGACCAAGCCCGATCTGGCAGGTCCCGAAGGTGTCGCGAAAGCCAAACAGATCATCGCCGCCGAGGCACCGCGGCCGCTTCCCGTTGTCGAAGTCGCCGAGGGTGTCGTCGACGTACGTGTCGTGATTGGCCTTGAGGCTGCCGCCGAAGATGACATGGACGCGCGCCCGTCACATCACGATGGCCATCACGATCATGAGCATGACGATTTCGAGAGCATCATCGTCGAGTTGCCGGAACAGACCGACCCTGCGGAACTGGTAGCCAGAATCGAACGTCTTGCGACTGAGCTGAATATCCTGCGCGTCAAAGGCTATGCCGCCGTCGCTGGCAAACCGATGCGCCTGCTGGTTCAGGCTGTCGGCGCGCGGGTTCGTCACCAATACGACCGCCCATGGGAGCCCGGTGAAGAGCGCCGCTCGCGCCTGGTCGTGATTGCCGAGCATGACGACATCAAAGAGGCCGAGATCCGTGATATCCTCGTGGGTGTGACCGAGGTTGCCGAGTAAGTCATGCACGTCGTCTTTCGCGAAAGTCACGGGCTCGAGGAAACCGAGACCCCAACCGATCTGGGCCAAAGCCCGGGTGATCTGGTTGTGCTGTCCTTTTCCGACAGTGACCTGGGCGCTTTCGCGGCGGGCTGGCATCGCGGCGGCGGGCCTGAGGGGCGGATGCCCACGATGCGGCTGGCCAATCTTGCGGCGCTGAAGCACCCTCTGTCCGTCGATACCTATGTCGAACAGACACTTGAGGGCGCAAAGGGCATCCTGATCCGTCTGATAGGTGGCGTGCCCTATTGGTCTTACGGGCTGCAACAGGTTCTGGCACTGGCGCAGGCCAAAGGCATCGCGCTGGCCGTTTTACCGGCGGATGGGCGCGAAGACGCTCGGTTGGATGAGTATTCGACCCTGCCCCTCTCGACCCTGCGGCGGCTGGCACATCTGTGTGACATCGGCGGCGAAATCGCCGCGCAGGCCGCATTGGCCCAGATGGCGTTGGCAGCAGGACTTTATGCCGGGCCGGTGATGGGCGCGAAAACCCTGCCCGAATGCGGTGCGTGGTGTCCAGATCAGGGTGTCGTCCCGGTGGGTTCCGCATTCCAGAACGATACGAAACGCATCCTTGTCACCTTTTATCGCGCGTATCTGACATCCGCAGACACCGCCCCGGTCGCGGCCCTGATCCGCAACCTGCGCGCCCGCGGGCTTCAGGCGGTGGGTCTGTTTGCCCCGTCGCTCAAGGCTCCGGCCGCTGCCGACTGGCTCAGGGAACAGGTCGTTGCCTTGAGACCGTCGGCGATCATCAACGCCACTTCATTCTCGGGCAAGGGCGCGTCCGGCACGTCACCTCTGGACGCAGCGGATGTGCCGGTGTTTCAGGTCGCTCTCGCCACCTCGCGACGCAAGGCCTGGGCCGAGGCCGAACGCGGCCTGTCACCCGCCGACCTCGCCATGCATGTGGTATTGCCCGAAGTGGACGGGCGAATATCGGCAGGCGTTGCCTCTTTCAAAGAGCCGGGCAAGCGCGATCCGCATTTGGAATACTCGCGTTTTGCGCATCGGGCCGAGCCGGACCGGATCGAGGCGATCATCGACCGGGTATCGGGTTGGCTTGCCCTGAATGACAAACCCAAGGCAGATCAGGTTCCTGCGTTGGTACTGTCCACATATCCCGGCAAAGACTGGCAAATGGCCCATGCGGTTGGTCTCGACGCGCTGGCCTCGGCTGAGGCGATGCTGTCTGATCTTTGCGG
Source organism: Ruegeria sp. AI2 (assembly GCF_056541275.1). Classification (NCBI taxonomy): domain Bacteria; kingdom Pseudomonadati; phylum Pseudomonadota; class Alphaproteobacteria; order Rhodobacterales; family Roseobacteraceae; genus Ruegeria; species Ruegeria sp. AI2. The sequence continues at coordinate 1,414,422 of NZ_JBQFYB010000001.1, forward strand.
TGAAGGCTACGACATCGCGGCTGGCGATCCGGTTGCCGACGCACTCTTGGACGCCCGGATATCGTGGCCGCTTGAGGATTATCTGAGTGCGCTCGCTGAATTGCCCCAGACCCTGCGCACCGATCTGCACGCCGTATGGGGCAATCCCGAGCAAGACCCAACTTTCGCTCATGACGCGTTTCACTTCACGGCTTTGCGACGCGGCAAGGCGCTGGTCGCACTGCAACCAGAGCGCGGAACACCCGAGCTGCGTGATGGCGACTATCACGACCTTTCGCGTACCCCGCGCCATAGCTATGTGGCCTTCTATTTGTGGCTGCGCAAAGGTCTTGGCGCGGACGCGCTGATCCATATCGGTGCGCATGGCACACTGGAATGGCTGCCCGGCAAATCGGTCGCCCTATCAGCAGACTGCTGGCCCGAGGCGCTGATCCGTGACCTGCCGGTGATCTACCCGTTCATCGTCAACGACCCAGGTGAGGCCGCGCAGGCCAAGCGCCGGATCGGCGCCGTGACCCTGGGCCACATCCCGCCCCCCATGAAAGAAAGCGGAACGCCTGACCGGATGGTGCGACTGGAAGCCCTGCTGGACGAGTTCTCAAACGCGGACGGCCTTGACCCCAGACGCCGTGACCGGTTGCAGGAAGATATCCGGGATGAGGCGCAAGCCATTGGGCTGGAGCACGATCTGGGCCTGAACCAGGCCACCAGCACCGCCGAAGCAATCACGCGCATCGACCGCTTTGTCTGCGATATCAAAGAAAGCCAGTTTGGCGACGGGCTGCACGTCTATGGGCGTGTTCCGGATGTGACCGGCAGTTTCGACCCAGCCCCATCCGCCCATGCCGAACGCAAGGCCCTGATCAATGCGTTGGCTGGCAAGCGGATCGAGGCTGGCCCGTCCGGCTCGCCCTATCGGGGCCGCTCTGACGTGTTGCCGACCGGGCGAAACCTGTTCACCACCGACCCGCGGTCCGTGCCCACCCGCGCTGCCTACACGCAAGGCGTGAAACTGGCCGAGGAACTGGTACGGCGGCACTTGCAGGAGGAAGGCGATTACCCGAAAGGGCTGATTGTCGATCTGTGGGGATCGGCCACCATGCGCACGGCGGGCGAAGAATTCGCCATGGCCCTGCACCTGCTGGGTGTAAAGCCGGTTTGGGATAAGGGATCCGAGCGGGTTTCGGGTATCGAAGTGCTGCCCATCACCGACCTGAGCCGCCCGCGCCTGGACGTCACCCTGCGGGTTTCGGGCTTGTTTCGCGATGTGTTCCCCACGTTGTCAGCCCTTTATGGTCAGGCGGTTCGGGCATTGTCAGAGCGTGACGAAGCGACTGACTGGAACCCCTATGCCGGTCACGCCCCGGCTGCGCGGGTGTTTGGCCCGGCACCCGGCAGTTACGGCCTGAACATGACCCATCTGTCCGAGACCTATACGGACGATGCGCGCGCCCAAGCCGGGGAGGCATGGCTTGAGGCCAGTTCGTACGCGTTGGAAGGTGAACACATCGCGCAGGACAAAGCGGGGATCACGGATCGTGTCGCCAAGGCCGACAGTTTTGTTCACCTCCAGGATCTGACGGAAACTGATCTGCTGCTGGCCAACGATTATGCCACGCATGAGGCCGGTTTTGCCGCCGCCAAAAACATCACTGGTGGCACCGCTCAGCTTTACCATCTGGACAACACCAACCCCGATAATCCGAGCGCCCGGACTCTGCCGGAAGAAATCAGCCGCGTCGTTCATGCCCGCGCTGCCAACCCCGGCTGGATTGCCGGGATGCAGCGCCATGGGTTTCGCGGCGCCGCCGAGATCGCGGCGACGCTGGATCACATGGCCTCATTCGCACATCTGTCGGGCACTGTCGCTCCGCATCTGTTTGATCTCTACCACGAAGCCACATTGGGCAATGAGGCCGTTGATGCCTTTCTGCAAGAGGCCAACCCGAAGGCCCATCAGGCCATGCAAGACAGGTTCCGTGCACTGCTGGAAGCGGGGCTTTGGAACACACGCCGGAATTCGATCCGGGCCGATTTGGAGGGTTTGGGATGAGTGCACCTATCGTTCAAGGATGGTGTCCCGGCGCGCATCGTCCGATGATGTCAGGCGACGGGCTGGTCGTGCGGGTCCGTCCGCGTCTGGCGCGACTGAATGCCAGGCAGGCTATTGGTTTGTGCGAACTGGCTGAACGGTTCGGCAATGGCACCATCGACCTGACCAATCGTGCCAACCTGCAACTGCGCGGCGTGGATGAGCGCGACCACCAGCCGTTGCTTGTGGAACTTGCGGCGCTGAACTTGCTTGATGCGGAACCCGGCATCGAAGTACGCCGCAATATTCTGGTTACACCGCTCTATCAGGCGGGCGATTTGACCGCGCGGCTGACACAGGAGTTGATTGATCGACTGGCCGAATTGCCTGCTCTGCCCGCTAAGTTTGGTTTTGCCATAGATACAGGCCCGAAGCGCCTGTTAGCCTCAGATTCCGCAGATATTCGTCTGGAACTGGGTGCCGACGGTCTGATCCTGCGCGCCGACGGCTGCAAAACCGGGCGATGTGTGACCGAGGATGACGCCATTGACCACGTGATCGCGCTGGCCCGATGGTTTGCCCAGACCTATACGGCCGAGACACGTCGCATGGCGCGGGTCACCCACGCGTTGCCACAGGAATGGCAGGGATTTGCCCCCGGTCCTGTCGGTGAAAAACTGCAACCCGGCCCCTGTGAACTGGGTGCTCTCTATGGCGCGGCGTTCGGCTCGCTGCCTGCGCGCAAGCTTTGTGAACTGATTGAAGCCAGCGACGCTTCAGCCCTGCGTGTCACCCCGTGGCGACTGATCCTGCTGGAAGGCGGGGCGGCGATACCCGCCCCGGATTTTGTCACGGACGGAGCCGATCCGATGATGACAACCGACGCCTGCCCCGGCGCGCCTTTCTGCCCGCAAGCGCAAGTGGAAACCCGCGACATCGCCCGTGCATTGGCCCGGCGTATTCCCGGTCGCCTGCATGTCTCGGGCTGCGCCAAAGGATGCGCCCATATGGGCCCGGCCGACATCACAGTGGTCGGAAACAACGGGCGATTTGATCTTGTCAAACAGGGCCGCGCAGGGGATGAGCCCTGCCAACGCGGGCTCGCCCCCGAAACACTCATGACCATGGACTTCACCTGATGCCCTACACTTACGAAACTGATGGCGCGGCGATCTACAAGGAAAGCTTTGCCACCATCCGGTCCGAGGCTGATCTGACCCGCTTTGATGCCGATGAAGAGCAGGTCGCCGTTCGGATGATCCACGCCGCCGGCATGGTCGGGCTGGAGGAGTTTGTACATTTCTCACCCGGATTTGTGCAGACCGCACGCACGGCGCTGGAAAACGGCGCGGCGATCCTGTGTGACGCGCGCATGGTCAGCGAGGGTGTGACCCGCTTCCGTCTGCCTGCAGACAACCAGGTGATCTGCACCCTACATGACGAACGTGTGCGCCCTCTGGCCGCCGAGATGAGCAACACCCGTTCGGCCGCTGCGCTGGAACTCTGGCGACCGCATCTGGAAGGTGCTCTGGTCGCCATCGGAAACGCGCCCACCGCGCTGTTTCACTTGCTGAACATGCTGGAAGACCCCGATTGCCCGCGCCCTGCTGCGATCATCGGCTGCCCGGTCGGATTTGTCGGAGCGATGGAGTCCAAAGACGCGTTGTGGCAGGCGCAACCCGTTCCGTCCTGCATTGTCAAAGGCCGTCTGGGTGGCAGCGCCATCACCGTTGCAGCCATCAACGCCATCGCAAGCCGGGCGGAATGAAAATGGGTACCATATACGGCGTGGGCCTTGGCCCCGGTGACCCGGATCTGATGAGTGTCCGGGCCGATCGCCTTCTGCGCAACGCCAAGCACGTGGCATTCTTTCGCAAACCGGGTCGCAGCGGTCAGGCCCGCAAAATCGTCAACGGGATGATCCCCGAAGGCGCGGTTGAATTCCCGATGGAATACCCTGTGACCACCGAGATTCCGGTCACCGATCCGCGTTATAATGAATTGCTGGCCGCGTTTTATGAAGAGTGCACAGCACACCTGAAGACGCTGTCGGAACAGGGCGAGGATGTGGTGGTCCTGTGCGAGGGTGATCCGTTTTTCTACGGCTCGTTCATGCATCTTTACAATCGGTTGCGTGACGAAGCTCCGGTTGAGGTTGTGCCAGCCATCACGGGTATGTCCGGTGCGTGGACGGCCACGGGCGATCCGATCACATGGGGCGATGATGTGCTGACCGTGCTGGTCGGCACTCTGCCCGAGGAGGTTTTGGCTGAACGTATGGCGCAGACAGATGCCTTGGTCGTGATGAAAATCGGGCGGAACATCGACAAGGTGAAACGCGCGCTGAAAACCTCTGGTCTGTATGACCGCGCATGGATTGTCGAATACGCGCAGATGCCGAACCAGGCGGTGACAAAATTGTCTGAGGCCTGCGAGAAGATCACCCCATATTTCTCGATCATCGTTGTTCATGGTCAGGGGCGCCGACCATGAGCGGCTGGGTCAAGATCGCAGGCCTTGGTCCGGGGGACGAGACGCTGGTCACCCCCGAAGTTACAGCGGCTTTGGCCGACGCCACCGATGTGGTGGGCTACATCCCTTATGTGGCCCGCGTGGCCGACCGACCCGGCCTGACCCTGCACGCCAGTGATAACCGGGTTGAAATCGACCGCTCGCAACACGCGCTGCAAATGGCCGTCGAAGGCAGGCGGGTGGTTGTTGTGTCCTCGGGCGATCCCGGTGTGTTTGCAATGGCGGCAGCCGTGTTCGAAGCGTTGGAGAATGGCCCAACAGAATGGCGTGACATTCAGATAGATGTGCTGCCGGGGATCACCGCGATGCTGGCCGCATCTGCCCGCGCGGGCGCTCCGATGGGGCATGATTTCTGCGCCATCAACCTTAGCGACAACCTAAAGCCTTGGGCACTGATCGAAAAACGCCTGCGCTTGGCTGCGCAGGCCGATTTTTCGATGGCATTCTATAATCCCCGTTCGAAGTCTCGCCCGGAAGGCTTTGTAAAGACACTGGAAATCCTACGCGAAGAATGCGAGCCCGAGCGGGTGATCCTGTTTGCGCGCGCCGTGTCACGAGCGGATGAGGTGATCCGGGTTTCTACTCTGGCCGAGGCCTCGCCCGAGATGGCGGATATGCAGACCGTGGTTATTGTCGGTTCGTCGCGCACCCGAGTCATCGAACGCAAAGGCACGCCGATCGTCTATACGCCACGCTTCACCCCGGTCGAGGATCAGGGATGAGACACCCAGTCCAGAACCTGTGTGACAGCCGAAAGCTCGGTCCGCTTAGGCAGAACAGGGCGCTCGATCATAAGCACTGGCAGGCCCAGCGCCCGCGCTGCGTCCAGCTTGGCGCGCGCACCCAAGCCGCCCGCGTTCTTGGACACCACAAGTTGCGTCCTGTGTTGCTGCATCAATGCGCAGTCATCGGCTTCTGCAAAAGGACCCCGGGCTACGACAACCTGCGCCAAAGGAAAAGGCACGCTGTCAGGCTCGTCCACCAGACGCAGCAGGTAGTGATGCTGGGGCTGGGCTGCAAAGTCTTCAAGATGCAAACGCCCGACAGCCAGGAACACACGCTGCGGATCACCTGCAAGCGCATCGACGGCGGCAGTGATATCGGGCACGCGGTGCCAGACATCGCCGGGTTGCGGCTTCCACGCCGCGCGGGTCAAGGCGGCCAGTGGAACCTGAGTTGCGTGACACGCCTCAATCGCGTTCCGGCTCATCTGCGCCGCAAATGGATGGGTCGCATCCACGACATGGGTGATCGCGTTTTCACGGATGTAGTGGGCCAGACCTTCCGGGCCGCCAAACCCGCCAACTCGCACCGGCAACGGCTGCGGACGCGGGGTTTCCACCCGTCCCGCATAAGAATACACAGCCGCAATCCCTTGTTCCGCAACAGCTTTGGCCAGAGCGTTGGCCTCGGTCGTGCCGCCAAGAATCAGGAGGTTGGGCATGTCTGAATCTCCGTGGCTGACCGTTCTGGGATTGGGCGAAGATGGGCTTGATGGCCTGTCGCCTGCAAGCCGTCAAGTGCTGGACCGGGCCGAAGTGATCATGGGGCCGCCTCGTCACCTGTCGCTGCTGCCGGAAAACGAGGCTGAGCGCGTCGAATGGCCGGTGCCGTTCTCGGACGGATTGCCGATCCTGAAAGGCCTGCGCGGACGGCAGACGGTGGTTCTGGCGTCAGGTGATCCGTTCTGGTTTGGCGCGGGGTCCGTCATCGCGCGTAACTTCGATGCCAACGAGTGGACCGCCCTGCCCGGCCAGTCCACATTTTCGCTGGCCGCTGCGCGGCTGGGCTGGCCTTTGGAAAGCACGCTGACCTTTGGCCTGCACGCTGCGCCTTTGACCCGATTGCGACCGCATCTGGCCCCGGGACTTCATGCCATTGCGCTATTGCGTGACGGCAAGGCAGTTGCTGAACTGGCGACATATCTTAGCGAAACCGGATTTGCCGACAGCGCGTTGCATGTGATGCAGGCCCTCGGCGGCCCGCGTGAAAGCGTCCAGACAGTGAGCCTGACCGAAGCTTTGCTGGGAACCTTCGATCATCCCGTCTGCGTCGGGTTGGAAGTGACCGGCACAGGGCGGGGACTGTCCAAGGCCTCGGGCAAGCCAGATGATCTTTTTGAAACCGACGGTCAGATCACCAAACGCCCGATCCGGGCACTGACCCTGTCCGCACTGGCCCCGCAGCGGGGCGAGCATCTGTGGGATATCGGCGGTGGCACTGGTTCGATCAGCATCGAATGGCTGATGTGTGACCCGACCCTGACCGCCACCAGTATCGAACCCCGCGCAGACAGGGCCGAACGCATTCGTCGCAATGCCGACGCGCTGGGGCAGGATCGGTTACAGGTTGTCCACGGTACCGCGCCCGAAGCGCTGGCCGGTTTGCCCCTGCCGGACGTGGTTTTCATCGGCGGTGGGCTCAGCCCCAGCCTGCTGGCGTGGCTTCGCGACGCCCTGCCCGCTGGCACCCGGTTGGTCGCCAATGCGGTAACGTTGGAAAGCGAAGCCCTGTTGGCGCGATGGCACCAAGACCTGGGCGGAGACCTGTTGCGGATCGAACTGGCACATTCTGCACCGCTCGGACCGCGGCGCGGCTGGAAGGCTGCCTATCCGGTCGTGCAGTGGAGCGTGACCTTATGATCGTGGCAGGCTTGGGCTTTTCATCAGACGCGACGGCAGACAGTTTGCGCGCCGCCTATGACGCGGCAGCGGCCAGCCATGATGTCCAAGCTCTGGCGACGGTTGCCGACAAAAGCGGCCACTCTGCGCTGGCGGCCTTTGCGGAAAGCCTTGCCCTTCCGCTGCATTTCGTGGCGGCTGCCGATTTGGCCGGACAACGCACCCTGACATGCTCTAACCGCAGCCGTGCCGCTTATGGCACCGGCAGCGTAGCCGAAGCATCCGCCCTTGCCGCCGCCGGGTCCGGCGCGCGGCTGCTTTCACCCAGACACATTTCGGACGACCGGCTGGCCACCTGCGCCATCGCCATCGGAGGACAAACATGACCGTTCATTTCATCGGCGCCGGACCGGGCGCTGCAGACCTGTTGACATTGCGCGGGCGCGACATCATCGCCTCGTGTCCTGTGTGCCTATATGCCGGATCACTGGTGCCCGAGGAGATTCTGAGCCACTGCCCCAATGACGCAAAAATCGTCAACACTGCGCCCATGGATCTGGACCAGATCATGGCCGAGATCGAAGTCGCGCATAAAGCGGGTCAGGATGTGGCGCGGCTGCATTCGGGCGATTTGTCAGTCTGGTCGGCGATGGGCGAACAGATCCGCCGCCTGAAAGAAATGGGCATTCCGGTCAGTGTGACCCCTGGCGTACCATCCTTTGCCGCCGCCGCAGCGGCCCTGGGCACCGAACTGACCCTGCCGGGACTGGCGCAATCGGTGGTTCTGACCCGGACGCCGGGGCGCGCGTCATCCATGCCCGAAGGTGAAACGCTGGTGAATTTTGCCCGTACCGGCGCGACTTTGGCTATTCATCTGTCAATCGGCAATCTGGACAAGGTTATCGCAGACCTTACCCCGGCTTATGGCGCCGATTGTCCGGTGGCCGTTGTGTATCGCGCAAGCTGGCCGGATGAAAAGATCATCCGCGCAACGCTGGAAACCCTGAAAGGGTCGCTGGACGAAAGCATCTCGCGCACGGCTTTGATCATGGTCGGCCCCGCGCTGGCCGGTGAGGGTTTTGACGAAAGCTGTCTTTATTCCAGAGATTACGACCGCCGCTATCGCCCGCAAAGTGCCGACAGCCCTTGGTCAAGCTGGAGCCACGGTGATGACTAACCCTCCGGGTATTCTGATTTCAGCACCCTCTTCGGGTACCGGCAAGACGACGGTCATGCTGGGCCTTTTGCGCGCGCTGGCCGAAGATGGCCTGACCGTGCAACCCTTTAAAAGCGGGCCGGATTATATCGATCCCGCCTTTCACCGGGCGGCTGCCGGGCGGGCTTCGTTCAATTTGGACAGCTGGGCAATGACGGATCCCCTGTTCAGCGCTATTTCCGCTCAGGCTGAAGGCGCTGACATTGTGGTGGCCGAGGGCTCGATGGGTTTGTTCGACGGTGTCGCAAAGCCCGGCGAAGTTGGGCACGGTTCAAGCGCCGAGACCGCCCTGCGCATGGGCTGGCCCGTTGTACTTGTGTTGGATGTGGGCGGGCAGGCACAATCAGCGGCGGCAACGGCGCTGGGGTTCAGGATGTACAATCCTGACCTGCCCTTTGCCGGAGTGATCCTGAACCGATGCGCCAGCCCCCGCCATGAACGCCTGACCCGTCTGGGGATGGAGCGCGCGGGCCTGCCTGTTCTGGGCGTCCTGCCCCGGCGTGGTGATTTGACCCTGCCCGAGCGGCATCTGGGACTTATTCAGGCGGTCGAACATCCCGATCTGGAAAGCGCCATTGTAGGTTATGCCGCGTTCTTGCGAGAACATGTGGACCTTGACGCAATCAAGCGGGCGGCTTCCTCAGGCCCCGGCGGGCCATCGTCAGCCGCGCTGCCGCGCCCCCCCGCCCAGCGAATCGCGCTGGCCCGTGATGCCGCCTTTTCCTTTACCTACCCCCACCTTTTGCAGGGGTGGCACGATGCGGGTGCCGAGATCTTGCCTTTTTCCCCCTTGGCGAACGAACCTCCGGCGGCGGATGCCGATCTGGTCTGGCTGCCCGGCGGGTACCCCGAATTGCACGCCGGAACATTGGCAGCGGCCACCACCTTCCTGAGTGGTTTGCGAAAACATGCGGAAACAAAGCCGGTGCACGGAGAATGCGGCGGCTACATGGCACTTGGTCAGGCGCTGATCGACAAGGACGGCGTGCAACATGAAATGGCCGGCTTGCTGGGCCTCGTCACATCCTACCAGAAGCGCAAGTTCAATCTTGGCTACAGAAAGGCCGAGTTGTTGGCCCCCATGCCCGGCTTTGCCAAAGGCGCAGCCTTGCGCGGGCACGAGTTCCACTATTCCTCGATCGTGGATCAACCGGACGCCCCATTGGCACGCGTGTTTGACGCCGAAGGGGAAGAAGGTCCGCAAACCGGATCACTGCGTGGCAATGTCACTGGCACGTTCTTTCACCTGATTGCGGAGGCGTCGGCATGAGCGGCTTTGTTTCTTTCATCGGCTCTGGCCCCGGCGATCCGGAACTACTGACGCTCAAGGCGGTGGACCGGATGCAAAAGGCCGATGCGATCTTGTTCGACGATCTCAGCAGCGGCCCGATCCTGAGCCATGCGCGCGACGATGCGGATCTGGTTGGCGTCGGAAAGCGGGCCGGTCGTCTGTCCCCCAAGCAGGACCATGTCAGCCGGTTGCTGGTGGATTACGCGCAGTCCGGTCAGCATGTGGTGCGCCTGAAATCCGGCGACGGCGGTATGTTCGGACGGCTAGAGGAAGAGCTTGTCGCCCTGCGCGCAGCCGGAATCGCCTATGAGATCATTCCCGGCGTCCCCTCAGCAGTGGCAGCGGCAGCGGCCGCAGGCATTCCATTGACGCGCAGGCTCACGGCCCGGCGGGTCCAGTTCGTGACCGGCCATGACGTCAGTGGTGAATTGCCCGACGACCTGAACCTGAAAGCGCTGGCTGATCCGCAGGCCACGACCGTCGTTTTTATGGGCAAGCGCACCTTTCCCCTGCTGGTCGAAGCCCTGCACACGCAAGGATTGCCGTTGGATACTTCGGCGCTTATGGCCGAATCCGTCTCGACCCCCGACCAAAAGCTGCAACGCGCCACGATTGGCGCGCTGGCAGAGCAGCTGAAAACCGAGATTGGCAAAGCACCGGCGCTGATCCTTTATGGTCCGCTGGCGGAGTTCGACGATGATTGATCTGAGCTTGATCGGCATCGGCACCGGCAATCCGGATCATGTAACGTTTCAAGGCGCGCAGGCGATCCGGGCGGCGGATTTGATCCTGATTCCGCGCAAAGGGGAAAACAAGGCTGATCTGGCCGGGCTGCGTGAAGCGATCATCGAGAGTGTCGCCGAAACGCCGCCACAGATCGCCTATTTCGATATTCCCCAGCGCCGGGCCGACGATGGCTACCTGCGCGGTGTCGATGAATGGCACGACGCCATCGCCCTGCGCTGGCAAGCGGCCATTGCCGCGCATCCAGAGGCGCAGCATGTCGCGCTGCTGATTTGGGGGGATCCGTCCCTCTATGACAGCTCACTGCGCATCGCTGCCCGGTTGAATCCGCAACCCAATACCAAGGTTATCCCCGGCATCACCGCCTTGCAGGCGCTGACCGCCGCCCATGCGATTCCGATCAATGATCTGGGCGCGCCCTACGTTGTTACAACCGGTCGTCGTATCCGGGACGAAGGCTGGACTGATGCGGCCTCGAACGTCGCTGTGATGCTGGACGGCGAATGCTCGTTCCAAACCCTTGATTTGGCAAATTATGACATCTGGTGGGGCGCCTATGTGGGTATGAAAGAAGAGGTTCTGATCAGTGGCCCGCTGGATGAGGTTGCGCAGAATATCCTTGAGACCCGGGCGAAAGCCCGCGCCGAACATGGCTGGATCATGGATATCTACCTGTTGAAGATGCGGCGGAAGTAACGCACGGGCACATGAACACGGGTTTGTGATGTCGCGGGTCGGTCAGGTCTGGCACACAGGGTGCACCTCAATACAGGAGACGTGACAATGAAAGCCCTCATTCCCTTGCTCTGCCTGATCGCTTTACCCGTTTGGGCACAGGACGCCCCAACCGGTTGGACCGTGTTTCCCGCGGATAAGACCTACTCGGAACTGGTCGATGCAACCAAGGCTGCGATCAAGGACAACGGATTGATAGTGGTGACGCAGGCTGGACCCACCAAGGCAGCTGCGGCACGAGGGATCACCATTCCGGGTAACATGGTGATTGGCGCGTTCAACAACGATTACGCCGTAAGGGTGCTGGAAACCTCTACCAATGCGATGATCGAAGCACCGATCCGTTTCTATGTCACCGAGAACGAGGACGGAACCGCAACCCTGTCTTACAAGACCCCCAGTTTCGTGTTTGACCCTTACATGGCGGAAGGCGGGCAAGCCTTGCAGGACATTGCCGCGGAACTGGATAAAACCTTTCAATCCGTCGCTGAAGACGCAGTCAAATAGTCACACTGACGTGATCCGCCTTGCGTCTGGTGGCGTCCTCCGCAATCTGCTTCGAAACGGTTATCTCGGAGCATGACTGATGCAGGACCCCACGCCGCGCGCCGCCGATCTTCTGGCCCAACGCCTGTACGAAGCGGGGTGCCGCCACGCCTTTGGAATGCCGGGTGGTGAGGTGCTGACACTGGTGGATGCGCTTGAAAAGGCGGGCATTGCCTTTCATCTGACAAAGCACGAAAACTCGGCCGGATTCATGGCCGAGGCCGTGCATCACCGCGACGGCGCGCCTGCGATTCTGGTCGCCACTTTGGGTCCGGGCGCGATGAACGGCATCAATGTGGTGGCCAATGCGTTGCAGGACCGTGTTCCGATGATCGTTCTGACCGGTTGCGTCGATGCGGACGAAGCACTGACCTATACCCATCAGGTTATGGACCACAGCCAGGTTTACCGTTCCATCACCAAGGGCACGTTTACACTGACGGCCAATGGCGCGGATATCATCGCAGACAAGGCGGTGTCACTGGCCACGCAACCGCGACCGGGCCCGGTCCATATTGATGTTCCGATCTCGGTCGCCGATACGCCGGTGACGGGTGTGAAACGCCGCCGTCTGGCCAAGGTCGCGCCTGTCAGCCCCAATGGCGAATGCCTGGAAAAAGCCAGGCGCTGGGTGGCTGAGGCCGAGCGCCCCATCGCCATTATCGGTCTCGATGTCCTCTATGACGACTCGCGCAGTGTGGTGCAGGCGTTTTTGGAACATTTCGGAATTCCATTTGTGACCACCTACAAGGCCAAGGGTGTTGTTCCCGAAGATCACCCTTTGTGTTTGGGCGGCGCGGGCCTGTCGCCTTTGGCAGACAAGCACCTTGTCCCATTGGTCGAACACGCCGATCTGGTGCTGTGTCTGGGGTATGACCCGATCGAAATGCGCCCCGGCTGGCGCGAAATCTGGGACCCCGAAGAAAAGCGCGTCATCGACATATCCGCTGTGATCAATGACCACTACATGCATCAGGCGGGTCTTAATCTGGTGGCCGACACGGGCGAGACGCTTGAGGCCATTGCCAAGGGAAACCCTGCCCACGCAACGTGGCCGGGTGGTGAGCCCGCGCAGGTCAAAACCGCACTGGCACAGGCCTTTCCCACCGATGAGGACTGGGGACCCGCAGCGGTCATCGCCGAAACGCGGGCTACCATGCCCCCCGAAACACTCGCAACCGCCGACAGCGGCGCGCATCGCATTCTGCTGAGCCAGATGTGGGACTGCAGCGAGGAACGTGGGCTGATCCAATCCTCGGCGCTCTGCACCATGGGCTGTGCTGTCCCAATGGCCATTGGTCTGAAACTGGCCGAGCCCGACCGCCCGGTGATCAGCTTTTCGGGTGATGCCGGGTTTCTGATGGTCGCCGGGGAATTGTCGACGGCGGCTGAAATGGGCGGCAATCCGATCTTTCTTGTCTTCGTAGATGCCAGCCTTGCCCTTATCGAGTTGAAACAGCGGCAGCGGCAGATGGGTAAGAATGGCGTGGATTTCGGCCACCATGACTTCGCGGCCATGGGCCGTGCATTTGGTGGGAACGGCCACACTGTCCGCAACCGGGCAGAGTTGCGTGCAGCACTTGAAGCTGCTGTAAAGGCCGAGACATTTACCGTCATCGCCGCTGAAATCGACCGTGGAGGATACGATGGCCGCATCTGAGGGCCCGCTGAAGGGCGTCAAGGTTCTGGACCTCAGCCGTATTCTGGCCGGGCCGACCTGCACGCAGTTGCTGGGTGATCTGGGCGCAAGCGTCATCAAGATCGAAAACCCTGCCACCGGGGGCGACGACACGCGGCAATGGGGTCCGCCCTATGTCACCGATGCCGACGGCAACCGCTCGGACCTGAGCGCCTATTTCATGTCAGCGAACCGAAACAAGAAATCCGTGGCGCTGGATATCGCGACTGAGAAAGGTCAGGCGGAAATCCGACGGCTGGCCTCACACGCGGATATTCTGATCGAGAATTTCAAACCCGGCGGTCTGTCGAAATACGGGCTTGACTATGCCACCCTGTCGCAGGAATTCCCCAGCCTCGTTTACTGCTCGATTTCGGGTTACGGCCAAACCGGGCCGAACGCCAGCAAACCCGGCTATGACCTGATGGCGCAAGGTTATGGTGGGATCATGTCCCTGACCGGCGACCCGGAAGGCGCGCCGATGAAAGTGGGGGTCGGCATCGCTGATGTGATGTGCGGAATGTATGCAAGCGTTGGCATTCTGGCCGCGCTGCGCCACCGCGACCTGACCGGTGAAGGCCAGCAGGTCGATCTGGCACTGGTTGATTCTCAGATCGCATGGCTGATCAACGAGGGCGTCAATTACCTGACTTCTGGCAACGTTCCGCAACGCCGCGGAAACGGGCACCCCAACATCGTGCCTTATGACGTTTACGAGACATCCGATGGGCATGTCATTCTGGCGGTTGGAAATGATGGCCAGTTCAGAAAACTGTGCGGTTTCCTGGGACAACCCGAACTTGCCGACGACCCCAGATTCGCGACCAACCCGGCGCGACTGGAACACCGTGATGCGCTGAACGCCATTCTACGGCCCGCTGTTCAACGGCTGGATACGCGATCCGTGATTTCCGGCCTGGAAGCCGTGAAAGTGCCCGTAGGTCCGGTCCAGACGCTGGATCAGGTTTTTGATACGGAACAGGTAGCAGCACGAAAAATGCAGATTTCGATGCAGGCCCAGCCCGGAGTGGTGAACCTGATCGGGAATCCCCTGAACCTGTCACGTACGCCTGTAACATATCGCAGCGCGCCACCTACCTGCGGGGCGGACACTGACTGGGTATTAAACGCTGAAAACCCGTTCGACGATTGAAACACTTGCACAACTAGGCGGCAAGTTGCTGAAACATGCCTTTGAATCGGCGGATTTTTTCGACTTTTTCACACACGACATTTCACCAATTCGAGAGCGGGGTCGATACTGATACGCCGCTCTCGCACACTCTGTTACATCAAACAGTGTCAAATACCGCAATACAGATTGGACCCAAGTATGAAACAAGACGTTTTTGGACAGATGAACACCTTGGCGCAGCCGGAAGCTGTCGAAGCCTGGAATGGTGTTCTGCTTGGGTTCATGGCACATGCCGCGGTTACGCCCCAACATCTGGGCAAAGTGTTGGAGCTTGAGCCCGATTTTGCTTTGGGCCATGCCGTCAAAGGCCTATTCATGGCCCTTCTCGGTCGACGAGAAATGATGGCGGTTGCAGTCGAGGCTTTGGCGGCTGCCAATGCTGCGATGAAACGGCAGCCCGTCTCGACGCGCGAGCGGCTGTTTGTCGATGCATTGGGGCTGTATCTGGCGGGCCAACTGACACAGGCGGTGCAAAAGTTCGAAGCGGTCCTGCGCGACCATCCGCGGGATACGTTGGCGATGAAACTCAGCCATGCGACCCGTTTCGTTCTGGGAGATCCGGATGGAATGCGCCGCTCGATCGAACGGGTGATGCCTGCTTATGAACCCGATCACCCCGGTCGGGGCTATCTGCTGGGCTGCCATTCCTTCGCGCTGGAAGAAACCGGAGCCTACGAAAAGGCCGAAATCGCGGGACGTCAGGCGCTTTGGATGGTGTCCGACGATGCCTGGGGTCTGCACGCGGTGGCCCATGTCCATGAGATGACCGGCAACGCGCAGCTGGGCCTTGACTGGCTGGCCGGGCGCGAGGCGGCCTGGGCCCATTGCAACAACTTCCGCTATCACGTCTGGTGGCACAAGGCCCTGATGCATCTGGATCTGGGTCAGGTCGATCAGGTGATGGACCTGTATGACAACCACGTCCGCAAGGACAAAACCGACGATTACCGCGACATCTCGAACGGCACTTCGCTGCTGATGCGGCTTGAATTAGAAGGCGTAAATGTTGGAAATCGCTGGGAAGAACTGGCTGACCTGAGTGCCGCGCGCACCGAAGACGGCTGCCTGATCTTCGCCGATCTGCATTACCTTTTGGCACTGACAGGCGACAATCGCGTCGACGCCACAGCCAAAATGCTGAACCGCATGAGCAAGGATGCAGCGCGTGCCAATGACGACACCACCCGCCGTATGGCCGATCCCGGTGTCGCGGCCGCCATGGGCCTTGAAGCCTTTGGTGACGGCCATTATGGCACGGCATTTGATCACCTGTTGGCGGCGCGCGGTTCAATGCAACTGGCTGGTGGCAGTCACGCGCAACGTGATGTATTTGAACGCATTACCATCGATTCCGGGCTTCGGGCCGGTCGTCTTGATGCGGTTGAACGCATTCTGGATGACCGTCGCGCCAAGCGCGCCGGGGGTGAAGACAATTATGCCATCGCGCGCCGCGCCCTGATTGATGCGGCACGCGACGGCGGAGACATGCAAAGCGTCCCCGCCGAATAACAAGACGACCAAGAAGGACAGAGACCGTATGGCGACCATATCGCCCGCTGCTGATTTTGCACCCGTCGCAGCCCCGGCTGCGGCCCCCGCCCGCACGCGTGACCCGCGACTGGATTTCTATCGCGGCATCGCGATGTTCATCATCCTGATCGCCCACATTCCCAATGATCCTTGGGCGAATTGGATCCCGGCGCGCTTTGGGTATTCGGACGCAACCGAGATTTTCGTGTTCTGTTCGGGCATGGCCTCGGCCATCGCCTTTGGCGGGGCGTTCCTGCACAAGGGCTGGTGGATGGGCACGGCCCGAGTGACGTATCGCATCTGGCAGGTTTATTGGGCCCATATTGCCCTGTTCTTCTTTGTCGCCATGACAATGGCAGCGCTGGACCTGACCGGCGCGTTCGGGAAAACCTATGTCTCGTCCCTGAACCTTCAGCATTTCTTCAATGATCCCGCCCCGCAGATGGTGGGGATCTTTACCCTGACTTATGTACCGAACTACTTTGACATCCTTCCGATGTATCTGGTGGTACTGGCGCTGATGCCGCTCTACATCGCGCTGTACCGTGTCAGTTTCTGGCTGATGGCGGCTGCATCTGTGACCATCTGGTGCATTACTCAGACCGGCGTGCTGGCCCTTCCGGCCGAGCCGTGGTCGGATCGGCAATGGTTTTTCAACCCGTTTGGCTGGCAATTGCTGTTCTTCACCGGATTTGCCTTGATGCGCGGATGGATTCCCGCTCCACCAGTATCGAAATCTCTGGTCTGGGCGGCTGCCTTGTTCCTGATCCTGTCAGCTCCGTTTGGATCTTGGAAAGTCTTCCTCTGGGTTAACAGCGCTGCGCCTGAGTTGGGCGCTGCGATCCGAAGGATCTGGCCACTGACCGACGAATTGCGCGACAAGACCGAGTTTGGCGCGCTGCGATATGTCCATTTTCTGTCACTGGCCTATCTGGGCTGGGTCGCGGCAGGCGAACATGGTCACCGCCTGATAGCGACGGGTCACGGAATAGGCGCGCGTGTCTGGCAATTCCTGCTGACGGTCATCACCAAAGTCGGTCAGCAATCCCTTGCGGTGTTTGTATTTTCCATGGCAGCAGCACGACTTATCGGCGTTGCCCTCGATCAAGCTGGGCGGGATGTTGCCACCGTCTTTGTCGCCAACATAATTGGCTTTGCCATGATCATCGGCGTGGCCTATCTGGCAGCTTGGTTCAAGTCTCAACCCTGGAAATTGAAGAGATGAATTTCACCCGTCGCGCATTCCTAGTCTCGACGACTGCCTTGGCCTTTGCCCCATCGGCCTATGCGACCGGGGGCGCAGTCCCCTTTGACCGCGACCACGTGATCGAACTGGCCCGCGAACTGGCCAGCCGCCCCTATGCGGAACGCGAAATGGTTCCCCAAGAATGGCAGGATCTGACTTACGAACAATATCGCTCGATCCGTTTTCGACTGGACCGGGCGTTGTGGTACGAAACCGAAACGCCATTCAACGTCGATTTCTTCACACCGGGCCTGTATTTCCCCCGGACCGTCAAGGTGGAAACGGTCGAAGATGGCATGACAACACCAGTCGATTTCGATCTGGGGATGTTCGACAAATCCGAAGATGTGCCGCAATTGCCCATCGACGAGACTCTGGGCTTTTCAGGCCTGCGGCTGCGGACCGAGATGCACCGACCCGGCAAGACGGATGAGTTCTGCGTCTGGCAGGGTGCCAGCTATTTCCGCGCTATTGGTCTGGACGAGGTCTACGGTCTGTCGGCACGCGGTCTCGCCCTGAAAACAGGCGACCCGGATGGCGAGGAATTTCCTGAGTTCATCCGTTTCTGGCTGGAGCGCCCCAAGCCCGGCCATCGGAATATGGTCGTACATGCGCTGATGGACAGTCCCAGCGTGACTGGGGCCTATCGCTTCAATGTCACGGCGGGGGCGGATTGCATTATCGACGTCGAGGCCACGCTGTTTCCCCGCGAAGACCTACCTCATGTAGGTATCGCGCCGGGCACCTCGATGTTTCTGTTCGACCAGACCAACCACAGCCGGTTCGACGATTTCCGTCCGGCCGTCCATGACAGCGACGGGCTGTTGATCCGCAATGGCGCGGGCGAGGTGTTGTGGCGTCCGCTGGCAAACCCGGCCCGCCTGCAAATATCGTCTTTCGTTGACGAGAACCCGCGCGGCTTCGGGCTGATGCAGCGCAAGCGCGAGTTTTCGGACTATGCCGACCTTGAGGCGAATTATCACAAACGCCCGGGCCTGTGGGTCGAGCCTCGGGATGACTGGGGCAAAGGCACCGTTACGCTGGTCGAGATACCGGCCGATCAGGAAATCTATGACAACATCGTCGCCTATTGGCGTCCGGCAGAGCCCTATGCGGCAGGCAGTCGGGTTGACCTGTCCTATCGTCTGATCTGGGGTGAGGAGCCTCAGCGCACTCCGATGCCACGGGTGACCAACACCGCCATGGGCGAAAACACCTTCGGTGAGGGGCGTTTGGCCGTCATCGATTTCGAAGGCAGCGATTTGTTCGATGATATCGAGGTGATCAGTGTCTTCGTGGATTCCCCTCATGCCGAAACCTCGGACGGTGTTCTGCAACGCAACCCGGATACGGGTGGATTGCGTCTGGCGTTTTCGTTCCAGCCTGATGGGCGCGATCATGTCGAATTGCGCGCGCAACTGCTGAAAGACAAACAGTCCGCCTCTGAGGTGTGGCTTTACCGATGGACCATATGAACCGCGATCTGCATATCATGCCGCCTGAAGCACCTCTGGCGATGCCCGCGCAGAATTTCAGCGTGGGGTTCCACGATGCCGATGCCCCGTCGGGCACAGACACGGGCGCGACTGGATTTTGGCGCGCGCTTGCGTTTTCACCGGCGATGGTGGCGACATTGGGCCTGCTGTGGATCATGAGCGACTGGTTCAGCGCCCAGGGAATCAATCTGATCGAGGGCATCCTGTTGGCGCTTATCTCGTTCAACTTCTTCTGGATTTCGTTCACGGTCTGCACCGTTCTGCTGGGTATGGTTTCGCTGTCGCGACAGGATCGCCCACAGCGCAAGCGCACAGCACAGCCCCTGCGCGTGGCCCTTTTGACACCGGTATACAACGAAGTGCCATGGAACGTGCTGGGCAACGCCCGCACCATGCTTGAAGATTTGCAGGCACGCGGTGGGCAGCATCACTATGCCATGTTCATCCTGTCCGACACTCGCGACCCTGAAATCGCGGCACAGGAACAAGCCAGCGTCGAAGCCCTGCGCACCACGCTCGCCCCGGGGCTGGAGTTGTATTACCGCCGCCGCGAGCAGAACACCGACCGCAAGGTGGGTAACATCGCCGACTGGGTCATTCGTTGGGGCGCAGACTGGGACGCGATGCTGGTTCTGGATGCGGACAGCCTTATGACCGGTCGCGCCATACACCGGCTGACCGATGCTTTGGCGCGTGATCCCGGTGCCGGGCTGATCCAGAGCTATCCGCAACTGATCGGCGCGCAATCGGTTTTTGCCCGGATGCAACAATTCGCCAATGGGGTCTATGGCATCGCCTTTGCCGAAGGGTTGGCGCGCTGGTGCGGGCAAGAGGGCAATTATTGGGGCCACAACGCCATAATCCGCACCAAGGCTTTTGCCACCAGTGCCGGACTGCCCAAGCTGCGTGCGTTCAACGGTCAGGACAAGCTGATCATGAGCCATGATTTCGTCGAGGCTGGATTGCTGCGCCGTGCCGGATGGGCGGTGCGGTTCCTGCCGCGCATTCGGGGATCTTACGAGGAAACGCCCCCCACACTGATCGATCATGCGATGCGGGATCGGCGTTGGTGCCAGGGCAACCTGCAA
The DNA here is from genome assembly GCF_056541275.1 of Ruegeria sp. AI2. Classification (NCBI taxonomy): domain Bacteria; kingdom Pseudomonadati; phylum Pseudomonadota; class Alphaproteobacteria; order Rhodobacterales; family Roseobacteraceae; genus Ruegeria; species Ruegeria sp. AI2. Next base: position 1,434,372 of record NZ_JBQFYB010000001.1, read on the forward strand.
CACCTGAAACTGCTGGGCTCGACTGGATTCCGGGCCGTCTCGCGTTTTCATATGTTCCACGGTGCCGTAGGATACCTGATGTCACCGTTGTGGTTTGCGCTGCTGTTGATGTGGGCACTGATTGGTCAGGGCAAAGACGCCTCTGTCCTGCATTACTTCAGCCCCGATAATCCGCTGTTCCCGCAATGGCCGGAAATGTCGGAAACCCGGCACGTTCTGATCATTCTTGTGATGTATGCAATGCTGCTGGCACCCAAGGTGCTGGGAGTTCTGGCTTTGCCGCTAAGCGGTGTGCGCTACTCCGAATTCGGAGGCGGCCTCAAGTTCCTGACCTCGTTTCTGGCCGAGGTCATTCTGTCGATCCTGTATGCGCCGATCCTAATGGTGCAACAGATGATCGCCGTTTTCCGGACAGCACTTGGCATTCAGCGGGGCTGGTCGCCGCAAGCACGCGACGGTGGCAGTTACGGATTGCGCACGCTGCTTCTGTGTCACGCATTGGAAACCGTCAGTGGCATAGCCTTGAGTGTTGGTATCCTGTCCGGGCTGGTCTCGATCTGGCTGGCTCCGATTGCCATCAGTCTCGCCCTTGCCATTCCGCTATCGGCACTCAGCGGTGTTTCGGCCGGTGCCGCACGCCGGATGGTCGGAATGCGCGAGGATTTCCGCGAACCTGCCATCACCCGGTCGGCCCGCCGTTACCGAGCCGAGCTGAAGCAACTGGTTGAAGGCAAGATCAACATGACCCCGGCAGAGTGATCAGCTGCCGGGAAGCCCTTCGTACCAATCCACGACCATATCAGCCCAACCGGCTGGAACTGTATGACCGCCCGGGAACAAGGCAAACTCCAGCGCGCTGCCTTTGGCACAGGTGGTCCAGCGGCGGCGCATAAAACTCCCCGTTGTGCTAAAGCCGGCCGGTTTGTGATCGACGCAGCCATTTGCCTCGCGCCAGATTTCGAGCCCGGCATAGATATCGCCCTGCCGAAACCGGCCACCGCCCAGTACGCGCCCCTCAAGCGGTACCACGTTGTCCGTCCAGCCATGGGTATGAAACATCCGGATCGGACCCTTGCAGGTTTCCGGGTGTGGCCTCCAGAATCCTCCGGACACCGGAACATATGCCGAAAATGTCTCGGGCGCCTTGCAGGCGAGATAGTTGACCATAAAGCCACCAGCTGAAAACCCGCCCAGCATGACCCGGTCCGCATTGATTCCGAACCGGTTTTCCGCGTCCTGAACCACTTCGGACAGAAAGGCGGTTTCATCCCGTTCGCCAAATCCAGGAATAAAATTCCAGCTTTTTCTGCCGCCCCGGTTGGGCCTGTCCGAACCTTCCGGTGCCATCACAGCATACCCCCGCGCCAGCAGAGGTTCGACCATCCCGCGATTTCGCATCGTGCCAGATCCACTGCCGCCATACCCGTGCAGAAACACCACCAATGGCGGGTTTTCCGCATCGGGCAATTCGATATGATACGCGCCCAAAGAGGTTTCGCAAATTTCCCCCTGATCAGCACAATCCGCCAAGGCCAACTGCGCGGTGAAGGCAAATACTGCTGCCAGGCTGATTTCCCTGATCATCCTGCATCCTCACTGTATTTACGGACCGGTAAACCGGTCCTTACCCATCCCGGCCCGGCCGCCGAGCCCAACATACCCTCGGGTACGTCGATGATATTTGTGAATCCGGCTTCAATCAAACGATTGCTGAGGCGCGCGGACCGCACCCCTCGGGCGCAGATCAGCGCCACGGGCGCAGCCTGATCACCGCCGGTCATTTGTGTCAGAACGTCGACGAAATCCTCGCGGCGCATGTCCAGCGGTACCGCGCCCTTGCCTATTCCCGAGGCGCGCCACTCGCGCGGTGTGCGGATATCAACCAGCAGAACGCGCCCGTCCGCGGCCTGCTCATGGGCGTCGGCCACACTGATCCGGCCACCGCTGTGATCTTCAGGGATCAGTCTGTATTGCCTGATCGCAAACCCGGCAGCAATCGCGGCACCGCCACCAATCAATAGCCACCGTCGGGATCGGTTCATTTTTTCGGCCACGCCTCAGCCTCCTGTTCGCTGATGCTGGTTCTAGCACAACCACACAGCAAGTTGCGCGGTGAAACACAGCTCGCAGATCAAGATCGCGTCATTAATGCGCAGCGCCGCCAAAGCCTTGGTGATCCGTTGGAGCCCGGCAAACCTTGGTGATCCGTTGGAGCCCGGCAAAAAAGTTGCCATCTCTGGACAGTCGGCAAAATATCCTTACAAAATTGACCTCACCCTGACCGCCCAGACCGGAGTATCGCACTTGTCCCTATTCCTTATTGCGGCCCTTCCCTTCCTTGGTGCTGTATTTCCCGCACTGCTGATCCGCGCGGGCCGAAATGCCGCCGCATCCGCAGCCGGGTTGACCACATTTCTGGCCCTGATGGGGCTGTTGATCCACATCCCTTCAGTCATGCGCGGAGACGTCGTGACTGCCCGGTTTGACTGGATACCGAGGTTGGGCCTGAACGCGAATTTCATGCTGGACGGGCTGGGATTTCTTTTCGCCTTGCTGATCCTTGGCATTGGATTGCTCATCATCCTCTACGCACGGTTCTACCTGTCGCGCGAAGACCCGATGGGGCAGTTCTATACCTATCTGCTGCTGTTTCAGGGGGCGATGGTTGGTATTGTCCTGTCCGACAATATCCTACTTTTGATTGTTTTCTGGGAACTTACATCGCTCAGCTCATTCTTGCTGATCGGCTATTGGAAACACCTGCCCGATGGCCGTCAGGGCGCGCGCATGGCTTTGGCCGTCACCGGCTCGGGCGGGTTGGCGATGATCGCCGGGATGCTGATCCTCGGCAATATCGTTGGATCCTATGACCTGAGTGTCATTTTGCAGAACAAGGAGCTGATCCAGGCGTCCCCCTACTACCTGCCGGCGTTGATCCTGATCCTGCTGGGTGCCTTCACCAAGTCGGCACAGTTCCCGTTTCACTTCTGGCTGCCCCATGCCATGGCCGCGCCGACGCCGGTGTCTGCCTATCTGCACTCGGCCACCATGGTGAAAGCCGGTCTGTTCCTGATGGCGCGGATGTGGCCTGTTCTGGCAGGAACAGATGCGTGGTTCTACATCGTGGCCACGACTGGCCTGATCACCATGCTGCTGGGTGCGGTCATCGCGCTGTTCAAGGATGATCTAAAGGCGCTGCTGGCCTTTTCGACCGTATCCCATCTGGGCCTGATCACCATGCTGCTGGGCTTTGGCACCAAAATTGCCGCCGTGGCCGCCATTTTCCACATCATCAACCATGCGACCTTCAAGGCCGCCCTGTTCATGACCGCCGGGATCGTGGATCACGAAACCGGCACGCGGAACCTGAAACGGCTGGGTGGTCTGCGTCATCTGATGCCGATCACCTTTACCATCGGCACCATCGCGGCCCTGTCCATGGCGGGTCTGCCGCCGCTGAACGGCTTTTTGTCGAAAGAGATGATGCTGGAAGAGACTGTGCATACCACCTGGTTGCATTCACATTATCTGGTTCCGGGGCTGGCACTTTTGGCAGCGCTGTTCTCGGCCGCTTATTCTTTCCGCTTCGTCAGCCATGTTTTCCTTGGACCCAAGCGAGAAGACTATCCCACCCATCCGCATGACCCGCCTGTCGGGCTGTGGTTGGCACCCGCACTGCTGGTCGTACTGGTCGTCCTGATCGGCCTGAATTCCGCCGCGATCGTTGGCCCCCTGATCGCCGTGGTTTCCAGCGCGGTGATAGGCGGCGAGAAGCTGCCGTATTACTCGCTCAAACTGTGGCATGGCTTCACGCCCGCACTTTACATGTCGGTTGTTGCGACATTGGGCGGCCTTTTCCTGCTGGCGCTGCACAAACGCGGCGAGCAGGTCTGGAATGCCCTGCCCCGGCCCGAGGCCAAGGTAATCTTTGAGGCTATCATCGACGCGCTGACCAGATTAAGCCGCTGGATAACCGATGAGATGCATAACGGTGTTCTTAGCCGCTATGCGATCATCTTCGTCGCTTTCACCGTGGGCCTTGGTTATTACGCCTATTCGACAGGAACCATCGGCGTGGAAACCCGCGTTCCGCTGCCAGCGCAGATCATTCCGATCATCGGCTGGTTTTGTCTGGTGGGCGCAACGCTTGGTATCATGTGGTTCCACCGGAACCGCCTGTTGTCGCTGGTGTTGATCGGCGTCGTGGGCCTGATCGTTTCCATCGCGTTCAACTATCTTTCCGCTCCGGACCTTGCCCTGACGCAAATCTCGGTCGAAGTGGTAACGATGATCTTGTTGCTGCTGTCGCTGAACTTCCTGCCGACCGAGACGCCATGGGACAGCAGCGCAGCGCGACGATGGCGGGATGCCGCGATTTCCGTCGTTGCCGGTCTTGGCACCGGCGCGCTGGTCTACGCGATGATGATGCGCGATTTTGCATTTCCAACGATTTCAGAATTCCATCTGGCCAATTCCTATAAGGGCGGTGGCGGCACCAATGTGGTCAACGTGATCCTGGTCGACTTCCGGGGTTTTGATACGTTTGGAGAGATCATCGTGCTGGGCATTGCCGCGCTGATTATCTTTGCGCTGACGGAATCCGTGCTAAGCACCAATGTCCGCAGTTACCTGCTGAATCGCAAACCGCATTGGCCGCAGTCCGGTGATTCACACCCGCTGATGATGGTTGTGGCGACCCGCGTGATGATGCCGATTGCGCTGATGGTCGGGGCTTATATTTTCTTCCGTGGGCACAACCAGCCGGGCGGCGGATTTATCGCGGGGCTGATCGTCGCCATCGCCTATCTGATGCAATACATGGCCAGCGGCTATACTTGGGCGATCGAGCGGCAGCGGTTTTATTACCACGGCACCATTGGCTGGGGTGTGCTGATCGCTGCGGCCACGGGTCTGGGGGCCTGGTTCAATGAACGCCCCTTCCTGACCAGTGATTTTGGCTATCTCCACTGGCCCCCGCTTGAGGAATTCGAATGGGCCACCGCCATGCTGTTTGACACGGGCGTGTTCCTTGCGGTTCTGGGGGCGGTCATGCTGGCGCTCGACAGCCTGTCCCGCTTTGCATGGCAGCCCGGGATGGCACAGGAATTCCCGATGGATATCAATCCCCTGCGGGACTCTCCACCGGAAAAAGAACAAGAGAAGGAGCAGGCCTGATGGAAGCGCTCGTAGCCTCTGCCGTCGGTATCTTGACCGCTGCCGGAATATTCCTGATCCTGCGCCGCCGGACGTTCCCTGTCATTCTGGGCCTGTCGCTGATCACTTACGCAGTCAACGTGTTCCTGTTCGCGACCGGGCGTCTTGCGCTGAACGCCCCCCCGGTTCTGAACAAATACAAGGACGTCGCTTATACCGACCCTTTGCCACAGGCGCTGGTGCTAACCGCAATTGTGATATCTTTTGGGATGACCGCGGTGATCGTGATGATTTCGCTCAGCGCGTACCTGTCCTCCAAGGATGACCATATCGACATGACAGCGCAGGACAGCGTGGACGCAGCAGGAGAAGACGCATGAACCACTGGATCGTTGCGCCGATCGTCCTGCCCGCGATCCTGGCTCCGTTTAGCATCATGGTCCTGCGATACCATCTGGATCTGCAGCGCATCTTTTCCGTTGCCGGTGTTGTGGCCTTGCTTGGGATTGCGCTGACAATCACGGCGCAGGCTTCGGGCGGAGATATTCAGGTTTACGAGCTTGGAAACTGGCCCGCCCCGTTTGGCATTGTCATGGTACTGGATCGAATGTCGGCCATGATGGTTCTACTAACCGCGCTGCTGGCCTTACCGATTGTCCTCTATGCAATAGCTTCGGGCTGGGATGATAGGGGCAAACACTTCCACGCCCTGTTCCATTTTCAGCTTATGGGTGTCTGCGGCGCATTCCTGACTGGAGATGCCTTTAACCTTTTCGTGTTTTTCGAAGTTCTGCTGATCGCCTCTTATGGCCTGATGACCCATGGTGGCGGTGCGGTGCGATTGAAGGCGGGTGTGCAATATGTGGCCTACAACCTGTTGGGATCGACTTTGTTCCTGTTTGCGTTGGGCACGATCTATGGCGTGACCGGGACACTGAACATGGCGGATATCGCCATAAGGGTTGCAGAAATCCCGGCCGAGGATACGGCATTGTTGCGGGTTGGCGCAGTCCTTTTGTTGCTGGTCTTTTGCATCAAGGCCGCCGTTCTGCCACTGCATTTCTGGCTACCTGCCAGCTATGCCAATGCGCCAATGCCCGTCGCGGCCCTGTTTGCAATCATGACCAAGGTCGGGGCTTACTCGATTCTGCGGATGTTCACATTGGCCTTTGGCCCCGATGTCGTAGCGACAGAAGGTCTGGTGGGTGAGTGGTTGCAACCTGCTGCACTTGTCACATTGGCTGTCGGGGCTATCGGCATTCTGGGGTCAAAACATATCGCCCGCATGGTGGCGTTCTGCGCGATTGCATCCATGGGCACCCTGTTGATTGCGATCTCGCAATTCACGCCTGATGCGACAGCTGCGGCGCTGTACTATGTCTTCCATTCGACGCTGGCGACAGCCCTGCTGTTCCTGGTTGCCGATCTGGTGATGGCGCGGCGCGGCGGGGCCATCGCACCAACGCCACCCATGCCGCAAAGCGGGCTGGTGTCTGCACTGTTCTTCGTGGGGGCGATTGCGATGGCGGGAATGCCGCCCTTGTCCGGCTTCATAGGCAAGCTGCTTGTGCTGGACGCCTCGCGCGATGCTTCGGATGCCACGACGGTCTGGGCCGTGATTCTGATCAGCTCGTTCGTCACAATAATTGGCTTGGCCCGAGCCGGAACTTTGATTTTCTGGAAAAGTTACGACACTCAGGCTGTTCCGATAGCTGAACCAGCGGAAAATGAAGCTGCCCCCGCACCGGTCGCACCTGAACCACAACCCGGTCTGGCCTTTACTGCCGTGTTTGGCGCCGTAGCCGGCCTGATCCTGCTGACATTGTTCGCGGGCCCAGCGCTGGAATATACAAGCCAAACCGCAGAGCAGCTGTTTACGCCTGAAAACTACATCTCTGCTGTATTGGGAGGGGCCGAGTGATGAAACTGCTGCACCGGATATTTCCGCACCCACACCTGACCATTCTGTTAACGATCGTCTGGATTCTGCTGGCCAACAGCCCGTCACTGAATTCTCTGGTCTTTGGCCTGATCCTCGGGATCATCATTCCCTTTGTCACACAACCTTACTGGCCCGACCGGCCCAAGCTGCGCAACTGGCCCATGGTCGCCGAATACATGATCGTCGTGCTATGGGATATTGTCGTTGCAAATATTACGGTGGCCCGGATCGTTCTGTTCAAACGCAATGAAGACCGGCGGCCCAACTGGGTTAGCATCCCGCTAGAGCTTCGGACACCCGAAGCCATAACCGTACTGGCCGGGACCATCACGATGACGCCCGGCACCGTCAGTTGCGACCTGTCGGCACAGGGGCACAATCTGCTGGTTCATTGCCTGGACGCGCCGAACCCAGACCAGGTGCGCGACGAAATCAAGCAGCGCTATGAACGTCGCCTGAAGGAGATTTTCGAATGATCGAATACGCAATCTACTTTGCATTTGCCTGTTTCGGCGCGGCGATCATGATGTGTCTGTGGCGGATCATCACCGCAGACGGCGTTGGAACCCGGGTTCTGGCTCTGGATACAATGGTCATCAACACGATTGCCCTGATGATCCTTTATGGCCTGTCGAAAGGGACCGAGATTTTCTTTGAAGCGGCCATGATCATCGCGATGCTGGGTTTCGTCTCGACCGTGGCATATGCGCGCTTCATGCTGCGCGGCAACATCATCGAATGAGGGCGATATGACATTCATTGCAGAGCTGCTGATTGCCGTTTTCCTGATAGTCTCGGGTATCTTTGGGTTTGTCGGGTCCTTCGGCATGATCAAGCTAAATGATCCAATGTCCCGCCTTCACGCGCCGACCAAGGCGACAACTTTAGGCGTGGGTGGGGTGTTGCTGGCTTCGATCACCCATTCCGTTCTGCTGGAAGGCAAACTGTCGCTGCACGAGCTTCTGATCACGCTGTTTTTATTCCTGACGGCTCCGATCACGGCCCTGTTCATTGCAAAATGGCACATTCATCGTCATGAACTGCCCAGCGACCTGCCCGATGCTGGCGAGGATGAGCTTTGGGCCACCCACGCGGTCGAGCAGGTCGAGGATGTTCCGGACCACAGCGCGAATTAACACAAATGCACACATCTCCGCTGCCCCTGACCCGTGATCTGGTTTTAATTGGCGGCGGCCACACCCATGCCCTGCTGCTGCGCAAATGGGGAATGAGCCCTTTGCCCGGCGCGCGGGTAACCTTGATCAACCCCGGCCCCACCGCCCCCTATTCCGGGATGTTACCCGGATATGTCGCCGGACATTACGACCGGTGGGAGCTGGATATCGATCTTGTAAGATTGGCCCGTTTCGCAGGTGCGCGGGTGATCTTGGGCACGGTCAATGGCATCGATACCGAAACACACGAAGTGCACGTCCCTGGGCATCCTCCGGTAGGCTTCGACGTGGCTTCGGTCAATGTGGGGATCACGTCGGACATGCCCGCCTTGCCGGGCTTTGCGGAACATGCAGTGCCAGCCAAGCCGTTGGGGCCCTTTGCAGCAAAATGGGCCGAGTATCTAAAGGGTCAAGGCCCGGCCTCGGTCGCCGTGATCGGTGGCGGCGTCGCGGGTGTCGAACTGGTCATGGCTATGGCACATGCGTTGAAGGCCAGGGGGCGGGCAGCACAGATTACCCTGATCGATAGTGCCTCGGCCCTGACTGCAACCAAACCCAAGGCGGCGGCAACAATCCGGATTGCAATGCATGACCTTGGTGTGGAGGTGATTGAAAACGCGGTGATCACCCGGATCGGGCAGGATCACGTGGAACTACAGGACGGGCGCACAATTCCGGCTAGTTTCGTGACCGGCGCCGCCGGAGCCCGCGCCTATGACTGGATCGCAAACACAGGGCTTGACCTTCAGGACGGACACATCCGAGTGAACGGCTACCTGCAATCCAGTGATCCGGCTGTGTTTACCGCCGGGGATTGCGCCCATCTTACGGACAACCCCAGACCGAAGGCTGGTGTCTATGCGGTGCGCGAAGCGCCGGTTTTGTACGATAATCTTCGCGCAGCGCTCGGCGCGGGACAGATGCGAAAATACACACCGCAAAAAGATTATCTCAAACTGATCTCACTGGGTGGCAAGTCAGCACTGGCCGAGCGTTTGGGAACATCGTTCAGCGGCCCGTTGATGTGGACATGGAAGAACCATATCGACCAGACCTTTATGAACAAGTTTCGCGACCTGCCGCAAATGACACCGCCCGCCCTGCCACGCGTCCGGGCAACCGGGCTTGATGAGGTTTTGGGTGAAAAGCCCATGTGCGGCGGATGTGGAGCAAAGGTCGGGCGCGACGCATTGCAACTCGCCCTGAAATCCCTCCCCGCCCCTACTCGTACCGACATCACCGCCCTACCCGGCGACGATGCCGCGCTTTTGCAAACAGGCGCGGCGCAGCAAGTCATGACGTCTGACCACCTGCGGGCTTTCACCAACGATCCCGCACTTATGACGCGGATCGCTGCCGTTCACGCCTTGGGGGATATCTGGGCCATGGGGGCCGCACCTCAGGCGGCCACGGCAACAATCATCCTGCCGCGCATGTCTGCCGCCCTGCAACGCCGCACAATGTCCGAAATCATGTCAGTCGCGAGTGACGTCATGCGGGCTGCGGGCGCGGAAATCGTGGGCGGGCACAGCTCAATGGGCGATGAGATGACTGTCGGTTTCACGCTGACTGGCCTGTGCAAGGCTACCCCGATTACATTGGCGGGTGGTCAGCCGGGGGATCGCCTGATCCTGACCAAACCCTTGGGAAGCGGTGTTCTGATGGCGGCGGAAATGACTGGTCTTGCCGAAGGGGCCTGGGTCGCGGCAGCCTACAAACACATGACACAGCCCCAGGGCGATGCAGCCCGCATTTTGGCCAACGCCCATGCGATGACCGACGTGACCGGGTTTGGTCTGGCCGGGCATCTGCAAGGCATCTGCGACGCATCGCATTGCGGCGCTACGCTTGAACTGGACGCGGTAAAGGTGATGGACGGCGCGCTTGCGCTGACGGATCAGGGGGTCCGGTCAACGATTTTTGCCGACAACAACGCGATTGCGCCCGATCTTCCGTCCGGGGGCAAGGCGGCCCTGCTTTTTGATCCGCAAACAGCCGGGGGTTTGCTGGCCGCCGTGAATGCGAAGGACGCCGAAACCCTTCTGCAAGATCTTCTGGACGTGGGATATCCGGCAATGATCATTGGCCAGCTTACCGACACACCGGGTTTGCGCCTTCAAAGCTGATCCAGAAGGCTTTCAATTTGCGCGGCCGCGTTGCTCAGCCCCGTGTTGTCCAAAGTTTCCACATCAAGACTGGCCAATACCTGCACCGGGCGGGATTGCCGGGATTTGGTGTATGCGGGATCATAATGCTGTTCCATCAAGGCCCGTGTCAGCGCCTGTTTTTGACCCGCATCAATCAATCGCAGCCATCCGTCCACGACCTCATGCCCGCGATGGAACCGCAGCGGTGACAACCGGTCCCGCAATCGGTCACTGTCAGACAGAATCTCGTCATAAGCCCGAACCAGATAGGCAGAACGGGCTTCAATTGTAGCCGTAATGTTCACGCGCGGAGCCTTGCACAACGCGTTCCAAAGGCTGGGCGGCAGGATCAAGCTGCCAATTTTGGATGATTCCGCTTCGACCACGACTGGACGTGCCGGATCCATTGAACACAGCGCAGCGGACAGGGCAGATTCAAACCCCTTCTGACTGGGCTGCCCCCCCGGCCTTTCGCCCAGCAAGGACCCGCGATGGTTGGCCAGCGCTTCAAGGTCCAGAACCTGTACGCCTCGTGCCTGCAACAGAGCCAAAAGATCGGTCTTTGCGGTGCCCGTGTAGCCATCCAGCGCGATCAGCCGATGTGGCAAGGGATCATCGTACAAATAAGCGTTCACCAATCGACGGTAGGTACGATAGCCGCCATCGACCACTTCGGCGCGCCAGCCAATTTGCTGCAACATCCATGTGAATGATCCGGAACGCTGTCCACCGCGCCAGCAATAGACCAAGGGGCGCCACGCTCCGTCATGATGGCTGAGGTGGTGTTCGATGTGATTGGCTGCATTGCGGAACACCAAAGCAGCGCCCAGCTTGCGCGCCAGAAACGGGCTGTCCTGTACATAAATGGTTCCGACCCGGGCGCGTTCCTCGTTGTTCAGCACAGGCAGGTTTATTGCACCCGGCAGATGATCTTCGGCAAACTCGGCAGGGCTGCGAACGTCGATCACGGTATCATAGCCGTGCGCGTAAAGTTGGGTCAGGTCAGGAAATTTCAGAGCCATGCCGAAGGTCTAGCTTGCTGCGTTTCCAAAGAAAAGGTCACGCGTCACAAGGTTCGATCAGCTCAGGCCCGCTGGCCCGGTTCGAGTTCACCGCAGGCCCGACCCGGTGGAAGGTCAACACATCTTCGTTCCCCGGCTGCATCAGCCGTGCGGCCCCTTTTCCGGCTTCACCCAACCACAATGGCCAGTCTTTGGGTTCTACGATCAAGGGCATTCGCTGATGAATGACCTCAAGCCATTTGTTGGCAGCCGTCGTCACGATAGCACAGGTGCCCTGCCGTTCGCTTTCAGGGCCCCAGTCCTGCCAGACCCCGGCAAAGGCAATGGGAGCTTTGTCCTGACGGTGGATATACCAAGGCAGGCGCGTTCCCTGTTCCGTTTTTGTCCATTCATAGAACCCAGTCGCTATGATCAGACAACGGCGCGTCCGGCAGGCATCGCGAAAGGCGGGCTTGTCCGCCAGGGTCTCGGCCCGGGCGTTGATCAGCAACGGCCCAGCCGTTTCGGTCTTGTACCAATGTGGCAGAAATCCCCAGCGCAGCGCATCCAGATGGCGGCCTGTTTCGCCGCTACGCACGACATGTACCTGATTTGTCGGACAAACATTGAAATTCGGCACCACAGGTAGCGCATTTGCCGGGCGCGCTGAAAACAGCTGCGCCATTGCGTCGTTGGGAAGAGTTATTGCAAACCGTCCGCACATGGGTAATGAACCACCGATACATTCTTGATACAGGCACAGGATCTCACGGCGTCACATGGAATACCAGACAACGCAATCCCTCAAGAGCAAAGCACTGGCGCTTCTGGAAGCAGGCAAGCTGCCGCAAGCTTTGAAAAAGGCCCAGCTGGGTGTCAAGAAATTCCCAAAAGACTCGGATTATCATGCCATCGCCGGCTTTGTTTTGACCGAGATGAAGCAATACAAGAAATCAATTCCGCATTTTGTTGAAGCCTCGCGGATGAAACCGGACGACCTGCAGTTTGTCGAAAACCTGGCGAATGCATTGATGCAGACCGGGCAAATTCCCAAAGCCCTGGACTATACCGAACAAAAGCTGGAGCAATTCCCCAACAACCAGGAATTGAACCGCGTGCTGGATGAAATTCACCTCAAAGGCACCAATTGGCGCATGATGATCGAACATGCGAGCAAGAAGCTGGAGAGCGATCCAGACAATGTGGACCTTCTTGCAAAACGGGCCAGAGCTTACGCCAATATCGGCTTTGACGATGAAAACTCGCGGGATGTCGCCCGCGCCTACGAGTTGGACCCCGAGAACACAAAGATTGCCCTTATTAAGTCTGTAAACCTTCACCAAACGGGTGAAAAGAACGAGTCCAAAGCAATACTGAGGCGCGTTCTTCAAAACGAACCCGAACATATGTCGGCTTTGCTGCAATTATCGGCAATTGAAACCACAGAAGAAGCTCCGGAGCTGCTGGAAGCCGTTAATAAAGCCATCTCCGAAAAGGGAGATGATAAGCTGGAACTCCAGTTCGCCAAGGCGCATTTGATTTCAAAGTTAGACGGGTTGAATGCCGCCATGCCGCATTATGCGCGGGCCAATGAAATTCAGCACCAAGGCAACCCCTATGTCCCGGCGGATGAAGAGGAAAAACTGTTCCGGATCACCAGCTTGTTCCCTGTCGATTCCGATGCACCAGAGTCTGGCTTTGCCGAAGGGCCAACACCGATCTTTGTACTGGGTCAACCCCGCTCGGGCACGACATTGATGGAGATGATGCTGAGTTCAGCCCCCGGAATTTCCGGTTGCGGCGAACTGACTTTGGGGGCCGATCTGTCGCGTGAGTATGAGAAAAAAGGCCAGAAGTATGACGCTGCCAAAGCGTCCGAGCTTGCGCGGGAATTCCTCGAATTGATGCCGCCCATTCCGGGCGACTCTGTCGCCTTTGTCGACAAGATGCCGCACAATTATCAACGTATTGGATTCCTGCTGTCTGCCTTCCCAAAGGCAAAGATTATCAACATGCTGCGCGATCCGCGTGATGTTGGATTGTCCAAATGGATCAGATGTTTTCCTGCGGGCGGAATGCGCTATGCCTCGAATATGCAGGCCATCGCCCATTCGGCAAATATGTATCGTTGTTATATGGCGCATTGGGATACCGTGTTCGGAAATCGTATTCTGACGGTACCTTACGAAGAACTGGTGGCCGACCCGAAAACCTACAGCCAGCAGGTTGCTGCGTTCTGCGATTTGGAGTGGAACGAAACGATGATGCACCCCGAGAAAAACACCAAACAGGTACGTACGGCAAGCATCGATCAGGTGCGCAACAAGATCTCGACCAAGTCTATCGGCGGCTGGCGCGGGGTTGCTGAGCACATCAAACCGATGCTGGACGGGTTCGATCCGAAACTCTGGCTGGAATATGATTTCAGCTGATCCGTTCCCCAAAAAAAAAAAAGCCGCATCCCTGTGATGCGGCTTTTGTCTTTGTCGTGAACCCAGTTACTTCTTTTTGATACGCCCGTCTACATAGGGGTGATAGGGCGCATTTTCCGCCAGGTATTCCGCGGTGACATCCGCAAGGTCCGGGCCGAAGTCATAGGCGTTCTTGTCATCGCCTTCGAACATCTTGTACCCGTCACCACCGTTGCGGACGTAGTTGTTGGTGACGACCAGGTAGGTCTTGTTCGGGTCGATCGGAATAAAACCGTCACCCTCGGCAATCATCACCTCGCTGACGCGCCCCTCGTTCGGTGCCACGCTTGGGTCCCAGGTAAAGCTAAGACCGGCGACCTGCGGGAATCGGCCTTTCACCTCTTCCACCTGACTTACGCCATTCTCCAGTGCATCAATGACACCCTGTCCGCTGATTTCAAAGGTCGACAGTGTATTCTGGAAAGGCAACACCGTCAGAACCTCGCCCATGGTCACATCACCGGGATCGATAGAAGCCCGCAACCCACCCGAATTGGCAATGGCGATCTGAACGCCCTGATCCGCCACACGCGCCAGCATCGCATCGGCAACCAGGTTGCCCATCTGGCATTCCTGCACGCGGCAAATTGAGCGATCCCCTTCAATGGCTTCTGCAGCGCTTGCAACAACCTTGTTGCGGATTTCATCCAAAGGCACCGCCAGTTCCGCAATCCGGTCCAGCGCGGCCTGATCCTCGGTCACTGCGTTGTCCATGATCAAAGGCTCGCCAGCTGCCTCGATCACTTTGCCATCGTCATCGAAAGTGACGTTCAATTCGCCCAGAAACTTGCCATAAGCATAGGCCTGAACGATCTGTACGCCGTTTACCACTGTTGGGTACGGACCTGCCGCCTTATCCGACACATTCGAAAGATACGTGTTCGAATGCCCGCCGACGATCACGTCAACACCAGTCGTCTCTTGTGCGACACGCTGATCGACGCCATAGCCGGAATGGCTGAGAACGATGATCTTGTTGACACCCTCACCTGTCAGTTTATCGACTTCGGCCTGCACAGCTGGCACCGGGTCCGAAAACGTGACATTGGGGCCGGGCGAGGCAAGCTCATCCGTGTCGATTGGGGTCAGGCCGATCAAGCCGATCTTCTCGCCGCCTACTTCGATAACGGTCGATTTCTTGATCCTGTCCGTCAAAAGCTCTTCGTCGTGAATATCGGCGTTGGACATCAGGACCGGGAAGTCGACCGAGTCGATGAACCCCCGCAACACTTCGGGGCCGTCATCAAACTCGTGGTTGCCGACGGTCATGGCATTATAGCCCAGCTTGTTCATGAACTCGGCTGCGACCTTGCCCTTGTAATAGGTATAGAAAAGGGACCCCTGGAACTGGTCACCTCCATCCACCAGAATCGAATTTTCTGCCCGTGCGCGCGCGTCGGCAACTGCCGTTACTAGGCGCGCCGATCCGCCAAAGCACTTGCCTTCTGCATTGTCTTCCTCACCGCAACCGCTGTCGTATTTGTTGATCGGCTCAAAGCGCGAATGGAAATCGTTGGTGTGCAGAATTGTCAGCTTGTAATCGGCTGCTGCGGCACCCGCCGTCAGGCCCACCACCGCGACCGAAGTTAAAAATCGGGTCAACATCTTGGAACTCCCTGTTATTATTGCCGGGGATCGTGCGCTTATGTCGACCGAGAGTCAAAGGAGAAATCCAGCTTGATTCCAAGCGCCGTGCGGGGCATCAGGTCATCATGCTGATCTACAAGATTTTCCGAGCCGTCGAATGGGCTGAACTGCAAAGTCTGGGCGCCACATACGGAGCACCCATTGACGTGTCAGACGGGTTTGTTCACTTTTCTACCGCTGAACAAGCTGCTGAAACCGCTGCCAAGCATTTTGCGGGCGTAGAAGGGCTTACGCTGTTGGCCTGTGATGCCGATGCCATGGGCGATGACCTGAAATGGGAAGTGTCGCGAGGAGACGCCCTGTTTCCACATCTGTATCGTCAGATCAGGTTAAGCGACGTTGTCTGGGCGCGACCCCTGCCTTTTGTCGGCACGGCACATCAGTTTCCCGAGGACATGGCATGATATCTTATGTCGATCCGGATCGCGGCCAGTTCGAGGCGTTCAAGGCCCTGGACCGTGACCAGCCGATCGAAATGCTCAATCTGGTGAAGTTCCGCGCCGAGGCGCAGTATCCCAAATCACATGAATTGGCGGGCGCAGAGTTGACCGGGGCGCAGGCCTATCAGAAATACGGGACTGAAACCGCTCCAATCATTGGCCGTATCGGGGCAAGCATCCTATGGCGGGGTGTCTTTGAAACGACACTGATCGGACCGGCTGATGAGGTATGGGATGCCGTCTTTATCGCACGCTATCCGACTGCATATGCGTTTCTTGAAATGGTGACTGATCCGGCCTACCGGGCGGCGGTGGTCCATCGGCAGGCTGCGGTAGAAACCTCGCGCCTGATCCGGTGCGGATCAAGCAAAAGCGGGAAAGCGTTCGGATGAAACTGACCGAGAAATTCGGGCTTGCAGCCCTGCACTGCATGGACCCCGAAACCGCCCACGGGATGTCGATCAGGGCTTTGAAGGCGGGGCTTGCGCCTGCGCCGGGGCCGGTGACAACGCCGCGCCTGAAAACAAGCCTTGCCGGGTTGGACCTGCCTAACCCGGTAGGATTGGCCGCGGGCTTCGACAAGAACGGAGAAGTTCTGACGCCGCTGTCGCGCGCAGGGTTCGGTTTCATCGAAGTCGGGGCCGTCACACCGCGCCCGCAACCGGGAAACCCCAAACCCCGTCTGTTTCGCCTGACCGAGGACAAAGCGGCGATCAACCGTTTTGGCTTTAACAACGAAGGCATGGAGGTGATGAAAAAACGGCTTGCTGATCGCCCCCAAAATGCGGTGATCGGCCTGAATCTGGGCGCCAACAAGGACAGCGAGGATCGCGCGGGTGATTTCGTAAAGGTGCTGGCGCATTGTGCCGCGCATCTGGATTTTGCCACGGTCAACGTGTCATCCCCGAATACGGAAAAGCTGCGGGATTTGCAGGGCAAGGCGGCGCTAAGCGCGCTTTTGAACGGTGTGATTGAAACCCGTGATGCGCTGCCTCGCCCACTGCCCATCTTCCTGAAAATCGCGCCGGACCTGACCGATGCCGAGTTGCAGGACATTGCCGATGTTGCGCGCGAGACCCGTGTGGATGCCGTGATCGCCACCAACACCACCCTGTCGCGTGACGGGTTGCGCAGCTCGCACAAAGGTGAAACCGGTGGGCTGTCCGGCGCACCGCTGTTCGAGAAATCAACACGTGTTCTGGCACGGCTCAGCCAGTTGACCGGAGGTGACATTCCCCTGATCGGCGTGGGTGGCATCAGCAATGCGGAACAGGCCTATGCTAAGATCTGCGCCGGGGCATCTGCTGTGCAGTTCTATACGGCGATGGTGTATGGCGGCATTTCTCTGGCGGCTGACATTGCGAACGGGCTGGATGAACTGCTGGCCCGCGACGGCTTTGAGAATGTAGCCCAAGCCGTCGGCAGCAAACGAGAGGACTGGCTATGATCGAATATTGGCACAACCCGCGCTGTTCAAAATCCCGCGCCGGTCTTGAGTTGCTGGAAGAGAATGGCGCACGGGTCACGGTGCGCAAATATCTTGAGGATGCACCATCAATCGATGAGCTGCGAGCGGCACAATCCGCATTGGGGCTTTCGCCCGTTGAGATGATGCGTACCGGAGAATCCCGGTTCAAGGAACTGGGGCTGACAAAGGCTTCGCCAGACGACGCCCTGATCCGGGCCATGGCCGAAAACCCGATCCTGATTGAGCGTCCGCTTGCCATAGCGGGGGATAAGGCCGCCATCGGGCGTCCACCGGAAAACCTTCTTGCGCTGCTCTAGGCCACCTGCGCCTCGAGCTTGGGATAGCGCCATCCTAAAGTCACGCCGCGCGCGATATTAAGCACCATCAACGCGGCCCACAGGCCGTGATTTCCGAAACTTGGCACCAGAATAAACAGCGCAACCAGATAGATAGCGACCGATTGGAGCATCGCGCTGCGCATGGCCCGGGTCCATGTAGCACCTATGTAGATGCCGTCAAACATCCAGCTTGCCACGCCGATAACGGGTGCCAACGCGGCCCATACGAGAAACTCACGCCCCGCCTCACGCACCTGCGGTGAGGTCGACATGACGTCGATCAACGCCGGTCCGGCGATAAAGAATACCGCACCCAGTAACAGGGCACCCCCGACACCCCATTGCGAGGTCATGACAGACGCGCGGCGCACCTGATACCTGTCTCTGGCACCCACCGCGCTTCCGACCAAAGCCTCGGCGGAAAAGGCGAACCCGTCCAGCGCGAAAGCTGTGACTTCTAGAAACTGAAGCAAGACCTGATTGGCCGCCAGATTGACATCACCCAGATCCGAACCGACGAAAAGAAAAGTCGTGAAGGATCCGGTCAGCAAAACCGACCGGATCATGATATCGCCGTTGACCTGCAACATCCGTTGCAGCCGAGCGGCATCAAATATGCGAGCCCAGTCGCGCCAGATTCCGTCTTTGAACCCATCCCGACACAGCCAAAAGCCCAGCGCCAGACCTGTCCATTCCGCAATCAAAGTGGCAATGGCAACCCCTTCGACACCCCAGCCGAGACCAAGCACGAACCATAGATCCAGAACGATGTTCAATCCGTTCATCCAGACCTGAAGAACAAAAACCCCGCGCGTGCGTTCAACCGCAATCAACCATCCGGTAACCGCATAAAGCGCGATAGTGGCAGGAGCGCCCCAAATTCGAATCTCAAGATAGGCGTGGGCCAGCGTTTCGACCTCGGGGCTTGCCGGAGATAAAGCGAACGCACCCGCGAACACGGCCACTTGTGTAAGGATAAAGAACAGCCCAGCCGCGCCGCCAAGCATCAGGCCGCGCATCAGCAATGCCCGGGTTTCAACAGCGTCGCCTGCCCCGCGTGCCTGCGCCGCCATCCCGGTGGTTCCCATCCGCAAGAAACCGAAGATCCAGTAGATCGTTGACAGGATCACTGCACCGATCCCGACCGCACCAATAGGCGCTGCCTGCCCCAACTGGCCGACAACGCCGGTATCAACTGCCCCCAGAATCGGAACGGTGGCGTTCGACAGGACAATCGGCACAGCGATCTTCAGCACCCGTCCATGCGTGATGGGCGCCGAGGCGTCCTGCATGGTCAGCTCTTGCCCCGAGGCGGTTGCGGCATCAGAAAATGCCCGGAGGCCTGCGCAAACAGTTTCGCATGATTGTCCTGCCAGGCTTCAACCCGTACCGAGGCGTAACGCCGCCCCGACCGGCTGATAAATGCCCGCGCATAGGCGTCTCGCGGCAAGCCCGAACGCAGATAGTCGACGGTAAAGTCGATCGTCTTGGGAAACCGGATGCTTTCGTCTGACACGATGGCCTCTGCATCGATCTCTCCGCTTTCAATACTTGGGAACATGTGTTCCCAGCTCAGCGTGATAACGGCTGTCACCTCCAAAAAAGCAGCGGTCACGCCGCCATGAATTGCAGGCAGAAACGGATTGCCGATCAGCTTGTCATCGAAATTCAAAACGCCGGTCAGCTCATCCCCGCGCCTGTCAAAACTGATGTTCAGAAAACGTATATACGGTACGCCGTCGACAAGCGCACGCAGGGCTGCATCGCGGCGCTGCTTGACCACCTGCATCGGCTCGGGACGAGGTCTTGGCATATTACTTCCCTTCGACCGTAAAGGACCCTGAGGCTGTCGCCACCGGCAGGTCCGTGTCGTTGTCCATTGCGGTGGCCCGCACGAAGGCAACGTTTCGCGTGATATGGTGACAGACGGCATGTGCAGTAATCGTCTGACCTGGCGTCGCCGCGCGCATATAGTCTATCCGCAGATCGATTGTTGCGGTTCCTCCGGGGGCCGATGGGTGGCTCATCACCGCAGCGCCACAACAGGTGTCCAGAATCGTGGATATCGCTCCCCCATGAATCACCCCTGTACGCGGATCCCCGATCAGGTCTTTGTTGTAGGGCAGAGTTATCTCTGCCTCACCCTCGCCGATCTGCGTGAGCGTAAGGTTCAATGCCCGCGCATGGGGGATCGCCTCGATAAACTGGCGGGCTAAAACTGTCTTATCGACCATAAGTATGCGTCCTGTTCTCTGCACCGCCTTTATGAGCCGGTGTTCCGGTAAAGAGCAAGCCTACCTGTTGCGCTTGGGATCGGGACCGCCTAGGTTGCTGACGAGGAGACCGGGAATGTCCAACAACCGTTTGTCATTCAAAGAAATGTGCGCCGAGTTTGACGTGACGCCGCGCACCCTGCGCTACTACGAATATATCGAGCTTTTGCAACCGGACCGCGAAGGGCGTTCGCGCTTTTACGGGGCCCGGGAATGCGCGCGGATGAAACTGATCATGCGCGGCCGAAAGTTTGGTTTTCCTCTAGAAGAGATTCGCCAATGGCTACTGATCTATGAAGATCAGGGAAACGAGGCCCAGATGGCCACCTTTGTCGAAATGGCAGACCGCCAGATGAGTGAGCTTCAGCAGCAGCGACAGCAGCTGGATGAGGCAATGGACGAACTCAAAAGCCTGCGCGACCAAACGGCCAAGTCGCTGGAATAACCTTTTCCGATATTTCATAACTAAGAATTGCAGGTGGCAGAACCTGTCAAAACCGGTGCGCATCCCCTTCAAGGCACCCGTTTATTCATGCCGAAAATCAGTTGACGTAACGGTAACAAAATTACGCCGAAAGATCCTTACGTGCACGGATGTTACGTCAACTTCAAAGTGACGCAGCGTCTGGATTACGTAAACGTCACTCACATGTTGTAAAGCACCCACCAACTGCGCAACTCATGTCTCATGACGCCAGTGACGAGAGTATGACGAATGACCGAAGATGTGATGACCATCCGCGAGATGTGCGAGACCTATGATGTCACACCACGCACCTTGCGGTTCTATGAGGCAAAGGAACTACTGTTCCCGATCCGCGAAGGCCAAAAACGTCTGTTCACCAAACGTGACCGGGCGCGGCTGAAGCTGATCCTGCGCGGAAAAAGATTCGGGTTCAGCCTCGAGGAAATTCGACAGCTGCTGGATCTCTACCATGTGGGTGATCAACAGGTCACCCAGATGAATCGCACTTATGAAATCGCGTGCGAGCGTCTGGCTGACATGGAATCGCGCCGCGAAGAGCTGACGCAGGCCATCGACGATCTGAAAGAGCAGTTGCGCTGGGGCGAGAAAGTCATCGCCTCGATGAAACAGGAAAAGAAGGCGGCCGAGTAACCTCGCCCTGCCTTCCGGACATATGAATTAAGGGAGCTTCACATGCCCGTTTACAACGCGCCAACCAAAGACATGCAGTTCATTCTGCACGATGTTCTGAAAGTCTCGCAGTCGGACATCCCCGGCTATGACGAACTGGAAGCCGAATTCACCGGCGCAGTTCTCGAAGAAGCAGGCAAGGTTGCCACCAACGTCCTGCATCCTTTGAACGTTGTTGGTGACGCCGAAGGGTGCCGGTTGGAAAACGGCATTGTGTACACCCCTACCGGGTTCAAGGACGCCTTCGAGCAGATGAAGGAAGGTGGCTGGACTGGCCTCGACATGCCGGAAGAGTATGGTGGCCAGAACATGCCTTACGTGATCGGCACAGCCGTGGGTGAGATGTTCTCGGGCTCCAACCAAGCTTTCACCATGTATCAGGGCCTGACCCACGGCGCGGCCTCGGCCATTCTGGCGCACGGGACAGACGAGCAGAAGAACAAGTACCTGCCCAACATGGTCAGCTGCGAATGGACCGGCACCATGAACCTGACCGAACCGCATTGTGGCACCGATCTGGGCCTGATGCGCACCAAGGCAGAACCGCAGGGTGACGGCAGCTACAAGATCTCCGGCCAGAAGATCTTTATCTCGGCTGGCGACCACGACATGGCAAACAACATCGTCCACCTGGTGCTGGCCAAGATCCCAGGTGGCCCCGAGGGCATCAAAGGCGTGTCGCTGTTCATTGTGCCCAAGTTCATTGTGAACGAAGACGGCAGCCTGGGCGAGCGCAACGGCGTATCGGTCGGCAAGATCGAAGAGAAAATGGGCATCCACGGCAACTCGACCTGCGTCATGAACTATGACGAAGCCACCGGCTGGCTGCTGGGCGAAGAGCACAAGGGCATGCGCGCCATGTTCACCATGATGAACGAAGCGCGTCTGGGGGTGGGCATGCAAGGCCTGTCGCAAGCCGAAGCGGCCTATCAGAATGCTCTGGAATACGCCAAGGACCGTTTGCAGGGTCGCGATGTGACCGGTGTCAAGAACCCGGATGGTCCGGCCGATCCTCTGATCGTGCATCCTGATATCCGTCGCAACCTGATGGATCAGAAAAGCTTTACCGAAGGCGCGCGCGCGTTCATCCTTTGGGGCGCGACCATGATCGACAAGGCGCACCGCGCGGGAGACAAGGATGCGGACGGGCTGATCTCGCTGCTGACCCCGGTCATCAAAGGGTTTCTGACCGACGAAGGCTACGACATGACCGTTCAGGCGCAGCAGGTCTATGGTGGCCATGGCTACATCGAAGAATGGGGCATGTCGCAATATACCCGCGACGCCCGCATCGCGATGATCTACGAAGGTGCAAATGGCGTTCAGGCGCTTGACCTTGTGGGTCGCAAGCTGGCGCAGGATGGCGGCAAGCACGTCATGGCGTTCTTCGAGATGGTCAAAACCTTCTGCAAGGAAAACGCGGGCCAGAACGAAGCATACGACAAGGCGTTCATCGAACCGCTGAAAGCCGCATCCAAGGATTTGCAGGCCGCTGGCATGTATTTCATGCAGGAAGGCATGAAGAACCCGAATAACGCATTGTCCGGTTCCTATGACTTTATGCACATGTTCGGCCATGTTTGCCTGGGCCTGATGTGGGCGCAAATGGCGAAAGCGGCTCAGGAAGCGCTGGATGGTGGAGCCTCGGACAAAGAATTCTACGAGACCAAGATTGCCACCGGCCGTTTCTACATGGCCCGCCGCCTGCCCGCGACAGCGATGCATCTGGCGCGAATCCAGACCGGCGCGGACACGGTAATGGCACTGGACGCGGCGAACTTCTGATCTCAGTCTGGGTCCGGGCAACACCGCCCGGACCCAGCTTACCGGAGGAGACCAAATGCCAAAACGTTTTCGCCTGACCCGACGCTTTCCGATTGCGATGACTGAAGATGGGTATCGCAAACTCAAGGCGTTCGCGCGTGATGCCGGTCTGGACGAAGGTGAGGCGCTGTCTTTCTTGTTCGAGAATTTCAACAGCGTGATAAATGAGGAGAACCTGACCCATCGCCTGCGCATCTTCAATTCCGAACTTGAGGCACGGAAGAGGTGAACAGCTGCGGAGAAAACTCAACGGCGACTTTAATTTAAATGCCGGACGCCTCCGGCGGGAGTATTTGTGAAAAGATGAAGCGGCGATGCGTCCCTGCCACAGGGCACACTCGCCATCAGGACAGGAACGACTTCACCTTTTGCGGTCATCGGCTCTCCAGCCTGTACCGCACGACCACTGAATACGAAGATGGTTGATGAAACGTTACCTACTGCCCTTCATCTTTTCAAAAATACTCAAATCCGGCCTAGCAACATGCGCCTTGGGAGGGGCGAGCACATGACCATCAAACTTCATTGCTTCGGAGAAAGTGGAAACAGCTACAAGGCTGCTTTGGCTCTGGAAATGTCCGGTTTGGAGTGGGAACCGGTCTTTGTCGATTTCTTCAAAGGTGTAACCCGTACGCCGGAATATCGTGCTGACGTAAACGAGTTGGGTGAGGCACCAGTTCTGGTCGATGGAGATTTTCACACCAGCCAATCCGGTGCGATTCAGGCCTATGTCACGGAGAAGTCCGGCAAGTTCGGTGGCAAGGACCGGGAAGAAGACTACAATATTCTGCGTTGGGTTTTGTGGGACAATCACAAACTCAGCTCAATGGCAGGTTTGACGCGGTTCCTGATCAATTTCCTACCCGAGCAGCACCGCAACCCTGATGTCATTGCATTCAATAAAGGACGTTTGAAGGCGGCTTATGAAATCCTGAACAACCACCTGGATGGTCGCGACTGGATCGTTGGTGATGGTGTGACCAACGCCGACCTTAGCTGCTGTGGTTATCTGTATTACCCTGAACCATTTGGCTTTGACCGTGCCGACTGGCCCCATATCGACGCCTGGCTGACCCGCTTGTCCGAACAGCCCGGCTGGAAACACCCCTATGACCTGATGCCCGGCAACCCGTCGGATCGAGCTTGAGGAGAAGACCCATGACCGAAGCCTATATTTATGACGCCCTGCGCACGCCGCGCGGCAAGGGCCGCAAGGATGGCAGCCTGCACGAGGTAACCTCGGTGCGCCTGTCCGCCCTGACCCTGAACGCGATGAAAGAGCGCAACAACCTGGAAGGTCACGCCGTCGAAGACGTGATCTGGGGAAACGTCACGCAAGTGATGGAGCAAGGCGGCTGTCTTGCGCGCTCGGCCATTCTGGCATCCGACCTCGACCAGTCGATCCCGGGTCTCGCGATCAACCGTTTCTGCGCCTCGGGCATGGAAGCCGTGAACCTGGCCGCAAACCAGGTGAAAGGCGGCGCAGGCGATGCCTATATTGCGGGCGGTGTCGAGATGATGGGTCGCGTGGCCATGGGCAGCGACGGTGCAGCAATCGCTGTTGACCCCTCGCTGGCGATGGAGACCTATTTCGTACCTCAGGGAATCTCGGCCGACATCATCGCGACCGAGTATGGCTTTACCCGTGATGACGCGGATGCGCTGGCGGTTGAATCGCAAAGACGTGCTGCGGAAGCCTGGGCCGACAACCGGTTCGAGAAATCCGTGATCACCGTCAAGGATCAGAACGGCCTGACCATTCTTGACCGGGACGAATACATGCGCCCCGGCACTGACATGCAGAGCCTCGGTGCGCTTAACCCGTCATTCGCTATGATGGGCGAACAGATGCCTGGCTTCGACAAGGTTGCGATGCTGAAATACCCCCATCTTGAGCGCGTGAACCACATCCACCATGCCGGCAACAGCTCGGGCATCGTGGACGGAGCCGCTGCTGTTCTGATCGGCAACAAGGAATTTGGCGAGAAATACGGCCTCAAGCCGCGTGCCCGCATCAAAGCAACCGCCAAGATTGGCACTGATCCGACCATCATGCTGACTGGCCCGGTTCCGGTGACCGAGAAGATTTTGGCCGACAATGGCATGAAGATCAACGATCTGGACCTGTTTGAAGTGAACGAAGCCTTCGCCTCGGTCGTGCTGCGGTTCCAGCAGGCATTTGATGTCGATCCCGCACTGGTCAACGTCAACGGTGGCTCGATCGCGATGGGTCACCCGCTGGGTGCCACGGGTGCGATGATTATCGGCACGCTGCTGGATGAACTTGAGCGTCAGGACAAGGAAACCGGTCTGGCCACGCTTTGCATTGCATCCGGCATGGGTGCGGCAACCATTATCGAGCGTGTCTGATGCCCAAGCTGGATCTTTCTCAGATCCCGTTTCAGGGCGGCTCGGCCTATCCCGGCAAGCTGGCCGAAGCGACCACAGGTCGCTTTGCGCAGCGCGTGGGCGATGCGGGCGGGCTGACCCAATACGGGGTCAACATCGTGCGGCTGGATCCGCAGGGCCTGTCATCGCTGCGCCATTACCACATGAAACAGGACGAGTTTGCCATAATCCTCAGCGGCTCGTGCACGCTGGTAGATGATGATGGCGAGCACGAGATGCAGCCCGGCGATTGCGCCGCCTGGCCCGCAGGTGAGGCCAACGGCCATCACCTTGTGAACAACACCGATGCGCCCATGACCTTTCTGGTGGTGGGCACACGGACCCCGACCGAGACCGGCTATTACAGCGACATGGACATGATGGTGAAGGTTGATGAGAACGGATTCTCCTTCACCCGCAAGGATGGCAGCCCGCTGACGGCTGACCAGATTGGAGATGACAATGACTGATTTCACTCTGAGCAAAGACGCAGACGGCGTCGCCACGATCACCTGGGACGTGCCCGGGAAGACCATGAACGTGATGTCCTTTGACGGGCTGGCAGAATTGAGCGATTGCATCGATCAGGCGCTGGCCGACGATGAGGTGAAAGGCATCATTGTTACTTCGGGCAAAGAAGGGTCATTTGCAGGCGGCATGGACCTGAACCTGCTGGCGGTGATGAAAGAACAGGCGGGCGACAATCCGGCCAAGGGTCTGTTCGAGGGCACGATGAAAATGCACGCCCTGCTGCGCAAGATCGAACTGGCGGGTATGGACCCCAAGACCAAGAAAGGCGGCAAGCCGATTGCTACCGTTCTGCCCGGGACCGCTGCGGGCATCGGTATGGAACTGCCCCTGTCTACCCATCGTATCTTTGCTGCCGAAAACCCAAAGGCAAAGTACGGCCTGCCCGAGATCATGGTCGGCATCTTCCCTGGCGCGGGCGGCACCACCCGTATGGTCCGCAAAGTTGGCGCCATTGCGGCGGCTCCGCTGTTGCTGGAAGGCAAAATGCTGGACGTCAAGAAAGCCAAGGGCGCAGGCTATATCGACGAAATCGCAGCCGATCCAATGGCAGCAGCCAAGGAGTGGGTTCTGAGCGCCAAGGACGCCGATCTGGTCAAGCCTTGGGACGCGAAGGGTTATAAAATGCCCGGTGGCGCCCCCTATCATCCCGCAGGCTTCATGAACTTCGTTGGCGCGTCGGCGATGGTGAATGGCAAGACCCAAGGGGCCTTCCCGGCAGCCAAGGCTCTGCTGAGCGCAGTTTACGAAGGCGCTCTGGTCGATTTCGACACCGCGCTGAAAATCGAAGCGCGCTGGTTCACGTCTGTGCTGATGAACCCGTCGTCTGGTGCGATGATCCGATCGCTGTTCCTGAACAAGGAAGCACTGGAAAAAGGTGCCGTGCGTCCTGCAGGCGTTCCGGATCAGTCCGTCAAGAAGATCGGCGTTCTGGGCGCAGGCATGATGGGGGCTGGTATCGCTCTGGTATCGGCGCAGGCCGGTATGGAAGTGGTTCTGATCGACCGCGATCAGGAGGCTGCCGACAAAGGCAAAGCCTATTCCGAGACCTACCTGGACAAAGGCATGAAGCGCGGCAAGGTCACGGCTGAGAAAAAAGAGGCCATGCTGGGTCGCATCACAGCGACGCCGGATCTGGACAACCTCAAAGGCTGCGATCTGATCATCGAAGCGGTCTTTGAAGACATGGGCGTCAAGGCTGAGATGACCAAGAAGGTCGAGGCGATCATCCCCGAAGACTGTATCTTTGCGTCGAATACCTCGACCTTGCCGATCAGCGATCTGGCCAAAGCCTCGGTACGGGCTGACCAGTTCATCGGCATCCACTTCTTCTCACCGGTCGAAAAGATGTTCCTGGTCGAGATCATCAAGGGCAAGGAAACCGGGGATCGTGCAGTGGCCAAGGCGCTGGACTATGTGCGTCAGATCCGCAAGACCCCGATCGTGGTCAACGATGCGCGTTTCTTCTACGCAAACCGCTGCATCATTCCATACATCAACGAAGGTGCGCGCATGGTCACTGAAGGCGTCAGCCCCATTTTGATCGACAACGCCGCGCGGCAATTGGGTTTCCCGGTCGGCCCGATCCAGCTGACCGACGAAACCTCAATTGATCTGGGTGCCAAGATCGCCCGCGCGACAAAGGCGGCGATGGGCGATGCCTATCCGGAAAGCCCCTCGGACGATCTGATCTTCTGGATGGAAGAACAGGGCCGTCTGGGTCGCAAGGCAAATGCCGGTTTCTTCGACTATGACGAGAAGGGCAAGCGCGTCGAATACTGGAAGGGCCTGCAAGAGAAGTATCCGCTTGCCGATGACCAGCCTGACCTGATCGAAGTGCAGGAACGTCTGATGTTTGCTCAGGTTCTGGAAGCCGTCCGCGCACTGGAAGAGGGTGTTCTGGAAGACATCCGCGAGGGCGATGTCGGTGCAATTCTGGGCTGGGGCTTTGCCCCGTGGTCGGGTGGTCCGTTCAGCTGGCTGGACATCATCGGCACACCCTATGCGGCCGAGCGTTGTGATCAATTGGCCGAGACATACGGTGAACGCTTTGCCTGCCCGCCACTGCTGCGCGAGATGGCAGAAAAAGGTCAGAGCTTCTACGGTCGCTTCAACCCCGAAGCAAAGGCCGCTTAATCCAATGATACGGGCGCATGTCACCATGCGCCCGCATCGTTCTTGTCAGTGTTTGGTTAGATCTGCCATTCGGGCCGCAGGAACAGAACCGGCGCGCTTGGGCGTCCCGGTCGACCCGGTCGCCTGACCCCAAATGGCGGGCGGATCGGAAATATCGGTTCCTGGGGAATGGGTGCAGGCAGCGCACCCAATGGGTTGGCAAGAGCCGACATATCGCCCCTGCTTATAAGAGAATGGATCAGGTCGGAGGCGACCTCTTCGGTCGCGACTTCATACCGTGTTCCTGTCGTTGCGCCGCGCATATTGAAGCGACCGGACGGGCAATAAGCCTGCAATCCGCCTTCGACAAAGATCACCTGATCATCATCAAAAAACAGGGAAAACACTTCAAAAGACGACCCCGGTGCCTGTGACGTCAGGCGACCGGCACCGTTCAGCAAACGCGCGGGCACCACCGAAGGCGCATCGGCCGTGACATTGATCCGGGACAGGTTCAGCGCCATGCCCTGTTCGGGCATCAACCAGACAGGTCGCCCGTTATATACGGCGCGGGCAGGCACGAGGACCGGCAGGAACTCGACCCGGCGTTCATCGGCCGGAATGACGACAACGCTTATCGAGATGCGCCGTACCTCTTTGAACCCGTGATCGAGGGTTCTAACCAGATCACCCACTGTGATCCGTTCGACCGGCTTCCACCCGGCAGTCGTGGCGATCTTGGTGCCGTGCAAAAACCCGCCACGGCGCGCATTTACCGCCTGTTTTTTGTTGGTTCGATCAACTTCTGGCAGCTGATCCAGATAAACAGAAATACTTGTTACTTCGGACACGTGCCTTACCCCCTTTTGGCACAAAACATTTATGCCAATGAGCTAACACCAAAAATCCAGCCCGTCACATTTCAGACATATTTGCGCCCAATTTTGACCAATTCCGCGTAATTGCCGATGGCTTTCGTGGACACTCCAGGACTCTCATCCGACATTTTTGCCATTTCTGAAACGAATGCCATTTGTCGATCCAACGAATCCACGGCGTTTCACCGGATACGGAAGTAACGAAACGGTCTGGCTTGGGCGTGCATACGACCCAATTGCGTCAGGCGACTTTTTGCTGTTCAGATGATCGACTGGCGCGCCACCCCAGCAACAGACCCGCTGCCGCAATCATAAGGATGCCCGAAATCTGAAAGACGCCAATGGTTTGCCCAAAGGCCACAAATGCGAAGAGCGGGCCGAAGATCATGACAGAATACTCGAACACCGCCACATAAGACGGCTCGCCTACCTGATACGCCTTGATCAGCATGAAAACCGCGATTGTTGAACCGACAGCCTGAGTAACCAACCACGGTATGGCAGGCCCCATATCCCAGACCCACCCACGCGTAACAAACCCCTCGGCACCGTCTGCCGTAACAACCGGCGAGATTGTCAGGAACGTGAGCCCCATCGCACCTGCCAAACCCAGCGTAATGACCATGACGGCCAGCATGGCCACAGTGCTTTCCTGAGAACAATGCGTACGCGTGAGAATCGAACTGAGGGCATAGAAAAACCCCGCGGCCACGGGCACCAGTGTGCGCAGGTCGAAATCGCCGGGGTTTGGCTGAAGCACCAGAAGGATGCCGGTAAATCCAATCAGTACGGCCAGTATGCGCCACGGCCCTATTGGTTGCCTGAGCACCAGAGCGGAGATCAGCAGCACGAAAATCGGTGAGGTGAACAACCCTGCCAGCGCCTGTGCAATTGGCATCATGGCAAGAGATGCAAAATAGAACAACATTGCCATGGTAATCAGAACGCTGCGCAAGATGACAGGGCCCCACCGCACGGGCCTCAACCTGCCCAGCCCCAGAAACGACAGGCCGACGATCAGCGGCAGCATCAAAAGCGCACGGGTCAGATGGAACTGCCACAGCCCGACGGTTTCAGCCAAAAGGATCACAACATTGTCGATGACGCCGATAATTGCCATCGCACTGACCATCAGGGCCGCAGCCAGCACAGCAGAAGATGAGGAATGCGCCTGCATGAAGTCGTGTCCTGATTGTGATCGTGGACCGACAGTCTCGATCCTTTCGGGTATCCAGCACAATTCGCAATGACTGCGCAACAGGTTTGCGCCCTGCGATTTCACCATGCTAAGCTGCTGCAAAACAAATTCGAGCAGACCCACCCAGATGACGGCCCTGAAACAGTACCAGCGGATCGAAGCCACCGGTCTGTGGCGCCCCTCGCCCGATGAACAGCGGCGCGAGGTTGTGGTGTCTATCGGTGAAGCCACCCTGACCATTTCCGATTTCAATGACAGGGCGCTGACCCATTGGTCGCTGGCGGCACTTGAACGCCAGAACCCCGGTTCCTTTCCGGCCATATTCAACCCGGACGGTGACCCGGATGAAACGCTTGAGCTGGCCGAATCCGAAACCACGATGCTTGAAGCGATCGACCGATTGCAGCGCGCTATTGATCGGTCCCGCCCCCACCCGGGGCGTTTGCGCTGGCTGAGTGTCGGAGGCGTCGTGGCCGCCGTGCTGGCCCTGTTGCTGTTCTGGCTGCCGGGTGCGCTGCAAAACCACGTTGTCTCGGTCGTGCCCCAGGTCAAGCGGCAAGAGATCGGCGATATGATCCTGCATCGGATCGAGCGCGTCTCGGGCCAGGCCTGTACGTCGCGGGATGCACGGGATTCACTGGAACAATTGGCCCGGCGCACGGGGGTACGGCAGATCATCATTCTGCCAGCAGGCGTTCAGGACAGCCTCAGCCTGCCTGGCGGCACGGTCCTGTTAAGCCGTGCTTTGGTAGAAGATTACGAAGATCCTGCCGTTGCAGCGGGCTATGTGATTGCGGAACGGGCGCGGGCCGCGCATTGGGACCCGCTGGATGATCTCCTGGACAGAACCGGCGCGACCTCGGCCTTTAGGCTGCTGACAACCGGCGGGCTGACGCCCGAGATTATCGACACATATACCGAGCAGGTCCTGTCACAGCCTCGTCCGGCCATTTCTGACGACGACTTGCTGGCGATGTTCTCGCAAAGCGCGCTTCCCTCAACCCCCTACGCCTATGCCCGTGATGTGACCGGCGAAACCGTTCTTGGCCTGATCGAAGCAGATCCGATGGCGGGAAGGGCACTGGAACAGGTGCTGCCGGACCGTGACTGGGTCCGGCTACAGAATATTTGCGGCGAATAAACCGGGTTACTTGGTTCCGAACATCCGGTCACCGGCATCCCCCAGACCGGGCATAATGTAACCTTTCGAGTTCAACTCGCGGTCCAGCGCTGCCGTGACGATACGAACGTCAGGGTGTGCTTCCTTCATCCGCGCGACACCTTCGGGTGCCGCCAACAGGCACAGAAAGCGAATATCCGTCGCCCCGGCCTGTTTCAGCAGGTCAATGGCCGCGGCCGAGCTGTTACCAGTCGCCAGCATCGGATCCACCGCAATGACCAAACGGTCCTTCAGGCTTTCGGGAGCCTTGAAATAATACTGTACGGGTTTCAGCGTTTCTTCGTCGCGATACAGCCCCACGAAACCGACGCGTGCTGAAGGTACAAGTTCCAGCACCCCGTCCAGCATCCCGTTTCCGGCGCGCAGGATTGACACCAGCGCCATTTTCTTACCTGCCAGTATGGGGGCGTCCATTTCTTCCATCGGCGTTTCGATATTGCGCGTTGTAAGGGGAATGTCGCGCGTGACCTCGTAGGCCAGCAGCAATGTGATTTCACGCAACAACTGCCGGAATCCGGCGGTCGAGGTGCCCTTGTCCCGCATGAGCGTCAGCTTGTGTTGCACCAGCGGGTGATCAACGACGGTCAGGTGTTCGCTCATGTGTTCTCCAATCTTTTCTTGACCCGCGCGCGGGTGTCATCATCACAGAAGGCCGCGTTCAGGGCCATCTCATTCAATGCCGCAAAATCCCCGGCCTCCCAGCCGAACGCCGCGTTCAACATCTCATATTCCCGCCGCATGGTCGTGTGAAAAAACGGAGGATCGTCGGTGGAAATCGTAACCTTTACGCCCGCATCGCGCAGTTTCGCGATGGGGTGGGCAGCAAAATCAGGGAAAAGACCCAGAACCACATTCGAACCCGGACACACCTCAAGCGTGATTTCCCGGTCAACCAGTTCACGAACAAGATCAAAGTCTTCGATGGCGCGGACGCCGTGCCCGATACGCTCAACCCCCAGATCGCGCACAGCGTCGCGCACACTGTCAGGGCCACCAAACTCACCTGCATGCGTGGTCAGGCGCAGCCCTGCTTCGCGGGCGCAATCGAAAGACCATTTGAAGTCGCCCTGCGTGCCAATGGCTTCGTTGCCGCCCATGCCGAAACCGGTGATCCAGTTTCCGGCGGTCTCGGCCGCACAATGGGCACTCCGCCTGGCTTGTTCGGGACCAAAATGGCGGACACAGGTAACGACACCGCGCAAGGTGATATCGAATTTACGCTCGGCTTCGTCTGCCGCATCCTGAATAGCGTTCAGATAATCCCGCCACGCATGCAGGTCGCCACCGCCGCAAAAATCAGGGCTGAGGAAGGTCTCGGAATAAGCCACGCCATTTTCAGCGCTTTCCTCAAGAATGGCCAATGTCAGCCGCCGGAAGTCTTCGGGCGTTTTCAGAACTTCGCAAGCGGCTTCGTACACGCTCAGGAAATGCGCGAAATCACGAAAATCATAAGATCCGTCTGGCTTGAAGATACCGCTCAGGTCAACGCGTTTTTCGTGGGCAAGCTGGCGGATGAAGGCCGGAGGTGCCGCGCCTTCGTGGTGAAGATGCAGTTCAATTTTGGGCAGGTCTGCAACGCTCATAAAAAGTTCCTTCCCGGCCCTTGCGCCGGAATGTTCAGATGATGGGCAATGCTGGCTGCAATATCGGTAAAATCTACTTGCCCGATTTGTCCGGCACCCTGTCCCGCAATCAGAACCGGAACCTGTTCACGGGTGTGATCTGTTCCGGTCCAGCTTGGGTCATTGCCATGATCAGCTGTTAACAGCAACAGATCGCCTGGGTGCAGCTTCTTCAGAATATCCCCGATCTCGCGGTCGAACCATTCCAACGCTCGGGCATAGCCGCTGATGTCGCGGCGATGCCCATAAAGGCTGTCAAATTCGACAAAGTTGGCGAAGGTCAGACTGCCCTCTTCCGCCTCGTCCACAAGATCAGACAGGTGCTGCATCAGCTGGGCATCCGACCCTTTGCGCAGCGTGTCGATCCCCTGCATCGAGAAGATGTCGCCGATCTTGCCCACTGCATGAACCCGTCGCCCTGCATCCTGCACCCAGTTGGTCAGCACCGGTGCCGGGGGCAGAATGGCGAAATCCTTGCGATTGGTCGTCCGTTCGAACCCCGTCTCAGGCGTTCCGACAAAGGGGCGCGCGATGACACGCCCCACTCTCATCTGGTGCAATCGCGGAGCAAGCGCGCGGCACATGTCCAACAACCGCTCAAGCCCAAAGCTTTCCTCATGGGCCGCGATCTGAAACACACTGTCAGCGGATGTGTAGCAGATCGGCCAACCGGTGCGCATATGTTCGGCACCCAGTTCGGCTATGATCGCTGTCCCCGACGCGTGGCAGTCTCCAAGAATGCCTTCGGTCCCGGCAGCTTCGGCTGCCGCACGGCTCAGTTCCGCTGGAAAAGCCGGAACCGTGTTTGGAAAGTAATGCCAATCCCAAGGCACCGGCAGGCCCGCCAGTTCCCAGTGGCCTGAGGGCGTGTCCTTACCCGGCGAATGCTCACGCGCGCAGCCCCATAGTCCAGCAGGTTCGGCATCGAGGCCCGGAGTGGCGTCTCCAGACGCCAGCCGCACAGCCGCGCCCAAACCCAGCGCGTCCAGGTTGGGCAGGTGCAACGGGCCGGTGCGCCCATCTACTGCGCGGCCTTCCGCGCAGGCTTGGGCGATATGGGCCAGCGTGTTTGCCCCGGCATCCGGAACATCACCGTTGAAAAACCGGTCTGCATCAGGTGCCCCGCCTATTCCAACGGAATCCATGACGACAAGAAACGCTCGGCTCATACGCTGATCCTTTCGTGGATCAGATCGGGCAGCTTTGGAACTGTATCGCTGATTGTCATCGCGCTCAGCACAGTTTCCGCTGCCCGCCGTGCAGCGTCTTCCCGTGCAGCGTGGACCACGGCAATGGGTGAACCTTTTGAAACACGATCCCCCAGCCTGAGGATGTTGGATATTCCTACTGCCGGATCGATCTCATCACTTTCGACCTGGCGGCCGCCACCCAGCGCGACCACGGCAAGGCCCAGCGCCTCTCCGTCGATGGCGGAGATGTAACCGTCTTCGGGGGCAGGAACCTCCTGAATAACGCTCGCCTCAGGTAGGAAACGGGTCCAGGTATCGACAAATTTCACAGGACCACCAACCGCTGCCACCATAAGGCCAAACCGTTCGGCAGCGCGACCGTCACGGATGATCTTGGCGATCTGCTCACGCCCCTCCTCGACCGAGATGCACATGCCTGCATCGGCCAGCAGGACGCCGCCCAACTCGGCAGAAATGTCCACCAGTGGCGAAGCGCCAGGACCGGTCAGTACCTTCATCACTTCCGCGACCTCCAGTGCATTGCCCAGCGCCGGGGCCAAAGGCTGGTTCATGTCCGTGATCACCGCCGAAGTCCGGCACCCGGCCGCGTTCGCAGTCTCGGTCAATGCTGTGGCCAGCTTGCGGGCATCCTCAATTGTTTTCATAAAGGCACCGCTACCGACCTTGACGTCAAGAACCAACGCATCCGGGCTGGCCGCCAGCTTTTTGGACAGGATCGACGCTGTGATCAGATCCAGACTTTCGACCGTCGCCGTCACGTCCCGAACTGCATAAAGCCGCTTGTCCGCCGGTGCAATCTGGCCCGTCGCGCCGACGATAGCCGCACCCGTTTCGCGCAATATCTGCGCAAGTCGATCCTGACTGATCTGAGTGCTGACACCCGGAATCGCCTCGAGCTTGTCCAATGTTCCACCCGTGTGCCCCAAACCCCGACCCGAGATCATCGGCACATACGCACCACATTCCGCTAGCGCCGGAGCCAGCACAAGGCTGACGCAGTCCCCGACCCCACCGGTCGAGTGCTTGTCGATCACCGGCCCGTCCACATCCCAACCGAGAACATCGCCGCTATCGCGCATCGCAATCGTCAAGTCCGCACGCCCCTGAGGACCCAGCCCGCCCATACAGACGGCCATGGCAAACGCCCCGGCCTGCGCATCGCTGACGCTGCCGTCTGCCAACCCTTGCGCGAACCAGATAAGCTCGTCGCGGCCTGGGACTTCGTGCCTGCGCAGTTTGGCTATGATTGAACGGGCGTCCATGCGTTCAGACATCCTCCATGTGCGACGCGTCGAACGCACCCGGCAGCAAATCTCCGATGGTAGTTTCAAACTCCGCACCATCGATGGTTGCCAGAGTAACCTTTACATCGCGCTTGCCAAACTCGGCCAGCTTCTGACGGCATCCGCCGCAAGGCGGCACAGGCTGAGGGCTGGAGGCAACCACATAGACCTCGGTCAGTTCCTGCTCGCCCGCGGCCACCATTGCGGCAATTGCACCTGCTTCCGCGCAGGTCCCCTCGGGATAGGCCACATTCTCGACGTTGCACCCGGAAAAGACATGACCCGAAGAAGACCGAAGCGCTGCGCCAACTTTGAAGTTCGAATATGGCGCGTAGGCGTTTTCCCGGACAGACAAGGCAGCGTCTTTCAGCGACATGGCGAATCCTCATTTTTGATCATCTGGTCAGAAATTTGCACGCTAACGTATTAAGGCGGGGAATTTGAAGCCCCTGACCCATGTTTTTCGCTTAACCCAGCGTTGTGTTGAAGGTACCGGGTAAGGTGACTTCCAACAATTCGATATTGTCTGTTGGCTCGGACAACCGTGTGCGCATCCCAGGTGGGATGACAAAAGCATCCCCTTGCTCCAGCCGGTAGGGATCGCGCCCCTCTCCTTCCAGGGTGACCTCTCCACCCATCACAAAGGTAAAGTGAATGTCGGTGTCATGGCTGGCCCATTCCGGACCACCCGATCCTTTGCGCACAACCTGCACCCCAGCGACACCCTTGGTGTTCTCGGCAATCGTGGTGTCGCGGCAGATGTACCCCGGCAGGCGGAAGGGCATCCACTCGGCACACTTGGCCTGATTATAGACAAAGCGTTGCCCCTGCCATTCGCGGTCCGGGCGGATGTGCGGAGTGGGAAGTGTCATGTCATGGTCGATCTCTGTGACATGCTCAGCCGGCACTCCGATCTCGATGACCTGAACATTATCAGAAGCTTCGAGAACGCGGTGCCGGATTTCCGGAGGTTGAATAAAGCAGTCCCCCGCTGTCAGACGCATTTTCTCGCCCTGATCCTCATAGACTACATCCACCCAGCCATGGATGCAAAAGATCAACTGAAACCCGACCTTGTGAAAATGCACCATGTCCGGAACCGGCCCACCATCGGGAATGCGGATATGGCTGGCAATAATCGACCCACCCAACCGATCCGGCACCAGATCGCGATAGTGCATCCCGGCCCGACCGATGATCCAGGGGGCCTGATCCTTGAGCCTGCGCACGACAAAGGAATGCACGGTCTCTGGCATCACCAGTGGCGGATTTCGTTCTTCAACTTCGATCCGGGTGCCATTCGGGGCCACCAGAACGCGTTCACCACCCGCGAAATCAGACGGATCATCCGTCAGAATACGCAATGTTCCTGGGCTTTCCGGTGCGTCTTTTTCAATGCGCAACCGCACGCCATGCCCCGAAAACACCGCGACGCGCGGATCGTCAGCGGGATAAATCATGTCCATCTTCATCCCCAGTTTCTTCGTGTAGAAGGGGATGTCGTCGCGAATTTCCTGTGTGGGCAGGCGAATTTCAGCGTGCGTTTTCGCCAGATCGGATGTCTTGGTCATTAGTATTCTCTTCGAATTGCAACTTTGGCCATCCGATCAGAACAGAGGTCAAAATGCCAACCGAAAAGAACATCCCCGGCATTTCTTCCATAACGAAGAAGCGCATTTCAATAATCACAGCTAAAACTCCGCCGTTCAGCACTGTGAACTCGACCAAATCTGGGTGACGACAACCGCCCAACACCGCTGCAACCAACATACAACCTACTGGTCTCTCGTTCGTTACCAGCCGGGTCATCAGTTCTGAATGTCACAACGGCCTTGCCAGAGTGATCTTGGTCGTCACAATGTGAAAAGGTGAAAATGAACTCAGACAATATCAATCCGGTTTCACGGTTGCGACATCACGGCAGAGTTACGTAGCGTAGCCAAGTCCAAATAAATAGTTTAAGGCTAAATCAAATTCTCAATGGGAGCTGAATCGCCGATGTCTGACACCCCCAGCCTGCGACAAGCTGCGCTCGAATATCATGAATTTCCCAAACCCGGAAAGCTTGAGATCAAGGCTACCAAACCGATGGCCAACGGGCGCGATCTGGCCCGCGCCTATTCGCCCGGCGTGGCCGAGGCGAGCCTTGAAATCAAGGCCGATGCAGCCAATGCGGAACGTTACACGGCGCGCGGCAATCTTGTCGCTGTGGTTTCAAACGGCACCGCGGTGCTTGGCCTGGGGAATATCGGAGCACTCGCGTCGAAGCCGGTTATGGAAGGCAAGGCCGTCCTTTTCAAGAAATTCGCAGGTATTGACTGTTTTGATATCGAGGTCGATCAACCCGATCCCGAAAAGCTTGCGGATATCGTCTGTGCCCTTGAACCAACATTTGGCGCCATTAACCTTGAAGACATCAAGGCCCCCGATTGCTTCATCGTCGAAAAGCTCTGCCGGGAGCGTATGAACATCCCGGTTTTCCATGACGACCAGCATGGAACCGCCATTGTGGTCGGGGCTGCGGCCAAGAATGCGCTGCATGTGGCCGGAAAGTCATTTGAGGACATCAAAGTCGTGTCGACCGGCGGCGGGGCTGCCGGGATCGCGTGCCTGACCATGCTGGTCAAGCTGGGCGTGAAACGTGAAAACATATGGCTGTGCGACATTCACGGGCTTGTCTACGAAGGACGGGCCGAGGACATGAACCCGCACAAGTCACAGTTCGAGCAGAAGTCGGATTTTCGGACGCTGGACGATGTGATCGGTGGGACCGACCTGTTTCTGGGTCTCAGCGGCCCAAATGTTCTGAAGCCTGATATGGTCCGGAAAATGGCCAGCCGCCCGATCATCTTCGCCCTGGCCAACCCGACGCCGGAAATTCTGCCAGAGGACGCGCGTGCAGTAGCACCAGACGCAATCATCGCCACGGGGCGCAGCGATTTTCCCAATCAGGTCAACAACGTATTGTGCTTTCCGTTTATCTTCCGGGGTGCTCTGGATGTCGGCGCGACCGAGATCAACGACGCGATGCAGATTGCCTGCGTGGATGG
The DNA here is from genome assembly GCF_056541275.1 of Ruegeria sp. AI2. NCBI lineage: Bacteria > Pseudomonadati > Pseudomonadota > Alphaproteobacteria > Rhodobacterales > Roseobacteraceae > Ruegeria > Ruegeria sp. AI2. Next base: position 1,472,861 of record NZ_JBQFYB010000001.1, read on the forward strand.
TATTGCTGAGATGGCGCGCGCGACCACAAGCGCCGAGGCGGCGGCTGCCTATAAGGGCGAGCAACTGACCTTTGGCCCCGAATACCTGATCCCAAAACCATTTGACCCACGTCTTGTGGGCGTGGTGTCCTCGGCGGTCGCCAAGGCCGCCATGGAAAGCGGTGTTGCAAAACGCCCTATCGAGGACCTTGAAGCCTATAAGGAAAAGCTCAACCAGTCGGTCTTCAAATCAGCCCTTCTGATGCGTCCTGTGTTCGAGGCCGCGGCCGTCGCATCCCGTCGCATCGTTTTTGCCGAGGGTGAAGATGAAAGGGTTTTGAGGGCCGCGCAGGCCATTCTCGAAGAGACGACGGAAACACCAATTCTGATCGGGCGACCCGATGTGATCGAAACCAGATGTGAAAAGCTGGGGCTGACCATTCGTCCGGGCAAGGACTGTCAGATCGTTAACCCGGAGAACGACCCGCGCTATTACGATTACTGGACTTCCTACCACCAAATCATGCAGCGCCGCGGTGTGACGCCGGATCTGGCCAAGGCGATCATGCGCACCAACACAACGGCCATTGGTGCGATCATGGTGCATCGTGGCGAAGCGGACAGCATGATCTGCGGCACATTTGGTGAATTCCGCTGGCACCTGAACTATGTCGAACAGGTGTTGGACGACAGCAAACTGCGCCCGCATGGTGCGTTGTCCCTGATGATCCTGGAAGATGGCCCCCTGTTCATTGCCGATACGCATGTCCGGCAATTGCCGTCGCCGGAAGAATTGGCCGAAACCACCATTGGCGCCGCGCGACATGTTCGCCGGTTCGGGATCGAGCCCAAGATTGCCTTCTGTTCGCAGTCGCAATTCGGCAATCAGGCTGAAGGATCAGGCAAACGGCTGCGGGCGGCGCTGGAAATCCTTGATCGGCAGCCGCGCGATTTTGTCTACGAAGGCGAAATGAATCTGGATGCGGCTTTGGATGCAGACCTGCGGGCGCGTATCTTCCCAGCGTCGCGATTGGAGGGGGCGGCCAACGTTCTGATATTCGCCCACGCAGATGCTGCCAGTGGCGTACGCAATATTCTGAAGATGAAGGCGGACGGGATTGAAGTTGGCCCGATCCTGATGGGCATGGGCAACAAGGCCCATATTGTTACTCCATCCATCACCGCGCGCGGTCTGCTGAACATGGCGGCGATTGCAGGAACACCCGTGGCGCATTACGGTTAACCGGGGGCAGCCTTGCTGGCGCCCCTGCCAACAGGGGGGGGGAAGCGCATGAAAGGACATTGCCACTGCAACGCCGTGCATTGGGAAAGCGATGCCCAAGCCGCGTGGAGCTGTTATTGCCACTGTTCAGATTGCAGGCGAAACTGCGCCGCGCCGGTCACGGCTTTTTTCGGGCTGCCGCATGAGGCGGTCAGATGGTTGGGTCAGGCACCAAAGGTCTATCGCTCATCGGAAGGGGTTGAACGTCTGTTTTGCGGCAAATGCGGAACCCAGATGGCCTATCGCACAGCGCGCGATACGGTGAACATTCATCTTTACACCGCAACGCTGGACAACCCGAAGACCCTGCCGCCACAGTTTCACGTGTTCCACGCCGACCACCTGCCCTGGCTGAACCTTCAGGACAAGCTGCCACGTTACGCCAAAACGGCTGGTTGAGCTGATTCCCGAAGGGGCGCAAAATTTGCACACGAAAGTTTGCAACTTTGCAAATCTTTCCACTGTAGCGGCAAAAACTCTGCTAGAACTGTAATTTTGCAAAAATTTGCAAGTCATATTCCGCTGATCTGCAAATTTTTTGCGATAAACTGACGCGTCGTCATGCGTCACGCTTGCCCGGATGTTTTCAGCGACCTAACACAATGTCCAAGCCGTTGTGAGGAGGACAAGATGGCGTATCAGGACGTTTATGACAGCTGGAAAACCGACCCCGAAGCGTTCTGGATGAACGCTGCAAAAGGGATCGATTGGGTCAAGGCCCCCAGCAAAGCACTGTTCGACGACAATGCGCCCTTGTACGAATGGTTCAGCGACGCGCGGGTCAATACCTGTTGGAATGCCGTAGACCGTCATGTGGAAAACGGGCGCGGTGAACAAACTGCCATCATCTATGACAGTCCCATCACCCACACCAAGCGCGAGATATCCTATGTCGAGCTTCGCAACCGCGTGGCCACTCTGGCCGGCGCGCTGCGCGCAAAGGGTGTCGAGAAAGGCGACCGTGTCATCATCTACATGCCGATGATCCCCGAAGCGCTTGAGGCGATGCTGGCCTGTGCCCGCCTCGGCGCCGTGCATTCGGTCGTGTTCGGCGGGTTTGCCAGCAACGAACTGGCCGTGCGCATCGACGACGCCAAACCCAAAGCAATCATCGCCGCGTCCTGTGGGATGGAACCCGGTCGCGTGGTTCACTATAAGCCCCTGCTTGACGGTGCGATCGAACTGGCCAACCACAAACCTGATTTTTGTGTGATCTTCCAGCGGGAACAAGAGGTCGCCCAGTTGATTGAAGGGCGCGATTTCAACTGGCACGGTTTCCAATACGGTGTCGAACCGGCTGAATGCGTACCGGTTGATGGCAATGACCCGGCTTATATCCTGTACACCTCTGGCACTACGGGTGCACCCAAAGGGGTCGTGCGCCCCACTGCCGGACACCTTGTGGCACTGAACTGGACGATGAAGAATGTCTATAACGTCGATCCGGGCGACGTGTTCTGGGCAGCCTCCGATGTGGGCTGGGTCGTGGGGCACTCCTATATCTGCTACGCGCCCCTGATCCATGGAAACACCACAATTGTGTTCGAGGGCAAGCCGGTCGGCACCCCAGATGCTGGCACCTTCTGGCGCGTGATCTCGGAACATAAGGTCAAAAGCTTCTTCACCGCACCTACGGCCATCCGCGCCGTCAAACGAGAAGACCCCAAAGGCGAATTGATCGGCAAATACGATCTGTCTCATCTACAGGCCCTCTATCTGGCAGGCGAACGCGCCGACCCTGACACAATTATCTGGGCACAAAACGCGCTGAAGGTTCCGGTGATCGACCATTGGTGGCAAACCGAAACCGGCTGGGCCATTGCCGGGAACCCGCTGGGTATCGAAGAGCTTCCGGTCAAGCTGGGCTCGCCCGCAAAACCGATGCCGGGTTATGATGTGCAAATTCTGGATGAAGGCGGTCACCCGATGAAAGCCGGTGAACTGGGTGCCATCGCGGTCAAACTGCCCCTGCCCCCAGGCACCTTGCCAACACTGTGGAATGCCGAAGCACGATTCAAGAAATCTTATCTTGAACACTTCCCCGGATATTACGAGACCGGCGATGCCGGGATGATTGACGAAGACGGGTACCTCTACATCATGGCGCGCACCGATGACGTCATCAACGTTGCCGGCCATCGCTTGTCGACAGGTGGGATGGAAGAAGTGCTGGCCGCCCACCCCGATGTGGCAGAATGCGCGGTGATTGGTGTTTCGGACCAGCTGAAGGGGCAGATGCCGGTTGGCTTCCTGTGCCTGAATGCTGGTGCCACACGGGATCATGGCGATGTGGTTCAGGAAGTCGTCAAAATGGTTCGGGAGAAAATCGGGCCGGTGGCCGCCTTCAAACTGGCTGTTGTCGTCGACAGGTTACCCAAGACCCGTTCCGGTAAGATCCTGCGTGGTACGATGGTGTCGATTGCAGACGGTCAGGACTACAAAATGCCTGCAACAATTGATGATCCTGCCATCCTTGATGAGATCAAGGAAGCGTTGCAGACAATTGGTTACGCCAAGTAACCATCGGGTGGCACAGGCCGCCCATGTCATGTCCGCCCTTGCAACCTGAATCTGGGCCCCTACTGTCGCTGTAAGACAGTGAGGGCCCATGACACATACCGATATCTGGCGTCTCAGCGCCACAGAGCTGACCACCTTGACCCGACGCGGCGATCTGAGCGCGACCGAGGCGGTTCAGGCCTCGATTGATCGCATGGACGCGGTGAACCCCGCGCTGAACGCGGTCGTCGAAGACTTGCGCACCGAGGCCCTGGAACGCGCGCAGTCGCTAGATGCTGAACGGCGGAGTGGTCAGCCGACCGGCCCGCTGCATGGTGTTCCTGTAACAATCAAGGTGAATGTCGATCAGAAAGGCCACGCCACCACCAACGGTGTCATTGCGCTGAAGGACGTAATCGCTCCGGATGACGCGCCGGTGGTCAGCAACTTGCAAAAAGCGGGGGCCATTGTGATCGGGCGAACGAATACGCCCGAGTTTTCCTTCAGGGCCGACACCGACAACCCCCTGCATGGGCGCACATTCAACCCGTGGGGACGGCACATTTCACCCGGGGGATCATCCGGTGGCGCTGCTGCCGCCGTGATGGCAGGTCTCGGTGCGCTGGCCCATGGCAACGATATTGGCGGCAGCCTGCGCTTTCCGGCAGCCGCTATCGGAGCGGTTACGGTGAAACCGGGGCTGGGGCGCGTTCCCGCGTGGAACCCAAGTCAGAAGGCCGAACGCGGATTGCTGGCGCAATCAATGTCGGTTCAGGGCCTGATCACCCGGTCGACTGCGGATCTGCACCTGTCCATGCCCAGCCTGATCGCCACCGATGCGCGGGATCCGTTCCACGTACCAATGCCCTGGCGCGGCGAGCGTTTTGACCAGCCGATCAAGGTGGCATTCACCAAGAACACCTTCGGCTATGCGCTGCACCCCGAGGTCGAAAAAGCCCTCGACACTGCGCGCGATGCGCTGGTCGATGCAGGGTACGACGTTGAAGAGGTCGATCCACCCGATGTCTTTGAATGTGGTCGGATCGGGTATCGGACCTTGATGGGCGAAGTGCTGACCCTGATGAAATCGGACATTGAAGCCGCTGGTTCCAAAACCATCCGCGACATCTTTGACGTCTACTTTCAGGAATTCCCACCCATCGTTGAAACAGAATTGGTTCGGATGCTGGCCAAGCGCAGCCATTATGCCCGTGAATGGTCCCTGTTTATGCAGGACTACCCGCTGGTTTTGTCCCCTTTCCTGCCACAGCCATTTTTCAAACCTGACCGGGACACCGAAGGCGCTGAAGGCGTGCATGATGTTTTGGGATGCGCTGTCTATTCCTATGCGATGAACTTTCTGGGACTGCCTGCAGCCTGCGTTCCGTCACGATTGGCCAACCTTCCCAAAGGGCCTCAACCTATCAATGTACAGATCGCGGCACAGCGCTGGCGCGAGGATTTGGCCGTGGATGCCGCCGCCGCGATAGAAGCTCGCGTGGGACAGATGTGTTTCCCGCTGTGGGATCACATGTAACAAAAAATAGACCCCGGGTCATTGTGCCCGGGGTCCAGCTGCTAAAATAAGCCCGGATTTCTGATGACGAGCGTAGCACCACCCACCCTCGCCAGCGCAAAATCTGCGCAACCATTCGAAAACACCGTTCAGGTGGCCACTCACTCCCACCTTGGCGTGTTCTCCGGACAAGTTCACATTAGCCAATCATTAGGGGAATTCCTGTGAACTGCTTCACACAGGCGTGAGAAAAATTCGGGGATGGCCTGTTTTACGTGAATTGTTCGGATATTAGACGTTCTTCCAACCCATGGCCGGGGTCGAAAAGGATACGGTGCGCTATGGCTGGTTCCGACCTGATCTCAACCCAATCGATATCCGGGAAAGAAACGGAATCGGCGGCCACGATGACCGGGCGCTTGTCAGCTTCGACCACATCGAACCTGACTTTCGCCATTTTCGGCAACAAGGCACCACGCCACCGCCGTGGGCGAAACGCTGCGATGGGTGTCAGGGCCAGAACGTCAGCGCCAATCGGAACAATCGGCCCATGCGCGGAATAGTTATAGGCGGTCGATCCTGCAGGCGTGGCAAGCAATGCCCCGTCACAGACCAGTTCGGCCATGCGCACCCGGCCGTCTACGCTGATCTTGAGCCTTGCTGCCTGAGGACCGGCGCGCAGCAATGACACTTCGTTGATCGCCAGTGCCTCGTGCAGTTTTCCAGATTGGTCCATCGCCTGCATGGCCAACGGGTTGATAACCTCTTCCTCGGCATCCTCCAGCCGCGCCATCAGATCGTCTTCGTGATACTCATTCATCAGAAAGCCGATCGTGCCGCGATTCATTCCGTAGACCGGAGTATCGAGATGCTGCACATTGTACAAAGTGTGCAACATGAAGCCGTCGCCGCCCAATGCAACCACTACATCTGCGTCCCGAGGTGCCACATTACCATATTTGGCCACCAGGACGTCACGCGCTGTTTGCGCCACTTTGACCTCACTGGCGAGAAAGGCGATTCTCTTTTTCATGTTTTGTGGTTTCCGGTGTTGCACATTTGGTTCCGAAACAAACATACCTTTCCCCAATAGGCCAGTCTTGACGCCGCAGCAGGCCAAATCGTCGCTTTAAGCCTTTTGCGAATGTGGCGTTTCCGATAGGAAATCCGCAAGATTTATACCAAGCCATGTGGAGCGCCAATGAACGCCAATCTTCGTGACACCGGATTTTTCACCCAGTCCTTGTCGGACCGCGATCCTGAGCTTTTTGGCTCGATCCGGTCTGAGCTGGGTCGTCAGCGCGACGAGATCGAG